>NZ_FOYE01000003.1:0-832837 GCF_900115915.1 Pseudomonas sp. NFIX49 | reverse complement strand
TTTGAAGACGCGTCGAACATGCCAGAAACTGGTTCATCACTCAGATCGAGGTGTGCAGTACTGCTCGGCGCTTTATCAAAAGCTCCATGCCAAGCATGGCATCACGTGCTCAATGACTGATGGCTACGACTGCTACCAAAACGCCCTGGCAGAGCGGGTCAACGGCATCTTGAAGACAGAGCTCTTGCTCCACCGGCCGACAGACTTGGCGCAAGCGGAGCAAATGGTGCGGGAGGCGATCTTGATCTACAACCAGGAGCGCCCGCACCTGTCCTTAAAATACAAAACGCCCGATGCGGTGCATCGGGCGTTAGGATGAGACAGGTGTAAACCTATTTCAGGACTAGACACAGCGACAACGAGATCATCGGTGGCACCGGCAACGACTGGCTGTGGGGCGGCGCCGGCGCTGATCACTTCGTGGGTGGCGAAGGCTTCGATACCGTCAGCTATAGCGACAGCCTCGAGGGTGTGAGAGTCCAGGACTTCGAGAACTACGACGCATTGACCATCGCCGCTGGCGACACCTTCACCGGCATCGAGGCGATTCAGGGATCGAATTTCGATGACGTGGTGTATCTGCTCGATAACGCCATGATCGTGGATGGCGCTGATGGTTACGACACCGTGAGCTACCGCCTCTCCTGGGACGGCGTCAATATCGGCATTGGTCAGCAGGCAGGTGCTCCGGATGTCACGTTGGTGAACGTGGAGAAAGTCATCGGTACGCCGTTCGCTGACCACTTCACCGCCAACGTCGGCGGCCTGACCCTGGAGGGCGGCGCGGGTGATGATGTGTACACGATCAACAGCGAGGGCGTGACCATCGTCGAGCAGAATTTCCCCGGTGGCATCGATCAACTGAACACCAGCCTGTCGTCGATGCACATGGCTGCGTTCATCGAGAACATGACCTACACCGGCACTGCGGACTTCACTGGATACGGTAATGACGAATCCAACAGAATCATCTCCGGTGCCGGCAATGACGTCCTGTCGGGTGGCGCGGGCGGTGATCGCTTTGAGGGCGGAGCCGGTATCGACATCGTCAGCTACGACGACAGCAACGAAGGGTTGAGCGCCTCGCTGGGCTGGGGGCCGCAAAGCGGTATCGCGCTCTACGATACCTACGTCGATATTGAAGGGCTGCGCGGTAGCCGGTTCGATGACTTCCTGCGAGGCGACTCGGGTGACAACGTCCTCGAAGGCGGGTCTGGTAGTGACCAGATTGTGGGTGGCGATGGCAATGACTATCTCTATGGCGGACTGAAATCCGGTCTCGACACAAATGTCGCGCAGGCCGACTTGCTGTCTGGCGGTTCGGGCGATGACGTCATCGTCAGTGTCGTGAATGACCTGGGTACATTGGCCCATGGAGACGAGGGCGATGACACCGTCACGGTCAACCGCGGCGGTGCCTACGGTGATGAAGGCAATGACGTGCTGACCGGGACCGGCAGCAACTACATGCTGTTCGGTGACAGCGGTAATGACGTGCTGGTTCTCAACCTAGCGGGCCAGTCCGGCACTGGCGGCTTCGCGTTCGGCGGTACGGGTGATGACACCTATGTCGTGAACACCACCGGGCTGGTAACGATTCAGGACGAAGGCTGGGACCTCAATGACACGCTGATCCTGAATACTGTCGCCAATCTCAGCCAGCTGAACGTCACTCGCATCGGTGATGACGCCTATCTGCATGGCGCCAACGACGGCAGCGTCGGCGTTCCCGACAGCGGCGTGAAACTGCAAGGCTGGTACGCCGAGTCTGCCGGGTATCCCGGGTATGCCGGGTACAACAAAATCGAGCATCTGCAGACCGCTGACGGCCAGGTCTACGACCTGCCGGCCACGATCGATGGATTTGCGATGTTTGGCTGATCCGTCCGACTCATTGAAGTAGCTTGATGAAAGGGATGATTCCGGCAACGGATTCATCCCTTTTTCATGTCCGGATGTCCCGCCGACGCAGGGCTGGCGGAGCTGGCGCGTTTCCTGCAAGTCCCCCTCAAATCGCCATAAAACGAGCGCTCGCGGTCATTCACCTGCGCCCGGACTGGCAAAGGTTCAGCCGCAAAGGCCTGCAACAGCGAGGCCAAGCCCTGTGACGTAGAAGAGGGGAGACGATGAAGGCAGTTATTTTGGCGGGTGGCCTCGGCACGCGCATCAGTGAAGAGTCGCACCTCAAGCCCAAGCCAATGATCGAGATCGGCGGCAAGCCAATTCTCTGGCACATCATGAAGCAGTATTCCGCCCACGGAATCCACGACTTCGTGATCTGCCTCGGCTACAAGGGCTACGCGATCAAGGACTTCTTCGCCAACTACTTCCTGCACACCTCCGACGTCACGTTCGACATGCGCAACAACCGCATGGACGTTCACCAGAACTACAGCGAGCCGTGGAGCGTCACCCTGATCGACACCGGCGAGGAAACCATGACCGGCGGCCGTCTGCTGCGTGCCGGCCGTTACCTCAAGGACGAAGAAGCGTTCTGTTTCACCTACGGCGACGGCGTCTCCGACATCAACATTGCGCAACTGGTCGACTACCACAAAGGGCACGGCCGTCTGGCGACCGTCACCGCCGTGCAGCCGCCGGGCCGTTACGGCGCCCTTGAACGGCATGGTGATCAGGTCCTCGGCTTCACCGAAAAACCGCGCGGCGACGGCGGCTGGATCAATGGCGGCTTCTTCGTGCTGTCGCCAAAAGTGCTGTCGTATATCGCTGGCGACGAAACTACCTGGGAAGCGGAGCCATTGGCTCGACTGGCCCAGGACGAACAACTGAAAGCCTTCGAGCACGAAGGCTTCTGGCATCCGATGGACACCCTGCGCGACAAGAACCATCTCGAAGCGCTGTGGCAGAGCGGGGAGGCCCCATGGAAGCAATGGGCCTGAGTTCTGAGTTCTGGCGCGGCAAGCGGGTTCTGGTCACCGGGCATACCGGTTTCAAGGGCAGTTGGCTGACCCTGTGGCTGCAAAGCCTCGGCGCGCAGGTCAGCGGTTTTTCCCTCGATCCGTCGACCGAGCCGAGTCTGTTTGAACTGGCGCGCGTGCACGAAGGCATCAACGATCAGCGCGGCGACTTGCGTGATCTGGGCGCCTTGCTCGAGATCATCGCCGACACCGAACCGGAGATCGTCCTGCACCTGGCGGCCCAGCCGCTGGTGCGCGAAGGCTATCGCGATCCGCTCGGCACTTATTCCAGCAACGTCATGGGCACCCTCAACTTGCTCGAAGCGATTCGTCAGGTCGGTTGCGTGCGGGCCTGCGTGCTGGTGACCACCGACAAGGTCTACGCCAACAAGGAATGGCTGTGGCCGTACCGCGAGGACGAAGCCCTCGGTGGCCACGACCCTTACAGCAGCAGCAAAGCCTGTTGCGAGTTGCTGGCGCAGTCTTACGCGGCATCGTTTTTCCCGGCCGACAAGTACGCCGAGCACGGTCTGGCCCTGGCCACTGCGCGCGCCGGCAATGTGCTGGGCGGCGGCGATTTCGCCCCAGAACGGCTGATTCCCGATGTACTGAAAGCCTGGTCGGCCGACGAGCCGGTGACCCTGCGTTACCCGCAAGCCGTGCGCCCGTGGCAGCACGCGCTGGAGCCGCTGGCCGGCTACCTGCAACTGGCCGCCGGGCTCTACGAACAAGGCCCGGAATACGCCGGGGCGTGGAACTTCGGCCCGGGCGAAGCAGACATGTGCAGCGTCGGCGAAGTGGTTGAACTGCTCTCCAACCGCTGGCCTCAGGCCCGTGGCCTGCGCCTCGAAAAGAGTGACCTGCACGAAGCCGGTCTGCTGCGCCTGGACAGCAGCCGCGCCCGTCAGGTGCTGGGCTGGCAACCGCGCTGGTCGTTGCAGCAATGCCTGACCCAGACCCTCGACTGGCACCTGGCGTGGCAGAACGGTGACGACATGCGCACCGTGACCCTCGGCCAACTGAACCTGTACCGGGGCGCGCTGTGAGCGAGTTTTCCTTGAAACCGTTGCCGCTGGCCGGGTTGTTCAGCGTCCAGCACAAACGCTTCGAAGATCAGCGCGGGCACTTCGCGCGGTTGTTCTGCGAGGGCAGTTTGAAGGCGTTCGGCAGTGAATTTCACATCCGCCAGATCAACCATTCCTGCACCCGCGAGAAGGGCAGCGTGCGCGGTCTGCATTACCAGAATGCCAACGCGCCGGAAGCCAAACTGATCACCTGCCTGCGCGGTGAAGTGTGGGACGTGGCGGTGGACCTGCGCCCGGATTCCGAAACCTTCCTGCACTGGCACGCCGAGCACCTGAAGGCCGGTGACGGACGCAGCCTGCTGATTCCGGCCGGTTTCGCTCATGGTTTCCAGACCCTCACCGAAGACGCCGAACTGCTTTATCTGCACAGCGCCGATTACGCGCCGGAGCACGAGGGCGGCCTGTCGGTGAACGATCCACGGCTGGCGATTGCCTGGCCGTTGCCTGTCAATAATTTGTCAGCGCGTGATTCCAGCCATCCCGCGCTCGATCAACACTTTGCTGGAGTGCGTCTATGAACTGCCGTGGGTGCGCCGCACCGCTGAGCCTGCCGCTGATCGACCTCGGTACCTCGCCACCGTCCAACGCCTATGTGCATGCCGATCGGCTGGAGCAGGCCGAACAATGGGTGCCGCTGAAGGTCGCCGTGTGCCAGCAATGCTGGCTGGTGCAGACCGAGGATTACACCTCCGCCGACAGCCTGTTCGACGCCGAGTATGCCTACTTCAGTTCGTTCTCCAGCACCTGGCTGGCCCACGCCGAGCGTTATGTGGCCCAGATGGTCGAGCGCTTTGGCCTGACCGCTGACAGCCGCGTGGTGGAAGTCGCCGCCAACGACGGCTACCTGCTGCAATACGTGGCCGGTCGCGGCATCCAGTGCCTGGGCGTCGAGCCGACCCGCAGCACCGCGCAGGCAGCACGGGAAAAAGGCCTGGAGATTCGTGAACTGTTCTTCGGTCGCGATACCGCCACCCAGCTGAAAAGCGAAGGCTGGGCCGCCGACCTGATGGCCGCCAACAACGTGCTCGCCCACGTGCCGGACATCAACGATTTCCTCGGTGGTTTCGCTGCGCTGCTCAAACCGACCGGCGTCGCCACCTTCGAATTCCCGCAACTGCTGACGCTGATGGCCGGCGCGCAGTTCGACACGCTGTATCACGAACACTATTCGTACCTGTCGTTGACCGCCGTGCAGACCCTGTGCGAGCGCAACGGCCTGGAAGTGTTCGACGTCAGCCAGCTGACCACCCATGGCGGATCGCTGCGGGTGTTCGTCCAGCGCAAGGACGGCGAACGCCGCGCCGTGCAGCCTGCCGTGCAGCAGCAGTTGCAGGCCGAGCTCGACGCCGGGGTGAAAAGCGCCGAGTACTACGCGACGCTGGCGCCGGCTGCCGAACGGATCAAGCATGATCTGCTGCGTTTCCTGTTGCAGGCCAAGGCCGACGGCAAACGTGTGGTCGGCTACGGCGCCGCTGCCAAGGGCAACACCTTGCTCAACTATGCCGGGGTCAAACCGGATCTGCTGGCCTGGGTCGCCGATGCCAACCCGCACAAGCAGGGCAAGTTTTTGCCGGGCAGCCGCATCCCGATTGTCGCGCCGGCGCAGATCGATATCGAGAAGCCGGATTACGTGCTGGTGCTGCCATGGAACCTGTTGCACGAAGTCAGCCAGCAGCTGGCTCAGGTGCGTCAGTGGGACGGTCGCTTCGTGATCGCCGTGCCTGAGTTGAGCGTGCTGTGAAGGTTCTGGTCACCGGGGCCACGGGCTTCGTCGGTCGTCATCTGGTCGCGGCGTTGCTGGCCCGTGGTTGCACGGTGCGGGCGGTGGCGCGCGATGTGCAGAAAGCTGCGGACATGCCGTGGATCAAGGACGTCGAGTTCGTGAGCGCGGATATTCACGCGGCGGATCTGAATGTCGCGGCGCTGACCAAGGGCGTCGATGCACTCGCGCACCTGGCCTGGCCGGGGTTGCCGAACTATCGGGCGCTGTTCCATTTCGAGCACAACCTGATGGCCGACTATCGCTTCATCAAAGGCGCGGTAGAGGCGGGCGCGAAGCAGGTGCTGGTGACCGGCACCTGCTTCGAGTACGGCATGCAGAGCGGCCCGCTGAGCGAGCAGAACGACGCGCAGCCGGCCAATCCTTACGGTTTGGCCAAACACACGCTGCACCTGTTTTTGCAACATCTGCAGCAGGAGCATCCGTTCACCCTGCAATGGGCGCGGCTGTTCTATCTGCACGGTAAAGGGCAGAACCCCAACAGTCTGCTGGCGGCGCTGGACCGGGCGATCGACGCCGGCGATGCGACGTTCAACATGTCGGCCGGTGAGCAGCTGCGGGACTTCCTGGCGATTGAAACGGCTGCCGCGTATCTCGCCGCGATCCTGCACAAACGCGATTTCGCCGGCACGATCAACTGCGCCAGCGGCCAGCCGGTTTCGGTGCGGTCGCTGGTCGAACAGCACGTGCGTGAACGCGGCGCGACCATCGGCCTGAACCTCGGCCATTACCCGTATCCGACCCACGAACCGCTGGCGTTCTGGGCGGTGACCGAGCGCTTGCAACAGTTATTGGGAGAGCCGCAATGAGGCACGAGTTGTATCGGGTCAGCGACCTGCCGGTGCTGCAGAACCGCACCTTTGCCGATCCCGAATCGGCGAAGGCATCGGCCAGCGCCGACATGTTGCTGGTGCAGGATGAACGCAGCGGTCTGATCTTCAATGCGGCGTTCGACGCCGACAAGCTCAGCTACGACGCCGACTACCAGAACGAGCAGGCGCATTCCGGCCAGTTCCAGAAGCACCTGAGCGATGTCGAAGGCATCATTGCCCGGCACTTCAAGGGTCAGGAACTGATCGAAGTCGGCTGCGGCAAAGGCTATTTCCTCGAGTTGCTCAAAGGTTTGGGCTACCGCATCACCGGCATCGACCCGGCCTATGAAGGCGATAACGCCGACGTGATCAAGGCCCCGTTCACCCAAGGTCTGGGCCTTGAGGCGGACGCCATCGTGCTGCGTCATGTGCTGGAACATATCCAGGATCCGCTGGGCTTTCTGGCGGTGATCGCCGAAGCCAACCAGGGCGGCGGGCAGATCTACATCGAAGTGCCGTGCTTCGACTGGATCCTCGAACACCGAGCCTGGTTCGATCTGTTCTACGAGCACGTCAATTACTTCCGTCTCGATGACCTGCGCCGGATGTTCGGCACCGTGCACGAGGCCGGTCACCTGTTCGGTGGCCAATACCTGTACATCGTCGCTGACCTTGCCACGTTGCGCCTGACCCCGGAACAACCGGTGCCACGCCTGGCCTTGCCGGACGATTTCACCGCCAGCCTCGAGCGCGCGGTGCAGATCATCCAGGGTGCACCCGAGCAGGGTTCGGCGATCTGGGGCGCCTCGTCCAAAGGCGTGATCTATTCGCTGTTCCTGCAACGCGCCGGCGTGGCGGTGGATCGCGTGGTCGATATCAACCCGGCCAAGCAGGGGCGTTACCTGCCCCTGAGCGGCGCCCGGGTGTCCTCGCCGCAAGAGGCGATGGACGCCTTGCCCGAGGGCGCCAACCTGTTTGTGATGAATTCCAATTACCTCGAAGAGATCAAGCGGATGACCGGTGGACGTTACGTCTATCACGCCGTCGACAGCGCTTCGTTCCAGTGACCCTTGAGATTTTGAAAATGACCGACAACAGCATCAACAAAGCTTTCGAAGCCGAATGCCGCGAGCAGATCGCCCAACAGGGTGACGACCAGAAACTCACCGGCCTGGCCCGCGATTTCTTCAACGAATCGGCCAAGCACAAGTACAGCTACCACTTCTCGTGGATGGGCCGTCCGATCATCCAGCTGCCGCAAGACATGATGGCCATGCAGGAAATCATCTGGCAGGTGAAACCGGATCTGGTCATCGAGTGCGGCATCGCCCACGGCGGTTCGATCATCTACTACGCCTCCCTGCTGGAACTGCAAGGTCACGGCGAGGTGCTGGGCATCGATCTGGACATCCGTGCGCACAACCGCGAAGCCATCGAAAGCCACCCGATGAGCAAGCGCATCAAGATGATCGAAGGTTCGAGCATCGACCCGGCCATCGCCGCTCAGGTTCGCGCTGCCGCCGAGGGCAAGAAAGTCATTCTGGTGCTCGATTCCAACCACACCCACGACCACGTGCTCGAAGAGCTGCGCCTCTACGCGCCACTGGTTTCGGTCGACAGCTACTGCGTGGTGATGGACACCGTGGTTGAAGACATGCCGGCCGATTTCTTCCCGGATCGTCCATGGGGTCCGGGCGATAACCCGAAGACCGCCGTGTGGAAATACCTGGAAGAGAGCAAGGATTTCGAGATCGACGTTCAGCTGCAGAACAAGCTGCTGATCACCGTGGCGCCGGACGGCTATCTGCGTCGCGTTCGTTAATTCGCAACATCACCAAAGCGTTGTCTCGGCGAGTCGCCGGTTGTGGAGAGAAGTTATGCAAGGCAAGTACAGTTCTGAACTGACGCTACCGCTCAACGAGCTGTTGACCGTAGTGCTGATTACGCACAATCGTCCGGCGTTCCTGCGTCGGGCGGTGAAGTATTACAGCAGCCTGCCCTGCAGAATCATGGTGCTGGACTCCACGGCCGAGCGGCCGGAAGGCGACTTCTCCGCAGTTGATTACCACCACGTGCCGCAGTTCGCCTACTGGGGCATGCAGGCCAAGCTGGCCTATGGCGTGGAGCAACTGACCACGCCGTACATGGTGCTGGCGGCCGACGACGACTTCATCCTGCACGATTCGCTGGCCGAGTCGGTGGGCTTCCTGCAGGCGAATCCGGATTACGGCATGTGCCACGGTTACTGCATGATGTACCTGACGCTGGGCGGTGGCGTGAGCTACTACCGCCGCGACAAGAAAGTGCAGGAAGACTATGCGTCCGAACGGGCGCAGGACCGCGTCGTCGACTACATGAGTCAGTACATCCCGCCGTTCTACGCGGTCACCCGTACCGACCTGATGAAAACCTGGCATTCGGCATTGCCGCCGGGCACCAGTTTCCAGTGGCAGGAAATCGGCCATGTATATTTCCTGCTGGCCAGTGCCAAGGCGCGAATCCTGCCGATCCCGTATGTGGTTCGTGAGATCAACTATGGCAACTCTGAGCACAGCACAGAGGTCTACCACTCGCTGACCTATATCGATGCGAAATCCGTGGCCGAACGCGAAGCCTTCGCCGAGTTCCTCGCGGGTCTGCCAACCGGTATCAAAGACTTGAACGCAGAGCAGGGCAAGGCGTTTGCCCTGCAAAGTTTCGAGGCGATGGTCGACAGTCTGCAAAGCGGCCGCGCCCTGACGGCGGAGCTGATTATCCAGTCGACGTGGAACCAGGAGCTCAAGCGGCCGGACCGCCGCTTCGGCCCCCTGCAGTACGTCGAAATGCCGTTCTACAACCAGGCATTCTTCGATCGTCTGGAGCAGTTCGAATTCATGCTGCACGCGATGCCGGCCGGGCGCATTCAACTGGAAAAACTCGAGGGTGTGTGGACGCGTCAGGCGCACCTGATCCAGGCGCGCAACAACGATACCCCGGCCAGCGTGCTCGACCGTCTGTGGCAGGCCCATGATCTCAATGCGTTCAACCGCACCGTAGCCAAGCGCCTGGCCGAGCAACTGGAGCTGTCTGGCGAAAGTGAGGAAGCGCTGAAGATGCGTAACTGGATCGCACGTCTGGAAACGCTGACCGTCGCCGATCACCATCAGGTGTTCGACCAGATGCAATCCGGGCGTCTGCTCAAGTGGCTGGAGTCGCGTCAAGCCGATGCGGTGCAGATCGGGTCGATTGCCGAACATCTGGCCGTGAACGGTGGTGGTCCGCAATTCGGCATTTTCCTGCTGGATATGGATGACGACATCGACAAGTTGCAGGTCAGCCTCGACAGCCTGCTCGAAGGTCAATGCAAGGCATTTCGCATTGTCGTGTTCACCACCGGTGAAGCACCGGCGGCGACCACTGCGCAGAACACGCTGCACTTTGTCCGCGTGACTCCCGACAATCTGGTCGACAAGCTCAACCAGAGTGCTCGTCAGTCGCCTTGCGACTGGTTGCTTCTGGCTGAGGCGGGGGATGAGTTCACTGCCGGCGGCCTGTTGCGCGCCAGCCTGGAGCTGATGAACGCTGGCGGTATCAGCGCCGTTTCCACGGACGAGATTCAGCGCCGGGAAAACGGTGCGCTGATGGATGTGTTCCGTCCGGGCTTCAATCTGGACCTGTTGTTGAGCCTGCCGGGCCTGATGGCGCGGCACTGGCTGATACGGCGTGAAGTGTTGTTGGAAGTTGACGGCTACCGGGCCGATTTCAGCAAGGCGCTGGAGTTCGATCTGCTGCTGCGCATCATTGAACAGGGTAGCCTGAACAGCCTGGCGCACCTTGATGAGCCGCTGCTGATCACTCAGGCGCCGGAGCTTGAAGAGAATCCGCATGAGCGTCTGGCATTGCTGCGTCATCTGGGCAATCGCGGTTACAAGGCCAAGGTCACGTCGGCGGTGCCGGGGGTCTACCAGATCGATTATCACCATAGTGATCGCCCTCTGGTTTCGATCGTTATCCCGGCCGGGGACGATCTGTCTGCTCTGCAACGCTGCCTGGAAGGCGTGCTGTTGCGCACCCGCTATCACAAGTACGAAATCCTGATTGCAACCACGGCTTCGCAATCGGCCGAGGTCAATGACTGGCTCGGGACTTATCAGCATCCGAAAGTCAGCGTGCTGCGCGCCGATCAATCGCTCAGCACGGCCGCGCTGTGCAACGCGGCCAGCCAGCAGGCTCAAGGCGAGTTTCTGGTGCTGTTGGCGGCGGACGCGGAAGTGGTCAATCCGAACTGGCTCGACTCGCTGCTCAACCATGCGCTGCGTCCGGAAATCGGGGTGGTCGGTCCCAAACTGGTCGACCGCGACGGCAAGGTCAGCCAGGCCGGTCTGATCCTGGGCATGAACGGTGGTGTCGGCTCGGCATTCGTCGGCGAGAAACACGACGCCGAAGGCTATCTGTACCGGTTGTCCGTGGACCAGAACTACACGGCGGTTTCCAGCGTTTGCCTGATGGTGCGCAAAGAATTGTTCGAGGCTCTGGGCGGTCTGGACGACAACACGTTCGCTGCCGGCTTCAGCGATGTCGACCTGTGCCTGAAGGCCGGTCAGGCCGGCTACCTGACTGTCTGGACGCCATCGGTGCAAGTCATCCATCAGGGCGATATCGCCCAGGCTGATCAGGCACTGGCTGCATTGCAGGAAAAATGGGCGGCGGCGTTCGCTCAGGATCAGGCGTACAACGCCAACCTGAGCCTGACTGGCAAAGGCTTTGTGCTGAACGACAGCGCTTCGCTGAACTGGGCGCAATTGATCGCCTAGGCCTGGCGTACAAGGAACAGGACTCAAGTTATGGTTAATGGTAAGTCGATCTTCATCTGCAGCGGCTCCGGGCTGTTCGCCGACTCACCTGCGAAGCGTTCGGCATGATTCCCTACGGTCGGCAAAGTGTCGATGAAGCGGACATTGATGCGGTGGTCGCGGAGCTGCAATCGGACGGGCTGGTCAAGGGGTCGGCGGCAGAGCGTTTCGAACGGTCTGATATCGATGCTGTGGTTGCCGTGCTGCAGTCGGACTGGTTGACCCAGGGGCCGACCATCGAGCGTTTCGAGCAGGCAATGGCCGAGCGTTGTCAGGCTGACTTTGCGGTGGCGGTGTGCAATGCCACGGCGGCGCTGCACATTGCCTGCATGGCCGCGGAGCTGGGACCTGGCGACCGCTTGTGGACCACGCCGAATACCTTTCTGGCCTCGGCCAATTGCGGGCGTTATTGCGGTGCCGATGTCGACTTCGTGGACATCGATCCTCTGACCTGGAACCTTGATGCCGAGGTTCTGGCCAGCAAGCTCGAGACCGCCGAGCAGACGGGAACGTTGCCCAAGGTGCTGGTGGCGGTAGCGTTTTCCGGGCAGAGCTGCGACATGCGGCGAATCGCGGAATTGGCTGAGCGTTACCGCTTCACCGTGATCGAAGATGCCTCGCATGCCGTCGGAGCATCCTATGCCGGGCGCCCGGTCGGTTGCGGCGAGTTCGCAGCGATGACCGTGTTCAGTTTTCACCCGGTGAAAATCATCACCAGTGCCGAGGGCGGCATGGTCCTGACCAATCGTCCGGAGCTGGCCGAGCGTTTGCAGCGTCTGCGTTGCCATGGCATAACCCGGGATCCGCAACAGATGATCGGGCCCAGCCATGGCCCTTGGTACTACCAACAGGTCGAGCTGGGTTTCAACTATCGGATCACTGACTTGCAAGCCGCGCTCGGCCTTTCGCAAATGAGCCGACTGGACGAATTCGTCAACCGCCGCCGAGAATTGGCGGCACGCTATGAACGCTTGCTGGCGTATCTGCCTGTGACGCTCCCGAGCGCGCAAGCGGAAGCCGATTCGGCCTGGCACTTGTATGTGATTCGCTTGCAGACTGAACGTGTCGGTCTTAGCCATCGCCAGGTGTTCGAAGGATTACGCGCGGCCGGTATCGGTGTGAACCTGCACTACATTCCACTGCATTTGCAGCCGTACTATCGCGACCTGGGATTTGCCGAAGGCGATTTTCCCGAGGCTGAGCGCTATTACGCCGAAGCGATCAGTTTGCCCATGTTTCCGTTGTTGAGTGCTGAGCAACAGGATCATGTCGTCGAGCAACTGCGTCGTTTGACCCAATGAATTTCGCTGCTATGGAGGATGGGAACCTTGCACTGCGTGATCTGAGTGAGCAGGAGGAATTCTGGCAGGGCGAACTCGGCAACCAGTACGTTGACCGTAATGTCGGCCAGCCACTGGTCGCAGCACCCTGGCGATATTCTCCAGGGTGCTGGCGCGTGCCAGGCGGATCGACAACCGGGTGGAGTTGGGGACCAATGCCGGCAACAATTTGCAGGAGCTGCGTCAACTGCTGCCCGGATGCAAGCTGTTCGGGGTCCGGACCAATGCCAATACCTGCGCCAGGGCACGGTTCGCTGTTCGGTTTCCCCGGAATCGACAGTACGACTTGACCCTCAGCAAGGGGGGCTGATTCATCTGGATTCGTCGTTGCTGCCGATGGCTTATGCGTAGCTGTATGATCTGAGCAGTCGCTACATCCTGATTGCCGAGTACTACAACTCGGCACCGGTGGAGGTATCCTGTCGCGGCAACAGCGGCAAATTGTTCAAGCGATTTCGCCGGTGAGTGCTTGAATTTTATGCTGATCTGCAATTGCTGGATTACGGGGTTGTGTATCACCACGATCCACAATTTCCGGCGGACGACATCACTTGTTTCTTACTGGAAAAACGCTCTTGAGCAATGTTGCAATCATTCCTGCGCGCGGTGGCAGCAAACGGATACCGAGCAAGAATCTGAAACTGTTCGACGGTTTGCCGATGATCGTCCACTCGATCCGTACGGCACTCAAATCCGGATTGTTCGAGCAAGTCGTGGTCAGCACCGACGACGCAGAAATTGCCGAAGTGGCGATGGCGCACGGTGCGCAGGTACCGTTCCTGCGTCCGGCACATTTGGCCGATGACTTCACCGGCACTGCAGCAGTCATCGTGCATGCGCTGCAACAACTGCCGGGCTTCGATTACGCCTGCTGCGTCTACGCCACGGCGCCATTGCTGCAGACGCGTTTCCTGCGTGAGGGCTTTGAACTGCTCGAGCGTCAGCCGGAAAAGTCCTTTACCTTCTCGGTTTGCCGTTTCGGTTTCCCGGTACAGCGTGCGCTGACCCTTGACGGGCGGGGCGCTCTGACCGCGTTGTATCCGGAGTTTCGCAATACCCGCTCGCAGGATCTGCCCGAGGCCTTTCAGGATGCCGGGCAGTTCTATTGGGGGCGCAGCGCCGCATGGCTGAAAGGCGATGTCCTCTACTCCTCGGCCAGCCTGCCGGTTATTCTGCCGCGGCATCTGGTGCAGGATATCGATAATGCCGAAGACTGGCAGCGTGCCGAATACCTTCACGCTGCACTCAAGGCAGGTGGAGAACTGCAGTGAGAGTCCTGATTCGCGCCGACTCGTCGCCAACCATCGGCAGTGGTCACATTGCCCGCTGCCTGCCTCTGGCCCGGGTGTTGCGGGCGCAGGGCAGTCATGTCGCGTTTGCCTGCCGACGCTTGCCTGGCCATCGGCTCGACATGTTGCACGCCGAGGGCTTCGCGACGTTTGCGTTGCCGGATCGTTACGCCGGTGAAGACCCGGAGCAGGCCATCGAATCGATGCTGCCGTGGCAGGCGGATATCGATGCACTGGCGGCGCAACTGGAAGGGCAGCCCGGATTTGACTGGGTCGTCGCCGACCATTACGGCCTCGACCATCACTGGCAGACCGCAGCTCGTCGCTTCGCACCACGGATCGCCGCCGTCGATGATCTGGCGACCCGCCGCTACAGCGTGGACCTGTTGCTCAATCAGAACCTCTCCGGGCTCAGCGAAAATTATCAGCCGCTGCTGCCGGCCGGTTGCCGAACACTGCTCGGCCCGCGCTTCGCCATGCTGCGCGAAGAGTTCAGTGCCCCGGCCATCGAGATCAAACCGGTGGCGCGCCGGGTGCTGGTGAATTTCGGCGGCTTTGATGCGGCACGCCAGACTCATCACGCGATGCTGGCGCTGGCGGATTTTTCGGCGCTTGAAGTGGATTTCGTCGCCGGTGCCGACAACCCGGCCTGGGCAGAGATGCAGGCGTTGGCCGAAACGCGGCCGCACTGGCGGCTGCACAGTTTTGTCAGCGATTTTCATCGGCGCATGACCGAGGCCGACCTGTTTATCGGCGCCGGCGGTGGCACCAGTTGGGAACGCGCGGCCCTGGGCCTGCCGACGATCTGCATTGCGGTGTCGAACAACCAACAGGCCAACGGCGAAGTGATGGCGGCGGCCGGCGCGCATGTGTTCATGGGCGCGCGGGAGCAGGTCAGTGTCGAGCAACTGCGCGATGCCATCGGCTTTGTCGTGGGCAACTTTTATCTGCGCCAGAGCTTGGCCGAGCGTTCGCGGCAACTGGTCGACGGGCGCGGTGCGCTGCGGGTGGCGGCGGCACTGGCCGGCGCGGTGCTCAAGTTGCGTCCGGCGACGCCGGATGACGCGCAGTTGCTGTTCGACGGACGCAATGCCGAGGCGGTGCGCCGCTGGTCGCTGGACAGTGGGGCGATCGATCGGTCGCAACATGTGAACTGGCTGGGCGCGAGCCTGCGCAATCCTCAGCGGTTGCTGCTGGTGGCCGAGGCGGATGACGGCCCGGTCGGTGTCCTGCGCTACGATTTGCGCGGCTTTGAGGCAGAGGTTTCGCTGTATCTGCTCGAGGGGCGTTTCTGCCTCGGCTGGGGCAGGGCGCTGCTGGCACAGGGCGAAGCCTTTGTGGCAGCGCACTGGCCGCAAATGACCGCCATTACCGCCCAGGTCTTGCCGGCCAATCAGCCCTCGATGAATGTTTTCCGTGACGCCGGGTTCACCCAGAGTGCCTGCGCGTTCACCAAGGTTTTGAAGGAATCCCGTCAATGAGCAGTTTCAAGATCGGCAACCGCTGGATCGGTGCTGATGCGCCGCCGTTCATCATCGCTGAAATGAGCGGCAACCATAACCAGTCGCTGGACGTCGCCTTGCAGATTGTCGAAGCGGCGGCCAAGGCCGGTGCCCATGCCTTGAAGCTGCAAACCTACACCGCCGAAACCATGACCCTGGATCTGGCGGAAGGCGAGTTCTTCATCAAGGATCCGAGCAGTCTGTGGGCGGGCACTTCGCTCTACGACCTGTATGAGAAGGCCCACACCCCGTGGGAATGGCATGCGCCGATCTTCGCCCGGGCGAAAGAGCTGGGCATGCTTGCGTTTTCGACACCGTTCGATGACAGCGCCGTGGACTTTCTCGAAAGCCTCGATGTGCCGGCCTACAAGATCGCCAGTTTCGAAAACACCGATCTGCCGTTGATCCGCCGTGTCGCGGCGACCGGCAAACCGCTGATCATTTCCACCGGCATGGCCAGCCTCGCCGAACTCGACGAAACCGTGCGCGCCGCCCGTGAGGCGGGATGCAAGGATCTGGTGCTGCTCAAGTGCACCAGCACCTACCCGGCGACCCCGACCAACAGCAACTTGCGCACGATCCCGCATCTGCGTGAGTTGTTCGGTTGTGAGGTCGGGCTGTCAGACCATTCGATGGGCGTTGGCGTGTCGGTGGCGGCGGTGGCGCTGGGCGCGACGGTGGTAGAAAAACACTTCACCCTCGACCGTGCGGCCGGCGGGGTTGACGCCAGTTTCTCGCTGGAACCGGCGGAACTGGCCAGTCTGGTGGTGGAGACCGAGCGCGCCTGGCAGGCCATGGGCCAGGTGCATTACGGCGTGACCGAGGCTGAGCAAAAGTCTCTGGTTTACCGTCGGTCGCTGTACGTCACGACCGATATGGCGACCGGTGAACCCTTCACGGTGGCTAATGTGCGCGCCATTCGTCCCGGTCTCGGCTTGCCGCCCAAGCACACCGATGCCGTCCTCGGGCGTCGTGCGCGCCAGCCGATCAAACGTGGTACGCCGCTGGACTGGTCATTGGTCGAATGACCCGATCTGTCATCGATTCGGCAAAATAGCGTGACCTGCGAGTCATAACGCGCATCTTCACTGTATTGTAATGACCGGGGAGATGGCGCCTGGCCCGTTTTCGGTTCCAGTGATAGCCCTTTGCGCTCCCCGTGGCTGCCCGTTGTGGCGGCCGTTTTCTGTTTGTCGGCGCCCCTCGAATCCTTGCGAGCGGTGGTATTGGGCTGTTTATTATTGGGAAGCCGTAATGATTGGCATAAAAAGCATTGCGAGCTACGTTCCTGTAGCCGGCGTGGACAATTACGCACAAGGTGCAAAATTCGAGAAGGATGAAGAATTCATCCTCGGCAAGATCGGTTCGGCCTTCCTCCCACGCAAAGACGCGGAACAGGAAACCTCCGATCTGTGCGTTGAAGCGGCCAATGCGCTGTTTGCCAACAACCCTGAACTGAAACGTGAATCCATCGATGCGCTGATCGTCGTCACCCAGAACGGTGACGAAGAAGGCCTGCCGCACACCGCTGCCATCGTCCAGGACAAACTCGGCCTGCCGACCCATGTCGCGGCGTTCGATATTTCCCTCGGCTGCTCCGGTTACGTCTACGGCATCTACGCGATCAAAGGCTTCATGGAAGCCGCCGGCCTGAAGAATGGGCTGTTGATCACCGCCGACCCGTATTCGAAGATCGTCGATCCGGAAGACCGCAACACCACCATGCTGTTCGGTGATGCCGCCACTGCCACCTGGATGGGCGAAGAGCCGGTCTGGGCGCTGGGCAAGGCCAAGTTCGGCACCGACGGTTCCGGCGCACCGCACCTGAAAGTCACCGATGGCGTGTTCTTCATGAACGGCCGTCAGGTGTTCAACTTCGCACTGCTCAAGGTGCCTGCGCATCTGCACGAACTGCTCGACGATTCCGGTCTGAAGGCCGATGACATCGATGCCTTCTGCATTCACCAGGGCAGTGCGGCGATTGTCGATGCCGTGGCGCGGCGCTTCGAAGGCGAGCCGGAGAAGTTCATCAAGGACATGGTCGAGACCGGTAACACCGTGTCATCCAGTGTGCCGCTGCTGCTGGAAAAACACGTGATGGATTCCGACTGGAACCGCATCGCGATCAGTGGTTTCGGTGTCGGTCTGTCGTGGGGTTCGGCGATTATTTATCGTCCTTGAATCGGATAAAAACGGCGGATACAAAAATAGCGTTCAAGGGTTAACCTTGAACGCTATTTTTTTGCCTGAAGGGAGCGCGAGGCGCCATGAGCGAGTTTTTCCAAGCCAACGCTGAAGTCGTCGAGCGACGCTGGCCGGCGCTGTTCGCACGATTGCTGAACGAAGACAGTTCGGCGATCGAGGCCGAGTTGACGCAGGGGCTGGGCTCGACGCTGAGCATTGGCGGCATTCAGCTCACCAGCCGGCATGACCGTGTCCGCGAGGCGCAGATTCAGGCTGCCACCCTGCCGGCGGACAAGCCGCAACTGCATGTCTACGGCACCGGCCTCGGGGACTTGCCCACGGTGCTGCTGGAGCGCACCGGGCTCGAACGCCTGTATGTGCACATCCTCAACGGCGCGCTGTTTGCCCTGGTGCTGCAATTGATCGATCAACGGGAGTGGTTGCAGGACCCGCGGGTTGAATTGCTCTACGCCGGCGACCTGTCCGACATCTGCACGCCGTTTTTCGCCTTGCCCGCCGAGATGCTGCTGGCCGATGACTTCAACGCGAAGATTCGTGATCGGCTGGTCAGCGAAGTGCACCTGAGCTTCAACAATCGTGAGTTCGATCCGCAGTCACCGTTCATACAACAGCGTCTGCGCGACTGCTTGCCTGTGTTGCTCGCCGATGATGATGTGGCGATCTTGTTCGGCACCTGTGCCGGTCGGGAGATCTATGTGATCGGCACCGGGCCGACGCTGGAACAGCATTTCGAACGTCTGGCCGCGATCCGCGAGCGGGCCGGGCGTCCGTTGTTCATTTGTGTCGATACCGCGTACCGGCCGCTGCGCGAGCACGGGATCGTGCCCGACTATGTGGTGAGTATCGATCAGCGCATCAGCTTCCGGCATTTGCCCTTTGAGGAATCCGACGGCATCCCGCTGGTGTATCTGCCCATGAGTGACCCCGAGGTGCTGAGGGCCTGGAAGGGCAAGCGCTATGGCGGTTACTCGGCCAGCCCGGTCTATGCGGCATTGCGTGAACAGCACCCGAGAGCGCTGCTGCATGTGGGGGGCAGTGTGATTCACCCGGCCGTGGACCTGGCGGTGAAGATGGGCGCTGCACGCATCACGCTGTTCGGTGCCGATTTTGCCTTTCCGATGAACAAGACCCATGCCGGCTGGAATGACGGTGACCTGGGGCCGTCGGTGAATCAGGCGCGGCACTGGGTGCGTGACGGGTATGGCGAGCGCGTCAGTACCCAGCTCAACTTTCGCGGTTATCTGTGCGTGCTGGAGCGATACATCGCCAGTCAGCCGCAGGTGGCATTTTTCAACAGCAGCCGGGCGGGGGCGCAGATTGCCGGTACAGCGTTCAATCAGGAGTTTGTGCAATGACTGCACTGCAAAGCTGGGTAGACGAATGCCATCAGTGCGCCGGGTTGTTCCGCCTGGGACGTGATGTCGAGGCGGCGTTGACCATGGTCGATGTGTTCGAGGGCGCGCAGCAGTCATTGCTGTCGGCCGGCACGCAGACGCAGCAAGTCTGGGCGCAATTGCTCGCACAAATGCTCGAGTGCCAGGAGCGTCAGGACTGGCTGGGACTTGCCGATTTCATGGAGTACGAGTTGATCCAATTGCTGGAAGCCCCGTCCGCCTGACGACGGTCGAAGGCGCTGGCCCGCAGGTTTGCGCCACGGACGGTTTTATGGCGTCATTTTTTCGAAGGTAAAGTGCTGCTAAGTCTTTGTTTTCTAGGGGGTGGCAGGGTGATGGCAAAATTTTTCAAAAAAGCCCTCAAGCAACCTGCAAACCCGACGATAACTATTACGAAGGTTCTCTAGGCCATACCCGGCGGTTGCCAGGGCCGGAAGCCGCAGTACCCAACCAACGAGGAATTCGTCATGGCTTTAACAGTAAACACCAACACCACGTCGTTGAACGTTCAGAAAAACCTGAACCGCGCTTCCGACGCTCTGTCGACTTCGATGCAGCGCCTGTCTTCCGGCCTGAAAATCAACAGCGCTAAAGACGACGCCGCTGGCCTGCAGATCTCCAACCGTATGTCTTCCCAGATCCGCGGTAACACCCAGGCAATCCAGAACGCCAACGACGGTATCTCCGTTGCCCAGACCGCTGAAGGCGCTCTGCAAGCTTCGACCGACATTCTGCAGCGTATGCGTGAACTGGCTGTTAAAGCACGTAACGGTACCAACGGCACTGCTGACCAGACCGCTACCAACGCTGAATTCGCTCAGATGTCCGACGAGATCACCCGTATCTCGGCTGCTACCAACCTGAACGGCAAAAACCTGCTGGACGGTTCGGCTGGTACTGTGACCCTGCAAGTGGGCGCGAACACCGGTTCGGCTAACCACATCGACCTGGTACTGAGCTCCAAGTTCGACGCCGTCAGCCTGTCCGTAGGTAGCGGTACTGTAGTTCTGACCGGTACTACCGGTACTGGCGCTGGTTCTGCTTCGCAGAACATCGACAACGCGATCACTGCAATCGACGCCGCTATCGCTGCAATCGGTGCAACTCGTGCCAGCCTGGGTGCTTCGCAAAACCGTCTGACCAGCACCATCCAGAACTTGCAGAACATCACCGAGAACACCACTGCTGCACAAGGTCGCGTACAAGATACCGACTTCGCCGCAGAGACTGCTAACCTGACCAAGCAGCAAACCCTGCAACAGGCTTCGACCTCTGTTCTGGCTCAAGCCAACCAACTGCCTTCCGCTGTACTGAAGCTGCTTCAGTAATTTCGGAATGAGTTTTAGCGGGGGAGTGCGCTTGCGTGCTCTCTCGCTTTTTACGTTATGAGGTGATGAGCATGGACATGAGCGTCAAGCTTAACGTGTCTTATCCGGCTCCCAAGCCAGTCAATACCGTTGCCGACAAGCCGTCGGAAACCAAGCCTCAGACCGTTGATGCTGTTCCTGCCTCGAAAAAGAGTCAGGAGTCAGATGAGACCAAGCTGAAGCTGGCGGTGCAGGAGATCGAGAAGTTCGTTCAGTCGATCAAGCGCAATCTGGAGTTCTCGATCGACGAGCATTCCGGCAAGGTCATCGTCAAGGTGATCGCAAGCGAGACGGGCGAGGTCGTACGACAGATCCCTTCCGCAGAAGCCCTCAAGCTGGCAGACAGCCTCGCCAACGCAAGTCACGTGTTGTTCGACGCCAAGGTCTGATAGCTGGCATGAATAGTGTTTGAAGTTCTTTAGACGCAGGTATTGGTCAAAAGACTGGCAACAACCCAAGGGAGATGCACATGGCAAGTCCAATTTTACCGGGTTCTGGCCTGGGTTCCGGCCTGGACATCGGTGCGATCGTTACTGCGCTGGTCAACGCCGACAAGTCGCCGAAGCAGACGCAGATCGACAATGCGACGAAAACCAACACGCTGAAGATTTCCGGTGTAGGTACGCTGAAGAGTGCGCTGACGGCATTCCAGACCGCGATGACCAACCTGGGCAGCAAGACGAACCCAGCGTTTGCCGGTTACACGGCGACTTCGGGTAATCCAACTGTTCTGGGCGCTACTTCGGATAACACCGCGGTCTCGGGTACTTACAGTGTTGTTGTGAATAATCTGGCCACCGGCTCGAAAGTAGCCAGTGCATCCTTTGCCGGCGGTGCTGCCAGTGCCATTCCGAGTGGTACCCTGAAAATCAGTCAGAATGGCACTGATTACAATGTCACGATCCCGGCCAATGCGACCCTGCAGAGCACTCGTGATGCCATCAACACGGCTCAGGGTGTCAATGGTATCTCTGCCAACATCGTGACGGACAGCACCGGTGCCTCGCGCCTGGTGATCAGTTCGAGCAAGACTGGCGCAGGCTCTGACTTGAGCGTGAGCGGCATTGCCGGTCTGGAAATCGATGGCACCAAAACAATGGGTGCCACTCCGGCGGCGGGTGATTCCGGAGCGGTCAACGGGCTCGCCAAAGATGCATCGCTGACCATCGATGGGCTGACAGTGACCAGCAAGAGCAACACGGTGACCGGCGCCATCAGTGGTTTGTCGTTGAACCTGCTGACTGTCCCGAATCCGCAAGGCACGCCTGTTGTGGTGAGCGTCGACACGAACACCAAAGGTCTGCAGACGTCTGTCCAGGCTTTCGTCGATGCCTACAACACGTTGAAGACCACCATCGACACCCTGTCCAAGGCGACGCCGGATGAAGATGGCAAGCTGACTGTTCAGGCGGCTTTTACCGGTGACTCCCTGCCGCGTTCGCTGATTGCCGATATCCGTAGCCAATTGACCATGCCGAGCGGGACCAGCACCGGTCCGATGGCCTACCTGTCGCAATTGGGCGTGATGACTGACAAGCTCACCGGTAACCTGACATTCGACACCGTTGCATTCAACAAGACCATGTCCACGCCGGGCATGACCGGTCAGGTCCAGCAGATGTTTACGGGTACCAACGACACCAACGGTCTGTTGGCGCGCATGAGCAAGGCGGTGGATCCGTACCTGAAGCCTCCTGCCGGTAGTCTTCCTACCGCCACGGGCTTGCTTGATCAGCGCATGGCCATCCTGAACAACAACACCAAGAGCCTGACCAGTCAGCAACTGGCGCTCGATCTGCGTGTTGCCAACCTGACCAAGACGTTGACTGCAAAATACAACGCCATGGACTTGCTGGTAGGTCAGATGAAGTCTACGGCGAGCAACATCACGTCGTTCTTCGCCTCGCTCAACGCTCAGCAATCCGCGAAGTAACATGCAAGAGCGACAAAAAACCGGCTACGCTTTCGAGCGTGCGCCGGGTTTTTGTCTTGTGGTCTAAAGTTTTTCGACTCGCTGGCGATACACTGTTCATACGAGTCATTGTGGCAAATGAGGTAGAACATGAATCCGATGTTAGCCCTTCGGCAATACCAGAAAGTAGGCGCGCACGCTCAGACATCTGAAGCGAGCCCTCATCGCCTGGTGCAAATGCTGATGGAAGGCGGCCTGGACCGTATCGCTCAGGCCAAAGGTGCGATCGAGCGCAAGGATATTCCTGCCAAGTGCACGTCGATCAGCAAGGCCATCGGCATCGTCAGCGGACTGCGCGAAGGCCTGGATCTGGAAAATTCCGCGGATACGCTGGCTGATCTGGACGGTCTTTACATCTACATGATGAAGCGCCTCGCCGAGGCGAACATCAGCAGCGATCCGCGCATTCTTGATGAGGTTGCCGGCTTGCTGAGCACCGTCAAGGAAGGCTGGGATGCGATCGCACCTGCGCCCGCTCCGCAGTTCTGAGGAGATCACCATGAGTCTTGTTTTGCAGCGAATTGAAGAAACCCGAGTAGCCTTGGTCGGAGCCCTGGCCGAGCGCAATTGGGAGGCGATCGGTCAACTGGACCTCGATTGCCGTTCCTGCATGGAAGATGTCTTGAGTGAAGCTTCGGTGGACGAGGTCGCGCTGCGCGATAATCTTGAGGAGTTGCTGCATGTCTACAAGCAGCTTCTGGAAGTGGCGATGGGTGAGCGTCAGGCGATAGTCGACGAGATGTCGCAGATCACCCAAGCGCAGAACGCGGCAAAGGTTTACCATCTGTTTGGTTAATTAACCCTCAGTTAATCCAGACATGTGCGCCATAAATTTGACTGTGCACGGTTTTTTGACTTAACTAGTGGCTGTTTTCAGATTTCAGGCGTCTACAGGCACAAGGTGTCCTGCAAGCGTCTCGCTTGCCCCTCATTTTGGGCATTGAGTTGACTAGGGAAGTTGCTATTGCATGTGGCGTGAAACCAAAATTCTGCTGATCGATGACGATAGCGTCCGCCGCCGCGACCTGGCGGTGATCTTAAATTTTCTTGGCGAAGAAAATTTACCCTGCGGAAGCCATGACTGGCAGCAGGCAGTCGGCTCTTTGTCGTCTAGTCGTGAGGTCATTTGCGTACTGATCGGGACGGTCAATGCTCCTGGTGCGCTTTTGGGCTTGCTAAAGACACTCTCAACCTGGGATGAGTTCCTTCCGGTTTTGCTGATGGGCGATAATTCTTCGGTGGACCTGCCCGAAGACCAACGCCGCCGGGTGCTTTCGACCCTCGAAATGCCGCCGAGCTACAGCAAACTGCTGGACTCCCTGCACCGTGCCCAGGTCTATCGCGAGATGTACGACCAGGCCCGCGAGCGCGGCCGTCATCGCGAACCCAACCTGTTCCGCAGCCTGGTCGGCACCAGCCGCGCGATCCAGCATGTGCGTCAGATGATGCAGCAAGTGGCCGACACCGACGCCAGCGTTCTGATCCTCGGCGAGTCCGGTACTGGCAAGGAAGTGGTTGCACGCAACCTGCATTACCACTCCAAGCGCCGCGACGCGCCGTTCGTACCGGTCAACTGCGGGGCGATCCCGGCCGAGTTGCTGGAAAGCGAATTGTTCGGTCACGAGAAGGGCGCCTTCACCGGCGCGATCACCAGCCGTGCCGGCCGCTTCGAGCTGGCCAACGGCGGTACGCTGTTCCTCGATGAAATCGGCGACATGCCGCTGCCGATGCAGGTCAAGCTGCTGCGCGTGCTGCAGGAACGTACCTTCGAGCGCGTGGGCAGCAACAAGACCCAGAGCGTCGACGTGCGCATCATCGCCGCGACCCACAAGAATCTCGAAAGCATGATCGAGATCGGCACCTTCCGCGAAGACCTCTACTATCGCCTGAACGTGTTCCCGATCGAGATGGCGCCGCTGCGTGAGCGCGTCGAAGACATTCCGTTGCTGATGAACGAGCTGATCTCGCGCATGGAGCACGAGAAGCGCGGTTCGATCCGCTTCAACTCCGCCGCAATCATGTCCTTGTGCCGCCATGGCTGGCCAGGCAACGTTCGCGAACTGGCCAACCTGGTGGAGCGCATGGCGATCATGCACCCGTACGGGGTGATCGGCGTGGTCGAGTTGCCGAAGAAATTCCGCTATGTCGACGACGAAGACGAGCAAATGGTCGACAGCCTGCGCAGCGATCTGGAAGAGCGCGTGGCGATCAACGGCCATACGCCGGACTTCAGCGCCAACGCCCTGTTGCCGCCGGAAGGTCTCGACCTGAAGGACTACCTCGGTGGTCTGGAGCAGGGCCTGATCCAGCAGGCGCTGGACGATGCCAACGGCATCGTGGCGCGTGCGGCCGAGCGTCTGCGCATTCGCCGCACCACGCTGGTGGAGAAGATGCGCAAGTACGGCATGAGCCGTCGTGAAGGTGATGAACAGGCGGATGATTGACGCCTGTTTTTCAACTGCTTCATTTATAAGTGGTTTTTTTTAGGCACGGGTATTGCTATGTCCCTCGCAACGTTCCGTTTCACTGACGGTCAGCCAAGCGAGAAAACACAATGCCCCAAGCCTCCCAGATGTCTTCTGTTCCCGAGTCCTCGGGGCAACTGCCGTCCGTAGAGCAGGCGAGCCGCCAGGGGCTTGAGCAGGCATTCGCCCTGTTCAACCAGATGTCCAGCCAGTTGACCGACTCCTACAGCATGCTCGAAGCCCGGGTCACCGAGCTCAAGGGCGAGCTGGCCGTGGTCAGTGCCCAGCGCATGCAGGAACTGGCGGAAAAAGAACGCCTGGCCAACCGTCTGCAAAACCTCCTCGACCTGTTGCCCGGTGGCGTCATCGTCATCGACGGCCACGGCATTGTGTGCGAGGCCAACCCTGCCGCCATCGAATTGCTCGGTCTGCCGCTGGAAGGCGAGCTGTGGCGCCATGTCATCACCCGTTGCTTCGCGCCCCGCGAAGACGACGGTCACGAAATTTCCTTGAAAAACGGTCGACGCCTGTCGATTGCCACCCGCTCGCTGGATGCCGAGCCGGGGCAGTTGGTGCTGCTCAACGACCTGACTGAAACCCGTCACTTGCAGGATCAGCTGGCGCGCCACGAGCGCCTGTCGTCCCTGGGGCGGATGGTCGCGTCGCTGGCTCATCAGATCCGCACACCGTTGTCCGCCGCGTTGCTGTACGCCAGTCATTTGACCGAGCAGGAACTGCCGGTCGCGACCCAGCAGCGTTTTGCCGGTCGCCTCAAGGAGCGTCTGCACGAGCTGGAGCATCAGGTGCGCGACATGCTGGTCTTCGCCCGTGGCGAGCTGCCGCTGACCGATCGTGTCACACCGAATGCCTTGATGCAGTCGTTGCAGGCCGCGGCGCTGACCCATGTGCAGGATCTGCCGATCCGCTGGCAATGCGACAGCCATGCCGGCGAGTTGCTTTGCAATCGCGACACGCTGGTCGGGGCGCTGCTCAATCTGATTGAAAACGCGATTCAGGCGAGTGCCGGTGAGGTGCGTCTGAAGGTGCATTGCTATACCCGCGACAACACCTTGCGTTTGTGTGTCAGCGACAGCGGCAGCGGTATTGATGCGGCGGTGCTGGCGCGGCTGGGTGAGCCGTTTTTCACCACCAAAGTCACCGGGACCGGCCTGGGACTGACCGTGGTCAAGGCCGTGGCGCGTGCGCATCAGGGAGAATTGCAGCTGCGTTCGCGGGTCGGGCGCGGTACGTGCGCGCAGGTCATCCTGCCGTTGTTTTCTGCTGTTCAGGGAGCTGAGTGAAGGTCATGGGCATCAAGGTTCTGCTGGTCGAAGACGACCGCTCGTTGCGCGAAGCGCTGGCCGATACGCTGCTGCTGGCCGGTCACGACTATCACGCAGTGGGTTCGGCCGAAGAGGCGCTGAGCGCCGTCGAGCGCGAAGCGTTCAGTCTGGTGGTCAGCGACGTCAACATGCCGGGTATGGACGGCCATCAATTGCTCGGCCTGCTGCGCGCGCGACAACCGCAATTGCCGGTGCTGCTGATGACCGCCCATGGTGCGGTCGAGCGCGCAGTCGATGCGATGCGTCAAGGCGCGGCGGATTATCTGGTCAAGCCGTTCGAACCCAAGGCTCTGCTGGATCTGGTGGCGCGTCACGCCTTGGGCAGCCTTGGCGTCAGTGATACCGAAGGCCCGGTCGCGGTCGAGCCCGCCAGTGCTCAATTGCTGGATCTGGCGGCGCGAGTCGCGCGCAGCGATTCCACTGTGCTGATTTCCGGCGAGTCCGGCACCGGCAAGGAAGTGCTGGCACGCTACATCCACCAGCAATCCCATCGCGCCAGCCAGCCGTTCATTGCAATCAACTGCGCGGCGATCCCCGACAACATGCTCGAAGCCACCCTGTTCGGTCACGAAAAGGGCTCGTTCACCGGCGCCATCGCGGCCCAGGCCGGCAAGTTCGAACAGGCGGACGGCGGCACCATTCTGCTCGATGAAATTTCCGAAATGCCCCTGGGTCTGCAAGCCAAACTGCTGCGCGTGTTGCAAGAGCGGGAAGTGGAGCGGGTCGGTGCACGCAAGCCGATCACCCTCGATATTCGCGTGGTGGCGACCACCAACCGTAATCTGGCCGGTGAAGTGGCGGCGGGGCGGTTCCGTGAAGACCTCTATTACCGTCTTTCGGTATTTCCGTTGGCCTGGCGTCCGTTGCGCGAGCGCACCGCCGATATCCTGCCGCTGGCCGAGCGTCTGTTGGCCAAACACGTCAATAAAATGAAGCATGCGACGGCGAAGTTCTCGCCCGAGGCGCAAGCGTGCCTGATCGGTTATCCGTGGCCGGGCAACGTGCGCGAGCTGGATAACGCGGTCCAGCGGGCCTTGATTCTGCAGCAGGGCGGCTTGATCCAGCCGCAGGATTTCTGTCTCTCCGGGCCTGCGTTATTCGCTCCATTGCCGGCGGCCGTTCCGGCAACGCCGGTCATTCGTGAAGTCGAAATCGAGGCCGATTCGGCCGGTGCGCTGGGCGATGACCTGCGTCGGCGCGAGTTCCAGATGATCATCGACACCCTGCGTACCGAGCGCGGTCGGCGCAAGGAGGCCGCGGAAAAACTCGGCATCAGCCCGCGCACCCTGCGTTACAAACTGGCGCAAATGCGCGATGCGGGCATGGATGTCGAAGGCTACCTGTTCGCCACCTGACCGGTTGCGCAAACGTTTGAAACGGCTTTTCTGAAAGCGGTGCCATGAGCTGGCACCGTTGTTGCTAACACCTGAGTACCCGCCGAGTGAGTGTCAAAAAATTGCGGGCCGCCCAAGAGAGTAGACCATGAGCCAAGGTATTGAATTTAATCGGTTGATGATGGACATGAAGGCCATGCAAATGGACGCCATGTCGAAGCCGAAATCGACTTCCGCTGTCCCGGAAGTGGCAGGCAGCAACTTTTCCGACATGCTCGGTCAAGCCATCAACAAAGTGAACGATACCCAGCAGGCGTCGAGCCAATTGGCCAACGCGTTCGAGATCGGCAAGAGCGGCGTCGATCTGACGGACGTGATGATTGCCTCGCAAAAGGCCAGCGTGTCGTTCCAGGCTCTGACCCAGGTGCGCAACAAGCTGGTTCAGGCTTATCAAGACATCATGCAGATGCCGGTTTAAGGACGAGATTGAGTCATGGCAGAAGCAGTCGCCGATAACGTTCCGGCCAAGGCCACCCCGATAGACGGCAAACCGCCGTTGTTCGGCCTGTCCTTCCTGGAAAACCTCTCCGAGATGACCGTGCTGCGTCAGGTGGGCCTGTTGGTCGGCCTGGCCGCGAGCGTGGCGATTGGCTTTGCCGTGGTGCTGTGGTCGCAGCAACCGGACTACCGGCCTCTGTACGGCAGCCTTGCCGGCATGGACGCCAAGCAGGTCATGGATACCCTGGCCTCCGCCGACATTCCCTACACCGTCGAACCGAATTCCGGTGCCTTGCTGGTCAAGGCCGATGACCTGTCCCGTGCGCGGCTCAAGCTCGCGGCCGCTGGTGTCACTCCCAGCGACGGCAACATCGGTTTTGAAATCCTCGACAAGGAACAGGGTCTGGGCACCAGCCAGTTCATGGAAGCGACCCGTTATCGTCGCGGCCTGGAAGGCGAACTGGCCCGCACCATTTCCAGCCTGAACAACGTCAAGGGCGCGCGCGTTCACCTGGCGATCCCGAAAAGTTCGGTGTTCGTCCGTGACGAGCGCAAGCCAAGCGCTTCGGTACTGGTCGAGCTGTACTCCGGTCGTTCGCTGGAGCCAGGCCAGGTCGTCGCCATCATCAATCTGGTGGCCACCTCCGTTCCCGAGCTGAGCAAATCGCAGATCACCGTCGTCGACCAGAAGGGCAACCTGCTGTCGGATCAGGCGGAAAACTCCGAAATGACCATGGCCGGCAAGCAGTTCGACTACAGCCGCCGCATGGAAAGCATGCTCACCCAGCGTGTGCACAACATTCTGCAACCGGTACTGGGCAACGATCGCTACAAGGCTGAAGTCTCGGCTGACGTCGATTTCAGTGCCGTCGAATCGACCGCCGAGCAGTTCAACCCGGATCAACCGGCCCTGCGCAGCGAACAGTCGGTCAACGAACAACGCACTGCCAGCAATGGCCCGCAAGGTGTGCCGGGTGCCTTGAGCAACCAGCCACCTTCGCCGGCTTCGGCGCCGCAGACCACCGGTGGCGCCGCCGCCCCGGCGAGCATGGTGCAGCCAGGCCAGCCACTGGTTGATGCCAACGGTCAGCAGATCATGGACCCGGCCACCGGCCAGCCGATGCTCGCGCCGTATCCGGCGGACAAGCGTCAACAATCCACCAAGAACTTCGAGCTCGACCGCTCCATCAGCCACACCAAACAGCAGCAGGGTCGCCTGAATCGCCTGTCGGTGTCGGTTGTGGTGGACGATCAGGTCAAAATCAACCCGGCCAACGGTGAAACCACACGTGCGCCGTGGAGCGCCGACGAATTGGCGCGCTTCACCCGTCTGGTACAGGACGCCGTCGGCTTCGACGCCAGCCGTGGCGACAGCGTCAGCGTGATCAACATGCCGTTCTCCGCCGAGCGCGGCGAAGTGATCGCCGACATTCCGTTCTACTCCCAGCCATGGTTCTGGGACATCGTCAAACAAGTGCTGGGCGTGTTGTTCATCCTGGTGCTGGTGTTCGGCGTGCTGCGTCCGGTGCTCAACAACATCACCGGTGGCGGCAAAAGCAAGGAGCTGGCCGGTCTGGGCGGCGACATGGAACTCGGTGGCATGGGCGGTCTGGATGGTGAACTGTCCAACGATCGCGTCAGCCTCGGCGGCCCGACCAGCATTCTGCTGCCGAGCCCGAGCGAGGGTTATGACGCACAGTTGAACGCAATCAAGAGTCTGGTGGCAGAAGACCCGGGTCGTGTGGCCCAGGTCGTGAAAGAGTGGATTAACGCAGATGAGTGATAACCGAGCCGCCGTCGCCAAACTGTCCCGGGTCGATAAAGCCGCGATTCTGCTGCTGTCCCTGGGTTCGACCGATGCTGCACAAGTGCTGCGCCACATGGGCCCCAAAGAGGTTCAGCGGGTTGGCGTGGCCATGGCCCAGATGGGCAACGTTCACCGTGAGCAGGTCGAGCAGGTCATGAGCGAGTTCGTCGACATCGTCGGCGACCAGACCAGCCTGGGCGTCGGCTCCGACGACTACGTGCGCAAAATGCTCACCCAGGCCCTGGGTGAAGACAAGGCCAACGGCCTGATCGACCGCATTCTGCTGGGCGGCAACACCAGTGGCCTCGACAGCCTGAAATGGATGGAGCCGCGCGCCGTTGCCGACGTGATCCGTTACGAGCACCCACAGATCCAGGCGATCGTGGTGGCGTACCTCGATCCGGATCAGGCCGGTGAAGTGCTGGGCAACTTCGACCACAAGGTGCGTCTGGACATCATCCTGCGCGTCTCGTCGTTGAACACCGTGCAGCCGGCCGCGCTGAAAGAATTGAACCAGATCCTCGAGAAGCAGTTCTCCGGCAACTCGAACGCTTCGCGCACCACCCTGGGTGGCATCAAGCGGGCGGCGGACATCATGAACTTCCTCGACAGCTCGATCGAAGGCCAGCTCATGGACTCGATCCGCGAAGTCGACGAAGACCTGTCCGGTCAGATCGAAGACCTCATGTTCGTGTTCAACAACCTGGCCGATGTCGACGACCGCGGGATCCAGGCACTGTTGCGCGAAGTCTCTTCCGATGTGCTGGTGCTGGCCCTCAAGGGGTCGGACGAAGGCGTCAAGGAGAAGATTTTCAAGAACATGTCCAAGCGTGCCGCCGAACTGCTGCGCGACGACCTCGAGGCCAAGGGCCCGGTGCGCGTCAGCGACGTGGAGACTGCGCAGAAGGAAATCCTCACCATCGCCCGCCGTATGGCCGAAGCCGGAGAAATCGTGCTCGGTGGCAAGGGCGGCGAGGAAATGATCTAAGCCCATGGACAAGCATGACGACGATGTGACGGACCTGATCCGTGCCCGGGACGTCCGCGGTTTCGATACCTGGGCCTTGCCCAGCTTCGATCCGCCGGCGCCTGAGCCCGAGCCGGAACCGGAGCCTGAACCGCCGGAAATGGAAGAAGTGCCGCTGGAGGAAGTCCAGCCACTGACCCTCGAAGAGCTCGAAAGCATCCGTCAGGAGGCCTACAACGAGGGCTTCGCCATCGGCGAAAAGGAAGGCTTTCACAGCGCCACCCTCAAGGTGCGTCAGGACGCCGAAGTGGTCCTGACGGCCAAGGTCGACAGCCTTGAGCAACTGATGGCGCACCTGTTCGAGCCTATTGCCGAGCAAGACACCCAGATCGAAAAATCGCTGGTCGACCTCGTGCAGCACATCGCCAAACAGGTGATTCAGCGCGAACTGGCCATCGACTCGACGCAGATCGAACACGTCATGCGCGACGCGCTCAAGCTGTTGCCGCTGGGCGTGGGCAATGTGCGGCTGTACGTCAATCCGCAGGATTTCGAGCAGGTCAAAGCCCTGCGCGAACGTCATGAGGAAACCTGGCGCATCGTCGAGGACGAAACCCTGCTGCCGGGCGGTTGCCGGGTCGAGACCGACCACAGCCGGATCGACGCCAGTATCGAAACCCGCGTCAGCCAGGTCATGTCCAAGCTGTTCGACCAGTTGCATGAGCAGGCCCTGCACCCGGCCGCGCCGGATCTGAGCCTGGACTTGCCGGAAACGCCGAAACCGGCACCGGTCGCAGAAGAGCCGCTCGCGGACGCCCCCGATGCGCCTTGAACGCACCAGCTTCGCCAAGCGCCTGAGCACCTACGCCGAGGCCACCGAAATCGCCGGTGCGCCGATTCTCGAAGGGCGCCTGCTGCGCATGGTCGGCCTGACGCTCGAAGCCGAAGGCCTGCGCGCCGCCATGGGCACCCGCTGCATGGTGATCAACGACGACACCTATCACCCGTCCCAGGTGGAAGCCGAAGTCATGGGCTTTTCCGGCAGCAAGGTGTTCCTGATGCCGGTCGGCAGCGTGGCCGGCATTGCCCCGGGCGCCCGCGTGGTGCCGCTGGCCGACACCGGTCGCTTGCCGATGGGCATGAGCATGCTCGGTCGCGTGCTGGACGGCGCCGGACGGGCGCTGGACGGCAAGGGCGGCATGAAGGCCGAAGACTGGGTGCCGATGGACGGCCCGACGATCAACCCGCTCAACCGAGACCCGATCAGCGAACCGCTGGACGTCGGCATCCGTAGCATCAACGGATTGTTGACGGTCGGTCGCGGTCAGCGTCTGGGTCTGTTCGCCGGTACCGGTGTCGGTAAATCCGTGCTGCTGGGCATGATGACCCGCTTTACCGAGGCCGACATTATCGTCGTCGGCCTGATCGGTGAGCGGGGTCGAGAAGTTAAAGAGTTCATCGAGCACATCCTCGGTGAAGAAGGCCTCAAGCGCTCCGTAGTGGTGGCGTCGCCGGCGGACGACGCGCCGCTGATGCGTCTGCGCGCGGCGATGTACTGCACGCGGATCGCCGAATATTTCCGCGACAAGGGCAAGAACGTCCTGTTGCTGATGGATTCCCTGACCCGTTTCGCCCAGGCCCAGCGGGAAATCGCCCTGGCCATCGGTGAGCCGCCGGCGACCAAGGGTTATCCGCCGTCGGTATTCGCCAAACTGCCGAAACTGGTGGAGCGCGCCGGTAACGCGGAGAAGGGCGGTGGTTCGATCACAGCGTTCTATACCGTGCTGTCCGAGGGCGATGACCAGCAGGACCCGATTGCCGACTCCGCGCGGGGGGTACTCGACGGGCACATCGTGCTGTCCCGGCGGCTGGCCGAGGAAGGGCATTACCCGGCCATCGATATCGAAGCCTCGATCAGCCGGGTGATGCCCGCAGTCGTGGCGCCGGAACACATGCAGCGCGCGCAATACTTCAAGCAGCTGTGGTCGCGCTATCAACAGAGTCGCGACCTGATCAGCGTCGGCGCCTATGTTGCTGGCGGTGACCGCGAGACAGACCTTGCCATCAATCTGCAACCGCAACTGGTCAGATACCTGCGTCAGGGGCTCAACGACAAAATCAGCCTGGGTGAAAGCGAGGCGTACCTCGAAACGATTTTCGCCCCGGCGGCCGGCGGGTAACCGGTCATGGCCCTGAGTCGAGCCGCGCGTCTGGCGCCGGTGGTGGACATGGCCGAGAAGGCCGAGAAAACCGCCGTGCAACGCCTGGGCTACTTTCAGGGGCAGGTGAAAGTCGCCGAGAGCAAACTCGCCGACCTCAACGCCTTTCGTCTGGATTATTCGCAGCAGTGGATCGTGCGCGGCAGCACCGGCGTGACCGGCCAATGGCTGCTGGGTTTTCAGGGCTTCCTGGCGCAACTCGACACCGCCGTCGATCAGCAGCGCCAGAGCCTGCAATGGCACCAGAACAACCTGGACAAGGCCCGTGACGCCTGGCAACAGGCATTCGCCCGGGTCGAGGGCCTGCGCAAACTTGTACAACGTTATCGTGATGAGGCGCAGCGCGCCGAAGACAAGCGCGAACAGAAGCTGCTGGACGAGTTGTCCCAGCGTTTGCCGCGTCATGAGGCGTTTTGACGAGCCGATCTCTGACAGATCCCGACGCTATCGCGCCTTGCCCATGACCCCTCCAAGTGCTACACCTTGTACAGGTTCGTCAATGACAAGGAAGCCAGTACATGTCAGTCGTTACAGAAGTGTCTGCGGATGGGCAAAAGTTGACGATTTCCGTCAAGGGCCGATTCGACTTCGGTCGCCATCAGGAATTTCGCGAGTCCTACGAGCGGCTCACTAAAAAGCCTGACTCCATTGTGGTGGATCTCAAGGATGCCACCTATCTCGACAGTTCGGCCCTGGGCATGTTGCTTCTGTTGCGTGATCACGCCGGCGGTGACGACTCGGATGTGCGGGTGGTCAACAGCAATTCGGATGTGCGCAAGATCCTCGCCATCTCCAACTTCGACAAATTGTTCGACATCAGTTGACGGCCATGCAGCCGCTAGAGCCGCTGACGATCCTGATCGCCGAAGACAGCGCCGCCGACCGGCTGTTGTTGTCGACCATCGTCCGTCGCCAGGGGCACGAGGTGCTGACGGCCACCCATGGTGAGGAGGCGGTGGAGGCATTTATCCGGCAAAAGCCGCATCTGGTATTGATGGACGCCATGATGCCGGTGATGGACGGGTTTGAAGCCGCACGCCAGATCAAGAAGCTGGCGGGTGAGAACCTGGTGCCGATCATCTTCCTCACGTCGCTGACGGAAAGTGAAGCCCTGGCCCGTTGCCTTGAGGCCGGCGGTGACGACTTTCTGGCGAAGCCTTACAACCAGGTGATCCTCGCCGCCAAAATAAAGGCGATGGATCGCTTGCGACGTTTACAGGCCACGGTTCTTCAGCAGCGCGATCTGATCGCCAAACACCACGACTATCTGCTCAACGAGCAGCGGGTCGCCAAGGCCGTGTTCGACAAGGTCGCGCATTCCGGTTGCCTGAGTGCACCGAACATCCGTTACCTGCAATCACCCTATGCGCTGTTCAACGGCGACCTGTTGTTGGCCGCGTACACCCCGGCCGGCGACATGCATGTGTTGCTCGGTGATTTCACCGGTCACGGTTTGCCGGCGGCGGTCGGCGCCATGCCGCTTGCCGAGGTGTTCTATGGCATGACGGCCAAGGGTTACGGCCTGGCCGAGACCCTGCGGGAAATGAACGCCAAGCTCAAGCGCATCCTGCCGGTGGACATGTTCTGCTGCGCGACGCTGTTGTGCCTGAGTTTTCAGCGGCGCTCGGTGGAGGTCTGGAACGGCGGCATGCCCGACGGCTATCTGCATTGTCTCGCCACCGGGGAGCGCACGCCGCTGGCGGCACGCCACCTGCCGCTGGGGGTGCTCAGCCCGCAGACTTTCGATGACCGCACCGAGGTTCACCCGATGGCGGTGGGTGATCGGGTGTTCTTGCTCTCGGACGGGGTCATCGACACCTGCGATGCCAACGATCAGTTGTTTGGTGTCGAGCGCCTGCACCAGGTGTTCGCTGCCAATCGCCAGCCGGATCGGCTGTTCGAGGACATCGAGCAGGCGTTGCAGGACTTTCGCGGTGAGGCCCGGGACGATGTGAGCATGGTCGAAGTCAGCCTGCTGGAGGCCGAGCAGATCAATCCATCGGCGCCGGTGTATTCCGACAGCGGCCAGTCCTGTCCGCTGGACTGGTCAGTGAGCTTCGAATTTCGCGGCGCCACGCTCAAGCGCTTCAATCCGTTGCCTTACCTGTTGCAGTTGCTGCTGGAAGTGCATGGATTGCGGGCGCAGAGTGGCGCACTGTACAGCGTGCTGGCCGAGCTTTATTCCAATGCGCTGGAGCATGGTGTATTGGGCCTGGACTCGAGCCTCAAGCGCGATGCCTCGGGCTTCGCCCATTATTACGAGCAGCGCAATGCGCGCCTCGAGGCCCTGCAGGACGGTTACGTGCGGGTGCATTTGCAGGTGCGGCCGGAAGGCGAGGGTGGTTGTCTAGTGGTGCGAGTCGAAGACAGCGGCCAGGGATTCGACGTCGCGCGCGTGATGGAGCGGCCGCTCGACGATGTCCGTCTGTCGGGGCGCGGTGTCAGTCTGGTCCGGCAATTGGCCCGAAATGCCAGCTGGTCAGACGATGGTCGCAGTGCCCGCGTGGAGTTTTTCTGGGAGGCTCTGGCATAATCCGCGCATTCTTGATCAGGGAGTGAACAAGTGGCTGATACACATGTGGACCACGAGGCGCTGAGCGCGCTGCGGGAAGTGATGGAAGACAGCTATCCGGAACTGCTGGATACCTTTCTTGCCGATTCCGAAAATCGCCTGCGGGAGTTGCAGCAGACTGCCGATGCCGACGCATTGTCTTCCGTTGCGCACAGCTTCAAGGGCAGCAGCAGCAACATGGGCGCGACCCGTCTTGCGGTGCTGTGCCAGGAGCTGGAACAGCATGCCAAAGACAAAAGCCCTTCTGAAATCATCAAACTGGTTGCCGACATCCATAGCGAATTCGCGGATGTGCGGCCCGTTTATGTCGCCGAGCGACAGCGCTCGCTGACGCACTGATTCTGCCGTCGGGCGGTTTTGCAGGTTTCCTGGCGAAACTGGCCCGGCACTTGCAGTCATCTATCCCAACTGTACCTACGATCCCAGTGCAGCGGAGACCGTGCCATGCCTGCAAGCCCCAACATTCTTCTTCAGACCGCCGCCCAGGCCAAGGCGCAAGCTGCCTCGGCCAAATCATCGGCAGTGGCCGCAGAGCCCGGGGACAAGGCCTCCAGCTTCGCTCAGGTGTTCGCCGACCAGGGCGCGAACAAGCCCTCGGTGACCGTCGACAATTCGCTCAAGCCTGCCCGTGACAAGGTTGCCGACAACACTGGCAAGAAAGACCTCGGCAAGGATCAGTCTGCCGCCCCGACGCCGGCGGTTGCCGATAGCGGCAAAGCCTTGCCCGCCGACAAACCGACGACGGCGGCAACGGACGACAAGACCACGGCCGATGACGAAACGGCTGAAACAGCGCCGGCCCCCGTTGCCGAAACGGCGCCGGTGGACCCGGCACTGGTGGCGGCGGTGGAGCCCGTCGTCACGGCACCGGTGGTGGACACGTCGGTCGTCGAGACAGCTGCGCAACCGGAAACCGACAAACCTGCCGTGGCGGCATTGCCAGGAATGGTCAAGGATCCGGCGCCGGCCACTGACCCGGCCTTCGACCCCGAGGCGGATCCGCTGGATTCGCTTCCCGCCGTGCGCCTGGCTATGGAGCAGAGCGGTCACATTTCCGCTTCCAGCCAGTCCCAGCCCAAGGCCACCCCGGCCCAGGCGCAGGCCGACGGTGAGTTGACCTCGGCGCAGAACTTCGCTGCCGGTATGGCCAGCATGCTGGATGTGCAGGCTGACAAGGACAGCACCAGCCAGGGCGGCGAGAAGGCGTTCAGCGGTTTGATCGATGACGGCCTGAAGGACCTGAAGACCGCCACCAGCGACACCCGCGTGGATGATTTCGCCAACCGTCTGGCGGCGCTGACCCAGGCGGCCACGCCGAAAACCGCCAACGCGGTGCCGGTGAACCAACCGATTGCCATGCACCAGAACGGCTGGACCGAAGAAGTGGTCAACCGGGTCATGTACCTGTCGAGCAATAACCTGAAGGCCGCCGACATCCAATTGCAGCCTGCGGAGCTTGGGCGTCTGGATATCCGGGTGAACATGGTGCCGGACCAGCAGACCCAAGTGACCTTCATGAGCGCGCATCCGAGCGTGCGTGAAGCCCTCGACGGTCAGATGCACCGCCTGCGCGACATGTTCAACCAGCAAGGCATGGGGCAGGTCGACGTCAACGTGTCCGACCAGAATCGTGGTTGGCAGGGCCAGGGCCAGGGCCAGGAACAGGCGCAGCAGGGGCAGAGTGGTCGCACCAGCGCTGCCGGCGGTCGCCTGGATTCGGCTGAAGAAGAGTTGACGCCAGCGGCGGTCGCTGAAGCGGCGGCCACCGCCACTCACGTGATCGGCTCCAGCGCCGTCGACTACTACGCCTGATCAAATCAAAAGCCCCTCACCCTAGCCCTCCCGAAACGTCGGACCGCCCGGAGGGAGAGGGAACTGATTGGGGGATGCTTGAGATGCTCGCTAACCTTATTGTTTGGGCTGAATCCAAGTCGACTCGGTGCCTCAGGTCGATATATCACAACAAGACAACTCGATCGGCTCCCTCTCCCTCCGGGAGAGGGCTGGGGTGAGGGTTGCTTTTGACTTCAGCGTTGTCTCCGCTACTACCTACACTTCTGGCATAACACTTGCTCTTGCCTTGCCGTGCGACTGTGAAAACCCGATTAGTGACGGATTATTGGCATGGCGAAGAGCGAAGCTGCAGCAGTAAAAGACCCCGCAACCAAAGGCAAACTCAAGATGATCATTGCGATCGTGCTCGGGTTGCTGCTGGCCATCGGTGCATCTGTGGGGGCGACCTGGTTCTTCATGCACAGTGCCCAGAGCAAGCCTGCGGCGACCGCCGAAGCGGCCCCGGTCGGCAAGCAACCGGCGATTTTCGAGCCCATGGCGCCGGCCTTCGTGGCCAACTACAACCAGAACGGCCGTCAGCGCTACATGCAGGTGAGCATCACCATGCTGGCGCGCAACCAGGCTGATCTGGAAGCGCTCAAAGTGCACATGCCGGTGATCCGCAACAACCTGGTGATGCTCTTCTCCGGTCAGGATTTCGCCACGCTGGCGACCCCGGTCGGTCAAGAGATGTTGCGCCAGAAGGCCACAGCCAGCGTCCAGGAAGTGGCGCAGAAAGAGCTGGGCAAAGTGGTGATCGAACAGTTGCTTTTCACTAATTTCGTACTGCAGTAGGAACACGACATGGCCGTGCAGGATCTGCTGTCCCAGGATGAAATCGACGCGCTGTTGCATGGCGTCGACGATGGTCTGGTACAGACCGATAACGCTGCCGAACCCGGCAGTGTCAAAAGCTACGACCTGACCAGCCAGGATCGCATCGTCCGTGGACGCATGCCGACTCTGGAAATGATCAACGAGCGTTTTGCCCGCTACACCCGCATCAGCATGTTCAACATGCTGCGCCGCTCGGCGGACGTTGCCGTCGGTGGCGTACAGGTGATGAAGTTCGGCGAATACGTGCACTCGCTGTACGTGCCGACCAGCCTCAACCTGGTCAAGATCAAACCCCTGCGCGGCACCGCGCTGTTCATCCTCGACGCCAAACTGGTGTTCAAACTGGTGGACAACTTCTTCGGCGGCGACGGCCGTCACGCCAAGATCGAAGGGCGTGAATTCACCCCGACCGAACTGCGCGTGGTGCGCATGGTGCTGGAGCAGGCGTTCGTCGATTTGAAGGAAGCCTGGCAGGCGATCATGGAAGTCAACTTCGAGTACATCAACTCGGAAGTGAACCCGGCCATGGCCAACATCGTCGGCCCGAGCGAAGCGATCGTGGTCTCCACGTTCCACATCGAACTCGACGGCGGCGGCGGCGATCTGCACGTGACCATGCCGTACTCGATGATCGAGCCGGTGCGCGAAATGCTCGACGCCGGTTTCCAGTCGGACCTCGACGACCAGGACGAACGCTGGGTCAATGCCCTGCGCCAGGACGTGCTCGACGTCGACGTGCCGATCGGTGCCACCGTGGCCCGCCGCCAGTTGAAGCTGCGCGACATCCTGCACATGCAGCCGGGTGACGTGATTCCGGTCGAGATGCCGGAAGACATGATCATGCGCGCCAACGGCGTGCCGGCCTTCAAGGTCAAGATGGGCTCGCACAAAGGCAACCTCGCGTTGCAAGTGATCGAGCCGATCGAGCGCCGCTGAAACGGCGCCCTCACTCCCTGATTCTTTTACCGGTTTTTTGCCCGCCGAGGACAAATGATGAACGACGATATGAACACCCAGGACGATCAGGCACTGGCCGATGAATGGGCTGCCGCCCTGGAAGAAACCGGTGAAGCCGGGCAGGCCGACATCGACGCGCTGCTGGCCGCCGATGCAGGTGCTTCGAGCTCCAACCGTCTGCCGATGGAAGAGTTCGGCAGCGTGCCGAAGAACAACGATCCAGTGACCCTCGACGGTCCGAACCTGGACGTGATTCTCGACATCCCGGTGTCGATCTCGATGGAAGTGGGCAGCACCGACATCAACATCCGCAACCTGCTGCAACTCAACCAGGGTTCGGTGATCGAGCTCGATCGTCTGGCCGGCGAGCCGCTGGACGTGTTGGTCAACGGCACCCTGATCGCTCACGGTGAAGTGGTGGTGGTCAACGAAAAGTTCGGCATTCGTCTGACTGACGTGATCAGCCCGAGCGAACGCATCAAGAAGCTGCGCTGAGTGAAAAAGCTTCTGGGGGCGTTGTTCGGCCTGGCACTGGCGTTGCCGTTCAGCGTGCTGGCGGCCGAGCCGGTGGCGACCACGGCAGCGGCGGCTGCGCCGGCCGTCAACAGCGGCGTGGCGGGTCAGCTGACGCAACTGGTGCTGGGTCTGTTGCTGGTGCTGGGGTTGATTTTCTTCCTCGCCTGGCTGTTGCGCCGGGTGCAGCAGGCAGGTCCCGCCGGCAAGGGCCAGGTGATCGAGTTGATCGGTTCCCGCGCGCTCGGGCCGCGTGACCGTCTGATGCTGGTGCAGGTCGGCAACGAGCAGATCCTGCTCGGCCTCAGCCCCGGAACCATCACTGCGCTGCACGTGCTCAAAGAGCCGGTCGAGGTGCCGAGCACCGCCGACAAAGCGACTCCGGAATTTGCCCAGCATCTGTTGAAGATCCTCGGCAAGGATCAGAAGGATAAGAAGTAATGGGTGCGTTGCGCATCGTCTTGACCCTGGCCTTGATGTTGGCCGCGCCGCTGGCATTCGCCGCCGATCCGTTGTCGATCCCGGCGATCACTTTGGGCACCAATGCCGAGGGCGCGCAGGAGTATTCGGTCAGCCTGCAGATCCTGCTGATCATGACGGCGCTGAGCTTCATTCCGGCCGCCGTCATCCTGATGACCAGTTTCACCCGGATCATCATCGTCTTCTCGATCCTGCGTCAGGCCCTGGGCTTGCAGCAGACGCCGTCGAACCAGATCCTCACCGGCATGGCGCTGTTCCTGACGCTGTTCATCATGGCGCCGGTGTTCGATCGCGTGAACAACGATGCCTTGCAGCCGTACCTCGCGGAAAAGCTGACGGCCCAGCAGGCAGTGGAAAAGGCCCAGGTGCCGATCAAGGATTTCATGCTCGCCCAGACCCGCTCCAGCGACCTGGAGCTGTTCATGCGCCTGTCCAAGCGCACCGACATCGCGACGCCGGATCAGGCGCCGCTGACGATTCTGGTGCCGGCCTTCGTGACGTCTGAACTGAAGACCGCGTTCCAGATCGGCTTCATGATCTTCATCCCGTTCCTGATCATCGACCTGGTGGTCGCGAGCGTGCTGATGGCGATGGGTATGATGATGCTGTCGCCGCTGATCATCTCGCTGCCGTTCAAAATCATGCTGTTCGTGCTGGTGGATGGCTGGGCGCTGATCATCGGCACCCTGGCCAGCAGTTTCGGAGGTGTATCGCCATGACGCCAGAAGTAGCGGTCGACATCTTTCGCGAGGCCCTGTGGCTGACCACCATGATGGTGGCGATCCTGGTGGTCCCGAGTCTGTTGGTGGGCCTGCTGGTGTCAATGTTCCAGGCCGCCACCCAGATCAACGAACAGACCCTGAGCTTCCTGCCGCGTCTGCTGGTGATGCTGGTGACGCTGATCGTCGCCGGCCCGTGGCTGGTGCAGACGTTCATGGAATACATCACCCAGTTGTACAAAAACATTCCGATGGTCATCGGCTAAGCCATGCAATCGCTGCTTCAGCTGACCGATACCCAGATCAGTACCTGGGTGGCGACGTTCATGCTGCCGCTGTTTCGCGTCGCCTCGATGTTGATGGTGATGCCGGTCTTCGGAACCACGCTGGTGCCCCGGCGGATCCGTCTGTACTTCGCCTTCGCGATCACCGTGGTGATCACCCCCAACCTGCCGCCGATGCCGGCGGTCAGCCCGCTGGACCTCAGCGGTCTGCTGTTGATTGCCGAGCAGATTCTCGTTGGTGCGGTGCTGGGCTTCTCTCTGCAATTGTTCTTTCAGGCCTTCGTGGTGGCGGGGCAGATCGTCGCGATCCAGATGGGCATGGGCTTCGCTTCGATGATCGACCCTACCAACGGCGTGTCGGTGGCGGTGATCGGGCAGTTCTTCACGATGCTGGTGACCTTGCTGTTCCTGTCGATGAACGGGCACCTGGTGGTGTTCGAAGTGCTCACCGAAAGCTTCACCACGCTGCCGGTCGGCGGCGGGCTGATGACCACGCATTACTGGGAACTGGCCGGCAAGCTTGGCTGGGTGCTGGGCGCCGCGTTGTTGCTGGTGCTGCCGGCGGTCACTGCGCTGCTGGTGGTCAACATCGCCTTTGGCGTGATGACCCGCGCTGCGCCACAGCTGAACATTTTCTCCATCGGCTTTCCGCTGACCCTGGTGCTCGGCCTGTTCATCGTCTGGGTCGGGCTGGCGGACATTCTCAATCAGTATCAACCGCTGGCCACCGAGGCCTTGCAGTTTTTACGCGAACTGGCACAGGCGCGCTGAGTCATGGCTGAGAGCGAAAGCGGTCAGGACAAAACAGAAGACCCCACGGAGAAGCGCAAAAAGGACTCCCGGGAAAAGGGTGAGATTGCGCGCTCCAAGGAACTCAACACCCTGGCGATCATGCTCGCCGGCTCTGCCGCGCTGCTGATTTTTGGCGGGATGCTGGCGCAGGATTTGATGGACCTGATGCGCCAGAACTTCACGCTGTCGCGGGAAGTGATCATGGACGAGCGCTCCATGGCGACGTTCCTGATGAGTTCCGGATTGCAGGCATTGCTGGCGATCCAACCGATCATGATCACGTTGTTGCTGGCGGCCTTTCTGGGGCCGATTGCGCTGGGCGGCTGGTTGTTCGCCGCCGGTTCGCTGGCCCCCAAGTTCAGCCGGATGAACCCGGCGGCGGGCCTCAAGCGGATGTTCTCGATGAAGGCCGTGGTCGAACTGCTCAAGGCGCTGGCCAAGTTTCTCATCACCTTGGGCGTCGCGCTGGTGGTACTCAATTCGGACATCGACGACCTGCTGCGCATCGCTCACGAGCCGCTGGACCGGGCGATCATCCACAGCTTGCAACTGGTGGGCTGGAGCTCGCTGTGGCTGGCGTGCGGGTTGATCATCATCGCCGCTGTCGATGTGCCCGTGCAGATCTGGGAGAGCATCAAGAAGCTCAAGATGACCAAGCAGGAAGTGCGCGACGAACACAAGGATCAAGAGGGGCGGCCGGAGGTCAAACAGCGCATTCGCCAGCTCCAGCGCGAGATGTCGCAGCGGCGGATGATGGCGGCGATCCCGGATGCGGACGTGGTCATCACCAACCCGACCCACTACGCCGTGGCGCTCAAGTACGACGCCGAGAAGGGCGGGGCGCCGATGCTGCTGGCCAAGGGCAGCGACTTCCTGGCGCTTAAGATCCGCGAAATCGCCGTGGCCAATAACGTCATGCTCCTCGAATCGCCAGCGCTGGCGCGTTCGATCTATTACTCCACGGAGCTGGAAGAAGAAATCCCCGGCGGCCTGTACCTGGCGGTCGCCCAGGTCCTGGCCTACGTCTACCAGATCCGCCAGCACCGCGCGGGCAAGGGCAAGTTCCCGGAACCGCTCAAGGACGATCTGCCGATCCCGCCGGATCTGCGGCGCGATTCCTGATACTGATGAAACAAAAAAACCGCCATCCGGTTGAATCCGGTGGCGGTTTTTTTATGCCCGATGAGCTGTGTTGTTTGTGAGGTCGCTTTCGCGAGCAGGTCGAACCGTCGCTCCCACATCTGGAATGCATTTCTCTGTGGGAGCGAATTTGCTGGTAAATAAATACGTCCCCTTTTTTCTCCTGCTAAACATGTTAAGTAAGTGCCATTCAAATACGTCCCCTTTTTTACGTCCCCTTTTTTTAGTTTATCGTAAGGTCATCTAGATAGAACCAGCGTGGTTCGACGATACCGGTGTTTGTTGGCGCTGCATTGATCTGAAAGTGCGAAATATATTGTCCTGCAGGCGCTTTATATTCAAAATCAACTGGGATTAGGTCGTAACTGTAGCGATAAGGAAGTTGCCTGGTTTCTATTGTGTTACCGCTGGGGTCAAGGAAAATAATAGTGCTCGGTCTGATAGATTGACGAACCTCGAGTTTTATTGTGGTCGCAAGGCCCTCCCAACTAAATTTGACTATCGAGCCGGCAGTAATCTGCATAGTCTGAAGTCTTGGAGGGGATGGGTCGGTAAGTATTGCGTTATAATGAATACCGGTTGCATTTTTTAATACATTTATAGTCAGGCCGGTATCAAGTGTTAGAGGTTCATTTTCATAGATATTCTGTTTCGGAGCGCTGTCAAAGTTTTCATATATTGAAATGGAACTTTTTATTATGTAAGAGCGTTGCGGAAAACTCACCGCTTCAGCTTCAATTGCAGATCCGTCCAGATTGACCGCACAGGCAATCGTCAGCTCACTTCCATCTTTTAGTGTTTTCAACCACTCAACCGGCGCGAGCACCGACAATCCATCCGCTGAATCATTGGGCTCTCCCGACCTGACGTCTTTGTTGACGGGATCCCCATTCTTGTCGAAGCCTGAACAGGTCACCCAGATCGGTTGCCCAGTCTCGAACAGTGGCCATTTCACTGCGAGAATCCGCGCATCTGTTGTGAGTTCTTGAACCTTCAGCTCTGAACTCGTATTGCCGGCGATATTGGGTGTCGGCAAGCGCGGATCATCCTCGGCGATAGATCGGATGGTCAGCGTCAAATCAGTCGATTCGCCTTCGGGTTCTCCTCCTCGAATCAATTCCCAGCGTAACTTGATGGCTGTCCCGCGCCGTGCCACGAGAAACGCTGGGTCAAGTTTGAAGTTGGCGCGCTTGTTCTGGTTGAGTGTCAGTATTGGAAAGGGTTCTGCGCCGGGTAACGGGTTAACTTCCAGCAACCGAGCCTGGTCACCCGGCAATGCTGACAGGTGCTCGACGCGCACGGTGACTCCGTTTTCGTAGGCCAGCACATCAATGGGATTGGTCGCCGGTGCCACCAGTGTTGGCGGCTTCAGATTGACCGGGGCGGTCCCTGTCACCGTTGCGGTAGCCATGTTGGAAATTCCCACCAAACCAACTGTGGGCCTGTGCAATTCATAATTCGCAGTCACCTTGCTGCCAGCGAAGACCTTGTCATTGGGCACTTCAAGGAAACAGGGCAGTTTCCCAGTGAAGGGATCCTCTTCGACTTTGCCCCGGACTACCACGGGGTCGGATTGCCCTGTAGTGGTATAGGTCGCCACAATCTCGTCACCCACCACAAAGCGGTTGTCTTTGGTGATCACGACCAGCAGCAATGGATTACCCGCCAGTTTTTCCAGATCAATGATGCTCGCGTCATCACCGGGATAGTCCTCTTTACGTTCAAGCAGAATTGGCATTGGAAGTAAGACGCCATCCAGATCCTCATCCACACTCTGCACGGGCGACCACGGCGCATCGGTGTCCGGGCCGTTGCCGAGCTGATCGGTGACGGTGTGGGAGAAATGCAGTTTTTTGTCCTGACGTTTCGCCTTGTCCAGAAAGGCGCGGGTGATGGTGAAGCAAATGGTAATGGGGATTTCGTCACCGGGATTCGGCGGTTGCGGCGCCTGATTCCGATTGACCCTGGGCTTGGGCTCCAGCAGTTCGCCATTGCACTTGAGGGTGATGAGGTCATACGCCCGGCAATATGGATAGGCAACGCACACCTCGGCGCTGACGAAATCCGGGCCGACGCCGTTCTTGATCTCATCGGGCAGTAGCAATTTGAGTTCGGAGTGGCCACCGGGGTCGGTCAGGCGATCCTTCAGGCCGGGGCGGATGCGGTTATAGAGTATTTCGAGCGGGGGCGTGGACGTCCCTAAATTGCTGCTTCCACGCCTGATCGTGTAGTACAGCTTGTTGACCCGGTCCGGATGTAGTCGACCCTTGGGAATACGCAGCGTGGTGCGTGCGTTCGGATCGACAATGGTTTCGCTGTCCAGTGCTGCCGGTTCCCCCTCAAGCCAAAGCTCCATGATGTCTCCGGGATTCATGGTGCCCGTCGGCGGCGGATCGACGAGAACGACAGCGCCTTCACCATCGGTGACCAGATCATAGGCGACCAGGGGCACTCCGATATGCGCACCTTCTACGGGCGTGGTGTGGCCATTGACGATTGGCGGATAGAGGACGAGAACGGTGTTGTCCGGTGGGGTTGAAGTGGTCACGGATGAGGCTCCTGCGCGGTGGGAACGGGCAGGAGCTATCAGAGCGCTAAACGATGAATTTCGCACCTGACAGATCTGACAGGTGACGGCGGTTTTGCGACGAGTGGTCGTGTACTGTATGAAAAAACCGCCGTCCCGGTTGATTCGGAACGGCGGTTCTTTTTGTCTGGAAAGATGTGTTGCCTGTAAGTCAGCGTTCGTGAGCAAGCTCACTCCCACAGGAGGGCGGCAGTGGCGACGCTTTAATTCGGTATTTCCAGATTATCCAGCACCCGATTCACTGCCAGCTCGCCGAGCATGATCAGTTGCCCAATGCCGATCAGCGTCCTGCGCTGGGAGGCGGGCATGAGGTGGGTGAAGTCATTGACGATTGTTCTGGCCGAGGCGAGGGTTTCGCAGGCATCGGCCAGCAGCTCTTCGTTTTTGAAGTCCGCGGTGACGGCGTACATTCTGCGGGTCTTGCGCGGTGGTGGCGTGGAGCCGGGCGGGCAGAGATAGTGATCGAGGGCGCGGTCGGCGGCTTCGTGAAGCTTTCTGGAATCGAGGGATTCGTAGGGCGAGGCGGGATCGGTTTCGGGTGGGTTGGGTGTTGGTTTGATCATGATGAAGCTCCTGAGGTTATGGAGCCACTTTCCCCCTGTCGCTAAACAAGTGAAGGTGGCAGCTGTACGCAGGTTAGCGAACCGGTCTCAGGCACCCCGGTAGACCCAAAGGTCTCCCGCATACAGCCGCCATAACGGAATTGCGGACGAAGAGTCCCACAACGAAGCCATGAACGCTGATGCGCTGAGAAAGTTCGAGTCGCTAAACCCGATCGCTGATTCGTCAGCGACCGACTCACAATAAAACCCGCCCCCAAGGCGCACAAGCCGGCGGATTCTGGCGTAGCTGTAGGCAGCGGCGCAAGAATTCGTAGCCTGTAAGGCGTGTCTGAAGGTTTCGTTTAAACACCAGCGTTTAAAAGACAATGGGTGCCGTCGGTCTGAAATGTCCCGCGACCTGTTAGTTCTGACAGTAGACGCGTGTTGTTCCCAGGCGCCTTATAAATCCGGAATTCACGCCGTTGCCTGTTCGCACTCTGCGAACGCAGTGGTTGATAACTCATTCACTGGAAATCCGGGGTAGATCATGACAAGTCGCGTTTACCGAAAACTGCCGGGCATGGAGATGGAGTTCGTTTCAGGGAAGCTGGAAAGGGACGCAGGCGAGCGGGCCATTTTCTATGAGGTGACGTTCGACCTGAAGCTGGACTTTCTCAACTTTCTGGTCATGGCCAATCAGTTCATTCCGAGTTATCTGGATAATCCCAGCAATGCGATCCGGCCTGAACTGGCCGGGTTTGCGTATCACCACTCCTACAACGACTTCTTTGGCGCAGCCGGTAATATCCGCGATAACCCGTCGTTGTTCGCTCTATTTACCGACCCCGGTCATTACATGGACCAGTGGGCGAGTAATGGCGGGCCCGTAGAACAACGATATGGAAAACCCTCGTTCACGGTAGTCGGCAACCAATTGCGCATCACGACGCGGCAGTACTTTCGGCTGGATGCGGGGGCTCCTCCGATTGAAATCAGCGACCTGCCATTCATGCGTTTCGAATGGTCATTGAATCTGATGGAGGGTCATGCGAAGTCCACTGATGTCGCGCCTGTCACCATGGTGGTACTGATGTATACGGAGGAGGACGTTGTCGATGTTGGTGGTCACAGCGTGTTCAGGGGCACGCGCTATCTGGATAATGCAGCCCTCTCTTTCGGTCCGATCACTTCGGCGCACATTCCGGTAGCCAGTTGACTATCGGGATTTCATCTCAGTGAACATCGCTGAACAGGGGCGGGCGCACGACGTGCGTGCCGCCCCTTTGTGCATTCATCACCCCCTCTGTTTCACGCCTTGGCAAAAGTTGGAAGGCTTCTTGCAGTAGCCGCCCTGCGCCCGCTTCGGGCGTCAAAAGTTTGCTTTAAAGGAACGGGGAAAACCGGTGGATCGCTCTCAGTTAATCAACAGTGCTCGCTCGAACATTGCCGACCTCAGTCGGGGCAATCTGGGTGTGCCGCTGTTGCTGCTGGTCATGCTGGCGATGATGATGTTGCCGGTGCCGCCGTTCCTGCTCGACGTGTTCTTCACCTTCAACATTGCCCTGTCGATCGTCGTGCTGCTGGTCTGCGTGTACGCCTTGCGGCCGCTGGATTTTGCGGTGTTCCCGACGATCCTGCTGGTGGCGACGCTGTTGCGGCTGGCGCTGAACGTGGCGTCGACGCGGGTGGTGATGCTCCACGGTCAGGATGGCCACGCCGCTGCCGGTAAGGTGATTCAGGCCTTCGGTGAGGTGGTGATCGGCGGTAACTACGTGGTCGGTATCGTGGTTTTCGCGATCTTGATGATCATCAACTTCGTCGTGGTAACCAAAGGTGCCGGGCGGATCTCCGAGGTGAGCGCGCGTTTCACCCTCGATGCGATGCCCGGCAAGCAAATGGCGATTGACGCCGACCTCAACGCCGGTCTGATCGATCAGGCCCAGGCCAAGGCCCGTCGTCAGGAAGTGGCCCAGGAGGCCGAGTTCTACGGTTCGATGGACGGTGCCAGCAAGTTTGTGCGCGGTGACGCCATCGCCGGTTTGCTGATTCTGTTCATCAACCTGATCGGCGGCATGGCCGTCGGTATCTTCCAGCACAACATGACTTTCGCTGACGCGGGCAAGGTTTACGCCTTGCTGACCATCGGTGACGGTTTAGTGGCGCAATTGCCATCACTGTTGTTATCTACAGCTGCAGCGATCATGGTGACCCGTGCTTCCGGCTCGGAAGACATGGGCAAGCAGATCAATCGCCAGATGTTCGCCTCGCCCAAAGCGCTGGCGGTGGCGGCCGGTCTGATGGCGGTCATGGGCCTGGTGCCGGGCATGCCGCACTTTTCGTTCCTGACCATGGCTGCACTGGCGGCCGGTGGCGCTTACCTGTTCTGGAAGAAGCAGAACGTGGCCAAGGTCATCGCGCTGGAAGAGGTCAAGCGTCAACAGGAACTGCTGCCGTCGCCGGCCCGCGCCATGGAAACCAAGGAGCTGGGCTGGGATGACGTGACCCCGATCGACATGATCGGCCTGGAAGTCGGCTACCGCCTGATTCCGCTGGTGGACCGCAATCAGGGCGGGCAATTGCTGGCGCGGATCAAGGGCGTGCGCAAGAAGCTCTCGCAGGATCTGGGCTTCCTGATGCCGACCGTGCACATCCGCGACAACCTCGATCTGGCGCCGAGCGCCTATCGCCTGACCCTGATGGGCGTGATCCTGGCCGAGGCCGAGATCTATCCGGATCGCGAATTGGCGATCAACCCGGGTCAGGTCTACGGCTCGCTCAACGGCATTACCGCCAAAGATCCGGCTTTCGGCCTGGAGGCGGTGTGGATCGAAGTCAGCCAGCGCGCCCAGGCGCAATCGCTCGGTTACACCGTGGTCGATGCCAGCACCGTGGTTGCGACCCACTTGAACCAGATTCTGTACAAGCACTCCAGTGAACTGATCGGCCACGAAGAAGTGCAGCAATTGATGCAATTGCTGGCCAAGAGCTCGCCGAAACTGGCTGAAGAGCTGGTGCCGGGCGTGGTCACGCTGTCGCAGTTGCTCAAGGTGTTGCAGGCGTTGCTGGCCGAACACGTGCCGGTGCGCGATATCCGCAGCATTGCCGAAGCCATCGCCAACAATGCCGCCAAGAGTCAAGATACCGCCGCTTTGGTGGCCGCTGTGCGGGTCGGCGTATCCCGCGCCATCGTCCAAAGCATTGTAGGGACTGAGTCGGAGCTGCCAGTTATCACGCTGGAGCCAAGGTTGGAACAAATATTGCTCAATAGTCTGCAGAAGGCAGGACAAGGCTCGGAAGAGGGCGTTCTGCTGGAGCCGAGCATGGCCGAGAAGCTGCAGCGTTCGCTGATCGAAGCGGCGCAGCGCCAGGAAATGCAAGGTCAGCCGGTGATCCTGTTGGTAGCAGGCCCGGTTCGCGCGATGCTCTCGCGCTTTGGTCGCCTGGCAGTTCCCGGACTGCATGTGCTGGCCTACCAGGAAATTCCGGACAACAAGCAAGTGACCATCGTTGCGACAGTAGGGCCCAACGGCTGAGGTAGTGGTTTATGCAAGTTAAGCGTTTTTTCGCCGCCGATATGCGTCAGGCCATGAAGCTGGTTCGTGATGAGCTGGGCGCTGATGCCGCCATCATTGGCAACCGCCGCATTGCCGGCGGCGTCGAGCTGACGGCGGCGCTCGATTACAAACTGTCGGCGCTGGCCCCGCGTGTTCCGAACATGGAGCTCGAGGATGAACTGCGCAAGACCCAGTCGCGCATCGTCACCGCCCAGGCCGAACTGAGCCTGCGTGGCGAAGCCGACGGCAACACCAATCGCCAGCTGTTCGCCGGGCTGCCGTTGACGGCTGGCCTGCCGCTGACCGCTGCCGAACCGCTGACCGAACCGACCTACGAAGCTCCGGCCCGTCCGGCACCGGCGCCTGCAGCGGTTTCCGCTGGCGTTGATCCGCGTGCTCTGGACTCGATGCGTTTCGAGCTCAACAGCCTGCGCGAACTGATGGAAGTGCAACTCGGCACCCTGGCCTGGAACCAGCTGCAAGGCAGCCGTCCGGCTCAGGCCAATCTGTACCGTCGTCTGCAACGCATCGGTTTGTCCGGCCCGCTGTCCCGTGATCTGCTGTCGATGATCACCGAGATCGACGAACCCCGTCAGGCCTGGCGCATGCTGCTGGCGCACTTGGCGCGGATGATCGCCGTGCCGGAAGTCGAGCCGCTGGAAGAGGGTGGGGTGATTGCCATGGTCGGTCCTGCCGGCATGGGCAAAACCACTACCCTGGCCAAACTGGCCGCCCGTTACGTGCTCAAGTACGGCGCGCAGAACATCGCGCTGGTGAGCATGGACAGTTTCCGTATCGGCGCGCAGGAGCAGCTCAAGACTCTGGGTCGCATCCTCAATGTGTCGGTGACCCACGTCGATCCGGGCCAGTCCCTGGTGCAGGCGCTGGATCCACTGCTGCGCAAACGCGTGGTGCTGATCGATACCGCCGGCCTGCAAGCCAGCGATCCGGCGCTGCGCATGCAGCTGGAAAGTCTGGCCGGTCGTGGCATTCGGTCGAAAAATTATCTGGTGCTGGCAACCACCAGCCAGAAACAGGTTCTAACCGCCGCGTATCACAGTTACAAGCGTTGCGGGCTCGCCGGCTGCATCCTGACTAAACTGGATGAGACGGCCAGCCTTGGCGAAGTGCTGAGCCTGGCGATCAGTCACGAACTGCCGGTCGCCTACCTGACCGATGGGCCGCGTATTCCGGATGATCTGCATCTGCCGCGCCGTCATCAACTGGTCAGCCGCGCCGTCAGTGTGCAAATGCAGGAAGAACCCAGCGAAGAAGCCATGGCTGACATGTTCGCTGATATCTACCACAGTCCGACCAAGCAGGTTGGCTGAGGTAATGAACCGTTTTTGTACCTACATCGATGGTCTGCCATGCATTGTTCCGGTTGTGAACGCGCAGCCAGTAATGTGGCCTCCGTCTATGCAAGACAAGGTAAAGAAATAACATGGGCAGCATGCATCCCGTACAGGTGATCGCGGTGACCGGCGGCAAAGGTGGCGTCGGCAAGACTAATGTGTCAGTGAACTTGTCCCTGGCGCTGGCAGAGCTTGGCCGTCGGGTCATGCTGCTGGACGCCGACCTGGGGCTGGCGAACGTCGACGTTCTGCTGGGCCTGACCCCCAAACGCACCCTGGCCGACGTGATCGAAGGCCGCTGCGAGCTGCGCGACGTGCTGTTGCAGGGCCCCGGCGGGATCCGCATCGTGCCGGCCGCTTCCGGCACCCAGAGCATGGTTCACCTGAGCCCGGCCCAGCATGCCGGCCTGATTCAGGCGTTCAGCGACATCGGCGACAACCTCGACGTGCTGGTGATCGACACCGCTGCGGGTATTGGTGACTCGGTAGTCAGTTTCGTGCGCGCAGCCCAGGAAGTGTTGCTGGTGGTCTGTGACGAGCCGACCTCGATCACCGATGCTTACGCGCTGATCAAACTGCTGAACCGCGATTACGGCATGAACCGCTTCCGCGTCCTGGCCAACATGGCCCAGAGCCCGCAGGAAGGTCGCAACCTGTTCGCCAAGTTGACCAAGGTCACGGATCGCTTCCTCGACGTCGCCCTACAATACGTCGGCGCGGTGCCCTACGACGAAAGCGTGCGCAAGGCGGTGCAGAAGCAGCGTGCGGTCTATGAAGCCTTCCCGCGTTCCAAGTGCGCACTGGCGTTCAAGGCGATCGCACAGAAGGTCGACACCTGGCCGCTGCCCGCCAACCCGCGCGGCCACCTCGAATTTTTCGTCGAGCGCCTCGTGCAGCAAACGGCAGGACCTGTGCTATGACCGCCAGCGGTATGAATTTCTACAAGAAGTCGGCGCGTGACGCGCAGTACGAGCTGATCGAGCGTTACGCGCCACTGGTCAAACGCATCGCCTACCACTTGCTGGCGCGATTGCCGGCCAGTGTGCAGGTCGAAGACCTGATCCAGGCCGGGATGATCGGCCTGCTCGAAGTCTCGACCAAATACGACGCCAGCAAGGGCGCCAGTTTTGAAACGTACGCGGGCATCCGGATCCGTGGTGCGATGCTCGACGAAGTCCGAAAAGGGGACTGGGCGCCACGCTCGGTTCACCGCAACACCCGTATGGTCAGCGACGCGATTCGCTCGATTGAAGCTAAAACCGGCCGTGACGCTAAAGATCACGAAGTTGCGGCCGAACTCCAATTGAGTCTCGACGATTACTACGGGATTTTGAACGACACCCTGGGCAGCCGGCTGTTCAGTTTCGACGACCTCTTGCAGGACGGCGAACACGAAGGGCTGCACGAGGATGGCGCCAGTGCTCATCTGGAGCCGTCGCGCGATCTGGAAGACGAACGTTTCCAGGCCGCGCTGGCGGACGCGATTGCCAATTTGCCGGAGCGTGAGCGACTGGTGTTGGCGCTGTACTACGACGAAGAGCTGAACCTCAAGGAGATCGGTGAAGTCCTTGGCGTCAGTGAATCGCGGGTCAGCCAGTTACACAGCCAGTGCGCGGCCCGCTTGCGGGGGCGTTTGGGGGAGTGGCGAGCGCGCTGAAGGCAGTGTGGGGACACTGCGAACGAGGCTGGTGCGGTGGTGAACGGCACCGGTCTCGATCTGTTGTGCTCCAGACAGTCATCGAGTGTTTTGCCGGATTGATTGAAATGGCGCGTCCAGGTGCTGGGCGCGTTTAAGACTGCTTGGAGGTCGAATTGAACAAAGACATGAAAATCCTCATCGTTGATGACTTCTCAACGATGCGGCGGATCATCAAGAACCTGTTGCGTGATCTGGGGTTCACCAACACCGTTGAAGCCGACGATGGCACCACTGCCATTCCGGTACTCAACAGCGGCAGCATCGACTTTCTGGTGACCGACTGGAACATGCCCGGCATGACCGGTATCGATCTGCTGCGCCACGTGCGTGCCGATGAAAAGCTCAAGCACCTGCCGGTGCTGATGGTGACCGCCGAAGCCAAGCGCGAGCAGATCATCGAAGCGGCCCAGGCCGGCGTGAACGGCTATGTGGTCAAACCTTTCACGGCCCAGGCGTTGAAAGAAAAAATCGAGAAGATTTTCGAACGCATCGGCTGATGAACGCGCGGGGGAGCTATGGAGCATAACGAATCTTCACAGGGCGATTTTGAGTCGACCCTGAAAAAACACGCGGTCGAACTGGTCGAAAGCCTTGAAAAAGGCAAGTTCGGCGACGCGGTGCAACTGATCCATGAGCTCAATCAGACCCGTGACCGTGGCCTGTACCAGGAAGTGGGCAAGCTCACGCGTGAACTGCACAGTGCGATCGTCAATTTTCAGATCGATCCGCACATGCCGCAGGCTGAGGAAGTGTCGCAGATTACCGACGCTACCGAGCGCCTGGGCTACGTGGTCAAACTGACCGAAGCTGCCGCCAACCGCACCATGGATCTGGTGGAAAGCGCGACCCCTGTGGTCAATGGCCTGGCTGACGAAGCCCAGGCCTTGAGCGCCGATTGGGGCCGCTTCATGCGCCGTGAGGTCGGGGCTGAAGAGTTCCGCGAACTGGCGCGCCGGGTCGACGGTTTTCTGGCACGCAGCAGCGCGGACAACCGCGCGGTGTCGAGCAATCTGAATGACATTCTGCTCGCCCAGGATTACCAGGACCTCACCGGTCAGGTGATCAAGCGCGTGACCCAATTGGTCACCGAAGTCGAAAGCAACCTGCTCAAGCTCGTGCTCATGGCCAGCCAGGTGGACCGCTTTGCGGGCATCGAACATGACCGTGCGGCGATGCTTGCTGAAAAAGATCCACAAAAACATCTCTCGCAGGGTGAAGGTCCGCAGATTCATGCCGATAAACGAGAAGACGTTGTGTCCGGTCAGGACGATGTGGACGATTTGTTATCCAGCCTTGGATTCTAGAGTTTTGGAATCATAGGTTTTTTGGGTTTTTAGACCTGTAGGAGCACCCCATTAATGAGCTTCGGCGCCGATGAAGAGATCCTTCAGGATTTCCTGGTTGAGGCCGGCGAGATTCTTGAGCAACTGTCCGAACAACTGGTCGAGCTGGAAAGCCGCCCGGATGACGCAGATCTGCTCAACGCAATTTTTCGCGGTTTCCACACTGTAAAAGGGGGCGCCGGCTTCCTTCAGCTCAACGAGCTGGTGGAGTGCTGTCACATCGCCGAAAACGTGTTCGACATCCTTCGCAAGGGTGAACGGCGCGTCGATGCAGAACTGATGGACGTGGTGCTCGAAGCGCTGGACGCGGTGAACAGCATGTTCAGCGAAGTCCGCGATCGCAGCCCGATCACCGCCGCCACCCCGGAACTGCTGGCCGCCCTGGCGCGTCTGGCCGAACCGCAATCGGCGGATGAAGCCCCGGCTTCGCCGGTTGCCGAGATGATCGAAGAACTGGTCGTCGAAGGCGATTCGGGCGACATCACCGATAACGAATTTGAACAGTTGCTGGACTCGCTGAACGCCGTCAAGGCCGAAGCCGAAGCCCCGGCGGCTGCCGCTGCGCCTGCTTCCACCGAAGCGGCCAGCGATGAAATCACCGACGCAGAATTCGAGTCGCTGCTCGACCAGTTGCATGGCAAAGGCCAGTTCGCGGCCGACGCCGTGGCACCGACGACCGCTGCACCTGCTGCTCCGGCGGCGGGCGACAGCTCGGACATCACCGACGACGAATTCGAGGCCTTGCTCGATCAGTTGCACGGCAAGGGCAACTTTGCCGTCGATGCGCTGGAGTCGGCGATTGCTTCGGTTCCTGCAACGGCTGCTCCGGCAGCGGCTGCGGCCGGTAGCGATCTGATCAGCGATCACGAGTTCGAATCGCTGCTCGACGATCTGCATGGCAAAGGCAAGTTCACTGACGTCGCCACCGGTGCGGTCGTGACTGCCAGTAATTCTTCGGCTGTTGCAACACCTGCTGCGAAGGCCCCGGCCGCTGCGGCAAAACCTGCTGCAAAAGCACCTGAGCCGAAAGCCGAGCCGGCCAAGCCTGCCGCCGCTGCTGCACCGGCTCCGGCTCGTGCACCGGCGACGCCGCCACCGGAAAAACCGGCGAGCGAAGCCGAGACCACCGTACGTGTGGACACTGCACGTCTCGACGAAATCATGAACATGGTCGGCGAACTGGTGCTGGTACGTAACCGTCTGGTGCGTCTGGGCCTGAACAGCGGCGACGAGTCGATGCAGAAGGCCGTGTCGAACCTCGACGTGGTCACCGCCGACTTGCAGACCGCCGTCATGAAGACCCGGATGCAGCCGATCAAGAAAGTCTTCGGCCGCTTCCCGCGTCTGGTTCGCGACCTGGCACGCCAGCTCAAGAAAGAGATCAACCTGGAACTGGTGGGCGAAGAGACCGACCTCGACAAGAACCTCGTCGAGGCACTGGCCGACCCGCTGGTCCACTTGGTGCGCAACGCGGTCGACCACGGCATCGAGTCGCCGGAAGAGCGCGAAGCCTCGGGCAAGGCCCGTGGCGGCAAGGTGATCCTGGCGGCCGAGCAGGAAGGCGACCACATCCTGCTGTCGATCTCCGACGACGGCAAAGGCATGGACCCGAACGTCCTGCGCGCCATCGCCGTGAAACGCGGTGTGATGGACAAGGATGCCGCCGATCGCCTGAGCGACACCGAGTGCTACAACCTGATTTTCGCCCCGGGTTTCTCGACCAAGACCGAGATTTCCGACGTGTCCGGCCGCGGTGTCGGCATGGACGTGGTGAAGACCAAGATTTCCCAGCTCAACGGTTCGATCAACATCTACTCGACCAAGGGCCAAGGCTCGAAGATTGTCATCAAGGTGCCGCTGACGCTGGCGATCATGCCGACCCTGATGGTGATGCTCGGCAACCAGGCGTTCGCGTTCCCGCTGGTGAACGTCAACGAAATCTTCCATCTCGACCTGTCGACCACCAACGTGGTGGACGGCCAGGAAGTGGTGATCGTGCGGGACAAGGCGCTGCCATTGTTCTACCTCAAGCGCTGGCTGGTCAGCTCCGCCGCTCACGAAGAGCAGCGCGAAGGCCATGTGGTGATCCTTTCGGTGGGCACCCAGCGGATCGGCTTCGTCGTCGATCAACTGGTCGGCCAGGAAGAAGTGGTCATCAAGCCACTGGGCAAGATGCTCCAGGGAACTCCGGGCATGTCCGGCGCCACCATCACCGGTGACGGCCGCATTGCACTGATTCTCGATGTTCCGAGCATGCTCAAGCGTTACGCCGCACGGCGTATTTGAATCCGGGGTGGCGGGGCGACGACGTCCCGCCGCACCTAATGGAGTGTTTATGGCAGTCAAAGTCCTGGTGGTGGACGATTCGGGTTTTTTCCGCCGCCGCGTCTCGGAAATTCTTTCAGCGGATCCGAGCATCCAGGTTGTCGGCACGGCAACCAACGGTAAAGAGGCGATCGATCAGGCCCTGGCCCTCAAGCCGGACGTGATCACCATGGACTACGAGATGCCGATGATGGATGGCATCACGGCCGTGCGGCACATCATGCAGCGCTGCCCGACACCGGTGTTGATGTTCTCCTCGCTGACGCACGAAGGCGCCCGGGTCACCCTGGATGCGCTGGATGCCGGCGCGGTGGATTTCCTGCCGAAGAATTTTGAAGACATCTCCCGCAATCCGGAGAAGGTCAAGCAACTGCTGTGCGAGAAGGTTCACAGCATCTCGCGCAGTAACCGTCGTTTCAGTGCCTACAGTGCGCCGGCGCCTGCCGCTGCACCGACGCCTGCACCGACTCCGGCAGCAGCGCCGTCGAGCTTTGGCAGCCACAGCGCTCCGGCCCGTCCGGCGCCCGCGCCCGCACCGACTCGCGCGCCAGCGGCCAGCGCTTCGTCGCCGGCGCCGAAACGCAAGAACTACAAGCTCGTCGCGATTGGTACATCGACCGGCGGCCCGGTCGCGCTGCAACGGGTCCTGACCCAGTTGCCGGCCAGCTTCCCGGCGCCGATCGTACTGATCCAGCACATGCCGGCGGCCTTCACCAAGGCCTTCGCCGAACGCCTGGACAAGCTGTGCCGCATCAGCGTCAAGGAAGCCGAGGATGGCGACATCCTGCGTCCGGGCCTGGCGCTGCTGGCACCGGGTGGCAAGCAGATGATGATCGATGGCCGTGGCGCGGTGAAAATCCTGCCGGGCGACGAACGTCTGAACTACAAGCCGTGCGTGGACATCACCTTCGGTTCTGCAGCCAAATCCTACAGTGACAAAGTTCTGGCGGTGGTACTGACCGGCATGGGCGCCGACGGCCGTGAAGGTGCGCGCCTGCTCAAGCAGGGCGGCAGCACGGTCTGGGCCCAGGACGAAGCCAGTTGCGTGATTTACGGCATGCCGATGGCCATCGTCAAAGCTGACCTCGCCGACGCGGTGTACAGCCTGGACGATATCGGCAAGCACATCGTCGAGGCATGCGTCTGATGGATGTTCTAAGCCTTATCGGGATCATCATGGCGTTCGTCGCCATCATCGGCGGCAACTACCTGGAAGGCGGTCACCTCGGCGCGCTGGCCAACGGCCCGGCAGCGCTGATCGTGCTTGGTGGCACCATCGGTGCCGCGCTGCTGCAGTCGCCGATGAGCGCGTTCAAGCGCGCCATGCAGATTCTGGCCTGGATCTTTTTCCCGCCGCGGGTGGACCTGGCCGGCGGCATCGACCGCGTGGTCAACTGGAGCCTCACCGCCCGCAAGGAAGGCCTGCTGGGTCTGGAAGGCGTGGCGGATGCCGAGCCTGACGCCTACTCGCGCAAGGGCCTGCAACTGCTGGTCGACGGCGCCGAGCCGGAAGCGATCCGCAGCATTCTCGAAGTGGATTTCTACACTCAGGAAGCCCGCGACATCGAGGCCGCCAAAGTGTTTGAAAGCATGGGCGGCTACGCGCCGACCATCGGCATCATCGGTGCGGTGATGGGCCTGATCCACGTGATGGGCAACCTGGCCGATCCGTCGCAACTGGGCAACGGGATTGCGGTGGCGTTCGTCGCCACCATCTACGGTGTGGCCAGTGCCAACCTGATCCTGTTGCCGGTGGCCGCCAAGCTCAAGTCAATCGCGTTGCGGCAGTCGCGTTATCGCGAAATGTTGTTGGAAGGTATTTTGTCGATCGCTGAAGGTGAAAACCCACGCTCCATCGAGTTGAAGCTTCAGGGCTTCATGGATTAAGGGACTGACCTCATGGCACGTCGTCGCCAGCATGAAGAGCACGTAAACCATGAACGCTGGCTGGTTTCCTACGCCGACTTCATTACCTTGCTCTTTGCCTTTTTCGTGGTGATGTACTCCATCTCGTCGATCAACGAAGGCAAGTACAAGATCATCTCCGAAGCGCTGATCGGGGTCTTCACCGACTCCGACCGTGCGCTAAAGCCGATTCCGATCGGCGAAGAACGACCGAAGACCGTTACCCCGGCCAAGCCGCTGGTCAAGGACGCCGAACAGGTCGACGCAGGTATCGCCGGAGCCAGCGATCCGCTGAAAAGCATCGCCGATGACATCAGCGCTGCGTTCGGCGACCTGATCTCCTCGAACCAGATGACCGTGCGCGGCAACGAGCTTTGGGTCGAGATCGAACTCAACTCCAGCCTGTTGTTCGGCAGCGGTGATGCGATGCCGAGCGACATCGCGTTCAACATCATCGACAAGGTCGCGGCGATCCTCAAACCGTTCGACAACCCGATCCACGTCGAAGGCTTCACCGACGATCAACCGATCCGCACTGCGCAGTACCCGACCAACTGGGAACTGTCCTCGGCGCGTTCGGCGAGCATCGTGCGCATGCTGGCGATGCAGGGTGTGAACCCTGGCCGCCTGGCCTCGGTGGGCTACGGCGAATTCCAGCCGGTGGCCAACAACGCCACCGCTGAAGGCCGGGCGAAAAACCGTCGTGTGGTACTGGTGGTGTCGCGCAATCTCGATGTGCGCCGCAGCCTCACCGGCACCGGAACCGCTCATGCGCAACCGGACGCCGCGTTGAAGCGTGCTGGCACACAAACTGCACCGACCCCGGTCAAGACGCCGGGACGCGAGAGTGCCGTCAATTCTCCGTCGCCCGCATTAATACGCTGAACCATGTCTCGGCCGAGTATCCCGGCCGGGAGGAACGATCCGAATGAGAGTCTGGGCAGTCGCCAATCAAAAGGGTGGTGTTGGTAAAACCACTTCTTCCATCGCTTTAGCCGGTTTGCTGGCAGAGGCGGGCAAGCGCGTGGTCGTGGTCGATCTCGACCCGCACGGCTCGATGACCAGCTATTTCGGTTACGACCCCGACAGCCTGGAACACAGTAACTACGACCTGTTTCTACACAAGGGCAGCGTGCCGCAAGGCCTGCCGGGCCAACTGCTGCTGTCGACCAGCGACGAACGCATTTCCCTGTTGCCATCGAGCACTGCGCTGGCCACCCTCGAGCGCCAGTCGCCGGGGCAGAGTGGCCTGGGTCTGGTGATCGCCAAGAGTCTGGCGCAGCTGTGGCAGGACTTCGATTACGCGATCATCGACAGCCCGCCATTGCTCGGCGTGCTGATGGTCAACGCGCTGGCCGCCAGTCAGCAACTGGTGATCCCGGTGCAGACCGAGCACCTGGCCGTCAAAGGCCTGGAGCGCATGGTCAACACCCTGGCGATGATCAACCGCTCACGCAAACAGGCGCTGCCGTTCAGCATCGTGCCGACCCTGTTCGACCGCCGCACCCAGGCGTCGATGGGCACCTTGCGCGTGCTGCGCGACAAATTCCCCGACGAGATCTGGCAGGGTTACATCCCGGTCGATACCCGTCTGCGTGACGCCAGTCGTGCCGGTGTCACCCCTTCGCAGTTCGACGGCAAGAGCCGTGGCGTGCTGGCTTACCGCGCGCTGCTCAAGCATCTGCTGGCGCAGCAACTCGTTCCGCAGGTGGCCTGAGCATGAATCGGCCGATCAAGCTGACGTCCAAGCCGCAACTGGCGTTGCAGTCCTATCTGGACGGCTTGCTGCAGGAAGTGACGGACGAGGTCGAGCAGGAAATCGCAGCGCCGGTCGAGGTGATCGAGACCGCTGCGGCGCTCGATGAATTCCAGGCCGCCGTGCTTGAAGAGCAGGCCCGGGATGCGCAAAAAGCCACCCGGCCGGTCGCCCCGGTTGCAGCGCCTGCCGCTGAGGTAGCGAAGGCACCTGCGACGTTGATCAAAGAGCCTGAGCCGGTGCGCGTGGTATCGACCCTGGCACCGCTGCTGCAAACCCAACTTCTGCAAACGCCACAGGCTCCGGCGGCGCCAGAGCCCGAGCCTGTAGCGCCTGCGCCAGCCCCGGTCGAACCGACCTTGGTTGCGCCACTGGTGGAAGTGCATCTGCCACCCAGCAACACGCCGCCACCGGTGGAAACCGACGGTCGTCCCGCCTGGGCTTCGGAAGCGTTCGAATGCCTGTTGTTCGACGTGGCCGGGCTGACGCTGGCGGTGCCGCTGGTGTGCCTCGGCTCGATCTATTCGCTGGCCGGCCATGAGCTGACGCCGCTGTTCGGTCAGCCGGAATGGTTCCTCGGCATCCTGCCAAGCCAGGCCGGCAACCTGAAGGTGCTGGACACCGCACGCTGGGTCATGCCGGATCGCTACCGCGATGACTTCCGTCAGGGCCTGCAATACGTGATTTCGGTGCAGGGTTACGAGTGGGGCCTGGCGGTGCATCAGGTCAGTCGCTCGTTGCGTCTGGACCCGAATGAAATCAAATGGAGAAGTCACCGAGGTCAGCGGCCATGGCTCGCCGGCACGGTGATTGAACACATGTGCGCCTTGCTTGATGTTTCCGCACTGGCCGAGTTGATCGCCAGCGGTGGGGCAAAGCACATGTCCGGCAGTAAGCCGAACCACAAACCGACATAAAGACAGTACCGGCATTCAAATGCCGGCGAACGAAACACACACCGCCAGGCGCGGTTTTTCGAGGGGCTAGGGTATGAACGACAAGGCTACGGCGGCAAAGGGTTCCGAAGATCCGATCCTGCAATGGGTGACCTTCAAGCTGGATAACGAAACCTACGGCATCAACGTGATGCGCGTTCAGGAAGTCCTGCGCTACACCGAGATCGCTCCGGTTCCGGGTGCGCCAAGCTACGTGCTGGGCATCATCAACCTGCGCGGCAACGTGGTGACCGTGATCGACACCCGTCAGCGCTTCGGCCTGATGAGCGGTGAGATCAGCGACAACACCCGTATCGTCATCATCGAAGCCGACAAGCAGGTCGTGGGCATCATGGTCGACAGCGTGGCTGAAGTGGTTTACCTGCGTCAGTCGGAAATCGAGACTGCACCGAACGTCGGTAACGAAGAGTCGGCCAAGTTCATCCAGGGCGTGTGCAACAAGAACAACGAGTTGCTGATCCTGGTCGAGCTGGACAAGATGATGAGCGAAGAAGAGTGGTCGGAACTGGAGAACATCTGATTGATTCTCGAGGTAGCGGTCATTGTCCTGTTCCTGTTCTGGGCAGGCACGCTGGCGATGTTTCTGGCGTACATCAAGGCGCAGCGTGTGATCGCTGCGCAACAGGCCCAGGGCGATGCGCTGCGTGATCAGCGCATCAGGGACCTGGCCAAACGTGTCGACGATTACCAGAACGGCAACGTGCGCATGGGCGAAGCCCTGCACGAGCTGCGCGCGGTGGTCAGTCCGATCCCGGACAAACTCTCCCAGCTCGAACAGCGCGATCCTTCCAGCCTGTCATTCGCCCAGGCGGCGAAACTGGTGGGGATGGGCGCGAGCGTCGATGAGCTGACCCAGTCCTGCGGGTTGACCCAGGCTGAGGCGGAGTTGATGCGCAAGCTGCACAAGAACTAGTCGTCACCCCTGGATCGTTCCCACGTCGAGGCGTCGAACCGTCTGCGTGGGAATGCATCTTGGAACGCTCCGCGTTCCGCGTGTGAAGGGTGACGCAGAGCGTCACGGGCGGGTGTTCCCACGCAGAGCGTGGGAACAATCAGCGAAAAAAATCGCAGTCATCGATGGCTGCGTTTTTTTTTGCCTTCAGTAATCATCGCCGCGTTCGGTGATGTCTTTCTCGACCATCGGTGCGTCCGGGTCCTGTCCCGCCGGAAACTTGCCCTTGAGGTTCCAGGCAAACGCGATGATTTCGGCGATGGTGCGGTAAAGCTCTTCGGGGATGCTGTCGCCCAGTTCCATCCGCGCCAGCAACTTCACCAGCTCGGCGTTTTCGTAGATCGGCACTTCATAATCGCGGGCGATCCGCAGGATTTCTTCGGCCAGTTCTTCGTCGCCCTTGGCGGTGAGAGTCGGGGCGTGGCTGCCGTCGTATTTGAGGGCGATGGCCTGGCGTGGAGCGGTGGTGTCATTCATGCGGTTTCGTCGACCCAGCGGTGTTCGAGGCGGGTTTGGATGCCTTGCGGCGGGGTGCCGAGGTGGCAGTCGAGGTCGCCGACGTTCAGCCCGGAATCCAGCAGGCGTTGACGCAGGGCGGTCAGGTTGCTTTCGATCAGGCTCGCGGTGTACGGCCGCTCGGCCCACAACTGACTGGACAGGCTGCCGCTGATCAACTGTGCCTGAATCTGCATCGGCCCCAGCGGTTCCATGTCGAACGCCAGATCGACGCGCCACAGTTGTTGTTTCGGCTCGCGCTCATCGCGGCGCTGCTCGTTCGCATCCTGTTTCTCCGGTGCTTCTTCGCGCTGGAACTTGACCTGCAACGGCACGATGTCCTGCAGATTGCGCATCGGGATTTCCAGTTGCCAGGTGCTGAGCAGACGACCGTCATCGGTGACGCCGGTCTGTTCCAGACTCGACAGCTGATGACTTTGCAAGCGCGACACGGCAGCCGCAGCGAGGCGCAGCAAATGCTCCAGATCGCCTTCACCTTTCAGGCTTTGCAGCAGTCGGTCGGGCAGCGGGAAACTGCTCGGCACCGGTTTTGCGCTGACCTGACCGAGCATGCCGAGGGCGTTGCGTACGAAGCTCGGCAATGCCTGAGCCAGCGTGTTGGCGGCGATGATCGCGTTCAGGTTGGTGTTGCCGGGCAGGCCGGGGGTGAGTTGGGCGATCAGCTTGAGCAGATCGGCTTTCATGTCCGGGGCCAGCGTCGGGTTTTGCCCGGTCAGCAGTTTGGTCTCAAGGAACACGCCGCTGTTGGCCAGCGCCTGGGCCAGACCTTTCGGCGTGCTCAGTTGCTGCACGTCCGGCAGATTGGCGAGCAGTTTGTCCACGGCCGCGCGCAAATCCTGGGACGTCTGATCGGTGGCGGGGGGCAGGCTCTGGAGCATTTTCAGCAAGCCGTCGAGAGAGCCCTGACGGCTTTGCTGGCTGACCAGCTGCTGGCTGACCGCCAGTTGTTCCTGGCGATTGCTCAGCGGCAGAAACTTCAGGGTCTGCGAGTCCTGCACCAGCGCCGACAGCAGGGTGCCGATGCGCAGCGGTTGCGGGCTGTCGATGGTCAAGGTGCTGCCGCTCAACGCGGTGTTGAGCAGGCTGACCATCGAGCGGTATACGGTCGGCTGCCCCGGCACCTGCGGCAAGGTCTGAGCCGTCAGCACCTTGCCTTGCAGCAGCGTGCCAACCGGCAATTGCGCGGTGTCGATGCGGGTGAGGGTGGCGACGCTGCTGGCGATGGCCTGTTGCACGGTGATCGCCAGATTGCCCGCTGACGGCTGGGTGATCGCCAGACTGGTGCCCTGAGGCAGCGGCAGATTGCTGGTCGCCTGCACGGTGGTCTGACGGCCGCTGTCCAGCGTCACCTTGAGCAGCAATTGAAAGGTCTGATCCGCCTGCTTGAGCGACAACACCTCGGCTTTTGCGCTCTGGCCGGCGGCAATCAGCCCGTCGACCGGTGTCAGCAACTTCAGCAGCTCACCCACCTGCGGGCGAACGGTCGCCGGGGTGGTGGGCGGGAGCGGGAGGATGTTCATTTCGCCTGTCATACGCGGACACAACCTGAGGAAAATGCACTCGGGAGAGCGGGGGACGCCATGTATAATGCCGCCCGTCCTTCCATTCGTTCAAAAAACATAGCAATTGTTTGACGCAGCTCTCTGGATTGAGCCGTCATTGCATTTATGCTGCAACTCTTTAACGGCCGCGCCAGAGCCGACTTGAACCGTATAAGGCCCGTGATCCCTTGACCAGTCCTGTCCTGCAAACCGTCGCCCTCGCGTGTGAACGTGATCTCAGACTGCTCTTCGACAATCTCGAATTGAGACTGGCCAGTGGCGATATGGTGCAGATCAGCGGCCCCAACGGCAGCGGCAAGACCAGTTTGCTGCGTTTGCTGGCCGGTCTGATGCAGCCGACCGATGGCCAGGTATTGCTCAACGGCAAGCCACTGGGCGAGCAACGCAGCGAACTGGCGCGCAACCTGCTGTGGATCGGCCATGCTGCCGGGATCAAGGACTTGCTCACCCCGGAAGAAAATCTCGCCTGGCTCTGCGCCCTGCATCAACCCGCCGAACGCGACGCGATCTGGCAGGCCCTGGCGGCGGTTGGATTGCGTGGTTTCGAGGATGTTCCCTGCCACAGCCTGTCCGCCGGCCAGCAGCGCCGCGTGGCGTTGGCGCGGTTGTATCTCGATAGCCCGCCGTTGTGGATTCTCGATGAACCGTTCACTGCGCTGGACAAACAGGGCGTGGCACAGCTTGAAGAACACCTGGCCGGGCACTGCGAACGGGGAGGGCTGGTGGTGCTCACCACCCACCACACGCTGAGCCGGATGCCGGCCGGTTATCGCGACATCGACCTGGGGAATTGGGCGGTATGAGTGTGTTCGGCCTGCTGGTTGCCCGTGAATCCCGACTGCTGTTCCGCCGCCCGGCGGAGCTGGCCAATCCGCTGATTTTCTTCGCCATCGTCATCGCGCTGTTCCCGCTGGCCGTCGGACCGGAAACTCAAGTATTGCAAAACTTGTCCCCGGGGTTAGTCTGGGTGGCGGCACTGTTGTCGGTCCTGCTCTCGCTGGACGGGCTTTTCCGCAGTGATTTCGAAGATGGCTCCCTTGAACAGTGGGTCCTTTCGCCGCACCCCCTGCCACTTCTGGTATTGGCCAAGGTGCTGGCACACTGGCTTTTTTCCGGGCTGGCACTGGTTTTGCTCTCGCCGTTACTGGCGTTGATGCTCGGGTTGCCGGCTGCGTGTCTGCCGGTATTGCTGCTTTCGTTGCTGCTGGGAACACCGGTGCTGAGCTTGCTCGGCGCGGTGGGCGCGGCGCTGACGGTCGGTCTGAAACGCGGAGGCCTGTTGCTGGCGCTGCTGATTCTGCCGTTGTACATCCCGGTGTTGATCCTCGGCAGTGGCGCCTTGCAGGCGGCGTTGCAGGGCATGCCGGCGCTTGGTTATCTGTTGTGGCTTGGCAGCCTGACCGCCCTGGCGATAACCCTGACACCTTTTGCAATAGCGGCTGGCCTGAAGATCAGCGTCGGCGAATAATGAGGTCTGGTTAAAATTTAACCAGCAAAGACCCTGAGACTGCTCACACCGATGAGCGGCACCCGTGATGGAAACAGTATGAACTGGACCTGGTTTCACAAGCTCGGCTCGCCCAAGTGGTTCTACGGCATCAGCAGCAAGTTTTTGCCGTGGTTGAGCCTCGCCGCGTTGTTGCTGATCTGCGTTGGCGTCATCTGGGGCCTGGCCTTCGCGCCGCCGGACTATCAGCAAGGCAACAGCTTTCGCATCATCTATATCCACGTGCCCGCCGCGATGCTCGCTCAGTCGATCTACGTGATGCTGGCGGTGTGCGGTGTGGTCGGGCTGGTGTGGAAGATGAAACTGGCCGACGTCGCCCTGCAATGCGCCGCGCCGATCGGTGCCTGGATGACCGCCGTGGCGCTGGTCACCGGAGCGATCTGGGGCAAACCGACCTGGGGTTCGTGGTGGGTCTGGGACGCGCGGCTGACCTCGATGCTGATTCTGCTGTTTCTGTACTTCGGCGTGATCGCCCTGGGCAACGCCATCAGCAATCGCGACAGCGCCGCCAAGGCCTGCGCGGTGCTGGCCATCGTCGGTGTGATCAACATTCCGATCATCAAATACTCGGTGGAGTGGTGGAACACCCTGCACCAGGGCGCGACCTTCACCCTCACCGAAAAACCGGCGATGCCCGTCGAAATGTGGCTGCCGCTGCTGCTGACGGTGCTGGGTTTCTACTGTTTCTTCGGCGCCGTGCTGTTGCTGCGCATGCGCCTTGAAGTGCTCAAGCGCGAAGCCCGCGCCAGTTGGGTGAAAGAAGAAGTGCAGAACAGCCTGGAGGCCGCTCGATGAGTTTCGCGTCATTCGGCGACTTCCTCGCCATGGGCCATCACGGCCTGTATGTCTGGTCGGCCTACGGCATCTGTCTGGCGGTACTGATCCTCAACGTGGCGGCGCCGATCGCGGCCCGCAAGCGCTATCTGCAACAAGAGGCGCGTCGTCTGCGCCGGGAGAACGGCAAGTGAATCCGCTGCGTAAAAAGCGTCTGATCATCATCCTGGCAATTCTGGTCGGGGTCGGCGCTGCCGTCGGCCTGGCCCTGAGCGCCCTGCAGCAGAACATCAACCTGTTTTACACCCCGACCCAGATCGCCAACGGCGAAGCGCCGCAGGACACCCGCATCCGCGCCGGCGGCATGGTCGAGAAGGGCTCGCTGCAACGCTCCACGGATTCGCTGGACGTCAAATTCGTGGTCACCGACTTCAACAAGTCCGTGACCATCACCTATCGCGGGATCCTGCCGGACCTGTTCCGCGAAGGGCAGGGCATCGTCGCGCTGGGCAAGCTCAACGCCGACGGCGTGGTGGTTGCCGATGAAGTGCTGGCCAAGCACGACGAAAAATACATGCCGCCGGAAGTGACCAAGGCCCTGAAGGACAGCGGTCAATCCGCGCCAACCCCTGCGAAGGAGGGTTGATCGATGACATCCAGCATTTTCATTCCTGAACTGGGCCATCTGGCCATGATTCTGGCGCTGTGTTTCGCGCTGGTGCAGGCCGTGGTGCCGTTGCTCGGTGCCTGGCGCGGCGACCGTCTGTGGATGGGCCTCGCCCAACCGGCGGCGTGGGGGCAGTTCGCATTCCTGCTATTCGCCTTCGGTTGCCTGACCTATGCGTTCATGACCGACGATTTCTCCGTGGCTTACGTCGCGATGAACTCCAACAGTGCTTTGCCGTGGTACTACAAGTTCAGCGCGGTGTGGGGCGCCCACGAAGGGTCGCTGCTGCTGTGGGCGTTGATCCTCGGCGGCTGGACCTTCGCGGTGTCGGTGTTCTCCCGGCAACTGCCGCAAGTCATGCTCGCCCGCGTGCTGGCGGTGATGGGCATGATCAGCACCGGTTTCCTGCTGTTTCTGATCCTCACCTCGAACCCGTTTTCGCGGATCCTGCCGCAGATCCCGGCCGACGGTCGTGACCTCAACCCATTGCTGCAGGACATCGGCCTGATCGTCCATCCGCCGATGCTCTACATGGGTTACGTCGGTTTCTCGGTGGCGTTTGCTTTCGCCATCGCCGCACTGCTGGGCGGTCGTCTCGATGCGGCATGGGCACGCTGGTCGCGTCCGTGGACCATCGTTGCCTGGGCCTTCCTCGGCATCGGCATCACCCTCGGTTCGTGGTGGGCTTATTACGAACTTGGCTGGGGCGGCTGGTGGTTCTGGGACCCGGTGGAGAACGCCTCCTTCATGCCATGGCTGGTGGGCACGGCGCTGATTCACTCGCTGGCGGTCACCGAGAAACGTGGCGTGTTCAAGAGCTGGACGGTGTTGCTGGCGATTGCCGCGTTCTCCCTGAGCCTGCTCGGCACTTTCCTCGTGCGTTCCGGCGTGCTGACCTCGGTGCACGCGTTTGCCTCCGATCCCGAGCGCGGCGTGTTTATCCTGATCTTCCTGCTGTTCGTGGTCGGTGGTTCGCTGACGTTGTTTGCGCTGCGTGCGCCAGTGGTCAAGAGCCAGGTCGGCTTCAACCTGTGGTCGCGGGAAACCCTGTTGCTGGGTAACAATCTCGTGCTGGTCGTGGCCGCGTCGATGATCCTGCTCGGCACCCTGTATCCGCTGATTCTCGATGCGATCAGCGGCGCCAAGCTGTCGGTCGGCCCGCCGTACTTCAACGCGTTGTTCATTCCGTTGATGGCGCTGTTGATGCTGGTGATGGCAGTCGGCGTGATCGTGCGCTGGAAAGACACCCCGGTTAAATGGCTGGTCAGCATGCTGACCCCGGTGCTGCTGGGCAGCGTTGCCCTGGCGGTGGTGGCCGGTGTCGCTTACGGCGATTTCAACTGGGCCGTCATCGCGACGTTCCTGCTCGCGGCCTGGGTGTTGCTGGCCGGCGTGCGCGACATCTTCGACAAGACCCGCCACAAAGGTCTGATCAAAGGCCTGCCGACCCTGACCCGCAGTTACTGGGGCATGCAGATCGCCCACCTCGGTATCGCCGTCTGTGCGCTGGGCGTGGTGTTGTCGAGCCAGAACAGTGCCGAGCGTGACCTGCGCCTGGCGCCGGGCGAGTCGATGGACTTGGCCGGTTATCAGTTCGTGTTCGAAGGCGCCAAACATTTCGAAGGCCCGAACTTCACCTCCGACAAGGGCACCGTCCGGGTGATCCGCAACGGTCAGGAAATCAGCGTGCTGCACCCGGAAAAACGTCTGTACACCGTGCAGAACTCGGTGATGACCGAGGCCGGGATCGACGCCGGTTTCACCCGCGACCTATACGTCGCCCTGGGCGAACCGCTGGGCGATGGCGCCTGGGCGGTGCGGGTGCATGTGAAACCGTTTGTGCGCTGGATCTGGTTCGGCGGTCTGCTGACCGGTTTCGGTGGTCTGCTGGCGGCGCTGGATCGGCGTTATCGAGTGAAGGTCAAAGCCCGCGTGCGTGAAGCGCTGGGCATGGAAGGAGCCGCTGCATGAGACGTTGGTTAATGCTGGTGCCATTGGCGATTTTCCTGCTGGTGGCCGTATTCCTTTATCGCGGTCTGTACCTGGATCCGGCGGAGCTGCCGTCGGCGATGATCGGCAAGCCGTTCCCGGAGTTTTCCCTGCCGGCAGTGCAGGGCGACAAGACCCTGACCAAGTCCGACATTCTCGGCAAACCGGCACTGGTCAACGTCTGGGGCACCTGGTGCATTTCCTGCCGGGTCGAGCACCCGGTGCTGAACAAGCTCGCCGAGCGCGGCGTGGTGATCTACGGCATCAACTACAAGGACACCAACGCCGATGCGTTGAAGTGGCTGGCCGAATTCCACAATCCGTATCAACTGGACATCCGCGACGACGAAGGCTCGCTGGGCCTGAACCTCGGTGTCTACGGTGCGCCGGAAACCTTCTTCATCGACGCCAAGGGCATCATCCGCGACAAGTACGTCGGGGTGATCGACGAGCAGGTCTGGCGGGAAAAACTGGCGGCCAAGTATCAGGCGCTGGTCGACGAGGCCAAGCCATGAAGCGCTTTTTAGCCGCCATGGTGCTGGGCTTGAGCCTGGCCGGCGTGGCCCACGCCGCCATCGACACCTACGAGTTCGCCAAAGAAGGCGATCGCGAGCGTTTCCGCGAGCTGACCAAGGAACTGCGCTGCCCCAAGTGCCAGAACCAGGACATCGCCGACTCCAACGCGCCGATTGCCGCCGACCTGCGCAAAGAGATTTTCCGCATGCTCGGCGAGGGCAAGGACAATCAGCAGATCATCGACTTCATGGTCGACCGCTACGGTGATTTCGTCCGCTACAAACCGGCGCTCAATGCCAAGACCGCTTTGCTCTGGTTCGGCCCGGCCGGCCTGTTGCTGGGTGGGTTCGTGGTGATTGCCGTGATCGTCCGCCGCCGTCGCGGGCAACGCGCCGAGACGCCGCAATCGCTGTCTCCTGAAGAGCGTCAGCGCCTCGACCAACTGTTGGATAAAAACCAAGAATGATTGATTTCTGGCTTGCCGCAGGGCTGTTGCTTCTGGTCGCCCTGAGTTTTCTGTTGATCCCCGTTCTGCGCGAACGTCGCGCCCAGCGTGAAGAGGATCGAACCGCTCTCAACGTCGCGCTGTATCAGGAGCGCGTCGCCGAGCTGCAATCGCAGCAGGCGGAAGGCGTGCTCGACGCCGCGCAAATGGACAGCGGCCGCGCCGAAGCGGCCCGGGAACTGTTGGCCGACACCGAAGGTGTGGCGCCGGCGCGGGTTTCGCGTCTGGGCAAGCCGTTGCCATTGCTGGCAGCCGTGCTGGTGCCGGTGTTGGGCCTCGGTCTGTACCTGCACTTTGGCGCGAGCGACAAGGTCGAGCTGACCCGGGAGTTCGCCCAGGCACCGCAGTCAATGGAAGAGATGACCCAGCGTCTGGAACGCGCAGTTGCTGCGCAGCCGGATTCGGCTGAAGGCGTGTATTTCCTCGGTCGCACTTACATGGCCCAGGATCGTCCGGCTGATGCGGCGAAGATGTTCGAGCGTGCCGTCAATCTGGCCGGTCGTCAGCCGGAACTGCTCGGCCAGTGGGCGCAGGCCCAATACTTCGCCGACAACAAAAAATGGTCGGACAAGGTTCAGGCTCTGACCGATGAAGCGCTGAAAGCCGATCCGAAAGAAGTCACCAGTCTCGGCCTGCTGGGCATCGCCGCGTTCGAAGGCGAGCGTTATCAGGAGGCCATCGACTACTGGAACCGTCTGCTGGCGCAACTGCCACCACAGGACAAATCCCGCGAGGCTCTGCAGGGTGGTATCACCCGCGCCACCGAAAAACTGCAGGCCAGCGGCGGCAAGGTCGCCCAGGCACCGGCGGCGAAAGCGGCGGCGTTGTTGAAAGTGCGTGTGGATCTGGCCAGCGAGCTCAAAGCCAAAGTGCAACCGGGTGACAGCGTATTCATTTTTGCCCGCGCCACCTCGGGCCCGCCGGCACCGCTGGCGGCCAAGCGCCTGACCGTCGCCGATCTGCCGGTGACCGTCGAACTGGGTGATGCCGACGCGATGATGCCGCAATTGAAACTGTCGAACTTCCCCGAAGTCCAACTGGTTGCGCGCATCTCCCGTGCCGGTCAGCCGACCGCCGGTGAGTGGGTCGGTCGCAGCGGGCCTCTGGCCAGCAGCACCACCGCGCCGCAGACACTGACCATCGACAGCCCGGACAAATAGCCGGAACCAACAGGAAAGCACCGCCATGAACGCCATCGCCCGAATCACAGTCCTCACACTGGCCCTGGGCTTGAGCGCATGTGCGGTGCAACGACCGGAGCCCACCACACGGCTGCCGCCGATCCCACCGTCACAACCCAGCCCGACCCCGTCGACCAGCCCGACGCCGAGCAAACCGGGCATCCCGGCCAAACCCGCCAAACCTGTCCCGCGCACCTCCGCCAGCTTCGCCCCACCACCGGGCGGCAACAGCCACTGGGACCAGAAACTGGGCGTTTACGTGCTCGACGACCAGACCAACACCTTCTACCGTCAGCGCACCTACTACCGCTGGAACAACGGCTGGAGCCGCTCGATCAGCCCCAACGGCCCGTGGGAAGAAACCAACATCCACGGCGTACCGGCGGGACTGGGCAAGCAGTTCGGGCAGTAATGAAAAACGGCGATCTTTGGATCGCCGTTTTGCTGTGTGGGGGTAATGAGCTTTCAAAGGATTGCGTGATAGCCGCGGAGTGCCTGGACTGATTTAACCAGGCCTTGTCGTTGCAGTAGATCAAGAAAAGGTTCGACGTCCATGGCAGGCATTTTCAGCTGCCGACGCTGCTTTTGGGCCGCAGCAACCACTGCTGCCGGATCAAGCCCCAAGAGATTGTCGACGAACTCGTCCGGATGCTGCGCCTCGATGCCGAAAGGCTCCAGCGTTTTGCAGGGAAAGTCTTTCTGGTTGAAGGTCACTATCACACTTGCGCCGCAGCGGATGGCCGCCGCCAGAACATGGCGATCATCGCAGTCGGGCAAGGTGAGGCCGGCAATCAGGTCTTCATAGTCATGGACACAGGCGTCGGGTATCGCTTGATCCATCAGGCCGGACGTACGATCCAGCTGTTCCATCGTCAGGTCAGGACGGTTCTTCAACAGATTGCGTTTCCATTCGCAGTGAATCTCCTGGGTCCATCGCGCCCGAAATCGCCCCGAGAGGGCAAGCCACATGAGGAAGTCTCTCAAGGGGGCAGGGTACAAGACGCATGCATCATATAAAGCGGTAAAAGAGGAATGCCTCACTCGTATCCTGTCCTTAACGCCTGAGCTTGCTCTGCGAGAAGCGCCATTGCCTGCTCGCTGGCGGTGGTGCGCCGGGTCTTATAGTCCATCAGATCGGCAAAACGCACGCGTCGGTGCTTGCCTGTTTTGTGGTAGGACAACTCGCCGCTTTCCAGCAGTTTTATGAGGTGTGGACGTGAGACGTTGAGGAGGTCCGCGGCTTCCTGGGTCGTCAATTCGGCATGCACCGGTACGACCTGCACCGCGTTGCCGGCTGCCAGTTCCGCCAGAATGTCGATCAGCAAGCGCAGGGCCGAGGTGGGCAGTTCGACGCGATGAGCTTCGTTCTGCTCGTCGAAAATCTGGATGTGCTGAGTCTCGAAATGGGTCGCGAGGTATGCCGCCAGGGCACGCTGCCCTTCAATGGCGGCTTTTACTTCGCGTTCTACGGGGAGGCTGATGGAGGGATGAATAACGGTCGACATGGCGAGTCCGGCTTTGGAAATGAGGAATGCCGGAACGTTATTCGAAATAAGCGAAAATCGCAATAAACGAAACGAGTAGGGGTTTTATGGCTTTTCGCCAACAACCCCTGCACATATTCAACGAACGCCCGCGCCTTGACACTGGCCAGCCTACCCGTCGGAAACACCGCCGACAGGTAGTCAAAACATCCTGCAAAACCACCAACGTTGTGTCACAACCTTCCGCAGGCTACTAAAGGTATCTCTAGAGTTACTTTAATGGGCGAGGCAATTTCACAATGCAATACCCAATCTGCATCGAGTGGGGTGACGAGAACACCGCCATCGGGATTCAGATCCCCGATATTCCCGGCGCGATTACTGCCGGGGATACGTTTGAGGATGCCTACAACGCGGCCGTCGAGATTGCCCACATCATGCTGCAGGAGATCGCGGCCGATGGCGACTCGATTCCGATGCCGACCTCGGCGGCCACCCATCGCAACAACCCGGAGTTTGCCGACATGGGCTGGGGCATGCTCGAGCTGGACATCTCGCCGTACATGGGCAAGACCGAAAAGGTCAATGTGACGTTGCCCGGCTATGTCATCCAGCGGATCGACCGCTATGTGCGTGAGCACAATGTCAAAAGCCGTTCCTCTTTTTTGGCGGATGCCGCCATGGAAAAGCTGGTCCGGCATTAAGCCTCGAGCACTGTCGGATCAGCGATCCGGCAGTGCTTTTCAGATTTTAGGCCGTAGCCAGAACAGGCTTCTGCGAAGCACTCAAAAACCGCACCAGCGCCAGCAGCGGGAACGCGCTGCCAACAATCACGATCCACAACCAGCCGCCATGCTCGTACACCGCACTGGCTACCGACGAGCCGAAGGCGCCGCCGACGAAGATGCTGGTCATGTACAGCGCGTTGAGGCGGCCGCGGCTTTTGGCGTCGAGGGAGTAGACCGCGCGCTGGCCGAGCACCATGTTCATCTGTACGCAGAAGTCGAGCACCACACCGGTCACGGCCAGGCCGATCACGCTGTAGGCCGGGTGGATGAAGGCGGGCAGGAAGCTCAGGCTGGCGAACAGCATGGCCAGCAACGAGGCGATGCGGGTGTGGCCGGCATCGGCCAGGCGTCCGCTGATCGGCGCGGCAATGGCACCGATCGCGCCGACCAGGGCGAAGATCGCGATTTCACTCTGGGACAGGCCATGGTTGCGCGCCAGTTCCAGCGGCACGACGGTCCAGAACAGGCTGAACGTGGCGAACATGCAAGCCTGGTAAAACGCCCGCTGACGCAGCACCGGTTGTTTGCGCAGCAGCGTCCACAACGAACCCAGCAACTGGCCGTAGGAGGCGCTGTGATCCGGCTGGCGCTTGGGCACGGTCAACGCCAGCACCACGCTGATCGCCGCCATCAAGGCTGCGGCGATCATGAACATCGCCCGCCAGCCGAGATGGTCGGCGACCACGCTCGACACCGGACGCGCCAGCAGAATCCCCAGCAGCAAACCGCCCATGATCCCGCCGACCACCCGGCCACGGGATTCTTCCGGCGCCAGATGCGCCGCCAATGGAATCAACACCTGCACCGACACCGAGCTGAACCCCACCAGCAACGAAATCAGCAGGAACACATTCGGTTGATCGGTAAACGCCGCGCCGAGCAGGCTGGCAATCGCCACCACGGTGGTGATGATCATCAGGCGGCGGTTTTCCAGCAGATCCGCCAGCGGCACCAGGAAGAACAGGCCCAGCGCATAGCCGATCTGGGTCAGCGACACGATGAAACTGGCCATGGTGTCGCTCAGACCGATATCCGGCGCGATCAGGCCGATGATCGGCTGGGCGTAGTAGATGTTGGCAACGATGGCGCCGCAGCAGAAAGCGAACAGCAGCACCATGCCTCGGGTCATTGTGTGAGTTGTGGCGGTCATAGGGTTTCTCGATCCAGCGAAAAGGAATGCGGTGAGGCTAAGGGACGGGCCGAGCCGGCAGTAGAGGCTTCTGATCGATATCAGTTATTCCGTTGCGGAACAGGTGGCGCCGAACAATCCATTGTTCATCGGCGAACCTTGCGTCCGACCGTTGAGCGTCGATGATACATTCACTTACATCTTGTTCGATAGCGTGCTTATGTTGTGACCGGGTTTCAACATTCATCAACGGAGGATTGCGATGTTTCGTCAGTTGCTTCGCCACACCACAACCATTGTCCTGATCAGTCTGCTCGGCGCCACTGCTGTGCAGGCCGCCGAAGCGCCCGGCATGCGCATGGGTGTGCGCGGCGAGATCACCGGGGTCAGTGCCGACTCGCTCAAGGTTCACGTCAACAGCGGTGAAAACGTCGTGATCCAGTTGACCCCGGACACCAAGGTCCGCGCGGTCACCCTGGCCAATATCGAAGACATCAAGCCCGGCAGCTACATCGGTTCGGCGGCCATTCCCCAGGAGGATGGCACGCTCAAGGCGCTGGAGGTTCACGTGTTCCCGCCGGAGCTGGCCGGCAGCGGCGATGGTCATCGGCCGTTCGACCTGGCCAAGGGCAGCAGCATGACCAATGGCAGCGTCGGCGATCTGGTGGTGAGCAACGGCCGGGTGCTGACCGTCAACTACAAGGGCGGCCAGCAGAAGATCCTGGTGCCGGAGGACGTGCCGATCGTCAACCTGACGCCGGGTGATCGCAGCCTGCTCAAGGTCGGGGTGAAGATCGTCACCTTCGTGACCCAGAGCGCGGATGGCACGCTGACCGCGCAATCGATCTCGGCGGGCAAGGATGGCGTCAAGCCGCCGATGTAAACGCCCACAAAAAAGGCGACCTCTGCAGGTCGCCTTTTTCATGTCAGCTCAAGCCTTATTGGCCGTTGTAGATCTGGTCGAAGACTCCGCCATCGTTGAAGTGGGTCTTCTGTACGGTGCGCCAGTCGCCGAAGGTCTTCTCGACCGACAGGAAATCGACTTTCGGGAAGCGGTCGGTGTACTTGGCCAGTACCGCCGGGTCACGTGGACGCAGGTAGTTGGCGGCCGCGATTTCCTGACCTTGCGGCGACCACAGGAACTTCAGGTATTCCTCGGCAGCGGCGCGGGAGCCTTTCTTCTCGACCACTTTGTCGACCACCGACACCGGCGGCTCGGCTTCGGCGGAGACGCTTGGGTAGATGACTTCGAACTGGTCGCGGCCGAACTCGCGGGCGATCATTTCGGCTTCGTTTTCGAATGTCACCAGCACGTCGCCGATCTGGTTGGTCATGAACGTGGTGGTCGCGGCGCGGCCACCGGTATCCAGCACCGGCGCCTGTTTGAACAGCTTGCCGACGAAGTCTTTGGCCTTGTTCTCGTCACCGCCGTTTTTCAGGACGTAGCCCCAGGCGGACAGGTAGGTGTAGCGGCCGTTGCCCGAAGTTTTCGGGTTCGGCACGATCACCTGCACGCCGTCCTTGAGCAGGTCCGGCCAGTCTTTCAGGGCTTTCGGGTTGCCTTTGCGCACGATGAACACGGTGGCCGAGGTGAATGGCGCACTGTTGTTTGGCAGGCGGGTGACCCAGTCCTTCGGCACCAGTTGACCGTTGTCGGCCAGGGCGTTGATGTCGGTGGCCATGTTCATGGTAATGACGTCAGCCGGCAGGCCGTCGATCACCGAACGGGCTTGCTTGCTCGAACCGCCGAAAGACATCTGCACGGTGATGTTTTCGTTGTGTTCGGCCTGCCAGTGTTTCTGGAACGCAGCGTTGTAGTCCTTGTAGAAATCGCGCATCACGTCGTAGGAAACGTTGAGCAGGGTCGGTGCGGCCTGAGCCGCGCTGCCGAAGGCAAGACCTGCGGCGAGAAGTGAGGCGCCAAAGAGTTTTTTCACTGCGCATTCCTTGTTCTGTGGGGGTGTTTTTGACAAAGATAAGGCCATTTGCCAGCGACTATAGCGGGGCGCGCATAGTCGTTTAAAGATTAAAAAGAACTTTGCTTATTCCATTTTCTTGAATAACGGATTGCCGCACCGCGAACAGAAGGCGGCGCCGCTTTCATGGCTCTTTTTCTGGCAAACCGGGCAGTCGTGTTGCAACTGTTCACCACGCATCGCATTGGCCAGTTCAGCGGTGAAGATCCCGGTGGGCACCGCGATGATCGAGTAACCAGTGATCATCACCAGCGACGAAATCACTTGGCCCAACGGAGTCTTCGGCACGATGTCGCCAAAGCCGACGGTGGTCAGGGTCACGATAGCCCAATAGATACCCTTGGGAATGCTGGTGAAACCGTGTTCCGGGCCTTCGATTACGTACATCAACGTACCGAACACGGTTACGAGTGTGCAGACGCTCACCAGAAACACCACGATCTTCTGCTTGCTGCCGCGCAGCGCCGACATCAGGTAGTTGGCTTGCTTGAGGTACGGACTGAGTTTGAGGACGCGGAAAATTCGCAGCATCCGGATGATCCGGATAATCAGCAGGTACTGCGCATCGCTGTAGTACAGCGCGAGGATGCCCGGCACGATCGCCAGCAGATCCACCAATCCGTAAAAACTGAAGGCGTAGCGCAGCGGTTTGGGCGAGCAGTACAGACGCAGGATGTACTCGCCGGCAAAGATGATGGTGAACCCCCACTCGATATACGCCAGCACATCGGCGTAATTGCGGTGAACGCTGTCGATGCTGTCGAGCATCACGATCACCAGGCTGGCGAGAATGATCAACAGCAGGATGCCGTCGAAACGTCGCCCGGCGGGGGTGTCGCTCTGGAAAATCATGACGTAAAGCTGTTCACGCCAGTGCTGGTTACTGTCCATGGATCACGCCTGAATCAAAGATCAGCGCAGCCTAGGTTGATTCTCCCCGTGAGCGCAAGGCGCGCCGCTGATCTGCGGTTGCTGCATCAGGCGAATGCCGGTGCGCAGCAGCCAGCAGGCAAGAATGAACGGTGCCGTGAGAGTCGCCAGACCCAGGGCACTGAACAGCGGCGTCAGCAGCAGCGCCAGGCCGATGCCGAACAGCGGCAGCCACGGTTGCTGGCGCTGGGTGCTGAAGGCGAGGGCGGCGAGGACGGCGTTGTAGCCGCCCAGACCCAGCAACGCGATTTGGCTGTCATGGTGCAACAGGCTGGAACCCAGACCGATTGCCGACGCCAGCAGCGCCCAGGCAAAGGCCCGGCGATCGGCAATCAACAAACCGGCAGCGATCAATCCACCGGCCAACGGATGGTCGAGGAACATCACCTGACCGAAGCCTTTCAGGGCGGCACCGAGCAGGTTCACGGTATTGAGTTCAAGCGCCGGTGCGGCGGATAAAGGCTCGGCGAAACACAGGAACACCCAGCTCAACAATACGAACGGCGCAGTGTAGGCGGGCAGGTATTCGGTGAGGCGTGCACGTTTGAGCCACTGCTGCGTGATCATCGCGCTCAGGCCACCGGCCGCCAGAATCAGCGGCGGCAGCATCGGCGACCAGGGGAAATACAGGCTCAGCAACAGGCCGACCAGCACGCCGTTGTAGCTGAACAGTCCGGCCTGACGATCCGCCTTGGCGTAGTTGCGCCGTTGCGCGGTGAGCAATCCGGCGACCGCGCCCAGCAGCGCGCCGGCGAACAGCACCGGCGCGGTAAATAAAATGGCCAAAAGGCACAGGAGTCCACACAGCGGATGGCGCTGGAGGAAGATTTGACTGAAGCCGTTGAGCAAAGCCTCGGCCCAGTCAGGGCAGTGGGTGTTGAAATGATTGGCAGGCATGGCAGTTCTAAAAAGTCAGTACTGATCGTTCCCACGTCGAACCGTCTGCGTGGGAATGCCTCAAAGGACGCTCTGCGTCTGCTCTTGGGACGCGGAGCGTCCCGGGCCGCATTCCCACGTGGAGCGTGGGAACGATCTTGGTCAGTGGTTAAATCAATGTTTCGATCCGCAGCGAATTCGTCGACCCCGGCTGCCCGAACGGCACACCCGCGGTGATCAGCAACGTATCGCCACGCTCGGCCATTCCTTGCGCCTGCGCGATTTCCAGCGCGGTCGAGCACACCTCATCCACCTGACGCAGGCGATCATTGACCACCGAATGAATGCCCCACGCCACGCTCAAGCGGCGGGCGGTCTGCAGGTTCGGCGTCAGGTTGAGGATCGGTGCCTTTGGCCGCTCCCGTGCCGCACGCAGACTCGATGCGCCGGACTCGCTGTAGTTGACCAGCACAGCCACTGGCAGCACGTTGCTGATCCGGCGGATCGCGCAACTGATCGCATCGGACACGGTCGCTTCGGCTTTCGGCCGGCTGACGTCGAGTTGGGTCTGGTAGTCCGGACCGTTCTCCACCTGGCGGATGATCTTGCTCATCATCTGCACGGCCTCCAGCGGGTACTCGCCGGACGCGGTTTCTGCCGACAGCATCACCGCATCGGCGCCTTCGGCCACGGCGTTGGCCACGTCGGTGACTTCGGCGCGGGTCGGCGCCGGGGAGAAGCGCATCGACTCGAGCATCTGCGTCGCCACCACCACTGGTTTGCCGAGCTGGCGGCAAGTGGTGATGATGTTCTTCTGGATTTGCGGCACGCTCTCGGCCGGCACTTCCACGCCCAGGTCACCGCGAGCCACCATGATCGCGTCGCTCAGTTCGGCGATCTCGCGCAGTTGCTCGACGGCCGACGGCTTCTCGATTTTCGCCATCAGGAACGCCTTGTCGCCGATCAGCGCGCGGGCCTCGAGGATGTCTTGCGGACGCTGCACGAACGACAGCGCGACCCAGTCCACCCCCAGCTCCAGACCGAAGCTCAGGTCGCGGCGATCCTTGGTGGTCAGCGGGCTCAGGTCGAGTACCGCTTGCGGCACGTTCACGCCTTTACGATCCGACAGTTCGCCGCCATTGAGCACGGTGGTGTCGATCGCGTCGGTGTATTTGGTCACGACCCGCAGGCGCAGTTTGCCGTCATCGAGCAGCAGGTCCATGCCGGCTTCCAGCGCGGCGATGATCTCCGGATGCGGCAGGTTCACCCGGCGTTCGTCGCCCGGTGTCGTGTCCAGATCGAGGCGGAACGCCTGGCCGCGATGCAGTTGCACCTTGCCGTCAGCGAACTTGCCGACCCGCAGTTTCGGCCCTTGCAGGTCCATCAGGATCCCGAGCGGATAGTTGAGCTGGCGCTCGACTTCGCGGATCCACTGATAGCGCTTGGCGTGGTCGGCGTGATCGCCGTGGCTGAAGTTGAGGCGGAAGATGTTGACCCCGGCCTCGACCAGCTCGCGGATGTCTTCGATGCCGTCGACGGCAGGCCCGAGGGTGGCGAGGATTTTGACCTTTTTATCAGGCGTCATGATTTTGAGCTCTCGAGGATCAGGATGGCGCGGAAGTCGTTGACGTTGGTGCGGGTCGGTTCGGTGACGATCAGCGCATCGAGCGCCGCGAAGTAGCCGTAGCCGTTGTTGTTATCCAGCTCGTCGCTGGCGCTCAGGCCCAGGGCAGCGGCGCGGGCGTAGCTGTCCGGGGTCATGATCGCGCCGGCGTTGTCTTCCGAGCCGTCGATGCCGTCGGTGTCACCGGCCAGCGCATAGACGCCCGGCTGGCCCTTGAGGCTGTCGGTGAGGCTGAGGAGGAATTCGGCGTTGCGCCCGCCACGGCCATTGCCGCGCACGGTCACCGTGGTTTCGCCGCCGGAGAGGATCACGCACGGCGCCGCCAGTGGCTGGCCGTGATGGATGATCTGGCGCGCGATGCCGGCGTGGACTTTCGCTACTTCGCGGGACTCGCCTTCCAGGTCGCCGAGGATCAGCGTGCTGAAACCGGCCTGACGGCATTTCACCGCCGCCGCATCCAGCGATTGCTGAGGGCGGGCGATCAACTGGAAGTGACTGCGGGCGAGGCTCGGATCACCGGGTTTGACGGTTTCCGATTCCGGGCTTTGCAGCCAGCTGCGTACGGACGCCGGAATCTCGATGCCGTAGCGCTTGATGATGGCCAACGCTTCGGCGCTGGTGCTCGGGTCGGCCACGGTCGGGCCGGAGGCGATGACCGTGGCGAGGTCGCCCGGTACATCGGAAATCGCGTAGGTGTAAACAGTCGCCGGCCAGCAGGCCTTGCCCAGGCGTCCGCCCTTGATCGCCGAGAGGTGCTTGCGCACGCAGTTCATCTCGCCGATGGTCGCGCCGGATTTGAGCAGGGCTTTGTTGATCGATTGTTTGTCGGCCAGGGTGATGCCTTCGGCCGGCAGCGCCAGCAGGGCAGAGCCGCCACCGGACAACAGGAAAATCACGCGGTCGTCTTCGGTCAGGTTGCTGACCAGTTCCAGCACGCGTTTGGCCACCGCCAGCCCGGCAGCATCCGGCACCGGGTGCGCGGCTTCGACCACTTCGATTTTTTCGCACGGGGCGCCGTGACCGTAGCGGGTCACCACAAGGCCCGAGACTTCACCTTCCCAGCAGCGCTCGACCACTTGCGCCATGGCCGCGGCAGCCTTGCCGGCGCCGATGACGATCACGCGACCTGTGCGATCGGCCGGCAGATGCGCTTCGAGGACCTGATTCGGATGGGCCGCGTCGATGGCTGTGGCAAACAGCTCGCGCAGCAGTTGTTGCGGATCGACCGACATGGCGGGCTCCCATTCTTATTGTTCTTGGTTAGTGCGGGTGATCGTTCCCACGCTCTGCGTGGGAATGCCTCAATGGACGCTCTGCGTCCGCTTCGGCAGGGACGCGGAGCGTCCCGGGCTGCATTCCCACGCAAACGGTTCGACGCCTCGACGTGGGAACGAGCGACGGGGCAGGGCTTACTTCTTGTCGCGAATCGAGAAGTTGGCCATGTGTTCCAGGCCCTTGATCAGCGCCGAGTGGTCCCAGTTGCTGCCACCGATGGCCGCGCAGGTGCTGAACACTTGCTGGGCGTTGGCGGTGTTCGGCAGGTTGATGTTCAGCTCCTTGGCGCCTTGCAGGGCCAGGTTCAGGTCCTTCTGGTGCAGGCTGATGCGGAAGCCCGGATCGAAAGTGCCCTTGATCATGCGCTCGCCGTGCACTTCGAGGATCTTCGAGGAGGCGAAGCCACCCATCAGCGCTTCACGCACCTTGGCCGGATCGGCACCGTTTTTCGAAGCGAACAGCAGGGCTTCGGCCACGGCCTGAATGTTCAGGGCAACGATGATCTGGTTCGCAACCTTGGCGGTCTGACCGTCGCCATTGCCACCGACCAGGGTGATGTTCTTGCCCATGGCCTGGAACAGCGGCAGTGCGCGTTCGAAGGCATCGGCGTCGCCACCGACCATGATGCTCAGGGTCGCGGCCTTGGCGCCGACTTCACCACCGGACACCGGAGCGTCGAGGTACTGCGCGCCTTTCTCGTTGATCTTCGCGGCGAAAGCCTTGGTGGCGGTCGGCGAGATCGAGCTCATGTCGATCACGACTTTGCCTTTGCCGATGCCGGCAGCGACGCCGTCGGCGCGGAACAGCACGTCGTCGACCTGCGGGGTATCCGGCACCATGACGATGATGAATTCGGCTTCTTGAGCCACGTCACGCGGGTTGGCCAGAGCGACGGCGCCAGCGGCGACCAGGTCGGCAGGGGCAGCGTCGTGGTGCGCCGACAGGAACAGGCTGTGACCGGCTTTCTGCAGGTTCGCCGCCATTGGGTGGCCCATGATGCCGGTGCCGATGAATCCGATTTTAGCCATGAGAAAATCCTCTTGTTTTTGTCTTGCTCAAGCAAATAGGGGGTCAGATCGCGTTGTGGGTCTTCAGCCAGCCGAGGCCTGCTTCCGTGGTGGTCAGCGGTTTGTACTCACAGCCGACCCAGCCCTGATAACCGATGCGATCGAGGTGTTCGAACAGGAAGCGGTAGTTGATCTCGCCAGTGCCAGGCTCGTTGCGGCCCGGGTTGTCGGCCAACTGCACATGGTTGATCTCGGCCAGGTGCGATTGCAGGGTGCGGGCCAGATCGCCTTCCATGATTTGCATGTGATAGATGTCGTATTGCAGGAACAGATTGGCGCTGCCGACCTGCTCGCGAATCGACAGGGCCTGCGCCGTGTTGTTCAGGTAGAAGCCCGGGATGTCGCGGGTGTTGATCGCTTCCATCACCAGTTTGATGCCGACGGCTTGCAGCTTGTCGGCGGCGTACTTGAGGTTGGCGACGAAGGTCTTTTCAACGGTGGCATCGTCCACGCCCTGTGGACGGATGCCGGCCAGGCAGTTGACCTGGGTGTTGCCCAGCACCTGGGCGTAAGCGATGGCCAGATCAACCCCGGCGCGGAACTCTTCGACCCGGTCCGGCAGGCACGCGATACCGCGCTCGCCCTTGGCCCAGTCACCGGCCGGCAGGTTGAAAAGCACTTGGGTCAGACCGTTGGCGTCGAGTCTGGCCTTGATTTCGGCAGAACTGAAATCGTACGGGAACAGATACTCGACACCGCTGAAGCCGGCCTTGGCGGCGGCGTCGAAACGGGCAAGGAAATCCTGTTCGGTGAACAGCATGGACAGGTTGGCTGCGAAACGCGGCATGGTGGTCTCCCGTTCTAGATTCTCGTTCCCACGCTCTGCGTGGGAATGCCTCTATGGACGCTCTGCGTCCGCTTTGGGACGCAGAGCGTCCCCGGCTGCATTCCCACGCAGACGGTTCGACGCCTCGACGTGGGAACGATCAAGCAAAAGCAGTTAATCGAGCAACGAAATCGCCGTTGGCGCATCGTTGCCGACCAGCGCCAGGTCTTCGAATTCGTTGACGGCGTTGATCTCGGTCCCCATGGAGATGTTGGTCACACGCTCCAGAATGATCTCGACGATCACCGGCACCTTGAACTCTTCGATCAGCTGTTCGGCCTTGCGCAGGGCAGGGGCGATGTCAGCCGGTTCGAACACGCGCAGTGCCTTGCAGCCGAGGCCTTCGGCGACTGCGACGTGGTCGACACCATAACCGTTGAGTTCCGGCGCGTTCAGATTATCGAAGGACAGCTGCACGCAGTAGTCCATATCGAACCCGCGCTGGGCCTGACGGATCAGTCCCAGATACGAGTTGTTCACCACGACGTGGATGTACGGCAGTTTGAACTGAGCGCCGACCGCCAGTTCTTCGATCATGAACTGGAAGTCATAGTCCCCCGACAGGGCCACGACTTTACGGTTCGGATCGGCCTTCACCACGCCCAGCGCTGCCGGAATGGTCCAGCCCAACGGGCCTGCCTGGCCGCAGTTGATCCAGTGACGCGGCTTGTAGACGTGCAGGAACTGCGCGCCGGCAATCTGCGACAGACCAATGGTGCTGACGTAGCAGGTGTCCTTGCCGAACACCTGGTTCATTTCTTCGTAGACGCGCTGCGGCTTGACCGGCACGTTGTCGAAGTGGGTCTTGCGTTGCAGGCTGGCCTTGCGCTGCTGGCAGTCCTGCAGCCAGGCGCTGCGATTTTTCAGTTTGCCGGCGGCTTGCCATTCACGGGCGACTTCGATGAACACGGTCAGCGCGGCAGCGGCGTCGGACACGATGCCCAGGTCCGGGGTGAACACGCGGCCGATCTGGGTCGGTTCGATGTCGACGTGAATGAACTTGCGGCCTTCGGTGTAAACGTCGACCGAACCGGTGTGACGGTTCGCCCAGCGGTTGCCGACGCCCAGTACCACGTCGGATTTCAGCATCGTGGCGTTGCCGTAGCGGTGCGAAGTCTGCAGACCGACCATGCCGACCATCAGCGGGTGATCGTCAGGAATGGTGCCCCAGCCCATTAGGGTCGGGATCACTGGAATGCCGGTCAGCTCGGCGAACTCGACCAGCAGCTCGCTGGCATCGGCGTTGATGATGCCGCCGCCGGCGACCAGCAATGGACGTTCGGCCTGATCGAGCATCGCCAGGGCTTTTTCGACTTGCACGCGGGTCGCGCTCGGCTTGGCCAGCGGCAGTGGCTGGTAGGCGTCGATGTCGAATTCGATTTCAGCCATCTGCACGTCGAACGGCAGGTCGATCAGCACCGGGCCTGGACGGCCGGAGCGCATTTCGTAGAAGGCTTTCTGGAAGGCGTAAGGCACCTGGCCCGGCTCCAGAACGGTGGTCGCCCACTTGGTCACCGGCTTGACGATGCTGGTGATGTCGACGGCCTGGAAGTCTTCCTTGTGCATACGGGCGCGGGGGGCTTGCCCGGTGATGCAGAGGATCGGGATCGAGTCCGCGGAGGCGCTGTACAGACCGGTGACCATGTCAGTACCGGCCGGGCCGGAAGTACCGATGCACACGCCGATGTTGCCGGCCTTGGTGCGGGTGTAGCCCTCGGCCATGTGCGAGGCGCCTTCAACGTGGCGAGCGAGGACGTGATCGATGCCACCGACTTTCTGCAGGGCGGAGTACAGCGGGTTGATTGCAGCGCCTGGAATGCCAAAAGCGGTATCAACCCCTTCACGGCGCATCACCAGAACGGCGGCTTCGATTGCTCTCATTTTGCTCATGGTTTTGTGCCTCTTTACGTTTTGTAATTGTATACAAGTGGCTTTGCGCAGAGTGTATTCACGGCGGACGGCGCAGGTCAATCCATTTTCTCAAGCGCCTGTTTCATTCGTCGGAAGCCTGTTCTGCTGTGGCTTTTCGTCGCATGAGGCGCTTTTCGGGAATTATTGTATACAAAAAAATAATTCATTGTGTTCTATTTGTTGCATCGTGCTGCGGCACTTGCGCGCAGTTCAACGACTTTCCCAATAACAAAATGAGGACGGCACCATGAGCGCTTTAACCTTGAAAGTCGCAGTCAAGCTGGTCAACGAAGCCATCAGCGCAGGGCGGGCCATTTCCGCCGCGCCGCTGACCATCGCGGTACTGGATACCGGCGGCCATCTGGTCACCTTGCAGCGCGAAGACGGCGCCAGCCTGCTGCGCCCGAACATCGCCATCGGCAAAGCCTGGGGCGCCATCGCCCTGGGCAAGGGCTCACGCCTGCTGGCGCTGGACGCGCAACAACGCCCGGCGTTCATCGCCGCGCTCAACAGCATGGGGCAGGGCAGTGTCGTGCCGGCACCGGGTGGTGTGTTGATTCGTGATCAGGCGGGCAACGTACTGGGTGCGATCGGCATCAGCGGCGATCTGTCGGACATCGATGAGCAGGTCGCGATCAAGGCCGTGGAGGCCCTGGATCTGCGGGCGGATGCGGGGGTGGCAGCCTGAGTGGCTAAAACCGAATAGCCGCTGAAACGCACAAGCCCGCCCTCACAGGATCATGTGAGGGCGGGCTTGTTTGTGTCTGGAGGTGCGGACTTCAGTCCGGCTCGCAGCCCTTGAGCACCAACCGGATGATGGTTTGTGCTGCCGCTTCATAGTCGGCTTCGTCGAGCTTGTCCTTGCCGGTTACGGCGGAGATCTGCCAGTCGAAGTCGGCGTAGGTCTGGGTCGCGGCCCAGATGCTGAACATCAGGTGGTTGGGGTCGATCGGGGCGATCTGGCCGCGGTCGATCCAGGTCTGGATGCAGTCGATGTTGTGCTTGGCCTGGCCGTTGAGCTGCTCGACCAGGTCGGCGCTCAGGTGCGGGGCGCCGTGCATGATTTCGCTGGCGAACACCTTGGAGGCGAAAGGCAGGTCGCGGGAGATGCGGATCTTCGAGCGGATGTAGCCGCTCAGCACTTCGCTCGGTACGCCGTCCGGGTTGAACGGGGTCGAGGCCTGCAGGATCGGCACGATGATACTTTCCAGCACCTCGCGGTAGAGGTTTTCCTTGGACTTGAAGTAGTAATAGACGTTGGGCTTGGGCAGTCCTGCCTTGGCGGCGATGTCGCTGGTTTTGGTCGCAGCGAAGCCCTTGTCGGCAAACTCTTCACTGGCTGCACGCAGGATCAGTTCTTTGTTGCGCTCGCGGATTGTGCTCATAAACCCGGTGGTTCCTTGCCTGTTCTGGCGGTTGCGCATGGTAGCACCGGCCTCGCGCGGCGCTCAACAATGCCCCGTGTGGCCCACAGTCGCGGTATGCTGCGCGGCATTATTCACATAAGGAAACATGATTCATGGCAGGAAGCAGTTTGCTGGTGCTGATCGACGACATCGCTACCGTTCTGGACGACGTTGCGTTGATGACCAAAATGGCTGCCAAGAAGACCGCCGGCGTGCTCGGCGACGACTTGGCGCTCAACGCCCAGCAGGTCTCCGGCGTACGCGCGGAGCGGGAAATCCCGGTGGTCTGGGCGGTGGCCAAGGGCTCGTTCGTCAACAAACTGATCCTGGTGCCGTCGGCGCTGGCGATCAGTGCGTTCGTGCCGTGGCTGGTGACACCGCTGTTGATGGTCGGTGGCGCCTACCTGTGTTTCGAAGGTTTCGAAAAACTCGCGCACAAGTTCCTGCACAGCAAGGCCGAAGATGAAGCCGAGCACGCCCAGTTGGTTGAGGCCGTGGCTGATCCGGCAACCGATCTGGTGGCCTACGAGAAGGATAAGATCAAGGGCGCGATCCGCACCGACTTCATCCTCTCGGCGGAAATCATCGCCATCACCCTCGGCACCGTGGCCGATGCTTCGCTGACCCAGCAAGTGATCGTGATGTCGGGCATCGCCATTGTCATGACCGTGGGCGTTTACGGATTGGTGGCTGGTATCGTCAAACTCGACGACCTCGGTCTGTGGCTGACTCAGAAGCCTGGGCAGATGGCCAAAAGTATCGGCAACGGCATCCTGCGCGCTGCGCCGTACATGATGAAAAGCCTGTCGGTGATCGGCACTGCAGCGATGTTCCTGGTCGGTGGCGGCATCCTGACCCACGGCGTACCGGTGATGCATCACTGGATCGAGAGCGTCGGCGCTGCGGCCGGTGGCGCCGGGTTTGTGGTGCCGATGCTGTTGAATGGCGTGGCGGGGATCATCGCGGGTGCGGTGGTGCTGGCGGGCGTGTCCGTGATCGGTAAAGTCTGGAAAGCCCTGAAAGGCTAAATCCTGAGGCAAACAAAAAGGCCATTCGACTCGCATCGAATGGCCTTTTTTGTGGCTGGCGTTTTTACTCGGCGATCTGCAACTTGCGCGACTCGGTGTAGACGTAGCGCACCTTCTCGTACTCGAACGGTGAGTTCAGCTGACCGTAGCGGAAGCTGGTCTGGTAGCGCTTGTCGACGCCACGCAGTACCCAGACTTCCGGGTGGTTGGAGCTGACTTCCGAGACATTGAGGAAGTTGATCGCGGACTCGGCGGTGTAGTCCACGGCAAGGCCTGCAGTATCACGCAGGTTCGACGGGCCGAGGATCGGCAGCACGAAATAGGCGCCGCCCGGTACGCCGTAGAAGCCCAGGGTCTGGCCGAAGTCTTCGCTCTGGCGCGGCAGGCCCATGGCGGTAGCCGGGTCCCAGAGTCCGGCGATGCCGATGGTGGTATTGAGCAGCAGGCGCGCGGTGGTTTCCATCGAGCGCTTGCCCTTGAACTGCAACAGGCTGTTGACCAGGTTCGGTACGTCGCCAATGTTGTTGAAGAAGTTGCTCACGCCGGTGCGCACGAAGCTCGGGGTGATGTAGCGATAGCCATCGACCACCGGCAGGAACACCCATTGGTCGAAGCGGTAGTTGAAGTGGTAGACGCGGCGGTTCCACTCTTCCAGCGGGTCATAGACGTTCAGCGCGCTGAGGGTCGAACGCTCGAACTCGCGCTGATCCAGCCCCGGGTTGAACTTGAGTTTGGACAGCGGCTCCTTGAAACCGTCGCTGTCGATGACCACCGGTGCATTGGCTTTGCTGTTGTCGGCCTGGGCCATACCTGCACTGAGGAGCGCTGCAATCAGCAGGAGATATTTAGCCACGGAAGAACTCCAGCATGGCGTCGCTGTTGACGCGATAGTTAAGGTTGCCGCAATGGCCGCCCAGCGGGTAAACGGTCAGGCGATCGCCGAAGGTCCGGCGCAGGAAGCCGAGGTCGCCCGGGCCGAGGATCACGTCGTCGGCGTTGTGCATGACGGCGATTTTCGGGCTGTCGTGCAGATAATCCTTCAGGGCGTACAGGCTCACCTGATCGATCAGTTGCAGCAGGCTGCCGCCGTCGGTGCGGGCGCGCCACATCGGGATCACCTGTTCGGTGAGGTAGCAGTCGAAGTCGCATTGCAGCGCACGCTTGAGGAACGGCGTGAGGCTGGTGCCTTCGGTGATCGGGAATTTCGGCGGGGTGATCAGGCCGCGACGGTTGATCAGGTCCGAAGTGAACGCGATATCGGCCGCCGAGAAACGGAATGACGTGCCGATCAGCATCGCCATCTGCTCGTTGCTCAGGTGCTGCTTGGACTGCTGGAAGTCGTAGAGCAGCGCATCGTTGAGGTCGATGTAGCCCTTCTGCTGGAAGTAGCGGGTCAGTTTGTTCAGCACCAGTTCATAGAAGGTGGTGCTGTTGTTGATGCCCTTGACCTCGGTCTGCACCAGCTTGTCGAGGTTGGTGATCGAGGTGTAGAGGTTGACCGGCGGATTCAGCAGCAGGACTTTCTTGAAGTTGAAGCTGCGACGGGTTTCATCCAGATGCGCCACGAAGGCCGCGTCCAGGGCGCCGAGGCTGTAGCCGCTGAGGTAATAGTCGGTGACCGGCAGTTTCGGGTTCTGCGCCCGTACGGCCTGCATCACCCGGTACATGTCTTCGGCGTCTTCCTTGGTCACGCCGGGGGTGGCGAAACGCGAGGCGGCGCTCATGAAGTCGAAGCTGGTCGGCGATGACAGCTGCACGACGTGGTAGCCGGCCTTGTAATAAAGCTTCTTCAGGTACTCGTTGAGCGTGCTGTCGTAGCGCGCGCCGGTGCCGGCGATCAGGAAGATCAGCGGCGCGGCCTTGTCCTGAGTGGCGATGCGGTAGGTGAGTTTTTTCACCGGCCAGAAATTGTCCGGCAGGATGAATTCGCGCTCGGGACGCAGGGTGATGCTGCGATCGGCCTGATCGATGTCGTCGTCCAGTGGCAGTTCCGGGCGCAAGTCCGGCGGCGTGGTGGCGATGGTCGCCTCGAACGGGTTGGTCAGGGGATAGCCATAGCTGGCGGCGTCGATATCCACCGCCAGCGCGGACGCACTCAGAATAAGGCCGCCAAACAGGGCGGCGAAGCGCAAGGAACGGAGCATGACTGGATCCCTTAGAGGAAGGTGCCGAATGAAGTTCGCAGGCTATGACCACCGGGTTTGCGTCAAAGTGCCATGCCACGGCACCAAACTGACAGAATTCGGAGTAATAGTAGCCGGACGATACACTTTGCAAGGAAGGAATGACCAGTTAAGAGTTGTTAGTCCTTGCGTATGCGCGGCGGCAGATTAAGCTGGCCGCCGATTTCGTCGATTGGAGTGTTCCATGTCCCGCCGCTTGCCCGTGATTCTGCTGCTCGTTCTGTTGCCGTTGTGGCTGGCTGCCAGTTATGGCGCGCGTTATGGCTTCATGGAGGATGCGCAGTGGGTGGGCATCTGCGTGGATGAGGCGAGCCGCTGGGAATGCTCGGTGCGCTCGAACCTGGGCCTGCTGATTCATTTCCAGCTGCTGGGCTGGGCGGCGGTCGCTGCAGCCGTGCTCGGTTTTGTCGTGCCGGGCCGGGCAGGGTGGTGGCTGGCGGTGCTGGCGCTGGTGTTCGGGTTGCCGGCGCTGGCGCTGTACAACACGACGCTGGCCGTGTTTGCGGTGGTGATTGCCGGGTTGCGACTGGTCCGGGAATCCCGCGAGGCCTGATCGTCAGTCATCGCGGGTATTCTCTGTGAATCAGGCTTTGCGAACCCGCAGGCAGCGCCAAAGTGCAGCCACCATCAACACGCTGACCAGCGCCCAACCCCACGCCTGCTGATTCTGCAATCCTTCACGGAACAGCTGCGGCGCAATGCCTGCGCCGATGATGAAGGTCAGCAGGGCGATCTCCCGACGGGCCACGCTGACCGGGCGGCACAGGTAAACCAGCGCCGGCAGAATGAAGGCCATGCTCGGAAAACTGCGATAGCGCGGATCGAACACCAGCTCGAGCATCATCACGGCAGCGGCGAAACCGGCCGCCGCCACCAGCCAGCCGGCCCGTCGCTCGAAAGCGTTGAACGCCTGTTCACGCCAGCCATTGCGGGCGCTCAAGGTCAGCGCGGCATGGGCCAGCACCAACAGATTCAGGATCGTCAGCAAACCGACCCACAGCCATTCGCTGGCAAACCGCGTGGTTACCCGCGTCAGATCGCCCCAGGCGCCGATGGAGCAGGCGGCGAGGGCGCCGAGCAACGGCAGGATCAGTGCCGAACGCGTCGTACGAACCCGACCGCCCAGCAGCAATGTGCCGAGGAAGATCACTCCGCCGACCGCCAGCCACTGCGACCAGTACGGCACATTCGATACCGGCCCGGCCAACACGCCCTTGTCCTGGCGATCCGCATCGAACAGCCCCCAGTAACCGCCGACCGCGCCTTCGCTGCCGCGCTTCCACGGCTGATCAAACGCTTCGATCAGGTTGTAACGCCAGCCTTCCTGTTCGGCGAGGGTGACAAAACCACGAATGAACTTGGCCTCGTTGACCCGGCTCGGCAGGGCGGTCTCACGCTGGCGGCCTTCGCTCGGCCAGCCGGTTTCGCCGATCATCACGTCTTTGGGCGCGAACTTGTTGCCGAACACCTGACGCACTTGCGCCACATGATGCAGCGCGGCGTCGATGTTCGACGGATCGTCTTCCCAGTACGGCAGCAAATGAATGGTCAGGAAATCCACCGCCGGCGCGACTTCCGGGTGCTTGAGCCAGAACTCCCAGACATCGGCGTAGGTCACCGGCTGCTTGATGTGGCTCTTGACCTTGTTGATCAGCTTCACCAATTGGGTCGCGGTGACCTCTTTACGGAGCAAGGCTTCGTTGCCGACGATCACCGCGCTGACCACGTCCGGGTTGACATTGGCCGAGGCGATCAGCAAGTCGACTTCCTTCTCGGTGTCGACCGGATTGCTGTTGACCCACGCGCCGATCATCAACTTCAAACCATGTTTGCGCGCCAGATCCGGCAGCGCTTCGAGGCCGGTCATCGAGTAGGTGCGAATGCATTCGAAGCGGGTGGCGAGCAGGGCGAGATCGGCGTCCATGCGCTCCGGGCGCAGTTTGAACGGCACGTCGAACGGCGACTGGTCTTTATCGAACGGGGTGTAGGAGGCGCATTGCAACTTGTGGGTCGGGGTGGCGACGTCCGGCAGGATCACCGGTTTGCCGAGGCCGTACCAGAAACCGCACAGGGCAAACAGCCCGAGCAGGCAGGCGAACAGATAAGGAAGAAAGGGGAAACGGGAAGTTGCGGACATGGTCAGGCCGAGTGGCTGCAAAGCGACGCATGTTACCTGCATTTATAAGCAGGTTGGTGGCCCGCACGATTTTGACATGCAAAGTTCGGGCGGATTGTCTGGCGCCAAATATCCGGAGGCAGTTAATGGCTTTCTGATGTCGTTTCTCGTTGCTTCGAGGTCGCTGGCAGAGCAGGTCTTAACGGGCGTCAGGTTGATGATCGGACTCATCAGTACTCCGCTGATGTTCGAACGAGTTCGCGAACGGGCGTGATGGGGGCGCCGAGCACCATAACAACACGTTGACGATGCCCGGCATCCGTCGGGCGCAGCATTTCGGGGAAGTAACGATGAAGATGCGACGACTTTTAGGCGCAGGTGCCGCTCTGGTATTTGCGATGGGCTCCACTTTCGCCAGCGCTGAAAAACAGACCCTGAACATCGGTTACGTTGACGGCTGGTCCGACAGCGTCGCGACCACCCACGTGGCGGCCGAAGTGATCAAGCAGAAACTCGGCTACGACGTGAAACTGCAGGCCGTCGCCACCGGCATCATGTGGCAGGGCGTTGCCACCGGCAAACTCGACGCCATGCTCTCGGCCTGGCTGCCCGTGACTCACGGCGAATACTGGACCAAGAACAAGGATCAGGTCGTCGATTACGGCCCGAACTTCAAGGACGCGAAAATCGGTCTGATCGTGCCGGAGTACGTCAAGGCCAAGACCATCGAAGACCTGAAAACCGACGACTCCTTCAAGAAGCGCATCGTCGGCATCGACGCCGGTTCAGGCGTTATGCTCAAGACCGATCAGGCGATCAAGGATTACGACCTGACGGGGTATCAACTCAAGGCCAGTTCCGGCGCCGGCATGATTGCCGAGCTGACCCGTGCCGAGAAGAAAAACGAATCCATCGCCGTTACCGGCTGGGTGCCGCACTGGATGTTCGCCAAGTGGAAACTGCGCTTCCTCGACGACCCGAAAGGCGTGTACGGCGCGGCTGAAACCGTGAACAGCATCGGCAGCAAGGAACTGGCGACCAAGGCGCCGGAAGTGGCCAAGTTCCTGAAGAACTTCCAGTGGGCTTCGAAAGACGAAATCGGCGAAGTCATGCTGGCGATTCAGGACGGTGCAAAACCTGACGCAGCGGCCAAGGATTGGGTTGCCAAGCACCCTGAGCGTGTTGCCGACTGGACCAAGTGATTTAAGCCGAAGCGTCTAATCTGCGCTTCCCAGGGCCGCCCGACATGACAGTCGGGCGGCCTTTTTTGTTTGTCCTCTATTAATAGGCAGGGGTGGCGGTTTTCGGCTGGTCTGGAAATTGGCAAAAACGTCATGGCGTTCTACTACTAAGGTCGTCTGGAACCCGGCTCGCAGCCGCATACAGTGGATACGTTCCAAAAATAAAAATCTGTGCTGCGAGGATAAAAACAATGAACGACAGCATTTACCTCTCGATTCAGAACAGCCCGCGCTTCAAGGAGCTGGTCAAGAAAAGAGAAAGGTTCGCCTGGATACTCTCGGCGATCATGCTCGGGCTCTACTCCGGCTTCATCCTTCTGATCGCGTACGGGCCGCAAGTGCTCGGCACGAAAATCAGTCCCGAATCATCCATCACCTGGGGCATCCCGATCGGTGTCGGACTGATTGTCTCGGCCTTCATCCTGACCGGCATTTATGTGCGCCGCGCCAATGGCGAGTTCGACGACCTGAACAACGCGATTCTCAAGGAGGCTCAGCAATGATCCGGCGTCTACTGGCTCTTTTGAGCATCGCAGCGTTTGCTCCAGCCGTCTGGGCCGCTGACGCCCTGACCGGCGAAGTCCACAAACAACCGCTCAACGTTTCCGCGATCGTCATGTTCGTGGCGTTCGTTGGCGCAACCCTGTGCATCACTTACTGGGCGTCCAAGCGCAACAACTCGGCGGCCGACTACTACGCGGCGGGCGGCAAGATCACCGGGTTCCAGAACGGTCTGGCGATTGCCGGTGACTACATGTCGGCGGCGTCCTTCCTGGGGATTTCCGCGCTGGTGTTCACCTCCGGCTACGACGGCCTGATCTACTCGATCGGCTTCCTGGTGGGCTGGCCGATCATTCTGTTCCTGATCGCCGAGCGTCTGCGTAACCTGGGCAAATACACCTTTGCCGACGTGGCGTCCTACCGCCTCGGGCAAACCCAGATCCGCACGCTGTCTGCCTGCGGTTCGCTGGTGGTGGTGGCGTTCTACCTGATCGCGCAAATGGTCGGTGCCGGCAAGCTGATCCAGTTGCTGTTCGGTCTCGACTACCACGTTGCGGTGATTCTGGTCGGTATCCTGATGTGCATGTACGTGCTGTTCGGCGGCATGCTGGCGACCACCTGGGTACAGATCATCAAGGCGGTGCTGTTGCTGTCCGGTGCCTCGTTCATGGCGCTGATGGTGATGAAGCACGTCAACTTCGACTTCAACACCCTGTTCTCCGAAGCGATCAAGGTTCACGCCAAGGGCGAAGCGATCATGAGCCCGGGCGGTCTGGTCAAAGATCCGATCTCGGCGTTCTCCCTGGGTCTGGCACTGATGTTCGGTACCGCCGGCCTGCCGCACATCCTGATGCGCTTCTTCACTGTCAGCGACGCGAAAGAAGCCCGCAAGAGCGTGCTGTACGCGACCGGTTTCATTGGCTACTTCTACATCCTGACCTTCATCATCGGCTTCGGCGCGATCCTGCTGGTCAGCACCAATCCGGCCTTTAAAGATGCAGCCGGCGCTCTGCTCGGCGGCAACAACATGGCGGCGGTGCACCTGGCCAACGCCGTGGGCGGCAGCGTGTTCCTCGGCTTCATCTCGGCGGTGGCGTTCGCGACCATTCTGGCAGTAGTGGCCGGCCTGACCCTGGCCGGTGCTTCGGCGGTTTCTCACGACCTGTACGCCAGCGTGATCAAGAAGGGCAAGGCCAACGAGAAGGATGAAATCCGCGTTTCGAAGATCACCACCATCGCGCTGGGCGTTCTGGCCATCGGCCTGGGCATCCTGTTCGAAAGCCAGAACATTGCGTTCATGGTTGGTCTGGCGTTCTCCATCGCGGCGAGCTGCAACTTCCCGGTGCTGCTGCTTTCGATGTACTGGAAGAAACTGACCACCCGTGGCGCCATGATTGGCGGCTGGCTGGGTCTGGTGAGTGCAGTGGGTCTGATGATTCTTGGCCCGACCATCTGGGTGCAGATTCTGCATCATGAGAAGGCGATCTTCCCTTATGAGTATCCGGCGTTGTTCTCGATGATCATTGCGTTTATCGGGATCTGGTTCTTCTCGATCACCGATAAGTCGGTGGCGGCAGAGAACGAGCGTGCGGCGTTCTTCCCGCAGTTTGTGCGTTCGCAGACTGGGTTGGGGGCTAGTGGGGCGGTTTCGCACTGAGGCTTTTTGTGTAGGTTGATTTGAATTGAAAATGCCCTGGTCGAGAGATTGGGGCATTTTTTTTGTGGGCGGTTATCGGGTGTTCTTGGGAGGTGGGTGTATATCCGTTGCTGCGGTAACGGCTTCTTGGGGTTCCGCCCTTACGGCGGGTCACTTTTGGCAAACGCCCCAAAAGTAACCAAAAGGTCTCTGCCCTGACGTACGGCCCCTCGCTGAGGCTCGGGGTTCCTTCGCTCCGGGATTGATCCGGGGGCATCGCCTACGGTTTGCTTCGCTGCACCTCCTCTCGATGCATGCGGCTGCGCCGCACGGTCGCTGCGCTCCCACCCCCGGATCAATCCCTCCACTCAGCCTGCCGACGGGCCCTGCGATCAAAAGCGGTACTCGAGCTAACGCTCATCGTGTTGAGTGGTGAGGGGCGGGTGTTCGGCTTTGGTTTTTTGGTGGATTCACCCCTCACCCCAGCCCTCTCCCCGAGGAGAGGGAGCCGATTTGTGGGCTTTTCAGAGTCTGAGTTCGACGCGGTATTTCATGTCGGCGCAATTCTCCCAAACAACTCGGTCGGTTCCCTCTCCCTACGGGCGGTCCGACGTTTCGGGAGGGCTAGGGTGAGGGGGGGCTCTTGATCTGGCTTCTGCTCTGGCTCTGGCTTTTGATCTTTAGCCCCTTCGGCAGGCCGAGCGGAGGTGTCCATCAGGGGGTAGGCGCGTAGCGCCGTGCGGCGAAGCCGCATACATCGAGAGGAGGTGCAGCGAAGCAAACCGTAGGCGATGCCCCCTGATGGACACCGTAGCGAGGGAACACTGAGCCTAAGCGAAGTGCCGTACGCCGGGGCAAAAGCCTTTTGGTTCCTTTTTGGCGTTTGAAAAAGGGACTCGCTGTAAGAGCGAAACCGCCAGCGGCAGCACCCGAAGCAACGGATATGTACCCAATCAACAAAAAAACAGTCGGCCCAAAGGCCGCTGATATGCCAAAAAAAAACGGCCCCCATTCTCATGGAGGCCGTTTCCGATACAACTTAAGGCGCTATCGCAAGACAGCTCTTATTTGCGGTCTTCCAGCTTGGTGATATCCCGCGACTCGTAGCCAGTGTACAGCTGACGCGGACGGCCAATCTTGTACGGGCTGGAGAGCATTTCCTTCCAGTGCGAAATCCAGCCGACAGTACGTGCCAGGGCGAAGATCACAGTGAACATGCTGGTCGGAATGCCGATCGCCTTGAGGATGATCCCCGAGTAGAAGTCGACGTTCGGGTACAGCGAGCGCTCGATGAAGTACGGGTCGGTCAGGGCGATCTCTTCCAGGCGCATGGCCAGTTCGAGTTGCGGATCGTTCTGGATGCCCAGTTCCTTCAACACTTCGTCGCAGGTCTGCTTCATCACGGTCGCACGTGGGTCGCGGTTCTTGTAGACGCGGTGACCGAAGCCCATCAACTTGAACGGATCGTTCTTGTCCTTGGCCTTGGCGATGAACTTGTCGATGTTCGAAACATCGCCGATTTCATCGAGCATGGTCAGCACGGCTTCGTTCGCACCGCCGTGGGCAGGGCCCCACAGTGCGGCGATGCCGGCGGCGATACAGGCGAACGGGTTGGCGCCCGAGGAGCCCGCCAGACGCACGGTGGAGGTCGAGGCGTTCTGCTCGTGGTCGGCGTGGAGGATGAAGATCCGGTCCATGGCCTTGGCGAGTACCGGGCTGATCGGTTTGATCTCGCACGGGGTGTTGAACATCATGTGCAGGAAGTTTTCCGCGTACGACAGGTCGTTGCGCGGGTACATCATGGGTTGACCCATGGAGTACTTGTAAACCATCGCGGCCAGGGTCGGCATCTTGGCAACCAGGCGGATCGCGGAGATTTCGCGATGCTGCGGGTTATTGATGTCGAGGGAGTCGTGGTAGAAGGCCGAGAGGGCGCCGACTACACCACACATGACAGCCATCGGGTGGGCGTCACGGCGGAAGCCGTTGAAGAAGGTTTTCAGCTGCTCGTGAACCATGGTGTGGTTCTTCACGGTGCCGACGAACTGGGCCTTCTGTTCTGCGGTCGGCAGTTCGCCGTTCAGCAGCAGGTAGCAGGTTTCCAGGTAGTCCGACTTTTCAGCCAGCTGTTCGATCGGGTAGCCGCGGTGCAGCAGGATGCCGTTGTCGCCGTCGATATAGGTGATCTTCGATTCGCAGGAAGCGGTCGACATGAAACCGGGGTCGAAAGTGAAGCGGCCCGTGGCCGTCAGGCCCCGAACATCGATAACATCGGGACCAACGGTGCCGGTTAAAATGGGCAGCTCGACGGGGGCTGCGCCCTCGATGATCAACTGCGCTTTTTTGTCAGCCATGTGGCCTCCTATTTATGCTTGAAATCATCAGACAGACCCCCCACGCAGGGCCCGCACCACTATAGTGAGATAAATTCGAATGTCAATTTGCCTAAAGTCTTGCTCCAGAAGGCTTTAACCGCACTTTTTCCTCGAAATTGCCTGCCATTTACGCCTTTTATACGACTTGTGCAATCCGCTATTGGGGGTAGGCGATTGCGTTGTCATTAGTAGCCTAACTGTCTATACTCGGCGACCGACCGCCAAGGGCTTTTGGGCTTGCTTTCATTGGGGGTCGCATCCCTGGGTGGTGGTTACCTGACCAGTGCACTCCCCAACAACTTTGCCCTGATTGTTAGGGGCTCTTCAGTGTGAAAAAAAAGCCGTGAAAAGCCAACGACCTGTAAACCTAGACCTAAGGACCATCAAACTCCCCATCACCGGCGTTACGTCGTTTCTTCACCGTGTTTCCGGCATCATCCTCTTCCTGGGCCTTGGCATCATGCTTTATGCATTGGGCAAATCCCTGGGTTCCGAGGAAGGTTATGTCGAGGTGAAGGCATGCTTGACCAGCCCGCTGGCCAAGTTCGTAGCATGGGGCCTCCTGTCCGCTCTTCTGTATCACCTGGTTGCCGGTGTGCGCCACTTGATCATGGACATGGGCATCGGTGAGACGCTGGAAGGCGGCCGCCTGGGCTCGAAACTGATCATCGCCGTTTCCTTGGTGCTGATCGTTCTGGCAGGAGTTTGGATATGGTAACCAGCGTTACAAACCTTTCGCGTTCGGGCCTCTATGACTGGATGGCACAGCGTGTGTCTGCGGTCGTTCTCGCGGCTTATTTCATATTCCTGATCGGCTACCTCGCCGCGAACCCGGGCATTGGCTACGACCAATGGCACGGCCTGTTCGCCCACAACGGAATGCGTATCTTCAGTCTGCTGGCACTGGTTGCCCTGGGCGCTCACGCCTGGGTCGGCATGTGGACCATCGCGACCGACTACCTGACGCCAATGGCGCTGGGCAAGTCCGCGACTGCAGTACGTTTCCTTTTCCAGGCAGTATGCGGCGTCGCGATGTTCGCTTACTTCGTCTGGGGTGTGCAGATTCTCTGGGGTATCTGATTCATGGCTAACATTCCAACGATTTCTTTCGACGCCATCATTATTGGTGGCGGCGGTGCCGGCATGCGCGCGGCGCTGCAACTGGCACAGGGCGGTCACAAGACTGCCGTGATCACCAAGGTTTTCCCGACCCGTTCGCACACTGTGTCCGCACAGGGCGGGATCACCTGCGCCATCGCTTCGGCCGACCCGAACGATGACTGGCGCTGGCACATGTACGATACCGTCAAGGGTTCCGACTACATCGGTGACCAGGACGCTATCGAATACATGTGTCAGGAAGGCCCGGCTGCCGTTTTCGAGCTGGACCACATGGGTCTGCCGTTCTCGCGTACCGAGCAAGGCCGTATCTACCAGCGTCCGTTCGGCGGTCAGTCGAAGGATTACGGTAAAGGCGGGCAGGCTGCCCGTACGTGCGCCGCTTCCGACCGTACCGGTCACGCGCTGCTGCACACCCTTTATCAGGGCAACCTGAAAGCCGGTACCACGTTCCTGAACGAGTACTACGCTGTCGACCTGGTGAAAAACCAGGAAGGCGAATTCGTCGGTGTGATCGCGATCTGCATCGAAACCGGCGAAACCACCTATATCCGCGCCAAAGCCACCGTACTGGCTACCGGCGGTGCAGGTCGTATCTATGCGTCCACCACCAACGCCCTGATCAACACCGGTGACGGCGTCGGCATGGCTCTGCGTGCTGGCGTGCCGGTACAAGACATCGAAATGTGGCAGTTCCACCCGACCGGCATCGCCGGCGCCGGTGTGCTGGTTACCGAAGGTTGCCGTGGTGAAGGTGGTTACCTGATCAACAAGCACGGCGAGCGTTTCATGGAACGTTATGCTCCGAACGCCAAAGACCTGGCCGGCCGTGACGTGGTTGCCCGTTCGATGGTTAAAGAAATCATCGCCGGCAACGGCTGCGGTCCGAATGGCGACCACGTGATGCTCAAGCTCGACCACCTGGGCGAGGAAGTGCTGCACAGCCGTCTGCCAGGCATCTGCGAACTGTCGAAGACTTTTGCACACGTTGACCCGGTGGTTGCTCCGGTTCCGGTTGTTCCGACTTGCCACTACATGATGGGCGGCGTTGCCACCAACATTCATGGCCAGGCGATCACCCAGGACGCCGAAGGCGTGGATCAGATCATCCCTGGTCTGTTCGCGGTAGGTGAAGTGGCTTGCGTATCGGTTCACGGTGCCAACCGTCTGGGCGGCAACTCGCTGCTCGACCTGGTGGTATTCGGCCGCGCTGCCGGCCTGCACCTGGAGAAGGCGCTGACCGACGGCATCGAATACGACGACGCTACCGAAGCCGATATCGAAGCTGCCCTGGCACGTCTGAACGCCCTGAACAACCGTACCGACGGCGAAGACGTCGCTACCCTGCGTCGCGAGCTGCAAAGCTGCATGCAGAACTACTTCGGTGTATTCCGTACCGGCGAATACATGCAGAAGGGTATTGCCCAGCTGGCCGATCTGCGCAAGCGCATCGCCAACGTGAAGATCAACGATAAGTCGCAGGCGTTCAACACTGCACGTATCGAAGCGCTGGAACTGCAAAACCTGCTGGAAGTGGCTGAAGCGACCGCCATCGCTGCCGAAGTACGTAAAGAGTCCCGCGGCGCTCACGCCCGCGAAGACTTCGAAGACCGTGACGACGAAAACTGGCTGTGCCACACCCTGTACTTCCCGGGTGAGAAACGCGTCGCCAAGCGTGCCGTGAACTTCTCGCCGAAGACTGTTCCGACTTTCGAACCTAAAGTCCGGACTTATTAAGGGTGACCGCCATGTTGCAAGTCAGTGTTTATCGTTACAACCCTGATCAGGACGCTGCGCCGTTCATGCAGGAATTCCAGGTTGATACCGGTGGTAAAGACCTGATGGTGCTGGACGTGCTGGCCCTGATCAAAGAGCAGGACGAAGGTTTCTCCTATCGTCGCTCCTGCCGTGAAGGCGTCTGTGGCTCCGACGGCATGAACATCAACGGCAAGAACGGCCTGGCGTGCATCACGCCGCTGTCCGCTGTCGTCAAAGGTAACAAGCTGATCGTTCGTCCGCTGCCAGGTTTGCCGGTTATCCGTGACCTGGTTGTCGATATGAGCATCTTCTACAAGCAATACGAGAAGGTTAAGCCATTCCTGCAGAACGACACGCCGGCTCCGGCCATCGAGCGTCTGCAGTCCCCTGAAGAGCGTGAAAAGCTCGACGGTCTGTACGAGTGCATCCTGTGCGCCTGCTGCTCGACCTCTTGCCCGTCCTTCTGGTGGAACCCGGACAAGTTCCTGGGTCCGGCTGCCCTGCTGCAAGCGTACCGCTTCCTGGCAGACAGCCGTGACACCAAGACGTCCGAGCGTCTGGCGTCCCTCGATGACCCGTTCAGCGTCTTCCGCTGCCGGGGCATCATGAACTGCGTCAACGTATGTCCGAAAGGCCTGAACCCGACTAAGGCCATCGGTCACATCCGTAACATGCTGCTTTCGAGCGGCGTGTGATTCAGCTGCTGTAACCGCTGTAACCGCTGTACCCGCAGAGGGCTTAGGCGCGGGCTTCAACCCGCGCCATGGCTATAACCAGAGCAGCAGCCATAAGCTGCGGCTCTTATTTTGAAGAAATGAGACAAGCAGGGGCATCCGGGCTGGTACCCGGACTATCAGTGTGATCCTAAGTGGCTTGTTTTGGTCGCTGCATTCGGACTTCTGCAAGCTTGCTCGGTGTCGGCACCGATGGTGTTCCCCTAACCGAGGGTGACCAAGCATGCAAGAAAGCGTGATGCAGCGCATGTGGAACAGCGCCTACCTTTCAGGTGGAAACGCTGCCTATGTGGAAGAGCTCTACGAGCTCTACCTGCACGACCCTAACGCTGTGCCAGAAGAGTGGCGCACCTACTTTCAGAAGCTGCCTGCCGACGGCAGCTCTGCCACCGATGTTTCGCACTCCACAATTCGCGATCATTTCGTGCTGCTGGCAAAGAACCAGCGCCGCGCCCAACCGGTTTCCGCCGGCAGCGTGAGCAGTGAGCACGAGAAGAAGCAAGTTGAAGTGCTGCGATTGATCCAGGCCTACCGTATGCGTGGCCACCAGGCAGCCCAGCTTGACCCGCTGGGGCTGTGGCAGCGTCCTGCACCTGCAGACCTGTCGATCAATCACTACGGCTTGACCAATGCCGATCTTGATACGACCTTCCGTGCCGGCGACCTGTTCATCGGCAAAGAGGAAGCGAGCCTACGCGAAATTCACGAAGCGTTGCAGCAGACATATTGCCGCACCATCGGCGCTGAATTTACGCACATCACCGATTCCGAGCAGCGCCAGTGGTTCCAGCAGCGTCTGGAAAGCGTGCGTGGTCGTCCGGAATACTCCGCGGACATCAAGAGCCACCTGCTCGAGCGCGTGACGGCCGGTGAAGGCCTGGAAAAATACCTGGGTACCAAATACCCGGGCACCAAGCGTTTCGGTCTGGAAGGCGGCGAAAGCCTGATTCCGATGCTCGACGAACTGATCCAGCGTTCCGGTTCCTACGGCACCAAGGAAGTCGTCATCGGCATGGCCCACCGTGGTCGTCTGAACGTACTGGTCAACACCTTCGGCAAGAACCCGCGCGAGCTGTTCGACGAGTTCGAAGGCAAGAAGAAGGTCGAGCTGGGTTCCGGTGACGTCAAATACCACCAGGGCTTCTCGTCCAACGTAATGACCACCGGCGGTGAAGTTCACCTGGCCATGGCGTTCAACCCGTCCCACCTGGAAATCGTTTCCCCGGTGGTCGAGGGTTCGGTTCGCGCCCGTCAGGACCGTCGCAACGATTCGACCGGTGAGAAGGTTCTGCCGATCTCCATCCACGGTGATGCTGCATTCGCAGGTCAGGGCGTGGTCATGGAAACCTTCCAGATGTCGCAGACCCGCGGTTTCAAGACCGGCGGTACCGTGCACATCGTGATCAACAACCAGGTCGGTTTCACCATCAGCAACCCGCTGGACTCGCGTTCCACCGAGTACGCCACCGACGTCGCGAAAATGATCCAGGCGCCGATCCTCCATGTGAATGGTGATGATCCGGAAGCCGTATTGTTCGTGACCCAGCTGGCCATCGACTACCGCATGCAGTTCAAGCGTGACGTGGTGATCGACCTGGTCTGCTACCGTCGTCGCGGCCACAACGAGGCCGACGAGCCAAGCGGCACCCAGCCTCTGATGTATCAGCAGATCACCAAGCAGCGCACCACCCGTGAGCTGTACGCTGATCGTCTGACCCAGGCCGGTGTACTGGACGCAGAGCGTGTTCAGGCGAAAGTCGACGAATATCGCAACGCGCTGGACAACGGTCTGCACGTCGTGAAATCGCTGGTCAAAGAGCCGAACAAAGAGCTGTTCGTCGACTGGCGTCCGTATCTGGGCCACGCCTGGACTGCGCGTCACGACACTCGCTTCGACCTCAAGACCCTGCAGGAACTGTCCGCCAAGCTGCTGGAAATTCCGGAAGGCTTCGTGGTTCAGCGTCAGGTCGCGAAGATCTACGAAGACCGTCAGAAGATGCAAGCCGGCGGCCTGCCGATCAACTGGGGTTACGCCGAAACCATGGCGTACGCGACCCTGGCGTTCGAAGGTCACCCGATCCGCATGACTGGCCAGGACATCGGCCGCGGTACGTTCTCGCACCGTCACGCTGTGCTGCACAACCAGAAAGATGCCGGTACCTACATTCCGCTCAAGCATCTGTATGAAGGTCAGCCACGCTTCGACCTGTACGACTCGTTCCTGTCGGAAGAAGCCGTACTGGCGTTCGAATACGGTTACTCGACCACCACGCCAAACGCGCTGGTGATCTGGGAAGCCCAGTTCGGCGACTTCGCCAACGGTGCACAGGTTGTTATCGACCAGTTCATCACCAGCGGGGAGCACAAGTGGGGCCGTCTCTGCGGTCTGACCATGCTGCTGCCGCACGGCTACGAAGGTCAGGGCCCTGAGCACAGCTCGGCACGTCTTGAGCGTTACCTGCAGCTGTGCGCCGAGCACAACATTCAGGTGTGCATGCCGACCACCCCGGCCCAGATCTACCACTTGCTGCGCCGTCAGGTGATTCGCCCGCTGCGCAAGCCATTGGTCGTTCTGACTCCAAAGTCGCTGCTGCGCCACAAACTGGCCATCTCGACCCTGGAAGATCTGGCCGAAGGTTCGTTCCAGACCGTTATCCCGGAAATCGATGCCCTGGACCCGAAAAAGGTCGAGCGCGTTGTTCTGTGCAGCGGCAAGGTCTACTACGACCTGCTGGAAAAACGTCGTGCCGAAGGCCGCGAAGATATCGCCATCGTGCGTATCGAGCAGCTGTACCCATTCCCTGAGGACGACTTGAAAGAAGTCCTGGCTCCTTACACCAATGCCAAAGCGGCCGTGTGGTGTCAGGAAGAGCCGATGAACCAGGGCGCCTGGTACTGCAGCCAGCACCACCTGCGTCGCAGCATCAGCAACCTCAACAAATCTCTCGTACTCGAGTACGCGGGCCGTGAGGCTTCTGCTGCCCCAGCATGTGGTTACGCATCGATGCACGCCGAGCAGCAGGAACAACTGCTGCAAGACGCGTTTACCGTTTAACGCCTTCGCGCACCTGAAACCGAATTTAAGGAACCACAGATAATGGCTATCGAGATCAAAGCCCCCACTTTCCCGGAATCGGTTGCCGATGGCACCGTTGCCACCTGGCACAAACAACCGGGCGACGCCGTCAAGCGTGACGAACTGATCGTCGACATCGAAACCGACAAAGTCGTACTGGAAGTGCTGGCTACCGCCGACGGCGTGCTGGGCGCAATCGTCAAGGGCGAGGGCGACACCGTCCTGTCCGACGAAGTCCTGGGCTCCATCGTTGAAGGCGGCGCTGCTGCCGCCGCTCCGGCTGCCGCTGCTGCTCCGGCCGCTGCTGCCGCTGCACCTGCTGCCGCTGATGGCGAAGACGACCCGATCGCTGCTCCTGCCGCGCGCAAGCTGGCTGAAGAGAACGGCATCAACATCGCTTCCGTTGCCGGCACCGGCAAGGGCGGTCGCGTGACCAAGGAAGACGTGGTTGCAGCCGTTGCTGCCAAGAAAGCCGCTCCGGCTGCCGCGCCTGCCAAGGCTGCTGCTCCGGCCGCCGCCGCTCCTGTGTTCGCCGCTGGCGACCGCATCGAGAAGCGCGTTCCGATGACCCGCGTTCGTGCCACCGTTGCCAAGCGTCTGGTTGAAGCTCAATCGAACATGGCGATGCTGACCACTTTCAACGAAGTCGACATGACCGAAGTCATGGCCCTGCGTTCGAAGTACAAGGACCTGTTCGAGAAGTCCCACAACGGCGTACGCCTGGGCTTCATGTCGTTCTTCGTCAAGGCTGCCACCGAAGCGTTGAAACGCTTCCCGGCGGTCAACGCTTCGATCGACGGCAACGACATCGTTTACCACGGTTATGCCGACATCGGTGTCGCTGTTTCCAGCGACCGTGGCCTGGTGGTTCCGGTTCTGCGCAACGCCGAACACATGAGCCTGGCTGAAATCGAAGGCGGCATCGCCACCTTCGGCAAGAAAGCTCGTGACGGCAAACTGTCGATGGACGAAATGACCGGCGGCACCTTCACCATCACCAACGGTGGTACTTTCGGTTCGATGATGTCGACCCCGATCGTCAACCCGCCGCAGGCAGCGATTCTGGGCATGCACAACATTATCCAGCGTCCGATGGCCATCAACGGTCAGGTCGTGATCCGTCCGATGATGTACCTGGCACTGTCCTACGATCACCGTCTGATCGATGGCAAAGAAGCTGTAACCTTCCTGGTGACCATCAAGAACCTGCTGGAAGATCCGGCTCGTCTGTTGCTGGATATTTGATAGAAGCAGCTGCAAGTCTCAAGCTGCAAGCTGCGAGTAACAGCAGTTTGCGCTTGAGGCTTGCGGCTTCACGCTTGCTGCAAAAAAGAGGATTTTTTGAATGTCGCAGAAATTTGACGTAGTAGTGATCGGTGCGGGCCCTGGCGGCTACGTGGCAGCTATCAAGGCCGCGCAACTCGGCCTGAGCACTGCCTGCATCGAGAAGTACACCGATGCTGAAGGCAAGCAAGCCCTGGGCGGCACCTGCCTGAACGTAGGCTGCATTCCTTCCAAGGCGCTGCTGGACAGCTCCTGGAAATACAAGGAAGCGAAAGAAAGCTTCAACGTCCACGGTATCTCGACCGGCGAAGTCAAAATGGACGTCGCTGCGATGGTTGGCCGCAAGGCTGGCATCGTCAAGAACCTGACCGGTGGTGTTGCCACTCTGTTCAAGGCCAACGGCGTTACTTCGATCCAGGGCCACGGCAAACTGCTGGCCGGCAAGAAAGTCGAAGTCACCAAGCCGGACGGCTCGGTTGAAGTCATCGAAGCCGAAAACGTCATTCTGGCTCCAGGCTCGCGTCCGATCGACATTCCACCGGCTCCGGTCGATCAGAAAGTCATCGTCGATTCGACCGGCGCTCTGGAATTCCAATCCGTACCTAAACGTCTGGGCGTGATCGGCGCTGGCGTGATCGGTCTGGAGCTGGGTTCGGTCTGGTCGCGTCTGGGTGCGGAAGTGACTGTTCTGGAAGCCCTGGACACCTTCCTGATGGCGGCGGACACCGCGGTTTCCAAGGAAGCGCTGAAAACCCTGACCAAACAGGGTCTGGACATCAAACTGGGCGCTCGCGTAACCGGCTCGAAAGTGAACGGCGACGAAGTCGTTGTGAACTACACCGACGCCAACGGCGAACAGACCATCACTTTCGACAAGCTGATCGTAGCCGTTGGTCGCCGTCCGGTGACCACTGATCTGCTGGCTGCCGACAGCGGCGTGACCCTGGACGAGCGCGGTTTCGTGCACGTTGACGATCACTGCGCCACCACCGTGCCGGGCGTATACGCCATCGGTGACGTGGTTCGCGGCATGATGCTGGCTCACAAGGCCTCGGAAGAGGGCATCATGGTTGTAGAGCGCATCAAGGGCCACAAGGCCCAGATGAACTATGACCTGATCCCTTCGGTTATTTATACTCACCCGGAAATCGCATGGGTCGGTAAAACCGAGCAGGCCTTGAAAGCTGAAGGCGTTGAAGTTAACGTCGGCACCTTCCCGTTCGCAGCATCCGGCCGTGCCATGGCCGCCAACGATACCGGTGGTTTCGTCAAGGTCATCGCCGATGCCAAGACTGACCGCGTATTGGGCGTGCACGTGATTGGCCCGAGCGCTGCAGAACTGGTTCAGCAGGGCGCGATCGGTATGGAATTCGGCACCAGCGCTGAAGACCTGGGCATGATGGTTTTCTCCCATCCGACCCTGTCTGAAGCCTTGCACGAAGCAGCTTTGGCAGTGAATGGCGGCGCCATCCACATTGCCAACCGCAAGAAGCGTTAAGACACAATAAGAAACCACGGCGGTACGGCCCGTCGTGAGCCTTGCGTGCAAGACTCACCGCGGAATGTCCGCTGGACGCAGCCTTGCGTAGCTCAGCTACGCAAGCAGCAGTCACAGGTGGCGCGGCACTCATAAAGAGCGCAGCGCCGAATGCGCAGTACCTAACGAAGACGGTAAAAAGCATGAATCTTCACGAGTATCAGGGTAAGCAGCTGTTCGCTGAATACGGCCTGCCAGTTTCCACTGGTTTCGCAGTAGACACCCCGGAAGCAGCAGCAGAAGCTTGCGACAAAATCGGCGGCAACGAGTGGGTTGTCAAAGCCCAGGTTCACGCCGGTGGTCGCGGTAAAGCGGGCGGCGTCAAGCTGGTTCGCAGCAAAGAAGACGCCAAAGCCTTCGCACAGCAGTGGCTGGGCAAGCGTCTGGTGACTTACCAGACTGACGCCAACGGCCAGCCAGTCACCAAGATCCTGGTTGAATCGTGCACTGATATCGCTAAAGAGCTGTACCTGGGCGCTGTCGTTGACCGTTCGAGCCGTCGCATCGTGTTCATGGCTTCCACCGAAGGTGGCGTGGACATCGAGAAAATCGCTCACGACACTCCAGAAAAAATTCTGAAAGCCACTATCGACCCACTGGTTGGCGCTCAGCCATTCCAGGGTCGCGAGCTGGCGTTCCAGCTGGGTCTGGAAGGTAAGCAGGTTGCTCAGTTCGCCAAGATCTTCGTAGGTCTGGCCAAGCTGTTCAAGGATCACGACCTGGCTCTGCTGGAAGTGAACCCGCTGGTGATCAAGGCTGACGGCGATCTGCACTGCCTGGACGCCAAGATCAACATCGACGCCAACGCAATGTACCGTCAGCCCAAGCTGAAGACTTTCCACGATCCGTCGCAGGACGATCCGCGCGAAGCGCACGCTGCCAAGTTCGAACTGAACTACGTAGCGCTGGAAGGCAACATCGGCTGCATGGTGAACGGTGCCGGCCTGGCCATGGGTACCATGGACATCGTCAACCTGCACGGCGGCAAGCCAGCCAACTTCCTCGACGTAGGTGGTGGTGCTACCAAAGAACGCGTGACCGAAGCTTTCAAAATCATTCTGTCCGACAGCAATGTCGCTGCAGTACTGGTTAACATCTTCGGCGGCATCGTTCGTTGCGACATGATTGCCGAAGGCATCATCGGTGCAGTGAAAGAAGTCGGCGTGAAAATCCCGGTTGTTGTTCGTCTTGAAGGCAACAACGCTGAACTGGGCGCTAAAGTACTGGCAGAAAGCGGTTTGAACATCATCGCTGCTACCAGCCTGACCGACGCTGCTCAACAAGTCGTTAAAGCTGCGGAGGGCAAGTAATGAGCGTCCTGATCAATAAAGACACCAAAGTAATCTGCCAGGGCTTCACCGGCGCGCAGGGTACTTTCCACTCCGAACAAGCCATTGCCTACGGCACCAAAATGGTTGGCGGCGTGACCCCAGGCAAAGGTGGCACCACTCACCTGAACCTGCCTGTGTTCAACACCGTGAAAGAAGCTGTAGAAGCCACTGGCGCCACCGCCAGCGTAATCTACGTTCCGGCTCCTTTCTGCAAGGACTCGATCCTGGAAGCAGCTTTCGGCGGCATCAAGCTGATCGTCTGCATCACCGAAGGCATTCCTACCCTGGACATGCTGGACGCCAAAGTTAAGTGCGACGAGCTGGGTGTTACCCTGATCGGCCCTAACTGCCCAGGCGTGATCACCCCAGGCGAATGCAAGATCGGCATCATGCCAGGTCACATTCACTTGCCAGGCAAGGTCGGTATCGTTTCCCGTTCCGGCACCCTGACCTACGAAGCTGTGAAGCAGACCACTGACGCCGGTTTCGGTCAGTCGACTTGCGTCGGCATCGGCGGTGACCCGATCCCGGGTTCGAACTTCATCGACATCCTGAAGCTGTTCCAGGAAGACCCGAAGACCGAAGCGATCGTCATGATCGGCGAGATCGGCGGTTCGGCTGAAGAAGAAGCGGCTGCCTACATCAAGGCTAACGTGACCAAGCCGGTTGTTTCCTACATCGCTGGTGTGACTGCTCCTCCGGGCAAGCGCATGGGCCATGCTGGCGCAATCATCTCCGGCGGCAAAGGCACTGCAGACGAGAAATTCGCTGCTCTGCAAGACGCAGGCGTGAAAACCGTGCGTTCGCTGGCAGACATCGGCAAGGCCCTGGCCGAGCTGACTGGCTGGGAAGTGAAGAAGTAAGCTTCGGCTGACTTCTCTGCTCCAGCAACAAAGGCCACCTTCGGGTGGCCTTTGTCGTTTCTGGCGTTCGGGTGGACGATGGCAATTTTATAAGCACTCACCCAATAACATGCAAAAACGCGACACAGAAACGTCGCGTATCGGATAGTTCGCCCTCTAACAGTGCGTTTGTCGGGCAAATTCGTTAGGCTAGCCGCCATTTTGCGTCTGCCGCCCACAAGGCATGCAACGCGCTAAACGGGTCAGTCTTATACGGATTGACAGCATTTCCCTAACCCCACAGGGAAATCCCCCTCTAAATTCCGATTCAGTAGTGTGGTATTTCCTTAATGAAAGTTTTGAAAGGTCAGGACATCCTGGCACTTGGCTTTATGACATTCGCCCTGTTCGTCGGGGCCGGCAACATCATCTTCCCGCCTATCGTCGGTTTGCAGTCCGGGCCCAACGTCTGGATCGCGGCGCTGGGCTTTCTGATCACGGCGGTCGGTCTGCCGGTGGTCACCGTGGTCGCACTGGCTAAGGTCGGTGGCGCCATGGACGCGCTCAGCAGCCCGATCGGCAAGATCGCGGGCGGCGTGCTGGCAGCGGCTTGCTACCTGGCCGTCGGCCCGCTGTTCGCCACCCCGCGTACCGCGACCGTTTCCTTTGAAGTAGGTCTGGCGCCGCTGACCGGCGAGAGCCCGCTGGCACTGTTCCTCTACAGTTCGGTGTACTTCCTGCTGGTGTTCTTCATTTCGCTCTACCCTGGGCGTCTGCTGGACACCGTCGGTCGCTTCCTCGCGCCGCTGAAGATCATCGCTCTGGCCGTGCTCGGCATCGCCGCATTCGCACTGCCGGCCGGTGACATCGGCGTGGCCACTCCGGAATACGTTGCGGCACCGTTCTCCCAGGGCTTCATCAATGGTTACCTGACCATGGATACCCTCGGCGCACTGGTGTTCGGCATCGTCATCGTCAACGCGATCCGCTCCCGTGGCGTCGAGTCGCCGGCGCTGATCACCCGTTACGCGATCATTGCCGGGCTGATTGCCGGTGTCGGTCTGGCGCTGGTGTATGTCAGCCTGTTCCGTCTGGGTTCCGGCAGCCATGAAGTGGCGGCGGGCGCGACCAACGGTGCGGCGGTGCTGCACGCTTACGTGCAACACACCTTCGGTTCGCTGGGCAGTGGCTTCCTCGCCGTGCTGATTTCCCTGGCGTGTCTGGTGACAGCGGTTGGCCTGACCTGCGCCTGTGCCGAATACTTCAGCCGCGTATTGCCGCTGTCCTACAAGACTCTGGTGATCATTCTGGCGGCGTTCTCGCTGCTGGTGTCCAACCTGGGTCTGACCAAGCTGATCGCGTTCTCGATCCCGGTACTGACCGCGATCTACCCGCCGTGCATCGTGCTGGTGGCCCTGAGCTTCTGTGCGGCGTTCTGGCATGAACAGAGCCGCATCATGGGCCCGGTAATGTTGGTGTCGTTTGTGTTCGGTACCATCGATGCCCTGAAAGGCGCCGGTCTGGCTGACTGGATGCCATCGCAACTGGCCCACCTGCCGCTGAGCGAGCAAGGTCTGGCGTGGCTGGTGCCGTGCGTGATGACCCTGGTGGTTGCCGTGGTTTGCGACCGCCTGCTGGGCAAGCGCGCCGAAGCACTCGCCTAAGACTGCCGGGCCGCCACAAGCGGCTGCCGAGCGATTAAACAGAAATGCCCCGTATCAATCGATGCGGGGCATTTTTTGTATTTCACACACTATTGTTGGTAGCGAGATAGCGGACGACGGTAGCCGTATTGAATTGGTAGCGACAGTTGCCGGATGCAATGATTTTGTTGTCAGGTTGCACGACGACTGACTCCCATAGTTCTCGATCATACCCGATATTCGTTTCTTGAAATCCAGCGGTTCCGAAGGTGGTATCAGGTTTGCCTGTCACATCGTATCGGGCGACTAGCGAACTTTCATAACTCCTGAGACCGAGCAGGCCTGCAACAACAATTCCACTGATTGTGTTTCCACCTATCGCGCTCCATGCGTTGGCCTCTCCTGTTGGCGCTTCACTGACCACAGGCTTGCCTCCGTTGAAAACGAGGTTGGGGCTGCCATTAGCGTTGTAAAAAGCAATTACGCCTCTTCGCTCACGCCCCCAGACGTCATTCGAATTCAGATCTCGCGATCCAGCGACAATAACGCTGCCATCCGGATTCAGCATCATGCTCGAAAACCCTGTGTATACGCCGTCCACTCGGATTCGGATTTCGCCGTTCTGCCCAAATCCCTGGTCGGGTGTTCCATTGGGGTGGTAGCGGGCGATGAGGCCCTCATAGTCAAATGTGGAGCCTGCAATGGTGATCTTTCCGTCGTTCGATACGGCCACAGCTGCGATGCGGTAATTGGTGTTCAGACTGCCGCTGCCATTGAACGATAAGTCTGGAGAACCGTCGTGTGAGAATTTTTGGATCAGTGTCCATGAAGTGAATACGATTGCACCATCAGGGCCGATTGCAACGTTGGAAAGGGGAGAGTTCGAGGTATTTGCCGACATCGCTATCAGGCTCAATACATTGGGATTCGCAATCGGTGGGACGATCACTACGCCGTCATCACCAAAAGTTTGGTCACGAGTTCCATCTGAAAGAAGGCGCAGGATGGCTTGATTCTGAGCATCAGTACCATAATGGGTGCCGATCAGAATAATGCTGCCGTCGTCATTTCGTTGAGCCCCAGATGGAAACGCGGGAGCACCATCCTTGAAGCCGCCGGTGAATATTCCGTTATTGGCGAATCCGGTATCCAGGGTGCCGTTTTCCAGGAGTTGAACCAGCTGGAAGTCCAGGCGATCCTCCCATCTGACGCTTCCCCACATCAAGATTTTGCCTTCGTCGAGTCGTGCCACAATGTCAAGGGTGTTGCTCCCTGGGAGGGAAAAATCATAGGCAACTCCATCTTCACCAAACGTGGGATCAAAGCCTTGGTTGTTCTGACTTTTTTTCGCGCGTGTCTGAGCTGGTTTTGACATGGTTGGTGCTCCGGGATGGCGGTTGATCATTCTCCAATGACGTTACTCGGCTGAAGTCCACCTTGCACCTGTCAGAATTGACAGCTATTGATTGCACACGACCAATAGAATTCTCAATAAGCGGTGCCTTTTGCGCTCATCTGGCGTCCAAGCTGGGTTCATGTCGCGAGGGTAAAACTATGAAGTTATTGCTTGCGCGGAAACTTTTCTTGCTACTTGCCTAGCTATCATCAAAGGACCTGCATGTCGTTCATCCAAGCCAACCTGATCCATCTGCTGGCCGCGCTCTGGTTTGTCATCTGCTGGGGCGGTTACACCCGTTATGCCACTTGGAAGGGCCGTGACACCGCGTGCCTGGCCAGCGTGCTGCACCTGTACCGCGAAGACTGGATGCGCCGCATGCTGCTGCGCGACAACCGCATCGCCGATGCCAGCGTGATCGGCAACCTTGAGCGCAACGCCTCGTTCTTCGCCTCCAGCACGCTGATTATCCTGGCGGGCATTCTGACCGTGCTCGGCGCTTCCGAGCGCGCGGTGTCATTGCTGGCGGATATTCCGATGGTGCAACAGGCCTCGCAGGGCATGTCGGAGATCAAGTTGCTGTGCCTGGCGCTGGTGTTCGTCTATGCCTTCTTCACCTTCAGCTGGTGCATGCGCCAGTACAACTTCGCCGCGATTCTGGTCGGCTCGGCCCCGATGATCGGTGAGCGGCAAGTCTCGGAGCAGGAGCGCAAGGCGTTCGCCTCGCGGGCAGCTCGGGTGATTTCGATGGCGGCCAACCAGTTCAACTTCGGTCTGCGTTCCTATTACTTCGGGATGAGCATGCTGGCGTGGTTCGTCAGCCCGTGGCTGTTCATGTTGATGAGCGCCGGCGTGGTGCTGGTGTTGTATCGCCGGGAGTTTCATTCCGACGTGCTCGATGTAATGGTCTATACCCCTACAGAGGCGCCATTGCCCGAAGCGAACAAAGAGGCTGCTTGATGAGTATTCCGTTCTGGTGTGTGTTTATCAGTGCATTGTTGATCTACGTGGCGCGTATGCCGGTCGGCAAGGCCATGAAAGAGCAGGGCGGTTACAACAACCACCTGCCGCGTCAGCAGCAGGCGCAACTCACCGGTTACGGCGCCCGGGCACTGGCGGCACATCAGAACAGCATCGAAGCGTTCATCCTGTTCGCCGTTGGCGTGCTGATGGCGCATACCACGCAGACGGCGGGATGGCTGATCGATACATTGGCGATCATCTTCGTGATCTCACGGATTTTCTATCTGTGGTTCTACCTGGCGGATCTTCCCAAGCTGCGCAGTCTGGTCTGGCTGGTCGGCTTAGTGTGTTCATTGTTGCTGATGATTAGTCCGACTTTTAGAACTGTTTTGCTCTAAGACGGCATGGGCAAAAAATCACAGACAAAAGAAAACCCGCACTTGGCGGGTTTTCTTTTGAGTTGTCGAGAAGCGGCTTATTGCTTCTTGGCAGCTTCTTCTTGCGCTGCAGCGTTCGATTCGGCCTGAGCTTTGGCAGCTTCGGCGTTTTCTTTCGCTGCGTCGTTCACTTTATCCTGAGCTTTGTTCATGTCTTGCTGAGCTTGTTCAGCATGTTGGTTGGCATCTTGAGCTTTGTCCTCGGATTTTTTATCGCAGGCAGCGAGACCGAGGGAAGCGGTCAACATCAAGGCAATAGCTAAAGTCTTACGCATGGGGTGTTTCTCCTTATGGAAAATAACTACTGGCCTTAAGAGCTCAGGCCCACGGCTTAAGTTCCTCATTTCTTTCAGATATATAAGTTTGTTTTGCAATGGAACTTTTGCTGTTCTTTCCACTACTGGGAATAGCCACTAACAAGAGTAATTATCAAATGGCCGAAAACCCCGTTTTTGAGCGTGCGACACGGTTTCTCTCGTCCCTGCGCCACTGTCAGGTGCTGGGATTGAAGGTGCACAGCGCAAGTAGCGAAGGCCTGACTGTGGTGCTGCCGTACAGTGCGCAAATCGTCGGCAATCCGCTGACCGGCGTCATCCACGGCGGGGCGATCACGTCGCTGATGGACACCGCGTGCGGCATGTCGACCCTTTGCGTCCTGCCGGAATTCGAAGTCTGCCCGACCCTCGATCTGCGCATCGATTACATGCATGCCGCCGAGCCGCATAAAGATGTTTACGGCTTCGCCCAATGTTATCGAGTCACCACCGATGTGATCTTCGCTTGCGGATTTGCCTATCAGGATGATCCCGAGCAACCGATTGCCCATGTCGTCGGCACCTTCATGCGCATGGGCAAAGGCCTGAAAGGCACCAAAGGCTTCGGTGGCGCGATCAAGGGAGAAACCCCATGAGCGACGACTTCAAGCAGCAATTGCAAGAGGCACACGAGAAGGGTGACTACGCGCCGCTCCTGAAGCTGATTCCCTATGCCGGGCTGATCGGCGTCGAGTGTTCGCGGGTCGGTGATGACTTGCTGTTCAAGCTGCCGGCCAACAAGGACAACATTGGTAACCCTTTATTGCCGGCGATCCACGGCGGGGTAATTGCCGGGTTCATGGAGCTGTCCGCGGCCCTGCACCTGCTGATTTTCACCGGCGCGCCCGGTGTGCCGAAGATTATCGATTTTTCCCTCGATTACCTGCGGGCCGGGCAGTTTCGCGATACCTGGGCCCGATGTCAGGTCTGCCGTCAGGGCCGGCGGGTGGCCAACGTCGCGGTCACGGCCTGGCAAAGTACCGAAAGCGAACCGATTGCCACTGCCCGTGCTCACTTCAAAATCGATGAGCCCTTGAAATCCTGAACCACGCCCCCAACTCACAGAACAACCCGCCGCCGACCAGCAAGGTCGCGGCCAATGCCATCTGATTGGAGTTTGATGACCATGAGTGTGGAAACTCAAAAGGAAACCCTGGGCTTCCAGACCGAGGTGAAGCAACTGCTGCACCTCATGATCCATTCGCTGTATTCCAACAAGGAAATCTTCCTTCGCGAATTGATCTCGAACGCCTCTGACGCTGTCGACAAATTGCGCTTCGAAGCCCTGGCCAAGCCTGAGTTGCTCGAAGGTGGCGATGAACTGAAAATCCGTGTGAGCTTCGACAAGGACGCCCAGACCGTCACCCTCGAAGACAACGGCATCGGCATGAACCGTGACGATGTGATCACCCACCTGGGTACCATCGCCAAATCCGGCACTGCCGATTTCATGAAAAACCTGTCCGGCGATCAGAAGAAGGATTCGCACCTGATCGGTCAGTTCGGCGTGGGTTTCTACTCGGCCTTCATCGTTGCCGACAAAGTTGACGTGTACAGCCGTCGCGCCGGCACCGCTGCCAGCGAAGGCGTGCACTGGTCGTCGAAAGGCGAGGGCGAATTTGAAGTCGCCACCATCGACAAACCGGAACGCGGCACCCGCATCGTCCTGCACCTGAAATCCGGTGAAGACGAGTTCGCCGATGGCTGGCGTCTGCGCAACATCATCAAGAAGTACTCCGACCACATCGCGCTGCCGATCGAGCTGCCAAAAGAAGTGGCCGCTGCCGAAGGCGAAGAGAAGCCTGAAGTTGAATGGGAAACCGTCAACCGCGCCAGCGCCCTGTGGACCCGTCCTCGCACTGAAGTGAAGGACGAGGAATACCAGGAGTTCTACAAACACATCGCCCACGACTTCGAAAATCCGCTGTCGTGGAGTCACAACAAGGTTGAAGGCAAGCTCGAGTACAGCTCGCTGCTGTACGTGCCGGCCCGCGCACCGTTCGATCTGTACCAGCGTGAAGCGTCGAAAGGCCTGAAGCTGTACGTGCAGCGCGTGTTCGTGATGGATCAGGCCGAGTCGTTCCTGCCGCTGTACCTGCGCTTCATCAAGGGCGTGGTCGACTCCAACGACCTGTCGCTGAACGTGTCGCGGGAAATCCTGCAGAAAGACCCGATCATCGACTCGATGAAGTCGGCGCTGACCAAGCGCGTGCTGGACATGCTGGAAAAACTGGCAAAGAACGAGCCTGAGCAATACAAGGGCTTCTGGAAGAACTTCGGTCAGGTCATGAAAGAAGGCCCGGCAGAAGATTTCGCCAACAAGGAAAAAATTGCCGGTCTGCTGCGCTTCGCATCGACCAACGGCACCGACGGCGAGCAGATCGTCGGTCTGGCCGAGTACCTGGCGCGCGCCAAGGAAGGTCAGGACAAGATCTACTACCTCACCGGCGAAACCTACGCGCAGGTCAAGAACAGCCCGCACCTGGAAGTCTTCCGCAAGAAAGGCATCGAAGTGCTGCTGCTGACCGACCGTATCGACGAGTGGCTGATGAGTTACCTCAGCGATTTCGACGGCAAGACGTTTGTCGACGTCGCGCGCGGTGACCTGGATCTGGGCAACCTGGACTCGGAAGAGGACAAGAAGGCCCAGGAAGAAGTCGCCAAGTCGAAAGAAGGTCTGGTCGAGCGTCTGAAAACCGCACTGGGCGACTCCGTTGCCGAAGTCCGGGTTTCCCATCGCCTGACGGATTCGCCGGCCATTCTGGCCATCGGCGAGCAGGACCTGGGTCTGCAAATGCGTCAGATCCTCGAGGCCAGCGGGCAGAAGGTGCCGGATTCGAAGCCGATCTTCGAATTCAACCCGAGCCACCCGCTGATCGCGAAGCTCGACAACGAAACCAGCGAAGAGCGTTTTGGCGACCTGTCGCACATCCTCTTCGACCAGGCCGCGCTGGCGGCTGGCGACAGCTTGAAAGACCCGGCCGCTTACGTGAGCCGCCTGAACAAGCTGCTGGTCGAGCTGTCCGCTTGATCAAACTGTAGAAAAACCCGCTTCGGCGGGTTTTTTCATTCTGGTGTTCAACCAATCAGGAGTCAGAAATGAGCCAAGTCACTGTACGTTCCGTGGTCTATCAGATTGACGGCCAGCCTTATGAAGGTCGCCTGGCGTTCGACGCCGAGCACAAAGGCGCGCGTCCGGGTCTGTTGATGGCGCCGAACTGGATGGGTGTCAGCGCTGGCGCTGAAGAGATCGCCAAATCGGTGGCGGCCAAGGGTTATGTGGTGCTGATCGCTGACGTGTACGGCCAGGCCGTGCGTCCGCAGAATGCCGATCAGGCCGGTGCGGCAATGATGCCGCTGAAGAATGACCGCGCGCTGCTGCGCAAGCGTATGCAGGCCGCGTTCGAACAATTGCAGAAGCAGGGCGAGGCGGCGGTCGATACCTCGAAACTGGCGGTGTTCGGTTTCTGCTTCGGCGGCTGCTGTGCGCTGGATCTGGCGCGCACCGGTGCGCCGGTGAAAGCGGCAGTGTCGTTCCACGGCACGCTGGATTCGCCGAACCCGGCGGACGCGAAGAACATCAAGGGCTCGGTACTGGTGTTGCACGGTGCTTCCGACCCGCTGGTGCCGAAAGAGCAGTTGCCGGCATTCGAGGACGAGATGAACGCGGCAGGCGTGGATTGGCAGTTGTTGAGCTACGGCGGTGCGGTGCACTCGTTCACCGATCCGCACGCCAATGTACCGGGCAAGATGATGTACGACGCGAAGACCGCAGCGCGGGCGTTCAAGTCGATGCATGACTTGCTGGAAGAAGTGTTCAAGGGCTGAATCGGCTGAACACACTCCCACGCCTGGCGTGGGAGTGTGGCTTTACAGCGGTGTCGGTTCGCTGCGCGATTTAGGCAGCTCGATCCGCTCGACTTCCCCCGGCACCGTCGGCCAGTCCCCGGCCGCCCACTTGCGTCGCGCCTCATCGATCGCCGCCGGATCGCTCGCAACAAAATTCCAGTTGATCCGCCGTGGCCCGTCCAGTGGCGCACCGCCGAACAACACTGCGTGACTGTCGCTCTCGGCAAACAGGCTCATCTCTTCCCCAGCCGGCAACACCACCAGCGCATGGGGTTCGACCGCTTCGCCATTCAATTGCACATCACCGCTCAACACATACAGCGCCCGCTCGTCATGTTCGGTCGGGATCAGCAGCGTGGTCGCGGTTTGCATCTTCAGTTCGGCATACAGCGTAGGAGAAAGCACCGGCACCGGCGATTCCAGGCAAAAGCCTGACCCGGCGATCATGCGGATCTGTACACCGAGGTTATCGCTGACCGGCAAGGTCGAGGCCGGGTGATGGCTGTAATGCCCCGGGCCTTGTTCGTGATCCTTGGGCGAGGCGAGCCAGATTTGCAGGCCGTGCATCTTGAAGCTTTGCTCCCACAGCGGTTCGGGCGTGCGCTCGACGTGCGCGATCGCCGTGCCGGCCGTCATCCAGCTGACATCGCCGGCGCTGACCACCTGATCCGAACCCAGGCTGTCCTTGTGCTGGATCTGTCCTTCGAACAAATACGTGAGGGTCGACAGACCGATGTGCGGATGCTGTCGGATGTTCATGCCTTTGCCCGCCGGATAAACCGTTTCGAGCATGTGGTCGAAAAACACAAAAGGCCCAACGCTGCGGCATTTGGCTGACGGCAGCGGGCGCAGGATCGGCTGGCCTTCGACGTCTTCGGCGCGCGGGCGGATGATCAGGGGTTGGGTGTCCATGGTCCATTTCCAGGCTGAGCGGGTGATGCGTGGAGCATAACCCGCCGGTGTCATCGAGGTGATTACTGGCTGTCGAAGCCGACTGGCGCGTGGGTTTCGATGGTGACTTCGCTGGTGGTCATCAGCTTGTGGATCGGGCAGCGATCGGCGACGCGCAGCAGTTCTTCGCGCTGGGCATCGGTGAGCACGCCCTTGAGGGTGAGGGTCACGTGCAGGGCGTACTTGCCTTTCTGTTCCTCGCTGTTGTCACGTTTGACCTCAACGCCGACGCCGGTCAGCGGGATGTCCTTTTTCTTCGCGTACAGCTTCAGGGTCAGAGCCTTGCAGGCACCGAGGGCGGCATCGAAGTAATCGTGCGGCTCCGGCGCCGAGCCTTCGCCGCCGGCAGTCGTCGGGACGTCTGCAAACAGCTCATGCTCATCGATCTGAACAGTGTGGCGAAAACCTTCGGCGGACACGGTATTGACGGTAACGGTCATGTGAACCTCGCAAGCTGTAGGAAAAGGGATTCGATCAAAAAAGACCTTGCAGGTATAGAGCATTTCCCACACAGGCGCGTTCCACTTTCTTGCCGGGTGAACCCTCGTCGCCCGGCGAGGGTCTAGGCTATGCCTGTCTGCCGGAGAATGCTTGTGTCCGTGTTTCGTTTGAGCCTTGCCTGCCTGATGGCTTTCACCGGCGCCGCCAGTGCCCGGGATTACACCTACAGTGACGCGCACCTGCATTACGTGGATTTTTTCCAGGAAACCGCCGGCATGCCGAAATTGCTGACGGCCATGAAGGAAAATGCCATCGAGCATGTGATGATTTCCGGCATTCCCGTGGCGAAGAAATGGCACGAAGACGAGCCGAAGCGCCCGCGTTACTACGCCGGCGATGATGCCGATGCCTATTGGTACAGCGCGACTGACGTGATCGTCGCCGACGCGGTGCAGAAGCTGACACCTGAGCAACGCCAGTACTTTCACCCGTTTCTTTCAGGCTTCAACCCCAACGACAAGAACTCCGCCGCGCATATCCAGCGCATGCTCGATCTGTATCCCGGCTTGTGGCAGGGCATAGGCGAAGTCTTTACCCGTCACGACGATCTCACCGCGTTGACATCCGGCGACACGCCACGCGCCAACAACGAAGCCATGACCCGCATCTATCACCTGGCCGCTGAAAACGATCTGCCGGTGATGTTGCATTCCAACATCACCTCCAAGCGTGAGAAGAACCCCCTGTACCTGAAGGAAATCGAAGAGCCGCTGCGTAATCATCCGCACACCCGGTTCATCTGGGCGCATGCCGGCACCAGCGCCGAAATCCACCGTCATCAGACGCAGCTGGATTTTCTGCTGCCGACCCTGACGCGAATGCTGGAGGCGTACCCGAACCTGTTTATTGATCTGTCGTGGAGCTTGCTGACGCCTTATCTGCTGGACGAAAAGGGGCAACCGCGAGCGGACTGGGTGCAACTGGTGGAGCGCTACCCGGATCGCTTCATGCTCGGTTCGGACGTGGTCGGGCGATTCAATAAACTCGGCAAGGAAATCCACGGCTTCAAGCCGTTTCTCGACGCCTTGCCGGAAGCGGTGGCGAAAAAAGTCGCACGGGACAACTTCTTGGCGATATTGCCGCGAACAGCGCTCAAGTCCGGCAAACCCGCGCTGAATCGTTAATGCCGACGGTTCGTAGGATCAAGGCCTTTTGATATCGCGTTTTGGTCTTACGCATTTTTTAAAAGGGCCGATACCTTCTAGAGCAACCAGCTGCAGGGTTGATGCAGCGCTTTTGGAAGGAACCAGAGCAATGAGTATCCGTAGTCTCAATATTGCGCCCCGAGCCGGGCTGGGTTTTGGCGTGCTGGCGCTGATGGTGTTTGCCCTTGGGGCGTTTGCCCTGCTGCAGATGTCGAACATGCGCGCGCAGTCCGACGAGGTCGACAATAACTGGCTGCCCAGCGTGATGGCGGTGGGCGAGATGAGCCAGGACATGCTGCGTTTGCGTGCGCTGACCATGCGCCTGTTGCTCAATCGCGATCCGCAGGCGCTGGATCAGAACGTGGCCAAGCTCAATGATTTGCGTGGAGTGCTGAGTGAAGCCCAGCAACGCTACGACATCCTGATCGCATTGCCCGAAGAGCGCGCGCTGTTCGACCGCTTCAAGGTCGCCGAACACAAGTACCTGGAACTTCAGGCGCAGGTGATGACGTTATCTGCTCAGGGACGAGTGGAGGAGGCGGCCGCCATTCTCAACGGGCAGATGAGCCCGCTGGCGGATGAAATTGCAGTGACCCTGCGTGAGTTGGTCGAGTTGAACAAGCACAACGCCAACCTCGCCACTGAGGCCGCACGGCTGGTGTTCACCAACTCGCGGGTGTGGGTCGGGGTGATGATCGGCATCACTGCGCTGATTACCATCGCGCTGGCGTTGTTGCTGACCCGCAGCATCGTGCTGCCGCTATCGCAATCGCTCAATGTCGCGGAAGTGGTGGCCGGTGGCGATCTGACCGGGGATATCAGCATTTCCGGCAAGGACGAACCGGCGCGGCTGCTGCACGCGCTCAAGAGCATGCAGCACAACCTGCGGGACACTATCCGCCAGATCTCCGAGTCCTCCAGTCAGCTGGCCTCGGCCTCGGAAGAGTTGAGCTGCGTCACCGAAGACGCGACGCGGGGGCTGCATCAGCAGAGTCTGGAAATAGAACAGGCGGCCACGGCAGTCAATCAGATGACCGCCGCCGTGGAAGAGGTGGCGAGCAATGCCGTCGCGACTTCCGAGGCTTCCCGTGAGTCTGATCGCATTGCCCAGCATGGTCGCGAGCAGGTGCAGCAGACCGTGTCGTCCATCGAGCTGTTGGCGGACGATGTCACCGCCAATGCCTCGCAGGTGGAGGATCTGGCGCAGAAGGTCTACAGCATCAGCAAAGTGCTGGACGTGATCCGCTCGATTGCCGAACAGACCAATCTGCTGGCATTGAATGCGGCGATCGAGGCTGCCCGGGCGGGAGATGCCGGACGGGGTTTTGCGGTGGTGGCGGACGAAGTGCGGGCGCTGGCCCATCGCACTCAGCAGTCGACGCGGGAAATCGAGCAGATGATCGGCGGCATTCAGCAGGGCACCGATTCGGCGGTCAGTTCGATGCAGCAGAGCAATATTCGGGCGCGCTCGACCCTGGAGCTGGCGAAGGCCGCCGGCGTTGCGCTGGAGGAAATCGCTTCGGCGTTTACCTTGATCAACGAGCGCAACCTGGTGATCGCCAGTGCGTCGGAAGAGCAAGCGGCCGTGGCGCGGGAAGTGGACCGCAACCTGATGAACATCCGTGATCTGGCGATGCAGACCTCGGCGGGGGCCAATCAGACCAGTGCCGCGAGTCAGGAACTGTCGCGGCTGGCGGTGGATCTGAACAGCATGGTGGCCAGGTTCTCGGTCTGATCAGCGTTCGACAGGCGAAAAAAAGCCCCGCATTTGCGGGGCTTTTTGATTTTGTTTCGGATCAGCTGCCTTTGACCGTCTTGCCGTTGACCGTACCGTCGAGGAGCATGATGTTGTACTCCTTGCCGTCGGTTTCGACCTGTTGCAGGCGAACCAGCAGGTAATCCCAGTCCTTGGCGAACCACAGGACGGTGATGCGCTTGCTTTGTGTCGGGTCGCGAACGCGCTCGACCTTGATCGCATCGATCTGGCCGGCCTTGGTTTCGACTTTTTCCGAACCCAGCACGCGGAAGTCGTAGGTATCGACTTCGCCATCATCGACCACCTGATAGCTCATGCTTTTCTTGCCGGCGGCCACGTCATGCTGCAGCGCCAGTTGATAGGTGGATTTGTCGACCATGCCGCGGTTGAGCGGGATTTTCACCGCGTCGCCGCGGTCGGTTCCGGTCACCAGCTTGTTGGCCCAGTCGAAGTCCAGGTCAGCCTTTTTCGCCTTGCCCAGACCACCGCGTTCGAAGTGGTAGGACTGTGGCAGCAGGGTGTCCTTGTCCAGGGTCAGGGTGCTTTCCTCGGACAGGCTGGCAATCATCATCGAGGCTTTGAAGCTGAGCTTCCAGACGCCGTTGGCCTGTTTGGTCAGGCTGCGCTCGGCGGTGCCGCTCATGGGCAGCTGTTTCCAGTCGGCGGTGTAGCTGGCGGAGAACGGTTGAAGGTCTGCCGCCTGCGCGAAGGGCAGGGCGAGCAGAGCGCAAGCGAAGAGCAGGGCGCGACGCATAATATCTCCTAGTTTCGAATCAAGTGACCGCTGGCCGGCAGTGGCTGGCCATCCAGTAAAGCACCTTGCTCGCCGAGGCTCAGCCGTCCTTCGGCGAACCAGCGTATGGCCATCGGGTAGATCAGGTGTTCCTGAGCGTGAACCCGCTGCGCCAGACTTTGCGGCGAATCGTGCAACTCTACCGGGATTACTGCCTGTACGACCAGTGGTCCGCCATCGAGTTCCTCGGTGACGAAGTGCACGGAGCAGCCGTGTTCGGCGTCGCCGGCCTCCAGCGCGCGCTGGTGAGTGTGTAACCCTTTGTATTTGGGTAGCAGCGACGGGTGGATGTTGAGCAGGCGACCCTGGTAGTGACGGACGAAGTCAGCGCTGAGAATGCGCATGAAGCCGGCCAGTACCACGAGTTTGGGGTTGAATTCGTCGATCAGTTCGATCAGGGCGGTATCGAAGGCCTCGCGGCCCTCGAATCCCTTGTGATCCAGCGAGCGGGTGGCGATACCCGCGTCACTGGCGCGTTGCAGGCCGTAGGCGTCGGCGCGGTTGGAAATCACCGCAGCGATGCGGACCGGGCTGTCGCCGGTCCGCGTGCTGTCGATCAGGGCCTGCAAGTTACTGCCGGTGCCAGACAACAGCACCACGACATCACAGGTCTGGGACATCAGTGAGCCTTGAGGTTCTTCAGTTCGACCTGAGCCGCGCCTTCGGCAGCGACAGCGATCTGACCGATGACCCAAGGCTGCTCGCCGGCGTCACGCAGGGTGTTCAGGGCAACTTCAACGTGCTCCTGAGCCACGCAGATCACCATGCCCACGCCGCAGTTCAGCACGCGGTGCATTTCGGTTTCGTCGACGTTGCCTTTCTCTTGCAGCCAGTCGAAGACGGCCGGGCGGTTCCAGCTGGCCACGTCAACCACGGCTTGAGCGCCTTTTGGCAGAACGCGCGGGATGTTGTCGAGCAGGCCACCACCGGTGATGTGGGCCATGGCCTTGACCGCACCGGTGTCCTTGATCAGCTTGAGCAGCGGCTTCACGTAGATGCGGGTCGGAGCCATCAGCAGTTCGGTCAGCGGCTTGCCGTCGAGCTGAACGGTTTCGATGTCGGCACCGGACACTTCGATGATCTTGCGGATCAGCGAGTAGCCGTTGGAGTGCGGGCCGGACGATGGCAGGGCGATCAGGGCATCACCGGTGGCGACTTTCGAGCCGTCGATGATTTCGGCTTTTTCCACGACGCCGACGCAGAAGCCGGCCAGGTCGTAGTCTTCGCCTTCGTACATGCCCGGCATTTCAGCGGTTTCGCCGCCGACCAGCGAGCAGCCAGCCAGTTCGCAGCCTGCACCGATACCGGTGACCACAGTGGCGGCCACGTCGACGTTCAACTTGCCGGTGGCGTAGTAGTCGAGGAAGAACAGCGGCTCGGCGCCGCACACCACCAGATCGTTGACGCACATGGCGACCAGGTCCTGACCGATGCTGTCGTGCTTGTTCAGGTTCAGCGCCAGACGCAGCTTGGTGCCGACGCCGTCAGTACCGGAAACCAGTACCGGCTGCTTGTAACCGGCCGGGATCTCGCAGAGGGCGCCGAAACCGCCCAGGCCGCCCATGACTTCCGGGCGCGCAGTGCGCTTGGCGACGCTCTTGATGCGTTCGACCAATGCTTCACCGGCGTCGATGTCTACACCGGCGTCCTTGTAGCTCAGGGAGGGTTGCTTGCTCATGATCCAGGCCTTTAGGGGAGGGGATTCAGGGGTAACGACCGAGTTCAGCGGGAACGCCGAATCCGACAGGGGCGATTGCCTCACGCGAAGTTCGGGGTGCCCGGCTGTTGCCGGTCTGCGAAGGCGCGCGATTTTATCAGGCTTGAGGGGCAGCGGCCATCCTCACGCCGACGGGCAGGGGCATATCGATGGAAAAATTTTGCAATTGACGCTGTGGATGACATCACGGGTGCCTGTATAAGGAACCGTCTATCGTTAGGACTGTGCAAAAACTTACCGACCGCGTGTGAATGTTTTGCGACGGCCTGTGGTCACAGGCTTGCCACAACGGTGCACGCGGCCTGTTCCAGCCGCTCTTGTCGACGGGAATTCTCCATGCGTTTTTGTAAATTGCTGTTAGTGGGTGGTTTGTCTCTGATCAGCCTGGCGACCCAGGCGGAAAATCTCAAAGGTCTTTATCAGGTGCGCGAACCGGTCACTGGCCAGTCGCCAGAGGAGCGCGATCGCGCGACCCAGGCTGCGCTGGATACGCTGGTGCTGCGCCTGACCGGTGACCCGAAGGCCCCGCAGAACCCGGGGCTGGCGCCGGTTCGCAAGGATCCGCAGCAGATCATCAGTCAGTTCGGTTTCGATGCCGGGCCGCCGGAAGTGCTGAAGGTCGATTTCGATCCGGGAACCACCGAGCAGGCGTTGCGCCGCGCCGGGCTGGCGCTGTGGGGTGCCAACCGGCCTTCGATCCTGAGCTGGTGGCTGAACGATTCGACCGAGGGTTCGAGCCTGGTGGGCGACGGTCAGGCCAGTGCCGCACCGTTGCGCCGCGCCGCCCAGCACCGTGGATTGCCGTTGCGCCTGCCTTTGGCGGACTTGAGTGAGCAATTGGTCGCAACCGCGCCTGCGCTTGAAGGGGCCGACCCGGCGCCGCTGCGTAACGCTTCCGAGCGCTATAACGCTGACGCCTTGCTCGCCGTGCATGCGCGCGAAGAAAGCGGGCAATGGCAGGCCAAATGGCAATTGTGGCTGGGCGATAAAAAAGAGGCGGGCAACGTGCAGGGCGCGGATCAGGCGGCGGTGGCCGATGCGGTGATGCTGGCGGTCACTGAACGTCTGGCGCCACGCTTTGTGGCCAAGCCGGGCGCGTCCGGCCAGCAGACCCTGGAAGTGCAGGGCATGAATCTGGAGCACTACGCGGCGCTGCTGCGGTTACTCGAACCGTTCGGCGTGCGTCTGCAGAGTGTCGATGCCGATCGCATCCTCTATCGGGTCAACGGCAGTGCCGATCAATTGCGAGCGCAATTGTCGCTGGCGAAGTTGCAGGAACTGCCGGCCGAGGCACCGGCTCCGGTGGCTGCGCCTCAGCCTGCGGTCGTCGGGGCGGCGCCAACCGTTGCGCCGACACCGACACCGACACCGGCGGCGCCGTCCTTGCGGTTCCGCTGGTAGTTTTTCTTTCTTATATATAAGCAATGGAGTGTTACATGGCCGATACGCGGCGTTGGTTCTGGCTCGGTGGGGTGCTCCTGCTTTGCGCGTTTGTCTGGTTGCTGCATCCGATCCTTACGCCGTTTCTGGTGGCGCTGCTGCTCGCCTATCTGTTCGATCCGCTCGTCGATCGTCTGGAACGCCTGGGGCTGTCTCGCACCTGGGGTGTTATCGCGGTGTTCGCCTTGTTCACCCTGATCGTCACTGCGTTGTTGCTGGTGCTGGTGCCGATGCTCGCCAAGCAATTAGTACGGCTGTATGAACTGGCGCCGCAAATGCTCGACTGGTTGCAGCACACTGCCGTGCCATGGGCGCAATCGAAGCTGGGGCTGTCTGACGGCTTCTGGAAGTTCGACAAGGTCAAAGCCGCGATCAGCGAACACATGGGCCAGACCACCGACATCGTCGGTGTGGTGCTGAGTCAGGCGACGGCCTCGAGCCTGGCGCTGATCGGCTGGCTGGCGAATCTGGTGCTGATCCCGGTGGTGAGCTTTTACCTGCTGCGTGACTGGGACGTGATGATGGCCAAGATCCGTGGCCTGTTGCCCCGTGATCGCGAAGAACGTGTGGTGGCGCTGGCGGGTGAGTGCCATGAAGTGCTGGGCGCGTTCGTGCGCGGGCAGTTGCTGGTGATGCTGGCGTTGGGCGTGATCTATGCGGCCGGTCTGATGATTGTCGGGCTGGAGCTGGGCCTGTTGATCGGTCTGATTGCAGGGCTGGCGGCGATTGTGCCGTACATGGGGTTTGTGATCGGCATCGGCGCGGCGCTGATTGCCGGGTTGTTCCAGTTTGGTGGCGATCTGTATCCGATGATCGGGATCGTCGCGGTGTTCATGGTCGGCCAGGCACTGGAAGGCATGGTGCTGACGCCTTTGCTGGTGGGGGATCGGATCGGTCTGCACCCGGTGGCGGTGATTTTCGCGATTCTGGCCGGTGGCGAGCTGTTCGGCTTCACCGGTGTGCTGCTGGCATTGCCGGTGGCGGCGGTGATCATGGTGCTGGTGCGACACGTCCACGATCTGTACAAGGATTCCGACATCTATAGCGGGGTGGATGAGCCGGAGTTGTAATGTGATGCGCGGGCTGCCCGGTGGATTGCCGGGTTGGCCCGTCTCCTGCAGGCCATGGCGCCAAAGAAACTGTCATAAAACCAGCACGTTAACGCAAACCTTTGATTTTGCTTGGGGTCTGTCGCATTGTGCGCTCCGCTTCACGGGTATAAACTTCGCTCACTTTACACAGAGGCCACTAACGGTTCCTTGGGAACTGTTCAGTCAGCATGAAACCGATTCAGCTGCCCCTAGGTGTGCGTCTGCGTGACGACGCCACCTTCATCAACTACTACCCAGGCGCCAATGCCGCTGCACTCGGCTATGTCGAGCGTCTATGCGAAGCCGACGCCGGCTGGACCGAAAGCCTGATCTATCTGTGGGGCAAGCACGGGGTAGGGCGGACGCATCTGTTGCAGGCCGCGTGCCTGCGCTTCGAACAGATGGGTGAACCGGCGGTGTACCTGCCGCTGGCCGAGTTGATGGATCGCGGCATCGAAATTCTCGACAACCTCGAACAGTACGAACTGGTCTGCCTGGATGACTTGCAGGTTATTGCCGGCAAGGCGGACTGGGAAGAGGCGATGTTTCATCTGTTCAACCGTCTGCGTGACAGCGGTCGCCGTCTGCTGATCGCGGCGTCCACTTCGCCGCGTGAACTGCCGATCAAACTCGCCGACCTGAAATCGCGCCTGACCTTGGCGCTGATCTTCCAGATGCGTCCTCTCTCCGATGAAGACAAATTGCGTGCCCTGCAATTGCGCGCATCCCGTCGCGGTCTGCACCTGACCGATGAAGTCGGGCATTTTATTTTGACTCGCGGTACCCGCAGCATGAGCGCGCTTTTCGATCTGCTGGAGCAGCTCGATCAGGCCTCTTTGCAGGCTCAGCGCAAGCTGACCATTCCCTTCCTGAAAGAAACGCTGGGCTGGTAAAACCGGGGCTTTCAGCCGGTTTCGGCATATTTCAGGCGCCAGAAAACCCGCTTTCCTGTGGGGTGCACAGGCCGCGTTTCGATTCAAATAGGCTTAAGCGCTTAGATGTAAACGAGAAACCGGGAAGTCACAAAAAGATCGATTGAATTTGCAAATGAGGCTGATAGCGGGCATAGTCTCGGCTTCTTTACAACTATCAGCCACGGTCGTGCCCATGCTAAAGCGCTTCGCACCCCTCGTGCCTCTCGCACTCGTCACCCTGTTGTTCGGTTGCGCTGCTCATTCACCTGTTAATCAAGAGCAGCAACAACAGGTAAAAAATTCTGCCACCGCCCAGTCCTCTGTTATTTACCAGGAAGAGCTGGACACCGAAAAAGAACTCGCCGACTTCAACGGCAAGAAGCCTTACCAGCTTCCGGTTCTGGCCGACAGCATCCTCGAACGCGGCATGTCCCTGATCGGTACCCGTTACCGTTTCGGCGGTACCTCTGAAGCCGGTTTCGATTGCAGCGGTTTCATCGGCTATCTGTTCCGCGAAGAAGCCGGCATGAACCTGCCACGCTCCACTCGCGAAATGATCAACGTGGATGCGCCGCTGGTTTCGCGCAGCAACCTTGAGCCAGGCGATCTGTTGTTCTTCGCCACCAATGGTCGTCGCGGTCGTGTAAGCCACGCCGGGATCTACCTGGGCGACAACCAGTTCATCCATTCCAGCTCTCGTCGCAGCGGCGGTGTTCGCATCGACAGCCTGGGCGACAGCTACTGGAGCAAGACCTTTATCGAAGCCAAACGCGCTTTGGCGAACGCTCCAACCGTGGTTACCGCTCGCAAGTAATCACGCATTTGTCGCCACGCTGGTGGCGACAAAGCGGCCCTTCAATCGCAATAGACCTAAACTTTACAAGGTGAAGTTAAAGTCTTACTTGAAGTTTGCCGCGTAGCCGCTAGAATCCTGATCTATATTGATGGCAAACCGCCTGCGTCCCAACGCAGGCGGTTTTGTTTTCTATCGAATCGGCAGTCAAAGCCGCAGCCAGATCAGGATGTTCTGCATATGACGATGTCGGCCCGCTTTGCCTTGATGTTCTTCGCCGCGCTGCTCAGCGCCTGCGCCAGCCGCACTCCGCCGCCTGCGCCGGTGGTTCGCGCTCCGATCGTATTCGGATCCTCCCAGACCTTTTCGCCTGCTGCCGAAGACGTGCTGTTCCGCGCGCTGGGGCTGGTCGGCACGCCTTATCGCTGGGGCGGCAATACGCCGGATTCGGGCTTTGATTGCAGTGGCCTGATCGGTTTCGTTTACCGCGATGCCGCCGGCATCAGCCTGCCGCGTTCGACCCGCGAGATGATCGTCATGCAGGCGCCGAACGTCGGCAAGGAAGGGCTGCAGACCGGCGACCTGATCTTCTTCGCCACCAATGGCGGCTCTCAGGTCAGTCATGCGGGGATCTACGTCGGGGAAGGGCGCTTCGTTCATGCACCAGCCACTGGCGGCACGGTAAAGCTGGACAGCCTGTCGAAAGCCTATTGGCAGAAAGCCTATCTGAGCGCCAAGCGCGTTCTGCAGCCGGAGCATCTGGCGCATAACCCGTAATCCAGATACTTAAAAACCCGTGGGAGCTGAATGGCTCCCACGGGTTTTTTAATGCCTGCAATACATTAGCGGGCCGCTGACACCCGCCACACCTTGTTCCCCACGTCATCGGCTACCAGCAACCCACCTTGCTGATCGATCACCACGCCGACCGGGCGACCCAAAGCGTTCTCGTCCTTGTCGAGAAATCCGGTCAGCACGTCCACCGGCGTTCCGCTCGGCTTGCCAGCGGCAAACGGCACAAAGATCACCTTGTAGCCACTGTGCGGCTTGCGGTTCCACGAGCCGTGCTGGCCAATGAATGCGCCTTCCTTGAACTGTGCCGGCAAGCGATTGCCCTCGGCGAAGGTCAGCCCCAGTGATGCGGTGTGCGGGCCGACGGCGTAGTCCGGAGCGATGGCCTTGGCCACCATGTCCGGCCGTTGGGGTTCCACGCGCACGTCAACGTGCTGGCCGTAGTAGCTGAACGGCCAGCCATAGAAACCACCGTCCTTGACCGATGTGATGTAGTCCGGCACCAGATCGCTGCCAATCTCATCGCGTTCGTTGACGGCAGTCCACAGCGCACCGCTTTGCGGCTCCCAGGCCAGGCCGTTGGGATTGCGGATGCCCGAAGCGAAAATCCGGTGGTTGCCGGTGGCGCGATCTACTTCCCAGATCGCCGCACGCCCCTCTTCCTGATCGAGGCCGTTTTCGCCGACGTTGCTGTTCGAGCCGACGGTGACGTACAGCTTGCTGCCGTCTTTGCTGGCGATGACGTTCTTGGTCCAGTGATGGTTGAGCGTGCCGCCCGGCAAATCCACGACCTTGATCGGCTGGCTCTTGATTTCGGTCGCGCCGGGCTCGTAGTTAAAGCGCAGCAGGCGATCGGTATCGGCGACGTACAGATCATTGCCGACCAGGGTCATGCCGAACGGCGAGTTGAGGTTTTGCAGGAACACCGTGCGAGTTTCGGCCACGCCATCATGATCGGCATCGCGCAACAGTGTGATGCGGTTCGGGCTGGGCACGCCGGCGCCGGCACGGCCCATGACTTTCTTCATCACCCAGCCGCGAATGCCCTTGCCGTCGTCGGGTTTGGGTGGGGCGTTGGTTTCCGCCACCAGCACGTCGCCGTTGGGTAGCACATACAACCAGCGCGGGTGATCGAGATTTTCCGCAAAGGCTGCCACCTGAGTGCCTGCCGCTGCCGTCGGCTTCGCGCCGGCCGGCCAGCCAATGGCCGGGGCGATGTTCACCGTCGGGATCAGGGTCTTGTTCGGTTCGGGCAGTTTCGGTGACGGACCGGTGCCGTCGGAGACTTGCAGGCTGGAGGATTCACCACAGGCGGCGAGCCCTCCGGCGAGCACGATGACGAAAACGAGCTGGGGCTTGCGCATTGCTGATCTTCCCTATGAATGCATTCCTAAACATAGAGAAGCGCACAAGCCCGATGGTTCAACCCTCAGCCGCGGGCTTCCTTGAACAGCACGGCAATGCCGGGGTGATAGTTGCCGGCTTCGCTGCGCAATTTGCGGTAGGCGTAGGGGAAATACCAGGCGACGGCGCAGGTGTGTTCCTTCTGCAGGTCGTCGACCATGTCCTGCAATTCCTCCGGGCTGGCGCTGTGCTGGGCTTTTTGCGGGGCGACGAACAGGCAGCCGAGTTTCAGGTCGCTGGCGTAGCTGATGCGCTTGGCGTCGCTGGTGATATCCGCCAGGGCCTGGGTCAGATTCAGGCTGGTGACGCGCGGCCAGCGTTGGGTCGCCTGAATGAAGGCGCGATCCTCGGCGCCAGCAATAAACAAATCGGCACGGGCGTTGCGCTCGCCCTCTTCGTTCTGTTTGCGGGTGGCAGTGTCGCGCAGCGTGACCAGTTCAGCCATCCACGCGGCGGCCGACAGCAGACCGAGGTTGGCTTTTTCGTCGTGCCAGTAGGGCGTGTCGTTGTCGCCGCGCACGGCGTTGTAGCGGTCGATACAGTCAAACCAGCGTTCCAGCACCGGGCGCAGGAATTCCAGCCGCGGATTGCTGATGATCATGCCTTGCATGGGGCTCTCCCTTGTTATTGTGATGGGCTCTCTGCAGTCAAAGAGCATGGCTCTTTGATATCACTGCTGGCAGTGTGGCACAAGATTGGCGTCAGTTAATTGATCGGCGGCAGTTATTCGCCGCACAAGCCCCTCTTCAATTGACGCTCCACCCCCAACCCTCTAACCTTCGCGGCTTGTTTCAGGTGCTCTGTGGCGCATGTCGACAGAGTGAAACAGGGAAGCCGGTGAGGCGGGTCTTCAAGCGATGAACCCTCACGATCCCGGCGCTGCCCCCGCAACGGTAAATGAGTAAAAGCTGCGTCTGATGCCACTGCGTAAAAGCGGGAAGGCGCGCAGCCAGGCCAACGCCGCTCATGAGCCCGGAGACCGGCCTGATCCATCCAGCGGCATCACGGTGGGCGATGCCAGGCTTGTTGCCGTCTATTCTTGTGCCTGCCCGCCGTTATCCAGCCTCAACGGAGAGCTCCCCCATGACTGATTCCCCCGAACGCGACGAGCGCCACTTGGCGCGCATGCAGCGCAAAAAAGCCGTGATCGACGAACGCATCGCCAATTCGCCAGACGAATGCGGCCTGGTGCTGGTGCTGACCGGCAATGGCAAAGGCAAAAGCAGCTCGGCATTCGGCATGCTCGCCCGCGCCATGGGCCACGGCATGCAGTGCGGTGTGGTGCAGTTCATCAAGGGCCGCAACAGCACCGGCGAAGAAATGTTCTTCCGCCGCTTCCCCGAGCAAGTGCGTTTTCACGTGATGGGCGAGGGCTTCACCTGGGAAACCCAGGACCGCCAGCGCGACATCGCCGCCGCCGAAGCAGCCTGGGATGTCTCCCGCGAACTGCTGCGCGATCCATCGATCGGTCTGGTGGTGCTCGATGAACTGAACATCGCGCTCAAGCACGGTTACCTCGACCTGGATCAGGTACTCAGCGATCTGCAGGCGCGTCCGCCGATGCAGCACGTGATCGTCACCGGTCGCGCCGCCAAGCCGGAAATGATCGAGATGGGCGACACCGTCACCGAAATGGGCATGATCAAGCACGCCTTCCAGGCCGGCATCAAAGCGCAGAAAGGCGTCGAACTTTGAATCAACCACGTCACTGCCCGGCGGTCCTGATCGCCGCGCCGGCCTCCGGTCAGGGCAAGACCACCGTCACCGCCGCACTGGCCCGTCTGCATCGCAATCAGGGGCGCAAGGTCCGCGTGTTCAAATGCGGTCCGGACTTTCTCGACCCGATGATCCTCGAGCGCGCCAGCGGTGCGCCGGTTTATCAACTGGACATGTGGATGGTCGGCGAGCAGGAAAGTCGTCGCCTGTTGTGGGAAGCCGCCGCTGAAGCCGACCTGATCCTGATCGAAGGCGTGATGGGTTTGTTTGACGGTACGCCGTCGAGTGCCGATCTGGCGCGACATTTCGGCGTGCCGGTGCTCGGCGTGATCGACGGCACGGCCATGGCCCAGACCTTTGGCGCCTTGGCTCTGGGTCTGGCGCGCTATCAGCCGGATCTGCCGTTCGCTGGCGTACTGGCTAACCGCGTCGGCACCGTGCGCCATGCACAGTTGCTGGAAGGCAGCCTCACCGAAGGTTTGCGCTGGTACGGCGCATTGTCCCGGGAAACCGGGATCGAACTGCCGAGCCGCCATCTCGGTCTGGTGCAGGCCAGTGAACTTAATGATCTCGATGTGCGCCTCGACGCCGCCGCCGAAGCACTGGCCGGCACTTGCGAGGTAGCGCTGCCACCGGCCGTGGAATTCGCCGCGCCAGCAATCGTTGAGACCGAAAAGCTGCTCGAAGGCGTGCGAATTGCCGTCGCCCGCGACGAAGCCTTCGCTTTTACCTACGGCGCCAGTCTCGATCTGCTGCGGGCGATGGGCGCCGAGCTGAGTTTCTTCTCGCCGATCCGCGATGCGCAATTGCCTGAAGCCGACAGCTTGTACCTGCCTGGCGGTTATCCGGAATTGCACCACGTTGCCTTGGCGCAGAACACTGACATGCTCAAAGCGATCCGCGCGCATCATGCGGCCGGCAAACCGCTGCTCGCCGAATGTGGCGGCATGCTTTATCTGCTCGACTCGTTGACGGATGTCGAAGGCACCCGCGCTGATTTGGTCGGCCTGTTGAGTGGCGACGCCGTGATGCAAAAGCGCCTCGCCGCACTGGCCTTGCAAGAGGTCGACCTGCCGGAAGGCTTGTTGCGCGGCCATACCTATCACCATTCCCTGACCACCACCGAACTGACGCCGATTGCCCGTGGCCACAGCCCCAACGGCGGGCGCGGCGCGGAAGCGGTTTACAGGGAAGGGCGGATGACCGCCTCGTACGTGCACTTTTACTTCCCGTCGAATCCGTCGGCGATTGCCGCACTGTTGGTGCCATGACCGACAACGCCTTTACTGACGCCGAGCGCGAAGCGGTTTACCGCGCCATCGCCGAACGCCGCGACATGCGCCACTTCAGCGGCGGTACGGTCGAGCCTGACGTGTTGCGCCGTTTGCTTGAAGCCGCGCATCAGGCACCGAGCGTCGGCCTGATGCAGCCGTGGCGCTTCATCCGCATCAGCGACCGCGCTCTACGTGGCCAGATCCAGAACCTTGTTGAAGAAGAACGCGTGTGTACCGCCGAAGCCCTCGGCGAGCGCAGCGACGAATTCATGAAACTCAAGGTCGAGGGCATCAACGACTGCGCCGAAGTATTGGTTGCCGCGTTGATGGACGATCGCGAAAAACACATCTTTGGTCGTCGCACGCTGCCGGAAATGGACATGGCCTCATTGTCCTGCGCGATCCAGAACCTGTGGCTGGCCGCGCGTGCCGAAGGCCTGGGCATGGGCTGGGTGTCGCTGTTCGAGCCGCAGGCGCTGGCCGATCTGCTGAAACTGCCGGCCGGGGCCAAGCCGCTGGCGGTGCTTTGCCTGGGGCCGGTCAAGGAATTCTATCCGGCGCCGATGCTGGTACTCGAAGGGTGGGCGCAGGCGCGTCCGCTCAATGAGCTGCTGTATGAAAATTTTTGGGGAGTGAGTCAATGAGTGTGGCGTTGTTGAGTGTCGCCGCGGTTGCGCTGGATGCGCTGCTGGGTGAACCGAAACGCTGGCATCCGCTGGTGGCGTTCGGTAATTTCGCCGGGCGCATCGAGCAACGTTTCAATAGCGGCGGTCGCGGCTGGCGTAGCCATGGCGTCACCGCGTGGGTGATCGCGGTGTTGCCGCTGACCCTGCTGGCCACGGCGTTTTCCTGGGCGCCTTACGTGGGCTGGATCGTCGAGATTCTTGCGCTGTATTGCGCCCTCGGCATGCGCAGCCTGGGTGAGCACGTCGAGCCGGTGGCCAAGGCCCTGCGTGCCGATGATCTGGAAGAGGCGCGCAAGCGTGTGGGGTATCTGGTCAGCCGTCAGACCGATGAGCTGGACAGCACCGCCGTAGCCCGCGCCGCCACCGAGTCGGTGCTGGAAAACGGCAGCGATGCGGTGTTTGCCGCGCTGTTCTGGTTTGCCGTGGCCGGTGCGCCGGGCGTGGTGCTCTACCGTTTGAGCAATACGCTCGACGCGATGTGGGGCTATCGCAACGAGCGTTTCGAGCGTTTCGGCTGGGCGGCGGCAAAAATCGACGACGTCCTCAACTACATTCCTGCGCGGCTGGTAGCGTTGACCTACGCGCTGCTCGGCAAAACCCGACTGGCGTTGAAATGCTGGCGCACTCAGGCGCCGAAATGGGACAGCCCGAACGCCGGCCCGGTGATGGCCGCCGGCGCGGGTGCGCTGGGTGTCGAACTGGGCGGGCCGGCGATTTACCACGGCGAGCTGCACGAGCGTCCGCAATTGGGCGAGGGCACACCGGCGGATGCCAATTCCATTGATCGCGGCTGGCAATTGGTCCAGCGCGGGGTATGGTTATGGCTGCTGATTCTCTGCGTGGGGGCTGAATTCTATGCTTGAGCACGGTGGCCGGTTGCGCAGGGCGGCGCTCGAGTACGGCATCGCGGAAGAAGACTGGCTCGACCTGTCCACGGGTCTTGCGCCGTGGCCGTTTCCGGTCCCGGAGATTCCGCTGCGGGCGTGGGCGCGCCTGCCGGAAAACGATGACGGTCTGGAGCAGGCCGCCTGCGATTACTACGGCGCCAGCCAGGTGTTGCCGGTGGCCGGTTCGCAGATGGCCATTCAACTGCTGCCGCGATTGCGCCGTGCCGGCAAGGTCGGCGTGCTGTCGCCGTGTTACGCCGAGCATGCTGAAGCCTGGCGGCGCAGCGGCTATATCGTGCGTGAGGTGCTGGAGCAGGAAGTCGACTTCTTTCTCGACAGCCTCGACGTGCTGGTGGTGGTCAATCCAAACAATCCCACGGGCCTGAATCTGACCCCGGCGCGCCTGCTCGACTGGCATGCGCGGCTGGCCCAGCGCGGCGGCTGGCTGGTGGTCGATGAAGCGTTCATGGACAACACGCCGCAGCTGAGTCTCGCCCCGCATGCGCATCAAGTGGGGTTGATCGTGTTGCGCTCGTTCGGCAAGTTTTTCGGTCTGGCCGGTGTGCGGCTGGGGTTCGTGCTGGCCGAGCGCAAGTTGCTCCGGTTGCTGGCCGAACAGGTCGGGCCCTGGGCAGTCAGCGGGCCGACCCGGGTGCTGGGTCAGGCCTGTCTGCGCGACACCGAAGGCCACACGCGTCAGCGCATCCGCAGCGACGAGGCCAGCGAACGATTGGCTGCGCTGCTTGAGCGCCACGGCTTCAAGCCGCAGGGTGGCTGTGCGCTGTTTCAGTGGCTGATCACCGAACAGGCCGCCGCGCTGCACGAATTCATGGCCCGACGCGGCATTCTCCTGCGTCTGTTCGCGCACAACAGCAGCCTGCGATTCGGCCTGCCCGCCGATGCCGCCGACGAGGCGCGTCTTGAGCAAGCCCTGCAAGCATTCGCCAAGCATTGCTCCATGGAAAAACCAGCATGACCACATTAATGGTGCAGGGCACCACCTCCGACGCCGGCAAAAGCACGCTGGTGACGGCGCTGTGCCGCTGGGCAACCCGTCAGGGCGTTGCCGTGGTGCCGTTCAAACCGCAGAACATGGCGCTCAACAGTGCGGTGACTGCCGACGGCGGTGAGATCGGCCGCGCGCAAGCGGTGCAGGCCCAGGCGGCGTTTCTCGAGCCGCACACCGACATGAATCCGGTGCTGCTCAAGCCCAACAGCGACACCGGCGCCCAGGTCATCATCCACGGTCGTGCGGTCACCAGCATGAACGCCGTCGCCTATCACGACTACAAAGCCATCGCCATGCAGGCGGTGCTCGCCTCCCACGAACGTTTGAGTGCCGCCTATCCGCTGGTGATGGTCGAAGGCGCGGGGTCGCCGGCAGAGATCAATCTGCGCGCCGGCGACATCGCCAACATGGGCTTCGCCGAGGCGGTGGATTGCCCGGTGTTGCTGATCGCCGACATCAATCGTGGCGGCGTCTTCGCTCATCTGGTGGGCACGCTGGAACTGCTGTCACCGAGCGAACAGGCGCGGGTCAAAGGCTTCATCATCAACCGTTTTCGCGGCGACATCGCTTTGTTGCAACCGGGTCTCGACTGGCTGGAACAGCGCACCGGCAAACCGGTGGTGGGCGTGCTGCCGTACGTGATGGATCTGCATCTGGAAGCCGAGGACGGCATTGACCAGCGCCAGACCGACAAGGCCGAGCAAGTCCTGAAAGTGGTGGTGCCGGTGCTGCCGCGCATCAGCAACCACACCGATTTCGATCCGCTGCGTCTGCATCCGCAAGTTGATCTGCAATTCATCGCCCCGGGGCAAGCGATTCCCCCGGCTGATCTGATCATCCTGCCGGGCTCGAAAAGTGTGCGCAGTGACTTGGCGTATCTGCGCGCCAATGGCTGGGAAACCGCCATTCGCCGTCACCTGCGTTACGGCGGCAAGCTGCTGGGGATCTGCGGCGGTCTGCAAATGCTCGGCGAGCAGGTGCACGATCCGCTGGGCCTGGAAGGCGCGCCGGGTTCCAGTGCCGGTCTTGGTTTGCTGGGGTTCGAAACACAGCTCGAAGCCGAGAAGCAGTTGCGCAATGTGCGCGGGCGTCTGGCGCTGGAAGATGCCGAGGTCAGTGGTTATGAAATCCATGCCGGCGTGACCACGGGACCTGCGCTGGAAAATGCTGCCGTGCATCTGGACGACGGTCGCTGCGACGGCGCGCAAAGTCTCGACGGGCAGATTTTCGGCACCTACCTGCATGGCCTGTTCGAATCGCCGGCGGCCAGTGCCGCGCTGTTGCGCTGGGCCGGTCTGAACAATGTGCAGGAGGTGGATTACCACGGCTTGCGCGAACGCGATATCGAACGGCTGGCGGATCTGGTGGAGAAGCACCTGGATACCGGGCTGTTACGTGAACTCTGTGGAATCTCCCCATGCTCCAGTTGATCCTCGGCGGCGCCCGCTCCGGCAAAAGTCGCCTGGCCGAAAAACTCGCTACTGACAGCGCGCTGGCCGTCACTTACATCGCCACCAGTCAGCCACTGGACGGCGAGATGAATGAGCGCGTCGCCCATCATCGCGCCCGTCGTCCTGCTGAATGGGCGTTGATCGAAGAGCCGCTGGAACTGGCCCGTGTGCTGCGCGAAAACGCTGGCCCCAAGCGTTGCCTGCTGGTGGACTGCCTGACGCTGTGGCTGACCAATCTGCTGATGCTCGACGACGCCGAACGCCTCGCCGCCGAGCGTGAAGCCTTGCTCGAATGCCTGGCGTCGCTGCCGGGTGAAATCATTTTTGTCAGCAACGAGACCGGAATGGGTGTCGTGCCGCTGGGCGAATTGACTCGCCGCTACGTCGATGAAGCCGGTTGGCTGCATCAAGCTCTGGCCGAGCGTTGTCAGCGAGTTGTCCTGACGGTCGCCGGCCTGCCCCTGACTTTGAAAGGACCTGCGTTATGACCCAAGCCTGGTGGCTGAACCCGTGCAAACCGGTGGATACGGACGCCGTTGAAAACGCGGCGGCGCGTCAACAGCAATTGACCAAACCAGCGGGCTCTCTCGGGCGGCTCGAATCGGTGGCGGTGCAGTTGGCCGGATTACAGGGCCGGATCAAGCCGACACTGGATCAGGTCTGGATCACGATTTTTGCTGGCGACCATGGCGTTGTCGCCGAAGGGGTTTCCGCGTTCCCGCAGGAGGTCACCGGGCAGATGCTGCTGAACTTCGTCAGCGGCGGCGCGGCGATCAGCGTGCTGGCGCGGCAACTCGGCGCGCAGCTGGAAGTGGTGGATCTGGGCACCGTGACCCCGTCGTTGAACCTGCCGGGCGTGCGCCACCTGAACATCGGCCCGGGCACGGCGAATTTCGCCAAGGGCGCGGCGATGAGTCAGGCTCAGGGTGAACTCGCCTTGCAGGGCGGTCGCGACAGCGTGCTGCGCGCGAAGGCGGCGGGTGCGCAATTGTTCATCGGCGGTGAAATGGGCATCGGCAACACCACCGCCGCCAGTGCGCTGGCTTGTGCCTTGCTGGATTGCCCGGTGGCGCATCTGACCGGCCCCGGCACCGGGCTGAATGCCGAAGGCGTCAGCCACAAGGCGCAGGTGATCGAGCGGGCGCTGGCACTGCATGCGGCGCAACGTGGCGATGCGTTGCAGACGCTGTTCAATCTCGGCGGCTTCGAGATTGCGGCACTGGTTGGCGCCTATCTGGCGTGCGCTCAGGAAGGTGTGGCGGTGCTGGTGGATGGTTTCATCTGCACGGTCGCGGCGCTGGTGGCGGTGCGCCTGAATCCGGCCGGCCGTGAGTGGCTGCTGTTCGGTCACCGTGGTGCCGAGCCGGGCCATCGCCATGTACTGGAAACCCTCGGCGCTGAACCGCTGCTCGAGCTGGGCCTGCGTCTGGGCGAGGGCAGTGGCGCGGCGCTGGCGGTGCCGTTGTTGCGCCTGGCCTGCGACCTGCACGGCCAGATGGCAACCTTCGCTGAAGCCGCGGTAGCGGACCGCCCGGCATGACGCTGCGTCTGGATCTGCTGCGCCACGGTGAAACCGAACTCGGCGGCGGCCTGCGCGGCAGCCTCGACGATGCGTTGACCGAAAAAGGCTGGGCGCAGATGCGCGAGGCGGTGAGCGGGCAGGGGCCGTGGGATCGGCTGGTCAGCTCGCCGTTGCAGCGTTGCGCGCGGTTTGCTGAAGAGTTGAGCGCGCAGTGGGAGCTGTCGGTTTCTCTGGACAAGAATCTGCAGGAGCTGCATTTCGGTGCCTGGGAAGGGCAGAGCGCGGCGGCGCTGATGGAAACCGATGCCGAGGGCCTGGGCTTGTTCTGGGCGGATCCCTATGGGTTTACCCCGCCGCAGGGTGAACCGGTCAGCGATTTTTCTGCGCGGGTGCTGGCGGCGGTGATGCGACTGCACGCGGCGCACGCGGGTGAGCGGGTGTTGCTGGTCAGTCATGGCGGCGTCATGCGTCTGTTGCTGGCGCAGGCCCGTGGCTTGCCCCGTGAACAACTGCTCAATGTTGAAGTCGGCCACGGCGCGCTGTTTTCGCTGATCGTCGAGGCCGACGGTTCGCTCAGGGAAGTGCTCTGAAATGCTGCCTCTGTGGATCGCCCTGCAATTTCTCGGCAGCCTGCCGATTCGTCTGCCGGGGATGCCGACGCCCGAACAGCTTGGCCGGTCGCTGCTGTTTTATCCGCTGGTGGGCCTGTTGTTCGGTGTCATTCTCTGGGCGCTGAACATTGCCTTGGCCGGCACGCCGTTGCTGTTGCATGCGGCGCTGTTGCTGACGGTGTGGGTGCTGCTCAGCGGCGCGTTGCACCTTGATGGCCTGGCGGACAGCGCCGACGCGTGGCTCGGCGGGTTCGGTGATCGCGAGCGTACGCTGACGATCATGAAGGATCCGCGCAGCGGGCCGATCGCGGTGGTGACGCTGGTGCTGGTGTTGCTGCTCAAGTTCGCCGCGTTGCTGGCGTTGATCGAACAACAGCAGGGCACGGCGTTGATCATCGTGCCGCTGATCGGCCGAGCGGCGTTGCTCGGGCTGTTTCTCACCACGACTTATGTGCGGGCCGGCGGGTTGGGGCAGGCGCTGGCCGATCATCTGCCGCGCAAGGCGGGTTGGCAGGTGCTGGCGGGGAGTGCGGCGGCGTGTGTGGCGATCGCCGGGTTCGACGCTGTCGTGGCGTTGCTGCTGGCGGTTGTCGTGTTCATCTGGCTGCGGCATTTGATGGTGCGGCGACTGGGTGGAACCACCGGTGATACGGCCGGCGCGTTGCTGGAATTGCTGGAAATGTCAGTGCTGGTCGGGCTGGCCTTGTTTTGATAAGTAACTTTGATCTGTAACTTGATTTAACACAGTCGCGGGTATATACACGCATCATGCTTCCTTCTCAGTGTTTGTGCACCAACCTGCGACGCGCCGCGCGTGGCGTCAGCAGGCATTACGACGGCGCTCTCGACGGCTTCGGGATCAACGTTGCCCAGTATTCTCTGCTGTGCAATCTGCAGCGCCTGGATCAGCCGAGCATTTCCGAACTGGCCGAGGCCATGGGCCTGGATCGCAGCACCCTCGGGCGCAATCTGCGGGTGCTGGAAGGCGAGGGCCTGGTGGCGCTGGCCGAGGGCGAAGACATGCGCAACCGCATCGTCCGGCTCACCGAAACCGGTGCGCAACGCCTGGCAGCAGCCTTGCCGGCCTGGGAAGCGGCGCAACAGCGGTTGATCGACCGGCTGGGTGCCGAGAAGCGTGAAACCTTGCTGCGGCTATTGGATGAACTGGCCTGAGGGCCGGTTTTTTCCGAATCTAAGCGGGTATATACCCGCGACTGGAGAATAATAATGAGTTCGATGTGGCGTACGTGCGGTTGGGTGTTGCTGGGGAGTGCGCTGATTCTGGCGTTGTCATTGGGCGTGCGGCACGGCTTCGGACTGTTCCTGTCGCCGATGAGCGCCCAGTTCGGCTGGGGTCGCGAGGTGTTCGCCTTCGCCATCGCCTTGCAGAACCTGATCTGGGGCCTGGCGCAACCGTTTACCGGCGCGCTGGCCGACCGCTTTGGCGCTGCGAAAGTGGTGCTGATCGGCGGGGTGCTCTACGCCTTGGGCCTGGTGTTCATGGGCCTGTCGGAAACCGCGTTGGGTTTGTCCCTGAGCGCCGGTCTGTTGATCGGTATCGGACTGTCCGGGACCTCGTTCTCGGTGATTCTTGGCGTCGTCGGCCGCGCCGTGCCGCCGGAAAAACGCAGCATGGGCATGGGCATTGCCAGTGCTGCCGGTTCTTTCGGCCAGTTCGCCATGCTGCCGGGCACCCTCGGGCTGATCGGCTGGCTCGGCTGGTCGGCGGCATTGCTGGTGCTGGGCCTGCTGGTGGCGCTGATCGTGCCGCTGGTGAGCATGCTCAAGGACAAACCGCTGCCGGTGCTCGGCCATGAGCAAACCCTGTCCGAAGCCCTGCGCGAGGCGTGTTCGCACTCCGGTTTCTGGTTGCTGGCATTCGGTTTTTTCGTCTGCGGATTTCAGGTGGTGTTCATCGGCGTGCACTTGCCGGCGTATCTGGTCGATCAGCATTTGCCGGCGAGTGTCGGCACCACGGTGCTGGCGTTGATCGGCCTGTTCAACATCTTCGGTACGTACACCGCCGGTTGGCTCGGCGGGCGGATGTCCAAACCGCGTCTGTTGACCGGACTTTATCTGCTGCGCGCCGTGGTGATCGTGCTGTTCCTGTGGCTGCCGGTCACGACGACTTCGGCCTATCTGTTCGGCATGGCCATGGGCTTCCTCTGGCTGTCGACGGTGCCGTTGACCAACGGTACGGTGGCGACCTTGTTTGGCGTGCGAAACCTGTCCATGCTCGGCGGCATCGTGTTTCTGTTCCATCAGTTGGGTTCGTTCCTCGGCGGCTGGCTGGGCGGGGTGGTGTATGACCGAACCGGGAGTTATGACTTGATCTGGCAAGTGGCGATTCTCCTGAGTCTGCTGGCGGCGGCGCTGAACTGGCCGGTGCGCGAGCGCCCGGTCGAGCGCCTGCAACCGCGTGCGAGCGCTGCATGAACCGTTTCTGGCCGCAGATCGTCGTCACCGCACTCGGCGCCGCGTTGCTGGCGCTGGTGTGGTGGGGCTGGCATCAGGGCGGGCTGGCGCTGATGCAGTTGGGCATGGGTGCTTGCTAGATCGGCGGGAGGGCGAGTAACGTCGAGGTCTGACGATTGCTCAAGGATGCCCGACATGCTCAAGCGCTGGTGTGCTGTTCCCGCGTTGCTGATGGCGTTGACCGGACTGGCCCAGGCCGCGGACTGTCCGGATCTGTTGCAAGGTTCGTTGCCCAAGTTGCGGGCCAAGGAATCCATCGACCTGTGTCAGCGCTACGCCGACAAACCGCTGGTGGTGATCAACACCGCCAGCTTCTGTGGTTTCGCGCCGCAGTTCGAGGGGCTCGAAGCGCTGAATCAGCGCTACAAGGCCCAGGGCCTGGAAATGCTCGGCGTGCCGTCCAATGACTTCAAGCAGGAGTCCAAGGACAGCGCCGAGACCGCCAAGGTCTGCTACGCCAACTACGGCGTGACGTTCACCATGACCGAACCGCAGAAGGTCCGGGGTGACGATGCGACTCACTTGTTCCAGGTGCTGGCCAAACAGAGCAGCGCACCGAAGTGGAATTTCTACAAATACGTCATCGACCGCCAAGGCAAGGTGATCGCCAATTTCTCCAGCCTGACCAAACCGGATGATCCTGAATTTCTGGCGGCCATCGAGAAAGCCATTGCCTCCCAGCCGCTGAAACCCTGATCGACGCCCATTAAAAAGCCCCGCCTCTGTGAAGAGAGCGGGGCTTTTTAGTGGGCGAGGCATTAGCCTCGCCGTACAGCATCAGAAGCGGTAGGTTGCGCCGACACCGAAGCCGTTTGCCGAGTTTTCATACTGCGAGTTGTAGCTCTGGCCACGATTGTTTTCGTTGCGGATGTTGACCTTCTCTTCCTTCAGGTACGAGTAGGCGACGTCGATGGTCAGGTCTTCGGTCGGGCTCCAGCCGGCACCGATGCTGAAGATGGTCCGGTCGCCGGTCGGGATGCGTGGCGAACGGTCGACGTTGTTGGTCGGCGACTGGTCGAACGTCAGGCCGGTACGCAGTACCCATTCCTTGTTCAACTGGTAGGACGTACCGATGGCGTAAGCCCAGGTGTCATGCCAGTTCTGTTCTTCGGTGATCTCGCCGAACTGGCCAGCCAGCAGTGGCTGAACGCCGGAGTTCTTGACGGTGATCTTTTCCAGCTGGCTCCAGCGGGTCCAGGTGGTACCGGCGTAGACGTTCCAGCGATCGTTGATCGCCTGGGTGACAGAGAGGTCCACGGATTCAGGCGTGGTGATCTTCAGCGAAGCGTCGTACTTCTGGTTCGCACCCAGGCCGATCGCGCCCAGCACACCGTAGTTGACCTTGGTGTTGCCATCGAGCTTGTAGTCGACTTTCGAGTGGTAGGTCAGACCCAGGCGAGTGCTGTCGGTAGCCTGTACCAGCACGCCGATGTTGTAGCCCAGTGCGGTGTCGTCGCCCTTGATCTTGACCTTGCCGTCCGGCGCTGCCTGAGTAATCGACAGGTTGGATTCCAGCGAGCCGTCGATGCGGTTGATGGTCGGGCCGAAACCGATCGACACGACATCGTTGAACTTGTAGCTGACCGTTGGCTGGAAGGTGATGATCTTGACTTCGGACTTGCTGCCGAAGTAACGGCCGGCGAAGCCGTTTTCATAGTCGGTGATCAGGCCGAAGGGTACGTACACACCCAGACCGAATGCCCAATGCTCGTCGATCGGCTTGACGTAGTAGCCCATAGGTACGGAGGTGAAGGGCACCATGTCGCCTTTGTTGCTGCCGCCGTTCGGGCTGGAGCTGGCGTCGCTGATATCGGTTTTTGCGTCGAGGAATGCAACGCCACCGGTGATTTGTTCGCGCGTGATGCGCGACATGCCGGCAGGGTTGCCATAAACGGTGCTTGCGTCGTCGGCAGAAGAAGATCGCCCGGCGTACCCAGTCCCCATCCCGCTGATGCTGTGTTCGTTGATGGCAAAGCCAGCTGCGAAGATCTGGGTGGATGCCACGGTTACGGCAAGGCTAAGGGTGGTTTTGAGCATGACTTTTTTCATTATTAGAACTCCTGGTGATCACCGGGGCGAAAATTACCAACATTTTCGTCCCGGCGCTATAGTCCGTATGCCTTGAGTTAGAGCGGTTTTGTAGGACAATCCGACCAAAATCAATGCCTGTTGGGCGATGTTGTGAAAACAGCGCGTCAGCAAGCGACCTGATTCAGCGGTGAAACACAGGTTTGCCAGGCGCAGGTGAAGTCGCGCAGACGACCTTGGGGCTGAAAGGTCTGACGCCAGATACGCGCCATGCCCAGCAGATCGTCCGGCTCGGGGAGGGGAGTGTTTTGTTCTTCGACCAGCAGCCAGGCGATGGCTGTGGCATAACGCAAATTGACGGTCAGTTCGAGGTGCGGGCCGCTGAGGAAGGCATGCTGGCTGGCGAGGCCGCGAACCAGGCTGGCGCGTTCCGGATCCAGCGCAAGATAATGGTCCCAAAGGGCTTGGTGGCGGTGTTCGGCAATCCGGTACAGGCCGTGGCCACGACGGTCATGCAGGGCGGAACCAAGGGCGGACTGGCTGGCGGCAATGCCCAGCAGCAGGGATTCGGCGGTTGCGCAGTGACGTCCCAGGTAGATCAGCGTAGGACGGATCACATAGCGGCACAGTTCGCTGGCAGCGATACCCATAAATCCCTCGGATCTTGTTATTGGGCGGCGAGGCCTGAAGGGGGAGCTTGGCAGCTGTGGATCGACTCAGGCTCGCCGGAAGCGGATCACGCCGCTTGAGTTGAAGTGTAGTGTCATATTCGCGACGTAAAGGACTGTTTTTAAAATATTTCCGGCGCGCCGTTATAACCGTTATACCGGTTGGTGCTTAAGCGGAAAGAGGTAAAAGTGAAACATCGGGCAATAAAAAGCCCCGCATTTTCAGCGGGGCTTTTGCTTTTGCAGCCATTTCGGCCTCTCAGGCGATCAATGCCTGACGGGTGCGATCAATCACGGCCTGCAGCGGTTCGGCGCTGGAGTATTGATCGGGGTACAGACGCTCGCTGTGGCGGGCGATCCCGTGTTCATTGACCACGGTGAAGCTGAAGCAGCCTTTGCGAGCGGCCATGATCAGGCAGTTCATTGGAGCAAAAGCGTTGGTTAGGGTGCGAATGGCATCCTGAGTCTGGATTTGAGTCGACATAGTTATTAGGTGTTCCTACAAATGACACGGATAAGAACCGTGCAACGTTAAAACGTTCCAGTAACGTCAACCACCATTGGTCGAACGAAGAACCCGACTGGAACAAGGCAGCCAGTTCGAGCGCTATAAAAGTTGGCGCGCTTGGGCTGGCAGGTAGGTACTTAGGAGGACAGGCAACATATCAAGGGCAGAGGTTCTGGGCCCTTGGTGAAGATCCTGATCAATTTGCAGGTTGGTTCGGTCAGAGTAAGTGGTCTTCGCAACACTCTTTGCATTCGATTCAAAGACTGTGTCGTCGCAAGATTTACCTGGAAACCATCGAGGGGTCGATCCCGCTTTTTTCAGTGAAGGTCTCTGTAAGAGAAACTTGACCGTGGGGGTGTGTTCGACCGGAATTGACTTTCAGCTTGGTACTAACGCCGCGGATACTAACGGAACGAACCGCAGAAGGCAAACCCGATGATCAAAAAAATCAGAATCCGCTGCCCGGGCTCCCCGCCTGCCCCGATCTGGCTCACTTTACCTCCGTCGGTCGCCACGACCCGAAAGATGCTGACGCTCTGCGCAGCGGCTTATCCCCAGCACGAATGCCAAAACGACCCGAAAAGGCGCATCGATATAACCGCGTAACAGGTACTTGTGCACATTAGTTGCGCAGACTGTAACGGCGCTGTCACAACAATCCTGACCCCGATGGCTGCCTGCATCGAAAGTTTAAGTCAATGAAAAACATCGCTTTTTTTAACTGGTGAAAAAATCGTCAGTTTGACTGCGAGCCCCGTTCCACAAGGCTTTGCGGCGACTGGAGGGCGGTTGTCCACTGAGTTATCCACAGCTTCTGTGGATTGTCCCGAGCGCTTGCTCTAGCACGGGCGTGCCGGGTTTTTTTCGACTTTACCTGTGCGAAAAAAAGAGTAGAGTGGCGCGCCTTCCGATCTGTCCCACAGTGTTTTATGAAGTTTCGTTCAGCTCCAGAATCTGTTACCTCCCAACCCCCTCGTGTTACCGCTCCCAAGCGATTTTCCGTGCGCGTAGCCGAATGGCTGCTCGACAGCCCGCGCCTGGGCGACAGCCGAAATGCCAAGCACCTCGCCGGCCGCCTGCTCAAGCAACCGGCCCGGGAAGGGGTGGTCGCGGCGCAGAGTCGCCTCGGTCAGTTGATGTGTCGCGAGTGCGGCAATGCCCGGGATCGCCGGATCGGCCAGGACCTGCTGCGCCAGGCCGCCCGCGCCGGTGACCGACGCGCGCAACAGGAACTCGGCCTGATCGAAGACTGAGCTGTCCAAGACCAGACGCCTTGGTTAACCTTCAGGCTTTATCGGATCGGCGGGAATCACTATGGCGATGGACTTGACCAGCATCCTGCTGGGGCTGGCAGGTGCGGCGGTGCCGTTGCTGGCATTGGCCTGGCAACTGCAACGTCGGGCCAGTCAGAACCAGTCTGAAGTCGCCTTGCTCGAGGAGCGGCTGGCCATGGCGCAAATGGCCCAGGACGGCCTCACTGCGCAGCTCGAAGCCTGCCGCGATGAAATCGCCGACCTCGGCCAGGCCAACGCCTCGAAACAAGCGGAGCTCGCCGCCGTACGCCGGGAAGTCGAGCTGTTGCAGATCGAGCGCGACGACGCCCGTGACGCCGCCCACGCCTGGAACCTCGAACGCGCGAACAAGGAAGCCGAATTACGGCGCCTGGACGCCCAGGCGGCTTCGCTGAATGCCGAATTGCGCGAGCAACAGGAAAGCCATCAACAACGCCTGGATGACCTGCAAGGTTCCCGTGACGAGCTGCGCGCACAGTTCGCCGAACTGGCCGGCAAGATCTTCGATGAGCGCGAACAACGCTTTGCCGAAACCAGCCAGCAGCGCCTCGGCCAGTTGCTCGACCCGCTGAAGGAGCGTATCCAGTCGTTCGAAAAGCGCGTCGAGGAAAGCTACCAGGCCGAAGCCCGCGAGCGTTTTTCGCTGGCCAAGGAACTGGAGCGTCTGCAACAACTGAACCTGCGCCTCAGCGACGAAGCGACCAACCTGACTCGCGCCCTGAAGGGCCAGAAAACCCAAGGCAACTGGGGCGAGCTGATTCTCGAACGCGTGCTTGAGCATGCCGGGCTGGAGAAGGGCCGCGAGTACCAGACCCAGGTCAATCTCAAGGGCCCGGATGGCGAGCGTTTCCAGCCGGACGTGATCATTTACCTGCCGGGCGACAAGCAGGTGGTGGTCGACTCCAAGGTCAGCCTCACCGCCTATCAGCAATACGTGGCGGCGGACGACGATGCCATCGGCCAGATCGCCATGAAGCAGCACGTGCTGTCCCTGCGCAGCCACGTCAAAGGTCTGGCCGGCAAGGATTACAAACGTCTGGAAGGCTTGCACAGCCTCGATTTCGTCTTGCTGTTCGTGCCCATCGAAGCGGCGTTTTCCGCTGCATTGCAGGCCGAGCCGTCACTGTTTCAGGAAGCCTTCGACCGCAATATCGTGATCGTCAGCCCGACCACGCTGCTGGCCACTTTGCGGGTCATCGACAGCCTGTGGAAGCAGGAGCGCCAGAGTCAGAACGCCCGGGAAATCGCCGAGCGCGCCGGTTGGCTGTACGACAAGTTCGTGTTGTTCATTCAGGATCTGGACGAAGTCGGCAATCGCTTGCAGCAACTGGACAAAGCCTACAGCGCGGCGCGCAACAAGCTGACAGAAGGGCGCGGCAACCTGGTCAGCCGTAGTGAACAGCTCAAGTTGCTCGGCGCGCGGGCCAGCAAAAGCCTGCCGGCGGATCTGCTGGAGCGCGCGATGACCGATGCCGATGGCCTGGTCGAGCTACCTGAATAAGCCGCTCTGCTAGAGCGGCAAATAGCGACTCAACAACGCCCGCAACGCCGCCGGTTTCACCGGTTTGGCCAGATAATCCAGCCCCGCTGCATGCACCTGCGCCACGGTTTCTGGATGCCCGTCGGCGCTGATCACCACGCCGGGCACCGGCTCGCCCAGCCTAGTGCGCAACCAGGCCATCAACTCGGTGCCGGTTTCGCCGTGATCGAGGTGATAGTCCACCAGCGCCAATTGTGGCCGCACGCCGTCATCGAGCAGCGCCGCGCATTCTTCTCGGTTGCGCGCCGTCCACACCTGACAGCCCCAGCGCGTGAGCAGGCTGTTCATGCCGATCAGAATGCTGTCTTCATTGTCGATGCACAGCACCTGCGCGCCGCTGTGCAATTTGCCATTGATTTCCACCGCTGCTGGCGCCTGCACGGTCTGCGCTTTGGCCAGCGGCACGCGGACACTGAACACGCTGCCACGCCCCGGCCATGAGCGCACGCGCAAGGTATGGCCGAGCACGCGGCACAGACCGTCGGCTATCGCCAGACCCAGGCCCAGACCTTTTTCGGCGCGGGTCTGGTGGCTGTCGAGGCGTTTGAATTCCTCGAAGATCACTTGCTGTTTGTCCTCCGGAATCCCCGGCCCGCGATCCCACACTTCCAGACAGATTTCGCCTTTGCGCCGACGCACGCCCAGCAGCACCGGGCCTTTTGCGTAGCGGAAAGCGTTGGTGAGGAAGTTCTGCAGAATCCGCCGCAGCAACTTGATGTCGCTGTCGATGCGCAACTGACTGCCCCGTACCCGGAAACTCAAGCCCTGTTCCTGAGCCAGTGCCTTGAATTCCGCGCCGAGAATATCGAACAGCTCATTGACCGCGAACGGCTTGCGATCCGGGTTGATCTTGCCGTTTTCCAGGCGGGAAATGTCCAGCAGGTCGCTGATCAGGTCTTCGGCCGAACGCAGCGAACTGTCGAGATGCTGCACCAGTTTCTGCGCCTCGGCGCTCAGGCCGTCTTCCTGATGGGAGAGGGCGGCGGAGAATAGCCGTGCGGCGTTCAAGGGCTGCATCAGGTCGTGACTGACGGCGGCGAGGAAGCGGGTCTTGGACTGGTTGGCCGCCTCGGCATTGCCCTTGGCTTCGGTCAGCGCGACGTTGAGTTGCGACAGTTCCTGGGTCCGTTCGCTGACCCGTTGCTCCAGCCCTTCGTTGGCCTCAGTCAGCGCCTGCTCGGCTTCGCGGAACGCGGTGATGTCGGTGAAACTCATGACGAAGCCGCCGCCAGGCATCGGGTTGCCAATCAGTTCGATCACCCGGCCATTGGGGAACAGTCGCTCGGAGGTATGGGCGCGGCCCTGACGCATCCAGTGCAGGCGCCGGGCAACGTGAACTTCCGCTTCACCGGGGCCGCACAAACCACGCTCGGCGTTATGGCGAATGATGTCGGCAATCGGTCGGCCAACGCTGATCAAACCGTCCGGATAGTTGAACAGCTCGAGATAGCGGCGGTTCCAGGCCACCAGTCTCAGCGACTGGTCGACCACGCTGATGCCCTGGGTAATGTTCTCGATCGCGCCTTGCAGCAGCGCGCGGTTGAACTGCAGCACTTCCGAGGCTTCGTCGGCGATCCGCACGACGTCCTCCAGCTGCATTTCCCGACCTTCGATGGCGGCTTTTACTACCGCTCGCGTCGAAGAAGCGCCAAGGACACCGGCCAGCAAACGCTCGGTGTGGGCGATCCATTCGCCGTCGGCGTTCTGGTTCGGGTTGAAGCCTTTGCCCTGACGGTAGGCGAAGCGGATGAAGCTCTGCCGCGCGCGTTCTTCGCCGACAAAGCGTGCCGCCAGTTGCAGCAAATCGTCGATCTGCACTGCCAGCATCGAGCGTGCATTCGGCCGGGCGCTGATTTCCTGGCCGATAAAACGCCCGGCCTGCCAGTGCTCCGACACGCGGGTGCGCGACAGCACCGAGACCCAGGCGAACAGCGTGAAGTTGCCCGCCAGCGACAGCACCACGCCTTGGGTCAGCGGGGTGATCGGCAGGTTCAACGGGTTGCTGTGCAGCCAGGCGAGTCCGGGGAAACTGTCCAGCGACCAACCGAGGCTGCGCGCAGCGATCGGCAGGATCAAGGTGTAGAACCACAGGAACGTACCGGCGGCGAGACCGGCGAATACACCACGCCGGTTGGCCTGTTTCCAGTACAGCGCGCCGAGCATCGCCGGGGCCAGTTGGGTCACGGCGGCGAAGGCGATCTGGCCGATGGTCGCCAGGCTCGCGGTCGAGCCGAGCAAACGGTAGCTGACGTAGGCCAGCAACAGAATCAGCACGATGCTGACGCGACGCACCGAGAGCATCCACTGGCGGAACACTTCGAACGGCCGCTCGGCATTGTTGCGGCGCAGCAGCCACGGCAACAGCATGTCGTTGGAGACCATGGTCGACAGCGCCACACTCGCCACGATCACCATGCCGGTGGCTGCCGACGCACCGCCGATAAACGCCAGCATCGCCAGCGCCGGATGGGCCTGGGCCAATGGCAGGCTGATGACGAAAGAGTCGGGGATGACCGAGCTGGGCAGCATCATCTGACCGGCCAGGGCGATCGGGACTACAAACAGCGCGGCCAGTGCGAGGTAGGCGGGGAACACCCATTTGGCCAGGCGCAGATCCTGTGGGTCGATGTTCTCGACCACCGTCACGTGGAACTGGCGGGGCAGGCAGATGATCGCCATCATCGCCACGCCGGTCTGTACCACCATCGACGGCCAGTTGATGGTTTCTTTCCAGTATTCCTCCAGGCGCGGGGCGAGCATCGCCTGGTTGAACAGGTCGTCGAAGCCGTCATACAGGCCATAAGTGACGAAGGCGCCGACGGCGAGGAAGGCGAACAGCTTGACCAGCGATTCAAAGGCAATCGCCAGCACCATGCCCCGGTGGTGCTCGGTGGCATCGAGGTTGCGCGTACCGAAGACGATGGTGAACAGCGCCAGCACCAGCGACACGATCAGCGCGGTGTCCTGGGCGCGGGTGCCCATGGCGTCGGCGCCGGCACCGATCAGCAGGTTCACGCCAAGGACGATGCCTTTGAGCTGCAAGGCTATGTAGGGGAGGACGCCGACCAGACAGATCAGCGCGACGACCACCGCCAGCGATTGGGATTTACCGTAGCGGGCGGCGATGAAGTCGGCGATGGAGGTGATGTTCTCCTGCTTGCTGATCATCACCATTTTCTGCAGCACCCACGGCGCACCGAGCAGCAGCAGGATCGGCCCGAGGTAAATCGGCAGAAATGACCAGAGTTGTTCGGCGGCCTGGCCGACTGCGCCAAAGAAGGTCCAGCTGGTGCAGTAGACCGCCAGCGACAGGCTGTACACCCAGGCACGCACCCGTGGCGGCAGCGGCGTGCTGCGACGGTCGCCGTAGAAGGCGATGGCGAACATGATGGCCATATAGGCCAGGGCGACGGCGGCGATCAGCCCGGTGGACAACGACATGGAACACTCCCGACAGAAAACGACCGGACTCGCGCCCGGTCAGACAGTCTCGCACGGGCGCGGCGGTTAGTCAGTGTCGACCAAGGTCGTGGCGCGGCGGGGTGTCGCAGGAACAGAACCGGCCGGTTTTGCGGTCAGTCCGGTTTCAGCGCGATGTCGATCAAGCGGTGCAGTTCTCCGACTTCCAGCGGCGCTGCCGAAAACAGAATGCGGAACACCACCGGGGACACCACCAGATTGATCAGCCGATCCACGCTCGGCGCCGGTTCCTTGGGGTGGCGCTCGATGATGGTCTGCAACTGCGCGCCGATGATCGCCACGCAATAGCCCGGCGTCGCGCTCGCCTGCACGTCGCGCATCATGTTGCGGCCGGGTTCCGAACTCATTTCGTCGAGATATTGTTCGGCCCACGCGCGGAGATCGCTGCGCAGGCTGCCGGTTTCAGCCGGCTCGCTGTCGGGGCGCATGCGGGCGAGGGCGACGTCGGCCAGCAAGGTCGCCAGATCGCCCCAGCGCCGATAAATCGTCGACGGCGTCACCCCGGCGCGCGCCGCGATTTGCGGGACGGTCACCGTTGAGCGCTCCTGTTCTTGCAGAAGCGCGCGGACTGCCGAGTGAATCGACTCCTGCACCCGGGCACTGCGGCCACCCGGGCGTAAACCTTCTTTAATAGCCATGCGGCAGACCTTAACACAAAGAATTTGCTTTAAGCGCAAGCCAAGAGCACACTCCGCAAAAGCAAAAAATTAGCTTTTGCGGAGTGTGCACATGACCAGCCTTGCTTCCAACCGTTCCAGCCTGTGGTTTCTGGCGATCACCTTACTGAGTTTTCTCGCCGCTTCCACTGCGCCGACGCCGTTGTATCACCTGTATCAGGATCAGCTGCATTTTTCGGCACTGGTGCTGACCCTGATTTTCGGCGTCTACGCCCTTAGTCTGCTGGCCGCGTTGCTGACGGTCGGTTCGCTGTCGGACCACCTGGGACGCAAACCGGTAATCTTCACCGCCGTGACGCTCAATGCGCTGGCGATGCTGCTGTTTATCTACGCCGACAGCGTGGGCTGGCTGATCGGCGCGCGGGTGCTGCAAGGTTTTGCCACCGGCATGGCCACCGCTGTGTTGAGTGCGACGCTGCTGGACATTGATCGCCAGCAGGGGCCGCTGATCAACAGCGTTGCGCCGTTGCTGGGCATGGCGTTGGGCGGCATGGGCTGCGGTTTGCTGGCGGAATTCGCCCCGGCGCCGTTGCAATTGACCTATTGGCTGCTGCTCGCGCTGTTTGTGTTGCAGGGCATCTATGTGTGGCGCCTGCCGGAGAGCGTCTCGCCGCAGGCCGGGGCGTGGGCCTCGTTGCGGCCGACCCTGCACGTGCCGGTCCAGGCGCGTTCGACACTGTGGCGAGTGTTGCCGTTGAACACCGCGACCTGGGCGCTCGGTGGTTTCTATGCCTCGCTGGCACCGTCGCTGGTGCGCACGGCCACTGGCTCCACCTCCAACCTGATCGGCGGTGCCACTGTTGCGGCGCTGACGGTGACCGGTGCGCTGATGATCTTCACCTTGCGCAATCGTCCCGCCTCCCGGGCGCTGCAACTTGGGGCGAGCCTGCTGCCGGCCGGTATCGTGCTGATTCTGTTGGGCGTGCACAGCGCCAGTCTGTCGCTGTTCTTCTTTGGCACGCTGGTGGCCGGTTGTGGCTTTGGCTCTGGTTTTCTCGGTGCGGTGCGCAGTCTGGTGCCGCTGGCATTGCCCCATGAGCGTGCCGGTTTGATGTCGGCATTTTATGTGCTGAGTTACCTGGCGTTCTGCCTGCCGGCGTTGCTGGCCGGACATTTCACCCACAGCGTGGGCCTGCTGACCACCACCGATGTGTATGGCGCGGTGCTGATTGTGCTGGCGGTCGGTGCGCTGCTGATGAGTTTCCGGGCGCAAGCGGCCAAGACTTGCAGCGCTCCATAACACCTCTGGATTCGGTTAGCCTTGGCCAGCCCCTTCTTCTCACGGACCGACGCATGAAGATCATCCGCAGCAAGACCTTCACCGCCGAGCGCGCCTGGGGCGCGCTCGACATCGCCAACATGAACGGCATCACCACGCGTCTGCACTGGACCGATCAGCCTTACAAATGGCACGTCAATGACGGTGAAGAAGTGTTTGTGGTGCTCGACGGCAAAGTGCTCATGCACTACCGCGAAGAAGGTGAGGAGAAGCAGGTCTTGCTTGATGTTGGCGACATCTTCTACGCGTCCATCGGCACTGAACACGTCGCTCATCCTCAGGGCGCGGCGCGGATTCTGGTGATCGAAACCGAAGGCAGTGTCTGACTTCATATCTACAAAACAGATAACAGTTAGAGATATTACCCGTTATATAGATATTCGATTCGGTTCTACCATGAGCTCAACCTCACCTGAGGACAGGAGTTCATGATGATTTGCCCCAACAGCGCCAAACCCGGCATCAAGCCATTCAGCCAGCTTCAGCACCCGCGTGAAGTGATCCGCCAATTCACCCCGAACTGGTTCGCCGCCACCATGGGCACCGGCGTGCTGGCCTTGGCGCTGGCGCAATTGCCCGTTTCCATTCCCGGCCTGCACGCCGTGGCCGAAGGGCTGTGGCTGTTCAACATTCTGTTGTTCGTGCTGTTTACCGCTGCCTACGCCGCCCGCTGGATTCTGTTCTTCGACGAAGCTCGGCGGATCTTCGGGCACTCCACGGTATCGATGTTCTTCGGCACCATTCCCATGGGCCTGGCGACCATCATCAACGGCTTTCTGCTGTTCGGTCTGCCGCGCTGGGGCGATGGGGTCATTCAACTGGCCGAAGTGTTGTGGTGGCTGGACGTGGCAATGTCGCTGGCCTGCGGCGTGCTGATTCCCTACATGATGTTTACCCGTCAGGAACACAGCATCGATCAGATGACCGCCGTCTGGCTGTTGCCGGTGGTGGCCGCGGAAGTGGCGGCGGCCAGCGGTGGACTGCTGGCGCCGCATCTCGCCGATGCGCACTCGCAACTGGTGGTGCTGGTGACCAGTTACGTGCTCTGGGCCTTTTCTCTGCCGGTGGCGTTCAGCATCCTGACCATCCTGTTGCTGCGCATGGCCTTGCACAAACTGCCCCACGAAAACATGGCGGCGTCGAGCTGGCTGGCTCTCGGCCCGATCGGCACCGGCGCCTTGGGCATGTTGCTGCTGGGCGGCGATGCCCCGGCGATCTTCGCGGCCAACGGTCTGCCGGGCATCGGTGAAATCGCTTCGGGCCTGGGCCTGATCGCCGGGATCACGCTGTGGGGCTTCGGTCTGTGGTGGATGCTGATGGCGCTGCTGATCACCGTGCGTTACCTGCGTGATGGCATCCCGTTCAACCTTGGCTGGTGGGGTTTCACCTTCCCGTTGGGCGTTTATTCGCTGGCAACCCTGAAACTGGGCAGCACCTTGCACCTGACTTTCTTCAGCGTGGCCGGTTGTGTACTGGTGACGTTGCTGGCGGTGATGTGGCTGATCGTCGGTAAACGCACGCTGCAAGGCGCGTGGCGCGGTGAGCTGTTTGTTTCACCGTGCATTGCAGGTTTGAAGAAATAACCTGCAAAGATTAGGTAATGTGTGGCCTGGATCGCGGTTCGAGATTCTTATAAGCGTAGCCAGGCCACTCGCTACCTTCTCTTTCCAAAAACAACAGGGTCACACGGAAGATGAGTCACCCCTCACAGTTCAACCTGCTGCGCACCCGGCGCTTCCTGCCGTTCTTCATCACCCAGTCGCTGGGCGCGTTCAACGACAACGTGTTCAAGCAGTCGCTGATCCTCGCCATCCTCTATCGGCTGACCATCGAAGGTGACCGCTCCATCTGGGTCAACCTGTGTGCGCTGCTGTTTATTCTGCCGTTCTTTCTGTTTTCGGCGCTGGCCGGGCAGTTCGGGGAAAAATTCGCCAAGGATGCGCTGATCCGTCTGATCAAACTGGCAGAAATCGCCATCATGGCCGTGGGATCCATCGGCTTTCTGTTCGATCACCTGTCGCTGATGCTGGTGGCGCTGTTCGCCATGGGCACGCACTCGGCGCTGTTCGGGCCGGTGAAGTATTCGATCCTGCCGCAGGCATTGCGGGACGACGAACTGGTCGGCGGCAACGGGCTGGTGGAAATGGGCACGTTCCTGGCAATCCTGGCCGGCACCATCGGCGCCGGGGTGATGATGTCGTCGGCCAATTACGCGCCGGTGGTCTCCGCCGCGATTGTCGGTATCGCCGTGCTGGGCTATCTGGCCAGTCGCAGCATTCCCCGCGCCGCGGCGGCCACCCCGGAGATGCGCCTGAACTGGAACATCTTCAGTCAGTCCTGGGCGACCTTGAAACTGGGCCTGGGGCAGACGCCAGCGGTGTCGCGCTCGATTGTCGGCAACTCGTGGTTCTGGTTCGTCGGGGCGATTTATCTGACGCAGATCCCGGCTTACGCCAAGGAGTGGATGCACGGCGACGAAACCGTCGTTACCCTGATTCTGACGGTGTTTTCGGTCGGTATTGCCCTCGGTTCGATGCTGTGCGAGAAGCTTTCCGGGCGCAAAGTCGAGATCGGCCTGGTGCCGTTTGGCTCGTTCGGCCTGACCGTTTTCGGGCTGCTGCTGTGGTGGCATTCCGGTGGAATACCAGAAAGCGCTGTTGGCCATAGCTGGACCGAAGTGCTGAGTTTCGGTCATGCCTGGGCGGTGTTGATCGATGTGCTGGGCCTCGGGATCTTTGGCGGTTTCTACATCGTGCCGCTGTACGCATTGATCCAGTCGCGCACCGCCGAGAACGAACGGGCCAGGGTAATCGCGGCCAACAACATTCTCAACGCGCTGTTCATGGTGGTTTCGGCGATTGTCACCATCGTGTTGTTGAGTGTGGTGAAACTGTCGATTCCGCAGCTGTTCCTGGTGGTGTCGCTGCTGAACATCGGCGTTAACGCCTACATCTTCAAGATCGTCCCCGAGTTCAGCATGCGTTTCATGATCTGGCTGCTCAGCCATTCCATGTACCGCGTCGAGCATCGCAACCTTGAAGCGATTCCGGATGAGGGCGCGGCATTGCTGGTGTGCAACCACGTGTCGTTCGTCGATGCCTTGCTGATCGGCGGTGCGGTGCGTCGGCCGATTCGCTTTGTCATGTACTACAAGATCTACAACCTGCCGGTGCTGAACTTTATCTTCCGCACGGCGGGGACGATTCCTATCGCCGGACGTCAGGAAGACATTCAGATCTACGAAAAGGCCTTCACCCGGATTGCCCAGTATCTGAAGGAAGGGGAGCTGGTCTGCATCTTCCCGGAAGGCAAGTTGACTGCCGATGGTGAAATCAACGAGTTCAAGGGCGGGCTGACGCGGATTCTCGAAGAGACACCGGTGCCGGTGATTCCGCTGGCGTTGCAGGGGTTGTGGGGGAGTTTCTTCAGTCGCGATCCCAATAAAGGTTTCTTTCACCGGTTGTGGTCGCGGGTGACGCTGGTGGCGGGTTCGCCGGTTGCCGTTGAGTCTGCGCAGCCAGCGGAGTTGCAGGCGATGGTCGGGGAGTTGCGCGGGACAGTCAGGTAGTTGGTTGGAAAGCCGCCATCCCTGACGGATGGCGGCAACGGCTCAGGCGCTGACCTTGAGCCCGATCAGTCCGGTGACGATCAACGCGACACTGGCCAGGCGAATCAACGCCATCGATTCGCCAAACAGGATGATCCCGGCAATCACCGTGCCCACGGCACCGACGCCAGTCCAGATCGCATAGGCCGTGCCCAGCGGCAATTCCTTCATCGCCAGACCCAGCAATCCCAAGCTGACTGCCATGGCGGCAACGGTGAGAACGGTTGGAAGCGGACGGGTGAAACCATCAGTGTATTTCAGGCCGACGGCCCAGCCGACTTCGAACAGGCCGGCGAAAAACAGAATGATCCAGGACATGAAAGACCTCCATCGATTGACGGGGCCGTCCCCAGATTGAAAACTCGATTGAGCCGCAGGGTCGTCCCCGCGTGGCGCACATACTACCTAAAAATGTGCGCCGCACCGCGATCCGGAATCAGTCGGCCGTCTGTTGTGCCAACGTCTCACGGTCTTCTTTTTCGCTCATCCGCCGGAACCAGGTCGACAGCAGCGCCCCGGAAATGTTGTGCCACACACTGAACAGTGCACTTGGCACCGCCGCCAGTGGCGAAAAGTGCGCACTGGCCAGCGCGGCACCCAGCCCCGAGTTCTGCATGCCGACTTCCAGCGCCAAGGACTTGCGCTGCGGCAGCGGCAGGCCGAACAGGCGTCCGGTGAAATACCCCAGCAAATAGCCGAAGCTGTTGTGCAACATCACCACGGCCATGATCAGCAGGCCGGATTCGGCGATTTTCGCCTGGCTGGCGGCAACCACGGCGGCAACGATGATCACGATGCTGACCACCGACACCAGCGGCAGCACTTCCACCGCGTGGCGCACCTTGTCACCAAGCACACGTTGCGCGACCACGCCGAGGATGATCGGCAGCAGGACCACTTGCAGGATCGACCAGAACAATTCCATGAACGAAACCGGCAACCAGGCCGAGGCCAGCAGCCAGATCAGCGCTGGCGTCAGCAGCGGGGCGAGGAGGGTGGTGACGGCGGCGATGGCCACCGACAGCGCCAGATCGCCACGGGCCAGCCAGGTCATGACGTTCGAGGACGTGCCGCTCGGGCAGCACCCCACCAGAATCACGCCGACGGCGATTTCCGGCGGCAGATGAAAGATCTGGCACAGCAACCAGGCCATCCCCGGCATGATCACGAAATGCGCGACCACGCCCAGTGCCACACGCCACGGATGGCGGGCGACGGCGGCGAAGTCGTCGAGTTTGAGGGTCAGGCCCATGCCGAACATCACCAGCCCGAGCAACGGCACGATCGCGCCTTTGAGGCCGAGGAACCAGGCTGGTTGCAAGAACGCGATCACCGCGAAAATCAGAACCCAGTAAGCGAAGGTGTTGCCAACAAAACGACTCAGTGCAGCCAGTGCGCGCATGGCCTGTTCCTTATTATTAATAGAACCGCAGAAACCAATGTGGGAGCGAGCCTGCTCGCGATGGCGGCGTTACAGTCGACAAAAAATGTTGAGTGCAATGGCCCTATCGCGAGCAGGCTCGCTCCCACAGTTTTTCACTCGGCAGGCTTAGATCCCCTGCGGAGTCTCTTCGCCGCCCAGCGCTTCAACCAGCGCCGGCAGGAAGTCGCCGAACGTCAGCATCATCAGGGTGAAGCTGGCGTCGAGTTGGCCGAGGGCTTCGTCGCCGCCATCCTGTTCCGCCTGATCCTGCAACAGGTCTTCGAATTTCAGGCGCTTGACGGTCATCTTGTCGTCGAGCATGAACGACAGTTTGTCCTGCCATGCCAGCGACAGTTGAGTCACCACCTTGCCGGTGCTCAGGTGCAGCTGGATTTCTTCGCTGGTCAGGTCCTGACGCTTGCAACGCACGATGCCGCCGTCTTCATGGGTGTCGCGCAGTTCGCACTCGTCCAGGACGAAGAAGTCCGGGGCGGCTTGCTGGGTGGTGACCCATTCGGTCATCACGGCGGTCGGCGCGGTTTTCACTGTCAGCGGACGAACCGGCAGGGTGCCGATCACTTCACGCAGGGTGGAGAGCAGGTCTTCGGCGCGTTTCGGGCTGGCCGAGTTGACCAGGATCAGGCCCTGTTTCGGCGCGATGGCGGCGAAGGTCGACGAGCGGCGGATAAACGCGCGCGGCAGGAACGCCTGGATGATTTCATCCTTGATCTGATCGCGTTCCTTCTTATAGACCTTGCGCATCTGCTCGGCTTCGATCTCTTCGACCTTTTCCTTGACCGCATCGCGCACGACGCTGCCCGGCAGAATGCGTTCTTCTTTACGGGCGGAGATCAGCAGAAAGTCACCGCTGACGTGCACCAGTGGAGCATCTTCGCCCTTGCCGAACGGCGCGACGAAACCGTAGGTGGTCAACTCCTGGCTTGCACATGGACGCGCCAGTTTGGTGGCCAGTGCAGTTTCCAGCGCCTCGGCATCGACAGGCAGGTCTTGGGTCAGGCGATAGATAAGCAGGTTCTTGAACCACATGGGGTGAGTCTCTCCTTTATACAAAGGGGGGCATTATTGTCTTCGCCGGGTCATAGGCCAACCCTTCTCTAAGCCTTTGGAAGGCCTGAGAAAATTATTTAAAAAAGTGCTTGCCAGAGGTTGGGTCGCTCCGTAGAATGCGCGCCACACCGAAGCGAAGGGTGATTAGCTCAGCTGGGAGAGCGTCTGCCTTACAAGCAGAATGTCGGCGGTTCGATCCCGTCATCACCCACCATTCGTTTCAAGTGTTTAGCGCAGCGGTAGTTCAGTCGGTTAGAATACCGGCCTGTCACGCCGGGGGTCGCGGGTTCGAGTCCCGTCCGCTGCGCCATATTCGGTAACCTGGAACACTGAACGCCAGGTCACCACGGAAAAACCCGCCAAGGCGGGTTTTTTTCTGCCTCGAGTTGTATGTGCGGGATGTATCGTTTCACCGGTTTTCGGATTTTTTTGAAAAAAACTTCAATTAAATCAACACTTTACGAAAACTTGTGGCATAATGCGCCCCGTAACGAAGCGAAGGGTGATTAGCTCAGCTGGGAGAGCGTCTGCCTTACAAGCAGAATGTCGGCGGTTCGATCCCGTCATCACCCACCATTTCGTTTCAAGCGTTTCGCGCAGCGGTAGTTCAGTCGGTTAGAATACCGGCCTGTCACGCCGGGGGTCGCGGGTTCGAGTCCCGTCCGCTGCGCCATATTCGGTCATCTGGAACACTGAACGCCAGATCACCACAGAAAGCCCGCCTGGTGCGGGCTTTTTGCTGTCCGGGATTTGGCTTTTGCAGGGCTTGAACATGAGAAAGCGACCTTTGACGGTCGCTTTTTTCGTTTCTGGCGCTGCTATTGCGCCGAGTTGCGGCTGTGGCGGTAATCACTCACCGCTTCATACACCGCTTTGCGCAGGCGGTTGATCCCGCCAATCGGGCGATGAGCGTCGATGCCGAACCAGGGATTGAACGACAGGTTGTCGCATTGCAGGTTCAACGCCGGGGTGTCGAAGTCCTGCGGGGGCAGGGTGATCCTCGCCACTGTCTGGAATGGACTGTCCTGCTCGCGCCATTCGATGCTGGTGTCTTCGATCGGCATGTACTTGTTCGCGTCCTGGCGCTGGATCTGCAATACGAAACACGCCGGTATCCGGTCGGTCGACAGCTGCTGATTCAACGCGGTGCGCAGGAAGTTCGGCAGATCCCGGTTCTGTTTCGGCAAGGTATATGCGGGGCAGCGCTCCGGATCCGGCATCACCCGGAACTTGGCATTGGCCTCGCCGAACTTGTAGGGCGATACCGAAAAGTAGGTCGTACGTGTCGGGCTCTCTGGTGGTGGCGAAAGGGTCGCCAGCGCAATGAACAGGTGCCGAATTTGCCACTGGCGCGGATCCCACCCCGGAAAAAACGCCATGACCTTCTTGCCGTCAGCCTGCGCCGCCACATTCTGACGATACTCGGCGACATCGCTGACAAAGAAGTTCGGGTGACTGAACATCACGAAATCCTGCTCGTGCAGCCCCTGACGGTCACCCAGCAACTGCTTGCCCGGCACATCGAGCAGCTTGAGCGCCATGCCCCGGGCATCGCGGATGCTGTCGAATTGCGGATAAGCGTTGCCGTTGGACAGGCGCATCGTCGCTTTCCACAGCTTGCCCGGTTCGCTGAAGACGCCCTGGCGCAATTCCTGAGCCAGATCCGGCAACACCTGCACATCGGCCTTCACGCAGCCATGGGCCTTGGCATGGGCGTCGCGCAGGTAGCGGGTGCTTTCGCGGTGCTGATCGACGATGCGCACCGCGGTCTGAATCACGTCCTGGGTCATGGCGGCTTCGCCATCTGGAATCTGTTCCAGTGCCGACACCGGACCACGGTGCTGCCAGGCGAACCAGGTGGTCGCCAGGGCCCAGCCGATCAGGCCGATCACCAGCAAGATCAGCAAGGTTTTGCCCAGTATCCGTCCCAGCCAGAGCCAGAAACGCGCCAGCATCGACGGTCTTTTGAAGGAGTTGAAGATCATGGCAGTTGCGCCTCCAGCGGGCCGCCCAGCACTTTCAGGTATTCCAGCAACGCCCAGCGTTCTTCAGGCTGCAGCAGTCGGCCGATGACGCCGTTGCCGCGCTCGCCGGCGCGAAATTCGTGGCCGCTGTTGTGGTTGCCGGTGATGCGGGTGTCGAACAGGAAGCCGTTGGTGAAGGCTTCGGTGCGGTAGCCCAGATGGCGCGGGTCGTATTCGAAGGTGCCTTTATAGAACGTGGTGGCCCGCTCGTCCTGAGGTGACAGCAACTGATAAAGGCTCGGCACCGAGCCGTTGTGCAGAAATGGGGCCGTGGCCCATACGCCGGCCAGCGGTCGGGCCTTGTAGGCGACTTTTTCGCGAACGCCGATCGGCAGACCGAAGCCGTCGAGCTGTGGTTTCTCGGCAGCAGTGACGCCGGCTTCGCGGTACGCGCGGTTCTCCACGAAGGCGGTGACGTAAGCCAGTCCCTTGGCCACCGACAGCTGGCTGAGGTCCAGCGGTTCCTTGGGTTTGGGGTGCAACTTCACGTCCATTTGTTCCAACTCCGCCGGGTTCCATTGCAGAGCGGTCAGGTCGAAGCGGTGATTGGCAATGTTGTTGGCCGCATTCGGGTCGGTGCCGATGACGTCCACCGGTAGCATGTGCAGGTGCTGCACCCAGCGTTCGCCTTCCTGGGTCTGGCGCGGCACATGGCACCCGGCGCAGTTCTCGGCGAACAGGGCTCGGCCCTTGGCTGCCAAGGGTTTGTCGACGACGCCGAGCACCTCTTCAGGCCAGGCCGGCGGTCGCAGTTTTTGCAGGGTTTCTTCGATCTTGTGCAGATCACGCACGCGTACGCTGGAGGCATAGCGCTCATCGCCCTGCAGTGGCTGACCGTTGGCGTCGAAGAAATTCAGGGTGGCGCCGACCCCCAGCGCCTCGCCGATATTGCGCGCCATCGGTTGCTGCGCCGAGCCGTTCCATTGCACCCAGTCGAAGGTCCACATGTCCCATAGCTGCGGGTAATCCACCGGGGCATTGGCCACGCGATAGTTGCTCGGGGAGATCGCATCACCGAAGGTCGCGTTGGCGATACGCCCGAAGGCATCGGTGCGGCCGGGGCCTTCTTCGGTGGGGTAGAGGCCGCGATGGGTGTCGTTCCAGGCCACTTTGATGAAGGTGTTCAGTGAGCGTTTGAAGTCTTTGCGCAGTTGTTCGTGGCGCGCGTCGTAGTCGTCGCCCAGCACATGGCGGGCGAAACGTTCGAATTTCCACGGGTTGTAGTAAGTCGAGGTGAGACTGGCGACCAATGCCTGTCCGAAACTTCCGCCGCGCAACGTAGGAACGCTGGAAGGCAACACGTGCTGGGCCGAGCCGCCATCGATGCGCACTGCCTGGCCATTGAAGTGCAGTTCGCCGGTATGGCAGGCCGCGCAAGTGATGTCGAGATATTGCTCGGAGCTCCCGGGATTCCGGTGACGGGCGAAACCCACCGGCAGATTGCCCGGGTTGTCCGGCGTGGCTTTCTGCTGCGGATCGATCAGAAAACCGAAACGCGCGAGGTATTCCGGGGAAGCGAAGCGTTGCTGCGAGAACGGCAGCTCCAGCGCCTGGAACCACTCATAGCGCAAGCCCTTGACCTGCGTCCCCTGCGGGGTGAAGTAGTAGGTCTGGCGCTCTTGCTCAGTCCACTGATCCAGGTAATGCACCTGTTTCGCGGGCGTCGGGAAGGGCAATTTCGGATTGGCGACATAGTAAAGAACCACTGCCAGGACCAGTCCCAGCAGCACCACGATCAGCGTCAGCACACGGTATAAGAGGCGCAAGATGAACATCCTTGTCGATTTGTTGCGCTGTTATGCCTGAGGCGGGTGGTGTGCGGCAAGTGGCCATTACGCCAAGTGTTGTGGGAGGTGACATCAATTGTCGTCAGAGCCAGATGACAGAAGCTTCATCACGGCGTTGGCCAAATGCGTTTTAATCCCTGAACTTATCGGAAGATTCCTGCTCTCATGCCGGTAGCCATTGGTCGTGGCGGCCTGATAAGCTCGCGGCTTTACTCGATTGCCCTTTCGGCGCATGAACAAGGAAATAGCATGAAACAGCATCGGTTGGCGGCGGCGGTTGCCCTGGTTAGCCTGGTACTCGCGGGTTGTGATTCGCAGACCAGCGTAGAGCTGAAAACCCCGGCGCAAAAAGCTTCCTACGGTATCGGCCTGAACATGGGCAAGAGCCTTGCTCAGGAAGGCATGGATGATCTGGACTCCAAAGCGGTAGCCCAGGGCATCGAAGATGCCGTCGGCAAGAAAGAACAGAAGCTGAAAGATGAAGAACTGGTCGAAGCTTTCGCCGCGCTGCAAAAGCGTGCCGAAGAGCGTATGGCCAAGATGAGCGAAGAGTCGGCAGCCGCCGGCAAGAAATTCCTCGAAGAAAACGGCAAGAAGGCTGGCGTGACCACCACCGCTTCCGGCTTGCAGTACGAAGTGGTCAAGAAAGCCGACGGTCCACAGCCCAAGCCTACCGATGTCGTGACCGTTCACTACACCGGCAAGCTGACCAATGGCACCGTTTTCGACAGCTCCGTAGAGCGCGGCAGCCCGATCGATCTGCCGGTCAGCGGTGTGATTCCGGGTTGGGTCGAAGGCCTGCAACTGATGCACGTTGGCGAGAAGTACAAGCTGTACATCCCTAGCGACCTGGCTTACGGCGCACAATCGCCAAGCCCGGCAATCCCGGCCAACTCGGTTCTGGTCTTCGACCTGGAACTGCTGGGTATCAAGGATCCAGCCAAAGAAGACGCCGCTGCCGCCAAGCAATAAGCATCGGCACCGGTTTCAACAACAACGCCTCGCTTATGCGGGGCGTTGTTGCATCTGGACGATGGTCGGCGTAAACAGACCGAACCGATGCCGGTCATGGCAGTCCTAGACTTTAAGGTTGTTCGCGCTAGACGCCCGGAGCCGCCAAGTCAATGAAATATTGGGATTTTTTATGTGAGTAAAAAACGCCCGATTTAAGCGCAGCCCTTATGAAACGGGGCTCTCAGCGCTGAAATGCAGCTCTGTTCACAAGGTTATCCACAATTTGTGTGGATAACATTTCAACGGGAGAAATAAATGAAAGCGCCGTGGAATTTCGCCCGATTCCTGCCTTTGGCCGGACGCTTGCTGGCTCGAGGCCGCTTGCCGACCTTGTTGTTCGCCGTGGCCAGCAAAGGCGCTGCCCAAGGCAATCGCCTCGGCAAACTGAAGGACGATCTGCGTCTATTGCAGTCGTTGTGTCTGGCGTACTGGCGCGGCGAGTACCGCGCGATCAGCGCCAAGGCGATCGTTTCGGTAGTGGCCGGCCTGATGTACTTCCTCAGCCCGGTGGATGCGATCCCGGATTTCATTCCCATGTTCGGCATGCTCGATGACATCGCCGTCCTCGCCTGGCTGATGAAAACCCTCGACGATGAACTGAACGCCTTCCGCCTGTGGCGTCAGCGCCAGGCGCCGGAAAAGCTCAGAGTGGTCGAGCGTCTGCCCGATACGCCCGAGCAACTTCAGCTTCAGGGGCCGAAAAAGTCCTGAATCGCGACAGCCTCGTACAGAGATAGATACCCCCCACGACCTTGGCCGCTGTTAGGATTACACTTCTAGGGAAAAGTGCCGACTCGCTAAGTGTTGTTGTCCTACGGGGTAGTCATGGATATTCAGATAATTGCACGCGATGGCGAGCCCGAATATGCGGTTCTGCCATGGGCTCAGTATCAGGCTCTACTGAAAGCAGCAGGCATCAATGAAGCACCGTCGCAACCGGCTCCAGCGCCGCTTGCGGCAACCCCGGACCCGATTCTTCCAGGTCTGGATCAGTTACGCAGTTTGCGCGAAGGGAAGGGCATCGCCATCGAGGCGCTGGCCCGCACGGTAGGCATCAGCCCGTCTTACCTGGCCATGATTGAAAGTGGCGAGCGTCTGCCCGACGCCGCGATTCGCCGCAGCCTGGCCTGGGAGTTGACGGTGCCAGGGTGGAGGGAACAATCGTGAGCGTACGCATCAGTCGTCAACATTGGGACGGATTGCTGGGGGAACTGGATCAGGCGCGCAGGCAGCGCCATCTTTTGACTTATCGAGCCTTGCTTGAACGTCTGCAACTGCCCACGCCGGCCATGCAGACATTGACTGCAGCACTGGAGCATCTCGCCGCACTGGACGCGAAAGCCGAACAACCGTTGCGCAGCTCGCTGGTGATCAGCCAGGGTGCAAGTCGCCTGCCACGCACCGGTTTCTTTGAGTGTGTCGAGCGTCTGGGACGTTTTTCCGGGCCGTCCGATGGTGTTGCCGCTGCCTCCTGGCATGCCTCGGAAGTGGTGCGGGTCTTTGAGTACGAGTACCCGGAATCGGCGGAGGCCTGAGTGTTTTTACGACTCAAGGCGCGGGCCAGTTACTGGCTGGCCCGTAGGCTGTTTCACTGGTCGTGGTTTGTCCGTCAGCCCCGGGGCTGGCGCTGGCTTGAAGGGCAGTTTGCGCGCATGGCCAATCTGGGCGATGTCGGCGCGCAAAGCTTTTACGGGCACATCCTGACGTTTCGCGGGGTTGGCCTGGGCGCACGTGAGGAAGGTGTTCGGTTGCTGCGACTGGCGGCGCTGGCCGGGGATGGCAAGGCGGCGTATCAAGTCGGTGTCATCAGTCTTGCAGGTACGCCGAGCAAAGCGCCGGATCCTTCGGAAGCCGCTCGCTGGTGGACCATGGCCGCCAGGGCCGGGCATCCGTTGGCGGAGCTCAAGTTGAAAGAGCTGGCCGGTCGAGACGCCTCTCAATAAGCAAATCATCTGTTCCGTGAACGGGGCGTGAGGGAAACCTCCCGCCCCGTTTTTGCGTCTGCAATTCGATAAAAATCAGTTACAGACTTCTCCTACATCCTCTGCCTACTCGCCTGACTTCTTTTCTGATTGATCCCCCGCAAAGTCCCTCGCCTGATTTTTGCGCGAGGGAACGCATATGTTCGACCCGGTTTTTCGTTTCGCCATGCGCATGGGAATGCGCTGATGGATGCCGTCACCCGCATCGAGCAAGAACTCGACAGCTTTCCCCGCACCCTCGATCTCTATCGCGAACAGCTGAAGCACTGGCTCAGTCGCTCGGCAGACGGCGTCAGTCATGCGGCCGATCTGCCTTCGCTGATGGGGATGGAGCGGATCATCCGTTTCGGCGAGCACAGCACGGCAGTCGCGATTGACGACAACCGCTTCTTTTCTGCGGTCGTGCAATGCCCGAAATCCGGGCCGATGGAGATCGAAAGCAAGTTCGAGTCGGCCTACGACATTCCGTTGGGTGACATCGTTGTCGATGTGGTGGCGGTGGAGGGCGGCGCAGTCAAGTCGGTCACCCTCGATGCTCAGGGCAAGGGGGTGTTCACCGGTGAGGCGGGCAAGTTTTATCGGGTAGTGGTGCACGGCGAGGCCAGCGAGCAGCAGATTGATGCGCTTTTCGAATCCTACGATGGCCTGACTCGGCAGCTGGATGGCTGGCTGCGCAGCGAGTGGCAGAGATTCAAGCCGCAATGGTCGCAGTCGGTGGCCACAGCAGCCGGGAACGGCATGCTGGCCGGGAGCTGGGCGGCGATCGAGGGAGTGTGGGACAGCATCGGGTTGTTGTCGGAGATTCTCAAGAATCCGCTCGAGTTTGGTGGTCGTCTGGGAGACAGCGCGACAGCGTTGGCCGAGTTCGCGGTGTCGATGCCCGAAAAGATGGAGCAGCTCCAACTGCTCGTCAGTGACGAGGCGGCGCTGTGCCTGTTGCTGCGTACCGCCAGCCTCTGGCTGGAGATGCTGCCACCCAGTGAAGTCGCCGGAAAAACCGCCGAGGCCGTTTCGATGGTAGTGGTGCAACTGCTGATCGATGTGTTGATCGGCGTTGTGCTGACCTTTGTTGGCGCCGGGGCGGGGATTGCGTATCTGACCTTGCGTCTGGCGGAGCGTGGCGCTCAGTTGCTGTCGGCGGTGACGCGCCTGGTGAAGGCGATGTTCGGCATTGTCAGCACCTTCATCGGCTACGTGAACCAATACAAGTCCGTCGCCGCTCGGGGCATCGCCGCCGGGGTGAAAAAGGGCCGCATGCAATTGCGCTGGGATGCCCGGCGTAATGCTTCCCTGAAAAAAGACGAGCACCACGACGACACGCCAGATCAGGCGAAGAACCCCAACGGTGACAGTGCCGATTGTGCGCCGCGAACCTGCACCAACGGCTGCCCGGTGTCGATGGTCACCGGCGAAGAGCTGCTAACGCTGACTGACGGTGTGCTCGATGGGTTGTTGCCATTTGAGTTCAGCCGGTTGTACCGCACCAGTGCGGCCGAGATCGATGTTGGGTTGGGGTTTGGCTGGAGTCACTCGCTGACGCATCGGCTGGAGGTCGATGGCGCTTCGGTGGTCTGGGTTGACCATGAGAACCGGCGCACGCGGTTTCCGTTGCCGAGCGTCGAGCGGCCGGAAATCCACAACAGCTTGTCGCGGGCGGCGATCTTTCTGGGAGATGAGCCGGAGGAGTTGATCGTTGCGCTGGCGGGGGACGGGGCGCGGTTTTATCACTTTCGGGTTGGGCGTCTGACGGCTGTCAGCGATGCGTATGGCAATCGTCTGACGGTGCATCGGGATCTTTCCGACCGGATTCAGCGGCTGGATAACGGCGCTGGCCGGTCCTTGTTGCTGCGCTACGAGCGGGCGCATCTGGTCGCGGTCGATTATCAGGTTTTTCGGGAGTCGACCTGGCGCACCGAGCAGACCCTCGCCCGTTATCGGTACGACGCCCGTCATCGATTGATCGAGGCGACCAACGCGGTCGGCGAAAGCGAGCGTTACGACTACGACGACCAGCACGTCATCCTGCAACGGCAGCTGGCCGGTGGCGCGAGCTTTTTCTGGGAGTGGGAGCGTGCCGGCAAGGCAGCACGTTGCGTGCGGCACTGGGCCTCGTTTTCGCAGATGGACACGCGTTACGTCTGGGATGACGCCGGCCGTGTCACGGTGCATTACGTCGATGGCACTGAGGAAACTTACGTCCACGACGACACCGCGCGGCTGGTGCGTCAGGTCGCGGCGGACGGTGGCGAACAGCTCAAGGCTTATGACGCGCAGGGTCGGCTGGTCGCCGAGCAGGATGCGCTGGGGGCGGTTACCGAGTACCGCTACGACGATGCCGGACGGCTGATCGCGCTGATTCCGCCGGACGATGCGCCGACGTCCTACGAATACCGCAACGGTTTCCTGCACAGTCGTTCACGTGGCGATGCGGTGTGGACGTACCGGCGTAATGCCCAGGGTGATATCACCGAGGCGGTCGATCCGGATGGCCACGTCACCCATTACCACTACGACGCGCAGGGGCGGTTGCTGTCGGTCCGTTATCCGGACAGTGGTCGGCATGTGTTCATGTGGAATGACCTGGGCCAGTTGGTCGAGGAGAGCTTGCCGGACGGTGGGGTTCGCAAGTTTTCCTACGATGCCTTGGGGCGGCGGACGACGGTTCAGGACGAACATGGCGCGGTCACCCGTCACGCGTGGGACGCCGTTGGCCGGCTGATCCAGACGACGTTGCCTAATGGTGCCACCCGCGCCTGGTCCTACAGCGCCTACGGCCAGATCACCGCCGAACGCGATGAACTGGGGCGCATCACCCGCTACGAATATGACGATGACCTGCATTTGGTCAGCCGGCGGATCAACCCCGACGGCACGCGACTGCAATACCGCTACGACCATGCGCAGCTGTTGCTGACGGAAATCGAGAACGAGTCGGGCGAAAAATATCGGCTGGACTACACGCCGACCGGACTGATCCGACAGGAAACCGGTTTTGATGGGCGGCGCACGGCGTATGCCTACGACCGCAACGGCCACCTGCTGGAAAAGACCGAATTCGGCGACGACGGCACCACGCTGGTCACCGCTTACCAACGTGATGCTGCTGGGCGTCTGCTGCTCAAGACCCTGCCGGACGGGGTCGAGGTCAGCTACCGCTATGACCGTTTAGGCCGTTTGGTCGGCGTGGATGACGGCCAGGATCACCCGCTGGCTTTCGAATACGACCTGCAGGACCGGCTGGTGCGCGAGCATCAGGGCTGGGGCACGTTGCGTTACACCTACGACGCCTGCGGCCAGCTGACTCGCATGCGTCTGCCGGACAACAGCAAGCTCGATTATCACTATGCCAAGGGCGGTGCGCTGACCGCGATCGACCTCAATGGCGCCTTGCTGACCCGCCATGTCTACCAGAACGGTCGTGAACAGCAGCGCCAGCAAGGCCTGCTGCTCAGCGAATATGCCTACGACGAACAGGGCCGCTTGAAGTCCCACGCCGTAGGCCATCAACGCAGTGCGCTGTACCGCCGCGACTTTGCCTACAGCGCCAAGGGCAACCTCGAACACATCGCCGACACCCGCCACGGCCAGCGCAGCTACACCTACGACGCCCTCGACCGGCTGATCCGCGTACGCCACACCCGCGACGACCTGCCGGAAAACTTCGCTCACGACCCGGCCGGCAACCTGCTGATGCAGGACCGTCCGGGCCTGACACAGATCAAAGGCAATCGCCTGTTGATGCAGGGCGACCGCCATTACGACTACGACGCCTTCGGCAACCTGATCCGCGAACGCCGCGGCCGCGCGCAGATACTGATCACCGAATACCGCTACGACAGCCAGCACCGCCTGATCGGCCTGACCCGCCCGGATGGCAAAACCGCGACCTACCAATACGACGCCTTCGGCCGGCGCATCCGCAAAACCGTCAACGGCCAGACCACCGAGTTCTTCTGGCAAGGCGACCACCTGATCGCCGAAAGCAGCCCGACCCAACACCGCAGCTTCATCTACGAACCCGGCACCTTCCGCCCGCTGGCGCTGCTCGACGGCAAAGGCCCGAAACGCGCCTGCCCGTTCTACTACCAACTCGACCACCTCGGCACCCCGCAGGAGTTGACCGACTACAGCGGCGACATCGTCTGGTCCGCCAAATACAGCGCCTACGGCAAGGTCACCTCGCTGGAACTGGCGACCGAGGACTACCTGAACCAGCCGCTGCGGTTTCAGGGGCAGTACTTCGATGACGAAAGCGGGCTGCATTACAACCGGCACCGGTATTACGACCCGGACGTGGGCCGGTACCTGACGCCGGATCCGGTGAAGCTGGCGGGTGGGTTGAATCAGTACCAGTACGTGCCGAATCCGACGGGGTGGGTGGATCCGTTGGGGTTGACGTCCAATTGTCCGCCGCCGAACAAGCCGGGATGTCCCGTTCCAGATGGGGTGAGTGGTTCGGTTGTTGATGAGGGGGAGCCAGCGCTACCGAAGATGACTGCGCAGGAGCGGAGGGCGAGAATTGATGAGTTAGCAGAAAATATTGCATTAAAAGAGTTGAAACAAATGGAGAGCGCTAACAAAAAATCTCACTTTTTACAAAAACATGGCGCCCAAACCACTCTTGCTTCGCAGCAAGAACGTCTGCTATATGCTAAAAACCCTACTACGGGTAAAGTTGAGATGAAATTAAATAAAAAAACTAAGCTTATGGAGCCAAGCATTCCGCGAGCTGCAACTAAATTTATGAGTCATAGGGATCAATTGAATGCAATTAATCGTGCTAAATTAATTTTCCGACGGACTGGGAGTCTATCGCTCTCATCGCTCCCAGTGGAAATGGGAAGAAAGGTAGGGGAGGGGTATAGGGGGAAACAAGTGGAATATATAGAGCCAACAAGAACTGTTGTTATACTCGATAGTCATGGTGAGGCTATAACAGCTTATGTGGATTGATATCAAATGAAACCTAATCCAAAACTTTCAATTTTGCCTGGCTTTCTATTTGTTTTTGACATTGACTATCCTCATGAAGGGGCCGTTGAAGAACTGATATGTCTGGCTGATGTAAATGACTCTTCTGATTTGATTAGGGTTTTTGATGCTGTTCTGAAACCGGAATTTGTTGGGTACTCTGAATCGGATAGGTGTTGGATAATTGATACGATTTCCTATTATTTGGAAAGGGGAGAAACATTTGTTGAGGTTTTGGAAAAGAGGAGTTTTTTATTTTCTGACGAGATAGTCGATGGGCGTGGCTTTATGCGCGTGTTGCTAGAATGTCTTTCCTTATATCAGGCTGAGATAGGTAAAGTTAAAAATTTCTAGAATTACATTCTAGGCTTGAGGTTTTTATATGTTTTGGGTTTTTGGTAGAATGGTTGTTTTATTTGGTTTTTATAATGATGGTGAAAATTTTTGGAGCTAATTTATTTAACCAAAGTTAGTTCGCCACGTTTCCGATCGTGGTGAAGTGATGTTGAAAGATCCATATTTAAATGAAAAGTTTGAACCGGATTTGATGTGGTTTATAGGCGTTTTCGACGTTTATGATCGGGAGGAAACTCGAGGTGCGGAACTCGAGGTTTACAATCCTAATGATTCCGCTGATAGAGAGCTTCTTATCAGGAAGTATTGTCTTAATCTGCCATACCTTTCCTATAGGCATAAGCTAGTGCTAGTTGAAAGTTTGGAGTTGCTGCTCTTGGAGCAAAATTATGACTTTCAAGAGCTATTCGAGGTCGATGAATACGAAGCAGCAAGTTGGCCGCGGGGAGAATGGTACTCTCTAGAAGATCCACGCGGCTTCTTCCAGGATATCTATAAGTTTGCGAAGGAAGCTTGGAGGGAGGATCTTGCGAAAGCCGCTGGAGAGGATCGGTCAACATGGTAGTTATCGAGCCTTTAAATCAGCGATGACCTGAAACGAGCGCCTCGTTAAAAGGTAGCGCACGTATGCTATCGATAACATGCACGCTATACCCCGGAACATTCTTCGCATGATGCTTCGCCTGCGAAGCCATCTCTGCCAACTGACTCGCATCCAGTTGTGCACACGCTTCAGGATGCAAATGCACCACGCCAATGGACAGTGACAGCAACGGAAACTCCTGTCGTATACCCTGGCGGTTAGGCGCAACAAAACACCCAGCCTCAAGGTGTTCGGGACGATAAAACCGTCGGCATTGGCTCTGGAAATCATCCAGCAACTGGTTAAGTCGTTTGCGCCAATCCTCCGGGCCGAGCACCAACAGAAAATCGTCCCCTCCAATATGCCCGACAAAGTCGCGAGACGGGTCGACGCGTTCGTTGAGGCATTGCGCCAGACACAGCAGCACCTCATCCCCACGTCCATACCCGTAGATATCGTTAAAGGGTTTGAAACTGTCGATGTCGACATAGCAAATGACCGACTCGCGCCCCTGCTGCAGCAACCTCGTCAAACATTGCTGAATCGGCACATTACCCGGCAGCAAGGTCAGCGGATTGGCATAGCGGGCCTGCTGGATTTTCAGTTCGGTGATCAGTTTGAGCACGTCAATCACCCGGCCCAGGCCCAGGTAGCTGCCGTTGAGGGTGATGATGAAATCCTCTTCGATGCGTTGGCGGGCGCGGCTGGTGATCAGGCGGCTGACCTGTTGCAGCGACTGGCTCATTTCCACGGCGAGGAAGTCGTCGTTCATCAGGCGGCTGATCGGTTTGCGGGCGAACAGGTCGGTGGCAAAGGGTTTGAGCAGCGCATCGGACAACGAGTGACGATGAACGATGCCGCACGGTTGGCCCTGTTCATCGAGCACCGCCAGCGAGTTGAGGTTGGCCTGGCGGCGGAAAGCCTCCAGTACGGTGGCGGTCGGTGTGTCGCGATTCACGGCGGGTTGATCGTTGAGCAGGGCGCTGAGGTCGCTGCCTTCGTCATTCAACGCCACGGCGCTGCTGTCGTGCTTGGGCATCAAGGCGCGGGCATCGCGCGGCGGGTGTTCCTGAGGGCGCCCGAGCAGGTAGCCCTGTACCAGATCCACACCCATTTCGGTCAGCACCGCCAGTTCTTCCGGCAACTCGATGCCTTCGGCGATTACCTGGGCCCGCGAGGCCTTGGCGATTTGCAGGATCGATCCGACAAACTCGCGTTTCAATGCATCCTGATGAATGCCGTCGATGAAGTGCCGGTCGATCTTCACGTAATCCGGCCGCAACTCCGACCACAGACGCAGGCTCGAATAACCGGCGCCAAGATCATCGAGGGCAATCGAAAACCCCATCGCCCGATAGTGATGCAGTGCGGTCTGCAGCAACTGGAAATCATCGATCGGCGTCTGTTCGGTAAGTTCGATGACCACCTGGCTCGGCGGGATGCCAAAGTCCTGCAGCAATTGCAGCGTACGCCCCGGTTGGTGCGCCGCTTCGAGCAGGGATTCCGGAGAGACATTGAGAAACAGCTTGCCTGGTAATTGCTGTTCGTTGAAACGACGACAGGCACTTTGGCGGCAGGCGATTTCCAGTTCACTCAAACGTCCGGCCTGGCGGGCCACGGCGAACAGGGCGATGGGGGAGTGCAGCGGGCTGTTGGACGGGCCGCGGGTCAGGGCTTCGTAGCCGAGAATGCGCCGTTCGGAGAGGCAAATGATCGGCTGGAACAGGCTGTGTAAACCGCTTTGAGTCAGGATCGAGCTCAAGGCACTCAGCTGTTCGGTCGTGGTCATGGCAATCTCTGGCGATAAAAAAAGGACTGGGAGCGTTCTCGATGAAGAGAACCGCTCCCAGTCCTTTATTGCACGACAGAATGATGACTGTTTGATGACGATCCGGGGATCGTCAGCATTAAATTGCCATCACCTTACTTCTTTGCGACCTGGTTGCTCAGCTTCAGGTAATCCAGCAACACGCGCCCGGTCTCGCTCAGGTAGGCGTCGTCTTCCGGTTTGACCTTGTCCGGCTCGGCGGCCGCCAGGGCGTCATCGTCTTCTTTCTTCAGCTCTTTGAGCGGTTCTTCGCCTTTGGCCTTGCGACGGATGTTCTCCATCGCCAGTTGCTTGGCGTCGATGTCGGCGTGCTGGGCACGGCGTTCGGCTTCATTGAGGCTGACGGTTTTTTCTTCCAGCAGCTTCTGCGCCAGGGCCAGCTTGTCACGGATGAACACAAACTCCGCGTCCTTGGCGGAACGGCTGTCATGCTCGGATTTCAGCTGGGCCAGGTACGGCTTGAACGGATCGCTCGCCGGTTTGATCGCTGCGCGGATGGTGTCCCACGGCATGGCTTCCGGCAGGGCGCTTTCGCCGATTTCCTTGGTGTCGATGATCGACGGGTAATCGATGTCCGGCAGTACGCCCTGATGCTGGGTGCTCTGGCCGGAAACCCGGTAGAACTTGGCCAGGGTGAGTTTCAGTTCGCCGTGGTTCAGCGGCTGGATGGTCTGCACGGTGCCTTTGCCGAAGGTCTGGCCACCGATGATCAGCGCACGGTGATAGTCCTGCATGGCGCCGGCGAAGATCTCCGAAGCCGAGGCGGACAGACGGTTGACCAGCAGCGCCATCGGGCCTTTGTAGAACGCGCCCGGGTTTTCATCTTCAAGCACATCGACCCGGCCATCGGCGTTACGCACGAGCACGGTAGGGCCTTTGTCGATGAACAGGCTGGTCAGCTCGGTGGCTTCCTGCAGGGAGCCGCCGCCGTTGTTGCGCAGGTCGATCACCACGCCGTCGACTTTCTCTTTCTGCAGTTCGGTCAGCAGCTTCTTGACGTCGCGCGTGGTGCTCTTGTAGTCCGGATCGCCGGCACGGAAGGCCTTGAAGTCGAGGTAGAACGCCGGAATCTCGATCACGCCGAGCTTGTAGTCCTTGCCGTCCTGTTTCAGGTTCAGCACGGACTTCTTCACGGCCTGGTCTTCTAGCTTCACCGCTTCACGGGTGATCGGCACGATCTTGCTGGTCTGGTCGTTCGGCGCATTGCTGGCCGGGATGACTTCCAGACGCACCACGGTGCCTTTCGGGCCACGGATCAGTTTGACCACTTCGTCCAGACGCCAGCCAACCACGTCGACCATCTCTTTGTTGCCCTGGGCAACGCCGATGATCTTGTCGGCCGGAGCAACCTGCTTGGTCTTGTCGGCCGGGCCTGCCGGTACCAGACGCACGACTTTCACCTGGTCGTTGTCGCTCTGCAACACGGCGCCGATGCCCTCGAGGGACAGGCTCATGTTGATGTCGAAGTTCTCCGCGTTATCCGGCGACAGATAGTTGGTGTGCGGATCGTAAGACATGGCGAAGGTGTTGATGTACGCCTGGAAGATGTCTTCGGCGCGGGTCTGGTCCAGACGCGCCAGTTGATTCTTATAGCGCTTGGTCAGGGTTTCCTGGATCTGCTTCGGCTCTTTGCCGGCGATCTTCTGCCGCAGCACTTCGTCCTTGACGCGTTTGCGCCACAGGTCATCGAGTTCGGCGGTGGACTTGAGCCACGGAGCGTCCTTGCGATCGATCAGCAAGGTTTCCCTGGTGGTGAAGTCCATCTTGTCGACGCCTTTGTTCAGCTCGGCAAGGGCGAAGTCCAGACGCGCCTTCACGCGGTCCAGGTAGCGCTTGTAGATGGTGAACCCGGCGTTGAGGTCGCCGCTCTTGAGGAAGTCGTCGAATTGGGTCTTCCACTTGTCGAATTCGGCGATGTCGCTGGCCATGAAATAGCTGCGCGACGGGTCGAGCAGCTTGATGTAGCTGTCGTAGATGATCACCGAGCGCGCATCGTCGAGCGGCGGCTTGCTGTAGTGATGACGCTTGAGCAACTCGACGACGTTCAGACTGGCGATCACTTCGTCGCGATCAGGCTGTAACTTGTCCCAGCTGTTGGCTGCGAATGTGGTGCCCGACACCGGCAACAGACCGATACCGATGAAAAGAGCGAGGGCGGTGCTGGGGAGCAGATGCTTCATGCTGATTCGACGCGGGGACAATTGATAACGCATATTAGGCCGTCTTTGAAGTCGCCGGTACCGCTACGCTCTGTACGATAACTGCTGTTCAGCGTTCGTTCAGACCCCAGGGCCGGTCGCATAATGCAAAAAGCCCGGCGCTACAGCTTCGGGCTCAGTCCAGACTCACTATGGAGGCACTGTGAAGGCATTGCAAGGCGTTGAAGGTCAAGTGGCATGGGTTGATGAACCAAGTCCTACATGCGATGTAGGACAAGTTCGCATCCGGGTGGCGGCAGCGGGCCTCAATCGCGCGGATTTATTACAGAAAGCAGGACTTTATCCACCCCCTCCGGGTGCCAGCCAGGTGCTGGGTCTTGAGTGTTCCGGGGTGATCAGCGAGGTCGGTGCAGGATCGTCCTGGCAGGTCGGTGACCGGGTCTGCGCCTTGCTGGCCGGGGGCGGGATGGCCGAAGAAGTGGTCGTCGACGGACGGCATGTGCTGCCGGTTCCGGAAGGTGTATCCCTGATCGAGGCCGCTGGCTTGCCCGAGGTGTACGCGACCGTCTGGCTGAATGTGTTTCAACTTGCGGCGCTCAAACCGGGTGAGAAAATTCTTCTGCACGCCGGAGCCAGTGGCATCGGCTCGGCCGCCATTCAACTGTGCAAGGCTTTCGGCAATCCGTGCTGGGTCAGCGTCGGTTCGGCGGAGCGCTTGGTCTATTGCGAATCGCTGGGTGCTCAGGGCGGGGTGGTGCGCACCGACGACCTGGAAAGCCTGCGGGATTTCGGGCCGTTCGATGTGATTCTGGATCCGGTGGGCGGCAACTATTCGGCATTGAATCTCAAGCTGATGGCGCAGGACGGCCGCTGGGTGCTGATCGGCCTGATGGGCGGCCGCGAGGCAAAACTGGATCTGGCCCAGGTGCTGGCCAAGCGCGTGCAACTGCTGGGTTCGACCCTACGCAGCCGTGACGATCAGTTCAAGGCGGATCTGTTCAGCGATCTGAGCCAGCACGTGTGGCCGCTGTTTTCCGAAGGTCGCCTGAAGCCGCAACTGGCCAGGACGTTCCCGATCAAGGATGCCGAGGCTGCCTTCGCCGAGCTGGCGAGCAACACGGTGGCAGGGAAGTTGGTGCTGGTGATCGACGAAAGCCTGAGCTGATCATCGACGGTTGTGGGAGCAGGCTGCTCCCACAAGCCAATTGCCTATTTCCAGAGGTGGATCGGCCAGCCGGATTTCTCGGCCTCTGCCAGCAGTACCGGATCCGGGTTGACCACATGTGGGTAATCCACTTTCAACAGCAGCGGCAGATCATTGCGTGAGTCGGAATAGAAACTCGCGCCCTCAAGGTTTTCCTCTTCGGCATCCAGCCATTCCAGCAGACGGGTGATCTTGCCTTCGCGGTAGGTCAGGGTGCCCACGGTGTGGCCGCTGAATACGCCGTGCGCCACTTCCAGCTCGATTGCCAGGACCTCGTCGATGCCCAGTCGCTCGGCGATGGGTTTGACCAGGTGCGTGCCCGAGGCCGAGATCACCAGGATCCGGTCGCCGGCCTTGCGATGAGCAGCGATGGTCTTGGTGGCGTCGCTGAAGATGATCGGCTCGATGAAGTCTTCCACCCAAGGCCCGACCAGATGCTCGACCTCCTCCGGGGTACGCCCGATCATCGGTTCGAGGCTGAAGTCCATATAGTCTTCCATGCGCAACTTGCCATGGCTGTAGGCGTCCATCAGCTCGTTGTTCCTGCGCATGAACGACTCAGGATCGACCCAGCCCAGGCGCCCCATCTGCTCGCACCAGAGGGTGGCGCAGTCGCCGTGGATCAGGGTGTCGTCCAGATCAAAAATTGCCAGGGCCATCGGTTCTCTCCGAGAACAGCTGCAAGCTACAAGCTTCGAGCAGCAAGAATTGGAATCAGGTATGCCGCAGTCTACAGCTTGAAGCTTGTAGCTCGCAGCTTGCAGCTGTTTTCAAGCTACCTCACACAGGGCGGTGGGATCGATGGAAAGTGACAGGCGCTGACCGTCGGGATGCAGATCCGCCGCCGAGCGGTTGAGCACATCCACTACCAGTTCCACGCCCCGGGCTTCGACGCGGTAGCGAATCACGTTGCCCAGCAGGCTGTGGCTGCGGATTTGCGCGTCGGGCTCCCCGTTGAGGCTGAGTTCGATGGCCTCCGGGCGAATCGCGATGCGGTGGTTGATCGGCCGTTGCAACAGCTTCGACGCACTCTCGGCATCCAGCAGGTTGTAGTTGCCGATGAAGCCGGCGGCGAATACGTCGACGGGCGCGGTGTAGAGGGTTTCGGCATCGCCGCTTTGTACGATCTTTCCCTGATTCATCAGGAAAATCCGGTCAGACATGGTCAGGGCTTCTTCCTGATCGTGAGTGACGAAAATCGTGGTCAGGCCGAGTTCGCGCTGGATCTGACGGATCTGTTCGCGCAGGTGTTTGCGAATCCGCGCATCAAGGGCCGACAGCGGTTCATCCAGCAGCAAAAGGCGCGGACGGGTCACCAGCGAGCGGGCGAGGGCGACACGTTGGCATTGACCGCCGGACAGCTGATGCGGATAGCGGCTGGCGAAATCGTTGAGTTCAACCAGTTTCAACACCTCGGCAACTCGCTTGTGGCTGTCGTCGGTGTTGACCTTTTGCATGCGCAAGCCGAAGGCGACGTTTTGTTCGACGGTCATGTTGGGGAACAGCGCGTAGCTCTGGAACACCATGCCGATCCCGCGTTTCTGCGGGGTAAGCGGCACGATGTCGACACCATCGAGCAGAATCTTGCCGCCATCGACCGGCGTCAGGCCGGCGATGCAACGCAGCAGGGTGGATTTGCCGCAACCGGACGGGCCGAGCAGGGTGACGAATTCACCCTTCTGGATTTCGCAGTTGATGTCGCTGAACACCGTGGTGCCGGCGTAGTTTTTTTGCAGGTGTTGGACGCTGACATAGCTCATTCGCTTTTGTCCTTGTTCAAGATGTTGGCGACCCAGGTCAGGACCAGCACGAAAAAGAAGTAGGAGATCACCAGCGCACTGGTGAAGTGGCCGCTGCTGTTGCGCATGTTGTTCAGATAAACCTGCAGGGTTTCGTAGCGAGTGCCGACCAGGATGTTGGCGAACACGAATTCACCGAACAGGAACGAGAACGACAGCAGCAACGCGACCATCAGGCCTTTGCGCAGGTTCGGCAGCACCACCAGGAAGGCTGCCTGAAAGGTGCTGGCCCCGAGCAGTTGGGCAGCGTCCATCAGGTCGCGCAGATTGATCGCTTGCAGGTTGTTGGTGATTGCCCGGTACATGAACGGCAGCGCCACGGTGAAGTAGCAACCGATCAGGATCCACGGCGTGCCGACCATCGCGAACGGCCCGGAACCGTAGAGCTGCAACTGCCCCACCGACGACACCACCGGCGGCACCGCAAAGGGCAGCAGGATCAGGATGTTCATCAGCGCATCGAGTTTCGGGAAGTGGTAATGCACCACGAACAGCAGCGGCAGGATCAGCACCACCGACAGGAACAGCGCGCCGACGCACACCAGCAACGACTGGCCGAAGGCGTGCAGAAAACGCGGATCGCTCCACAGCTGGAGGTACCACTTGAAGGTGAAACCGCTGGGCAGGATGGTGGCCGACCAACTGCTGGCGATCGAATAGATCAGCGTGCCCACCAGCGGCAGCAGCAGGATGGCGAACAACAGATAGACCACGACGCGGTGGTAGACGCCGGCCGGTCCGGATTCAGCGCGAGACATGGTAGCTCCTCTTCAGCAGCAGTTGATGCACGACGGTCACCAGGGTCATCAGCGCCACCAGCACCACGGCCAGGGCACTGGCCAGGTTCGGATCGAGGGAAATGTCGCCGGAGACCATCGCCGCAATCCGGATCGGCAATACGTTGAAGTTGCCGGTGGTCAGCGCGTAGACCGTGGCGTAGGCGCCGAGGGCGTTGGCCAGCAGGATCACGAAGGTGCCGAGCAGGGCCGGGGTCAGTACCGGCAGGCCGATGTGGCGCCAGAACTGCCAGCTGTCGGCGCCGAGCAGTGCGGCGGATTCGCGCCAGTCTTCACGCAGGGCGTCGAATGCCGGGTACAGCAGCAAGACGCCGAGGGGAATCTGGAAGTAGGTGTAGAGGATGATCAGCCCGGTTTTCGAATACAGGTTGAAGTCCTCGATGATCCCGGCCTGCTTCAGCATGATGGTGATGCTGCCGTTGAAGCCGAGCAGGATGATGAACGCGAAGGCCAGGGGCACGCCGGCAAAGTTGCTGGTCATGTTGGCGAAGGCGTTGACGAAGTTGCGCAGTTTCGAGTCGACCCGGCGCAGGGAGTAGGCGCCCAGCACCGCGATGATGATGCCGAACACACTCGACCAGAAACTGATTTCGAGGCTGTACTGGATCGCCTGCAGATAGAACTTCGAATTGAAGATCTTGCTGAAGTTGGCAAAGCCCCAACCGAATTCTTCCGATTGCAGGCTGTTGATCATCACCCAGATCAGCGGGGCGATTTCGAACACGATAAAGAACAGTGCGAAAGGCACCAGGCACAGGGCGGCCAGCCATTTGCCGCGAGTCATTGAGTTCACTTGAGCAACTCCCGGCACACAGGTTTGTCGTGGGGCACGCCGAGCAGCTCGCAGACGGTGCCGCAGATGTCGGTCTGCTTGGGTGCAGCTTCGCTGTTCAGGCTGAAGGCATCACCGAGTACGAACAGCGGCACCTGGCGCTCTTCCGGCAGCAGGCCGTTGTGCGAGCGGTCGTTGTTCATGCCGTGGTCGGCGGTCACCAGCACCTGGCAGCCGGCGTCGAGCCAGCCTTGCAGGTAGTCGGCGAGGATGATGTCGGCGCTGCGCGCGCTGTTGCGGTATTGCGGGGTGTCGAGGCCGTGCTTGTGCCCGGCGTCGTCGATGTTCATCGGATGGATCAGCAGAAAGTCCGGTGCATGGCGCAGGCGCAGGTTTTCCGCGTCGGCGAACAGGTGCGAGTCCGGGTAGTGATCGTTCCAGTAGAAGTGGCCGTGCTGGATCGGTAGCGTCGGGTCATCGGTATGCCGATCCCGTGCCGCCACGAACGGCGAGCGGTTGTACAGCTCACTGACCCAGTGGTACGCCGCAGCGGCGGTTTTCAGACCGGCATCGCGGGCGTAGTGATAGATGCTGCGCTGGTTGGACAGGCGCGAGACGTTGTTGTGGACGATGCCGCTGTCGATCGGCGGCACGCCGGTGAGGATGCATTCGTAAAGTGGTCGGGACAGGGCCGGCAGCTCGCACTCCAACTGGTAGAGCGCGGCGCGTCCTGCGCCAACGTAAGCCTGCAGATGCCCCATGGCGTGACGCGCGACCTCGTAGTTGAGGCCGTCGAGCACGACAAGGATGACGGTGTGCTTCATAGGGGCAAAAACTCCGCGAAATTCAATTATCTCGAAATCAACTCAATCCCTGTGGGAGCGAGCCTGCTCGCGAAGGCGGTTGTTCACTCAACGATGATGTTGACTGAGACGGCGCATTCGCGAGCAGGCTCGCTCCCACATTTGGATCTCCAACAAATCACACAGCGGTGATTCGCCGGCTTACTTCATCTCGACGATGACTTCTTCATTCCACTTCTGCGGCAGGGCCTTGGAGGTTTTTTCCCAGGCATCGGCGTCCTTGATCGGCGTGACCTTTTTGTACTGCTCGTTCGGCAGCAGCTTGGCCTTCACGTCTTCCGGCAGTTGCAGGTGCTCGGCGCGGATCGGGCGAGCGTTGCCGCGGGCGAGGTTGGTCTGGCCGGCGTCGCTGAAGATGTATTCGCGAGTCAGCTTGGCGGCGTTCGGGTTCTTCGCGTATTTGTTGATGATTGTGGTGTAGCCGGAAATCACCGAGCCATCGGACGGGATCAGCACCACGTAGTCATCCGGGTTGGCCATCTTGGCCTTGTAGCTCAGACCGTTGAAGTCCCAGACCACGCCGACTTCAATCTCGCCTTTTTCCATGGTGGCGATGGTCGGGTTGGCCATCGACAGGCGCCCCTGCTTGGCGATGTCCGCGAACAGCAGCAGGGCCGGCTGGATGTTCTTCTCGTCGCCGCCGTTGGCCAGTGCAGCGGCGAGTACGCCGTTGGCAGCTTGCGCGGCAGTGCTCACGTCACCGATGGAAACCTTGTATTTGCCGCCCTTGAGGTCAGCCCATTTGGTCGGCACTTCGGAGCCGTGCAGCAGCTTCTTGTTGACGATGAAGGCGATGGTGCCGGTGTAGGCCAGTGCCCAGTTGCCGTCCTTGTCCTTGGCCCAGTCCGGCACTTGATCCCAGGTGCTCGGCTTGTACGGTTGCACCACGCCTTGCTTGACCGCGATCGGGCCGAAGGCCGCGCCGACGTCGCCGATGTCGGCGGTGGCGTTGTCTTTCTCGGCAGCGAACTTGGCGATTTCCTGGGCCGAGCTCATGTCGGTGTCGATGTGTTTCAGGCCGTATTTCCTGGCCAGGTCTTCCCAGGTGCCTTTCCAGTTGGCCCAGTCATCGGGCATGCCGACACTGTTGACGGCGCCTTCCGCTTTCGCAGCGGCTTCGAGGGTTTTCAGATCGTCAGCCGCCATGGCGGCGGTGCACATGGCAATGGTCGAGCCTAACAGTGATGCCAGGAAAAACTGTTTCATTCCAAAGCTCCTTGGGTCGTGTTCAACGCTGCGATTGCGGTTTGTGTTGGTCTAGGTCAGCAATACCTGAGCCAATTTAAGGTGGCTCGATGACACTTTGATGTCGGCGATGGCTCGCCCAGCCTTTTCTATCTCCGGTATCAGCGAGTGCCCGGTAAGCGTAGACCACCCGCCAAGTCCCGGTCGGCAAGGGACTTGGCCGATGTATTGCAAGTTGTCAGGGCGACCGTTCGGTAGTTTTGTCATCTCTCGGTCATCTGCACTGCCTAGGCTTGCAAAACGACCGGACGGCACGATTGCTGTGCGGTTTTGCCCCGAAACAGTGCTGGTCTAGTCCAGATAGGTAACGTTGATGCGCGATGAGGCAACAAAAGCGGTGACAGCGATTGGCCAGATCCTTCAGGAGCAACTCGACCATGGGTTGCTGGCGGCGGGGAGCAAGTTGCCGGCCGAGCGCAAGCTCAGTGAGCTGTTCGGCACGACGCGAATTACGGTACGGGAAGCCTTGTTGCAGCTGGAGGCGCAAGGGCAGATTTATCGCGAGGAGCGGCGGGGCTGGTTCGTGTCGCCGCCGCGTCTGGCTTACAACCTGATGCAGCGCAGTCACTTTCACGCGATGGTCAGTGCGCAGGGGCGGGTGCCGTCGACCGAGGTGATTTCGGCGCGCTTGCAGCCGGCGTCAGCGGCGGTGTGTGCGTGGTTGCAGTTGCCGGCGTTGTCGAGCGTGATCCAGATTTGCCGGTCGCGGCGGATCGATGGGCGGCTGGTGTTGTATGTGGAGCATTATCTGAATCCGCAGTTTTTTCCGGGGATTCTGGAGTTTGATTTGAATCAGTCGATTACCGAGTTGTATGCGCGGCATTACGATTTGCACTATGGGCGGGTGCGGTTCGAGATTGTGCCTACGTCTTTATCGGTCGATGCGGCGGCGGCTTTACGGGTGTCGGTGGGGAGTCCGGGGTTGAGGATTGCTCGGGTTAATTATGATCAGTTTGGGCGGTTGATTGATTGTGATCTGGAGTTTTGGCGGCATGATGCGATTCACGTCGGGGTTGATGTTGTTTGACCTTGTTTGACCTTGGCGGCCGCTGGGCCGACCAGGTTTTGGATTGACTGTGTACATATCCGTTTCTTCGGGTGCTGCCGCTGACGGTTTCGCCCTTACGGCGAGTCACTTTGGCAAACGCCCCAAAGTAACCAAAACGCTGGGCCCCGGCGTTCGGCCCCTCGCTTTGGCTCGGTGTTCCTTCGTTCCGGGATTCATCCGGGGGCATCGCCTACGGTTTGCTTCGCTGCACCTCCTCTCGATGCATGCGGCTGCGCCGCACGGTCGCTGCGCTCCCACCCCCGGATAAATCCCTCCACTCAGCCTTCCGATGGGGCCGGCACGTCAAAAGCGGTACTCGAGCTAACGCTCATTGTGTTGAGTGGTGGAAGGGCATATGTGTTGCTTTTGCTCTCTGTGGGAGCTGGCTTGCCAGCGATGAGGGCTTTGAAGTCGGCCCGATTCTTCGGGTCTATTCTTGAGTTTGGCCGCCACCGCCTGCGGTGATCACTTGCACATTCATCCTTGGCGTCGCCAGGTCCAGGCCGGCTTCATCCAGATGTCGTTTGAGCGACAAATTGAACGCCCGTGAAACTTCCCACTGTTTGATCGGTGCTGTCTTGAATCTTGCTCGCAATATCGCGTTGCCGGATTCAAAGCTTTCCACGCCCTGAAATTCCAGGGGTGACCAGATGTTGCGCCGCTGCAGCGGGTCGGTGCGCATTTTCTGGCCGACGTCGCGCATCAGTTTGATGGCTTCGTCGATGCTCATGTTGAACGGCACGGCCACGCGGAAGATCGCGTAGCCGAATTCGCGGGAGTAGTTTTTGATGCTTTTGATTTCGCTGAACGGGATGGTGTGGACGATGCCGTCGATGTCCCGCAGGCGTACGGTGCGGATGGTCAGGCCTTCGACGGTGCCCAGGTGCCCGCCGACGTCGACGTAGTCGTCGATGGCCAGGGAGTCTTCGATGATGATGAACAGGCCGGTGATGAGGTCGGCCACGAGCGACTGGGCGCCGAAGCCGATGGCCAGGCCGATCACGCCGGCACCGGCCAGCAGGGGCGTGACGTTCATGCCCATGTTCGCGAGGGCGACGATCAGGGCGATGATGAAGATCGCCACGAACAGCACGTTGCGGATCAGCGGCATCATGGTTTGTGCGCGAGCGTTGGCCAGGCCTTTGCGTGAGCGGGTGAGGGCGTGGTGCACGGCGGTGTCGCTGAGGATCCAGATCAGCCAGGCGAAGATCAGCGTGCCGATCAGGCTGAACAGTTTGACGCTGACGTCGTGGCCTTCGCCTTCGGTGAAGCCGATCAGCGACATGCCCCAGACCCGCAGGCCCAGTTCGATGAAGGCCAGCCACACCAGCAAATGGGCGAGGGTGTAGAAGAAGCTTTTCAGGCGTTCGGAATACAGCGCGTGGCGTTTCGGGCCGCGTTGGGGTTTGAGGGCGTGGCGGCGGACGAGGCCGTTGATGACCATGCACAACACCAGCAGCACGGTGCAGATCAGCGACTGGCGCAGGGCGGTGCTGGTGTCGCCGGCGGAGACGAAGGTGGCGAACAGCGAAATGCCCACCAGCACCAGCGCCGGGACGTACCAGAAGGTGCCGAGGATTTCGATGGTGTCGCTGAGGGCGCGGCGGGTCAGGCGGCGGGACAGGGGTTGGTTGCGGATCAGGTGGGCGATCGGTCGGCGGAAACGCAGGATGAACAGACCGGTCGACAGCGCCGCGAGGACATTGGCGACGGTGGCGGCGGTGTGGGCCAGGTGTACGCCGAGGCCGGCTATCAGTCGCGGATCGCTCAGGGCTTCCCCGAACGCGGCGAAGCTGCCGATCAGCCACAGCGGGCGGAAGGCCTGGTGGCGCAGGATGTACAGCGCGCGGTGGCGGTGCGGTCCGTCGAGTACGGAAAAGGCAATCACGCAGATGGCCGAGAAGCAGGTGCCGACCACCAGCGCATAGGCCAGCACCATCGCCAGGCTTTTGCCCAGCGACGATGGCAGCGCGTAACTCATGTACACGGTGATGACCAGGGCGATCATCCACGGCCCGAGCTTGCGCAGGGCGAAGCGCAGCATGTCGAGGGCTCGGGGATGTTGCGGCAGTTCTTCGGTCAGACCGAAGCGCATGCGTACCCGATGACCAAGCCAGATCAGCGCGGCGGCGAGCAGGCTCCAGACCGCGAGGATCACGGCGAAGGCGAAGATGATCGGCAGCCATTCGCTGGCCGGCAGCATCAGGCCTTTGAGCTCGTCCTTGGCCATGTCGAATTCGGCGGACCAGCGATTGAGTGGGCTGTCGGCACCGGAGAACTGTTTTTCGAAAGTGGCGAGGGTGCCGCCGATCAGTCCCAGCACCCCTTCTTCCGGGGTGGCCTGGGCTTTTTTCGTGGCGTCGCGCAGTTTTTTCAGGTCGGTCAGCAACTGGGCACGTTGCTTGTCGTTTTCCAGCGACTTGATGACTTCGTCCAGGGACTGGCCGAGCGGTTCCTGAGCTTCGGGCTGAGCCTTGCCGGCGCCCGTGAGCAATCCCGGCAGACCGGCGGCGTCGGCAGGCGCCGGCGACACCAGGATCATCAGGCAAACGAGAAACAGGCAGGGCAGGGCAAAAAGACGAGCAAACACTAGGCGGTCAACCTCGCAAGGGGCGGATCGGGCGAGTGTACGAGCCCGCCAGATTCAATGCGAGCCGGGAGCGGATTTATTCGTTGAGTTTGGCAAGGATCTTGTAGACCACGGTGGCCAGGATCATCAGCATGCCGATCCACATGGCGAACACACCGGCGTTCTTGTCACGGAAGTTGAAACCGATGGCCAGCAGAATCATTCCGCCGAGGATGGGAATGAGCATGGAGTGAAACGCAGACATCGAGATCATGGCGACAGCCTTGTCGAAGGGGATGATTCAAGTCTAGGTGGGTTTTCGATGGACGGTGCTGATGTGTATCAGAAATGAGCCGGTTCTAAAGGCCGGGGATCGCAGCTCGACGCTGCGATCCCGGCTGTTTCCTATGGCAGTTCGCGACTGGCGTAGAACGCGCTCAGCACTTTGACCAGGTGAGCCAGGTCGTGGCTGCCGCACAGTTCGCGGATCGAGTGCATGGCGAACGTTGGCAGGCCGATGTCGACGGTGCGCACGCCCAGGTGGCTGGCGGTGATCGGGCCGATGGTCGAGCCGCAGCCCATGTCGCTGCGCACCACGAAGCTTTGCACCGGCACTTCTTCGGCCATGCACAGATGGCGGAAGAACCCGGCGGTTTCGCTGTTGGTGGCGTAGCGCTGGTTGCTGTTGACCTTGATCACCGGGCCGGCGTTGAGTTTCGGACCGTGGTTGGCGTCGTGCTTCTCGGCATAGTTCGGGTGCACGCCGTGGGCGTTGTCGGCCGAGACCAGCAGGGATTTCTGGATGGTGCGTACGAATTCGTCACCTTCCGGCAGCAGGCGGCGCAGGGTCTGTTCCAGCATCGGGCCGTCGGCGCCGCAGGCCGAGCAGGAACCGACTTCTTCGTGGTCGTTGCACACCAGCACGCAGGTTTCTTCAGTGTCGGCGGTCAGCAGGGCTTGCAGGCCGGCGTAACACGACAGCAGGTTGTCAAGGCGCGCGCCGGCGATGAAGTCGCCATGCAGGCCGATGACCGCAGCGCTTTGGGTGTCGTAGAAACTCAGCTCGTAATCGAGCACCACGTCGGCGTTGAGGCCGTGTTCGCGAGCCAGTTGATCGGTGAGCACCGCGCGGAAATCCACGCGCTCGTCACCGGCGAACTGCGCGAGAATCGGCGGCAGCTCGGTCTGGGCGTTGATGGCCCAGCCCTGATTGGCTTCACGGTTGAGGTGAATGGCCAGGTTGGGAATGATCGCGATCGGGGCCTTGAAGTCGATCAGTTGGCTTTCAACCTTGCCGTCGCGGCGGAAGGTGACGCGGCCGGCCAGTGACAGGTCGCGGTCGAACCACGGCGCCAGCAGCGCGCCGCCGTAGACTTCGACGCCGAGCTGCCAGAAGCCCTGGCGCTGCAATTCAGGTTGTGGCTTGACCCGCAGGCACGGGCTGTCGGTGTGGGCGCCGACCAGACGGATGCCGTCGTGCAGCGGCGAGTTGCGGCCCATCTTGATCGCGACAATCGAGGAATCGTTACGGGTGACGTAGTAACGACCATTGGCTTCGGTGTGCCAGGTTTCGCGCTCGTCGAGGCGCACATAACCGGCGGCCTCAAGGCGTTGAACAAGGCTGGCGGTGGCGTGGAACGGGGTAGGGGAGGCCTTGAGGAAGTCGATCAGGCCTTGGTTCAACTCTTCGCGCATAAGAAGCTCCAGACAGCAATGGGCGGGAGTTTAACGCATCGGCCTGATGCTTGGGACATGACATGTGCCGCTCGCGTCAACGAGCGGCGGCCACGCGTTTTTTCAGGTAGTTCATGATCACTTTTTCGTCTTCAGGCTTGTCCGGACGGGGCAGCTGCTTTGGCCAGCGACTCTGTTCCAGAAGCTTTTTCTGACGGCTCTCGTCCCAGCGCAGAATCTCCCGCGAGGCGCATTCCCACCACTCATGACGACAGGCGCTGTAGTACGGGTGATCCGGCGCGGCGCTGCCGTACAACAGATCCCGACCCACCTTGCGCATGGCGCCGCTCTGGTTGCGCAGCTTCCACTTGATCTTCAGACGCTGCCAGGCGGACGGAAAGGGTTTGACGCGCGGCACATCGGCACACAGGTCCACCAGTCGCTGGCTGAATTTCTCGCCGTGCTGGGCGAAGAAAAACGCCTGCATCGCGTGGAAGAAGCGTTTTTCCGCGAAGTAGTGGTAGATGTGTTTGCGCGCTTCCACCACCGGCCGTTCGCGCATTGCGTAGGACAGCGCGATCTGCTCGATGGTGTGAATCTCGAACCCGCCGGCCGTCCACTCGTCGATCAGCCTGATCGACTCTTCGAACAATGCCGAGTCGCGGTCGGTGATACCGCACAGGCCGCTGTTGTAGAGCTTGAAACCGTTCTGTGGGGAAACACCGTGGACACTGAGGTCGCGAGCGAGCTTCAGGTAGTCCGGCCGTTCGAAGACGTCTTTCCAGTCGTATTCGAAGCGATCCATCACCGACCGATTTGCATCGATGTATTGGAACAAGCTGTTCGGGTGGCTGGTGAACAGTGTGTCGGTGTCGACGAACAGGGTTTTCTCGGCCAGTTGCAAACCGGCGGCAATCGCGCAGGCCTTGCGCCGGTGGTGGTAACCGTTCTGTCCTTGCCAGCGGGTCAGGGTCGCTTCGTCGAGCAGTACGGTGTCGACTGGCCAGCCTTCGTAGTCTTGCGGCCGGTCGGTGAGAATCCTGATCGCCGGGCGTTTGCCGTTCTTGGCCTGGGACAGGACGGTCAGGATGCTGAACTTGGCTTCGCGCCGGTAGACATCCTGATTGCCGTAAATCAGGTAGAGCAGTTGATGACGGGTCTTCTTGACGGGTGTTGCAAGGGAATCAGTACAACTCATCCGGAACAAAATCCTATAAATCGGGCAGCTGTCGGTCCAACAGTGCTTAAAACGGTGCCGGGCATTCGAAGCGCAAGCGTTCGCCGGACTGTGGATGGGTGAAGCTGAGCATGCTCGCGTGCAGGCACAGGCGTGGCCAGGCAGCCAGGGCTTGCTCGTGGGCGTAGAGGCCGTCACCGAGCAACGGATGACCGATCGACAGCATGTGCACCCGCAACTGGTGCGAACGACCAGTGATTGGTGTCAGTTCGACGCGGCACCAGTCGCCGCAGCGCTCCAGCACACGCCAGAAGGTCAGGGCGTGCTTGCCGTGTTCGTGATCGACCACGTGGCGCGGTTTGGTCGGCGGGTCGTAGCGCAACGGCAGATCGATGCTGCCGCTGTCCAGTTCCGGCTGACCCCAGCAGAGCGCAGTGTAGGCTTTCTCTGTTTCACGATCGTGAAACTGGCGCGACAGTTCGCGGTGGGTGTCGGCGTCGCGGGCCAGCAGAATGATCCCCGAGGTTTCCCAGTCCAGGCGATGGACGATGCGTGCTTCCGGGTAGCCGTTTTCCTGCAGACGGGTGATCAGACAGTCCTTGTTGTCATCGGCCCGGCCGGGGACGGAGAGCAACAGGGTCGGTTTGTTCACCACCAGAACGGCGGCGTCCTGATGAATGATTTGGACGTTGGACAACGGCATTAAAACAGCCTCGTAACAAATGCCGACGGCGGCTCAGGGCCCCTCCGGTGTCGGAAGGGCCCTGAGCCGCCGTCGTTCCTGCCGGATCGACTCAGCGGTCTGGCAGGGTGATGTTGAGTTCCAGAATCGAGCAGCTGCCCTGGCTCTCCAGTGCCACATGCACGTCGTCGTTGCCGATGTTGACGTACTTGCGGATCACTTCCACCAGTTCCTTCTGCAAGGAGGGCAGGTAGTCCGGGGTGCTGCGCTGGCCGCGTTCATGCGCCACGATGATCTGTAGACGCTCTTTCGCGACCGAGGCGGTACTTGGCTTTTTGTTGGCACGAAAGAAGTCAAAAAGGTTCATTACCTACCTCCAAACAGACGCTCGAAGAATCCCTTCTTCTCGACATTCAGGAACCGGTGTTCTTTTTCCTTGCCCAGCAGGCGATCAACGGTATCGCTGTAGGCCTGGCCGGCGTCGCTTTGATCATCGAGGATCACAGGTACGCCCTGGTTGGAGGCCTTGAGCACGGCCTGGGATTCCGGGATGACGCCCAGCAGGCGTACGGCGAGGATTTCCTTGACGTCTTCGACGCCGAGCATTTCGCCTTTTTCGACGCGCTCCGGGTGGTAGCGGGTGATCAGCAGGTGTTCCTGGATCGGCTCTTCGCCGCGTTCGGCGCGACGGGACTTGCTGGCCAGCAGGCCGAGCATGCGGTCGGAGTCACGTACCGAGGAGACTTCCGGGTTGGTCACGACGATCGCTTCGTCAGCGAAGTACATGGCCAGGTGCGCGCCTTTCTCGATACCCGCCGGGGAGTCGCAGACGACGAAGTCGAATTGTTCCTTGAGCTCCATCAGGACTTTTTCCACGCCTTCGACGGTCAGCGCGTCTTTGTCGCGGGTCTGGCTGGCGGCCAGTACATAGAGGTTTTCCAGGCGTTTGTCTTTGATCAGGGCCTGTTGCAGGTTGGCTTCGCCGTTCACGACGTTGACGAAGTCATACACCACGCGGCGCTCGCAACCCATGATCAGGTCGAGGTTACGCAAGCCCACGTCGAAGTCGACGATCACTGTTTTGTGGCCGCGCAGAGCGAGGCCGGTACCGATAGCGGCGCTGGTGGTGGTCTTACCCACACCACCCTTGCCGGATGTAACCACGAGAATCTTGGCCAAGGTGTTTCACCCCTAAGGAAGAAGGACTGTTCAGCCCCTGAAAAACATCTCTAGAAAACTACTGCAGTCGGACAGCCTTGGCTGGAATCCGGCTTTTGGCCTTTTTCCTACTTCGTTTGAGCCGTTTTCGCTACGTTTTAGAGATGCTTGGAAAATGCGGCAGTATCCGTTAAAGCCGAATGATGTTCAACACGTCGCCCGACAGGCTGACCTGTACGCCCGAACCCCACATCGGATCGCGACGCAGGTCTTCGGAAACCTTGTAATGGCCTGCGATGGAGATCAGTTCAGCGCTCAATTGCTGACAGAAAATCCGCGCCTTGGTGTCGCCCTTGACCCCGGCCAGCGCACGACCGCGCATCGGGCCGTATACATGGATGTTGCCATCGGCGAGAAGTTCCGCCCCCGGGCTGACCGAGGAAACCACCACCAGATCGCCACCTTGCGCATATATCTGTTGGCCACCACGTACTGGCGTGGTGATGACGCGGGTCGGTTTGACGGCCGGCTCCGACGGCTTTTCCGGCTTTTTCGGGGCGACGGGTTCGGCTGCTTCCAGCGGTCGTTCGCGGGCGCCGGACGGCGGCAGCACCGGGATGTCGATGGCGATGGCGGCAGCGATGTCTTCGATGCGGCTGGCGCGGATCGCCAGGGTGCGCAGGCCGTGCTGACGGCACACGCGCATCAGGCCCGGCAGGTCGACGGCGCCTTCGCTTGGCGGCAGTTTGTCCAGCGCCAGAACCAGCGGCGCGTTGCTGAAGAAATTCGGTGCCTGGGCGACTTTGGCGGCCAATTGCCGATCGAGGCTGTCCAGGTCGTTGCGGGACAGCTCCAGCACTGTAATGGCGAGCATGCTGCCCTTCAGCTGGAACACGGGATCTTGGTCTTTCGGTTCGGTTTGGCTCATGTGGGCATACAACGGCTTGTCACTAAAAGTGCCGAGACTTATAACGAGAACGCCCGCAGGCCGCAAGCCGGGTCGAACGATGTAGAATGCGCGGCCACTGTATTTACGGAAGCTTTAATGGATCGCCCGCGTTTTCGAAAAGCATTTCTTGCCCCACGCTTCTGGCCGCTCTGGTGCGGCCTCGGGCTGTTGTGGCTGATCGTGCAGCTGCCGTATCCGGCATTGCTGGCCATCGGTCGTTTTCTCGGTGCCCTGATGTATCGCTTCGCCGGCGACCGACGGCGCATCGCCAAGCGCAATCTGGAACTGTGTTTCCCGGAAAAGTCCGCCGCCGAGCGCAAGCGTCTGCTCAAGGAAAACTTCGCCTCCACCGGCATCGCTTTTTTTGAGATGGCGATGAGCTGGTGGTGGTCGCGTCAGCGTCTGGCGAAACTGGCCCACGTCGAAGGCCTGGAGCATTTGCAAAAGGCCCAGCGCGAAGGCAAGGGCGTGATTCTGATGGCGGTGCATTTCACCACCCTGGAAATCGGCGCGGCGCTGCTCGGCCAGCAGCACACCATCGACGGCATGTACCGCGAACACAAGAACCCGCTGTTCGACTTCGTCCAGCGTCAGGGCCGCGAGCGGCACAATCTTGATTCGCTGGCGGTGGAGCGTGACGACGTGCGCGGCATGCTCAAGCTGCTGCGTGCAGGCCGGGCAATCTGGTACGCACCGGATCAGGACTACGGCGCCAAGCAAAGCATCTTCGTGCCGCTATTCGGCATTCAGGCCGCAACGGTCACCGCCACCAGCAAGTTCGCCCGGCTGGGCAAGGCGCTGGTGGTGCCGTTCACCCAGGAACGTCTGGCGGACGGCAGCGGTTATCGTCTGGTGATCCATCCGCCGTTGGAAGGTTTCCCGGGCGAGACCGAAGAAGAAGATTGCATCCGCATCAATCAGTGGGTCGAAGGCGTGTTGCGGGAGTGCCCCGAGCAATACCTGTGGGCACACCGGCGTTTCAAGAGCCGGCCACCGGGCGAGCCGAAGCTGTACGCCAAACGCGGTTGATTCGACCCATCCCCACAAGCACCACGGAGCGTTGCGATGAGCCCAGCTGAACCGGTCACAGGTTTGATTCTTTCCGGCGGCGGGGCTCGGGCGGCGTATCAGGTGGGGGTGCTGGCGGCGATTGCTGAATTGTTGCCGCTGGGGGCGGACAATCCGTTTCCGGTGATCGTCGGCACCTCCGCCGGGGCGATCAACGCGGTCAGCCTGGCCAGCGGTGCGACGGATTTTCGCGCGGCCATCGAACGCCTGACGCTGTTCTGGCAAGGCTTTCGCAGCCATCGCGTGTTGCGCAGCGACTGGCCGGGGGTGATCCGTCAGGCCAGTCGTTTTGTCAGTCACAGCCTGCTGGGCATGGGCCGGCAACTGCCGGTGGCGCTGCTCGACAGCTCGCCGCTGCGTCATCTTCTCAACGAAAAACTGCACTTGCCCGGCATCGCCGAGTCCATCGCGCGCAAGCAATTGCACGCGGTGGCAGTGACGGCGTTCGGCTACGAGTCCGGGCAAGCCGTGACCTTCTATCAGGGCGGCGGGACCATCGATTCCTGGTTGCGTCATCGGCGCATCGGTGTGCCGACGCAGTTATCGGTGGAGCACTTGCTGGCCAGTTCGGCGATCCCGCTGTTGTTCGCGCCAGTGAAGATCGGCGATGAATATTTCGGCGATGGCGCGGTGCGACAGTCGGCGCCGATCAGCCCGGCGCTGCACCTGGGCGCGAGCCGGGTGCTGGTGGTGGGCGTCAGCGGCAACCCGCGCGGTTTCGATCCGGCGCAACCGCTGGAGCGTGCTTACACCGGGCAGCAACCGACGCTGGCGCAGATCGGCGGGCACATGCTCAACAGCACCTTCATTGATAGCCTGGAAAGCGATATCGAGCTGCTTCAGCGTCTCAACCAGTTCAGTCATCTGATGCCCGAAGGCACGCCGACCCGCGCGTTGGGTGTGGCGCCGGTGGACGTGCTGGTGATTTCACCCAGCCAGCCGATCGATGAAATTGCGGCGCGGCATCGCCAGGAATTGCCCGCGGCGTTGCGTCTGTTTCTGCGTGGGCCGGGGGCGACCAAAACGAGCGGGGCAGGGGTGTTGAGTTACTTGCTGTTCGAGGCGGGGTATTGCAGCGAATTGATCGATCTGGGCAGGCGCGATGCCTTGGCCAAGCGCGATGAGCTGTGCCGGTTTCTCGGGATTGGCGAGTCGCTGGTTCCGGCCTGAGTTTTGTTGTGCAGCAATCGCTGGCAAGCCAGCTCCCACAGGGATTTGTGTCGTGCACAGAGCCAATGTGAGAGCGAGCCTGCTCGCGAAGGCGCCCGTGAGGACGCCGCCGGATCAGAAGTGGAACTTCACCAGGAAGCTCGTGGTGCTCTGATCGGTCTTGAAATACTGGCTGTCCTTGATCCCGTACTTGTCCGACCAGTAGTCGTACTCGACACCCACATACAACTGCTTCTCGCCAATGTTCAGCGCTTTGCCCAGGTCGTATTTGACCTGTGGGTTGAAGTGCAGGTTGGCGTGGTAATCGCCTTTGGAGTTGGAGTCGTTGTCGACCACCCAGTCCATGAAGCCGTCGATCAGGATGTTCGAGTCGCCGACCGGAATCGTGTAGGACCAGACCGGGGTGATCTGCCAGACGTTGTCACCGGCGCGGGAGCCTTCGGTGTGGCGCTGGTAGAAGTTCAGCTGGAAGTAGTCGAAGCCCGGGATCGCCAGGTCAAAGCCTGGACCGATCAGGTACGACTCGGTATCGCCTTCACCGAATTCGTAGGTCATGGCCAGCAGTACGTCGGTGACCGGACCGAAAGCCAGTTTCTGATCGAAGATCTTGCCGAACGACAGACGCGGGCTGATTTCGCCGTAGTAGGTGTTCGAACCCACACCGCCGTCATCCTTGCCGTTGTAGAAGATCTTGTCGACGAACACGAAGTTGTCGCCGTACTTCCAGGCATCGGCGTGCTCGAAGGTGACGGTCTGCTGAATGCGCGGGTTGACCTGGAAGTCCTTGCCATAGAGGTAGGTCAGGCTGTTGTTCTGCCATTGCAGCAGGCCCTCGGCCATGGCCTGACCCCCTGCCAGCAGCGATCCCGCAAGCATCAGGCTGGTGCACATACGTTTCATTCGGTTGCTCCCAAAGTAGGTGTTCCACGTTTATTTTTTTGAGTCGGCGCTCTGGTGTGGCGCCTTTTTTCATTGCTGCAAAAGTCATCCATCCGGTCAGCTTTCATGCTGTTAGCAAGAGCTGAGCCAAGGCTTTTCGAAAAGCAAAAAAAAGCCCGTCGGCTGCTGAAAAACAGTCGATTAAGCGTGTTTTCGGGATGCCTCGGTACTGACCGAAGCCTGGATAAGTTGGCTTTTCGGTCAGGAATTAAATTCGGGCTTTTTTTTAGACCGAATTCAGGAGGCCGCGGAGAATACTGACTCAACGGCCAGGCCTCAAGTGCCCCGCAACAGAGCACCGACGACAGGTAGGGGGCACGGTTGCGGGCCATCTTAGAAGTGCACCTTGACCAGCAGGCTGGCGGTGTTCTGGTTGGTGTCGAAACTGTGGGTGCTTTCGACGCCGTATTTGTTTTTCCAGTAGCTGTATTCGGTGCCGACGTACACCTGCTTTTCACCCCAGCCGAGGGCTTTGCCCAGGTCGTATTTGATCTGCGGGTTGATGTGCAGGTTGGCGTGATAGGTGCCACGGGAGTTCTGATCGTTGTCGACCACCCAGTCGAGGTAGCCGTCGATAAGCAAATCGGAATTGCCCACGGGAATGCTGTAGGACCAGCCGGGGGTGATCTGCCAGACGCCGTCGCCGGGGCGCGGGCCTTCGGTCTGGCGGCGGTAGAAGTTCAGGGTGAAATAGTTGAAGCCCGGCACCTTGAGGTCGAAGCCGGGGCCGATCAGGTAGGCCTCGCTGTCGCCTTCGCCGTACTCGTAGGTCATGGCCAGCAGTACGTCCTTGATCGGGCCGAATTCCAGCTTTTTGTCGAAGATCTTGCCGAACGACAGGCGCGGGCTGAATTCGCCGTAGAACGCATGGGGCCCTTTGTTGCGGTCTTCCTGGCCGTTGTAGAAAATCTTGTCGATGAACAGGAAGTTGTCGCCGTACTTCCACTTGTCGGCGTGCTCGAACGTCACCGTCTGCTGGATTGACGGGTTGATCGCGAAATTCTTGCCGTACAGGTAGCTCAGGCTGTTGGTCTGCCATAGCAGTAAATCGCCGGCCATGGCTTGCGAGGCGGCCAGCAGGCCGCCGCCCAACAACACGCTGGTTTGAGTCCGGATCATCTGTTGCTCCCTCTTGTTTTTATTGTTTGAGGCAAAGCTGTCGCGAGGGGGCAGGCTTGGGCGAGCCTCCTTTTTTACTCTTCGGATCAGTGCGGGTGTGCGTGGCAGTCGTTGATCGCGGCGCGTTCGGCGCCACCGAGGATGTTGAACAACAGGTTCAGCGTCAGCGCGCTGAGGGTGGCCATGGCGATCCCGCTGTGGGTGATCGGGCTCATCCACAGTGGCAGGTGAGCGAAGAATTCCGGACGCACCACCGGGATCAGCCCCATGCCGATGCTCACCGCCACCAGCAATTGGTTGCGACGGTCGCCGATATCGGCTTCCTGCAGAATCTTGATGCCGGTGGCCGCGACCATGCCGAACATCGCAATCGCCGCGCCACCCAGCACCGCCGGTGGAATCGATGCCACCAGAAACGCCGCTTTTGGCAGCAGGCTCAGGACGATCAGCAGACCGCCGGCGACGATGGTCACCGAACGGCAGCGCACGCCGGTCATCTGCACCAGGCCGATGTTCTGCGCGAAGGAGGAGTGGGTGAAGGTGTTGAAGAAACCGGCGAAGAACGACGCACCGGCATCACACAGCAGGCCGCGACGCAGCATGCGCGGGCAGACTTCCTGACCGGTGATCTTGCCCAGCGCGAGGAACATCCCGGTGGACTCGACGAAGATGATCACCACCACCAAACACATCGACAGAATCGGTGCCAGTTCGAACTTCGGCATGCCGAAATGCAGCGGGGTGACGAACTGAACCCACGGCGCGTTGGCCATGCCGCTCAGGTCGACCATGCCGATGGCGCCGCAGAGCACGTAGCCCAGGCACATGCCGATCAGCACGGAAATGTTGACCCAGAAACCGCGCATGAAGCGGTGGATCAACAGAATGGTGGCCAGCACCAGTGCGGCGATGGCCAGGTAAATCGGTGAACCGAATTGCGCAGCGGCGGCGCCGCCACCGGCCCAGTTCACGGCCACGGGAAACAGCGACAGACCGATCGAGGTGATGACCGTGCCGGTCACCAGCGGAGGGAAGAAGCGTACGACCCTGGACATGAATGGCGCGATGAGCATGCCGAAGAACCCGGCGGCGATGGTCGCGCCGAAGATTCCCTGCAGACCGATGCCGGGCATGCCGGCCATGGCGACCATGCTACCGACGGCGGCGAAACTGGCGCCCATCATCACCGGCATGCGGATGCCCATCGGGCCGATGCCCAAGGACTGCACGATGGTGGCAATGCCGGCGACCAGCAGGTCGGCGTTGATCAGGAAGGCGATTTCTTCACGACTCAGGCCAGCGGCCTGTCCGATGATCAGCGGTACCGCGATGGCGCCGCCGTACATCAGCAGTACATGTTGCAAACCGACCAGGATTAGTTGCAAAAGGGGCAAACGCTGAATGGCGGGTGCGTCGGGGATGCGCGCTTTGGACAGCTCGGACATGCAACACCTCGGATCTTTTTTATTCTTGTGATTGAACAGCTGCCGGGTTGCTCACAGCTGTTTCTTTGCATCAGGTAAACCGCGTGGCGGCTAATCGCTGGCAAGCCAGCTCCCGCACAGGCAGTGCAAAACCCTGTGGGGGCTGGCTTGCCAGCGATGCTTTTACTGCTTAGTTGGTCTGGGCTCCCTGGGCGATCCATGCACCGATCAGGTCACGTTCCTGCTGGGTCATCTGCGTGATGTTGCCCAGTGGCATGATCTGCGTGGTGATGGCTTGCGCCTGGATCCGCGCCGCGTTCTGGCGGATCTGCTCGGGGGTGTCGAACATCACACCGGCCGGTGCAGCGCTGAACAGCGGGCTGGTCGGTTTGGCCGAGTGGCAGACCGCGCAGCGTTCCTGGATCACCGTGTGCACCTTGTCGAACGCAGGGCCGGCGTTGGACGCCTGAGCGGGAGCGGCGGCCGGTGCAGCAGGGGCGGCCGGTTGTGCCGCTTCAGCCGGTTTCGCGCCACCACCCAAAGCCGTTTCCGGCAGCGGCTGGTACTCGATTTTCGCAGGGGCCTTGGCCACGTCCGGAGCGGTCGACATCGGCGCCGGGCCGGTGACGTACGCCAGACTGATCATGCCCACCGCTGCAACCGGCAGGGTCCAGGCAAACTTGTGGCTGTCGTGACGGGTGTTGAAGTAGTGACGCACCAACACTGCCAGCACCGCGATCCCGGCCAGGATCAACCAGTTGTACTGGCTGCCGTAGGTGCTCGGGAAGTGGTTGCTGATCATGATGAACAGCACCGGCAGGGTGAAGTAGTTGTTGTGACGCGAACGCAGCAGGCCTTTGGCCGGCAGGGCGGGATCCGGCGTGCGGTTCTCGGCGATCGCGGCCACCAGTGCGCGCTGCGCCGGCATGATGATGCGGAACACGTTGCCGACCATGATGGTGCCGATGATCGCGCCGACGTGCAGGTACGCACCACGACCGCTGAACACCTTGCTGAAGCCATACGCCGCGCCGATGATCAGCACGAACAGGATGAAGCCGAGCAGGGCAGGTTTTTTGCCCAGAGGCGAATCGCAGAGGAAGTCGTAGATGAACCAGCCGGCGATCAGCGAACCGATGCCGATGGCCACGCCTTCAGGGCCGGTCAGGCCGCTGCCGGGTGCCACGAGGTAGAGCACGGGGTTGGAGTAGAACACCACGCACAGCAGCGCGATCCCCGACATCCAGGTGAAGTAGGCTTCCCATTTGAACCAGTGCAGGTTCTCCGGCATCGACGGAGGGGCCAGTTTGTATTTTTCCAGGTGATAGATACCGCCGCCGTGGATCGCCCACAGATCACCGGCAAGACCGGTTTTCGGGTTGACGCGGTTGAGGTTGTTCTCCAGCCAGACGAAGTAGAACGACGCGCCGATCCAGGCCACGCCAGTGATCATGTGAACCCAGCGCACGCTCAGGTTCAGCCATTCCAACAGATGTGCTTCCACAGTCTTTACCTCTCGCCCGTCACTCTTGTTGTCGAGTGATCGGACCTTCTCTTATTGGTGGGGGGCGAGGATCAAACGCTCATCCTCTTTGAAAAAATGCTCATCGCAGTTGTTGCCTGTGCCACTGCGATCAACCACCAGGAAGTCATCCCGCTTTTCGATCGTCAGCACCGGGTGGTGCCAGACGCCGCGATGGTAATTGATGCCCTGCCTGCCGTTGGTGACGAAGGCGCGGACCAAGCCTGATACAGGTACATCGCCAAGTGGCGCGACCACGATCAGAAAGGGGTTGCCGAGCAACGGAATGAAAGCCTGGCTGCCCAGCGGATGGCGTTCCAGCATGCTGACGGTCAGCGGCATGTCCTGCGCGTCGGCGCGGAAGATGCTGATGATCGCGTTGTCCTCAGGCGTCGCGGTTTCGACCGTCGCCAGTTTGTGGAAGCGCATGGTCGAACCGTTGTTGATCATGAAGTGATCGCTGCCGTCGGTTTCGATCACGTCACCGAAAGGGGCGAAGGCTTCTTTGGTCAGCGGTTCAATCGTCAGTGTGCGCATGCTGTTCTTCTTTTCGTTGAGTGATCGTTCCCACGCTCCGCGTGGGAATGCAGCCCGTGACGCTCCGCGTCACATCCAAAGCGGACGCAGAGCGTCCAGTGATGCATTCCCACGCAGAGCGTGGGAACGATCATTGCGGTGTTATTTAGCGACCTTGCCGAGAACGCGCAGGCGGCTCACACCACCATCCGGGAACACGTTCAGACGGATGTGGGTGATCGGGCCCAGTGCCTTGATCTGCTCGACGAAGGTGTGTTCGGCGTGCATCTCCAGCTTCTGGCTTGGCAGCAGTTCGCGCCAGAACAGCGACTGGGTTTCGATCTGGCTGTCGGTGCCGCCCTTGACGAACGCGCCCTGGATCGAGCAGGTGTCCGGGTAGTTGCCCTTGAAGTGCAGGGTGTCGACGATGATTTTTTCGATCTCGCCCGGGTGGCCCAGCGCGACGATCACCCAGTCATTGCCTGGCGTGCGACGACGTGCGGTTTCCCAGCCGTCGCCCATGTTGATGCCACGGCCCGGATTGAGGATGTTGCTCATGCGGCCGAAGTGTTCGTCGGAGCAGGCGAGGGCGCGGCCACCGTTGAGGGCTGCTGCCAGGTCCACTTGCTCGTTGTCGCCAACAGCCGACCAGTCGCGGAACGGAATGCCGTACACGCGCAGACGGGCCACGCCGCCATCCGGGTAGATGTTGAAGCGCAGGTGGCTGAACGCCTTGTCGTTGCTGATTTCGTGATAGTGGTGGCTGTTGCCTTGCAGTTCGACGGCCGACAGCACTTCAGTCCACTGGGTGTTTTCGTCCGGCTCGCCCGACGCCAGGAAGCAGGCTTCCAGCGAGGCCGATGGCGGGAAGTTGCCGGTGAAGAATGAAGTGTCGATGTCCACGCCTTTGATCGAACCCGGTACGCCCAGGCGGATCACCGCGCTGTCGTAGCCTTCGAAGCGCTTGCGGCGCGATTCCCAGCCGTCCATCCACTTGCCGTTGTCATCGAACACGCCCTCCTTCCACACGGCCGGGGTCGGCTGAAACAGACGATTGGCGTCTGCGAACCAGTCATCGGTGACCGAGATGATTTTGGTGCCCAGACGGGCATCGGCCAGGTTGACGAACTTCTCGAAAGGTACGGCGTAAGCTTTCATTCTTCTTGTCTGCCTTTAAATAAGTGGCTTGGGATGCTTGCAGGGCCCTGGGAAACACAAGCGTTCTAGAGGTTTCTCGGGCCAGGCTCGCTAGAGAGTCAGTAATCGGAACAGGGCGATCTTGTTGATCTCCGCCAGCGCGCATTTGAACTCGGTGTCGACCGGGTTGTGAATGCGCGTTTCGAACGCCGCGAGGATCTGATGCCGGTTGCTGCCTTTTACCGCCATGATGAAGGGAAACTTGAACTTGGCTTTGTAGGCGTCGTTCAGCTCGGTGAAGCGCTGGAACTCTTCGGCCGTGCATTGGTGAATACCGGCGCCAGCCTGTTCATGGGTGCTGGCTTCGGTCAACTCGCCCTGGACGGCAGCTTTGCCGGCCAGGTCCGGGTGAGCGTTGATCAGTGCCAGCTGACTGGCGTGATCGGCGCTCAACAGGATGTCGCTCATGCGCTGGTGCAGGGTTTCGATCTGGTCGATCGATGCGTCCTGGCCCAGGTCGAAGGCCTTCTCGGCCACCCATGGCGAATGTTCGTAGATGTCGGCGAAGGCTTTGACGAAGGCGTCGCGGCTCAGGGTCGACGGTTTCAGGGTTTGAAAGGTGCTCATTTGGCAGCCCCTTGGTACGGGTGGGTTTCGTGCCAGTGACGCGCGATGTCGACGCGGCGGCTGAACCACACCTGTTCATGACTTTTAGCGTATTCGATAAAGCGCTTGAGCGAAGCCAGACGCGCCGGACGGCCGATCAGACGGCAGTGCAGACCGATCGACAGCATCTTCGGCGCTTCGGCGCCTTCGGCATAAAGCACGTCGAACGCATCTTTGAGGTATTCGAAGAAATCGTCGCCCTTGTTGAAACCCTGGACCTGGGTGAAGCGCATGTCGTTGGTGTCCAGGGTGTATGGGATCACCAGGTGCGGCTTGCCGGTCGGGTTGTTCGGTTCCCAATAGGGCAGGTCGTCGTCGTAGGTGTCGCAGTCGTAGAGGAAACCGCCTTCTTCCATCACCAGACGACGAGTGTTCGGGCCGGTGCGACCGGTGTACCAGCCCAGCGGGCGCTCGCCGGTGAGTTCGGTGAGGATGCGGATCGCTTCGAGCATGTGCTCGCGTTCCTGCGCCTCGTCCATGTACTGGTAGTCGATCCAGCGGTAGCCGTGGCTGCAGATCTCGTGACCGGCCTCGACCATCGCGCGGATTACATCCGGGTGACGCTGGGCGGCCATGGCCACGGCGAAGATGGTCAGCGGAATGTCGAATTCCTTGAACAGTTTCAGGATCCGCCAGACGCCGGCGCGGCTGCCATACTCGTAAAGCGATTCCATGCTCATGTTGCGCGCGCCTTGCAGAGGCTGGGCCGCGACCATTTCCGAGAGGAAGGCTTCCGATTCTTTGTCGCCATGCAGGATGTTGCGCTCGCCACCTTCTTCGTAATTGAGTACGAAGGACAGGGCGATCCGGGCATTGCCCGGCCAGTGTGGGTGAGGAGGGTTACTGCCGTAACCGATCAGGTCGCGTGGGTAGTCAGCGCTCACTGCAGTCTTCCTTCTTATTCGTTGACAGATTGTGTGGCGCCTTGAAGATGGGATGGCAGCTGGCGTCACAGCGATGGGCTGATTGTATACAACTTTATTCTCAATTTGTAAGCCTGAATTTTCGCATTTTTCACCGGCCGTCCTCTTTTGCTGATAACGGTGAGAGCCTGCAAGAAATCTGCCTGATCAGTCAGCTAATGGATCAGAGGTTCAATGAATGCATGGTTCGAGGGCTGAGCAGCGGAAAATCGGCGGAGGCTGGGGGCGGGAGGAAAAATGTCGTTTTTATTGTGTACAATTTTTTTGAAAAGTGTCTTAATCAGTCGCTCGCCGCAGCTTTTCGTGCTCCGAAACGGTGCGGTCTCCTTTTCAACTGACTTCGGGAGGCGCGAGGTCTGACTGCTCCACGCAGGCAGGCGCGCAGAATCAATGGGACGTTTGACAACACACGTTTTGGACGCTGCACACGGTTGCCCGGGCAGCTCGATCAAGGTCGAGCTGTACCGCGTTGAAGGTTCGCACCTGGAATTGGTCGCCAGTGCGCTTACCAACAGCGATGGCCGGGTCGATGCGCCGCTGCTGCAAGGCGATGACTACCGTACCGGTGTCTATCAGGTTCAGTTCCACGCCGGCGATTACTACCGCGCCCGTGGCGTCCAGTTGCCGGAGCCGGCATTTCTGGACGTGGTGGTGCTGCGGTTCGGCATCTCTGCCGAACAGGATCACTACCACGTGCCGTTGCTGATCTCGCCTTACAGCTATTCCACCTATCGGGGCAGCTGACCCCCAAGCAGCTGCCCCCACCGGGAAGCGACTGCGCATATAGCTTCTTTGGTCTTTCGCCCGCTCACACTGCGGGCTTTTTTTGCTTGAAATTCGCCGCAGGCTGGCCTTTGGTCTGACGAAGTTTCATTTTAGAGTCTGGAATTTTCGTCCCTGACAATCACGAAAGTTTGCGGATAAGTCGCCAGCGTTTGCGGTCCTCCTCTGAGCCAGACGACCCTTTTTTCGGCATTTGCCTGAATGACTGCCTGTGCCGCCGATGTGCCGACCTGTTCGCCCAGAGAGACACCCCAGCTCTTCGGGTCGAGATTCAAGGGGAGATGGATCTTTTGACCTCTGATGCGGTGCAGGCTCAAAAAGAACAGAAAATCATGTCCTGGCCGATTGAATACGACGGCGGGAAATGACGTCGAAGGGCTGATGTCGAAGACGTTGTAGCCGTTGCGTTTCAGCAGTGCCGCAGTGAAACGTTTCAAGTCCTGGCCCGATTGACTGGGCATGAAGTGACTCCATTCCAGTTTGAATCGGTTGGGGTCGAAATCGAGGCGTTGCAGCGACCCCTCTCCATCAGGTAGCGGCAGCGCCATGAAGCGCGCGTTTTCCGGCTCGAGGGTGATTATCGAGGGCAGCATCAACAACGGGTCCGCAAGCTCGGCTCGCGGGTAGGTGTTGCCGGCTTTCCAGTCGTTGAAGGTTTGGCGCAAGAGAGTCAGTCCGGTGCCGGTTATCCTGTCGGAGCCATTGGCAAGTTCGAACTGACGCTTTGCCACCTGCTGCAGGCAGGTGGCCGACAACTCCGGAAAATGCACGGCAACATAACCTGCAAGCGGTTGCAGGAAGGGCAGTGTGGGATCGATCTCCCAGTGACCGGCGGGAGGTACGCGGATTGCACCGCGAGGCTGTTGCAACAGGTCCGAAGCGAGAACCCTTTCCAGTGATGAATAGTTGTGAATCAGGTGTGTGGGGTTGGTGATGTAAACAATGGGTGTGTCCTCTGCAGGCCCTTGAGGCAACACCATGTATCGTTTGCCATTGATCTGTATATCGTGGGTTGTTCCGGGCGGTGCGTCGATTGCCCACTGCTCCCAGTGGTCGATTGGAGCATCGGGTAGCGGCGCGGGTGAACGAGGAACTGTTGCCGTTGCATCGTCTTTTTCAACGGCAGGCGTTCCTTCGCTCTCTGGTCCAATGTCTTCTTCACGGCGCGCCCGTTTTTCCGGAATGGCAGGCGATTCATCCTGGAGATGGCGAGTGAGGATCAGTTGCGAGGGTTCCGCACCAGTACCGCTCTGCGCCTGGACCTGGCGCCACTGAACAGTGCCTTCGATACGCTCCAGAAGCGGGCCGGAAGCGATGAGTTCGTTGGGTAGGCGTGCCCGTATCCGGTTCTGCGTATCCGTACCGACCAGAACCGTTGCACCGTCGATCAGGTCGACATAGTGATAACGTCCGGATGAGCGCAGCCCGGTTTGTACGTCGGGCTGCGGCAGGCGGTCGACAAGTCGGGGAGCCAGAAAATAGGTGGACATGGGGGGCTCTACATTCAGTCGCGTTATCTGCGTATCGCCGGGCAGGTCAATGATCTCGACCGTGGGTGGCTGAGGCTCCGGCAAGTGCACGGAGCGGTCCGAGCGATGGTCAGGCAAAGGCAGTGCATTGTGGCCGTCCGCATGAATGCGGGGTCCCGGAAGCAGATCCGGTGCCGGAATGCGTGAAGTCGGAGGACTGTCGTGGGAGGCTGTGTCTTTGGCGCGGATAGGGCGTTTGGGGCTCATTGATGGATGTGCTCTTGAAATGAACGAGGCGATTGGAAGACCGACAGTGCGGATCATTGAGGGGAAATGATCGTCAGCCCAGACCCGTTCCGGGTAATACATATGTCTATGCGCACGCATTCGTGATGCCGGATCTTTCCAGTGACGTCAGCGCCAATGACTGACCCGAAACGGCCGGAGGTCGCGGCCCCCGGCCGGTCTGTCATGAACGCTGCACACTGATGGAGGCAAAGCCTTCAATTGACGCTGGATTGTCCGGCCAGAAGCCAGGCCAGGTTCTTCGCTCGCTCCAGCCTTGTCGCGTCATCAAGGGACAGATCTCCCCTCAGCTTCGCGCATTGCGCTCGAAGCGTGTGCAGACCCTGGGCGCTGATCGGAGGGGAGTAATCGAGGGCAATCTTTGCTACCACTTCGAACACATTCATCTGATGGGTACAGTGGTTGATCGTTTTCAGGTCGTCGACGTCCACAAGGCGGGAAACATCGGTATCCAATACCCAGCGACGTTGACTCAGGTGATATGAGAGCGCTCCCGGTGTGCCGTCTTTCATCGATATATTGCGCACGGGGAGTTGAGCGCTCGTCGCGGTGGACCATTCGGCAGGCAGAGGCGTGTCGGGATCGTCGGGAGGGATGAAGAACCTGGCATCGATCGATTCTATATAGATGGCCTCAAAGATCAGATCGACTGCATGCACAATCCCCGAAGCCGTGATCACACGTATCTGATCCACCAGATCTTCGCTGTTGTCGTATTCAGGCAGGTGCACGGTGCATTTCCCAATCAGTAACTGATTGTTGGAGAGCGTTATGTCGACGTGACCCAGGGCTGTCGCGTCCAGCTCCCAGGTCGAGGAGAAGGCGAGCCGTTCAGTCGCCGAGGCCATGGCACCGGGAGTGGACAGGCGCAAGGACATGTCATTGCTGAGGTGAACGAGATAGGTCGATCCATTTCCGCTCAGGGTTTCGATGGCGGTCTGGGCGGTCGGGAGCGAGAACCTGACACACCGTGCCTGGTCGCCCAGCGGGTGTGGGGTATTGTCGAGGGGACGCAAATAGAGATGCTCTCCTTCCCGAGGTGTCAGGGTAATCGCCTTCGCCCTTTGCGAATGACCGATACCGTAATTCGATAGATGGTCGTCCGCGATGGGAGGCACGTGCAGGCGATAAGAAACCCCATCGTTCAGGATCAGCACGAATGAGTGATTGAGCATCATGAGAGGGCGGGTCAGGCCATTGTTTATCCGTCCAGGGCTGCGCCACCAGGAGCTGGCAAGATTGTTGATCGACAGGCTTTTCTCACCGAAAAAAAGCTTCAGGTTGCAATTCCTGTACATGATGTTTTTGAGTTCACCTTCCGCGAGGACTTCGATGTTGTAAGTCGCCAGGACATTCGAAAGTTCCACGCTGGAGAAATCAAGGTACACAGTGGTCAGAAAACTGTTCTTTTGTTCTGTGACCGTCAGAGTGGTGTGCTGGTTGTTTCGTGAAATCCAATAGTGGGTGTTTTTATCCTGAGGGACGGTAATGTCCGAGGAGTGGAGGATGGCCGGGAGCTCGCGCGTGCCTTGCTGCAACATGGAAACCTGAATCTGTGAAGCAGGCGCGTATTGCGAGTCAATAATGATTTCCGGGAGTTCAGGTATCCAGCGGAAGCCATCCCTGGTGATGAACGTCAGCTTTCCCCCCCTCAGTTTTTGTGTTCGATTGTCAGTCCAGTCGTAAAGATTGGTCAGGCGCACGTATCTTTTTTTGTCGTCATCGAGATCGAACCCCGAAGTGACGATCAAGTCTGCATTTTTGATTTCCCAGCTTTCAATCAGATCCGATCGCCAGTCCAGCACGATGAAACTCTCGTCTGTACCTTCCTCGTGAATCACTACGTTGCCGGGTAAATGGGAAAGCGCATAAGTGTCTTTGCCGGGGCCGCCACGAATTGATGCAAAGGGGCTGAGCACGTAGATCTGGTCATCGCCGGCTCCGGCATCGACATGATCCTTGCCACGAGCCTTGATGATGTTTGGCCCGTCGGTACCGATCACCTCGTTGTTCGATCCTGCAAGGGTGTCGATGTTCTCGATATTGCGCAGCATGCTGTGCAGAATCAGTCCGTCTGCTTTATCCGGTTCGACCTTTACAAACATCTCGCCTTGCTTCAGATCGATTTTGTAGCCAAAGCGCTCTTCGTGTCCGGCAGGAAACGTTCCGGTCAGTTTCAGGCTGTCGCTTCCCGCGCCTCCATCCAGTTCGCCGATCAGGCCGGAATGGTCTTTTGTTTGCAGCAGATCGGCGGCCCCCTCAAAGACGAATTCGTCGTCCTGTTTGCCTCCGTCCAGAAACTTCGGACCCAGCCTGTAATAGAAGTTGTTGGGTTTATTCGTCACTCCCTGCACGGTGTCGAAACCGCCACCGAGAAACCAAAGAATGTTCTTGAGTTCCGATGATGCTCCGAGGACGGAGCCTTTGGTATTTTCCGTGACGCCGGCACGTGCATCGATAGTGTCGTTGTCATCGACGATTCTAGGGCGCTTGATGGTTTTGTACTGAGGGTTTTCCGGGGTCGAGTGGTAGGTGGGGATCTGAATCGACTCGACTTCGACGTGAAATCTGCCGTTGATGACAGCCTCGGTATGGTCTTTCAGATCTTCGTCGAGCAATTTTCTGGCGGAGGCTTGCAGCTGCCGGGCATGTTGAGCGGCGGCCCTGGCAATGATATGGCGATTTTCGACGCTTTCATCCGGGCTGATTCCCCAGAATGCAAACCAGCCTGTGCGCAATCGTTCTTCGGTTGTCAGGGTGATGTAATCGTCGATGTCATCGACCACGTTGATGGCCGCCCAGATACGCGAACCGGCGACCAGCAGCAGGCCAGCCACCAGCCCTATAGGGCCGGCAGAGGAAAAACCGGCCAGAGCCGCGGTGCCCAGCAGTACGGTCATCGCCGCGCTGGTCACACTCAAGCCAGCGTTTACGTAATGATTGACAGCCTCTTTACCCGTGGCTTTGGCTGCTGCATTGAATGAATCCACCGCGCTGATGATATCGAAAGGGAGGGTCAAGGCTCCGCCGATCAAGCCGCCCCCCCGGCCCAGTTTCAATGCAAAGCTGGTGTGTGCGAAGCCCTTGTAGGCGCTTTGTCCGGCCTTGAGCATCTGGGTGGCTTTGTGAGTGACCGCCAGGTCCACTGCAATCGAAGTGATATCTGCTGTATAGGCAGCGCTGTTGAAGATGATCCCGTAGGAATCCTTGTTTTTCACTGCATCCTGGAGCCCGCAAAGTCCACTGTAGATACCAAACGCCTGGAGGCCAATGCCGGTGCCGGCCATGGTGCGGCTTGCGGTACGGTTTGCCCATTTAGGAAGGGGCTCGGACATATGCGCATGTCGAATGTCCAGTTTCTGTGCCGAGACTAGAAGTTGCTTCAACTTGGTCAGATAACCATCGGTGTCGGCGTGGATATCGATATTGTTATTCAGCAGCGTGGGCGACGTCAGCGGTCGTCGGCTGGCAATTTCAAACAGCAGCGCAGTCAGCGAGTAATCATCATCGCTGACGGACGTTTTCATACGAGCGTTGATTTTAACTGGATCAAACTGCAAACCATCGATGAACTTTCTACTTGGAGTGCGGAAAAAAGTGTTTTTTCCATCCAGAACTTGGCCGTCAAGGGTGGCACCCAATGCGTCGAGAGATCTTCGGGTTATGTAGAAGTTGCCGATCCGAAGAGGACCATATACTTGGTCGACAACTTTTAACTCTGATGTTTTGCGTTTTGATTCAGAAGGTTTCCCGGTATTGCTTTGGTGTTCTTCGAAATCAATCGTGGAGGCGGGTTTGGGGTAGGAAGTTAGTTCAATGTCCGAAATGTCTACTGAATTATGGTTGATGGTGGAGTCGAGTATTAGCGTTGCCATAGAACATCCTTGTTCTTGCGTGGTTATGTATTTACTGCTCCATGGTAGTTAAAGAAATTCAATTTTGTATATCCGCAGGCTATTGCGGTGTGTTGCAGATGGCTTGAGTTGTTGTACTCGAATCAACCGTCGTTTTTTGCTGCCATCCAGAAATTCAATTTATGGTCCTGGATGGCATTATCGATCACTGTGTTATTCAGTGCCCGCTCAACAGTGAAGCAGCTCCGGCACCGCCGAACAATCCGGCGCTGATGCGGTTGAACCAACTCTGGCCCTTGCCGCTGCGCAGATACCGCGCGGCGCCGTGGGCACCGAGGCCGTAGGTCAATTTGCACAGCAGGTCGAGCAACGTCCAGGTGGCGATCATCACCAGCAGTTGCGGCAGGAACGGTTGCTCGGCGCTGAGGAATTGCGGCAGAAATGCGGCGAAAAACAAAATGTCTTTCGGATTGCTCGCGCCCAGCACGAAGGCCCGGCTGAACAATGCGCGGAATTTCGGAACCGGTGCGGCCTGAGGCACTTCGGCCCCCACCGACGGCTGACGCGACTGCTGCCAGCTCTGCCAGGCGAGGTAGAACAGGTAGATCGCGCCGATGATTTTCAGGGCGCTGAACAGTTTTTCGGACGCCAGCAACAGGGCGCCCAGCCCCAGCGCCGAGGCACTGAGCAGGCAGATCGAGGCGAACACGCCGCCAAGGAACGCCGGGTACGAACGCCGCAGGCCATAATTCAGACTGTTGCTGATCATCAGCAACGACAGCGGCCCCGGAATCAGGATCACCACCAGCGCAGCGCCGCTGAACAGCAGCCAGGTTTCCAGACTCATCACTTGCTCCTTTTTATGGTTATCAAGAATGTGCAAAAGCCCCACCCGGTGGGGTGAGGCTGTTTTGAAGCGTGAACCGCGTAGCGCTTACAGGAAGATGAACTTGGCGATGAAAATCGCGCAGAGCACCCACAGGCTGACGGAGATCTCTTTGTATTTACCGGTGCCGGCCTTCAGCGCGACATAGGTAATGAAGCCCAGCGCGATACCGTCGGCGACCGAGAAGGTCAGCGGCATCATGATCGCGGTGACGATGGCCGGAATGCTGTCGGTCGCTTCGTCCCATTCGATGTGCGCCATGCCGCCCATCATCAGCATCGCTACGTAAATCAGTGCGCCGGCGGTGGCATAGGCGGGAATCATGCCGGCCAGCGGTGCAAAGAACATCGCGGCTATAAATAGCACACCCACGGTGACGGCGGTAAGACCAGTCCGACCACCAGCCGCTACACCGGCGGCACTTTCCACGTAGCTGGTGACCGGCGGAACACCGACGACCGCGCCGAAAACGCTGGAGGCGGAGTCGGCTTTCATTGCGCGGGAGAGGTTTTCGATACGCCCGTCAGCGTTCACCAGATTGGCGCGCTGGGCGACGCCCATCAGGGTGCCGGCGGTGTCGAACATGTGTACGAAGAGGAAGGCCAGTACCACGCTGATCATGCTGACGTTGAAGACGCCGGCGACGTTCATGGCCATGAAGGTTGGCGCCAGGCTTGGCGGGGCGGACATGATGCCCTCGTAGTGCACCAGACCAATCCCCCAGCCCGCGAGGGTCACAGTGATGATGCTGATGAGGATCGCGCCGAATACTTTGTGGTAGCTGAGGATCGCGATCATCAGGAAGCAGATGGCGGCGAGCAGCGGGCCGGGTTCACGCAGCGAGCCGAGCTTGATCAGAGTCGCCGGACTATCGACGACGATGCCGGCGGTTTTCAGGCCGATCAGCCCGAGGAACAGACCCACACCGGCGCCCATCGCATAGCGCAGGCTGACCGGGATGCTGTTGAGCAGCCATTCGCGGATCCGCGAAAAGGTCAGGATCATGAACAGCACGCCCGAGACGAACACCGCGCCGAGGGCGGTTTCCCAGTTGTAGCCCATGGTGCCGACCACGGTGTAGGTGAAGAACGCGTTGAGGCCCATGCCTGGCGCCAGGCCCACCGGCCAGTTGGCGTAGAGGCCCATCAGCAGGCAGCCCAGCGCGGCGGCGATACAGGTGGCGACGAAGGCTGCACCGTGATCGATCCCGGCATCGGCCATGATGTTCGGGTTGACGAAGATGATGTAGGCCATGGTGATGAAGGTTGTCAGACCGGCAATCAGCTCGGTCTTCACCGTGGTGCCATGCAAGCTGAGTTTGAAGATGCGCTCAAGCAGGCCAGTGCGTAACGGCGGCGAGAGTTCCAGCGTCGATGCTTCGGATTTGCGGCTTTCCACAGCGAGTACTCCTCAAGAGTTTTATTGTTATTTCCAGGACCGGACCCATGAGGGGTGGCAGCGGCCCTTTGAGGCATACGCGAATTTGTTGACCATGCGGTCAGGAACTCGCACGCTGTGGATTATGCTTTTGTGTACAAATAAAGCAAATATTGTTTTTGGTTTTGTAGACGAAAAGACTGGTGATCGAGCTATATCACTCGGTTGGGCGATTGGTTCCCAGCGCCAGATTGACCGCCAGCCAGCCGTTGACCGCCGTTTCGCCGGCTTCGGCAAAGACGCGCTCAAGCAATTTCACCTGTTCACGACGCAGCGCCTGTTCAAGTTTCGCGCCTTCAGCGGTCAGCTCCAGCAGGCGTTTGCGTTTGTCAGTCTCGGACGCCACGCTGTCCACCAGATGCATTTCCTGCAATTGCCGCAACGGCATGTTCAGCGCCTGCTTGCTGACGCCGAGCAGCGCGAGCAACTCCTTGACGCTCAGGTTCGGATAGCGGGCGATGAAAAACACAATGCGTTGATGCACTCGGGACAAGCCCCGACGTTCGAGCATCTCATCGGCTTTGGCGGTGAACGCCTGGTAACCGAAGAAAAATGCTTCCATGGCTTGTTGCTGGCTGGCGCAGTTTTTAAGGTCAAGCATATTGACGTTTCCAGGGAGGGTGTCGTAATTTCAGTCAACAAGTTTGACTCATATTTCCCATGCCTCGCTAGCGGTGACTTCCATGGCTTTTTCCGAACGTGTCTCGCGCCTCAAAAGTTCTCTGATCCGTGAAATCCTTGCCGCGGCCCAGCGCCCGGAGGTCATGTCTTTCGCCGGCGGGCTGCCTGCCGAAGCGATGCTGCCGAAGGTAGAGTGGGCCGACATGCCGCTATCTCTCGGCCAGTACGGCATGAGCGAAGGCGAGCCGGCATTGCGCGAAGCGCTGGCAGCAGAGGCGAGGGCGCTGGGTTTGCCGTGTGAGGCGAGCCAGGTGCTGGTGGTCAGTGGTTCCCAGCAAACCCTCGACCTGGCGGCCAAGCTCTACATCGACAAGGGCACCGAAATCCTGCTCGAAGCGCCGACCTATCTGGCGGCCTTGCAGATCTTCCAGCTGTTCGGCGCCGCTTGCCTGACCGTGCCGCTGGAGGCTGACGGCCCGAACCTTGCGCAATTGCGTCAGCGTCTGGAGCAGCATCGTCCGGCGTTCATCTATTTGATTCCGACCTTCCAGAACCCGTCCGCTGTGCGCTACAGCGAAGCCAAACGCGCGGCCGTTGCGGCATTGCTCGACGAATTCGGCGTGACCCTGATCGAAGACGAGCCCTACCGCGAGCTGACCTTCGACGGCGGCAGCGCCCAGCCGATTGCCGGACGCCTGAAGAAATCCAGCTGGATCTACACCGGCACCGTGTCGAAAACCCTGTTGCCGGGTCTGCGCGTCGGCTACCTGATCGCCAGTCCGGACCTGTTTCCGCATCTGCTCAAACTCAAGCAGTCGGCGGATCTGCACACCAACCGCATCGGCCAGTGGCAGGCGCTGCAGTGGATCGGCAGTGAGAAATATCAGCAGCACTTGAGTGAATTGCGCGGCTTCTACCGTCAGCGCCGCGACGCCTTTCAAGCGGCGCTGGAAACCCATTTCGCCGATCTGGCGGACTGGAACACGCCGCAGGGCGGGCTGTTTTTCTGGCTGACTCTGAAGCAACCGCTGGACACCCGCACGTTGCTGAACACCGCGCTGGCCAACGATGTGGCGTTCATGCCCGGGGAGCCGTTCTTCCCCGAGCCGGATCGCAATCCCGGGCATCTGCGCCTGAACTTCAGTCACATCGACCCGGCCCGACTGGACGAAGGGCTCAAACACCTGGCAGCGGTGGTGCGCCAGGCCCAGGCCGCGCAGGCGGCATAAAAAAACCGGCCGTCAGGCCGGTTTTTTTTGATTCAGACTGCGGCGAACCGCTTGTTCAGATACTCGATGATGGTGTTGGACTCATACATCCAGGTGGTCTGGCCGTTCTCTTCGATGCGCAGGCACGGCACCTTGATCTTGCCGCCCTGTTCCAGCAGGGTCTGGCGATCCTGCTCGTTGTTCTTCGCATCCTTCAGGGCCACCGGAACGTTCAGGCGACGCAGGCTGCGGCGGGTCTTCACGCAGAACGGGCAGGCGTGGAACTGATACAGGGTCAGGTTCCTGGCGGCGGCATCAACCTGAGCCTGGGCAGCGGCGGGGCGCTGCTTCTTGCCCGGGCGGGTCAGAAAGTCCACGAAGATGATCAGTTGGCCGAGGCCGACACGAAGCGCTTTGACGAACACGTTACAAGCCTCACAGGGACATTGAAGAAGGCGCGCAGCTTACCCGATTTTTCACGGACGAAAAAAAACCGGCGCTCAACGCCGGTTTTTTTCTGTCACGAGTTACTTGATCAGGCTGAGAAACTCGCTGCGGGTCGCCGCGTTTTCACGGAACTCACCGAGCATCACCGAAGTGATCATCGACGAATTCTGTTTCTCCACACCGCGCATCATCATGCACATGTGCTTGGCCTCGATCACCACGGCCACGCCCAGCGCGCCGGTGACCTGCTGGACCGCATCGGCGATCTGGCGGCTGAGGTTTTCCTGAATCTGCAGGCGACGGGCGTACATGTCGACGATCCGCGCGACCTTCGACAGGCCCAACACTTTGCCGCTCGGGATGTACGCGACGTGGGCCTTGCCGATGAACGGCAGCAGGTGGTGTTCGCACAACGAGTACAGCTCGATGTCCTTGACCAGCACCATTTCGCTGTTGTCGGAGCTGAACAGGGCACCGTTGGTGACCTCTTCGAGCGTCTGTTCATAACCGCGGCAGAGGTACTGCATGGCTTTGGCGGCACGCTTTGGCGTGTCGAGCAGGCCCTCGCGGGAGACGTCCTCGCCCAGTTGGCCGAGAATCGCGGTGTAATTCTGTTCCAGGGACATGAAACTACCTGTGGGGATTTTCGCAAAGGGCAAGGGTACGGTGGCGGACACGACCCTGCAAGTTCGGTGTGACGGGATTATTCGTCGCGGCCTTCCATCATGGTGCGTTTGAGCATCACATACACGGCGCCGGCGCCGCCATGTTTAGCCTGGCACGAGCAGAAACCCAGCACTTGCGCATGCTGGCGCAGCCAGGTGTTGACGTGGCTTTTGATCATCGGCCGCTTGCCGTCCAGGCGCACAGCCTTGCCGTGAGTAACGCGCACGCAGCGGATTTCGAATTTGGTCGCTTCGGCGAGAAACGCCCAGAGGGTTTCGCGGGCTTTTTCTACGCTCATGCCGTGCAGGTCGAGGCTGCCTTCGAACGGGATCTGCCCGATCTTGAGCTTGCGCATCTGGCTTTCCTGCACGCCGTCGCGGGCCCACATCAGCTCGTCTTCGGGACCTACGTCAATCACGAACTGATCGGACAGGCCGTCAACGGTGGTGGTGTCGGTGCGCACGGTGGCGGACTGGCGCAGCTTGGCGATCCGGTCTCGGTCAGCCTTGGGTTTGCCGGTGTCGGCGCGGTCGTGCTTGATCGGCTTGACGCCTTGGATCGCACTTTTGAACAGGGAAAAATCGTCGTCTTGCATGTCAGCCTCCGCGAAGGGCGGCCAGTTTACCCAAACAGACACAAAACGGCCCGGCAAAAAGCCAGGCCGTCGATCAATCGTGTTTTTTCATCAGGTGCGGGGACATGTTCAATTCCCGCGATTGCCGTGCGCGACGCCGGCAACGACGCCACAGGGCCACGCCGAAATACAGGAACAGCAGGCCGACTGCGAGAATGATCGCCGAGCCGAGCGGTGTTGCGTTCAGGTCGCCGAGCGCCGGTGGGCGCCCCAGCAGGCTGGCGGCCCCGGCCATCGCCAGCAGCACGCCGAACGTCGCCAGTATGGCCGCGATCGCCGCGCCGAATCGAAATCGCCAGTTGCTTTGGCCTTTGGGCCGCAAGCGGCGTGCGTCAAATCCATCGGATAACTTCATTCCGACCTTCCTCAATGGGTATCGGCCCTTCGACCGGGAGTTGACCGGGTTGTTCCTGAGGCTAGGGTAATTGAAGCAAATGCGAGGTTTTTGCAGATGAGCGGCGGGCTGAGCCGCTCATTTACGGAAGATCAGATCAGATCCTGGGTCAGGGCGAGGGTAGCGAAGTTGTCAGCCATGATCGCCATTTCCGCTTCCTGCACCTGTTCGGCGCTGAGCACGCGGCCCTTGAATGGCAGATCGCGGGTGGCACAGGCATCTTCGACCAGGGTGCAGCGGAAACCCAGGTTCTTCGCCGCGCGCACGGTGGTGCTGACGCTGGAATGGCTCATGAAACCGCAGACGATCAAGTCCAGCGAGCCGATGGTTTGCAGACGATCGTAGAGTTCGGTGCCGTGAAAGGCGCTCGGCAGCAACTTGCCGATGATGGTTTCATCGCCCTGGGGTTCCAGGCCGGGGATGAACTCGCCGCGTTCGCCCTGCGGGTCGAACAGACCGCCGACGGTGCCGAGGTGGCGCACGTGCACGATCGGCCGGCCGGCCGCGCGGGCGGCGGCAACCAGTTGTTTGATGTTCGCGACAGCCGCGTCCATGCCGCTCAGGGCCAGCGGGCCGCTGAGGTACTCTTTCTGGGCATCGATGATGACCACGGTGGCATGGCTCAACGTGGCCGCTGCGTAACCGCGACCGCTGAGTTGAAACATCGTTTTTGGAACGGACATTCTGGGGCTCCTTCGGGTGGGGCTTTTGCGACATTGTCCTCTGGCTGAGCGGTTCTGTGAATCGCTACCATCGTAGACACCGTCGTTGCTGGCCTGCAGCCTTGTCAAGTTACACGATCTGTTCAATAGCCGAGGGGAAAATCGGAAGAGTCCTACCGTCGCCTCGGAATCTTTCCTGCGTCGTCGCGGCGCGTTTTGGCTGCTAGAATCGCCAGTCGTTTTTTCTGGAGTTCTGCCCCGTGATCACTTCCCGACTTCGTACCCTGCGCGACCACATCCGTTGGGCCGTCAGCCGCTTCCATGGGGAGGATCTGTTTTTCGGCCATGGCACCGACAATGCCTGGGACGAAGCCCGGCAGCTAGTGCTCGGTGCCTTGCACCTGCCGTGGGAAATCGCCGACAGCTATCTGGATTGCGCGCTGGAGGACGATGAGCTGGTCAATCTTCAGCGCCTGCTCAAGCGCCGCATCGAAGAGCGCATTCCGACCGCTTACCTGCTGGGCGAAGCCTGGTTCTGCGGCATGTCGTTCATCGTCGATGAGCGTGTGCTGATCCCGCGCTCGCCGATTGGCGAACTGATCGAAAACCGTTTTGCCCCATGGATCGGCGACGAGCCGGCGCGGATTCTCGACCTGTGCACCGGCTCCGGTTGCATCGGCATCGCGTGCGCCTACGAGTTCCAGAACGCCGAAGTGGTGCTGGCGGATCTGTCATTCGAAGCGCTGGAAGTGGCGAACCAGAACATCGAGCGTCATGGCGTCGATGAGCGTGTGTTCACTGTGCAGGGCGATGGTTTCGATGGTCTGCCGGGTCAACGTTTCGACCTGATCGTGTCGAACCCGCCCTACGTCGATGCGGAAGATTTCGCCGACATGCCGGACGAATATCAGCACGAGCCGGAACTCGGTCTGGCTTGCGGCGACGATGGTTTGAACCTGGTGCGCCGGATGCTCGCCGAAGCGGCGGATCACCTGACAGAGAAGGGTTTATTGATTGTCGAGGTGGGCAACAGCCAGGTCCACGTCGAGGCGCTGTACCCGGAAGTCGATTTCGCCTGGCTGGAGTTCGAGCGCGGCGGGCATGGCGTGTTCATGCTGACCGCCGAACAGTGCCGCGCCCATCAGGCACTGTTCGCCTCCCGCGTCTGACCTGAACCGATCGTTCCCACCTCGGTGGGAACGATCATGGTCTTAGCGGTGCGTTGCAATCCAGATCAGCAACCCGGCCTGAAACACCGCAAACGCCACCAGACAGGTAATGGTGAACCGCAACCCGGCGTCTTCACGTTTGAACTTGCTGACCTTGTCTTCCTGCTTCTTCAGCTTCACTTCCTGCTCGGCCAGATTCTGCTCGGCCTGCTGCAGCATTTGCGCAGCTTCGAGAATTTCGACGATCTGCAGCTTTTCGCTGTTCCAGTCGCCCAGCAAGTCACCGACCTTTACTTCCTTGACGCTGCCCTTCAAATGCTGGGCGTCGGCGTAAACCACATCAAAGCCGTGCACCCGCAGAAAGTGATCGCGGCGCAGGCGAGTGTCTTCGTTCAGCGCGTCCTTGTTGTTCAAGTCCATGCCGTCGACGGTGTAGGTGGGCCAGCGTTTTTTCGCCCAGTTGATGCCCTGGGCAGCCATGAAACGGCCGATGCCACGGTTCATCGGTTCGATCTGCAGACCGCTGTCCGGGCCGAAATGCACGCGTTTGGTCGTGTGGTCGACCCACACGTCCAGGTGATTCTGTTCTTTGCGTACACGCTGAGCAGGCAACTTGATCGCCATGCGCATCAGGCTGTGTTCTTTGCCGTTGCGCTCGGCGTAACCGAATTCAACGAAGCGCAGCGGCCGTCCGCCGGTGTTGCGGTCGGTCTGCAACGGCGCCAGGCGGAGCATCTTGTGGTGCTCGACGTGGACATCCGCCCATGGCAGCTCGACCGCTGGCGGTGCGTCTTTTTCAGCGGTGGTGTCGGTTGAAGTCTGGGTATCAGTCATAACGGCGAGATCCTGTCCAAGCTGCTTGCCGCCAGCCAGTACGCTGGCGACAAAGGCTTATCGGCCGTTTTCTACAGGACTAGAGGGTAAAAGAGCTCAACGGGTGCGAAGTCCGTCAATAAACTCAAGCACGCGTGTCCCCAGTTCCGCCGCCAAGGGCAAATTCGGGTCCTTGTAGGAGGCCAGTTGCCGCTTCACGTCATTGGGCACGATGCGCAACACGTGGTTCATGCCTTCGATCAGCGCCAGTTGCGCATCCGGTTTGGCGGCCTTGAGCAATTTCGCATCATCGACCTGGACCTGAATGTCGTTGCTGCCTTGCACGATCAGCGCCGGCATTTGCAGTTGAGCGAAGGCCGCCGCCGGATCCTGACGGAACAGCGAAATCAGATACGGCTGCACACTCGGACGGAAAATCACCTGCAACGGCGCCGGCACATTGTCGTCGGTGCGCCCGGCCTTGAGGCTGTCGAGCAATTCGTTGCTGCGCAGCATCAAAGGAGGAGGGAGGCTGCGGGCCAGTTGCCGGCGCAGCACCTGATCAATGGGCCGGGCTGTGCCAGAGAGAGAGATCACCGCAGCGGCGTCCACCTTCGGCGCCGCCAGGCTGGCGATCAATGCACCTTCGCTGTGGCCCAGCAAAATCAATGGACCGAAGCGCGGATCGGCTTTCAGCTTCTGCCCCCAGGCCACGGCGTCCGCCACGTAGGCTTCCACCGACAGGTTTCGCTCGTCCGGAGTCGCCGCCAGGCTGGCGGCCACGCCGCGCTTGTCGAAGCGCACACTGGCGATATTGTGTTTGGCCAGCACCCAGGCCAGTCGCTTGAGGCTGTCATTGCGTCCGCCGTCCGGGTTGTTTCCGTCACGATCGGTAGGACCCGAGCCGGAAAGGATCAGGACAACCGGCACGGGGTTGTCGGATTTCGGCAGCAACAGCGAACCGAAAAGTTCGCCGTTGTCAGTCGTCAACGTGACCGGTCGTTGCAGGACAGTCGCCTGGACGAAGCCGGTAAACAGGGAAAGGCTCAAGATCAAAACTCGCAGCATCATCACGCCATCATTTGCCAAGGTGCCGGTTGGACTCACCCACACCGCTAAGGTTCGAGGATGAACTACTCGGATAGCCTGCGTATACTGGCGCGCATCACGAATCTGGGTTCGATTTAACGGAGCGTCCTGCATGTCCGGCAATACCTACGGCAAGCTGTTCACTGTCACCACCGCGGGCGAAAGCCATGGTCCGGCGTTGGTCGCCATTGTCGACGGCTGCCCGCCGGGCCTGGAGATTTCCCTTGAAGACCTGCAACGCGACCTTGACCGTCGCAAGCCGGGCACCAGCCGCCACACCACCCAGCGCCAGGAAGCCGATGAAGTCGAAATCCTCTCCGGCGTGTTCGAGGGCCGCACCACCGGTTGCTCCATCGGCCTGCTGATCCGCAACACCGACCAGAAGTCCAAGGACTACTCGGCGATCAAGGACCTGTTCCGCCCGGCCCACGCCGACTACACCTACCACCACAAATACGGCGAGCGCGACTACCGCGGCGGCGGTCGCAGCTCCGCGCGGGAAACCGCCATGCGCGTGGCGGCCGGCGCCATTGCCAAGAAGTATCTGGCCAGCCAGGGCATCGTCATTCGCGGCTACATGAGCCAGCTCGGCCCGATCGAAATTCCGTTCAAGACCTGGGAATCGGTCGAGCAGAACGCCTTCTTCAGCCCGGACCCCGACAAAGTGCCGGAGCTGGAAGCCTACATGGACCAGTTGCGCCGCGATCAAGACTCCGTCGGCGCCAGGATCACCGTGGTTGCCGAAGGTGTGATGCCGGGCCTGGGCGAGCCGATCTTCGACCGTCTCGACGCCGAACTGGCCCATGCGCTGATGAGCATCAACGCGGTCAAAGGTGTGGAAATCGGCGCCGGTTTCGCCTGCGTCGCTCAACGCGGCACCGAACACCGTGACGAGCTGACCCCGGAAGGTTTCCTCAGCAACAATGCGGGCGGCATCCTCGGCGGGATCTCCTCGGGTCAGCCGATCGTCGCGCATCTGGCGTTGAAGCCGACTTCGAGCATCACCACCCCGGGCCGTTCGATCGACATCGACGGCAATCCGGTCGACGTGATCACCAAGGGCCGTCACGATCCGTGCGTCGGCATCCGCGCCACGCCGATTGCCGAGGCGATGATGGCCATCGTGCTGATGGATCACCTGCTGCGTCACCGTGGCCAGAATGCCGATGTGCGCGTGAGCACCCCGGTGCTGGGCCAGCTCTGATGGGTCAACTCACTGCCGCTGCGGTCTGAGCGTGGCGGCGCTCCCGTACTGGCGGCTGTCCAGTTTCTATCTGTTCTATTTCGCCTTGCTCGGTTCGACGGCGCCGTTTCTGGCGCTGTACTTCGATCACCTCGGTTTCAGTGCCGCGCGGATCGGCGAGCTGGTGGCGATCCCAATGCTGATGCGCTGCGTGGCGCCGAACATCTGGGGCTGGCTCGGCGATTACACCGGCAGGCGCCTGGCCATCGTGCGCTTTGGCGCGGTGTGCACGCTGCTGACGTTCTCATTGATTTTCGTCAGCAAGACCTACGCCTGGCTGGCGATGGTCATGGCCTTGCATGCGTTCTTCTGGCACGCGGTGTTGCCGCAGTTTGAAGTCATCACCCTGGCGCATTTGCAGGGTCAGACCTCCCGCTACAGTCAGATCCGCCTGTGGGGCTCGATCGGTTTCATCATCACCGTGGTCGCCCTCGGTCGCCTGTTCGAGTGGCTCAGCCTCGATATCTACCCGGCGGCGCTGGTGTTGATCATGGCCGGCATCGTCCTCAGCAGCCTGTGGGTGCCGAATGCGCAGCCACCTCAGGGCAACCGGCCGACAGGCGAGGGCTTTCTCAAGCAGTTGCGCAATCCTGGGGTGTTGGCGTTCTACGGTTGCGTGGCGCTGATGCAGATGAGCCACGGGCCGTATTACACGTTTTTGACGCTGCACCTCGAGCGACTGGGCTACAGCCGTGGCGTGATCGGCATGCTCTGGGCGGTCGGCGTGGTGGCGGAAGTGCTGATGTTCATGGCCATGAGCCGGATCCTCGCGCGTTTTTCCCTGCGGCGGGTGCTGATGGCGAGTTTTCTGCTGGCGGCGCTGCGCTGGTTGCTGCTAGGTTCGTTCGCCGAGTTCCTGTGGGTCTTGCTGTTTGCCCAGGTGCTGCACGCGGCGACGTTCGGCAGCTTTCATGCGGCTGCCATCGCGTTCGTGCAACGTAGCTTCGGCGCGCGCCAGCAAGGGCAGGGCCAGGCGTTGTATGCCGCGCTGGCCGGCACCGGCGGTGCGCTCGGCGCTTTGTATTCCGGTTACAGCTGGAATGCCCTCGGCGCGACATTGACCTTTAGTATTGCCAGTCTCGCAGCGCTCGCCGCTGCCGTTATCATTGCCATTCGAATGCAAGAGGACAGGCCATGAGCCTTACCCGTGAACAGCTTGCCCAGCAAATTGTCGACGCCGGGCGTTTTCTTTATGGTCGCGGCTGGTCGCCGGCCACCAGCAGCAATTACTCGACGCGCCTGTCGCCGAGCGAAGCGCTGCTGACAGTGTCGGGCAAGCACAAGGGCCAGTTGGGCCTGGACGACGTGCTCGCCACCGACCTGTCCGGCAACAGTCTTGAACCCGGCAAAAAACCGTCCGCCGAAACCCTGTTGCACACCCAGCTCTACAGCTGGCGCCCGGAGATCGGCGCGGTGCTGCACACCCACTCGGTGAACGCCACGGTGCTGTCGCGCCTGACGCCGCAAGATTTCATCGAGTTCGAAGACTACGAACTGCAAAAAGCCTTCAGCGGCATTTCGACCCACGAGTCCCGGGTGCGCGTGCCGATCTTCGACAACGATCAGGACATTGCGCGCCTCGCCGCCAAGGTGCAGCCTTGGCTCGACGCCCATCCCGATTGCGTCGGTTATCTGATTCGCGGTCACGGCCTCTATACCTGGGGCGCGCAGATGAGCGACGCGTTGCGCCAGATCGAGGCCTTTGAATTCCTGTTTGAATGCGAGTTGAAGACCCGCAGCGTCATGAACCGCCAAGGCTGACTTCACCAGAACCAGCCCCTTTGCCTGATGAATGCAGTGCCCGACCGGTCTGAAAGAACCGGACGGCAAGGCCGATACCGAGGAATGCCCCATGAGCAGCCTGTCCGTCTATCACGTTTCCAGCCCCGAGATTCCGAACAAGGTGCTGACCCATTTCGAAGACATCGCCTCGACCCTGGCCGAGCAGGGCGTGCGCTTCGATCGCTGGCAAGCCGCCGCAAAAATTCAGCCCGGCGCCAGCCAGGAAGAAGTGATCGGTGCCTATAAAGAACAGATCGACAAACTGATGACCGAGCGCGGTTATATCACGGTCGACGTGATCAGCCTCAACAGCGATCACCCGCAAAAAGCCGAGCTGCGCGCCAAGTTCCTCGAAGAGCATCGGCATGGCGAAGACGAAGTGCGCTTCTTCGTCGCCGGCCGTGGCCTGTTTACCCTGCACATCGATGATTACGTCTACGCCGTGCTGTGCGAGAAGAACGACCTGATTTCGGTGCCGGCCGGCACCAAACACTGGTTTGACATGGGCGAGAACCCGCATTTCGTGGCGATCCGTCTGTTCAACAACCCTGAAGGCTGGGTCGCCAACTTCACCGGCGAAGACATCGCCGGCCGCTTCCCGCGTCTGGAGGACTGAGCCGATGTCGATCAAGGTCATTCTCACCGACATCGAAGGCACCACCAGCGCGGTGAGTTTTGTGTTCGACGTGCTGTTCCCGTATGCGGCGAAACATCTGCCGGACTTCGTTCGCCAGAACGCTCAGCGCGCGGATGTTGCCGAGCAACTGGACGCCGTGCGCCGCGACAGCAACGAACCGCAGGCTGACGTCGAGCGGGTCGTGGAAATTCTGCTGGCGTGGATTGCCGAAGACCGCAAGGCCACGCCGCTGAAAGCGTTGCAGGGTATGGTCTGGGAACAGGGCTATCAGGCCGGGCAGTTGAAAGGCCATGTTTACCCGGACGCCGTTGAAGCGCTGCAGCGCTGGCATCAGGCCGGGTATCAACTGTTCGTGTATTCGTCCGGTTCGATCCAGGCGCAGAAGCTGATTTTCGGCTGCTCGGAAGCAGGAGATCTGACGCCACTGTTCAGCGGCTACTTCGACACGACCTCTGGGCCGAAGCGCGAAGCGCAGTCTTACAGCAATATCCAGCGGGCCATCGGTGTCGAACCGCAGGAGATCCTGTTCCTGTCCGATATCGTGCAGGAACTTGATGCGGCCCAGGCCGCCGGCCTGCAAACCTGCGGGCTGGCCCGTGAAGGCGGGGAGTTGGCAGGGCATGTGACCGTCGACAGCTTTACCGGGATCGAACCGGAAGCGTTCTGAGTTCACCCAATCGACGCGCAAAAAAAACAGGCCGTGAAGCGAAAGCTCCACGGCCTGTCTGTTTATACGGTGTTCGAATTACATCGAGTGATAAGTCGGCAGGGCGAAACGCTGCTGGCTTTGCAGCATGCCGATCTGCGGCAGCTCGCTGGCTTGTTCTGCCAGATCACGACGGATCGCGCTGATCGCCCACGACAGTTGGTCGCCGGTATGCAATTGCTGATAGGTGAGCGCACGCTTGAACACTTTGCCGTCGGCACTCTTCAGCGTCAGCAGGATCCCGCCATCGGGACGGGGCTGGGTGGTGACGGCGAAGTTGGAGAACAGGGAGGTAAATTTTTCTTGGATCAGGTTCATGTCTTTCAGCTCCGTATGCACTTGAATGGCAAGCATGCATAGGGAGTTGCAGCGATTGTGCCAGTATTTCTGTTTATAAAAATCGTTGTAAATCAGTAAGTTATAAAATTAGGTCGTTTCGTCTGTCGTGCAATCTGCATGAATGGCCATCGTGCATCCTGCATTTTGCGGGATCACTGTCGATCCGATGGAACCAATATCTCCGGCCGGAATCCCGCTGTGCGTTGCAGCCCCGGGCGGATACAAAACATTGCAAAAACCGCGTGTACAGCCTGAGAAGCCCTGACGTATTTTCGGCCTCGACCCTCGCTCAAGAAGCGCCGGTTGCGTCACCCGATTGCCCGACAATAAAAATCCGGCCTGCACGTCAAGGTCGAACGGGAGCTACCATGCGCCACGCGCCAAGCGACACGATTACCTGGGGCATGATGCTCCGCAAGCTGCCGATGATTGCCAAAGCCATCCCTCGGGTGGTGAAAGGCATGAAGGTGGCCAACGTCACGGATCCGACCCAAACCTGTGGCCTGGGCTGGACATTCGAGCAGGCGACCCTGCGCAATCCCGAGGGCCCCGCGCTGCTGTCGGGTGAGGTGGTGCTGAGTTATTCACAGGTCAACCAGTGGGCCAACCGCATCGCCCACTATTTGATCGGGCAGGGCATAGGCAAAGGCGATGTGGTGGCGGTGTTCATCGAGAACCGCCCGGAACTGCTGGTGACGATTCTGGCCCTCGCCAAGGTGGGCGCCGTCAGTGCGCTGCTCAATACCTCGCAGACCCGCGATACGCTGATCCACAGCATCAATCTGGTAATGCCGGCGGCGATTGTCGTCGGTGAAGAGTTGTTGCCGGCGTTTGCGGCGGTACGCGAGCAAGTGTCGATCCCGGCAGTGCGCGCCTGGTTCGTTGCCGATCAGGATACCTTCAGCCATCCGGGCATCGCGCCCGAGGGCTATATCAACCTGATCAGCGCCAGTGCCGACGCCTCGGGCGACAACCCGGCCAGCAGCCGGCAGATTTTCTTCGACGACCCCTGTTTCTATATCTACACCTCCGGCACCACCGGTTTGCCCAAGGCCGGCGTGTTCAAGCACGGCCGCTGGATGCGCAGTTCGGCGAGCTTCGGCATGATCGCCCTCGACATGCGCCCCGACGACATCGTCTATTGCACCTTGCCGCTGTACCACGCCACCGGGCTTTGCGTGTGTTGGGGTTCGGCGGTCAATGGCGCCTCGGGTTTCGCCATTCGCCGCAAGTTCAGCGCCCGGCAGTTCTGGAGCGACGTGCGCCGCTATCGCGCAACCACCATCGGTTACGTCGGCGAGTTGTGCCGTTATCTGGTGGATCAGCCGCTCAGCGCCGACGACAGCCGTCACGACGTGCGCAAGATGATCGGCAACGGCTTGCGGCCCGGCGCGTGGGCCGAGTTCAAGACCCGTTTCGGCGTGGATCACATCTGCGAGCTGTACGCGGCCAGCGACGGCAATATCGGCTTCACCAACATCCTCAATTTTGACAACACCATCGGTTTCTCGCTGATGGCCTGGGAACTGGTCGCCTACGATCAGGACAGCGGCGAACCGATTCGTGGCGCTGACGGCTTCATGCGCAAGGTCGGTCGGGGCGAGCGAGGCCTGCTGCTGGCGCGGATCGACGACAAGGCGCCGCTGGACGGCTACACCGATCCACAGAAAACCGCGAAAGTCGTGCTACAGGACGTGTTCACCAAGGGCGATCGGTTCTTCAACACTGGCGATCTGCTGCGCAACATCGGTTTCGGTCACGCACAGTTTGTCGACCGCCTCGGCGACACCTACCGCTGGAAGGGCGAGAACGTCTCGACCACCGAGGTCGAAAATCTGCTGCTCCAGCACCCGCACATTTCCGAAGCGGTGGCCTATGGCGTGGAAATCCTCAACACCAACGGTCGCGCCGGGATGGCGGCGATCACCCCGGCCGAGTCACTGGCGACCCTGGATTTCGCCGAATTGCTGGCCTTCGCCCGCCAACGCATGCCGGCCTATGCGGTGCCGCTGTTCTTGCGGGTCAAGGTGAAAATGGAAACCACCGGCACCTTCAAATACCAGAAAACCCGCCTGAAAAACGAAGGCTTCGACCCCGGCCTGACGGCGGATGATCCGATTTACGCCTGGCTGCCGGGGAGCGAAACCTACGTGCAGGTCACGGATGAAATCCTTGCCGACATCCGGGCAGGCAAGTACCGCTATTGATATTGGCTATCGGCGGTCTTGGAAAAAAGGGGATGACAGCTATCGCTGCGCTCGGGAAACTGTCGGCTTTCCGATTGACCGAAAGTGGAGTGAACCATGTCTGACCAAAGCCGCCAGATGACCCCCGAGGAAGCAGCCGAATTCACTGAACAGGTGTTCAACAAGGCGCGCGAGGGCGATGCGGTGATGCTCGATCGCCTGATCACTGCCGGTCTGCCGGTGAACCTGACCAACAGCAAGGGCGACACCCTGCTGATGCTCGCCAGCTATTACGGTCACGTGGACGCGGTGCAAGTGCTGCTAAAGCACAAGGCCGACCCGGAACAACGCAATGGCAACGGCCAGAGCCCGATTGCCGGCGCGGCGTTCAAGGGTGATCTGGCCGTGGTCAAGGCCCTGGTCGAGGGCGGGGCGCAGATTGAAGGCGCCTCCTTCGATGGCCGCACGGCGCTGATGATGGCGGCGATGTTCAACCGGGTTGAAATCGTCGACTACTTGATCGATCAGGGCGCCGACCCGAAAGCCAAGGATGCCAATGGCGTCACCGCGCTGGACGCGGCCCGCACCATGGGCGCTGTGGACACCACCGCGCAGCTGGAAAAACTGCTGGGCTGAGGCCGCTGGCCGGAACCCGCTCTGTGGCGAAGGCGAGAATGCGCTATCCTTCGCGCCCTCAAAATTCCCTTCGCCACAGGATCCGCCCCCATGAAAGCCGCACTCGCCGAACTCATCAGCAAAATCAGCTCCGGCTGCATGGGCGAAGACGAGATCCTGAAGGTCGCTGACGAAGCGGCGCAGGCCTACGCCGATGCCGACGCTTTTCTGACCGCCAACCCGGACATTAACTACGACGAGACTTTCCCGATTCCGCTGGGCGAGTGGGTCGTGGTCGGCAGCCTGCCGGAGACCGTGCTGTTCCAGGCTGACACCTACGCCGACCTGTTCGCGCAGATCGTTGCCTCGTTCGGTCCGGGCGTGGAGTTCAACCTCAAGCCCAAGCAACTGGCCAAGACCGAAGCGCTGACCGCGCTCAACCGCATCCAGGTGCAGATGAGCAGCCTGAACAAGGAAAACGGCGGTTACACGTTGATGAACTTCAGCCAGTTGCTCGACGACGAGCTGCAAGTGGTGCTGGTCTACGGCAACGACGTGCCGCGCGTGCTGGATCTGTGCGCCGAAGTCGGCATTGCCGCCGCGCCGTCGCTGGAAGCCTTGAAGGTCGCCGTTCACGTCTGACGCAATAAAAGGGAACCCTGAGCGCGACCGTCTATCCTAAAAGTGCATGCCACTATTCTGGAGCGACACCATGGGTTCCACGTTCAACGGCCTGGTCGGCCTGATCATTCTTGCGCTCGACATCTGGGCGATCATCAATGTGCTGAAAAGCGGCGCCGAGACCGGGATGCAAATCCTCTGGGTGCTGCTGATCATCCTCCTGCCGGTGCTGGGCCTGATCATCTGGGCGATTGCCGGGCCGCGGGGCAACGTGCGGATCTGACCGTTCGCACCCTGATCGGGTCGGACCGATGAACTGAGGTTCGACCTGTCATCTTCGGCAACGTAGAATGCGCGCCTTTCCCGGGCAATCGAACCTGACGATTGGCGCCCGCGCATTCATCGGAGCACTTCACCATGACCGTCACCAAGACCAGCGAATACCTGGAAACCCTCTACGAAGGCTACGGCCAGCGTTTTCGCATGGAAAAACTGCTGCACGAAGTGCGCACCGGACACCAGCACCTGGTGATCTTCCAGAACCCGCGCATGGGCCGGGTAATGGCGCTGGACGGCGTGATCCAGACCACCGAAGCCGATGAGTTCATCTACCACGAAATGCTCACCCACGTGCCGATCCTCGCCCACGGCACCGCCAAGCGTGTGCTGATCATCGGCGGCGGCGACGGCGGCATGCTGCGCGAAGTGACCAAACACGCCAGCGTCGAGCACATCACCATGGTCGAGATCGACGGCACCGTGGTCGACATGTGCAAGGAATTCCTGCCGAACCACTCCAAGGGCGCCTACGACGATCCACGCCTGAACCTGGTGATCGACGACGGCATGCGCTTCGTCGCCACCACCACCGAAAAATTCGACGTGATCATTTCCGACTCCACCGACCCGATCGGCCCGGGCGAAGTACTGTTCTCGGAAAACTTCTACCAGGCCTGCCACCGCTGCCTGAACGAGGGCGGCATCCTCGTGACCCAGAACGGCACGCCGTTCATGCAGATCGAAGAAGTGAAAACCACTGCCGGGCGCCTGCGCAGCCTGTTCCCGGACTGGCACTTCTATCAGGCGGCCGTGCCGACCTACATCGGCGGTTCGATGACCTTCGCCTGGGGCTCGACCAACCCGGCCTACCGCAAGCTGACCCGCGAAGTGCTGCAACAGCGCTTCATCGGCAGCGGCATCGTCACCCGCTACTACAACCCGGAAATCCACATCGGTGCTTTCGCCTTGCCGCAGTACGTGCTGCAAGCGGTGAACAAGCCAAGCAACGACTGATCGTTCGCGGGTCAGAAAAAGCCGAGGCCGGTGTGCGAAAACACACCGGCCTGGGCTTTTTTCATGTTGCATCGGTGTAAACCTTTTGAACGATCAATCCTGACAAAAGTCGAGATAGGTGTAAGCCCATTTGCGGGTTTGATCGAGGAGGCTCCGATGTCAAAGTGGAAAGTCACTTTCGTGGACGATCATGGTGAAACGATCGACGAAGTCTTCGAGTGCGAGGAATGCCCCAGCCATGAACGGGCAGCCCGCCTCATCAAGGAACGATTCCTGCCAGTCGCCGCCGAGCTTGACCTGAACGATCTGGAAGGACGCACCGCCGATGCCGGCGTAAAAAGCCTGAAAACCCAGAACAGCATCGAAATCCGCAGCATCACCCCAATCTGAATCTTCATTTTCTTCATGTACCAGGCCTTGGCAGCGGCTCTATCTTGGGGCTACTCTGCAAGCGAGATCAGCGAACGGATCGCTAAGGTCTGGTCTTGTCAGCTACATGCTTGTTTCCCGCCGGCAACGCGGTTGCCGTAAGCACCCGGGCCCAGTGGGCCAGTGCAGGGAATACGGAAAGTCTATCCATCTATGCGAGGGGGACGATTCATGAGCACAGCCTATCAAGAAGACATCAGCAGCAGCGTGCTGCGCCGCATGAAAGAAGGCGGTTTCGATTTTTCCCGATTCCATCCCATCGAGTTCTACGCCATTTTCCCGGACGAGGAGCGGGCGCGCAGGGCGGCAGGCAAATTTCGCGGTGAATCCATCAATGCCCAGGTCAGTGCGCGCGACGACGGCGCCTGGTCTCTGGAATTGAGCAAGGTGATGTACGCAACCTACGACGACATTGGCGATTTCGAGCAGGGCTTCTCGGCGGTGGTCGAGCCCTTGGGCGGCATCATCGAAGGCTGGGGCGTGAAACAGGAGATCCGCAACCGGCATCGTTTGAACTGATCACTCTCGCAACACGTCGAGCTACGGCTGGCCTTCGGGTCGGCCGTTGTCGTTTCTACGGCCCCGAAAGCGCATGGCAAAACCCTGAAACAAGAAACCGGCGCAAAAAAAAGCCACCTGAAAAGGTGGCTAAAAGGGAAGACCGCAAGGAGAGGAAACCGGTCAGGGTTACGGCCGGGAGGGCTGCCGAGGCAAGCCGGATCAGTGAGGCTGCGTACTTCGTCAGCGACGTTTTTGCAGCGGATGCGCGGATTATCCGCAGTGGCCTGCGGGCAGTGAAATCAACTCTGACTATGCTGGTGATAGGCGACGGGATTGCGTCGCAATGAAGCGGGGGCGATCAGGTTGGAGCATTTGCCGCACAGGAATGGTGCGGCGCGTGTGGCGTGAATATCCAACCGATTGAAATCAAAGCGTTTATGCCGATGGCACGGGCCTTGCGAAGGCCTGTATGTCCGGAGTGACAAGGAGTACGGCATGATCCGCACCTATTTTGATGAGATGTATGATGCCGGCGGCCAGATCCGCCCGCATTACCGGGAGTTTGCCCGCTGGCTGGCCGAGACACCTGACGAGCTGCTGGCCCAGCGGCGACGCGAGGCCGATCTGCTGTTCCATCGCGCCGGGATCACCTTCACGCTCTACGGGGACGAGCAGGGGACAGAACGTCTGATTCCCTTCGACACCATTCCGCGCAGCATTCCGGCCAGCGAATGGCGGATTGTCGAGCGCGGCTGCATCCAGCGGGTCAAGGCGTTGAACATGTTCCTCGCCGACCTTTACCACGAGCAACGCATCATCAAGGCCGGGATCATTCCCGCCGAGCAGGTGCTGGCCAACGAGCAATACCAGTTGGCGATGCAGGGGCTGGATCTGCACCGCGATATCTATTCGCACATCTCCGGCGTCGATCTGGTGCGCGACGGCGACGGCACGTATTACGTGCTCGAGGACAACCTGCGCACGCCGAGCGGCGTGAGCTACATGCTCGAAGACCGCAAGATGATGATGCGCCTGTTCCCCGAGCTGTTCGCGGCCCAGCGCATCGCGCCCATCGATCATTACCCGAACCTGCTGCTCGATACCCTGAAAAGCTCGAGCCCGATCGACGACCCTAGTGTGGTGGTGCTGACACCGGGACGGTTCAACAGCGCGTTTTTCGAGCATGCGTTTCTAGCCCGGGAAATGGGCGTGGAACTGGTGGAGGGCGCGGACCTGTTCGTGCGCGACGACAAAGTCTTCATGCGCACCACCGACGGCCCGAAAGCGGTGGACGTGATCTACCGCCGGCTCGACGACGCGTTCCTCGACCCGCTGGCGTTCCGCCCGGATTCGATGCTCGGCGTGCCGGGACTGCTGTCGTCCTATCGCTCCGGCAATGTGGTGTTGGCCAATGCCATCGGCACCGGCGTGGCGGACGACAAATCGGTGTATCCGTTCGTTACCGAAATGATCCGTTTCTACCTCGACGAAGAACCGATCCTGAAGAACGTGCCGACCTGGCAATGCCGTAACCCGTCCGAGCTTTCCCATGTGCTGGCCAATCTTGCGGATCTGGTGGTCAAGGAAACCCAGGGCTCCGGCGGTTACGGAATGCTCGTGGGGCCGGCGGCGACCACGGCGGAAATCGATGCGTTCCGCGAGCGGATCAAGGCCAAGCCCCACGCGTACATCGCGCAACCGACGCTGTCGCTGTCGACCTGTCCGACCTTTGTCGAAAACGGCATTGCGCCGCGCCACATCGACCTGCGCCCGTTCGTATTGTCCGGCCGCGAAACCCGGGTCGTGCCCGGCGGTTTGACCCGTGTCGCCCTGCGCGAAGGCTCTCTGGTGGTGAATTCATCCCAGGGTGGCGGAACCAAAGACACCTGGGTGGTCGAGGATTGAAGGAAGCCTGCCATGTTAAGTAGAACTGCCTCGGATCTGTACTGGATGTCGCGTTACCTGGAGCGGGCGGAAAACCTCGCACGGATGCTCGATGTCAGCTATTCGCTGTCGCTGATGCCGCAGGACGGCCGTGGCGACGGTCTGCACGAACTGGCGATGCCGCTGTTGATCACCGGCACGCTGGACGATTACCTGGAACGCCACGGCGAGTTGCATGCCGAGCGACTGCTGCACTTCTTCGCCCTCGACGCGGCCAACCCGGCAAGCATCTACAGCTGCCTAGGTGCGGCACGGGCCAGCGCCCATGCGGTGCGAGGACGAATCACCGCTGACATGTGGGAGAACATCAACGCCACCTGGCTGGAGATCCGCGGGATCGCCAATCAGGGCCTCAGTCGCTACGGCATGAGCCGTTTCTGCGAGTGGATCAAGGAGCGTTCGCACCTGTTTCGGGGCGCGTCCTACGGCACCATCATGCGCAACGACGCGTTTCGTTTCATTCGCCTGGGTACGTTTATCGAACGCGCTGACAACACGTTGCGTCTGCTCGATGCGCGTTACGAAATGGCAGGCGATCAGGCGGAAGCCGTCAGCGACGGCACCGCTCACGCCTATTACCAGTGGAGTGCGCTGTTGCGGGCCTTGTCATCGTTCGAGGCCTATACCGAGATCTATCGCGATGCGCCCGGCGCCCGGCATGTGGCCGAGCTTCTTTTGTTGCGTGCGGATGTGCCGCGTTCGCTGCGGGCCTGCACCGAAGAAATCGACCAGATTCTGGCGCAGTTGCCTGGGGCCAACGGTCGTCCCGCGCAACGACTGGCGGCGGAAATGGACGCGCGTCTGCGCTACACCGGTATTCAAGAAATCCTTGAGGAAGGGTTGCACGCCTGGCTCACCGAATTCATCCCGCTGGTGCGCCAGTTGGGCAACGCCATTCACAGTTCCTACCTGGAGGCCGCATGAGACTTTCCATCAGCCACGAGACCACCTATCACTACGAAGATCAGGTGCGCGCGAGCATCCAGTACCTGCGCCTGACACCCCACGACAGCGAGCGTCAGCACGTGCTGAGCTGGCAGCTTGACCTGCCGCGCCCGGTGCGCGCCCAGCTCGATCCGTTCGGCAACATCCTGCACGTCCTGACCATGGACGAGCCCCACGAAGCGATCATCATCGGCGCCCGGGGGCAGGTTGATATCGACGAATTGCGCGAGGCGGAGCACGAGAGTCAGTCGGCGCTGCCGTTCCTGCGGTTCACCCGGCTGACCGAGGCTGACGAGGCATTGCGGGCGTTTGCCGAGAATTCATGCAAACAACGCCGCGACCGCAACGCATTGATCGATCTGATGCACGGTTTGAACCAGCACATGACTTACAAGCCGGGTTCCACCGAAGTCGACACCAGCGCCGCCGAGGCGTTTGCCGGGCGGGCGGGTGTTTGCCAGGACCACGCCCACGCTTTTCTGGCCTGCGCACGCAGCCTCGGGGTGCCATCACGTTATGTGTCGGGTTATCTGTACAGCGAGGATTGCGAGCATCTGGCCAGTCACGCCTGGGCCGAAGCCTGGCTCGATGACGCCTGGTACAGCTTTGACGTGACCAATGAACTGGCGCGGCCGGAGCGGCACCTGAAACTGGCGGTGGGTCTGGATTATCTGGATGCCTGTCCGGTGCGCGGCATGCGCCGGGGCGGCGGGTCAGAGCAGATGCACGCGAAAGTGCTGGTGTCGCCGACACCAGCGCCAATCATCTCGGTGCAGCAGCAGTAAACGATGTGGTCGGTTTACTTGGCGGGCGCAACCTTGCGCCCGGCCATGTGCTGCAAATACCCGATCAGTTTCTGCAGATCCGCATCCGGCAACACCTCGGCGTTAAACCCCGGCATCTTCGCCTGCGGCCACTGACGCAGACTCTGCGGATCGCGGATGTAGCGCTTGAGGAAGTCCGCGCCGAAGTACTCGGTCGGGTTGTACGGGATATTCAGATCCGGCCCAAACTGCGCATCGCCCGCGCCATTCAGGCGATGGCACGCCAGACAATTCTTCTGGAACAGCGCGAAACCCTGATTCACCGGGTCATCGGCCTTCAACGCAGGGGCCGGCAACAGGGCAGGGAAGCGTTCGGCCACCGGTGCCATGCGCTTGATGCTCGCCACTTCGAATGGCCATTGTTCCGGGCTGATATTGCCGGCCTGCGGATCGGTCCACACCAGATAAAACGGCCCGGCGCTGTGCTTGCCTTCCGACAGCGGCGGCCAGGGCTGCGCCGGATCTTCGATGGCCAGCCAGGCGCGTGAGCCTTGGGTTTTTAGTAATGGAGCCGCAGACAGCTCAGCGGCAAAACCGTCCAGCGCTACGGCTTGCAGGTGATCGTCCGGTTTGATGCCGGTCAGCAGCGCGGCAATCGGCACGGCCCGATAAGTCATGTCCTTCTTGTAGGACACATCATTCTTGATCGTGAGGGTTTGTACCTGAGGATGCTTGAGCAACTCCTCGGTCTGCCAGGTGCGGCTGTTCGCGCCCAGCTCCAGGTTCAACTGCGCGGCAGACAGGGGCATGCTCAGCAGCATGGCCCCGAACAGAATGAGCGTTTTCAAGTGATCGCCGTCCGTGTCGTGGAAGTGCGCAAAGGTTGGCACAGCCACGCTGGCCCGGATAGCGGGCCAGTCACATTTTCAGTGGCGATAAACAATACCTGCCGCTTGAGTCAGCCGAGGACCTTGGTCAGGTTCGGCAGAATCAACAACAGCGTCGTGGCGAAAAGAATGAGTCCTGCTTGCCGTACTTTCGGTTGTTTGAACATGGCTTGACCGCCTTTTTTGTTATTTCCTGATGCCTGCCTGCATATCCATGATGGCAAGCGCTGCACTTCCTGTTGAAGAACGTCTGCCTCGGCAAAACCCGACGACAACAACGTACATCTTCACCTTAGGGCCCGCGTCACGCTTCGCTTAGATCCATTTCGTATGTACTTGCTACCGGTTGCGATTAAAAAGGCATGAGGCCCATTGCCAGCTTCTTTGCCGCCCGTTTGCTAGACAGCTCGCACACCTGAACCGGTTAACCAAGCCATGGATGACCGTCCGTCTGAGCGTGCGCGTCAACGTCATTGAGCGCTGTGGTCATTGAATCCGTCGCCTGCGAAGACAACAGTGACAGCACGAATTTCACTCACCGCACAGGTTCGAGGACGTCATGACCCAAGCTTTGATTTTCGACGCGTTACGCACGCCCCGTGGCAAGGGCAAGGCCGATGGTTCGCTGCACAGCGTCAAACCGGTGAACCTGGTGGCCGGGCTGCTGACCGCTTTGCAGGCGCGCACCGCGCTGGACACCAGCCAGGTCGATGACGTGGTGCTCGGTTGCGTCACGCCGATTGGCGATCAGGGCTCCGACATCGCCAAGACCGCCGTGCAGGTGGCCGATTGGGACGTCAGCGTCGCGGGTGTGCAGATCAACCGCTTCTGCGCCTCGGGGCTGGAAGCGGTGAACCTGGGGGCGATGAAAGTGCGCTCCGGGTTCGAGGATCTGGTAGTGGTCGGTGGTGTGGAGTCCATGTCCCGCGTGCCGATGGGCAGCGACGGTGGCGCCTGGGCGCTGGACCCGCAGACCAACCTGCACAGCCACTTCACGCCACAAGGCGTTGGCGCCGACCTGATCGCCACCCTTGAAGGCTTCAGCCGCCAGGACGTCGATGCCTACGCGCTGCATTCGCAACAGAAAGCCGCCCGTGCCCGGGCCGACGGTTCGTTCAACAAGTCGTTGGTGCCGGTGCAGGACCAGAACGGCATCATCCTGCTCGATCACGATGAGTTCATTCGCGCCGAGTCGACTCTTGAAGGTCTGGGCAAGCTCAAGCCGAGTTTCGAAATGATTGGCCAGATGGGCTTCGACGCCACGGCGTTGCGGGTCTACAGCCATGTCGAGCGGATTAACCATGTGCACACGCCGGGCAACAGCTCGGGGATCGTCGACGGCGCGGCGCTGATGTTGATCGGCTCCGAGGCCAAGGGCCGCGCGTTGGGCCTGCAACCCCGGGCGCGGATCGTCGCCACGGCGGTCACCAGCACCGATCCGACCATCATGCTCACCGGCCCGGCGCCGGCCACTCGCAAGGCGTTGGCCAAGGCCGGGCTGCGGGTGGAAGACATCGACTTGTTTGAAGTCAACGAGGCGTTCGCCTCGGTGGTGCTGAAGTTCATCAAGGACATGGCTGTCGACCCGGACAAGGTCAACGTCAATGGCGGCTCGATCGCCATGGGCCACCCGCTGGGCGCCACCGGTTGCGCGATCCTCGGCACCTTGCTCGATGAACTGGAAGCCCGGCGCCTGCGCTACGGCCTCGCGACACTGTGCGTCGGCGGCGGCATGGGCATCGCGACCATCATCGAACGCCTCTGACCCCAAGGAATCCTGTCATGACCCAAGCCATTCGTTACGAAAAAGGCCAGGACGGCATCGTCCTCCTGACCATCGACATGCCGGGCCAGAGCGCCAACACCATGAACTCGGTGTACCGCGAGGCCATGGCCGAAAGCGTCGCCCGTTTGCAGGCGGAAAAAGAGGACGTCGCCGGGGTGATCATCACCTCGGCCAAGAAAACCTTCTTCGCCGGTGGCGACCTGAATGAACTGATCAAGGTCGGCAAGCCCGAAGCCAAGGCCTTCTATGACATGGTGCTGACCCTCAAGGGCCAGTTGCGCACCCTGGAAACCCTCGGCAAACCGGTGGTCGCGGCGATCAACGGCGCGGCGCTCGGCGGCGGCTGGGAAATCTGCCTGGCCTGCCACCACCGCGTGGCACTGGACGATGCGTCGGTGCAGCTCGGTTTGCCGGAAGTGACCCTCGGCCTGTTGCCGGGCGGCGGTGGCGTGGTGCGGATGGTGCGCATGCTGGGCATCGAAAAGGCTTTGCCGTATCTGCTTGAAGGCAAGAAAGTCCGTCCGCAGCAGGCGTTGCAGGCGGGGCTGATTGATGAACTGGCAGCGGATCGCGATGAGCTGCTGGCCAAGGCCCGGGCCTGGATTCTGGCCAATCCCGCGGCCGTGCAGCGTTGGGATGTGAAGGGCTATCAGATTCCCGGCGGCACGCCATCCAATCCGAAAGTCGCGCAGATGCTGGCGATTGCGCCGTCGATCCTGCGCACCAAAACCCAGGGCACGTTGCCGGCGCCGGAGAAGATTCTGTGTGCGGCGGTGGAAGGCGCGCAGGTGGATTTCGACACCGCGCACCTGATCGAAACCCGTTATTTCACCGAACTGACCACCGGCCAGATCTCGAAAAACCTGATTGGCACCTTCTGGTTCCAGCTCAATGAAATCAACGCGGGCGGATCGCGGCCGCAGGGTTTTGCGCCTTATGTGACGAAGCGCGTGGGCGTGCTCGGCGCGGGCATGATGGGCGCCGGGATCGCCTATGTCAGCGCATCGGCCGGGATCGACGTGGTGCTCAAAGACATCAACCTCGCGGCTGCGGAAAAGGGCAAAGCCCATTCGGCGGCATTGCTGGACAAGAAAGTCGCTCGCGGGCAGATGACTGCGCAGCAGCGTGAAGCGGTGCTGGCGCGCATCCATCCGACCGAAAGCGACGCCGATCTGGCAGGTTGCGATCTGATCATTGAGGCGGTATTCGAGGATCGTGATCTCAAGGCCAAGGTCTCGGCAGCAGCACAGCAGGTGGTCGGCGCCGACGCGGTGATTGCTTCCAACACGTCGACCTTGCCCATCACGGGGTTGGCGACCGCAGTGCCGGATCAAAGCAAGTTCATCGGCCTGCACTTCTTCAGCCCGGTGGAAAAGATGCCGCTGGTGGAAATCATCAAAGGCGCGCAAACCAGCGACGAAACCCTCGCACGCGGGTTCGATTTCGTACTGCAAATCAAGAAAACCCCGATTGTGGTCAACGACAGTCGTGGTTTCTTCACTTCGCGGGTATTCGGCACTTTCACCAATGAAGGCATTGCCATGCTGGGTGAGGGCGTCAGTGCGCCGATGATCGAGACCGAAGCGCGCAAGGCCGGCATGCCTGTCGGGCCGCTGGCGATATCCGACGAAGTTTCCCTCAGCCTGATGAGCCATATCCGTCAGCAAACGGCCAAAGACCTGCAGGCAGAAGGGAAACCGCTGATTGAGCACCCGGCGTTCGCCGTGATTGACTTGCTGCTCAACGAATACAAGCGGCCGGGCAAGGCAGGGGGAGGCGGTTTTTATGAGTACCCGGCAGGTGGGCAGAAACATCTATGGCCCGAACTGAAAGCCCGTTTCGAGAAAGCCGACGGGCAGATTTCGCCGAAGGATGTACGTGATCGGTTGCTGTTCGTGCAGGCCATCGAAACCGTGCGTTGCGTGGAAGAGGGCGTGCTGACCTCGACGGCGGACGCCAATGTCGGCTCGATCTTCGGCATCGGTTTTGCGGCATGGACGGGCGGCGCGTTGCAGTTCATCAATCAATATGGCGTGAAGGACTTCGTCGCGCGGGCGCAGTACCTGGCGGAACAGTACGGCGAGCGTTTCGCACCGCCTGCGTTGCTGCTGGAAAAAGCCGCGAAAGGCGAGTTGTTCTAACGGGGAGGGGAGGCATTTCGGGGCTTGCCTTGCCGGGTGGTTTCAAGGCAGGCTCTGGGGTGTGCATTATTCCCATCACGTGTCAGGTATTTTTTATGTCGCTACGCATCTGCATTCTGGAAACCGACATCCTGCGTCCGGAACTGGTCGATGAATATCAGGGTTACGGGCAGATGTTCCAGCGCCTGTTCTCGCAACAGCCGATCGCCGCCGAGTTCACGGTGTACAACGTGATGCAGGGCGATTATCCGAGTGATGACCTGACTTTCGATGCGTATCTGGTCACCGGCAGCAAGGCCGATTCGTTCGGCACCGACCCGTGGATCCAGACCCTCAAGCAATACCTGCTGACTCGCTACGAGCGCGGCGACAAACTGCTCGGCGTGTGCTTCGGCCATCAACTGCTGGCGCTGCTGCTGGGCGGCACAAGCGAGCGCGCTACGCAGGGTTGGGGAGTTGGCATTCACAACTACAAACTGGCGGCCAAGGCGCCGTGGATGAGCCCGGTGCGCGAAGAGCTGACGCTGTTGATCAGCCACCAGGATCAGGTCACGGCGTTGCCGGAGAACGCCACGGTGATTGCTTCCAGCGATTTCTGCCCGTTCGCCGCGTACCACATCAACGATCAGGTGCTGTGCTTCCAGGGGCATCCGGAATTTATCCACGACTACTCGCGAGCGCTGCTGGATCTGCGTCAGGATGCGCTGGGCGAGCAGGTGTACAGCAAGGGTGTGGCCAGCCTGGAACATCAGCACCACGGCACCACGGTGGCGGAATGGATGATGCGTTTCGTGGCGCACAAGCCGACCGCCGCTTGAATTCGAACGCCCTCGTGCTTTGCACGGGGGCGTTTTTTTAACTTACAACCAGCCCGATTTCTTGAAGCTTGCCCACAGGCTCACGCAGCCGACCGTAATAAAGCCCAGCACGCCGAAATAGCCGTAGTGCCAGCTCAGCTCCGGCATGTTCTGGAAGTTCATCCCGTAGATCCCCGCCACTGCCGTGGGGAACGCCAGAATCGCCGCCCACGCGGCGAATTTGCGCTGCACCACGCTCTGGCGTGACGCCTCCAGCAGCACGCCGATTTCGATGGTCTGGCTGGCAATGTCGGCCAGGGTGGTCAGGTCTTCCATCTGCCGCGTCACATGGATCTGCACATCACGGAAGTACGGGCGCATGTTCTTGTCGATGAAGGGGAAGCTCAGCTTCTGCAGCTCCTCGCCGATTTCCACCATCGGCGCCGCGTAACGGCGCAAACGCAAGACGTCTCGGCGCAGGCCATGGAGTTTCTGGATGTCGTGTTCATTGAGCGCACTGCACAGCACGTTGCGTTCCAGCTCATCGATCTCGGCGTGGATCGCTTCGCCCACCGGCTGATAGTTCTCGATCACGAAATCCAGCAGCGCATACAGTACGAAATCTTCCCCGTGTTCCAGCAGCAGCGGCCGTGCCTCACAGCGCTGGCGGACGTGGGCGTAGGACGCCGAATGACCGTTACGCGCGGTGATGATGTAGCCGTTACCAGCGAAGATATGGGTTTCGATGAACTGCAGAATCCCGTGTTCGCGCACCGGCGAGTAGGTGACGATGAACAGCGCGTCGCCAAAGGTTTCCAGCTTTGGCCGGCTGTGTTTTTCCAGAGCGTCTTCGATAGCCAGTTCGTGCAGGTTGAACTGGCGTTGCAGGTTGGACAGTTCCTGGGCGCTCGGCTCTTCGAGGCCGATCCAGACGAAGTGGCCGGTCTTGGCGGCCCAGGCCGCGCCTTCGTCGAGGGAAATATTGGTGACTTTCTTACCAGCGCTGTAAACCGCAGCAGCAACAACTCGACCCATGGTGTTGATTCACTTCTTCTTGGCAGATGGCAGGGGAGGCATGGCTTCAGCTTAGCCGTGTCGCTGCTTGAGAGTCAGTGAAATCTGCACAGTTCACCGGGCAAAAGAAAACCCGCACTGGGCGGGCTTCTTTATTCACGCGGCTTGCAGCTGCCGATCCATCGCATCGATACATTCGCGCATCTGCTCGCGGCATTGGGTAATGAGCATGGGCATGTCATCCATGGTCAGGCCAGCGGTAGGAATTGCCGGCAGCGAGCGTATGAGAACTTTCCCGCTGTGCCAGCGGTTCAGACGCATGTGCTTGATGTAGCTGCTGACACACACCGGAACGATCGGCACCCCGGCGGCGATGGCCATCTGGAACGCGCCTTTTTTGAATGGCAGCAGTTCTTCACCCAGGTTGCGGGTGCCTTCCGGGAAGACCCAGATCGAGGTGTCTTTGTGCTGCAAAGTGTCGGTGGTGGTCAGCATCGACTGGCGCGCCTTGTGCGCGTTCCCGCGATCGATCAACACATTGCCCGCCAGCCAGAACAGCTGCCCGAACAGTGGCACCCACTTCAGGCTCTTTTTGCCGATGCACACGGTACGGCGCGGCACCACGTTGCCGAACACGAACAGGTCATAGTTGGACTGATGGTTGGCGATGATCACGCAGCTGTCGGGCTTGTTCATCAACGGCCCGACATCGGCTTTCACTCGCAAACGCAAAATGCACATGGCCGGCAGTGCATAGAGACGGGCACACAGACGACTGTTGTCCGGATTGAATGGGCGGCACAGCCCGAGGATCACACCGAGGACTCCCGCCAGAATAAAGTGCAGGCCCATCAACAACATACGAAACACGAACAGCATTTTCAGGCCCATCGGGACAAAAGGTGGCGCAGTGTACGGATGTGCACTGTTTTCGGCAATTGCCGCTATAGAGTCCGGAGATGGGCGATGTTTAAGCGCATGTTTCCGACTTGTTGGTCAGAGGCGTCCTAGAGCTGCTGCAGAGTTTTTAACTGGGCGTGTAAGAAAAAGCCCGACACGACGGTCGGGCTTTTCAGAATCGGTATGAGCCGGGTGTCAGCCCAGATGCTCCTGATCCTGAATGATCGCGTTGTCCAGGGTTTCCAGCAGCGCCTTGCGCACTTTCAGCTTGGTGTTCTTATGCGCGGTCATGTTGATCTTCTTCAACTGACGCGCGGCGGCGAGGGCGGCACCTTGCAACTCTTCGGCCGCGACAACCTTGTCGAGGAAACCGGCATCCACTGCGCTTTGCGGATCAAACATCTCGCCATTGATCACCGAGCGATGGAAGGCCGAGCGACGCAGACGATCACGAGCCAGCTCGATGCCGGCGTGGTGCATGGTCATGCCGATCTGCACTTCGTTCAGACCGATGCTGAACGGGCCGTCGACACCGATCCGATAGTCGGCGGACAACAGAATGAACGCGCCTTTGGCCACGGCATGCCCCGGGCAGGCAACGATCACCGGGAACGGGTGCGACAACAGACGGCGGGCCAGAGTCGAACCGGCGGTCACCAGGGAAACGGCTTCTTTAGGGCCGGCGGTCATCACTTTCAGGTCGTAGCCGCCAGAGAGAATGCCCGGCTGACCGGTGATGATCACAATGGCACGATCCGCCACCGCCTGATCCAGCGCCGCGTTGAAGGCCGCGATCACGTCCGGGGAAATGGCGTTGACCTTGCCGTTGCTCAGGGTCAGGGTCGCGATACCGTCTTCGAGGTGGTAGGCAATCAGGTCGCTCATGGCGCAATTCCTTATAAGAAAGATGGGCAGACGTTACCCACCGTCGTCGGTCAGGTAAAGCACTGTGACTGACCCGCCAGTCACTGTTTACTGGCCGATGCGCTGCAACGCGCCCGGTGCCTGACGCCTGCGCGCCTATCTAGAAGGGCCGCGTTTGCCCGAGATTGGCCGGATCGCCATGGACTCTCGATGGCGGTCGCGGCTTTTTCGCTTAACCGCATGAAAATTCTGAAAAAAAGTTTGCCATCAGAAAAGCTTTCGACTACATTAGCGCGCCTCGACAGACAGAACATGTTTGAAGAGATACGGTGAAGTGTCCGAGTGGCTTAAGGAGCACGCCTGGAAAGTGTGTATACAGGAAACTGTATCGAGAGTTCGAATCTCTCCTTCACCGCCAAATTCGATGTAAACAAAACCCCTGGTTTCGAAAGAAACCAGGGGTTTTGTGCATTCTGGCGTCCGGATTTTTTTGGTCACAGAGATCGGTTCGGCATCCCTTTGCCAGGGCATTACAATCGCGGTTTTATCCGGCATGTAAAAGGACGACCTCCATGATCATTTCCACCACCCACTCCATCGAAGGCCGGCAGATTACGGCGTATCTGGACATCGTCAGTGCCGAGTCGGTGCAGGGCGTGAATGTGATTCGCGATATGTTCGCGGGCATGCGGGACTTTTTTGGCGGGCGTTCGCAGACGCTGGAGCGGGCATTGAAGGAGGCACGTATCCAGGCGACTGACGAGATCAAGGAACGTGCGCGGGCTTTGCAGGCGGATGCGGTGGTCGGGGTGGATTTCGAGATCAGCATGCCCGCAGGGAAGGGTGGCATGGTTGTGGTGTTTGCGACCGGTACGGCGGTCAAGTTGCGCTGAGGCTAGTGAGCCCATTCAACGGAATGGGCTCTGTGCTGATAATCAGCCCTGCGGTTTGAGCAGGATGGTGCCTTTCGAATCGTAGGTCAGCGGCGTGTCGTTCGCGACGAGAGGCGGCGTATCGCCGGGTTGAACTGGCTGAACCGGGTCTGGGTGGTAGATCACGCCAGGCTGCAACGGACTCGGTCCGGTTGGCTGCTTGATGACGATTTCACCCGAAGCGATCTTTTCCTTGAGTTTCTCCGCCCCGGCCTTGCCGGCGGCGATCTGTTCATCCGTGAGCTTTACAACAGGCAGTGTCGGTAATCCTTTGATTTCCATGTTCTCTCCTTGAGATTTATTGCGTAGGAAAAAGGGCAGCGGCCGGTCGCCGGGAATCTTTAGCCGCGTGAGACCAACGGTTCGTCATTGTGTTTAATTTCCGTGGGCCATTCGTCGGGCTCCGGGTGATCTGAACCACAAGTCCAGGAATGACCGGCTAGTCTCAAAAGCCTTGGAGGTCGATATTTTTTCAGGCGAAAGGGTTTGCCGGTGTCGGCCCGCATTTGAGAAGGGGAGCAAAGATGACTGATCCGTACATCGAAGACGACGGGGCTGAATTTTCATTCAATAATTGCGTGCGCTGCGGCCAGACGGAGTATCAGGCCGGATTTGGCGAGGATCCGGTGCAGACCGGCAAGATCAAGTCCACGGCACCCAAGGGCCCGAAGGCGAAGTTTCTGCCCAAGGTCACCACCCGCTCCAGAAAGTGAGTCCTGTCCCGCAGAGCCCCGTCATTGAACGGGGTTTTTTATGCCTGCCTGGTAGAGAAGCGTCCTACATTGATTGAAGCTTTTGTCCGGTTTTTTCACAAACTTTTCACACCCGCCTGAGTAGGGTGAAGCCATCCGTTAGAAAGCAAGTCTCCAGCCCGTCTCCCCAGCGGGCTTTTTTTTGTCCGTCATAAAACCTTTTCCATATCCGCTGTCCAATCGGCGCCAAGTGCGCTGCAACGCTGGACATTGCCGCGACAACAGCATTCAATCTGCGCCCTTTTTTCTTCCTTCTGTTGAGGTTTTCGTCATGCGTTTAACTCTGCCTGCTCTGGTTCTGGGGCTTCTGGTTGCTCAAGGTGCAATGGCTGGTGACGGTACCGCCGCACTGGGTGGCGGTCTCGGCGGCGCGCTGGGTAACGTGGTTGGCCAGAAAATGGGCGGCAGCACCGGTGCAGCGATTGGTGCTGGTGTAGCCGGTGCTGCCGGCAGCGCATTGGCTGCCAAGAAAGGTGCCCGTACCAAAGCAGCCATCGGTGGCGGTGTCGGTGCGGCGGGCGGTTCGGTGATCGGTAACAGCCTGGGCGGCAAGACTGGCGCCACCATCGGTGCAGGCCTGGGCGGCGCAGCCGGTGGCGCGGTGGGCAGCAATCTGTCCAAGGGTCACAAGCGTCACTGATTGCCAACGCATGTCTGAAAAGGCCCGGTTTGATGCCGGGCCTTTTCGTTGCTGAACGTTTTTCCCGAATTCGCCTCCAATGCTACGTAGCCCCCTCCGCGGGCGAACCGTCCCGACTCGGGACCTGTGAGGTCTGTATGCGCTTGACATTATCCGCATTGGTTTTGGGATTACTGGTAGCTCAAGGCGCCATGGCCGCTGGTGATGGCACAGCCGCCGTGGGTGGCGGATTGGGTGGCGCGCTGGGCAACGTGGTCGGCGGCCAGCTCGGCGGCAGCACCGGTGCTGCGGTGGGCGCTGGTGTTGGTGGTGCAGCCGGCAGTGCTGTCGGCGCGAACAAACGCAATCGCACGGAAGCCGCCATTGGCGGTGGCCTCGGCGCCGCAGGCGGTTCAGTGATCGGCAACAGCCTCGGCGGCTCCACCGGTTCGACCATCGGCGCAGGGTTGGGCGGCGCAGCGGGTGGTGCGGTCGGCAACAACCTGGGTGACGATGGCGGCAAGTCGCACTCCGGCGGTGGTCATAAGCACAAGTACAAACACAAGAATCGTCATCGTTGAGTGATCGGTTCTACGAAAACCCGGCTTTATGCCGGGTTTTTTGCGCCTGCGCGTCATGCGCAGGAACGAATAGCGACCATACTTTTCGAACGTTTACACATTTGAGATTAATGAGGTGCGCCATGACTCCCGAAACCGAAGGCAAGGAAGAAAAAGGCCCGAGCGGATTGCCGTTTATCAATGATCCGGGGAATGAAGATCCGGGGTCGTTGATGGATGATGCGACGGTTCCGCTTATGGAGGGTGAGGAGGAGCTTGAGTATGAGGATTTTGATGATGATGAGTGATGGGGTGCTCGCATCAATTTTCCTGCAGCAATTTTCGTGTGTTGTTCGTTTAAATTTGGGTAATCGACTTGGCTACTCTGATCTGTAAAAAATAAAGTAATTGCGCATATCTCTTGATAAAAATTGCAATTATTACAAATAAAAAACTATCGCGATGGAAGTTAAAATATCAAGTTTTAATCATGTTTCATGGAATGGAGTGCTGGTCAGATAAACCGTAGGCTCGCGAAGGCATATAAAAGCTGTCGTGAAATGTATTGATGAGTCGTCAGAAGTGGCCGAAACTCTAAATCGTAAACCAGTATTTTTTATGGTTAATCTCAGGTTTTTGTTTGTAGGTAGATTGTGTAATGCCAAATCCTCTATCTCGCTGCATGTTATTCCTATGCGGCAAGCGTTAAATCCCATTTTTTCCCATTTTTTCGGAGGAGTGTCCGGGATTTCAGGTATATCGAAACCTAATGTGACGGTCGAGTAATTGTTGTCGATATTTAAGATGAAAAGTTTTATTTCTCCAATGGCTATTGGGGAGCTAAAAATCATGTTGAAAAAAGTGCTTTCTGCTATATCGTTCCAGTGTTTCATGGCTATTTCCTAAAAGGATAGTGCTCGTCAGTATTTTTGACTTTTCCAGTTCTTGGGTTGGCTGCGGGACGGATGTTAAAGTGTGGTCCTTGATCTCCAATTTTCCTAGCATCGCCGAATTTATGTCCAGCAGAGTGATCTTGCAATATTAGCTTGAAACCATCCTGTCGAGTGTACATGTACTGTCTAGTTCTAATGGGTATGCCGGAGTCGTTCAAGATGCTTTTGCCGTTTATATCGGTCATGTTGATGTAAATAAACTGACCTGGTTTGCCACTGACTTCGTCAAACTGTACGTCTGGCTGTTGACCTTTCGGAATCCCTGCATCAGCTTTTGCCTGTCTAAAAGCGCCGCGTCTGGAAACATCCGGAAGCTCAACCTCACCAAAATCTGAACAAGCAACTGATTTTCCATTTTTGGGCGGACAGTTGGACGTCAACCCCAACGGATCCACCCACCCCGTCGGATTCGGCACGTACTGGTACTGATTCAGCCCACCCGCCAGCTTCACCGGATCCGGCGTCAAATACCGCCCCAAGTCAGGGTCGTAATACCGATGCCGGTTGTAATGCAGCCCGCTTTCTTCATCGAAGTACTGCCCCTGAAAGCGCAGCGGCTGATTGAGATAATCCTCGGTCGCCAGCTCCAGCGAGGTGACCTTGCCGTAGGCGCTGTACTTGGCTGACCAGACGATGTCGCCGCTGTAGTCGGTCAGTTCCTGCGGGGTGCCGAGGTGGTCGAGCTGGTAGTAGAACGGGCAGGCGCGTTTCGGGCCTTTGCCGTCGAGCATGGCCAACGGGCGGAAGGTGCCGGGTTCGTAGATGAAGCTGCGGTGCTGTTCCTTGCTGCTTTCGGCGATCAGGTGGTCGCCTTGCCAGAAGAATTCGGTGCTCTGGCCGTCGACGGTTTTGCGGATGCGCCGGCCGAAGGCGTCGTATTGGTAGGTCGCGGTTTTGCCGTCGGGGCGGGTCAGGCCGATCAGGCGGTGCTGGCTGTCGTAGCGGTATTCGGTGACGAGGGTTTGCGCGCGGCCGCGGCGTTCGCGGATCAGATTGCCGAAGGCGTCGTAGTCGTAGTGCCGGTCGCCCTGCATTTGCAGGCGATTGCCTTTGATCTGCGTCGGGCCGGGGCGGTCCTGCATCAGCAGGTTGCCGGCCGGGTCGTGGGCAAAGTTTTCCGGCACATCGTCGCGGGTGTGGCGCACGCGGATCAGCCGGTCGAGGGCGTCGTAGGTGTAGCTGCGCTGGCCGTGGCGGGTGTCGGCGATGTGTTCGAGGTTGCCGTTGGCGCTGTAGGCAAAGTCGCGGCGGTACAGCGCACTGCGTTGATGGCCTACGGCGTGGGACTTCAAGCGGCCCTGTTCGTCGTAGGCATATTCGCTGAGCAGCAGGCCTTGCTGGCGTTGCTGTTCGCGGCCGTTCTGGTAGACGTGGCGGGTCAGCAAGGCGCCGTTGAGGTCGATCGCGGTCAGCGCGCCGCCCTTGGCGTAGTGGTAGTCGAGCTTGCTGTTGTCCGGCAGACGCATGCGAGTGAGCTGGCCGCAGGCGTCGTAGGTGTAACGCAGGGTGCCCCAGCCCTGATGCTCGCGCACCAGCCGGTCCTGCAGGTCGTATTCGAAAGCCAGCGGGTGATCCTGGCCGTCATCCACGCCGACCAAACGGCCTAAACGGTCATAGCGGTAGCTGACCTCGACCCCGTCCGGCAGGGTCTTGAGCAGCAATCGCCCGGCGCTGTCGCGCTGGTAAGTGGTGACCAGCGTCGAGCCGTCGTCGCCATACTCGGTCTTTTCCAGCAGATGACCGTTGCGGTCGTAGACATACGCCGTACGCCGGCCATCGAAGCCGGTTTCCTGTCGGATCAGTCCGGTGGGCGTGTAGTCCAGCCGATACTTTTCGCCCGACTCGTTCTCGATTTCCGTCAGCAGCAGCTGCGCATGGTCGTAGCGGTACCGGAGTTGCGTGCCGTCGGGGTTGATCCGCCGGCTGACCAAATGCAGGTCGTCGTCATATTCGTAGCGGGTGATGCGCCCCAGTTCATCGCGTTCGGCGGTGATCTGGCCGTAGGCGCTGTAGGACCAGGCGCGGGTGGCGCCATTCGGCGAGGTGGTCTGGATCAGCCGGCCAACGGCGTCCCACGCGTGACGGGTGACCGCGCCATGTTCGTCCTGAACCGTCGTCCGCCGCCCCAAGGCATCGTAGGAAAACTTGCGAACCCCACCGTCCGGCAAGCTCTCCTCGACCAACTGGCCCAGGTCATTCCACATGAACACATGGCGGCCACTGTCCGGATAACGGATCGACAGCAACCGCCCCTGCGCGTCGTAGTGGTAATGGGTGACGTGGCCGTCCGGGTCGACCGCTTCGGTGATGTCACCCTGGGCATTGCGCCGGTACGTCCACACGGCATCGCCACGTGAACGACTGTGCAGGAAACCGTTGCGGTATTCGTAGGACGTCGGCGCATCGTCCGGCGGAATCAGCGCGATCAGCCGTCCGGCATCGTCGTAGCGGTATTCGGTGACCGCCCCCAGCGCATCCTGCTCGGCGACCAATCGGCCCTGCGCGTCGTAGGCCTTGAGCTGTTCGCCACCATCGGCGGCGACCTGACGCACCAGCCGCGCCGTAACGTCGTGGACGTAGGTTTCTTCAGTGCCGTCGACGTACTGCACCGTGACACTGCCGGCGTCATCCCAGACGTAACGCGTATCCATCTGCGAAAACGACGCCCAGTGCCGCACGCAACGCGCTGCCTTGCCGGCACGCTCCCACTCCCAGAAGAAGCTCGCGCCGCCGGCCAGCTGCCGTTGCAGGATGACGTGCTGGTCGTCGTAGTCGTAACGCTCAGTCTCGCCGACCGCGTTGGACGCCTCGATCAATCGATGGCGGGCATCAAAGCGGTAGCTGACCAGCGTCTGCTCGGTACGCCAGGCAGACTCCCGAAAAACCTGATAATCGACCGCGACCAGATGCGCCCGCTCATAGCGCAGCAACAGGGAACGACCGGCCCCGTTATCGAGGCGCTCAACGCGATCCAGACGATCCCGCGTAATACGCAACCGGTTACCGTACGCATCGCTGACCGCCGTCAGACGCCCAACCCGAAAGTGATAAAACCGCGCCGCGTCCCCCGCCAGCGCAACAATCAACTCCTCCGGCTCATCCCCGAGAAAGATCGCCGCCCGCGACAAGCTGTTGTGAATGGCCGGCCGCTCGACATTCGGCAGCGGAAACCGCGTGCGCCGGTTCTCATGGTCGACCCAGACCACCGAAGCGCCATCAACCTCCAGCCGATGCGCCAGCGAATGGCTCCAGCCAAACCCCAACCCAACATCGATCTCGGCCGCACTGCTGCGGTACAACCGGCTGAACTCAAATGGAAGCAGCCCATCGAGCACACCATCGGTCAGCGTTAGCAGCTCTTCACCGGTGACCATCGAAACCGGACAGCCATTGGTGCAGGTCCTCGGCGCACAATCGGCACTGTCACCGTTGGGATTTTTTGCCTGATCCGAAGCATCATCCCGAGGCTCATGCCGCTCCATTCGCGTCATGCCGTGGGACTTGTCACGGGCAATGGCTGCCGGATTAGGCACCGTCAGCACCAGCGCATCCTCCGTGCGAACCTCCAGCGGAATAGCCGGTGTCGGCCGCAACGGTGCCGGACCTGCATTGACCATCAGCGGTTTCAACGCGCTCGCATGCCGGGTCAGATCGGGCGCCGAGGTCAGCTCCGCCAACCGCAACGCCGACGCCGCCAGCCATTCCCGCGCGCGGGGTGACTTGATCTTGCCCAATACCTTGGTGCTCAACCGCAGTGGCACGCCCATGCCACCCGACACGCACATCAGCAGAAAACTGACCAGCAGCTCAGCGCGAACCTCAGCCACCACCTCGGCCAGATACTGTGGCGGCAGCATCTTCAGCCAGCTGGTAAAGGCCGCCAGATAAATGAACAGCAACGGCTCATCGCTGAGCATCAGCAGGCCATTGGCGATGGCCTCGGAAGACGCCTCAAGCAAGGCATCCAGCTCAGCGCTGGACAGGTACTGCAGAAGCTTTTCGCTGTTGGCCTGCAAATCTGCAAGCAGGGCAAACAGCTGTTTCACGTCATCCCAGACGCCATTCAGCGCAGATTCGAAACCGTGCCAGTCAGCCCTTTGCAACTGCCCGTAACGCTCGGTGAAACCGGCGCTGGAAAACGCCGTCCACTGCGGTTGAAACCCTTTCCATTCCTCACGCAACCAGCCTTCCAGGCCATCAACAAGGCCCTGATACGAGGCGTACAACGCCTGGATATGCGCGGTGGAAACATCGGGAAAGAAGGTGATGCGATAACGCTGGCCCCGGTCGCAGTCGCTGACCTCGAGAATGCCGGTGGGGCCGATGGTGTGATGCAGCGGTTCGCCGAACCCCAAAACGCCGTCGACATCGGAAATCACCGGTTCAAGGATCACCGGCGTGTTGCCGATCGGCACAAACCGTGCGGCTTCGAACATGTGCACCAGCGTCAGGGGGCCGGTGGCGGGGCACATGACCACGGAGGAACTGATGGGTCTGCGGCTGCCAACCGGTGCACTGAGCCGGACATCGTTGCCGACCTGGAACACTTGCTCGACACCCAGCGCGGTGCCTGTCCAGAACTGTTCGGCCCAGGCGTCATAGTTGTTGAGACAGAGGCGAAACTCCTGAAACAGCTTTTCGACATCGGGCTGATCAGGGTTCAGCGCAGCGACCACCAGCAAACCAATGCTGTTGTTCAATTTCAGGAGTGGATCAGGTGGAAGCATTGGCAGTCACTCGCGCGCATCGGGGGAATGGCGCGAAACTTTGCGGGGGATCGAACAGGAAAGAAGTCAGCCGAGTAGGCGATGTCTGTAGGGCGATTCTCTAAATGTGTGGGAGGGCGTTCTGCGGACAACCGACATTGCCCGTTGCTCAACCTCGGCTGCGCTCGTTATGCTGCTGAACCCTTTAATCAGATCCGAGCAGCGGCGATATCCACGCCGCTCGGGATGTCTTTGATAACGGATCCGATGATGAATGCACCGCTGAAGGCGTTTGGCCCGATCAAGGCCGTGATTTTCGACATGGACGGTTTGCTGCTGGACACCGAGGGCATCTACACCGAGGTCACCTCACTGATTGCCGCGCGTTACGGGCGCACCTTCGATTGGAGCATCAAGCAGAACATCATCGGCCGTGGCGCCGGCGATCTGGCGCGCTACGTGGTTGAGGCGCTGGACCTGCCGATCACCGCCGAAGAGTTTCTGGTAATCCGCGAGCCGCTGATGCGCGAGCGTTTTCCCACCGCGCAAGCGATGCCGGGCGCCGAGGAACTGATCCGTCACCTCAAGGCGCACAACATTCCGATTGCGGTCGGTACCAGCTCATCGCGTCAGTCGTTCGGTCAGAAAACCACCTTGCACCGCGACTGGTTCGCGCTGTTCGACTTCATCGTCACCGCTGACGACCCGGAAGTCGGCGCAGCCAAACCGGCACCGGACATCTTCCTCACCGCCGCTCGCCGCCTGGGTGTGGCGCCGGAAGATTGCCTGGTGTTCGAAGATTCGCCATTCGGCGTGACAGCCGCGAAAGCAGCCGGCATGACTGCCATCGCCATTCCCGATGCCGCCATGGCCGATGAAAAATACGCACACGCCGACGGGATTCTTCGTACGTTGAAAGCGTTCACGCCGAGTGCATGCGGATTGCCGGCGCTCGACTGGGCCTGATCAAACCGCCGACATAAAAACGCCGCCCCTCTGTCAAAGGAGGGGCGGCGTTTTTCGTTATCGACTATCTGATCAATCAGGCGCCGAAACCACCGTCGATGGTCAGGCTGGCCCCGGTGATATAACCGGCCTCCGGGCTTGCGAGGTAGGCGACGAAGCTGGCGATTTCCTCGGCTTTACCGTAACGACCCACCGCCATCAGCGGGATCAGGCTGTCGGCAAACTCGCCGTGAGCCGGGTTCATGTCGGTATCGACCGGGCCGGGTTGCACGTTGTTGATGGTGATGCCCCGTGGGCCGAGGTCGCGGGCCAGGCCTTTGGTCAGGCCGACCAGTGCGGATTTGCTCATCGCATACACGCCACCACCGGCGAAGGGCATGCGGTCGGCGTTGGTGCTGCCGATGTTGATGATGCGCGAGCCTTCGCCCATGTGTCTGGCGGCTTCCTGGCTGGCGATGAACACGCTGCGCACGTTGATTGCCAGGGTCTGGTCGAAGTCTTCCAGTTTGAAGTCTTCCAGCGGCGCGACGGCCAGCACACCGGCGTTGTTGACCAGGATGTCGAGGCGGCCAAAGGTTTCGACAGTGGCGTTCACCGCGTTGCGGATGGCACCTGCGTCGGCGCTGTCAGCCTTGATCGCCAGGGCTTTGCCGCCGGTGGCGGTGATGCTGTTTTGCAGTTCTTCAGCCTTGGCGGCCGAGCTGACGTAGGTAAAGGCAACCGCGGCGCCTTCAGCGGCCAGGCGCTTGACGATGGCGGCACCGATGCCGCGAGAGCCGCCTTGAATCAGAGCGACTTTACCGCTGAGGTGTTGAGTGGTCATGTTCGATCTCCAGAAGTTTCAAGGCAGGCTGCCTTGGTGTGGTGTCGAGTATCTGCCCCTCGCTACCGGGCGAGTAGACCGTGCTTGCTATAGTCTGTGTAAACCAAAAGTTTAGAGTGGCGGCCATGGAAACCTTCAGCAGTATCGAATGCTTCGTGCGCAGCGCCGAAGTCGGCAGCTTTGCCGAGGCCGCGCGACGCCTGAGCCTGACACCGGCCGCCGTGGGTAAGAGTGTTGCGAAACTGGAAGCGCGCCTCGGCGTGAGGCTGTTCCAGCGTAGCACCCGTCGGTTGACCCTGACGGAAGCGGGGCAATTGTTTCTGAGTGAGGTCAGCGGCAGCCTCACCACTATCCAGAATGCGGTGAACAATCTGGCCAGCGCCGGCGGCCAACCGGCGGGTACGCTGAAAGTCAGCATGGGCACGGTGTTCGGCCGTTTGTACATCGTGCCGTTGCTGGGGGAATTCCTGAAAAGATTTCCGGCGATCAACCCGGACTGGCACTTCGATAACCGCCAGGTCGATCTGATCGGCCAGGGTTTCGATGCAGCGATTGGCGGTGGCTTCGAACTGCCCCAAGGCGTGGTGGCGCGCAGGCTGACACCAGCGCATCGGGTGTTGGTGGCTTCCAAGGATTATCTGGATCGGTACGCACCGATCAGCGAACCGGACGACCTCACACTGCACGACGGCATCCTGATCCGCTCACCGCAGACTGGTCGCGTGCGCTCCTGGCAATTGACGCATCGCACCCGACAACACAGCCCGCTGACCCTCAAGGCGCGAATGACCATGAGCGATTCCGAAGCCGCCTGCGCCACGGCGGCGCAGGGGTTGGGGATTGCGCTGGTGAGCATGCCGTTCGCCGTCGGCTATCTTGAGGCGGGGACGTTGCAGCGGGTCCTGCCGGACTGGTACGTCGACGACGGCAACATCTCCATTTATTACGCCGAACACAAACTGCTACCGGGCAAGACTCGGGCGTTCGTCGATTTTGTCATCGAGCAGTTTGCGCAGCAGGGATTGGCCACGCGCTTTGCTGCGAGTTGAAGAGTTGTAACTGAGCGTCCTGCCTTCACTGATCACCAATGAAGGCAGGCGCCGGTTCAACAACGCATCATTGATGCTTCAGCGTTATGGGCACCAGAGCGGCGTGCACAGCGCGGCTGCAGTTGCCGCCGTGCTGCTGAGAAACGCCATGGTGCCGCCAAGGATCAATAGTGCGTACAAGCGAGCTGTTGCATTTTTCATGTTCACCCTCCTGGATTTGCGTGAAAGCAACGGGAACTGCCGTTGATCGAGTTGCCGAGCGGTCAGTGGGCCTGCGAATCCCACCAGGCACAACTGTCAGAAGTATCAGGTGCAAAGGCTGCGGTTGATTGGCTTCCTTTTGAGGGCTCTAAACAAGGGGGCGCAAGGAGGGGGCTACCATCCGGGGCTTCATTTTCAGATGAGCGGCAGATTCAACGCGCAAAACGTGCTGGCCAGCCGATGATGGTTTTCGGACGTGGCGTTGCGTAAGTCCGCACCTTGGACGTCGACAGGCCCAGTCGCACCAGCGATTCGGCGATGGTCACGGCCGCAGTGACACCGTCCACCACCGGCACGCCAGTGCGCTGACGGATCTTCTCATCGAGCCCGGCCATGCCGCCGCAACCCAGGCAGATCACTTCGGCTTTATCCTGAGTCACCGCCAGTTCCGCCTGATGGACGATCGCTTCCAGCGCCCGTTGCGGCTCGTGTTCCAGCTCCAGCACCGCCAGGCCACTGGCACGCACCGAGGCGCAGCGATCCCACAGGCCGGACAGTTTCAGCCGATCCTCAATCAGCGGCACGGTGCGATCCAGCGTGGTCACCACCGAGTAGGCGTGGCCAAGGTACATCGCGGTGCTGGCCGCCGCGTCGGTAATGTCCACCACCGGCACGTTGAGCAACTCCTGCAAACCTTCGCGACCGTGCTCGCCGTAGCCGGCCTGGATCACCGCGTCGAACGGCTGGTCGTAGGACATCACCCGGTCCATCACGGCGATGGCCGCCAGATAACTTTCGAAATTGCCCTCGACTGAATCGGCGCCGAAGTATGGCGTCAGGCCGACAATCTCGGTGCCGGGGGAAGCGACAGCCTGCGCCGAACGAGCGATGGCCTGAGTGATGGATTCGGTGGTGTTGACGTTGACCACGAGAATGCGCATGGGAAGTCCTTATTGCGGTTGGTTCTGCGGCCCCGCGAGGGGCCGCCAAAAGATTCAGTGGCTGACGTTGTCGACGGCGATGGCTTCACCGTCGACGTCGGCGTAGTGCGGCTGGCGTTTGGCGATGATCAGGTAGAGCATCCCGGCAATGCCGGCGCCGATCAGCCAGGAGAAGGGCGAAACGCTGTGGAAGCCCGGCACCAGCGCCAGAACGATCGCGATCAAGGCGGCCGGAATAAACGCTGCGACCGCCCGCAGATTGACCCCGCGACTGTAGTAATACGCACCGTTCGGGTGTTCGCTGTACAGCTGCGGCACGTGGATCCGGCCTTTGCGGATCAACCAGTAGTCGACCATGATCACGCCGTACAGCGGGCCGAGCAGGGCGCCGAGGCCGGACAGGAAATACACGATCACCAGCGGGCTGTTGTAGAGGTTCCACGGCAGGATCAGCACAGCAATCGTTGCGCTGATCAGCCCGGCGCGGCGGAAGGTCAGGTATTTCGGCGCCAGGTTGCTCAGCACGAAGGCCGGGGCGACGAAGTTGGCCATGATGTTCACCGCCACGGTGACGATCAGGAAGGCCAGGCAGCCGAGCACCAGAAAGAACGTGTTGGGAATCGAAGCAATGATTTCGGTCGGGCTTTCGATGATCCGGCCGTTGATCTGAAATTGCGCACCGCACAGCAGGACGGTGATCCCGGCGAACACCAGAATATTGACCGGCAGGCCCCAGAAATTTCCGACCTTGATGGTTTTGCGGCACGGTGAAGAGCGAGCGAAATCGCAGAAATTGAGGATCAGCGTGCCGTAGATCGCCAGCCACAAGGCGCCGCCGGCAAAGATGTTGCGCCACATCTCACCGCCGGTCAGGGGTTCGCGGATCGACCAGGCAATGGTCGCGTTGGCCTGGGTGTACATCCACGCGGCGAGGCAGGCGACGGTCAGCAGAATCACCGGCCCGGCGAAGGCTTCGTAGCGGCGGACCATTTCCATGCCGTAGGCCAGAATCGCCAGTTGCCCGAACCAGATCGCCACGAAACACACCCAGCCCAGGCTCGACAGGCCGAGGATCGAGTTGTGATCGTAGTCGGCGAAACCGGGATGGATCGCCGTGAGCAGCACGCGAAACACCACTGACGCCAGGTACGTCTGAATCCCGAACCAGGCGATGGCGATCACCGCCCGGATCAATGCAGGAATCTGCGCCCCATGAATGCCGAAACTGATCCGGCTGATCACCGGAAACGGCACGCCGGTTTTCTGTCCCATGTAGCCGGACAGGTTCATGAAGAAATACACCAGCGCCGCGCCGATCCCCAGCGACAGCAGAATCTGCCAGCCGCCCAGGCCCAGGGCGTACAGACCGATGGCAAACGAGTAATTGGCGATGTTGTGCACATCGTTGGTCCACAGGGCAAAGATGCTGTATTTGCCCCAACGCCGTCCTTCGACCTTGGTCGGTGCGAGGTCACTGTTGTGCAGACGCGGGCTCAATTGCAGCGGTTCGGCGATCCCGTCACCGGGCACGCTGTGGTCGAGGGTTGAAGAGGCGGGCAGATTCAGCGCGATGTTGTTATTGGAGAGACTCGTACGCATTCCGGCAGGCTCCTGATGTCCGGGTCGCGATGACTGTGCATGAGCGTTCGGGCTCGGCAGATCTTCGTCGCGGCGGTGAAAACATCACTGGTTACGGGGCATCTGCAGCCTGTACGGGATAGGGCGCTTCAGGCTTGCGGATCGAAAGTGTGGGTTCATGTTTTGCGGTTTTGTATACAAAACATGCATGCACTAAAGCCAGATCTGTGCCAGACGGCGATCTATGAAAACCATCGTTGATTGCGAAAAGTTATTGAAGAGCGCTAAGTCGCTGAAATACGGACGATATAAATTGACCGTTCGAACAGGTATTTATTTTTCGGGAGGGATTTTGGCGGGCGCCGGGAGGGAGTGTTTTTGGAGCCTGATGTAACTTTTCAGGGCGCAGAAACGAAAAGTGCACACATAAATGGCACCGATGGTGACATTCGTGTGTACACATTTTTCAAGACGGGTGGTGAACACTGTGGGAGCTGACTTGCTCCCACGGGGCAACAGCGATGCTTATGCCTTACTGATGATGTTCCCGGCATGCAACCCGCATTCTTTCTGGGTCGCTTCTTCCCACCACCAGCGGCCTTCGCGTTCATGCTGGTTCGGCAGGACAGGACGAGTGCACGGTTCGCAGCCGATGCTGATAAAGCCGCGCTCATGCAGGCTGTTGTACGGCAGCTCCAGCATGCGGATGTAGCCCCAGATTTCTTCGCTGGTCATCTGCGCCAGTGGGTTGAACTTGTACAGGGTGCGCTCCGGGGTGGAGAACGCTGTATCGATTTCCATCACCGCCACGGCGCTGCGGGTGCCAGGGCTTTGATCGCGGCGCTGGCCGGTGGCCCAGGCCTTCACGTCGGAGAGTTTGCGGCGCAGCGGCTCGATCTTGCGGATCCCGCAGCATTCGCCATGGCCGTCCTTGTAGAAACTGAACAGGCCTTTTTCCTTCACGAACGGTTCAAGTTTCGTGTAGTCCGGTGAGACCAGTTCGATGTCGATCTTGTAGTGCTCGCGCACCTGATCGATGAAACGGTAGGTTTCCGGATGCAGGCGACCGGTGTCGAGACTGAACACCTTGACGTTCTTGTTCAGCTTCCAGGCCATGTCCACCAGCACCACATCCTCGGCGCCGCTGAAAGATATCCACAGGTCATCGCCGAACTCGGCGAACGCGAGTTTGAGGATGTCCTGCGCGGATTTGTTGGCATAGGTCGTGGCGAGTTCCACGACGTCGAACGTTGGGCTCATCAGGGCGGCTTCCTACAGGTCGGTGGCGCTGGGCGCTCTATATGGCGGCGATGTTAACAAAAAGCAACGCCCGCCGGGGCGGCCTCTGCGTTGCACGCTCCAGGTCGAGCCGCTAGAGTTCGGGCTCGCTCGACTCAATAAACATTACAAACGGGAGTGTCTTGTGGAAATTGCCTGTCTTGATCTTGAAGGGGTGCTGGTGCCGGAAATCTGGATCGCCTTCGCCGAAAAAACCGGAATCGAATCGCTCAAGGCCACCACCCGGGACATTCCCGACTACGACGTGCTGATGAAACAGCGCCTGCGCATCCTCGACGAGCATGGCTTGAAGCTTTCGGACATCCAGGAAGTGATCGCGACCCTCAAGCCGCTGGAGGGCGCGGTGGAGTTCGTCAACTGGCTGCGCGAGCGGTTTCAGGTGGTGATTCTGTCGGACACGTTCTACGAGTTTTCCCAGCCGCTGATGCGTCAGCTGGGCTTTCCGACCTTGCTTTGCCATCGACTGATTACCGATGACACCGGGCGGGTGACCAGTTACCAGTTGCGTCAGAAAGATCCGAAACGTCAGTCGGTCCTGGCCTTCAAGAGCCTGTATTACCGGGTGATTGCGGCGGGGGACTCCTACAACGACACCAGCATGCTGGGCGAAGCGGATGCGGGGATTCTGTTCCATGCGCCGGATAACGTGATCCGCGAGTTTCCGCAGTTTCCGGCGGTGCATACGTTCGAAGAGTTGAAGCAGGAATTCCTCAAGGCTTCGAACCGCGACTTATCCCTATAGTCACCTGATGATCGTTCCCACGCTCTGCGTGGGAATGCCTCAATGGACGCTCTGCGTCCGCTCTTGGGACGCAGAGCGTCCCGGGCTGCATTCCCACGCAGAGCGTGGGAACGATCAAGCACTCTAGTCAGAGGTTTTGCAGCGTTTCGAGCAGGACTCTGACCTTGGTAATTGACTCCTGATACTCCGCCTGCCAGTCCGAGTCAGCGACGATCCCGCCACCGCCCCAGCAGCACACCTGTCCATCCTTCACCAGCAGACTGCGAATGGCGATGGAACTGTCCATCTCGCCACGCACATCCAGATACAGCAACGAACCGCAATACAACCCACGTCGGGTCGGTTCGAGTTCGTCGATGATCTGCATCGCGCGAATCTTCGGCGCGCCGGTGATCGAGCCGCCGGGGAAGCTGCCAGCAATCAGATCCAGAGCGTCGCGATCTTCCGCCAGCTCGCCGGTCACGCTGCTGACCAGGTGATGCACGTTCGGATAACTTTCCAGGCTGAACAACTCCGGCACCCGCACCGAGCCGATGCGGCAAGTGCGGCCCAGGTCGTTGCGCAGCAGGTCGACGATCATCAGGTTTTCCGCGCGGTCCTTGGGGCTGGCCAGCAGTTCGGCGGCGTTCGCCGCGTCTTCGGCCGGGGTCGCGCCACGGGGGCGGGTGCCCTTGATCGGGCGGGTTTCCACCTGACGCTGGCTGACTTTGACGAAACGCTCGGGTGACAGGCTCAGTACCGCGTTGCCGTCGGGCAGGCTTTGGAAACCGGAAAACGGCGTCGGGCATGCTTCGCGCAATTTGCAGTAGGCCAGCCATGGATCACCCTGGCACGGCGCGCGGAAGCGCTGGGCGAAGTTGACCTGATAGCAGTCACCGGCCTGGATGTAATGCTGGATGCGTTCGAAGGCCTGACGGTAATCGTCGGCTGAAAGATCTGCCGCCATCGGGCTGTTCAGCTTGAACGGGGTCAGTTCCGTGCCCACCGGTTGGCTGAATACATCGATCAGCCGCTGTTTCTCGCTGGCGCTGACCGAGGGGTGGAACACCAGTTGGCTGGTTGCCGATTGGTGATCGCTGATCAAGGCCCAGTCGTACAGGCCAAATCGCGCATCGGGCAATTGCAGATCATCCCGGGCCTGACTTGGCAGGTTTTCCAGATGCCGACCGAAGTCGTAGCTCAGGTAACCGATCAGGCCACCGGCGAAGGGCAATTCGTACCCGTCGGGCAATTGCGCATCGCCCAAACGGGTCAGATTGTCCCGCAGACGTTGCAGGAAATCTTCCCCGCGCTCGTCCGGCAATACCGCCAGTTGTTCCAGCGGCCAGGCACTGAGCAGGTCATAACGGCCACGGTCGGCACTCGGCCGGCCACTGTCGAGCAGCACGGCGCCGGGCGCATGGCGGACGGCCGCGAAATAGTCGGCGGGGTTGGCGCGATAGGGCAGCGGGTGTACGGAACAGGTCAACATGGGCGGGGCAGATCGGCCATCGAGGCGGGGTGGGGATTGTAGTCCCCTCCGGGAATTGCTCCTAGAGGGGATGTCGGGGATTGGCAGATTGGCGGCAGGTATCACGCTTGATCGTTTGATCGTTCCCACGCTCTGCGTGGGAATGCATCCCGTGACGCTCCGCGTCACAGTGGACGCGGAGCGTCCATGTCGGCGTTACCACGCGGAGCGTGGGAACGATCGTCGTGGGCTGTCAGCCCTCGACCGCCGGAATATGCCCAAACAACTCCTGAGCAAACGCCACTCGCTCTTCAACCGACTCCGTCACCCCGCGCGCCTTGAGCTCTTCCAGATGCGCTTCCACCGCATGGGTGCGCAACGTCAGCCCGCAATCGTTGGCGATCTGGATATTCAGCCCCGGCCGCGCATTCAGCTCCAGAATCAGCGGGCCTTTCTCCTGGTCCAGCACCATGTCCACGCCGATGTACCCCAGGCCACACAGCTCATAACAACCGGCGGCGAGCTTCATGAAACCGTCCCAGTAGGGCAGTTGCACGCCGTCCACCGCGTTGGTGGTGTCCGGGTGTTTGGTGATGATGTTGTTCAGCCAGGTGCCGCGCAAAGTCAGGCCCGTGGCCAGGTCGACGCCGACGCCGATGGCGCCCTGATGCAGGTTGGCCTTGCCGCCGGACTGGCGGGTCGGCAAACGCAGCATCGCCATCACCGGGTAACCCATCAGCACGATGATGCGGATGTCCGGCACGCCTTCGTAGCTGATGCTCTTGAAGATCTGGTCCGGGGTCACCCGATACTCGATCAGCGCCCGGTCGCGGTGGCCACCCAGCGAATACAGGCCGGTGAGGATGCTGGAAATGTGATGCTCCAGCTCTTCGTGGGCAAGGATCTTGCCCGATACCGTGCGATAGCGGCCCTCGAAACGGTCGGCGATGACGATGATGCCGTCACCGCCGGCGCCCTGGGCCGGCTTGATCACGAAGTCGTTGCGCCCGCCGATGATCTCGCCGAGCTTGTCGATTTCCTTCTCCGTGGAAATCACGCCATACAGTTCCGGCACGTGAATGCCGGCCTCGATCGCGCGTTCCTTGGTGATGATCTTGTCATCGACGATCGGGTACAGGCTGCGCTTGTTGTACTTGAGCACGTAGTCCGCGTTACGCCGATTGATACCCATGATGCCCCGGGCTTCCAGGGCCTTCCAGGTCTTCCAGAAACCGAACATCAGGCGTCAGCCTTCTTCAGGAAAGCCTTGAAACGCACCAGTTCAGTCAGGCGATAACCGCGATAGCGACCCATGGCCAGCATGAAGCCCACCAGAATCAGCAGGATCGCCGGGAAGGTGAACACGAAGTACACCAGCTCCGGAACGGTCATGATCAGGTGCGCCAGGGACGCCGCGAACAGCGTGCCGATCGCCACTTTCATGGCATGGCTGGCGCCGCGTTCTTCCCAGGTGATCGACAGGCGTTCGATGGTCATGGTCAGAATCACCATCGGGAACAGCGCCACCGACAGACCGCGCTCCAGACCGAGTTTGTGACTGAACAGACTGATCGCCGCAATCAGCACCACCACGAAGGTCAGCACCACCGACAGGCGCGGCAGCATTTGCAGCTTCAGGTGTTCCAGATACGAGCGCAGCGATAACCCGAGCGCGGTGATCACGGTAAACAGCAGGATGCCGAAGCCCAGCTGCGTCTCGCGGAAGGCCAGGGCGATCAGCACCGGCGTGAACGTGCCGAGGGTCTGCAGGCCGATCAGGTTGCGCAGGATCAGGATCACCAGCACGCCGATCGGGATCATCACCATGATCATGAAGGTCTGCTGGGTTTGCAGCGGCAGGCCGTACAGCGAGTATTCGAGGAAGTTGGCGTCGGTGTTTTCGTCGGTCAGCTTGGCCAGACGAATCGCGTTCATTTCGCTGTTGTTCAGGCTGAAGGTCACATTGGCTTTCTTGCCGCCGTCGACGGTGATCAGGTTTTCATCACCGCTCCACCACAGCAGGCGGTCAGTCGGCAGGCCTTGCTCGCCGGTTTCCGGGTTGAAGTACAGCCAGTCGGTGCCGTTGAAGCTGCGCAGCCACAGTTCCGGGGTTTGCGGTTGATCGGCGACGAGGCGGATGGTGTGGACTTTCTCCACCGGTACGTGGGCGATGGACAGCAGTAGTTCGACGATCTTGGCTTTGTGCGGCGTCGACGGATCGCCGGCCAGCAGCAGTTTCACGTTGTCGTCGTTGACGTTGTTGACGCGTTTGATCGCCTCGCCAATGAAGGTCTCGACGTCGGCCGAATGCTGGCGGATCGGCGCGAGCAGGGCTTCGGCGGCGATCTTTTCCGGGCCTTCGATGGCCATGCTGTCGCGGAAGGTCGGGCCTTTGACCTTGGTTTTTTCGGCGGTGTAACGCTTGGTCAGCACCAGACGGTAATAAAGAGTCTGATTGCCCTTGGCCCGACGTGCCGACCAGGTGACCTTGCGGTTGCCGTCGACGCGGTTGACCGCCACGCCGTAGTTGTTGGAGATGAAGCTTTCATTGAGGCTGACGTAATCGCGGCTCAGGGGCGGCACGAACATCTGGATCTTCACCGGATCCTTGGTGCTGGCGACGAACTCGACCTTGGCGTCGATGTTCCACAGGTCGTCGGTGGCGTCTTCGGTCACCGGGATGCCGAGCACGAAAATCTGATAGGCCGTAACCGAAACGCCCAGCAACACCAGGATGGTGATCAGGACTTTCAGGTGGAAGGTTAGAGAACGCATGGAAATTACTCGGCGGTATGAGCGGCGATGGCGCAGGCGGGTTTGCCGGCAGCGTATTTAAGACTGGGATCGACCAGCGCATCGAAGCGTTTCAGCGCCTCGGAGCCGATCAAAAGCGGGTATTGGAACGCACTACGGTCGGTCAGGTTCACTTCGATGCTGCGCATTGCCGAACCCATGCAGATGTCCAGCTCGATTACCGGGCGGGCGGTGTACTTCTTGCCTTCTTCCGGGTCGTAGTCGCCGGCGCGGCGCTTGATCTTGCTGACCCGGGCCAGCGGCCGTTCGATCGGGTGCGAATGCGCGGCGTCGATGGCCAGGTAGAAACGTACCCAGGACTCGCCGTTGCGTTTGAAGCGTTTGATGTCGCGGGCGCTCAGGGAGGCGGTTTTCGCCCCGGTGTCGAGTTTCGCCGCCACTTCCAGGTTGATCCCGTCGAGGGCAGCGTATTCGTTGAGGCCGTACACGGTCTTTTCCCCCGCCGCAGCGAGGCCGGGCAGGCAAAACAGTGCAAAGAATGTGGGGAAGGGCTTGAGTCTCATAAATCCTGGCGAGCAGCGTTCCGTTCTCGGTTCAGGGCCATGGCATCAGGAAATCCTGTCTGCCCATGCGCCTTCGTGTGCCTATCAGCTTTTTATGACAAGCCGTGCAAATGACTCGCAAATGCGGGCGGCATTCTAGCACGGTGGTTTTATGGCGCCAGCGCCGGGACCGGTCTATAACCCTTGGGGCTGAGATGAAGGCTTATTAGACGATTGTCGACAATCTAGATTTATCCTTTGACTGATGCGGGCTGATTCGCTAGTTTTTGCCGCATTGGATTTGAAGGTGTCGACAATATGCTGGATCAACTCGATCCCCCGGTGGTCAGCGGCGACGATTCCGAGACGCTCTCGGAAAACGTCTTCCGGCGCATCCAGGCGGCCATCGTCAAAGGCGAGATCGCCCCGGGCAGCAAGATCTCCGAGCCGGAACTGGCGCGCACCTACGGCATCAGCCGCGGGCCGCTGCGCGAGGCGATCCATCGGCTGGAAGGCCAGCGCCTGCTGGTGCGCGTACCGCACGTCGGTGCGCGGGTGGTGTCGCTGAGCCACGCCGAATTGCTCGAACTCTACGAAATCCGCGAATCCCTCGAAGGCATGGCCTGCCGTCTGGCGGCCGAACGCATGAGCGTCGAAGAAATCGACGAACTGCGCCGGGTGCTGGAAACCCATGAGCGCGATGCGGCGTTTCAGGCCGGCGTCGGCTACTACCAGCAGGAAGGCGATTTCGACTTTCACTACCGGATCATCCAGGGCAGCGGCAACCGCACCCTTACGCAAATGCTCTGCGGCGAGCTCTATCAACTGGTGCGCATGTACCGCATCCAGTTTTCCACCACGCCCAACCGCCCGCGCCAGGCCTTTGCCGAACACCACCGGATTCTCGATGCCATCGCCGACCGTGACGGCGAACTCGCGGAATTGTTGATGCGCCGTCACATCGGCGCCTCGAAACGCAACATCGCCCGTCACTACCAGGACGGCGCCGACAACAAGACAGCCACTGAACGAGGTGAGTCATGAGTTCCAACAAGAGCACTCCAGGCCAGCGTTTCCGCGATGCGGTCGCCAGCGAACATCCGCTGCAAGTGGTCGGGGCGATCAATGCCAACCACGCGCTGCTGGCCAAGCGCGCCGGTTTCAAGGCGATCTACCTGTCGGGTGGCGGGGTGGCTGCCGGCTCCCTCGGCGTGCCGGACCTGGGCATCACCGGCCTGGATGACGTGCTGACCGACGTGCGCCGCATCACCGACGTCTGCGACCTGCCGCTGCTGGTGGACGTGGACACCGGTTTCGGCGCCTCGGCGTTCAACGTGGCGCGCACCGTCAAGTCGATGATCAAGTTCGGCGCGGCGGCGATTCACATCGAAGACCAGGTCGGCGCCAAGCGCTGCGGTCATCGTCCGAACAAAGAGATCGTGACCCAGCAGGAAATGGTCGACCGCATCAAGGCTGCCGTCGATGCCCGCACCGATGACAGCTTCGTGATCATGGCCCGCACCGACGCGCTGGCTGTTGAAGGCCTGGAATCGGCACTGGATCGCGCCGCCGCGTGCATCGAGGCCGGCGCCGACATGATTTTCCCGGAAGCCATCACGGAACTGGAGATGTACAAGCTGTTCGCCAGCCGCGTGAAAGCGCCGATTCTGGCCAACATCACCGAATTCGGCTCGACGCCGCTGTACACCACCGAGCAACTGGCCGGCGCCGATGTATCGCTGGTGCTGTACCCGCTGTCGGCGTTCCGCGCGATGAACAAGGCCGCGGAAAACGTCTACACCGCGATCCGCCGCGACGGCACTCAGCAGAATGTCATCGACACCATGCAGACTCGCATGGAGCTTTACGATCGCATCGATTACCACACCTTCGAGCAGAAGCTCGACGCGTTGTTTGCGGCGAAGAAGTAAGCCGCAACCGTACTCCCTAATAAATTCAAGATTGGAGACAACAATGGCCGAAGCAAAAGTACTCAGTGGCGCCGGGCTCCGGGGCCAGGTTGCCGGGCAAACCGCACTGTCCACCGTGGGCCAGGCCGGTGCCGGGCTGACCTATCGCGGCTACGACGTGCGCGAACTGGCAGCAGATGCACAATTTGAAGAAGTGGCGTACCTGCTGCTCTACGGGGAGCTGCCGACCAAGGCACAGCTCGCCGACTATCAAGGCAAGCTGAGCAAGCTGCGCGACCTGCCGCAAGCGCTCAAGGAAGTGCTGGAACGCATCCCCGCCGACGCCCACCCGATGGACGTGATGCGCACCGGATGCTCGTTCCTGGGCAACATCGAGCCGGAGAAAGACTTCTCCGAGCAACGCGACAAGACCGACCGCCTGCTGGCCGCGTTCCCGGCGATCATGTGCTACTGGTATCGCTTCAGCCACGACGGCAAACGCATCAATTGCGTGACGGACGAACAGTCCATCGGCGGCCACTTCCTGCACCTGCTGCACGACAAGAAGCCGAGCGAACTGCACGTCAAAGTGATGAACGTGTCGCTGATCCTCTACGCCGAGCACGAATTCAACGCCTCGACCTTCACCGCTCGGGTGTGTGCTTCGACCCTGTCCGATCTGTATTCCTGCGTCACGGCGGCCATCGGCTCGTTGCGCGGCCCACTGCACGGCGGCGCCAACGAAGCGGCGATGGAAATGATCGAGCGCTTCTCGTCGCCGGAAGAGGCGATCAAGGGCACCCTCGGCATGCTCGAGCGCAAGGACAAGATCATGGGCTTCGGCCACGCGATCTATAAGGACAGCGATCCGCGCAACGAGGTAATCAAGGGCTGGTCGAAAAAACTCGCCGACGAAGTGGGCGACAAGGTGCTGTTCGCGGTTTCCGAAGCCATCGACAAGACCATGTGGGAGCAAAAGAAACTGTTCCCCAACGCCGACTTCTACCATGCCTCGGCGTACCACTTCATGGGCATCCCGACCAAGCTGTTCACCCCGATCTTCGTCTGCTCGCGCCTGACCGGCTGGGCGGCGCACGTGTTCGAACAGCGCGCCAACAACCGCATCATCCGTCCAAGCGCCGAGTACACCGGCGTCGAACAGCGCAAGTTCGTGCCAATCGAACAGCGCTGACCGGGGAGGGCGCCGGCACAGGCGCCCCCTCTTTGAAACTACCGTGACCGAGTCCCGACCGATGAACACAGAATTTCGCAAGAACCTGCCCGGCACGCCGCTGGACTTTTTCGACGTCCGCGCGGCTGTCGATGGGATCCAGCCCGGCAGCTACGACACCCTGCCGTACACCTCTCGCGTGCTGGCGGAAAACCTCGTGCGTCGCTGCGACCCGGCCACGCTCACCGATTCCCTGAAACAACTGATCGAGCGCAAACGCGACCTCGACTTCCCGTGGTTCCCGGCCCGCGTGGTGTGCCACGACATTCTTGGCCAGACCGCACTGGTGGACTTGGCCGGCCTGCGCGACGCGATTGCCCAGCAGGGCGGCGATCCGGCGCAGGTCAACCCGGTGGTGCCGACGCAACTGATCGTCGACCACTCGCTGGCGGTGGAAGCGGGCGGTTTTGACAAGCAGGCCTTCGAGAAGAACCGCGCCATCGAAGACCGGCGCAACGAAGACCGCTTCCACTTCATCAACTGGACCAAGAAGGCCTTCAAGAACGTCGACGTGATCCCGCCGGGCAACGGCATCATGCACCAGATCAACCTGGAGAAAATGTCGCCGGTGATTCAGGTGCGCGACGGCGTGGCATTCCCGGATACCTGCGTCGGCACCGACAGCCACACCCCGCACGTCGATGCGCTGGGCGTGATCGCCATCGGTGTCGGTGGTCTGGAAGCCGAAAGCGTGATGCTCGGCCGCGCGTCGTGGATGCGCCTGCCGGAAAGCGTCGGCGTCGAACTGACCGGCAAGCTGCAACCGGGCATCACCGCCACCGACATGGTGCTGGCCCTGACCGAATACCTGCGCAAACAGAAAGTGGTCGGCGCATGGCTGGAGTTCTTCGGCGAAGGTGCTTCGGCACTGACCCTCGGCGACCGCGCAACCATCTCCAACATGGCCCCGGAATACGGCGCCACGGCGGCGATGTTCTATATCGACCAGCAAACCATCGACTACCTGAAACTGACCGGTCGCGAAGACCAGCAAGTGCAACTCGTCGAGCAATATGCCAAGCAGATCGGCCTGTGGGCCGACAGCCTGAAAGGCGCGCAATACGAGCGCGGCCTGACCTTCGATCTGTCTTCGGTGGTGCGCAACATGGCCGGCCCGAGCAACCCGCACGCTCGCGTGGCGGTGTCGGATCTGGCCGCCAAAGGCATCGCCGGCCAGTGGCAGGACGTGCCGGGGCAAATGCCCGACGGCGCGGTGATCATCGCCGCCATCACCAGTTGCACCAACACCAGCAACCCGCGCAACGTGATCGCCGCCGGCCTGCTGGCGCGCAATGCCAACAAGCTCGGGCTGACCCGCAAGCCGTGGGTCAAGTCGTCGCTGGCACCGGGCTCGAAAACCGTGGCGCTGTACCTCGATGAAGCGGGGCTGACCACGGAGCTGGAGCAGCTCGGTTTCGGCGTCGTCGCCTTCGCCTGCACCACCTGCAACGGCATGTCCGGCGCGCTGGATCCGGTGATCCAGCAGGAAATCATCGACCGCGATCTGTACGCGACCGCTGTGCTGTCCGGCAACCGCAACTTCGACGGGCGGATTCACCCGTACGCCAAGCAGGCGTTCCTCGCTTCGCCGCCGCTGGTGGTGGCCTACGCGATTGCCGGCACCATCCGCTTTGATATCGAGAAAGATGTGCTGGGCGTGGTCGACGGCAAGGAAATCCGCCTTAAAGACATCTGGCCGAGCGACGAAGAAATCGACGCGGTGGTGAAATCCTCGGTCAAGCCCGAGCAGTTCCGTCAGGTCTACATCCCGATGTTCGCCATCCATGAAGACACCGGCCCGAAAGTAACGCCGCTGTACGACTGGCGCGAAATGAGCACCTACATCCGCCGTCCGCCGTACTGGGAGGGCGCGTTGGCCGGGGCGCGGCCGCTCAAGGGCATGCGTCCGTTGGCGGTATTGCCGGACAACATCACCACCGATCACCTGTCTCCTTCGAACGCGATCATGCTCGACAGCGCCGCCGGCGAATACCTGGCGAAAATGGGCCTGCCGGAAGAGGACTTCAACTCTTACGCGACCCACCGTGGCGACCACCTGACCGCACAGCGCGCGACATTTGCCAACCCGAAACTGTTCAACGAAATGGTCGTGGAGAACGGCAAGGTCAAACAGGGTTCGCTGGCCCGTGTCGAGCCGGAAGGCCAAGTGATGCGCATGTGGGAAGCCATCGAAACCTACATGGAACGCAAGCAGCCGCTGATCATCATCGCCGGCGCCGACTACGGCCAGGGTTCGTCCCGCGACTGGGCGGCCAAAGGCGTGCGTCTGGCGGGTGTGGAAGCGATTGCCGCCGAAGGTTTCGAGCGCATTCACCGCACCAACCTGGTGGGCATGGGCGTGTTGCCGCTGGAATTCAAACCGGGCACCGACCGCAAGACCCTGGGTATCGATGGCAGCGAAACCTACGACGTGATCGGCGAGCGCACGCCGCGTGCCGACCTGACGCTGGTGATCCATCGCAAGAACGGCGAGCGTGTCGACGTGCCGGTGACCTGCCGTCTCGACACCGCTGAAGAAGTGTCGATCTATGAGGCTGGCGGGGTGTTGCAGCGCTTCGCTCAGGACTTCCTCGAAGAGTCGGCGGTTGCCGTTTAAACCACGTAGTGCGAACGCGGGTCGGTTGATCCGCGTTTGCTGATAAGGAGCACCATGGCTCACGCACCGCAAATAAGAATCCCCGCCACCTACATGCGTGGTGGCACCAGCAAAGGCGTGTTTTTCAGCCTCAAGGACCTGCCCGAAGCCGCGCAGATTCCCGGTCCGGCCCGCGATGCGCTGTTGCTGCGGGTCATCGGCAGCCCCGATCCGTACGACAAGCAGATCGACGGCATGGGCGGCGCCACGTCCAGCACCAGCAAAACCGTGATCCTGTCGAAAAGCATCAAGGCCGATCACGACGTCGATTACCTGTTCGGTCAGGTGTCCATCGACAAGCCCTTCGTGGATTGGAGCGGCAACTGCGGCAACCTGTCGGCGGCGGTCGGTTCGTTCGCCATCAGCAACGGTCTTGTGGACGCCAGCCGCATTCCGCACAACGGCGTGGCGGTGGTTCGCGTGTGGCAGGCCAACATCGGCAAAACCATCATTGCCCACGTGCCGATCACCAACGGCGAAGTTCAGGAAACCGGTGATTTTGAACTCGACGGCGTGACCTTTCCGGCCGCCGAAGTCCAGGTCGAATTCATGGACCCGGCGGCGGAAGAAGAGGGCGGCGGTGGTTCGATGTTCCCCACCGGCAACCTGATCGATGAACTGGAAGTGCCGGGCGTCGGCACGTTCAAGGCGACCATGATCAACGCGGGTATCCCGACGATCTTCGTCAACGCCGAAGACATCGGTTACACCGGCACCGAACTGCAGAGCGCGATCAACAGCGATCCGAAAGCGTTGCAGATGTTCGAGACCATTCGTGCTTATGGCGCGCTGCGCATGGGGCTGATTTCGAATCTGGATGAGGCGGCCAAGCGACAACACACGCCGAAGGTTGCGTTTGTCGCCAAGCCTGCGGATTACGTGGCGTCCAGTGGCAAGGCGATTGGCGCCGGGGATGTGGATTTGCTGGTACGGGCGTTATCGATGGGCAAGCTGCACCACGCGATGATGGGGACGGCGGCGGTGGCGATTGGCACCGCAGCAGCCATCTCGGGCACTTTGGTGAATCTGGCGGCTGGTGGTGTGGAGCGGAATGCGGTGCGGTTCGGGCATCCGTCCGGGACGTTGCGTGTTGGCGCAGAAGCCAGCCTGGAAAATGGTGAGTGGGTGGTGAAGAAGGCGATCATGAGCCGAAGTGCGCGCGTCCTGATGGAAGGTTACGTCCGCGTTCCTGGCGACTCTTTCTGATCCCGACACCGAGCACATGTGGGAGCGAGCCTGCTCGCGATGACGGACTGACATTCAGGATTGATGTCGGCTGATAAACCGCAATCGCGAGCAGGCTCGCTCCCACAGTTGTCTGCATTTCAATAAGAAGAAAATTAGTCCTGAACCGAGGTCCCATCAACGAACCACTTTCAAGAGTGAATCGAACATGAGCGCCAACGTCGACCTGAACAACCGCCCCGACTACGACCGTGTCCTGCAGGACATTGCCGATTACGTCCTCAGCTACAAAATCACATCCGCCGAAGCCCTCGACACCGCCCGCAATTGCCTGATGGACACCCTGGGCTGCGGCCTGCTGGCCCTGCGCTTTCCCGAATGCACCAAACACCTTGGCCCGATGGTCGAAGGCACCGTCGTCCCATTCGGCGCGCGGGTCCCAGGCACCTCCTATCGCCTCGACCCGGTGAAAGCCGCGTGGGACATCGGCTGCATCGTGCGCTGGCTCGATTACAACGACACCTGGCTCGCCGCGGAATGGGGCCATCCGTCGGATAACCTCGGCGGGATTCTCGCGGTGGCCGATCACCTGTCGCAAAAGCGTCTGGCCAACGGTGAAGCGCCGCTGACCATGCATGATGTACTCGAAGCCATGATCATGGCCCACGAGATTCAAGGCGTGATCGCTCTGGAAAACTCCTTCAATCGTGTAGGCCTCGACCACGTCATTCTGGTGAAAGTGGCCTCGACCGCCGTGACCGCCAAACTGATGGGCGCCAACCGCGAGCAGCTGTTATCGGCGTTGTCCCATGCGTTTGCCGACGGTCAGGCATTGCGCACTTACCGCCATGCGCCGAACGCCGGTTCGCGAAAATCCTGGGCGGCGGGGGATGCGTCGAGCCGGGGCGTGCGGCTGGCGGATATCGCGATGCGCGGCGAAATGGGCATTCCCGGCGTCTTGAGTGCCAAACAGTGGGGCTTTTACGACGTTCTGTTCAGCCACACCAACAATGATCTGGCACTCAAGCCTGAAGACAAGCGCGCCTTCAGTTTTTCGCGACCGTTCGGCAGCTACGTGATGGAGAACGTGCTGTTCAAAATCAGCTTCCCCGCCGAATTCCACGCGCAAACCGCCTGCGAAGCCGCCGTGACCCTGCACCCGCAGGTGCGCAACCGTCTGCATGAGATCGACCGGATCGTCATCACCACCCACGAATCGGCGATTCGCATCATTTCCAAGGTCGGGCCGCTGGCCAATGCTGCCGACCGCGATCACTGCCTCCAGTACATGACCGCCGTGCCGCTGGCGTTCGGCAATCTGGTGGCTGAGCAGTACGAGGATGATTTCCACAAGGCTCATCCGATCATCGATGTGCTGCGCGAGAAAATGGTCATCGTCGAAGATCCGCGTTTCACCCGCGAATACCTGGAGGCCGACAAGCGCTCGATCGCCAATGCGGTGCAGGTGTTTTTCAAGGACGGTTCGAGCACGGAAAACGTGGTGGTGGAGTACCCGATCGGCCATCGCCGGCGTCGCGCCGAGGGTATTCCGTTGCTGGAGGACAAATTCCGGGCAAATCTGGCGACCCGCTTCACCGGGCAGCGCAGCGGGGAGATTCTGGTGTTGTGCAAGGATCAGGTGCGGCTTGAAGCCACGCCAGTGAACAGGTTTGTCGATTTGTTTGTGATCTGAGAGACCGCGTTATCGTTCTTCGCGGGCAAGCCACGCTCCCACAGGGTTTTGTGTCGGATGCAATTTTTGCAAACACCACGACACCTGTGGGAGCCGGGCTTGCCCGCGAAGGCGTCAGATCAGACACCGCAGAGCTATTTGAAGCGCCGCTCGACGCCTTTTTCCACAAGAATCTTCGCGGAAATCTCTTCCACCGAAAAATGCGTGGAGTTGATGTTCGGGATGTTCTCGCGGCGAAACAGGTTTTCCACTTCGCGCACTTCGAACTCGCACTGGGCGTAGCTCGAGTAACGGCTGTTGGGCTTGCGTTCGTTGCGGATCGCGGTGAGGCGGTCCGGGTCGATGGTCAGGCCGAACAGCTTGTGCTGGTGGGCGCGCAGGGCGGCCGGCAATTGCAGGCGTTCCATGTCGTCTTCGGTCAGCGGGTAGTTGGCCGCGCGGATGCCGAACTGCATCGCCATGTACAGGCACGTCGGCGTCTTACCACAACGCGACACACCCACTAGTATCAGATCGGCCTTGTCGTAATAGTGGGTGCGGGCGCCGTCATCGTTGTCGAGGGCGAAGTTCACCGCCTCGATCCGCTCCATGTAATTGGAGTTGTGACCGATGGAGTGGGATTTGCCGACGGTGTAGGAAGAATGCTCGGTCAGTTCCTGCTCGAGCGGGGCGAGGAACGTCGAGAAAATGTCGATCATGAAACCATTGGAGGTTGCGAGAATCTCACGAATGTCCTGATTGACGATGGTGTCGAAGATAATCGGCCGGAAACCGTCGGTTTCAGCGGCTTTGTTGATTTGTTGTACCATGGCCCGCGCTTTTTCAACGCTGTCGATGTACGGTCGCGTGAATTTGCTGAAGGTAATGTTTTCGAACTGCGCCAGAAGGCTTTGACCCAGGGTTTCGGCGGTGATACCGGTGCCATCGGAGATAAAGAAAGCAGATCGTTTCATTTGCACCTTGGGCCTTAAGCTAATGAGCATTTCTGGATATGATAGGCGCGATTTGTCGGCCACCATTGGCCCGCATTCTCACTTATTTTCCAGGTCCAGGCCATACAGCCGGCCAACGCTCCCCCGAGCCGCCGGTTTCTGAGCTTTTCCAACACAGTTAGTGGAGAGATCACCTTGGTAGAGTACGTAGTTTCCCTCGATAAGCTCGGCAAACACGATGTTGAGCATGTGGGGGGCAAGAACGCATCCCTGGGCGAGATGATCAGTAACCTGGCCGGTGCCGGTGTTTCGGTCCCCGGCGGCTTCGCCACCACGGCGCAAGCCTATCGCGACTTCCTGGAACTGAGCGGTCTGAACGATCAGATCCACAAGGCCCTTGATGCGCTGGACGTCGATGACGTCAATGCCCTGGCCAAGACCGGCGCCCAGATCCGCCAATGGATCATGGAAGCCGAATTCCCTGAAAAACTGAACACCGAGATCCGCACCGCGTTCGCCGCGTTGTCGGCCGGTAATCCTGACGTGGCCGTGGCCGTGCGTTCCTCCGCCACCGCCGAAGACCTGCCGGACGCTTCGTTCGCCGGTCAGCAGGAAACCTTCCTGAACATCCGTGGCGTGGAAAACGTCATCCGCGCGGCCAAGGAGGTGTTCGCTTCCCTGTTCAACGACCGTGCCATTTCCTACCGCGTGCACCAGGGCTTCGACCACAAACTGGTCGCCCTGTCGGCGGGCGTGCAGCGCATGGTGCGTTCGGAAACCGGCACCGCCGGCGTGATGTTCACCCTCGATACCGAATCCGGCTTCCGTGACGTGGTGTTCATCACCGGCGCTTACGGCCTGGGCGAAACCGTCGTACAAGGCGCGGTGAACCCGGACGAATTCTATGTCCACAAGGGCACCCTGGAAGCCGGTCGCCCGGCAATCCTGCGCCGCAACCTGGGCAGCAAGGCCATCAAGATGATCTACGGTGACGAGGCCAAGGCCGGTCGTTCCGTGAAAACCGTTGATGTCGACAAGGCCGAGCGCGCGCGTTTCTGCCTGACCGACGCTGAAGTCAGCGAGCTGGCCAAGCAGGCGATGATCATCGAGAAGCACTATGGCTGCCCGATGGACATCGAGTGGGCCAAGGACGGTGACGACGGCAAGCTGTACATCGTGCAGGCCCGTCCGGAAACCGTGAAGAGCCGCACCCAGGCCAACGTCATGGAACGTTACCTGCTGAAAGAAACCGGCACCGTGCTGGTGGAAGGCCGTGCCATCGGCCAGCGCATCGGCGCCGGCAAGGTGCGGATCATCAAGGACGTCTCCGAGATGGACAAAGTCCAGCCGGGCGACGTGCTGGTTTCCGACATGACCGACCCGGACTGGGAACCGGTCATGAAGCGCGCCAGCGCCATCGTCACCAACCGTGGCGGCCGTACCTGCCACGCGGCGATCATCGCCCGTGAGCTGGGTATTCCTGCTGTTGTCGGTTGCGGTAACGCCACCCAACTGCTGAAGGATGGCCAGGGCGTGACCGTGTCCTGTGCCGAAGGCGACACCGGTTACATCTTCGAAGGCGAACTGGGTTTCGACATCAAGAAGAACTCCGTCGACGCCATGCCGGAGCTGCCGTTCAAGATCATGATGAACGTCGGCAACCCGGATCGCGCCTTCGACTTCGCGCAGCTGCCGAACGCCGGTGTGGGCCTGGCCCGTCTGGAATTCATCATCAACCGCATGATCGGCGTTCACCCGAAAGCGCTGTTGAACTACGACGGCCTGCCGCAGGACATCAAGGAAAGCGTCGACAAGCGCATCGCCGGTTACGACGATCCGGTCGGCTTCTATGTCGAGAAACTGGTTGAAGGCATCAGCACCCTGGCCGCTGCGTTCGCACCGAAGAAAGTCATCGTGCGTCTGTCGGACTTCAAGTCCAACGAGTACGCCAACCTGATCGGCGGCAAACTCTACGAGCCGGAAGAAGAAAACCCGATGCTGGGTTTCCGTGGCGCTTCGCGTTACATCAGCGAATCGTTCCGTGACTGCTTCGAACTCGAGTGCCGTGCGCTGAAACGCGTGCGCAACGAGATGGGCCTGACCAACGTCGAAATCATGGTGCCGTTCGTCCGTACCCTCGGCGAAGCCAGCCAGGTGGTGGATCTGCTCGCCGAAAACGGCCTCAAGCGCGGTGAAAACGGTCTGCGCGTGATCATGATGTGCGAACTGCCATCCAACGCGATCCTGGCTGAAGAGTTCCTCGAATTCTTCGACGGTTTCTCGATCGGCTCCAACGACCTGACTCAGCTGACACTGGGTCTGGACCGTGACTCCGGGATCATCGCGCACCTGTTCGACGAGCGTAATCCGGCGGTCAAGAAGCTGTTGGCCAACGCTATTGCCGCGTGCAACAAGGCCGGCAAATACATCGGCATCTGCGGTCAGGGCCCTTCGGATCACCCGGACCTGGCCAAGTGGCTGATGGAGCAGGGCATCGAAAGCGTGTCGCTGAACCCGGACACCGTGCTGGAAACCTGGTTCTTCCTTGCCGAAGGCCAGGCGGCGGAATAAGCCGTGAATGAAGCCCCGGCCCGTTGAACCGGGTCGGGGCTTTAAGATTGAAGTAGGGCGAGCTCTTCGGATGCCGCCCTTTTTTGTGCAAGAGCATTATGCAAAGCAGCAGCAACCTATTTCCTGTCGCCCTGATCAGCGCCGAGCGACGCGGTGATCTGAGCGAAGACGTTTACCGTTTGAAACCGGGCAACAGCCCTGACTGGTCCGTGGAAATCGCGGTGACCCGGCTCGGCATGGCCGATGAGCCGGCGTCGCGCGGCGTGCCGGTGATCTTGCTGCACGGCAGTTTTTCCAATCGGCGCTTCTGGTTCTCGCCGAAGGGGCTGGGTCTGGGCGCGTATCTGACGCGTCTGGGTTTCGATGTGTGGATCCCGGAAATGCGTGGTCACGGTCTGTCCCAGCGCAACGAGGACTACCGCCGCAACCGGGTCGCCGACTATGCCCGTTACGATCTGCCGGCGATTGCCGCGTTCGTCCGTGAGCAGAGCGGGCAGATTCCGCATTGGATCGGTCACTCGCTGGGTGGCATCACGTTGGCGGCTGCGCTGGGCGGCGAATACCTCGGTGAGCCGGCGGTGGCGTCGGCGGCGTTTTTCGGCACCCAGGTCAGCCGCACCTATTGGCCGCTGAAGATTCCGCCGGTGGAGTGGAGCGGGCGCTTCATTCTCAAGCGTTTTGCCCAGTTGTCCGGCTCGCGACTCAAGCGCGGCCCCGAGGACGAGCCGATCGGCCTGGCGCTGGAAAGCATGCGCTGGTACGGACTGTTCGGGCGTTTCGGCGACAAGGACAAGGATTGGTGGGCAGGTCTTGCCGACGTGCAGGTCCCGGTGCTGGCGGTAAGCGCGGCGGGGGATCATCAGGATCCGGCCTGGGCCTGCCGGAAACTGTTCGAACAGATCGGCTCCGAGCACAAGCAGTTCATCAACTTGGGCCGTGAACAGGGTTTCAACGATCAGTTCGGCCATGTCGAGATGCTGGTCAGCAAAGCGGCGCAGGCCGAGGTCTGGCCGCTGGTGGCGCGTTGGCTGGCGGATCAGCACACGCCATTGCTCGGCGAGAAGCCGGATCTGGCGGCAGCGGTGTGAGCGCGGCGCCTTTAAAAGGGCATTTCGTTCGGGTCGGCTTGCGGCTAAGATATGACGCATTGAACGGTTCTGGTCATATTTAGTGACTGTTTCGCTATTACGTTTCAGCCTGTGTTCAGGTTCGTTCAGCGACCATGACATGGGCTAAGGTAAACAGCGACCGTTGGGACTCGTTTCAAAAGAGTGCGACATTCTTGCTCGTCTTCCTTGTTACAGGAGTTTTTCGATGAACCATTACCTTACGCCTGACCTGTGCGACGCCTATCCGGAGCTGGTTCAGGTGCTGGAACCGATGTTCAGCAATTTCGGCGGCCGTGATTCGTTCGGCGGCGAAATCGTGACCATCAAATGCTTCGAAGACAACTCGCTGGTCAAGGAGCAAGCCGAGCTCAAGGGCAACGGCAAGGTGCTGGTGGTCGATGGTGGTGGTTCCCTGCGCTGCGCGCTGCTGGGCGACATGATCGCCGAGAAAGCCGCGAAAAACGGTTGGGAAGGGCTGGTGATCTACGGTTGCATCCGTGATGTGGACGTCATCGCCCAGACCGATCTCGGCGTTCAGGCCCTGGCCAGCCATCCGAAAAAGACTGAAAAACGCGGTCTCGGCGACCTCAACGTGCCGGTGACCTTCGCGGGTGTGACCTTCCATCCCGGCCAGTACATCTATGCGGACAACAATGGCGTGATCATCTCGCCAAGTCCGCTGAAAATGCCTGAATAAATCGCGGTAACCACAGGGGTGAGGATGTTCGAGGAAGAAAACGCGCAATGGGGGCTGGTGCATGCCCTGGTGCTGGACGGTAAAGGCGGTGCGCGTTCGATAGCCCGGACTGATCTCGACGATCTGCGGCTGCAGGCTCATGAAAGCCTGTGGCTGCACTGGGATCGCAGTCACCCGCAGACCCAGACCTGGCTGCGTAAATCCAGTGGGCTCAATGAGTTCACCTGCGACCTGCTGCTGGAAGAAAACACCCGTCCACGCCTGTTGCCGCTGCCGGATTCCGAGCTGCTGCTTTTTTTGCGCGGGGTCAATCTCAACCCCGGCGCCGAGCCGGAAGACATGGTGTCGGTGCGGATTTTCGCTTCGGCCCAGCGGGTGATTTCCCTGCGTTTGCGTCCATTGCGCGCCACTGACGAGTTACTGGCGATGCTCGCCGAGGGCAAGGGGCCGAAAACCTCGTCCGAACTGATGCTGTATCTGGCGCAATTCCTCACCAACAAGGTGCAGGATCTGGTGACTTGTCTCTCCGAAGTGGTCGATGAAGAGGAAGAAAAACTGGATGCCGACGAACGGTATACCCCCGAGCACGGCGCCATTTTGCATATCCGTCGCCGGGCCGCCGGACTGAAGCGTTTTCTGGCACCGCAGCGGGATATTTTCGGACAGCTGACGCGGATAAAGCTGCCGTGGTTCGTCGATGACGATGCCGACTACTGGAACGAATTGAACAACAGCCTGACCCGTTATCTCGAAGAGCTCGAATTGACCCGAGAGCGCGTGGGGCTGGTGCTGGAGGCCGAAGACCGGCGCTTGAGCGTGCACATGAATCGCACGATGTATCGCTTCGGGATCATCACCTGCATCTTCTTGCCGATGAGTTTTATTACCGGTCTGTTGGGCATAAACGTTGGCGGAATACCGTTCGCCAGCAGCCCTTATGGCTTCCTGATCGCCTGCCTGACGGTGCTCGCCCTGGCGTTCGGCCAGTGGTGGTTGTTCCGCCGTTTGCGCTGGGTCTGACGATGCATCATGTGACCCGACCAAATTTGCCCGCGTCTTTCACAGACATCACGAGAGGTGCGTATGCACGATCCGTTTGAACAGTCTTTGCGCGACATGCTCAACGCTTCGCCGTCCAGCCGCGACGACGATGCCTGCCTGGGTCGCGTGCTCAAAACCGCCAACCGCCAGGTTGGCGCCGGCGATCTGTTCAGCCTGCTGGGCCGCTGGCTGCCCGCGCTGATGATCGCCCTGAATAACGGCTCGGCCCATGTCGCGCCGGTCTCCCGTCTCCGTAAACCTACCGCTCGCACTGCTGATAAGGCTGATTGAATATGGAACTTGATCTCTGGACTCAGAGCCTCGTCACTGCAATGACTGCGTTGTGGACCAAAGTCGCTAACTTCATTCCGAACCTGTTCGGCGCATTGGTTGTGCTGCTTTTGGGTTTCGTCGTGGCCAAGCTGCTGGACACCTTGCTCTCCAAGTTGCTGGCCAAACTGGGGCTTGATCGCCTGATGGGCGGCACCGGCCTGACTAAATTGATGTCCCGCGCGGGGCTGCAAGTGCCGATCTCCACGTTGATCGGCAAAATCGTTTACTGGTTCGTTCTGCTGATTTTTCTGGTTTCGGCAGCAGAATCCCTTGGACTTGAGCGAGTTTCAGCTACGCTTGACATGCTCGCGCTGTATTTGCCGAAAGTGTTCGGTGCCGCGCTGGTATTGCTGGTGGGTGTCCTGCTCGCACAACTGGCCAATGGCCTGGTTCGCGGGGCGGCAGAAGGCGTAGGCCTGGACTACGCTTCAGGACTTGGGCGAATTGCCCAGGGCCTGGTGATCATCATCAGCATTTCGGTCGCGATCAGTCAGCTGGAGGTCAAGACCGACCTGCTGAACCATGTGATCGTCATCGTATTGATTACCGTTGGTCTGGCGGTTGCGCTGGCCATGGGTTTGGGAAGCCGGGAAATTGCCGGTCAGATTCTTGCGGGAATCTATGTGCGTGAGTTGTATCAGGTTGGGCAACAAGTGCGTATTGGCGAGGTCGAAGGCCAGATCGAAGAGATCGGCACGGTTAAGACCACATTGCTGACCGATGAGGGTGAGCTAGTCTCTCTCTCCAATCGGATCCTGCTGGAACAGCATGTGAGTAGCCGCTAACCCGGCAAACCCTGCTAATGTATGCCGCCGCAAAATGCCAGCTGTCGCTGGCTGCGGTGGACATTGACCTGACTGTCGGCACGACTTGTTTTGAATAAAGCCCAAACGCTATCCACGCGCTACGATCCCCGCGAGCTCTCTGATGAGGAGTTGGTCGCGCGCTCGCATACCGAGCTTTTTCACGTGACGCGCGCCTACGAAGAACTGATGCGGCGTTACCAGCGGACATTATTTAACGTGTGCGCACGATATCTTGGGAACGATCGCGACGCAGACGATGTCTGTCAGGAAGTGATGTTGAAGGTGCTGTACGGCCTGAAGAACTTCGAGGGGAAATCGAAGTTCAAGACATGGCTATACAGCATCACCTACAACGAATGCATCACACAGTATCGGAAGGAACGGCGAAAGCGTCGCTTGATGGACGCACTGAGTCTTGACCCCCTCGAGGAAGCGTCCGAAGAAAAGGCGCCGAAACCCGAGGAGAAGGGCGGACTGGATCGCTGGCTGGTGTATGTGAACCCGATCGACAGGGAAATTCTGGTGCTACGATTTGTCGCAGAGCTGGAGTTTCAGGAGATCGCAGACATCATGCACATGGGTTTGAGTGCGACAAAAATGCGTTACAAACGCGCTCTTGATAAATTGCGTGAGAAATTTGCAGGCATTGCTGAAACTTAGTTCGGCGCAAATATCTCTTACGTGTAGGCAAGTTCTGATAGACTTGCCGCCGAGTTGTCCCCCGGTTTGCGGGACTGCTTCACAATCACCAGATGGGGATTTAACGGATGAAACTGAAAAACACCTTGGGCTTGGCCATTGGTTCTTTGATTGCCGCCACTTCTTTCGGCGCTCTGGCACAAGGCCAAGGCGCAGTTGAAATCGAAGGCTTCGCAAAGAAAGAACAATTCGACAGCGCTCGTAACTTCAAGAACAACGGCAACCTGTTCGGCGGTTCGATCGGTTACTTCCTGACCGACGACGTTGAACTGCGTCTGGGCTACGACGAAGTGCACAACGTGCGTGCCGACGATGGCAAGAACGTCAAGGGCGCCAACACCGCTCTGGACGCTCTGTACCACTTCAACAACCCAGGCGACATGCTGCGTCCATACGTTTCGGCCGGTTTCTCTGACCAGAGCATCGACCAGAACGGTTCGAACGGTCGTAACCGTTCCACCTTCGCCAACCTGGGCGCTGGTGCCAAGCTGTACTTCACCGACAACTTCTACGCCCGTGCTGGCGTTGAAGCTCAGTACAACATCGACCAGGGCGACACCGAGTGGGCTCCTAGCGTCGGTATCGGTGTGAACTTCGGTGGCGGCTCCAAGCCAGCTGCTGCTCCAGTTCCAGCACCGGCTGAAGTCTGCTCCGACAGCGACAACGACGGCGTTTGCGACAACGTTGACAAGTGCCCGGACACCCCAGCCAACGTAACTGTTGACGCTGATGGCTGCCCAGCAGTTGCTGAAGTTGTTCGTGTTGAGCTGGACGTGAAGTTCGACTTCGACAAGTCGGTTGTTAAGCCAAACAGCTACGGCGACATCAAAAACCTGGCTGACTTCATGAAGCAGTACCCATCCACCACCACTACTGTTGAAGGTCACACTGACTCCGTCGGTCCTGACGCTTACAACCAGAAACTGTCCGAGCGTCGTGCAAACGCCGTTAAGCAAGTTCTGACCAACCAGTACGGTGTTGAATCGTCCCGCGTTCAGTCGATCGGCTACGGCGAATCCCGCCCAGTTGCTGACAACAAAACTGAAGCTGGCCGCGCTGTTAACCGTCGCGTAGAAGCGCAGGTTGAAGCTCAAGCTAAGTAATTAGCTGCCGCTCCGAGAAAAGCCCGGCTCAGGCCGGGCTTTTCTTTGCCTGCGATTTGGTGACGCCAGAGATTGTCAGGCCAGGCGATCAGCTACCCAGCCAATCGAGTCGACCTGGGGCGCGGCCGCTGCGACGGCGCCTATGACCAGAATCGCAGGGCTCTTGAGCTGGAAACCAAGGGCATCGTCTTCCATCGCTGTCAGATCGCTGCGGCATTCGCGTTGCTCCGGCAATGAAGCATTCTCGATCATCGCCACTGGCGTATCTGCCGCCATCCCTCCTGCCAACAGCTGTTCGCGAATCTCGCCGAGCTTCGCCACCCCCATGTAAATCACCAGCGTCGTGCCGCCCTGCGCCAAGGCCCGCCAGTTCAACTGGCTGTCGTCCTGAGTGTGGGCCGTGACCAGCGTCACGCCCCGGGCCACGCCGCGTAGCGTCAGCGGAATATCACACTGGGTCGCTCCAGCCAGTCCGGCGGTGATGCCATTGACCAGCTCCACCTCGACCCCGCGCTCGCGCAACCACTGAGCTTCCTCACCCCCACGCCCGAAAATGCACGGATCGCCGCCCTTGAGCCGCACCACGCATTTGCCCTGACGGGCATAACGCAGCATCAGCCGATGGATGAACGCCTGGGGCGTCGAGCGGCAGCCGCCGCGTTTGCCGACCGCGATAATCCGCGCAGCAGGGCAGTGCTCAAGCACGGCCCCATTGACCAGATCGTCGATCAGCACCACCTCGGCCTCGCGCAAGGCACGCACCGCTTTGAGCGTCAGCAATTCAGGATCACCGGGGCCCGCGCCCACCAGCCAGACTTTCGCGTTCATGGTGTTTTCCTCTTCAGATGACGGCGACCGAACGCACTTCGGCGGCCAGCAAGCGCTTGATTTCCGGGACGCAGGAACCGCATTGCGTGCCGCACCCCAATGTATTTTTCAAACCCTGCAGATCCAGACCTTCACGGATACCGGCGCAGACCGCGCTGTGGCTGACGTTCTTGCAGTTGCACAGGGTCTTGTCCGCCACAGTCTGCACGCCGGCATTGCCCGGCGGCGCACTCATCGGTGCCAGCAGCCAGCGCCGCAGTTGTTCGTCGGCGCGGCCTTCCAGCCACAGACCTTGCAACCAGTGCTGGGCGAGGGTTTCACCCGCAAGACGGATCGCGGTGATTCGTCCGTTTTCGATGCGTACCCGTTTGCCAATGGCGCGGCGAGGATCGTCATAAGCCAGTACCGGCCCCTCGATCAGAGCCAGGCACTGGTCGATTTCACGCAGCAATTGCGGTTCTGGCGCCACGACGCTGGCTGCGCGTATCAGCAGCGCAGGCCGTTCACGTCCGACAAGGCTGAGACTTGCGTAGGAAAACGCCTCGCAGAGTGGTCGAAGCGCCTCGAAATGCCGTTGAACATCGCCCTCGATCAGTGCGAACAGTTGCCATGGCAAATCCACCGGCTCCAGCCGCACGCCGCTATGCTTGAGTTCCGGCTGTTTCGACAAAGGATCGAAGGCGGGCAGGGTCAGGCTGTTCACGCCTCCCTTGAGGAAACGATCGCCCCAGTGCATCGGCAGGAACGCCTGGCCCGGACGCACGCTGTCATCGCTGGCGACCGCCACGATCACTGCGCCTCGACGACTTTTCAGATTCACCAGATCCCCCGGCTGCAAACGGTGCCGGCGCAACTCCTCCGGGTGCAGGCTCAACACCGCTTCGCTGACATGACCGAATAACTGCGCCGCCGTGCCGGTGCGGCTCATACCGTGCCATTGATCTCGCAGGCGGCCGGTGATCAGGGTCAGGGGAAAGCGCGCATCGCGTTGTTCCTTGGCGGCGCGATAGGGATCGGCAACAAACTGCGCGCGCCCGTTCGCTGTAGGAAAGATCCCGTCGCCATACAGTCGGGCTGTGCCTTGGCGAGCGCCAGCGGGGAAGGGCCATTGCTGCGGCCCCAGTTCATCAATCAACCCATGGCTGATCCCGGACAAATCCAGATCGCGGCCACGAGTCAGTTGTTTGTACTCGTCAAACAGTTGCGCCGGTTGCTCGAAGGCAAACAGACCCGGTTGTTGCGGGCGCAGACGTTTCTCCAGGCGTTGTGCGAAATCAACGGTGATCGCCCAGTCCGGTCGCGCTTCACCCGGTGCGGCAATGGCTTGGCGGACGTGGGAAATCCGCCGTTCGGAGTTGGTCACCGCACCCTCCTTCTCGCCCCAACTGGCCGCCGGTAACAGCAGATCGGCAAACGCCGCGGTTTCGGTGGTGCGAAACGCCTCCTGCAACACCACGAACGGACAAGCCTCCAGCGCGGCGCGGACGGCGTTCTGGTCCGGCATCGATTGCGCGGGGTTGGTGCAGGCAATCCACAACGCCTTGATCTTGCCGCTGCGCACCTGTTCAAACAGTTCGATGGCACTGAGACCGGTGTTCTCCGGCAGCTTATCCACACCCCAATACGCCGCGACTTCTGCGCGGTGCTCTGGATTGGCTACTTCACGATGGCCGGGCAACAGATTTGAGAGGCTGCCGGTTTCCCGTCCGCCCATGGCGTTTGGCTGACCGGTCAGGGAGAAAGGTCCTGCACCCGGACGGCCGATTTGCCCGGTGGCCAAGTGCAGATTGATCAGCGCGCTGTTCTTTGCGCTACCGGCGGTTGACTGGTTCAGGCCCATGCACCACAGCGACAGAAAGCTTGGTGATGTACCGATCCATTCGGCGCATTGCTGCAACTGCTCGACACTGATCCCGCACAACTGCGAAACCATCGCCGGCGTGTAGTCGCGCACCAGGCTTTTCAGCTCGGCGAGGCCTTCGGTGTGGGCTTTGATGAAGTCGCGGTCGATCCAGTCTTCCCACAACAGCAGATGCAAAATCCCATGGAACAAAGCGACATCGGTGCCCGGCAGAATCGCCAGATGCAGGTCCGCCAGATCGCAGGTGTCGGTGCGCCGTGGATCGATAACGACGACTTTCATCTGCGGGCGGCGGGATTTGGCTCCTTCGAGACGGCGAAAAAGTACCGGATGGGCGTAGGCCATGTTACTGCCGACGATCACCACGCAATCGCTCAACTCCAGGTCTTCATAGCTGCACGGTGGTGCGTCGGCGCCGAGGCTGCGCTTGTAGCCGACCACCGCCGAAGACATGCACAGCCGTGAGTTGCTGTCGATGTTGTTGGTGCCGACCAGCGCCCGCGCCAGTTTGTTGAAGGCGTAGTAATCCTCGGTCAGCAACTGCCCGGAGATATAGAACGCCACGCTGTCCGGGCCGTGTTCGGCGATGGTGTCGGCGAACACGTTGGTGGCGTGATCCAGCGCGGTGTCCCAGTCGCAACGACTGCGCGCCAGGCCTTTGCCCAGGCGCAGTTCCGGGTACAACGCCCGTGCCGCCAAGTCGCCGGTCAGGTGCAGGGTCGAGCCTTTGCTGCACAGTTTGCCGAAGTTGGCCGGATGCGCCGGATCACCGCTGACGCCGAGGATGCGCTCGCCGTCATGCTCGATCAGCACGCCGCAGCCGACCCCGCAATAACAGCAGGTCGAGGCGGTCGTCTGGCGGTTCATCAGACGGCGTCCCGCAGGGCCAGTTGCACGCGGCCGTTTTCCACTCGGGCCGGGTGATGGTGCGCGCAGCCGACATCCGGGGCCTGGGCTTCGCCGGACTTCAGGTCGATCTGCCAGTTGTGCAGCGGGCAGGCGACACGCTTGCCGTAAATCAATCCTTGGGACAAGGGGCCGCCCTTGTGCGGGCAGCGGTCATCGAGTGCGAAAACTTCGTCGTCGCTTGTGCGAAAGATCGCGATGTCACCTTTGGGCCCGGCGATGATCCGCGAACCGAGGGCGTTGATCTCTTCCAGGGCACAGATATCGAGCCAGTTCATGCCGGCACCTCCAGGTTTTTCACGGGGATCACGTCGAATTCTTTTTTCAGTTGCGGCTGGGCGAGGCGCTCTTTCCACGGATCCTGTTCGAACGACAGGGAGAATTGCAGGCGCTCGTTCAGGGCCTTGCGACGCTCGGGATCTTCCAGCACGGCTTTCTTGATGTGCTCCATGCCGACCCGTTGCAGGTAGTGCACGGTGCGTTCGAGGTAGAAGGCTTCTTCGCGGTACAGCTGCAGGAACGCGCCGTTGTATTCGCGCACTTCCTCGGCGGTCTTGAGCTTGACGAAGAACTCGGCGACTTCGGTCTTGATCCCGCCGTTGCCGCCGATGTACATCTCCCAGCCGGAATCGACGCCGATGATTCCTACGTCCTTGATCCCCGCTTCCGAACAGTTGCGTGGGCATCCGGAGACCGCCAGCTTCACTTTGTGCGGCGACCACATGTTGAACAGGTCATGTTCGAGGTCGATGCCCAACTGGGTCGAGTTCTGCGTGCCGAAGCGGCAGAACTCGCTGCCGACGCAGGTTTTCACGGTGCGGATCGATTTGCCGTAGGCGTGGCCGGACGGCATGTCGAGGTCCTTCCACACACCGGGCAAGTCCTGTTTTTTGATCCCCAGCAAGTCGATGCGCTGGCCGCCGGTGACCTTGACCATTGGCACCTGGTATTTGTCCGCCACGTCGGCGATCCGCCGCAGTTCCGACGGGTTGGTCACGCCGCCCCACATCCGTGGCACCACCGAATAAGTGCCGTCCTTCTGGATGTTGGCGTGGGCCCGCTCGTTGATCAGGCGCGACTGCGGATCGTCCTTGGCTTCGCCGGGCCAGGTGGAAATCAGGTAATAGTTAAGGGCCGGGCGGCAGGTGGCGCAGCCGTTCGGGGTGCGCCAGTTGAGGTAGCTCATGGTGCCGGCGATGGTCAGCAAATGCTGTTCGCGAATGGCCTGGCGAATCTGGCCATGGTTGAGGTCGCTGCAACCGCAGATGGCTTTTTCGCTTTTCGGTTTGACGTCTGCCGCGCCGCCGACGGTGTTGATCAGGATCTGCTCGACCAGCCCGGCGCAGGAACCGCAGGAGCTCGCAGCCTTGGTGTGTTTCTTCACTTCGTCGACGCTGAACAGGCCATGTTCCTGAATCGCCTTGACGATGGTGCCCTTGCACACGCCGTTGCAGCCGCAGACTTCGGCGTTGTCGGCCATGCTCATGGCTTTGTCCTGGCCTTGATGTCCTACGTCACCGAGGGCGTTTTCACCAAACATTAAGTGATCGCGGATCTCGCCGATGGCGTGATTCTCACGAATCTGCCGGAAATACCAACCGCCATCTGCCGTATCGCCGTACAGACAGGCGCCGACCAGCACGTCATCCTTGATCACCAGTTTTTTGTACACCCCGCCGATCGGGTCGGAGAGGGTGATGGTCTCGGTGCCTTCGCCGCCCATGAAGTCGCCGGCGGAAAACAGGTCGATGCCGGTGACCTTCAATTTGGTCGACGTCACCGAGCCCTGATAACGGGCGAAACCCAGTTGGGCCAAGTGGTTGGCGCAAACCTTGGCCTGTTCGAACAGCGGCGCCACCAGCCCGTAGGCAATGCCACGATGGCTGGCGCATTCACCGATGGCATAGATGCGCGGGTCGTAGGTTTGCAGGGTGTCGTTGACCAGAATCCCGCGATTGCACGGGATGCCGGCCTTTTCCGCGAGTTCTGTATTGGGGCGGATGCCGGCGGCCATGACCACCAGATCGGCAGGAATGATGTCGCCGTTCTTGAATTGCACCGAGCCGACCCGACCATTGCCGGCGTCGTGCAGGGCCTGGGTCTGTTCGCACAGGCGAAAGTGCAGGCCACGGGATTCGAGGGCGGTTTGCAGGAGCTGGCCGCTGGTCTTGTCCAGTTGCCGCTCCAGCAGCCATTCACCGAGGTGCACCACGGTGACGTGCATGCCGCGCAGCATCAGGCCGTTGGCGGCTTCGAGGCCGAGCAGGCCGCCGCCGATCACCACGGCGTGCTTGTGGGTTTTTGCGGTGTCGATCATCGCCTGGGTGTCGGCGATGTCGCGGTAACCGATCACGCCCTGCAAGGTGTTGCCGGGGATCGGCAGGATGAACGGGGTCGAGCCGGTGGCGATCAGCAGGCGATCGTATTCGGCCTCGGTGCCGTCTTCGGCGATCACCCGGCGTTTGACCCGGTCGATCTCTACCACTTTGCGGTTGAGCAGTAACTTGATGTTGTTTTCCAGGTACCAGTCGAGGTCGTTGAGCACGATCTCTTCGAAGGTCTGCTCGCCGGCCAATACCGGCGACAGCAGGATGCGGTTGTAGTTGGTGTGCGGTTCGGCGCCGAAGACTGTGATGTCGTACAGCTCGTTGCTCAGCTTGAGCAGTTCTTCCAGGGTACGGACCCCGGCCATGCCATTGCCGATCATCACCAGTTTGAGTTTTTTCATCAGGTTCTCCGGGAGCTTCGGGCTTGCCTCTTGTGGGCGTTCAGGCCTTGCTCGACAAAAATGGCGCAAACAAAAAAGGCGTCCCCGCCAGTTACCTAGCGAGGACGCCTTTGTCCTTGTCCCGTTCTCTCGGGAAGCCTGGCCTTCGTCGTTGAAGGTCGGGCCTTATGTCAGTTGCAAACGTTAATGCAGTGGTTGTGCCAAGTCGCGGTGAGCCGCGAATTCACTGGGGTAATGCTGGAATTGGCCAGATGTTCGTTGTGGTTTTTGCACTGAATGGAAGCGGCACGCCCGTTAATGGAGCGCCGCATCAACTATGAAACAGCAGAAACAGCAGGACCAGATTGCCCAGCAGTGCCAGTAACGCCAGTGTCCGCCAGACCTTCAGCGGCTCCCGTTCCAGCAAGGGGCGAGGGCGTACATTCAGGCTGCGGCGCTCACCTTGTTCCAGCGTCAGCAGCCATTCCTCGGCGGTTTCATAACGTTGCAAAGGATCAGCTGCCACACCGCGCTCCAGACACTGCGCCAGCCACTCCGGCAGATCCGGGCGATAGCGACCGGCACTCACCGGCACCCCGAAACGCGGGCGCTGGAACGCTTCGATCTCGCCGTAGGGAAAATGCCCGGTGAGCAAGAAATACAGAGTCACGCCCACCGCATACAGATCCTGTTGTGCGCTGGGTGCTGCGCCCTGAAAGGCTTCCGGCGCGATGTAGCTCGGGGTACCGGGCAAGGTTGACGGTGCGTCCTGCGACAGGCCGGGGCAATACGCCAGACCGAAATCCAGCAGACGCAACTCGCCGTCGTCCCCCAGGTGCAGGTTCTCCGGTTTGATGTCGCGGTGCAGGATCTGCCGTCGATGCAGCAGGCCGACGGCCCGCAGCAGGCGCTCGGCCAAACCCTGCCACTGGGCCAGTGGCAGCGGGCCGCTTTGTTCGAACAACTGCGCCAGGGTGGTTCCCGAATATTCACGCATCACGTAGTACAAATGCTGACGCTGACCGGCGCTATGGACTTCAGGGAAATGCCGCCCGGCGACGCGTTTGAGAAACCATTCCTCCGCCAGCAAGGCCTGGGCATCGTCTGCCAGTTGTGCAGGCAACGTCTTCAACAGCCACGCCTGGCCCTGACCATCGAGCACGCGATACAACAACGATTGCTGGCTCCGGCTTATAACCTCTTGAACCCGCCAGCCTTCAAAGACCTGACCCGGTTTCAGCGGCGGGGGCAGCGGCCACTGCTGCAAATGAATCAGCGCATCGCCGATGCTGGCCTCGCCAACAGCATCCACCCGCACCAACAGCGCACTGGCATTGTCCTGACTGCCGGCCAGATGCGCGGCATTGACCAAGGTTTGCGCGGCACTGTGCAGATCCGGTTGATCGCGCAGAATCCCGGCGATGGCGGTATCGCCGAGCGCTGCCCACACGCCATCACTGAGCAGCACGAAACATTCGCCGTCACGCAGTTCGCCATCGAGAAAGTCCAGCACCAGATGCTGATCCAGTCCCAATGCCCGCTTGAGCACATGCTGCATGCCCGGTTGATCCCAGACATGGTCTTCGGTGATCCGTTGCAAGGTCTCGGCGTGCCAGCGATAGACCCGGCAATCGCCTACGTGGGCCAAGGTAAATCGCCGGCCGCGCAGTACCAGCACACTGACCGTGGTGAGCAGCGGCTGACCGCCACCATTGGCCTGCAACCAGCGGTTTTGTGCGAGCAGCAGACGATCGAGGGCCTGGGCCACGCTCCAGGTTTCCGGGGTGGCGTAGTAGTCCAGTGCCAGCGCCTGCAAGGTCGAACGCGCGGCCAGCCCGCCATCAGCGCACTGGCTGACGCCGTCGGCGATGGCGAACAGAAACCCTTTGCTGGCCGCCAGCGCCGGGGCCGGGGTTACCAGGCGCAAGGCGTCCTGGTTTTCCGCGCGGGGGCCGGTGGCGCTGGCTTCGGCAAAGCTCAGTTGCAGAGCCATTCGGGCCTCAGACCCGGGCAGCGGTCACGGCCGCCGAACCCCAGGTGGTTCTCCAGCGACGTTTGACCCCGTGCAGGCCGAACCACGCCAGCACGCCAAGGCTGGCGAACAACCACAGCGCCAGTTGATAGCTGCCGGTGCTCTGTTTGATCGCGCCCATGCCTGCCGCCAGGGCAAAGCCGCCGATGCCGCCGGCCATCCCGATCAGCCCGGTCATCACGCCGATTTCACGCCGAAAGCGCTGTGGCACCAGCTGGAATACCGCGCCATTACCCGCGCCGAGACCGAGCATGGTGCAGACGAACAGGGCCAGCGCCGCGTAGGAACTCGGCAGGTTGAAGCCGACCGCCGCGATGCAGACTACGGCCACTGTGTACATCGCCAGCAGGGTGCGAATCCCGCCGAACCGGTCCGCCAGCGCGCCACCCAGCGGACGCATCAGGCTGCCGCCGAACACGCAGGCGGCGGTGTAGTAACCGGCGGTCACCGGGCTCAGACCGTATTGATCGTTGAAGTAGCCGGGCAGGGCGCTGGCCAGACCGATGAAGCCGCCGAAGGTGACGCTGTAGAAAAACATGAACCACCAGCTGTCACGGTCGCCCAGGGCCTTGAAGTAGTCGGCCATGGATTTGGCTTTTGGTCGCTCCGGCGCGTTTTTCGCCAGCCAGGCAAACAGCACCAGGGTCAGGAGCAGCGGAATCAGGGCGAAACCGAATACATTGCTCCAGCCGAACGCTGCCGCCAGCACCGGGGCGATCAGCGCCGCGAACACGGTCCCGGAATTGCCGGCCCCGGCGATGCCCATCGCCTTGCCCTGATGCTCCGGCGGATACCACTGCGAGGCTAGGGGCAGGGCTACGGCGAACGAGGCGCCGGCCATGCCGAGGAACAGGCCGAGCAGCAGAGCCTGTTCGTAACTGTGGATGCCGAGTTTCCAGGCACCGAACAATGCGCAGATCACGATCACCTGGCCGATCAGCCCGGCAGTCTTGGGTGACAGGCGATCGGCAAGCATGCCCATCGCAAAGCGCAGCACCGCGCCGGCCAGAATCGGCGTGGCCACCACGAGGCCGCGCTGTTGAGTGGTCAGGTGCAGGTCGCCAGCAATCTGCACCGCCAGCGGGCCGAGCAGGTACCAGACCATGAAGCTCAGGTCGAAATACAGGAAGGCTGCGAACAGGGTCGGGGTGTGGCCGGATTTCCAGAAGCTTTTATTCATCGCGCACCTCAGCTGTTAAGAATCTCGAGAAGGAGTCACAAGCCAGCAAGTGGAGCGCCGCCACGGCCGCACCACCGGCCCCGGGCTGTGGGGCCAAAACGCAAAAACGCCGCTACCCGGATCGCCGAAAGGGGCGAAGAGGGTGAGCGACGTCTTTGTCGTAGGTGGGGCAACCGCCGTTGGTTACCTGTGGTGATTGCTTAGCGAGATTTGTGCCACATCGATGTGGCTCGTTCCCATGCTCTGCGTGGGAACGCATTCGGTGACGCTCTGCGTCATGTTCTGAAGCGGACGCGGAGCGTCCATGGCTGCGTTCCCACGCGGAGCGTGGGAACGATCAAAAGCAGCGCAGGACTTCAGCCAAGCAACTCGCTCATCGCGATGATCTGCTCCGCCACCTGAATCAGTTTCTGCTGGCGGCTCATGGCCTGGCGGCGCATCAGGGTGTAGGCCTCTTCTTCGTTGCAGTCCTTCATTTTCATCAACAGGCCCTTGGCCAGTTCGATGCGCTTGCGCTCGGCCAGTTGCTGGTCGCGGGCCTGTAGCTGGGCGCGCAAGGCCTGATCGCTTTCGAAGCGGGCCATGGCCACGTCGAGAATCGGCTGCAGGCGTTGTGCGTGAATGCCTTCGACGATGTAGGCACTGACCCCGGACTTGATCGCCTGACGCATCACGCCGGGGTCATGCTCGTCGGTGAACATCACGATCGGCCGTGGCTGGTCGCGGCTGACCAGCACCACTTGTTCCATCACATCGCGGCTCGGTGACTCGGTATCGATCAGGATCACGTCCGGACGCACCGTTCCGACGCGCGCCGGCAGGTCGATGGTCAGGCCCGACTCGTCGATCACTTCGAAACCGGCCTCGGTCAACGCGGCTTTCAGGCGCCCGACTTTTTTCGCGGTGTCATTGATCAGCAGAATGCGCAGCATGTTCGCGGTCTCCTGTCAGCGGCGGGCAAGAAGTGGCGCGCTGTCGCTCAGCGCGTGGAGCTTGAAGCTCCGGGCGTAGGCGGCCGGGTCGCTGCCGTCCCAGATTTTGCCGTCGATCAACTGGCTGCTGCGCATGTCCTTGCCCCACGCTGCGACGCCCACAGCAGTCGCCGCGTCGCGATAGATCTCCAGTTGCTGCACCTGCCGGGCGACGGCGAGGTAGTCCGGGTCATCGCGCAGCAAACCCCAACGGCGGAACTGAGTCATGAACCACATGCCGTCCGACAGGTACGGCAGGTTCACCGCGCCATCGCCGTGAAAGCGCAGGGCGTGAGGGTCTTGCCAGCGATTGCCGAGGCCATCGTCGTAGTCGCCGAGAAAGCGTGGTTCGATGCAGGACACCGGGGCGTCGAGGTACTCGGCGGCGCTGAGAAGTTGCGCGGTGCTGCGGCGGTTTTCCGGGCTCTCTTCGATGAAACGGCTGGCCTCGAGGATCGCCATCACCAGCGCGCGCGCGGTGTTGGGGTATTGCTCGACGAAGGCGCGGGTGCAGCCGAGGACTTTTTCCGGGTGATCGGGCCAGATGGTCTGGCTGGTGGCCAGGGTGAACCCGAGATTTTGCTGCACGGCGCTGGCCGCCCACGGCTCGCCAACGCATAAACCATCGATGCGCCCGGCCTGCAGGTGCGCGACCATTTGCGGCGGCGGCACCACCACGCTGTCGACATCCTGCAACGGATGAATGCCCTGGCTCGCCAGCCAGTAATAAAGCCACATGGCATGGGTGCCGGTCGGGAAGGTCTGGGCGAAGGTCAGTTTTGCGCGGGTTTGGTGCACGTGGTGGTGCAGCGCTTCAGGACCGGTCACGCCCAGGCCCTGCAAACCGTGGGACAGGTTGAGGCTCTGGCCGTTCTGGTTCAGGCCCATCAGCACCGCCATGTCGGTCGGCGCGACACCGCCGATGCCCAGATGCACCGCGTAGATCAGCCCGTAAAGGCTGTGGGCGGCATCGAGTTCGCCGCTGACCAGATTGTCCCGCAGGTTGGCCCAGGAACTCTGGCGCTTGAGGTTCAGGGTCAGGCCGTAAGGCTGGGCAAAGCCCTGAGTGGCGGCGACCACCAGCGAGGCGCAGTCGCTCAGGGCCATGAAACCCAGGTTGATCGCGCTTTTTTCCGGGGCATCGCTGCCGTTGACCCAGGCCAGCGGCCCGGCGGAGGTTTGAGTCATGAAAGCCACCCTCAAAAAAAACGTCGTCCCAGGCTTTGCCCGCGCAAAACCGAGAGACGACGCCATTGTCCTTGCCTGCACGCCACCATTGGCCTGCCGGCTGATGCCGTGGAAGGTGCAAGGCATATGCCATGCGCACGGATTTACCCGTGCGCCTCGCGCGGCGGGGGGATGCCCGGCTATAATCGCCGCCTCTTTTCGCCGCCCGAGTCATAGCCGCCCATGTACACCCTGGCCCGTCAGCTGTTGTTCAAACTTTCCCCGGAAACCTCCCACGATCTGTCGCTGGATCTGATCGGCGCGGGCGGGCGTTTGGGCCTCAACGGCTTGCTGTGCAAGGCGCCGGCGTCGCTGCCGGTGAATGTCATGGGCCTGACGTTCCCGAACCCTGTGGGTCTGGCGGCCGGTCTGGACAAGAACGGCGCGGCCATCGACGGCTTCGCACAACTGGGTTTCGGGTTTGTCGAAATCGGCACCGTGACCCCGCGTCCGCAGCCGGGCAACCCGAAACCACGGATTTTCCGCCTGCCGGAAGCCGAGGCGATCATCAACCGCATGGGTTTCAACAACCTCGGTGTGGACAACCTGCTGGCGCGGGTGGCAGCGGCCAAATACAAGGGCGTGCTGGGGATCAACATCGGCAAGAACTTCGACACCCCGGTCGAGCGTGCGGTGGATGACTACCTGATCTGCCTGGACAAGGTCTACGCCCACGCCAGCTACGTCACGGTCAACGTCAGTTCGCCGAACACCCCGGGCCTGCGCAGCCTGCAATTCGGCGACTCGCTCAAGCAATTGCTGGCGGATCTGGCCACGCGCCGCGCCGAACTGGCCCTGCGCCATGGCAAACATGTACCGCTGGCGATCAAGATCGCGCCGGACATGACCGACGAAGAAACCGCGCAAGTCGCCCAGGCATTGATCGAAACCGGGATGGACGCGGTGATTGCCACCAACACCACCCTCAGCCGCGTGGGCGTCGAAGGCATGGAACACGGTGACGAGGCGGGCGGTCTGTCCGGCGCGCCGGTTCGCGAGAAGAGCACCCATACCGTGAAAGTGCTGGCGTCCGAGCTGGGCGGCAAGCTGCCGATCATTGCGGCTGGCGGCATCACCGAAGGCAAGCATGCGGCCGAGAAGATCGCGGCTGGCGCGAGCCTGGTGCAGATCTACTCCGGCTTCATCTATAAGGGCCCGGCGCTGATCCGCGAATCCGTGGACGCGATCGCCGCCAAGCGCTGATTGGCCGGCATAAAAAGGCAGGCATAAAAAAGGGCTCCTCGAAGGAGCCCCTGGGCCGTAGCCCGCCGTCCGGGAAGGACGTGCATGGTGATCAGGTTGTTACGAAATCAGATTGTCGTGTCGGAATAAGTGCCCTGTGTCAGCCGACGGCGTGAAGTTCGTTGAGTCTGTGGATTCCCGCAGTGCCGGTCATACCGTCCCAGTTGTCGCCGCGTCCTTCTCGCCAGCCGTTGATCCAGGCTTGACGTACCGACGGTAGAGTAAATGGGCAAAGCTCACGGGATTTGCCACCAACGCCATATTGATATCCGCGCAAAAATGCTCTTTCCAACGGATCACGCTTAAGTCTTCTCATAGGGTGTTTCCCTCACTTGTTGACTGTTTTTGTCGCGTCGACCTCAATTGAGGTCTGGCAGAAAAACTCTGCCGTTGGCGGCTCGCTGCCGGCGTGGCGAGCCAAGGTGTTGACGCCGTTGCGACGTCAACCTGTGTCCAGTTCTAACCAATGAGTCACATCGATGGAATGACCGTTTTGTCATAAGGACGTAACGAAAAAGATGCTATGGCCATAAGTAACCGCGTATTTATCCAGCGTTTATTGGCCAAACCCCGGTATGATCGGCCCCGCGCTGGATGATGAGGTTAATCCTTTAGTGAGAATGACCCACGTTTACGCTGGGCTACTATTCGACGAAGGGTTGCTTTGAGTCATTTTGTTGCTTCAACTTTTTTATCTGTCCCGGCATCTAAGCTCTTTTAACCCGAGCAGCGGGGATGGAACGGCACACCTTCGTGCCACGCGGGCGCTCTTGTAGAAAAGCGCCTGATTGAAAACCGGACCGGCAATGCGTTGCCGGTTCATCAGCCAAAGGCTCTGGAAAAACCATGTCCGACCGTTTCGAACTCTTCCTCACTTGCCCCAAAGGCCTTGAAGGCCTGCTCATCGAGGAAGCCGTCGGGCTTGGCCTTGAAGAGGCCCGCGAACACACCTCCGCCGTGCGTGGCATGGCGACCATGGAAACCGCTTATCGCCTGTGCCTCTGGTCGCGTCTGGCCAACCGGGTGCTGCTGGTGCTCAAGCGCTTCCCGATGAAAAACGCCGAAGACCTGTACCACGGCGTACTCGACGTCGACTGGCAGGACCACATGCTGGCCGACGGCACCCTGGCCGTGGAATTCAGCGGTCATGGCTCGGGCATCGACAACACTCACTTCGGCGCCCTGAAGGTCAAGGACGCCATCGTCGACAAACTGCGCACCCCGCAGGGCGACCGTCCAAGCATCGACAAGCTCAACCCGGACCTGCGCATTCACCTGCGCCTGGATCGTGGCGAAGCGATTCTGTCCCTCGACCTGTCCGGCCACAGCCTGCACCAGCGCGGTTACCGCTTGCAGCAGGGCGCTGCGCCGCTGAAGGAAAACCTGGCGGCAGCGATCCTGATCCGTTCCGGCTGGCCGCGCATCGCCGCCGAAGGTGGCGCGCTGGCTGACCCGATGTGCGGTGTCGGCACGTTCCTGGTCGAAGCCGGCATGATCGCCGCCGACATGGCGCCGAACCTGCGTCGCGAACAGTGGGGCTTTACCGCCTGGCTGGGCCACGTGCCGGCGCTGTGGAAAAAACTCCATGAAGAAGCCGTCGAGCGCGCCGCTGCCGGTCTGGCCAAACCGCCGCTGTGGATCCGTGGTTATGAAGCCGACCCACGGCTGATCCAGCCGGGCCGCAACAACGTCGAACGCGCCGGCCTGAGCGAGTGGATCAAGATCTATCAGGGTGAAGTGGCGACGTTCGAACCGCGTCCAGACCAGAACCAGAAAGGTCTGGTCATCTGCAACCCGCCGTACGGCGAGCGTCTGGGTGATGAAGCCAGTCTGTTGTACCTCTACCAGAACCTCGGCGAGCGTCTGCGTCAGGCCTGCCTGAACTGGGAAGCGGCGGTGTTCACCGGCGCGCCGGACCTGGGCAAGCGCATGGGCATCCGCAGCCATAAACAGTATTCGTTCTGGAACGGCGCGCTGCCGTGCAAGCTGCTGTTGATCAAAGTCCTGCCGGATCAGTTCGTCACCGGCGAGCGTCGCACTCCGGAACAGCGTCAGGCCGAGCGTGAACAAGCCGCTTACGACCAGACGCCGAACGAGCCGCAAGAGCGCAAGTTCAACAAGAACGGTAACCCGATCAAACCGACGCCGGCCCCGGCGCCAGTGATCGAGCAACCGCGCCTGAGCGAAGGCGGGCAGATGTTTGCCAACCGCCTGCAGAAGAACCTCAAGGCCATGAGCAAGTGGGTCAAGCGCGAAGGCATCGACTGCTACCGCGTCTACGATGCGGACATGCCGGAATACGCCATGGCCATCGACCTGTACCACGACTGGGTACACGTTCAGGAATATGCCGCGCCGAAGTCTATTGACCCGGAAAAAGCCTCGATCCGCATGTTCGACGCGCTGGCGGCCATCCCGCAGGCGCTGAACATCGACAAGAGCCGCGTGGTGGTCAAGCGCCGCGAGCGTCAGAGCGGCACCAAGCAGTACGAGCGTCAGGCTGCCCAAGGCAAGTTCAATGAAGTGACCGAAGGCGGCGTGAAGTTGCTGGTCAACCTCACCGATTACCTCGATACCGGGCTGTTCCTCGACCACCGGCCGATGCGCATGCGGATCCAGAAAGAGGCGGCCGGCAAGCGCTTCCTCAACCTGTTCTGCTACACCGCGACCGCCAGTGTGCACGCTGCCAAGGGTGGCGCGCGCAGCACCACCAGCGTCGACCTGTCGAAAACCTACCTCGACTGGGCGCGCCGCAACCTTTCGCTCAACGGTTTCTCCGACAAGAACCGTCTGGAGCAGGGCGATGTGATGGCGTGGCTGGAGAATTCCCGCGACGAATACGACCTGATCTTCATCGATCCGCCGACCTTCTCCAACTCCAAGCGCATGGAAGGCATCTTCGACGTGCAGCGTGATCAGGTGCAGTTGATCGACCTGGCCATGGCGCGTCTGGCCAGCGGCGGGGTGTTGTATTTCTCCAACAACTTCCGCAAGTTCCAGCTCGAAGACACCCTGGCCGAGCGTTACGCGGTCGAGGAAATCACCGCCAGCACCATCGACCCGGATTTCGCCCGTAACGGCAAGATCCACCGCGCCTGGAAAATCACGGCTCGTTGACACTCTGCAACATTGGATCCACAGAGCCTTGATTTTTAAAGGCTCTTGGATCCGTTCAGAACTAGCCAAATTAGTGGCTAATAGCTATAACTCACACACGGCCGATGGGGTTTTTCCCGCAGATGCTGACGTAGTGAGTGGCTTTTATGTCGTTGCACCCCGTGCGCCCGAAGATATTGGGTTTTATCAGCGAAGAAGTCTCGGCCTGGCTGGTCGCGGTGCTGGTATTGCTCGCCGGCGGGATTCTCACGGGGCTGCTCGCCTGGGGCACCCTCAATCAATTTCATAGCCAGTTGCGCCAGCGCTTTCAGCTACTGGCCAACGAGCGCTACAGCCGCATCGAAGAACGTTTTCAGGATCAGGAGCAACGCCTCGATGGCTTGCGCCGGTTCTTCGCCAACTCCGAATCGGTGTCCCGCGCCGAATTCGACGGCTACACCCAACCTTTATTACTGCGTACCCAGGCCTACTCGTTTGCCCTGCGGGTAAGCGGCGCCGAGCGTGCAGCTTTCGAACAGCGGACGCGAGATGAAGGCCTGAGCACCTTCAGCGTGCGCGAACTGAATGCTCGCGGCGAACTGCAACTGGCCTCGGCCCGCGATGAATACGTAGTGGTGTTGTACAGCCAGACCCAGAGCCGGCTTGGCGCGCCGCTGGGTTACGACTTGCTGGCCCAGCCATTGCGCCGCTCGACCCTTGAACGCGCCGACCAGCTACGCGGTCTGGCGGTGTCGCAGCCCATGCATCTGGTCGGTATCGAGCCGGCTTACGCACGCGGCGTATTGTTGGTGGCACCGCTGCTGCGCGAAGGGGAATCCAGATCATATGGCTATGTGATGGCTGTCATCAGCATGCGACAGCTGCTGGCAGACGGCTTGCCGGATGCACTTCATGACTATCTGTCGGTACGCATCCTCGATCTGTCCACCAACGATCAGCATGAAGTGTTGTTCGAGTCGACCAATGAACCGGTGCCGAGCGATCTGTCGGCTACGCGATTGGTGCGCATGGCTGATCACGACTATCAGGTGGATATCCTGCCCAGCGAAGCGTTCATGCAGGCCAACCATTCGGCAGTGGGCAGCGTGGTGGTGCTGGGCGGGTTGCTCAGTCTGCTGTTGAGTGCGCTGCTTTATGTGCTGGTCAGTCAGCGCCAGCGCGCGTTGCGCATGGTCGAGTTGCGTACTCAGGAGCTGCATGAACGCGAACAGGAACTGCGCGGCACCCACGGCCAGTTGCGCGGAGTGCTCAACGCGGCCACCCAAGTGGCAATCATCGCCACCGACCTGCGCGGTGTGATCAACACGTTCAACCCCGGCGCCGAGCAGATGCTCGGTTATCTCAGCAACGAAGTGGTCGGCCACATGACCCTGGAAAACCTGCACTTTCCCCGGGAACTGGTGGCCCGCGCGGCGGAGCTCAGCGCCCGCTATGGCAAGACCATTCCGACCTGCCAGGCGATGCTGGTGGAGGGTGGCGAAGTCGGCGGGCACGAGGCGCGCGAGTGGACGCTGGTGCGCAAGGACGGCAGCCACATTCCAGTGAACATGCTGGCCACGCCGGTGCTGGACGAGCAGGGGCTGTGGGTCGGGCACCTGGCGATCTGCATCGACATCACCGAACGCAAGCGCGTGCACGAAGCGCTGGCCGCGCGGGATGTGCTGTTGAAAAAGCTCAGCGCCCATGTTCCCGGCGGGATCTATCAATTCAAAATGGAGTTCGACGGACGCTTCAGCGTGATCTACGCCAGCGACGGTATCCGCGAAATCTACGAGCTCGAGCCGGATGTGCTGCTGCTCAACGCCGAAGCGATTTTCACCCGTATCCATCCGCAGGACGTCAGCCGCGTGCGCAAGTCGATCCGCGCTTCGGCGGACAATCTCAGTCCGTGGCGCGAGGAATACCGCGTGCAATTACCCGGGCGCGGCCTGCGCTGGGTTCGCGGCGAGGCGACGCCGGAGGAACTGCCGGGCGGCGGCGTGCTGTGGCACGGCTATATTTCGGATATTTCCGACCTGAAACGGGTGGAAGAAGAATTGCGCGCGCTGTCGGTGACCGATTCCCTGACCGGCATTCACAACCGGCGCTATTTCCAGGAGCGCCTGACCACCGAGATGGCGCGGGTCGAGCGTGGCGGTGGCGAGTTGTCAGTGATCATGCTCGACATCGACCACTTCAAACGGATCAACGATCAGTACGGTCACGCGGTGGGCGACCGCGTGTTGCAGGCGGTTTGCGAGCGCATCGGTCACCGGCTGCGGCGTACCGACGTGTTCTGCCGGTTGGGCGGCGAAGAGTTCATGGTGCTGTGCCCGGACATCGACGGCGATCACGCCCACATGCTGGCCGAGGAGTTATGGCACAGCCTGCGCAGTGCGCCGATCGACGTGGTGGGGGTGGTGACGGCCAGTTTCGGGATTGCCAGCTGGCGACCGGGGGAGGGCGCGGATGCGCTGTTGTTGCGGGCGGATTCGGGGGTGTATGCGGCGAAGCAGGGTGGGCGGGATCGGGTTGAGCGGCAGATGAACTGAGCCCCTCTGCCACCTGATCATTCCCACGCTCTGCGTGGGAATGCCTCCGGGGACGCTCCGCGTCCAGTGACGCAGAGCGTCACGGGCTGTATTCCCACGCGGACGGTTCGACGCCTCGACGTGGGAACAATCAATTACGGGGATTACAGGACCGAAGCAGTCTGCGGCGTCCGTGGCTGTTTATAAAGATCCAGCAGCACCTGATCCAGCACCGACGACGCGCCGAACGGGGCCTTGTCGTTGAGGATCGCCACCACCGCCCAGGTGTTGCCGTTGACGTCGCGGCTGAAGCCCGCAATCGCTCGAACAGTGTTCAGGGTGCCGGTCTTGACGTGGGCTTCGCCGCGCATCGCGGTGGTCTTCAGGCGTTTGCGCATGGTGCCGTCCGTGCCGGCAATCGGCAGCGAGCTGATGTACTCGGCGGCGTAAGGGCTGTGCCAGGCCGCTTGCAGCATGTTGGCCATTTCCCGGGCGCTGACCCGCTCGGAACGCGACAGACCGGAACCGTTCTCCATCACCAGATGCGGCGCGGTGATGCCTTTCTTCGCCAGCCACTGACGCACCACGCGTTGCGCGGCTTTGGCGTCATCGCCGTCGGCGTCGTTGCGGAATTTCTGGCCCAGGCTCAGAAACAGCTGTTGAGCCATGGTGTTGTTACTGTATTTGTTGATGTCGCGGATGATTTCCGCCAGATCCGGCGAGAACGCACGGGCCAGCACTTTGGCGCTGCTCGGGGTCGGGGCCAGACGATCCTTGCCCTGGATGCTGCCACCCAGTTCCTTCCAGATCGCCCGCACGGCGCCAGCGGTGTAGGTTGCGTGGTCGAGCAGCGACAGATAAGTCTGCGAGCTGCAGCCTTCACCCAACTGGCCGGCCACGGTCACGGTCACGCTGCCATCGGCCTGCGGCACCGGGTTGTAGCGCACGCCGCCGGTGCATTGTTTGGAGTTGAGCGCTTTGACGGTGTTTTCGATGTTGATGCTGGCGATCGGCGGTTCGACCGAGATCAAGACCCGGCCATTGTCGTTGCGGGCCACGAAGCGCAGGGCCTTGAGGTTGACCAGCAGCGAATCCGGCTTGACCAGGAACGGCTTGTTCTCGTCGTTGCCGTCATCGTTGAATTCCGGCAGTTGCGGCTGCACGAAGAAGCTGCGGTCCAGTACCAGATCACCGGTGACCTGGGTTACGCCGTTGGCACGCAGGTCGCGCATCAGCAGCCAGAGTTTTTCCATGTTCAGCTTCGGATCGCCACCACCCTTGAGGTAGAGGTTGCCGTTGAGGATCCCGCCGTTCAGGTCGCCGTCGGTGTAAAACTCGGTTTTCCACTGATGGTTGGGGCCGAGCATTTCCAGCGCCGCGTAAGTGGTGACCAGCTTCATGGTCGAGGCAGGGTTGACCGACACGTCGGCGTTGTACACGGTCGGCGTGCCCGGACCGTCCAGTGGCACCATCACCAGCGACAGGGCAGTGGGCTGCAGCTTGCTGGCCTTGAGGGCTTTTTCGACGTTGGGGGTCAGGGCGGTGTTGATGGTGGCAGCGGAGACGGGCAAGGCCAGTGGCAGAAGAAGACCGGCCAGGAGCAGAGGACGCAACGATTTGATCATATGAAATAAAACCCTACAGCCGAGGGGAAAAAAGACGAGGACATGGATGAAAAGGCCCTCAGTGGTCATGAAAGTGTCGGCATTATGCCCCAAGCTGTTACAGCTTGTGCCTTTCGCAAGGGCGCCAATTCGTTATTTTTTTACAGGCGGTCGCACGCACGTCCCAGAGAGTCGGGCAATCGCCGGCTTAAACTGGTAAAGTGCCGGCCGTTATTACTTAAGAGGATTGTTCCAATGGCGACTAACCGTTCCCAGCGTCTGCGCAAAAAACTGTGCGTCGATGAATTTCAAGAGCTGGGTTTCGAACTGAACCTGGGCTTCAAAGAAGACCTGTCCGAAGAAGCCATTGACGCTTTCCTCGAAGCATTCATCAAAGAAGCCATGGAAGCCAACGGTCTGGGCTATGTCGGCGGCGACGACTTCGGTCTGGTTTGCCTGCAGAAGCGCGGCTCGGTCACCGAAGAGCAGCGCGCTGCTGTTGAAGCCTGGCTGAAAACCCGCTCCGAGCTGACCAGCACTGAAATCAGCCCGCTGCTGGACGTCTGGTATCCGGAAAAGCCGATCAACGCGGCCAAGTGATACTGAAAAAACGGCGACCCGAGGGTCGCCGTTTTTTTATGCCTGCTTTTTACTCAGGCCTTAAGCCTTGCGCCAGTTGAGGATCAGCAAGGTCAACACCCCCGCGACAATCCCCCAGAACGCCGAACCGATGGAAAACAACGTCAGCCCCGACGCCGTGACCATGAACGTGATCAGCGCTGCTTCCCGTTCCTTCACCTCGGTCATGGCGATGCTCAAGCCGTTGATGATCGAACCGAACAGCGCCAGCGCAGCAATCGACAGCACAAGTTCCTTGGGCAGCGCGGCGAACAGCGCCGCCAGCGTGGCGCCGAACACCCCGGCAATCCCGTAGAAAATCCCGCACCACACCGCTGCGGTGTAGCGTTTGTTGCGATCCTCATGGGCATGGGGCCCGGTGCAGATCGCCGCGCTGATGGCCGCCAGGTTGATGCCGTGGGAACCGAACGGCGCCAGCAGCAGGGACGCAATGCCGGTGGCGGTGATCAGCGGCGAGGCCGGGACGTTGTAGCCGTCGGCCCGTAACACGGCGATGCCGGGCATGTTCTGCGAGGTCATCGCTACGACAAACAGCGGAATGCCGATGCTGATGGTCGCGGCCAGGGAAAAGTGCGGCGTGGTCCAGACCGGTGTCGCCACTTCCAGATGAAAGCCGCTGAAGTCCAGCAAACCCATGAAGCCCGACAGCGCGGTGCCGATCAGCAGCGCGGCGAGCACCGCATAACGCGGCGACAGGCGTTTGACGATGAGATACGTGAAGAACATCCCCAGCACCAGACCGGTGCGGTGCTGTGCGGCGACGAAGATTTCACTGCCGATCTTGAACAGGATCCCCGCCAGCAGCGCGGCGGCGAGGGAGGCCGGGATCTTTTTCACCAGCCGTTCGAAGCTGCCGGTCAGGCCGCAGATCGTCACCAGCACGGCGCAGGTAATGTAGGCGCCAATCGCTTCGCCATACGTCACGCCGCCGAGGCTGGTGATCAACAGCGCTGCGCCGGGCGTTGACCAGGCAATGGTGATCGGCGTGCGATAGCGCAGCGACAGACCGATCGAACACACCGCCATGCCGATGGAGATCGCCCAGATCCACGAAGATATCTGCCCGCTGGTCAGGCCCGCCGCCTGCCCGGCCTGGAACATCAGCACCAGCGAACTGGTGTAGCCGGTCATCATCGCGATGAACCCGGCGACAATGGCGGAGGGCGATGTGTCCGCCAGCGGGCGCAGTCGGGTGTGGGTAATTTCGTTCATGACAGCGGCGTTCCTTGTTCAAGCCACGGATTTCGGGTTTAAGCCTAAACTCAAACGTAACGGAGCGTTGCAATACAGCCGAAGTCGCAAACAGCCGTACAGTCGTGTTGCCACCTTCCATTGTGTACAATCGCGCTGTTTTTTACGCGATACTTGCCAGCGACCCACTGTGCCGTATTACAGTCACGGTCAATTCGCCGCCGTTCTTCCCGACTCGAGTGCCCATGAACGAACAGTTGCAACCCCTCAAGAAACAACCGCGAGCAGGCAAAGCCGGCCGCAGCGGAACCCAGGACGATATTGTCTATGCGCATATCTTCGAGGCCATCCTCGAACAGCGCCTGGCGCCCGGCACCAAGTTGAGCGAAGAAGCGCTGGGGGAAATTTTCGGGGTCAGCCGCACCATCATTCGCCGCGCGCTCTCGCGTCTGGCCCATGAAGGCGTGGTGCTGTTGCGGCCGAACCGTGGCGCGGTCGTCGCCAGCCCGAGCGTTGAAGAGGCGCGTCAGGTGTTCCTCGCCCGACGTCTGGTGGAGCGCGCGATCACCGAGCTGGCGGTGCAACACGCCACCGCCGAGCAGATCGCCGAACTGCGCCAGATGGTCAACGACGAGCGCGACAGCTTCTCCCGTGGCGATCGCGGCGCCGGCATCCGTCTCTCCGGCGAATTCCACCTGAAACTGGCCGAAGCGGCGAAGAACGCGCCGTTGATCAGCTTCCAGCGCAGTCTGGTTTCGCAGACGTCGCTGATCATTGCCCAGTATGAAAGCGGTAACCGCTCGCACTGTTCCTACGACGAGCACACCCAGTTGATCGACGCCATCGAAGCGCGTAACGGCGAGCTGGCAGTGGATCTGATGATGCATCACATGGACCACATCGACAGCAAGCTCAACCTCGACGAGGAAAGCGCTTCGGACGATCTGCATGCAGTGTTCTCGCACCTGTTGCAGACCAAGAAGCCGGGGCGGCCGGCGGTCAAGCTCTGAGGCGAATCGACAGGCAATAAAAATCCCCCGGACTGCAAAGTACCGGGGGATTTTTTTTGTCCGTCTGATCGTTCCCACGCTCTGCGTGGGAATGTCTCTGGGGACGCTCCGCGTCCAGTGACGCGGAGCGTCACGGGCTGCATTCCCACGCAGAGCGTGGGGACGATCGAGCAATCAGTTAGCGCTGGTGTACCAGCGCACCTGCTGCATAAGTCTGAGCCACAGTGCGGTCATCGCCCAGGGTCATCAGTACAAACAGCGTCTCGGCAATGTTGTTGGCCTGCTTCAAGCGGTAGCTCAGCAGCGGCGTAGCGTTGTAGTCCAGCACCAGGAAGTCGGCGTCGGAGCCCGGTTGCAGGTTGCCGATCCTGTCTTCCAGACGAAGTGCCCGCGCGCCGCCGAGGGTGGCGAGGTACAGCGACTTGAACGGGCTCAGGCGTGCACCTTGCAGCTGCATCACCTTGTAGGCTTCGTTCAGGGTGTGCAGCAGCGAGAAACTGGTGCCACCGCCGACGTCAGTGCCGAGGCCGACGTTCAGTTTGTGCTTCTCGGCCATCGGCAGGTTGAACAGGCCGCTGCCGAGGAAGAAGTTCGAGGTCGGGCAGAACGCGACCGCCGAACCGGTCTGCGCCAGGCGCGCGCATTCGTCGTCGCACAGGTGCACGCCGTGGGCGAACACCGAACGCTCGCCGAGCAATTGATAGTGGTCGTAGACGTCCAGATAGCCCTTGCGCTCCGGGAACAGCTCCTTGACCCACTCGACTTCCTTGAGGTTTTCGCTGATGTGGGTCTGCATGTACAGATCCGGGTATTCGCTGAGCAACTGGCCGGCGAGGGTCAGCTGTTCCGGGGTGCTGGTCGGCGCGAAACGCGGGGTGACTGCATAGTGCAGACGACCCTTGCCGTGCCAGCGCTCGATCAGCGCCTTGCTGTCGACGTAGCTCGATTCCGGGGTGTCGGTCAGGTAGTCCGGCGCGTTGCGGTCCATCATCACCTTGCCGGCGATCATCCGCAGGTCCAGCTTCTCGGCCGCTTCGAAGAACGAGTTCACCGATTGCGGGTGCACGCTGCCGAACACCAGCGCGGTGGTGGTGCCGTTGCGCAACAGTTCCTTGATGAAAATATCCGCCACTTCATCGGCGTGGGCCTTGTCGGCGAACTGGCTTTCGCACGGGAAGGTGTAGGTGTTCAGCCAGTCCAGCAGTTGCTCGCCATAGGCGCCGACCATGCCGGTCTGCGGCAGGTGGATGTGGGTGTCGATGAAGCCCGGGGTGATCAGCGCATCCTTGTGATGGGTGATCTCGATGTCCGCCGGCAGGCTCGGCAGCAGTTCGCTGGCGTGGCCAAGGGCGCTGATCTTGCCGCCATCGACCACCAGCAGGCCGTCCTCGAAATACTCGTAGGAGGCTTCGATGCCGACCTCGGCGGGGTCGGCGATGCTGTGCAGGATGGCGGCGCGGTAGGCTTTGCGAGTCAGAGGCATGAGGGTTCTCTAATCAGTTTGAGGCTTTGAGTGTGGCGGCCTGACTGCGGCGCGAAACCGGCAGCAGTTTGGCAATCGGTTCGGCGCTGGCGGTGTGCTGGCCGAAATTGGCGTTATAGGTGGCGATGATTTCGCCGGCGATGGAGATGGCGATTTCCACAGGCAACTTGCCTTTGACTTCGCCGATGCCCATCGGGCAGCGCATGCGTTGCACGACGCTGGCGTCGAAACCACGATCACGCAGGCGGTGTTCGAACTTGGCCCGTTTGGTCTTCGAGCCGATCAGGCCGAACCAGGTGAAGTCGTTGCGCTTGAGGATCGCGGCGGTGAGTTCCAGATCCAGTTGATGGTTGTGGGTCATGACGATGCAGTAGCTGCCGGCGGGCAGGTCGTCGATTTCATCCACCGGTTCCTCGGCGACGATCTTGCGCACGCCGTGGGGAATCTGCTCGGGGAATTCCTCTTCCCGGGAATCGATCCAGCGTACCCGGCAGGGCAGGCTGGCGATCAGCGGCACCAGCGCGCGGCCGACATGGCCGGCGCCGAACACGGCGATCTGCGCCTGCACCTGGCCCATCGGTTCGAACAACAGCACCGTGGCGCCGCCGCAGCACTGGCCAAGGCTGGCGCCGAGGCTGAAGCGCTCAAGATGGGTGTCCTGCTTGCCGCTGGCGAGCATCTCGCGGGCGATCTGCATGGCTTTGTATTCCAGGTGCCCGCCACCGATAGTATCGAAAGTCTGGCGGGCGCTGACGACCATCTTCGAGCCGGCATTGCGCGGCGTCGAGCCGAGTTCTTCGATGATCGTCACCAGAACGCAGGGTTCGCCCTGGTTCTGCAGGTCGGCGAGGGCGTCGATCCAGTTGTACATATCTCACCTCTCAGATCGTTCCCACGTCGAGGCGTCGAACCGTCGCGTGGGAATGCATCACTGGACGCTCCGCGTCCGCTGTTCAGGATGCGACGCAGAGCGTCGCGGGCTGCATTCCCACGCAGAGCGTGGGAACGATCATCAAACAACCTCGGTTTCAGCTTCGACGGCTTTCACCGCCTTGAGCTGGCGCATCTGCTCGCAGCCCCACAACACCCGCTCCGGGGTCGCCGGCGCGTCGATCTTCGGCTGATGTTTGTAATCGCCAAGGCTGGCCACCGCATCCTTGATCGCACACCACGCGGCGATGCCGAGCATGAACGGCGGTTCACCCACAGCCTTGGAGTGGAACACCGTGTCTTCCGGGTTCTTGCGGTTTTCCACCAGCTTCACCCGCAGGTCCAGCGGCATGTCCGCCACGGCCGGGATCTTGTAACTGGCCGGGCCGTTGGTCATCAGCTTGCCCTTGTTGTTCCACACCAGTTCTTCCATGGTCAGCCAGCCCATGCCCTGAACGAAACCACCTTCGACCTGGCCGATGTCGATGGCCGGGTTCAGCGAGGCGCCGACGTCGTGGAGGATGTCGGTACGGAGCATCTTGTACTCGCCGGTCAGGGTGTCGACGATCACTTCGCAGCACGCCGCGCCGAAGGCGAAGTAGTAGAACGGCCGACCACGGGCCTGGCTGCGGTCGTAGTAGATTTTCGGGGTCTTGTAGAACCCGGTGCTCGACAGCGACACCTGATTGAAATACGCCAGCTGGATCAGCGCTTCGAAGGTCAGGATGTGGTCACGCACCCGTACGTGGCCGTTGTGGAATTCCACGTCTTCTTCGCTGACCTTGTAGTGCCGCGCGGCGAATTCGACCAGACGCCGCTTGATTGTCTCGGCAGCGTTCTGCGCCGCTTTGCCGTTCAGGTCGGCGCCACTGGAGGCCGCGGTCGGCGAGGTGTTCGGCACTTTGTCGGTGTTGGTCGCGGTAATCTGCACGCGGTCCATTTCCACCTGGAACACTTCGGCCACGACTTGCGCGACTTTGGTGTTCAGACCCTGGCCCATTTCCGTGCCGCCGTGGTTCAGGTGGATGCTGCCGTCGGTGTAGACGTGCACCAGCGCACCGGCCTGATTGAGGAAGCTGGCAGTGAAGGAAATGCCGAACTTCACCGGGGTCAGCGCCAGGCCTTTTTTCAGGATCGGGCTGTTGGCGTTGTAGCGACGGATCGCTTCGCGGCGCTCGGCGTACTGGCTGCTTTCTTCCAGTTCGGCGGTCATCTCTTCGAGCATGTTGTGCTCGACGGTCTGGTAGTAATGGGTGACGTTGCGCTCGGTCTTGCCGTAATAGTTGGCCTTGCGCACGGCCAGCGGATCGAGGTTCAGGTGACGGGCAATGGCGTCCATCACTTCTTCGATCGCGACCATCCCTTGCGGCCCGCCGAAACCACGGTACGCGGTGTTCGACGCGGTGTTGGTCTTGCAGCGGTGACCGTTGATGGTCGCATCGCCCAGGTAATACGAGTTGTCCGAGTGGAACATCGCCCGGTCGACAATCGAGGCCGACAGATCAGGCGAGCAGCCGCAGTTACCGGCCAGATCCATCGCGATGCCGTGCAGGCGCCCGTTGCTGTCGAAACCGACGTCGTACTCGACGTAGAAAGGGTGACGCTTGCCGGTCATCAGCATGTCTTCAACCCGTGGCAGGCGCATCTTGGTCGGCTGGCCGGTGAGGTGCGCGATCACCGCGCACAGGCACGCCGGGCTCGCGGCCTGGGTTTCCTTGCCGCCGAAACCACCGCCCATGCGGCGCATGTCGACCACGATCTTGTTCATCGACACGTCGAGAACTTCGGCCACCAGCTTCTGCACTTCGGTGGGGTTCTGGGTCGAGCAGTAGACGATCATGCCGCCGTCTTCGGTCGGCATCACCGAGGAGATCTGGGTCTCCAGATAGAAGTGTTCCTGACCGCCGATGTGCAGCGTGCCTTGAATGCGATGTTCGGCCGTGGCCAGAGCCGTGGTCGAATCGCCGCGCTGATGGGTGTGGCTGTCGAGCACGAAGTGGCGTTTGCGCAGGGCTTCGACCACGTCCAGCACCGGCTCCAGATCTTCGTATTCGATGATTGCGGCCATGGCGGCCTTGCGTGCGGTTTCCAGATCCTTGGCGGCCACAGCCAGCACCGGCTGACCGACGAACTGCACGTCATCGATGGCCAGCAGCGGATCACCCGGCAGCAGCGGGCCGATGTCTTTCAGGCCCGGCACGTCTTCATGGGTGATGGCGATGCGCACACCTTCGAAGGCGTAGCAGGGCTGGGTGTCGATGCTGATGATTTTCGCGTGGGCGCGATCCGACAACCGCGCGTAAACGTGCAACTGGTTGGGGAATTCCAGACGGTCATCGATGTATTGCGCTTCACCGGACACATGCTTGGCGGCGCTGTCGTGTTTGACGCTGCGGCCGACGCCGGTGGTCAGGTCTTTGGCGAACAGTTCAGCCAGTTCAGCTTGCGTTTTCTCTACGCCGTGATGGTTAGACATAAGCGGTCACCCGAGTCTCGATGTGCGGTGTTTGCAGTTCGATGAAGTATTTGCGCAGCAGGTTCTGCGCGCTGAGCAGGCGGTATTCCTTGCTGGCGCGGAAGTCAGAGAGCGGGGTGAAATCCTCGCCCAGCGCGGTGCAGGCGCGTTCGACCACTGCGTTGTTGAACGGCTGGCCGAGCAGCACCGCTTCGCAATGAGCGGCGCGTTTCGGGATCGCGGCCATGCCGCCGAAGGCGACGCGCGCGTCAGTGATGACGCCGTTCTCGATGCGCAGGTTGAACGCGGCGCAGACGGCAGAGATGTCGTCGTCCAGACGCTTGGAGACTTTGTAGGCGCGGAAACGCTGCTCGGCCGTGGCGCGAGGCACGATGATTTTCTCGATGAACTCGCTTTCCTGGCGCGCGGTGACCCGGTAATCGATGAAGTAATCCTCGAGGGCCAGCGTGCGGCGGGTCTCGCCCTTGCACAGCACGATCTGCGCGCCGAGGGCGATCAGCAGGGGCGGCGAGTCACCGATCGGCGAGGCGTTGCCGATGTTGCCGCCCAAAGTGCCCTGGTTGCGGATCTGCAGGGAGGCGAAGCGGTGCAGCAGCTCGCCGAAGTCCGGGTGCTCGGCGTTCAACGCTTCGTAGCAGTCGGAGAGGGCGGTGGCGGCGCCGATTTCGATGCGGTCTTCGAAGGTTTCGATGCGTTTCATTTCGGCGACGTTGCCGACGTAGATCATCACCGGCAACGTGCGGTGGAACTGAGTGACTTCCAGCGCCAGATCGGTGCCGCCGGCCAGCAGGCGGGCCTGTGGATAAGCGTCGTAGAGATCGGCCAGGTCGGCGACGGTCAGCGGCACCAGGCAGCGTTTGTCGCCGCTGTTGAGTTCACCGATCGACGTCGGGGCAATGGCTTTGAGGCGGGCGATGGTTTCCGCTTCACGGGCGTCGAACTGGTCCGGTTGCTTGGCGCAGCAGGATTGTTCGGCGGCGGCCAGGATCGGTCGGTAGCCGGTGCAGCGGCAAAGGTTGCCGGCCAGCGCTTCGTGGGCCTTGGCCTGATCCGGTGCATCGCTGTTCTTTTGCAGGGCGAACAGCGACATCACGAAACCGGGGGTGCAGAAACCGCACTGCGAACCGTGGCACTCGACCATGGCTTTCTGCACGCTGTGCAGTTCGCCCTTGTGCTTGAGGTCTTCGACGCTGATCAATTGTTTGCCGTGCAGCGACGACACGAATGTCAGGCACGAGTTGAGGCTGCGATAGCGAATGTGTTCGCGGCCATCGTCATCCGTCTGCAACTCGCCGACCACCACCGTACAGGCGCCGCAGTCACCGCTGGCGCAGCCTTCTTTGGTGCCGGATTTACCCACGTGTTCGCGCAGGTAGTTGAGCACAGTCAGGTTCGGGTCCAGGGCGTGCTCGCTACGGAGTTCCTGGTTAAGTAAAAACTGGATCACGGAAGGCCTCGCAGACTCATTATTGTTGTTGAGCGACTTGAGCCGAATTTAGCAGGTCTGACTTTTCGGTCAATGGTTTTCTGACTTAAAGGTCAGGAAAAACCGTTTTGTCGCTCAATCACGTGTCTCTTCAGTATTGACCCTCATTGGATCAAGCGCTTTTTTGCGGGAATCGTGCCAAAAACCGCTGTGCGGGCACTCCGCCATGACCGCGCATTGCGCTACACTGCGCCGCTTGTGCAGATCGAAGAGTTTGAAGGACAACCATGACGTTCAAGGCGCCGGACAGCCTCGCCGAGCAAATCGCTCACCACCTCGCCGAACGGATCATTCGCGGCGAAATGAAGCCGGGAGAGCGCATCCAGGAACAGAAGGTCACGCTGGCGCTGAACGTCAGCCGCGGCTCGGTCCGCGAAGCCTTGCTGATCCTCGAGCGCCGTCACCTGATCGCCATCCTGCCGCGCCGCGGTGCGCACGTCACTGAGCTGACGGCGCACAAGGTGCAGAGCCTGTGCACGCTGATGAGCGAGCTGTACATCCTGCTCGGCAACGCTGTGGCCAATGGCTGGCAGACCCAGGCCGACATGGCGCCGTTCGTGCAGATCCAGCAGCGCCTGACCGCCAGCTACGAGCGTCAGGACATCCGCACCTTCGTCGACGACAGCTTCAACGTCATGCGCGCCGCGTACCCGTTCGCCAACAACCCGTACCTGCAGGAAACCGTCGAGAACCTGCAACCGGCCATGAGCCGTGCGTACTTCCTCGCGCTGGAGCAGCGCAAGGCCGAGATGAGCGAGTTCCTCGACCTGTTCGAACGCCTGCTCGCCGCCGTCCTCGCCCGTGACCTGCCGCAGATTCGCATCGTGCTGACGGCTTACGCCCAGCGCAGCTGCGATCTGGTGGTGTCCGCCCTGACGGTTGCCTGACCTTGCGGCTCAAGTGCATCAAGCTGGCGGGGTTCAAATCCTTCGTCGACCCGACCACGGTGAACTTCCCCAGCAACATGGCGGCAGTCGTCGGGCCGAACGGTTGCGGCAAGTCGAACATCATCGACGCCGTGCGCTGGGTGATGGGCGAAAGCTCGGCCAAGAACCTGCGCGGCGAGTCGATGACCGACGTCATCTTCAATGGCTCGACCAGTCGCAAACCGGTGAGCCAGGCGAGCATCGAACTGGTGTTCGACAACTCCGACGGCACGCTGCTGGGCGAGTGGGCGGCCTACGCGGAGATTTCGATCCGCCGCAAAGTGACCCGCGACAGCCAGACGACTTATTACCTCAACGGCGCCAAATGCCGTCGTCGCGACATCACCGACATTTTCCTCGGCACCGGCCTCGGCCCGCGCAGTTACTCGATCATCGAGCAGGGGATGATCTCCAAGCTGATCGAGTCCAAACCGGAAGACCTGCGTAACTTCATCGAAGAAGCCGCCGGCATCTCCAAGTACAAGGAGCGCCGGCGCGAGACCGAAAACCGCATCCGCCGCACCCACGAAAACCTTGCCCGTCTGACTGACCTGCGTGAAGAGCTTGAACGCCAGCTCGAACGCTTGCACCGTCAGGCCGAGGCCGCCAAGAAGTATCAGGAATACAAGGCCGAAGAACGCCAGCTCAAGGCGCAACTGTCGGCCCTGCGCTGGCAGGATCTGAACGATCAGGTCAGCCAGCGTGAATCGATCATCGGCAACCAGGAAATCAGCTTCGAAGCGCTGGTCGCCGAGCAGCGCAACGCCGACGCGGCCATTGAACGCCTGCGCGACGGTCACCATGACCTGTCCGAGCGCTTCAATCTGGTGCAGGGGCGCTTCTATTCGGTCGGCGGCGACATCGCCCGGGTCGAGCAGAGCATCCAGCACGGCCAGCAGCGCTTGCGCCAATTGCAGGACGACCTGAAAGAAGCCGAACGCGCACGCCTCGAAACCGAATCGCACCTGGGCCACGACCGCACCTTGCTGCTGACCCTCGGCGAAGAACTCGATCAACTGACTCCCGAGCAGGAAATCACCAACGCCGCCGCTGAAGAAGCCGCCGCTGCGCTGGAAGATTCCGAAGCCGTGATGCACGGCTGGCAGGAGCAGTGGGACGCCTTCAACCTGACCGCCGCTGAACCCCGTCGCCAGGCCGAAGTGCAGCAGTCGCGCATCCAGCAGCTGGAATCCAGCATGGAGCGTTTGGCCGATCGGCAAAAGCGCCTGGGCGAAGAGCGCGCGCTGCTGTCGGCCGATCCGGAAGATGCGGCGATCATGGAGCTCAGCGAGCAGCTCGCCGAGTCCGAAGCCACCCTTGAAGATTTGCAGACCAGCGAAGAAGCCCAGGTCGAAAAACTTGAGCAACTGCGTCAGGAATTGCAGCAGGCGCTGACCGCGCAGCAGCAGGCGCAAGGCGATTTGCAGCGCCTCAATGGCCGCCTCGCATCGCTGGAAGCCTTGCAGCAGGCCGCGCTCGATCCGGGCACCGGAACTGCCGAATGGCTGAAAGAACACAACCTCGCCGAACGCCCGCGTCTGGCCGAAGGCCTGAAGGTCGAGGCCGGTTGGGAGCTGGCGGTGGAAACCGTGCTCGGCGCCGACCTGCAAGCGGTGCTGGTGGATGATTTCGACGGCTTGGATCTGTCCGGTTTTGCCCAAGGCGATTTGCGTTTGCTCAGCCCCGGCAATGACGGTGTGCGCGTGGCCGGCAGTCTGCTGGACAAGGTCGAGGCGCAGGTCGATCTGTCGCCGTGGCTCGGGCAGGTCAAACCGGTCGACAGCCTTGAACAGGCGCTGGCCCTGCGCGGCCAACTGGCTGCCGGGCAGAGCCTGATCAGCCGCGACGGGTACTGGATCGGCCGGCATTTCCTGCGGGTGCGCCGCGCCAGCGAAGCCGAAAGCGGCATGCTCGCACGCGGTCAGGAAATCGAATCGCTGCATGCGGAACGCGAAGAGCGCGAAGCCACGGTCGAGGCCATGGAAACCCGTCTGCAAACCCTGCGCGCGCAACAGCGTCAGCAGGAAAACGGTCGCGAACATTTGCGTCGTTTGCTGCAAGACGAAGCCCGTCAGCAAGGCGAGTTGAAAGCTCAACTGTCCGCCGGCAAGGCCAAGGCCGAGCAGTTGAACCTGCGTCGCACCCGCCTCGACGAAGAGCTGGTCGAGCTCGCCGAGCAGCGCGAGCTGGAACACGAAAACATCGGCGAAGCGCGGATCCTGTTGCAGGAAGCCCTCGACGCCATGGCCCTCGATACCGAGCAGCGCGAATTGCTGCTGGCCCAGCGCGACAGTCTGCGCGAGCGGCTGGATCGGGTGCGTCAGGAAGCCCGCCAGCACAAGGACCACGCCCATCAATTGGCCGTGCGCCTCGGCTCGCTGCGGGCCCAGCATGATTCGACTCGCCAGGCCCTTGAGCGTTTGGAAATGCAGGCCGAGCGCCTCACCGAAAAACGTGAACAGCTCAGCCTGAATCTGGAGGAGGGCGAGGCGCCGCTGGAAGAGTTGCGCCTCAAGCTTGAAGAGTTGCTCGACAAGCGCATGAGCGTCGACGACGAACTCAAGACCGCCCAGATCGCTCTGGAAGACGCCGACCGCGAACTGCGTGACGCGGAGAAACGCCGGACCCAGGCCGAGCAGCAATCGCAATTGATCCGTGGCCAGCTCGAACAGCAACGCATGGAATGGCAAGCCCTGACCGTGCGCCGCAAGGCCCTGCAGGATCAATTGCTGGAAGACGGCTACGATCTGCACGGCGTGCTCAACACCTTGACTGCCGAGGCCAGCGAGAAGGCTGCCGAAGAAGAACTTGAACGCATCGCCGCGCGGATTCAGCGCCTGGGCGCGATCAACCTCGCGGCGATCGACGAATACCAGCAACAATCCGAGCGTAAACGTTATCTGGATGCCCAGGACGCCGATCTTGTGGAGGCGCTGGAGACGCTGGAAAACGTCATCCGCAAGATCGACAAGGAAACCCGTAACCGTTTCAAAGATACCTTTGATCAGATCAATGGCGGTTTACAGGCACTTTTCCCAAAAGTTTTCGGTGGCGGGCGGGCGTATTTGGAACTGACGGGCGAAGATCTACTCGATACAGGGGTGACGATCATGGCGCAGCCGCCCGGAAAGAAGAACAGCACCATCCATTTGCTCTCCGGCGGCGAGAAAGCCCTGACCGCACTGGCACTGGTTTTTGCGATCTTCAAGTTGAATCCGGCGCCGTTCTGCATGCTCGATGAAGTTGACGCACCACTGGATGACGCTAACGTTGGACGCTACGCACGATTGGTCAAAGAGATGTCGCAGACCGTGCAGTTCATCTATATCACCCACAACAAGATCGCCATGGAAATGGCTGACCAGTTGATGGGTGTGACGATGCACGAGCCGGGTTGTTCGCGACTGGTAGCCGTGGATGTCGAGGAGGCGATGGCGATGGTGGACGCCTAGCGGCGCAGCTTCGAGCGATAAGCTGTGAGCTGTAAGAGAAGAGCTTGTGGCTTGTAGCTCGCAACTTGCAGCTGAGCTGCGCAAAGCTGACGACAGGTGGGCTATTTGAATGAAAGTGGCAATTCGACACAATTTGCGCGGCGATTTCGACAGACGGTGTAAAGTTGTCTTTGGTCGTGCTAGTTTAATGTCAATTTTTCGTATACGTGGGCAAAACGCCTGTCAGAACATAGAGTTGGCGCCACGTTTTAAAGCGGTTTGCACAGTGTAAACCCCTTATTTTTCAGCATTTTTTATAGAGGCACGGGATTACATGGAAATCGGTCTGCGCGAGTGGCTGATCGTCATCGGCATCATTGTGATAGCCGGTATTCTTTTCGATGGCTGGCGCCGTATGCGCGGCGGCAAGGGAAAACTGAAATTCCGTCTTGACCGAAGTCTGTCCAACCTGCCCGACGAGGACACCAGCGCCGAGCTGTTGGGCCCGGCCCGCGTGCTGGATACCCATAAAGAGCCGCAACTGGACGAGCACGATCTGCCATCGGTGAGCATGCCGGCTCGCGAGCCTCGCGAATCCGGTTCCAAGCGCGGCAAGCGTGGCAGCAGCGGTCCGGCCCAGGGCGACCTGAATCTCGATCTGGACCTGGACGGCGGCCCGAGCATCAGCAGCCGCGACGATGATTTTGTCGAACCTGCCGCCAAGTCTTCGCCGGCAGTGGCCGACAAGGATCAGCCGCAGGCAGAAGAAGTGCTGGTGATCAGCGTGATCTGCCGCGACCCGGCCGGCTTCAAGGGCCCGGCACTGCTGCAGAACATTCTGGAAAGCGGTCTGCGTTTCGGCGAGATGGATATTTTCCACCGTCACGAAAGCATGGCCGGCAACGGCGAAGTGCTGTTCTCGATGGCCAACGCGGTCAAGCCGGGCATCTTCGATCTGGACGACATCGACCATTTCAGCACCCCGGCGGTGAGCTTCTTCCTCGGCCTGCCAGGCCCGCGTCATCCGAAGCAGGCCTTCGACGTGATGGTCGCGGCAGCCCGCAAGCTGTCCCAGGAACTGAACGGCGAATTGAAAGATGACCAGCGCAGCGTCCTGACCGCGCAGACCATCGAACACTACCGTCAGCGCATCGTCGAATTCGAACGCCGCGCCCTGACCCAGAAGCGTTGATTGAAAAGGTTGCCTCGCGATAAAGAGGCAATCGGCAAAATAGATTGAGCAGCCTCGGCTGCTCTTTTGCTTTATGAGAGAACATCCATGACTGCCGCCAAAGACCGCATTCTAGAGCTGCGCGCTGAACTCGATCAGCACAACTACCGTTACCACGTCCTCGATGAGCCGAGCATTCCGGATGCCGAGTACGACCGGTTGTTCCACGAGCTCAAGGCGCTGGAAGCGGCCAACCCGGAACTGATCACCAGCGACTCGCCGACCCAGCGCGTTGGCAGCGTCGCGCTGACCGCGTTCACCCAGGTGCGTCACGAAGTGCCGATGCTCAGCCTCGGCAACGCCTTCGAAGAAACCGACATGCGCGAGTTCGACCGTCGGGTGACCGAGGGTCTGGATCTGCCGGCCGGTGACCTGTTCGGCGGTGGCGCGGCGGTGGAATACAGCTGCGAGCCGAAACTCGATGGCCTGGCGGTCAGTCTGCTGTATCAGGATGGCGTGCTGGTACGCGGTGCCACGCGCGGCGATGGCACCACCGGCGAAGACATCAGCGTCAACGTGCGCACGGTGCGCAACATCCCCCTGAAACTGCACGGCACGGGCTGGCCCGCGACCCTGGAAGTGCGCGGCGAAGTGTTCATGTCCAAGGCCGGTTTCGAACGCCTCAACGCCTCGCAACTGGAAGTCGGCGGCAAGACCTTCGCCAACCCGCGCAACGCCGCCGCCGGCAGCCTGCGTCAGCTGGATTCGAAGATCACCGCCAACCGCCCGCTGGAATTCTGCTGCTACGGCATCGGTCAGGTCTCTCACGATATTTCCGACACCCACATCGGCAACCTCAAGCAACTGCAAGCCTGGGGCATGCCGATCAGCCACGAATTGAAACTGGCCAAGGGCATTGGCGAATGCCTGGATTACTACCGCGATATCGGCGAACGCCGTAATTCACTGGCCTATGAAATCGACGGTGTGGTGTTCAAGGTCAACAGCATTGCCGATCAGCGCGAACTGGGCTTCCGCGCCCGCGAACCACGTTGGGCCATCGCCCACAAATTCCCGGCCATGGAAGAACTCACCGAACTGCTCGACGTGGAATTCCAGGTCGGCCGCACCGGTGCCGTCACACCCGTGGCGCGCTTGAAGCCGGTCAAGGTGGCCGGCGTTACCGTGGCCAATGCCACGCTGCACAACATGGACGAAGTCGCCCGGTTGGGCCTGATGATCGGCGACACGGTGATCATTCGCCGCGCCGGTGACGTGATCCCGCAAGTGGTGCAGGTTGTCACCGAGCGTCGTCCCGAAGACGCGCGGCCGGTGCAGATTCCCGAGAGTTGCCCGGTTTGTGGTTCCCATGTCGAACGCACGCAACTGGTCAAACGCAGCAAGGGCAAGGAAACCATCAGCGAAGGCGCGGTGTATCGCTGCGTCGGCCGACTGGCCTGTGGTGCACAGCTCAAGCAGGCGATCATTCACTTCGTCTCCCGTCGCGCGATGGACATCGAAGGTCTTGGCGACAAGAGCGTCGAGCAGTTGGTGGACGAAGGTCTGGTCAGTTCGCCGGCCGATCTTTACGCCCTTAAGTTCGATGACATCGTCGACCTCGAAGGCTTTGCCGAAGTGTCGAGCAACAAGTTGCTGACCGCTATCGAAGACAGCAAGAAGCCGGGGCTGGCGCGCTTCATTTATGCGCTGGGCATTCCGGATGTCGGCGAGGAGACGGCCAAGGTGCTGGCCCGCTCGCTGGGGTCGCTGGAGCGCGTCCAGCAAGCCTTGCCGCAGGTGCTGACGTACCTGCCGGACATCGGTCTGGAAGTGGCGCACGAGATCCACAGCTTCTTCGAAGATGCGCACAACCAGCAGGTGATCACCGAGTTGCTGGGCCATGGTCTGGAGATTCAGGATCAGGGCGAGCTGGGCGCCGAGTTTGCCGCCAGCACCACGCTGGGTGGCTTCCTCGACAAGCTGCACATTCCTTCGGTGGGGCCGGGCGGGGCGCAGAAGCTGGCTGACAAGTTCGAAACGCTGGAAGGGGTGATGAACGCGGACTGGCTGGACATGCGCCAGGCACTGCCGGAGAAGCAGGCCAACTCGGTTCGCGAGTTTTTTGCCTTGCCCGAGCATCGTCAACTGGCTGAAGCGGCCGAAAAGCAACTGCGCGATTTCGGCATGCACTGGCAGAGCGAAAAGAAAGTCGTCGAAGGCTTGCCGCTGGCTGGCGAAACCTGGGTGCTGACTGGCAAGGTCGAGCTGATGAGCCGCGATGTCGCCAAAGAACACCTGGAAAGCCTCGGCGCCAAGGTCGCCGGTTCCGTGTCAGCCAAGACTCACTGCGTGGTCGCTGGGCCGGGCGCCGGGTCGAAACTGACCAAGGCCAACGAGCTGGGTGTGAAGGTGATGGACGAAGAGGCCTTTATCGCGTTCCTGAAAGGGCACGGTATCAGCGCCTGATGATCGTTCCCACGCTCCGCGTGGGAATGCCGCCCCGGACGCTCCGCGTCCGCTGTGACGCAGAGCGTCACGGTATGCATTCCCACGCAGAGCGTGGGAACGATCTGCGTGCAGGAATGATCTAGTCTTGGCAAGCCCAAGGGAGAGATCGCCATGTACCGCTTTTTCGAGCAGCTCAGTTCTCGCATCGTCGCGCCGTTCATGGGCGAATCCTCGCGCAACAGCAAAGTCTGGCCGTGTCGCTGCGGCCAGTCGCTGTTCTTTCGCAACAGCCAGTGCCTGGCCTGCAGCGCGGCGCTGGGTTATCAACCGGAACACAGTCGACTGACCTCGCTGCAACCGGGGCCGCAAGAGGGCACCTGGACGCTGGACGTCGATCCCGACGCCGGGCTGTTTCGGCGTTGCGCCAATCTCGATACCCCGGCGGCCTGCAACTGGCTGCTGCCCGCCAACGATCACGACACCCTGTGCGCGGCCTGCGCTCTGAATCGCACCATCCCCGATCTGTCCGTCCCGGAAAACCCCGAACGCTGGCGCAAGGTGGAAATCGCCAAGCGCCGACTGGTCGCGCAACTGATCAGCCTTGGCTTGCCGGTCGTCCCGAAAACCGACGACGAAACCACCGGTCTGGCCTTCGATTTCATTGGCGTCGATCTGGAGGGCAACGCTCCCATGACCGGCCACGCCAACGGCCTGATCACCCTCGACATCGCAGAAGCCGACGACGCCCACCGCGAGCGCGTCCGGGCGCAGATGCACGAACCTTATCGCACGCTGCTCGGGCACTTTCGCCATGAGGTCGGGCATTACTACTGGGATCGCCTGATCGACAACGGGCCGTGGCTCGGTTCCTTCCGCAACCTGTTCGGCGACGAACGCGCCAGTTATGCCGAGGCGCTGGAGCGGCATTATCAACAGGGCGCGCCGGCCGACTGGTCGCAGCATTACGTCAGCGCCTACGCCACCATGCACCCGTGGGAAGACTGGGCGGAAACCTGGGCGCATTACCTGCACATGATGGACGCGGTGGATACGGCGCTGGGTTTCGGCATGAGTGCCCGGGAGATGGACCTCGACTACCAGCCGTTTCCGTCGAGCACCCTGTACGACCCCGAACATCCCGGCGGCGCGGCGTTCCTGTCGTTCGTCAACGCGTGGATCGAATTGGCCGGCATGCTCAACGAACTGTCGCGCAGCATGGGTCAGCCGGATTTCTATCCCTTCGTCCTGCCGCCGGCGGCAATCGCCAAGCTGCACTTCATTCATCTGGTGATCCAGCAAGAGGGCGGTCGCGCGGACGAGGTGCTTCAGGCGCAATAGCAAGTGCTTGAAGCCCTTCATATTTTTAATCTGCAACGAGCAGTTGTAACTTCGTCTCAGATAGGTACAATGGCGCGGCTCGCCGATAGGCGAGTGTCGTTATGGTGACCCTATCGGTCCCCCCGCAACGATTACCCGTGAACCTGGTCAGAGCCGGAAGGCAGCAGCCACAGCGGGAACATTGTGTGCCGGGGTGTGGCTGGTAGGGTTACCACCTTAACGAACATCGAACGAATCAACACCGAACTGCATGGGTTTCGCCCACTGCGGTTTTTTTATGCCTGCGATTTGGCGTTTCGTACCCGAACCCCTGCTCGCGAAGGTGTCGACGCCTCTTCAATCCCGCATACTCGCCACCACCGAAATAAATGAAGAGTCTGGCCAGGATCGACCTTTTAAGGTTTGCGCCCAGGCCGCGAGGTTTTATGCTCCCGGAACATTCCGATCTATCCAGCCCTGTGTTCTTGCCCGTCATGGATGAAACCTGCGCGAACCTGTTGCAGGCGGGTGGCGCAAAAGCGCTCGAAAGCCTCACCGATCCGGAGCTGGCGGCGGTGCTGGTGATCCAGAATCTGGTGCAGACGAAAGAGCAGGATCTCGGCGCCGTGGCGGCAGAGAAAATTCTGGCCAAGCTCTTGTCCTGGGCTGCCGAAAACCGTCAGTCAACGACGGCGAGCCTGCTGTCTGAAGCCCAGCGGCTGTTCGACCCGCGCAAACTGTATTTCGGCCTGAAGGTCCTGAATCCTCTGAACCTGCGTTTTCTGTTGGCCGAAGAAGTATCCGCACGCGACTACTTGTTGCCGGACGGCCAGTGGGACTTCGAATACAAGGTGCGGCGCCATCGCAGCCATGACCCGTTCAGCCAGCCGATAGTGACGCCCCGACAGCGCGAGCGCTGGTTGAGCCCGGCACAGGACAAACTGGTCAGAACCTTCCGCGCCAATCTGGACGAAGACCTGCACGTTCAAGGCTACGCAGGGATCGGCAAAAGCCATCTGCTGGTGGCGTTGCTGGAGCATCTGCGCCCGGAAAAGACCCTGTTGCTGGCGCGCACCCCGGCCAAGCTCGAAGTCCTTCGCCAGCGCATGGTGGGGCCGAGCGAGAAGAAGGCCGGCAAGACCTTCCTGGTGTTTGCCCAATCGCTGATGCTCGGGCGCAGGCCTCAGGCTGAAGGGACGACTCGGATCCTCAGTCGCCAGGCGCTGGCGCAGGAACTGAATATCTTCGGTTTCCGCCACCACGACGGGCAGGCAACCCTTGAACTCTGCCTCAAGGTGATCGAGCGCTACTGCCGCTTCCGCGATCACACCTTTTCGGCGAAGCATCTGCCGCATTTCAACCAGCCGCTCTCCAGCGTCGACGCTCAGGTGTTGCTGGAGTATTCGAGCCGGGTGTGGGGCTACCTCGAACTCAACCCGGCGTGGGGCAGCCAGACTGGCTTCGAAGCGCTGCTGATGATCAAGCGGGCCTGCATTGCTGGTTGCGTGGTGCCGGCGCGCTACACGCACGTGCTGATCGACGAGAGCCAGGACATTCCCGGGTCGCTGTTGCAGATCATCGAACGTGGCCGCCAGGTGTTGATCACCCTCGGCGACGAGTACCAGCAGGCCAGCGGCGTACCGGTCAAGCGCCACCGCGAGGTTCGCCAGAGCGATATCAGCTATTCCGTGCGCTCGGGCCGCAACGTCGAACGGCTGGTCAACCCGCTGATCGCCCGGCACTCGCAGAAGGGCAAGATTCCGTTCGAAGGCGCCAGTGATGCTGACGTCCTGATCAAGGAATATCCGGAAGGTTTTGTGCCGCCCGAAGGCTGCGTGGTGCTGACGGCATCGCCGTGGGACACGATGATCTGGGCCATCCACCTGCTCGATGCCAACTGCAAGTTCAGATTCCCGGACAAGCGCGCCCAGGATGAACTCAAGCATTTCATGGCTACCGCCATCGAACTGTTCAAACCTGACTTCTACCGTTCCGAATTCAGCGAAAACGGCGTGCATCCGTACTTCAGCGACCTGCCAGACTGGCAGGCCGTGTGCGACGCCAACCGGTTCGACGAGTCGTTTCTGCGGGTCAAGGCCAAGCTGGAAGACGGTTTCATGATTGCCGACCTGACACGCCTGAACCGAATGATCGACAACGCCGGCAACGGCTGCCTGTTGATGCTGGCGGAAGAGGCGGGAGGCATGGAGTTCGACAAGGTCCTGCTGACACCGGGGTTGCTGACCAACGAGAAATTCAAGGACGCCTACGCGTTCGATCAGCGGATCTGCGCCGTGTACATCGCCATCTCCCGGGCCAGGCTGAAGCTTTACGTGCCGTACGATGTCGTGGCGTGGGTCGAGTATCACGAGTACCAGCGGTTTCGTGATACGGCGGGGCATTGAGGGTCGGGCTCACGGTTCGCTGCCCGAGCTGCCGGTGTACAGCCTGATAATGTCATCAATCTCGCCCGACATTTTCATCCGCAGCAACGTCCTCAATATCTGCTGCACCGGCACGTTCGGATCATTGCGTACATAGCAGCCGACCTTCTGCTCCTGCAACACCGCCACCGCTTGCAGTTGTTGCCCCGGCAGCAGGCGCTGGTTGAACCAGTCCAGGGTCCATTGATTGCTCACGGCGTAGCGATAGCGGCCGGCCAGCAGTTTGTCGAGCACCTGCTCCTGATTGCGCGCGTCTTCGCGCCAGAGTCGGTCGGCGTCGAATATCGGTTGCAGCGTGGGGTAGCTGTAGCCGAGCACGGTGCCGATCGACTGGCGGGGCAGGTGGGCCGGATCTGCGCTGGTTGGTTGGTCCTGACGGCTGATCAGCAGGTCGCGCTGGAAGAACAGCGGGAGGCTCCAGATGTAATCGCCGGACAGGTTCGGCAACCAGGATTGTGCGGCATAGCAGCGCACGTCGACTTCGCCGTGTTCCATGGCGTTCTGCACCCGGGCGCGGGGCAGGACGTGAAATTGTGCTGGCACGCCGACTTGGGTCGCCAGGCTGAGCATCATGTCGTAGAGGATGCCCTGGGTCGGGCGGCCGCGTTCGATCTGCACCATCGGCATCGCCCAGCTGTCGGCAACGGCGAAGCGCAGTGGCGGTTGCGACGCCATCGCGCTCAGGCTGATTCCCAGTATTGCCCCCACGGCCCACCGCATAAACGCTCCGGTAATTCCCGATCCCGAACCGATAAAAGCCCCTGCCCATGCAGCTTAGCCAGAATAGACGAGCACACCGGATGCAATTTTGCCCTTGCTCCGCTAGCATTAGCCGCTTCTGCTTCCTTTGCCGCGACGGTTTTCGATGAGTTATCAGGTTCTTGCACGTAAATGGCGTCCGCGCTCGTTCCGCGAAATGGTCGGCCAGACCCATGTGCTCAAGGCTCTGATCAATGCCTTGGACAGCCAGCGCCTGCACCACGCCTACCTCTTCACGGGTACGCGGGGCGTCGGCAAGACCACGATTGCGCGGATCATCGCCAAATGCCTGAACTGTGAAACAGGTATCACTTCAAGCCCGTGTGGCGAGTGTTCGGTGTGCCGTGAGATCGATGAAGGCCGTTTCGTCGACCTGATCGAAATCGACGCCGCGAGCCGGACCAAGGTCGAGGACACCCGCGAGCTGCTCGACAACGTGCAGTACGCCCCGAGCCGCGGGCGCTTCAAGGTCTACCTGATCGACGAAGTGCACATGCTCTCCAGCCATTCCTTCAATGCGCTGCTGAAAACCCTCGAAGAGCCGCCGCCCTACGTCAAGTTCATCCTGGCGACCACCGACCCGCAGAAACTTCCGGCAACGATTTTGTCGCGATGCCTGCAGTTCTCCCTGAAGAACATGACGCCTGAGCGGGTGGTCGAGCATCTGACCCACGTTCTGGGCGCCGAAAACGTACCGTTTGAAGACGACGCACTGTGGCTGCTCGGCCGCGCGGCCGACGGTTCGATGCGTGACGCCATGAGCCTGACCGACCAGGCCATCGCCTTCGGTGAAGGCAAGGTGCTGGCCGCCGACGTGCGGGCTATGCTCGGTACGCTGGATCACGGCCAGGTCTACGACGTGCTGCACGCGCTGATCGAAGGCGACGCCAAGGCGTTGCTCGAAGCCGTGCGCCACCTGGCCGAACAGGGGCCGGACTGGAACGGCGTGCTCTCGGAAATTCTCAACGTGCTGCACCGCGTCGCCATCGCCCAGGCCTTGCCGGAAGGTGTCGACAACGGTCATGGCGACCGTGACCGGGTGCTGGCACTGGCGCAGGCGTTGCCGGCCGAAGACGTGCAGTTCTATTACCAGATGGGCCTGATCGGTCGCCGCGACTTGCCGCTGGCGCCGGACCCGCGAGGCGGCTTCGAAATGGTCCTGCTGCGGATGCTGGCCTTCCGGCCGGCGGACACGGCGGACGCCCCGAGGCAACCGCTAAAGCCAGTGGGGATCAGCCAGGCCACAGTTGATTCCGCAAACTCAGTGGCTGCCGCGCCTAAACCTGCGCCGGTAGTTGCTGCGGCTGTTGCACCCACACCCGCGCCAGCACTGGTGGTTGCGCCTGCTCCCGAGCCTGCACCGGTTGCCCAGGTGATTGTGCCGGAACCCGTTCCTGAGCCAGAGCCGGTCGCCGTTGAAGAAGTCGTGGACCTGCCGTGGAACGACCCGGTAGAACCGGCGCCTGTGCAGCAGCCAGCCGTCGAGCCGGTGCTGGAAACCACCGCCGAACAGCCGGACCTGCCGCCAATGCCGCTGCCGACCCCGGACAGCGTCGTGCCGGACGCTCCGGAATGGGCCGCCGCGCCAATTCCCGAGCCGTCAGTAGCCGACGTCGATGCCGCCACGCCGGGCATGGACATGGACGACGAGCCGCCGCTCGACGAGGATTACATCGAGCCGGACATGGATTCGGCCTACAGTTACCTCGACGATCTGGCCAGCGAACACGCCGCAGAACCGACTCCCGAACCCGAGCCGGAACCTGCCGCCGCACCGGCCACCGGTCTGGCCCTGCAATGGCTGGAGCTGTTCCCGAAACTGCCGATTTCCGGCATGACCGGCAGCATCGCCGCCAACTGCACGCTGATCGCGGTCGATGGCGACAATTGGCTGATGCACCTGGACCCGGCCCACAGCGCCTTGTTCAACGCCACCCAGCAGCGTCGCCTGAACGATGCGCTGAACCAGTTCCACGGACGCACGCTGACCCTGACCATCGAGCTGATCAAGCCCGAACAGGAAACCCCGGCCCAGGCCGCGTCCCGGCGCCGTGCCAACCGTCAGCGCGAGGCTGAAGAATCGATCCACGGCGATCCGTTCATCCAGCAGATGGTCCAGCAGTTCGGCGCGGTCGTGCGACACGATACTATTGAACCTGTCGACGCCCTGGTCAGTCAGGGCTAATAACTGAGGGCGTCCGGCCTGTATGGCCGGGCGCTGTTTTGATCCAAGTACTTTTGAGGTGATTCCCATGATGAAAGGTGGCATGGCCGGCCTGATGAAGCAGGCGCAGCAGATGCAGGAAAAAATGGCCAAGATGCAGGAAGAACTGGCCAACGCCGAAGTTACCGGCAAGGCCGGCGGCGATCTGGTCACCGTGGTGATGACCGGTCGTCATGACGTGAAGAAAGTCAGCATCGACCCGAGCGTACTGCCGGGCCTGGACGAAGACGACCGCGAAGTGGTCGAGGATCTGGTGGCTGCAGCCGTCAACGCCGCCGTGCGTCAGATCGAAGCCAACAGCCAGGCCAAAATGGGCAGCATGACCGCTGGCATGAACCTGCCGGCCGGTATGAAACTGCCGTTCTGATTCGCCTTTGCGGGTTGGATGAGCTACAAAAAATGCCAGGCATCGCGCCTGGCATTTTTGTTTCCGCCCGATCGTTCCCACGTCGAGGCGTCGAACCGTCTGCGTGGGAATGCAGCCCGGGACGCTCCGCGTCCCAAATCCAACGCCGTACACGGAACGTCCGTTAAGCTATTCCCGCGTGGACAGATCGAGACCTCGACCGGGCAACGATTATCAAGCGGAACGCACCATGCCCACAAAGGTCTGCTCCCTATACCGCCGAATTCATCATTCAAAGGAGACGCTGACATGTCCGACCCTCTGACCCTCAATCAACGCTTCGTCCTGGCCTCGCGGCCGGTGGGCGCGCCGACGCCCGAGAATTTCCGTCTGGAGCGCGAGGCGCTGCCGGACCTTGAGGACGGCCAGGTGTTGCTCAAGACCCTGTACCTGTCGCTCGATCCCTACATGCGCGGACGCATGAGTGACGCGCCGTCCTACGCGGCACCAGTACAAATCGGCGAAGTGATGACCGGCGGTGCTGTCAGCCGGGTCGAGCAGTCGCGTCATCCGAAATTCCACCCCGGCGATCTGGTCGTCGGTGCCACCGGCTGGCAAAGCCACAGCATCAGCGATGGCCGCAACATCATCCCGATCCCGTCCGGCCTGCCGAGTCCGTCGATGGCGCTCGGCGTGCTGGGCATGCCCGGCATGACCGCGTACATGGGCCTGATGGACATCGGTCAGCCGAAAGAAGGGGAGACCCTGGTGGTCGCCGCCGCTTCCGGCGCAGTGGGCTCGGTGGTTGGCCAGGTGGCGAAGATAAAAGGCCTGCGCGCCGTCGGCGTGGCGGGTGGTGCCGAGAAGTGCAAATACGTGGTCGAGGAACTCGGCTTCGACGCCTGCATCGATCACAAGGCGCCGGATTTCGCCGAACAACTGGCCAAGGCCTGCCCCAATGGCATCGACATCTATTATGAAAACGTCGGCGGTCACGTCTTCGATGCCGTCGTGCCGCTCCTCAATCCCAAGGCGCGGGTCCCGTTGTGTGGCCTGATTGCTGGCTACAACGCTTCGGAAGCGCCGAAAGGCCCGGATCGCCTGCCCATGTTGCAACGCACCTTGCTGACCAAACGCGTACGGATTCAGGGTTTCATCGTGTTTGACGACTACGGCGACCGTCAGCCGGAATTCATCAGTGCCATGGTGCCGTGGGTGCGCGACGGCAAGGTGAAATTCCGCGAGGACGTGGTCGAGGGCCTGGAGCAGGCGCCTGAGGCGTTTATCGGGCTGCTGGAGGGGCGCAACTTCGGCAAACTGGTGGTGAAGGTCGCCCAGGACTGAGGATTTGACGCTGGCCGGAGGCGCGGGTATAAACCGCGTCTCGTTGTTTTGTCGGACTTTTTCCCCATGAGCTTCAGCCCTTTGATTCGCCAACTGATCGACGCCCTGCGAACCTTGCCGGGCGTGGGTCAGAAAACTGCCCAGCGTATGGCGTTGCAGTTGCTCGAACGTGACCGCAGCGGCGGTACGCGCCTGGCCCAGGCCTTGAGCCAGGCCATGGAAGGGGTCGGACACTGCCGCCAGTGCCGCACGCTGACCGAAGACGATCTGTGCCCGCAATGCGCCGACACCCGCCGCGATGACACGCTGCTGTGCGTGGTGGAAGGGCCGATGGACGTCTACGCGGTCGAGCAGACCGGATTCCGCGGGCGCTACTTCGTGCTCAAGGGGCACCTGTCGCCGCTGGACGGCCTGGGCCCGGAAGCCATCGGCATTCCGCAACTGATGGCGCGGATCGAAGAGGCGGGCACCTTCACCGAAGTCATCCTCGCCACCAATCCGACCGTGGAAGGTGAAGCGACTGCCCACTACATCGCCCAGTTGCTGCAGAACAAAGGCCTGATCGCCTCGCGCATCGCTCACGGTGTACCGCTGGGCGGCGAACTGGAGCTGGTGGACGGCGGCACGCTGGCTCACTCGTTCGCTGGGCGCAAGCCGATTTCCCTCTGAGCCACACAATCCTGTTGAAAGCCAAGCAAGCGCTCGGTTAAGTTCGGCGAACCCTTCCATGGAGTTCGCCGATGCCCGCCTTCCAGGAATACTTCGACCCCAGCCACCAAATGGTCCGCGACAGCGTCAGACGTTTCGTCGAGCGCGAGATCCTGCCGGACATCGATGCGTGGGAAGAAGCCGAGAGCTTTCCCCGTGAGCTGTACCTGAAGGCCGGTGCGGCCGGCATTCTCGGCATCGGTTACCCCGAAGCGCTGGGCGGCAGTCATGAAGGTGACCTGTTCGCCAAGATCGCCGCCAGCGAAGAATTGATGCGCTGCGGCTCCGGCGGGCTGGTGGCGGGGCTCGGCTCGCTCGATATCGGGTTGCCGCCGATCGTCAAATGGGCTCGGCCCGAAGTGCGTAACCGCGTCGTCCCCCAAGTACTCAGCGGCGAGAAAATCAGCGCGCTGGCCGTCACCGAACCGGGCGGCGGCTCCGATGTAGCCAACCTGCAGACCCGCGCCGTACGCGATGGCGACCACTATCGAGTCAGCGGCAGCAAAACTTTCATTACCAGTGGCGTGCGCGCCGACTACTACACCGTCGCAGTGCGCACCGGCGCGCCCGGTTTTGGCGGCATCAGCCTGCTGCTGATCGAGAAGGGCACGCCGGGTTTCACCGTCGGCCGGCAGCTGAAGAAAATGGGCTGGTGGGCGTCTGACACGGCTGAATTGTTCTTCGATGATTGCCGGGTGTCCGTAGGAAACCTGATTGGCGCGGAGAACATGGGGTTCGCCTGCATCATGGGCAACTTTCAGAGCGAACGTCTGGCGCTGGCGCTGATGGCCAACATGACCGCGCAACTGGCGCTGGAAGAAAGCCTGAAGTGGGCGAGGGAGCGTGAAGCGTTCGGCAAACCCATCGGCAAGTTCCAGGTGATCAAGCATCGCCTCGCGGAAATGGCCACGGCGCTGGAAGTCTCGCGGGAGTTCACCTATCGGCAGGCGGCGAAGATGGCGGCAGGGCAGAGCGTGATCAAGGAGATTTCCATGGCCAAGAACTTTGCCACGGACACTTCGGACCGGATTACCAATGAGGCGGTGCAGATTCTTGGTGGGCTGGGTTATATGCGCGAAAGTCTGGTGGAGCGGCTGTATCGGGATAACCGGATTCTGTCGATTGGCGGCGGGACGCGGGAAGTGATGAACGAGATCATCAGCAAACAGATGGGACTGTAATCTTCGGTGTTTGATCGTTCCCACGCTCCGCGTGGGAATGCAGCCCGGGACGCTCCGCGTCCCTTCCAAAGCCGAACGCGGAGCGTCCGTTGAGGCATTCCCACGCAGAGCGTGGGAACGATCAGGCGCGGGGTTTTATTTGTCAGTCAACGCAAACTGCGTCAGGCAAAACGTAGGAATCCCCATGTCCTCCAGACGCTGCGAACCACCCAGTTCCGGCAGATCAATGATCGCCGCCGCTTCATGAACGCGGGCGCCCATGCGGCGGATCAGGTTGGCCGCTGCGATCAGCGTGCCGCCGGTGGCGATCAGGTCATCGAACATCACCACCGAGTCGCCTTCACACAGGCTGTCGGCGTGCACTTCCAGAAACGCTTCGCCGTACTCGGTTGCGTAACCTTCGGCCAGCACGTCCGCCGGCAGCTTGCCCTGCTTGCGGAACAACACCAGCGGCTTGTTCAACTGATAGGCCAGTACCGAACCGATCAGGAAACCACGCGCATCCATCGCACCGATGTGGGTGAAGTCGGCTTCGACATAGCGGTGGGCGAAGCTGTCCATCACCAGGCGCAGGGCCTTGGGCGACTGGAACAGCGGGGTGATGTCGCGAAAAATCACGCCCGGTTTCGGGAAGTCGATCACGGGGCGGATCAGGGATTTGATGTCGAAGGAGTCGAAGACCATCGTCGAGGTGTCCTGGCAGGGCTGCAAACGGCGCAGTATACCCGCGGCTGAAACGATTCGCTCGGCCGCGGGTCGAGATCAGACTTCGAGCGAGCCGCCGGCCAACGCGCAGAGCTGGATCGGGTCGAGGATATGGATTTCCTTGCCCTCGGCGGCGATCAGTTCGTTCTGCTGGAAACGGGTGAAGACCCGGGACACGGTTTCCACCGCCAGCCCCAGGTAGTTGCCGATTTCATTGCGCGACATGCTCAGGCGGAACTGATTGGCCGAGAAGCCGCGAGCGCGGAAACGCGCCGACAGGTTGACCAGGAAGGTGGCGATGCGCTCGTCGGCGGTTTTCTTCGACAGCAGCAACATCATCTGTTGGTCGTCGCGGATTTCCCGGCTCATCACGCGCATCAGCTGACGGCGTAGCTGCGGCAGTTGCAGGGCCAGCTCATCAAGGCGTTCGAACGGAATTTCGCAGACCGAGGTGGTTTCAAGGGCCTGGGCGGAAACCGGGTGTTTCTCGGTGTCCATGCCGGACAGCCCGACCAGCTCGCTCGGCAGGTGGAAGCCGGTCAGTTGTTCTTCGCCGGTATCGCTCAGGCTGAAGGTCTTCAGAGCGCCGGAGCGTACTGCATAAACGGAATCGAAGGTGTCGCCCTGGCGGAACAGGAACTCACCCTTTTTCAACGGGCGACCCCGTTTAACGATTTCGTCCAGCGCTTCCATGTCTTCCAGATTCAGCGAAAGTGGCAGGCAGAGAGGGGCCAGGCTGCAATCCTTGCAATTAGCCTGGTTGTGAGCGCGCAGTTTAACTGGCTCGGACATTTCTTAAATCCTTGTGGGAAAACACACATAAGGCGTAAGGGTAACCCAGCGGAGGACATTCAGGCCAGCCTGTGGCGAGATTGCCCGGCCGGCAAAACGCCGCAGGGATGACGGCCGATAAACGTGTCTCGGACGGCGTGCAAGGCACCGTTTCGATGACCGCTATGGATACGCAGCCCCCTGCGTTGTTGATGAAAAGTCAGATCACCCGGGAAAAGCGCTGGCGATTCTGCTGTTCCAGATACGCATCGAACACCATGCACACCGAACGCACCAGCAGTCGCCCGGCCGGCAGCACGGTGATGCGTTCGCGATCCAGTTCGATCAACCCGTCCTGCGCCATGCCCTGCAATTGTGGCCAGAGCGCGCCGAAGTAACCCTGAAAATCGATGTTGAAGCTGCGCTCGATCTCGGCGAAGTCCAGGCTGAAATTGCAGATCAGTTGTTGGATCACCGCGCGCCGCAGGCGATCGTCAGCGTTGCACACCAAGCCTCGGCTGGTAGCCAGTTGCGCGCCGGCGAGGGTGTTCTGGTAGTGATTGAGGTCGCTGCTGTTCTGGCAGTACAGATCGCCGATCTGGCTGATCGCCGACACGCCCAGGCCGATCAGATCGCAGTGACCGTGGGTGGTGTAGCCCTGGAAATTACGTTGCAGGGTCGATTCTTCCTGAGCAATCGCCAGTTCATCGTCGGGCAGGGCGAAGTGGTCCATGCCGATGTAGCGATAGCCGGCGGCGGTCAGTTGTTCGATGGTCCGCTGCAGCATTTCCAGTTTCTGCGCCGGGCTCGGCAGTTCGTTGCCGTTGATCCGCCGCTGCGGCATGAAGCGTTCCGGCAGGTGTGCGTAGTTGAATACCGAGAGCCGGTCCGGTTGCAGGCTGATGACTTCCTCGACGGTGCGGGCGAAATTATCTGGAGTCTGCTTGGGCAGGCCATAAATCAGGTCGATGTTGATCGAGCGAAATTGCAGGGTGCGCGCTGCGTCGATCACCGCGCGGGTTTCCTCCAGACTTTGCAGGCGATTGACCGCCCGTTGTACCGCCGGGTCGAGATCCTGCAGGCCGATGCTGACCCGGTTGAAGCCCAATTCGCGCAGCAGGCCCATGGTCGACCAGTCGGCTTCGCGCGGGTCGATCTCGATGCCGTAATCGCCAGAGTCATCGTCCAGCAGATTGAAATGCTTGCGCAGGTGCGCCATCAACTGGCGCAATTCATCGTGGCTGAGAAAGGTCGGCGTGCCGCCGCCGAAGTGCAGTTGCTCGACTTTCTGCGCCGGGTCGAGGTGACAGGCGATCAGCTGGATTTCCTGCTCGAGCCGTTGCAGATAGGGCAGCGCGCGGCCGCGATCCTTGGTGATGACCTTGTTGCAGGCGCAGTAGTAGCAGATGTTCGCGCAGAACGGCACGTGTACGTACAGCGACAGCGGGCGCAGAGCCTTGCGGCTGTCGCGCAGGGCATGAAACAGGTCGAAGGTGCCGACCTGGCTGTGAAATTGCACGGCCGTCGGGTACGAGGTGTACCGCGGCCCCGCCAAGTCGTAGCGGCGGATCAAATCGGTGTCCCAACGAATGGCGTCGAGCATGCGGGCATTCCCCCGGATAGGCTGGCAGTGTGCCGAGTCTAGGGGAGGGCGCGAAAAGGCATCTTGATTTGCATCAACGGGATCAGTGGCCCATCAGCCAGTGCTGGTGCGGCCCCGGCAGGGTCCAGATACCGAACAGGATCACCAGCAGACCGCCGGCCATGCGCACGCTGCGATTGCGCAACAGCGCCGTGACCCGCTCGGCCGCGAGGCCGGTGGCCAGCAACACCGGCCAGGTGCCGAGCCCGAAAGCGAGCATCAGCAATGCACTGTCCAACGCATTGCCCTGACTGGCCGACCACAGCAACGTGCTGTAAACCAGCCCGCACGGCAGCCATCCCCACAGCGCGCCGAGCAGCAAGGCCCGGGGCAGGCTCGACACCGGCAGCAAGCGGTTGGCGACGGGTTGAATGTAACGCCACAGTCCTCGGCCAAGGCTTTCGATGCGGGTCAGACCGCTCCACCAGCCCGCCAGATACAGGCCCATGGCGATCAGCAGCAACCCGGCCAAAACCCGCATGAACAGCGCGGCGGGACTGTTGGCCACCGCCCAACCGGCCAGCCCGATCAGCAGACCGGCCGTGGCATAACTGAGAATCCGCCCGAGGTTATAGGCCAGCAACAATCGAAAGCGTCGGCTGCGTTGTTCCTTGGGAATCGCCAGGGTCAGTGCGCCCATCAAGCCTCCGCACATGCCCAGGCAATGGCCGCCGCCGAGCAGGCCAAGGATCAACGCAGACACCAGCAGCGGCGCCAGTTCAAGCATGAGGTGGCGCCTTGTCGTCCGGTTTGGCGGGGTTGGCTTCGTCCACAGCGGCAGTGTGGTTCGGGTCCTGGTCGTCGAACAGGATGCTGTGGGCCGGACCGTCGAGGTCGTCGTACTGGCCGCTGTCCACCGCCCAGAAGAAGATGTAAACGGCGATGGCCACGATCAGCAGCGCGGCCGGAATCATCACGTAGAGAGCTGGCATCTGTACTCCATGCCCGCGCGGCTCAGGCCGGCAGCGGGCGGGTTTCTGACGTGGCGCTGACGGCCGGCGCACTCGGCAGGCGAGTCAGGCGCAGGGCGTTGAGTACCACGGTCAGCGAACTGATCGACATGCCGACGGCGGCCCACACCGGAGTGATCCAGCCGAGGGCGGCGAACGGCAACATGAGGCCATTGTACAGCGCGGCCCACAACAGGTTCTCGATGATCACCCTGCGAGTACGGCGGGCCAGCGTGAAGGCTTGTACCAAGGCGTCGAGGCGGTTGGACAGCAGCACCGCGTCGGCACTGGTTTTCGCCAGATCAGTGGCCGAGCCCATGGCCACGCTGATGTCCGCAGCGGCCAGCACCGGCACGTCGTTGACCCCGTCGCCGAGCATCAATACCTTGCGGCCCTCCTTGTGCAGTTGTTGCAGCACTTGCAGCTTGTCGTCCGGACGCAGACCGCCCCGGGCCTCGTCGATGCCCAGTTCGGCAGCGACGCTGGCTACCATTGGCGAACTGTCGCCCGACAGCAGCAGCGTGCGCCAGCCGCGCGCCTTGCACGCGGCGAGCAGGGCCGGGGCGTCGTCGCGCAGACGGTCGTCGAGGGCGAACCAGGCCAGCGGTCCCTGGAGGTCACCGAGCAGCAACCATTGCCCCGCTTCCTTCGGCATCGAAGGCACCGGCGTGCCGCTGAGGTCACAGACAAAGTCCGCCTGACCAATGCGCAAACGCTGTTCACCGACTAATCCTTCAAGCCCCAGCCCCGGCGTGCTGTGGACCTCTTCGGCAGCCAGCGGCGCGCGACCGAAGGCGCGGGCGATCGGGTGTTCGGAACGGTTTTCCAGGGCGGCGGCCAGGCTCAGGCATTGATCGTTGTCGAGGGCCCCGAGCGGGCGGATCGAACGCAGTACCAGTCGGCCTTCGGTGAGGGTGCCGGTCTTGTCGAAGATCACCGTGTCGATCTGATTCAAGCCTTCCAGCACATGGCCGCGCGTCAGCAGCAGGCCGAGTTTGTGCAGGGTGCCGGTGGCGGCGGTGAGGGCGGTCGGCGTCGCCAGAGACAGCGCGCACGGGCAGGTTGCAACCAGCATCGCGAGGACGATCCAGAACGCCCGTGACGAATCCAGTTCCCACCACAGCAGGCCGATGGCGGCCGCCGCGATCAACGACAGCAGCAGGAACCATTGCGCAGCACGGTCGGCGATTTCCGCCAGTCGTGGTTTTTCCGCCTGGGCGCGATCCAGCAGGCGGACGATGGCCGACAGCCGCGTGTCCTGGCCGAGTGCCTGCACCTCGACGGTCAGCGCACCTTCCACGTTCAGCGTACCGGCGGTGACCGCATCGCCCTTGGTACGCGGTTGCGGCAGGTATTCGCCGGTCAGCACCGATTCGTCGATGCTCGACTGGCCATCAAGGATCTTGCCGTCCGCCGGCAGCACCGAACCGGGCTGCACCAGCACCCGGTCACCGAGGCGCAGTTCGCTGAGCAGGATCCGCTCGCTCTGGCCGGCGTCGTCGAGGCGCAGGCACGAGGCCGGCAGCAGGTTGGCCAGTTGCGCGGTGGCAGCGGCGGTGCGCTCCCGAGCGCGGCGTTCAAGGTAGCGCCCGGCGAGCAGGAACAGCGCGAACATGCCCACCGCGTCGAAATACAGCTCGCCGACCCCGGTGATCGAAGTCCAGATCCCGGCAACATACGCCGCGCCGATCGCCAGTGACACCGACACATCCATCGTCAAGTGACGGGTGCGCAGGTCACGCATGGCGCCTTTGAAAAACGGCGCGCAGCTGTAGAACACGATCGGCGTAGTGAGGAACAGCGCGACCCAGCGCAGAATCGTATGCAGCTCCGGGCTGAGGTCGATGTTGAATTCCGGCCAAGTGGCCATGGTCGCCATCATCGCCTGGAACCACAACAGCCCGGCGACCCCGAGCTGGCGCAGGGCCAGGCGGTTTTCACTGGCCAGTTGTTCGCTGGCGCGGTCGGCCTGATACGGGTGCGCGGCGTAGCCGATGTGGCGCAGTTCGCCGAGGATCTGGCTCAGTGGCAGCTGAGCGTCAGCCCAGCGCACATGCAGGCGATGGTTAGACAGATTGAGCCGCGCCTCGGCTACGGCGGGCAGGTTGCGCAGGTGTTTCTCGATCAGCCAGCCGCAGGCGGCGCAACTGATGCCTTCCATCAGCAACGTGGTCTCGGCCAGCTCACCTTCGTGGCGCACGAAGGGTTGCTGCACGTCGGCGCGGTCGTACAGCTCAAGCTCATCGACCAGTTGCACCGGCAGCGCTTCGGGGTTGGCCGAGGCTTCGCTGCGATGCTGGTAATAACTTTCCAGCCCTCCGGCGACGATGGCTTCGGCCACGGCCTGACAGCCGGGGCAGCAGAACTCGCGGGACTCCCCGAGCACGACGGCGGTGAAGCGACTGCCGGACGGGACGGGCAGGGCGCAGTGGTAGCAGGGGATTGGAATGGTCATGAGGCGTTCCGATGATCGTTCCCACGCTCCGCGTGGGAATGCCTCCCCGGACGCTCCGCGTCCGCTTCGGCTGGGACGCGGAGCGTCCCTGGCGGCGTGCCCACGCAGAGCGCGGGAACGATCAGAGTAAGGCTTATTTCTTCAGGTCTTCTGCACCCTGCAACGGCTCATCACCCAGCAACAGATCCTTGTCATGGTTGACCAGCTCTTCCTCGAACATCCGCCACACGTGATCGTCCTGAGTACCCAGCAACTCCACAAAACGCCGGCCTTCGATCTTGTCGCTCAACTGGCCGATGTAGCGGCCCTGTTCAGTCTCGCTGCGGGCGAGGACGATCTTGCGATCCTTCTCCGGCTGGGTCGGCGAGATCAGGTTCAGTTCCAGGGTTTTCGGCTGGCTGTCGCCGCTCAGGCGCAGGTCGACTTCGCCGGTGACATCATCCAGGTGCACAGCGGCGCGCATCTTCAGGGTCTGAGCCAGCAATTCACGGTCCAGCGAACGATTGATGCCCTTGCCGGCCTCGTAGTAGTTGTCGTTGACCAGGTTGTCCGGGTTGTTCACCGCGATGGTCACCATGGACAGCGTCAGGGTCACCGAACAGGCCAGAATCGCGATGATGATCCATGGCCAAAGGTGCTTGTACCAGGGACTTGCGGCGTTTGCTGCGGGCATGTTCAGTTCTCTCAACGATTTTGTGGGCCGATGAACCGGCTCTTGGCTTCTACGTGGACGCTGTCGTCATCGGCATCCCTGAGGATGAATTTCACCTCGTTGGTGCTCGAAGGCAATTGTTCAGGCGCGCTCGACAGCTCGACCGGCATGCTGAAGATTTCCCCGGCCGGCACCTTGATCTCGCGTTTGCCTTGCAGGCGCAGATCCGGCAAACCGGCGGCTTCCAGCACGTAGGTGTGGTCGCGCTGATCCTTGTTCATGATCTTCAGGCTGTAGACGTTTTCGATCCGGCCTTCGGCGTTTTCGCGGTACAGCACGCGGTCCTTGCTGACGTCGAAACCGACCAGCGAACGCATGAGGAAGGCCGTCACCAGCAGGCTGATCATCGCCAGCAGCACCACGGCATAACCGATCAGGCGTGGCCGCAGTTTATGGGTTTTCTGCCCGGACAAGTTGTGTTCGGTGGTGTAGCTGATCAGCCCGCGCGGGTAATCCATCTTGTCCATGATGCTGTCGCAGGCGTCGATGCACGCGGCGCAGCCGATGCATTCGATCTGCAGGCCGTCGCGGATGTCGATGCCGGTCGGGCAGACCTGGACGCACATGGTGCAGTCGATGCAGTCGCCCAGGCCCTGAGCCTTGTAGTCGATGCCTTTCTTGCGCGGACCACGGCTTTCACCGCGACGCGGGTCGTAGGAAACGATCAGCGTGTCCTTGTCGAACATCACGCTCTGGAAGCGTGCATACGGACACATGTAGATGCACACCTGCTCACGCAGCCAGCCGGCATTGCCGTAAGTGGCCAGGGTGAAGAAACCGACCCAGAAATACGACCAGCCATCGGCCTGGCCGGTGAAGAATTCGATTACCAGTTCGCGGATCGGCGAGAAGTAGCCGACGAAGGTCATGCCGGTGACGAAGCCGATCAGCAGCCACAGCGCGTGCTTGGCGAATTTACGCAGGAACTTGTTGGCGCTCATCGGCGCCTTGTCGAGCTTGATGCGCTGGTTGCGGTCGCCTTCGGTGACCTTTTCGCACCACATGAAAATCCACGTCCACACGCTTTGCGGGCAGGTGTACCCGCACCAGACCCGGCCGGCATACACGGTGATGAAGAACAGGCCGAAGGCGGCAATGATCAGCAGCCCGGAAAGCAGAATGAAATCCTGCGGCCAGAAGGTGGCGCCGAAAATGAAGAACTTGCGCTCCGGCAGGTTCCACCACACTGCCTGGTGACCGCCCCAGTTCAACCACACCGTACCGAAATACAGCAGGAACAGCGCCGCGCCGCCCATCATCCGCAGATTGCGGAACAGGCCGGTGAAAGCACGGGTGTAGATTTTTTCTCGAGAGGCGTAAAGGTCGACGCTGTTGTTTGCGTTCTTACTGGGTGGCGTGACGTCGTGTACCGGAATCTGGTTGCTCATCATTGCATCCCACGGCAGTGGAAAAATGCCTCGGTCGATACGTGCCGGCCGGGGTCAAAAAGGGGTGTTGCGGTGGCGCAATGATACGCCTGTACTACCGACGAACGGGTGCGACCTTTGGTCGCGTTGGGGAAAAATCATGAATGGTGTAGCGAATGTAACAAAGCATGATGCAGATCAATTGACTATAGACGATGGGTGCTGCTGACATCGCGACGGCTCAGTCACCCAAACCCGGAAATTGCCGCCGCTTTCATCAATCGGTCAAAGCAACCGGCCGCCGCCAAGGCTGTCCATCCCGCCGGTACTGCGCTTTCTGTCGGCAGTGGCTTCGTTCACGATGGATCGTGTTTGTCGTCTCAGGCTGTCGCTGTTGGCTTCGTCAATTTGTGGCGTCTGTTCACCCATTTGAATCGGCTGATCAGTTTCCTGATTCGGATGTTGTTCGTTCATCGGATAGCTTCCTTGCAAGATGAGTTGTGAGGTAGGCAGCCCATCGGCTGCAGCAGGACGTTATCGCTTGCCAGCCAATGTGCCCATCGAATTTCAGTTGCGAGATGTGAAGCTGAGATGCGGGTCTTTCATTCCCACGGATTGATCAGCGCAACGCCGCTGGATTCAAAGTCGGCGACATTGCGGGTGACCACCGTCAGCCCATGAACCAGTGCCGTCGCGGCAATCAGCGCATCGCTTTCATTGGCCTGATCCGGCACATGAATGCGCGCGCAGCGCAGGGCGACAGCTGCATCGACCGGCAGGATTCGCGCATCGAAGGCCGGCATTACGTGGCGCTTGAGCCAGGTGCGCAGAATCTTTCCCTGAGCCGGATCACGGCGCTCCATGCGTAGGACGCCGGTCTCCAGTTCCTTCAGCGTAATGGCCGAGATAAACATGCGAGGGGCAATGATCGTTCTGGCCCAGGCGACAACGTTCTTGTCGGCCTGGGGTTTGCGCAATTCGGAAATTACATTGGTGTCTAGCAAATACATTCAGGACAGGTCCACAGGGCGGTGAGTGATCACGGCACGCTCGGTTTCGAACTCGATGTCTGCCGCTTCAGGCATGACCAGCAGATCGACGATGCTCGCGTTGAGGCCGGTTAGTTTTTCGTACTCCTCAATGCTTAGCAGTACGTGGGCGGGCTTGCCACGATCCGTGATGATCACCGGCCCATTGCGTGCGGCTTTTTTGGCACTGCTTGTGTCCTGATTGAATTCGCGGCTGGAAATGGTGGTGATGGCCATCATTGCGACCTCTCCTGAAAAAGATATGTAGCAACGTTACTACCTCATGCCTCGTCTCACAACCGGGAAGGCCTGACGAGCCTGACCGCTGGTCGGGCATTCAAAAAGGCAGAAACAAAACGGCCCCGCCAATTCTCATTGGCGGGGCCGCTTTGTTTGCTTCAGGCGTTGGCCTTACTGGGCCTCGGCTTCCGCTGGTTTTTCACCGTGGGACAGGCTGTAAACGTAAGCCGCCAGCAGGTGAACCTTGTCGTTGCCTTGCAGTTGTTCCTGGGCAGGCATCTGGCCCTGACGGCCGTAACGGATGGTCTGCTGCAGTTGGGCGAAGCTCGAACCGTAGATGAACGCGGCCGGGTGGGTCAGATCGGGTGCGCCCATGGCTGGCGTACCTTTACCCGCCGGGCCGTGGCAGGCCACGCAGTTGGCGGCGAACAGTTTCTGGCCATTGGCCGGATCTGCCTTGGTGCCTTCCGGCAGCTTGCGGCCATCCAGATTGGTCAGTACGAACGCAGCCACATCGGCCACGCCTTGCTCACCGATCACTTCAGCCCAGGCCGGCATCACCGCGTGACGACCGCCCATGATGGTGGTCTTGATGGTTTCCGGCTCGCCGCCCCAGCGCCAGTCGGCGTCGGTCAGGTTCGGGAAGCCATAAGCGCCCTTGGCGTCGGAACCGTGGCAGACCGAGCAGTTGGAGGCGAACAGGCGGCCACCCATTTTCAGGGCTTGTGGATCCTTGGCGACTTCTTCGATCGGCATGGCGGCGAACTTGGCGAAGATCGGACCGAACTTGGCATCCGAACGCGCCATTTCCTTTTCCCACTCGTGAACGCCGGTCCAGCCGGTCTGGCCGTTGGCGAACGCGGTCTGCTTCTCGGTATCGAGGTAGTTGTAGCCCGGCAGCAGGCCTTTCCAGTTGCCCAGGCCCGGGTACAGCACCAGATAACCCAGAGCGAACACGATGGTGCCCACGAACAGCATGAACCACCATTTCGGCAGCGGGTTGTCGTACTCCTCGATCCCGTCGAAGGAGTGGCCGACCGTCTCGTCCGTCTGCTCGCTGCGCTGGCCCTTGCGGGTCGACAGCAGCAGCCAGGTCAGGGAAAAGATCGTACCGAGACTGAGGACTGTGACGTACAGACTCCAGAATGTAGTCATTCTTTGTTACTCCTAGAAGCTTGCTCGACGTGCTTGATGGCTTCGGGATCATCCGCGAAGGGCAGCAAGGTCGCGTCTTCAAACTCCGACTTGCGCTTGGGGCTGAACACCCACAACGCCAGGCCGATGAAGGCAACCATCACGACAACGGTGCCCAGGCCTCGAATCATCCCGATATCCATCAGAATCACCGTTTGCTTTTGATGATGGTGCCCAGGCCTTGCAGATAGGCCACCAGCGCGTCCATTTCGGTTTTGCCCTTCACGGCATCTCTTGCACCGGCGATGTCTTCGTCGGTGTAAGGGACGCCGAGCGTGCGCAACACTTCCATTTTCTTGGCCGTGTCTTTGCCATCGAGCTTGTTTTCTACGAGGAACGGGTAGGCCGGCATTTTCGACTCGGGGACGACGTTGCGCGGGTTGTACAAGTGCGCACGCTGCCAGTCATCGGAGTAACGACCGCCGACGCGGGCCAGGTCCGGGCCGGTACGTTTGGAACCCCACAGGAACGGGTGATCCCAGACGCTTTCACCGGCGACCGAGTAGTGGCCATAGCGTTCGGTTTCGGCACGGAACGGACGGATCATCTGCGAGTGGCAGCCGACACAGCCGTTGGCGATGTAAACGTCGCGGCCTTCCAGTTCAAGGGCGGTGCGCGGCTTCATGCCTTCGACCGGCTTGTTGGTGACGTCCTGGAAAAACAGCGGAACGATTTGGGTCAGGCCACCGACGCTGACGGCGATGACCATGAAGAAGGCCAGCAGACCAATATTCTTCTCGACAGCTTCATGCTTCATCAGTGAGCTCCAACTACGGCGATCTTGGCGGCGGCTTCGGCTTCAGCCGGGTTCGAGGCGCGCACGGTGCGCCATACGTTGTAAGCCATCAGCAGCATGCCGCTGGCGAAGAACGCACCGCCCAGGGCACGGACGATGAAGCCGGGGTGGCTGGCCTGCAGCGCTTCGACGAACGAGTAGGTGAGGGTGCCGTCGTCGTTGATTGCACGCCACATCAGGCCTTGAGTGATGCCGTTGACCCACATCGAAGCGATGTACAGCACGGTACCGATGGTCGCGAGCCAGAAGTGCGCGTTGATCAGGCCGGTGCTGTGCATCTGCGCGCGGCCGAACAGTTTCGGGATCATGTGGTAGATCGCGCCGATCGAGATCATCGCTACCCAGCCGAGTGCACCGGCGTGTACGTGGCCGATGGTCCAGTCGGTGTAGTGCGAGAGCGAGTTGACGGTCTTGATCGCCATCATCGGACCTTCGAAGGTCGACATGCCGTAGAACGCCAGCGATACCACCAGGAAGCGCAGGATCGGGTCGGTGCGCAGCTTATGCCAGGCGCCCGACAGGGTCATCATGCCGTTGATCATGCCGCCCCAGCTCGGTGCCAGCAGGATGATCGACATCGCCATGCCCAGCGACTGTGCCCAGTCCGGCAGTGCGGTGTAGTGCAGGTGGTGCGGGCCGGCCCAGATGTACAGGGTGATCAGCGCCCAGAAGTGCACGATCGACAGACGATAGGAGTAGATCGGACGTTCGGCCTGTTTCGGCACGAAGTAGTACATCATCCCCAGGAAGCCGGTGGTCAGGAAGAAGCCCACGGCGTTGTGGCCGTACCACCACTGGATCATCGCGTCGGTGGCGCCCGAGTAGGCCGAGTAGGACTTGAACAGGCTGACCGGCAGCGACATGTGGTTGACGATGTGCAGCATCGCGGTCACCACGATGAACGCACCGTAGAACCAGTTACCGACATAGATGTGCTTGGTCTTGCGCTTGGTGATGGTGCCGAAGAACACCAGTCCGTAGGAAATCCAGACAATGGCCAGCAAAATGGCGATCGGCCATTCCAGTTCCGCGTATTCCTTGGTGGTGGTGTAACCCAGCGGCAAGGTAATGATCGCGCCGACGATCACCGCTTGCCATCCCCAGAAGGTGAAGGCCGCGAGGCTGTCGGAAATCAGTCGCGTCTGGCAGGTTCGCTGCACGACATAGTAGGAAGTGGCAAACAGTGCACAACCACCGAAGGCGAAAATCACCAGGTTTGTGTGCAACGGGCGCAGGCGTCCAAAGCTCGTCCACGGCAGACCGAAGTTCAACTCCGGCCAGACCAGTTGCGAGGCGATGAAGACACCGAGCCCCATGCCAAGGATCCCCCAGACCACCGTCATGATGGCGAACTGGCGGACTACCTTATAGTTATAAGCAGTCGGACTGATTGCTGTGCTCATTCTAAGGTTCCACGGTTTGGGTGTTTTATTAGGATTAAAATCGGCCGCAAGTATGTAGAAAGCAGGGGGTCAATGCAACGCGCCATGACCTGGGTCAATGCTTTCCAACGCTGATTCTGCGGCCTTTCCATGCGCCGCGTAAGGACAAAATTGCCCTCGGGCAAAATGTCGCAGCGGACGAAAAAAGCGAGGGGTCCCGGTCGGATGTAACGGGGTGTGTTCGAACGCTCGGTTCGGGTGACGGACGGTAATGGGCACGACAGCCGGTATCTACCGGCCTTTGCGGCCATGTCAGTCAGCCGATTCGTTCAACGCCTCGCTCGGGGTCGACCTGGAACCGGCACGGGCCAGTCCGCATCGAGCAAGCGTAGACCCGAATCCGGGTAACCGAAAGGAGAGGGGGTGAAGGGGTGCGACAAAAGGAAGCAGCTGCAAGCTGCAAGCTGCAAGCGACAAGACGAATCATGTCGCCTGCAGGATTGTATACATTGCTTGTGATTTTACTTGGAGCTTTCAGCTTGAAGCTTGTCGCTCAACTGCTCAGTATTTTTTGACAGACTGTATACGTAAGCGGCGAGCAGTTGCACTTTATCGTTGCCCAGCAGCTCGTTCTGAGCGGGCATGTGGCCTTGACGGCCATGGCGAATGGTTTGCTCGAGCTGGGTCAGGCTGGTGCCGTAGATGAAACCGGCCGGGTGCGTCAGGTTCGGCGCGCCCATGGCTTCGGTGCCCTGGCCGTTTGCCCCGTGACAGGCGGTGCAGGTTGTGCTGAACGCCTGCTGACCCGCTTGGAGATCAGCCTTGTTGTCCGCCGGCAGTGGCAGCCCCGCCAGTTCATGACGCACATAGGCGGCGACGTTTTTCACGCCAGTCTCACCCAGCACTTCACCCCACGCCGGCATTGCCGCCATCCGGCCACCCATGATGGTGGTCTTGATGGTTTCGGCGCTGCCGCCCCAACGCCAGTCCTTGTCGGCGAGGTTAGGGAAACCGAACGCACCCTTGGCGTCCGAGCCGTGGCACACCGAGCAATTGGAGGCGAACAGACGGCCACCCATTTTCAGCGCCTGCGGATCCTTCGCCACTTCTTCCACCGGCATCGCGGCGAACTTGGCGAAGATCGGCCCGAATTTGGCGTCAGCCTTGCTCATTTCCTTTTCCCACTCGTGGACGCCGGTCCAGCCGTCCTCGTAGCCGGGCAGGATGCCTTTCCAGTTGCCCAGGCCCGGATAAAGGATCAGATAGCCCACGGAAAACACCAGCGTGCCGGCGAACAGCATGAACCACCACTGCGGCAGCGGGTTGTCGTACTCCTCGATGCCGTCGAAGCTGTGGCCCATGGTCTGGTCGACGCTGCCCTTGGTCTCGCCCCGGCGGGTGCCGATCAGCAGCCAGGTCAGGCCGATCAGGCTGCCGATGGTCAGTACGCAGATCCACGTACTCCAGAAGGTGGTCATGGCCGGGTACTCCTTGTTTCATTAACTTGGGTAGTGTCGGGTTGCGGCTCGTCGGCGAACGGCAGCAGGCGTGCTTCGGCGAATTCCGGCGTGCGCTTGCGGTTGAACACCCACAGGGTCAGGCCGACGAAGGCCACGAACACCACGACCGTGCCGAGGCCGCGAATCAGCCCCGCGCTCAATTCAAAGACCATGGCTCACCTCTTGCTCTTGATCGCAGTGCCGAGCACTTGCAGGTAGGAGACGAGGGCGTCCATTTCGGTCTTGCCCTTGAGGCTGGCTACCGCGCCGCTAATGTCGTCGTCGGTGTACGGCACGCCGAGGGTGCGCATGGTCTTGAGCTTGGTTTCGGTGTGGCTGCTGTCGACCGGTTGGGTGACCAGCCATGGGTAGGCCGGCATTTTCGATTCCGGTACAACGTTGCGCGGGTTGTACAAATGCGCACGGTGCCAGTCATCCGAGTAGCGCGCCCCGACGCGGGCCAGGTCCGGACCGGTACGTTTCGAGCCCCACAGGAACGGGTGGTCCCACACGCTTTCGCCGGCCACCGAGTAGTGCCCGTAGCGTTCGGTTTCGGCGCGGAACGGACGGATCATCTGCGAGTGGCAACCGACGCAGCCTTCGCGGATGTAGATGTCGCGACCTTCCAGCTGCAGCGCGGTGTAGGGCTTCATGCCCTCCACCGGTTTGTTGGTCACGTCCTGGAAGAACAGCGGGACGATCTGGGTCAGGCCGCCGATGCTCACGGCGAACACCATCAGCAGCATCAGCAGGCCGACGTTCTTTTCAATCGTTTCGTGTTTCATGGCGGACTCCTCAGGCCATCTGCGCGGCAGCAACGACGTCAGCAGGCTGCGAGGCCCGCACGGTGCGCCAGGTGTTGTAAGCCATCAGGAACATGCCGCTGAGGAAGATCGCCCCGCCAATCAGCCGCACGACGAAGCCTGGGTGGCTGGCCACCAGGGTTTCGACGAAGGAGTAGGTCAGCGTGCCGTCCTCGTTCACCGCACGCCACATCAGGCCCTGGGCGATGCCGTTTACCCACATCGACGCGATGTACAAAACGGTGCCGATGGTCGCGAGCCAGAAGTGCGCGTTGATCAGGCCGATGCTGTGCATCTGCTCTTTGCCGAAGACTTTCGGGATCATGTGGTACAGCGCGCCGATGGAAATCATCGCCACCCAGCCGAGTGCGCCGGCGTGTACGTGGCCGATGGTCCAGTCGGTGTAGTGGGAGAGGGCGTTGACAGTCTTGATCGCCATCATCGGACCTTCGAAGGTCGACATGCCGTAGAACGCCAGCGACACCACCAGGAAGCGCAGAATCGGGTCGCTGCGCAACTTATGCCAGGCGCCGGAGAGGGTCATCATGCCGTTGATCATGCCGCCCCAGCTCGGTGCCAGCAGAATCAGCGACATCACCATGCCCAGCGACTGCGCCCAGTCCGGCAGCGCGGTGTAGTGCAAGTGGTGCGGGCCGGCCCAGATGTACAGGGTGATCAGCGCCCAGAAGTGCACGATCGACAGACGATACGAATACACCGGACGTTCGGCCTGTTTCGGCACGAAGTAGTACATCATCCCGAGGAAACCGGCGGTGAGGAAAAAGCCTACGGCGTTGTGGCCGTACCACCATTGCACCATCGCGTCGGTTGCACCGGCGTACACCGAGTAGGACTTGGTAAAGCTCACCGGCAACTCAAGATTGTTGACGATGTGCAGGATCGCCACGGTGATGATGAACGCGCCGAAGAACCAGTTGCCCACATAAATGTGCTTGGTCTTGCGCTGCATGATCGTGCCGAAGAACACGATGGCGTAGGCGACCCAGACGATGGTGATCAGGATGTCGATCGGCCATTCCAGCTCGGCGTATTCCTTGGAACTGGTGTAACCCAGTGGCAGGCTGATGGCCGCCAATAGAATCACAAGCTGCCAGCCCCAGAAGCAGAACGCGGCGATTTTCGGCGCAAACAGCTGGGTCTGGCAGGTGCGCTGCACCGAGTAGAACGAACTGGCGAACAAGGCACAGCCGCCGAACGCGAAGATCACCGCGTTGGTGTGCAGCGGGCGCAGGCGTCCGAAGCTGGTCCACGGCAGGTTGAAGTTGAGTTCGGGCCAGACCAATTGAGCCGCGAGAAAAACCCCGAGCCCCATGCCGACGATGCCCCACACCACCGTCATAATGGCGAATTGGCGGACCACCTTGTAGTTGTAGGCGGTACTGATAGAAGTGTTCATGGTTCCCCATCCACGGTTCAGCCGAAGTGAGCGCCAACAGCGCGTCCTTCGCCTGGAGTTATAGGCAGACTAAAAGCGAGGCAAGCATGGACAAACAGCACAAGGCCAGTATTGACGGGGATCAATGGGCGCAGTGCCTGCGGGATCACGGGTGGCTTTGGGATGCCGCTGTTGGCGAGGCTTCGGCGACGCTCATCCTGGCGCATGGGGCGGGGGCGCCGATGGATAGCGACTGGATGAACGATATGGCTGGGCGCCTTGCTGGGCTGGGGGTGAACGTGTTGCGGTTTGAGTTTCCTTATATGGCGCAGCGGCGGGTTGATGGGGTCAAGCGGCCGCCGAATCCTGCGGGGAAATTGCAGGAGTGCTGGCGTGAGGTTTATGGCTTGGTGCGACTTCATGTCGCTGGGGTTTTGGCGGTTGGCGGGAAGTCTATGGGGGGGCGGATGGCCAGTCTGCTTGCCGATGAGCTTGGCGCGGATGCGTTGGTTTGCCTGGGGTATCCGTTTTATGCGGTGGGGAAACCGGAGAAGCCTCGGGTTGAGCATTTGGCTTCTTTGCGGACTCGGACGTTGATTGTTCAGGGGGAGCGGGATGCTCTGGGGAATCGGGACGCTGTCGAGGCTTACGATCTATCGCCGAGTGTTGAGGTGTTTTGGCTGGCCTCTGGGGATCATGATTTGAAGCCGCTCAAGGTTTCCGGGTTTACGCATGAGCAGCATTTGGCTTTGGCGGCGGAGAGGGTTGCCGGGTTTCTTCGTTGAGGTTTGGTTTTGGGGTGTATATCCGTTGCTGCGGTTATGGCTGCTTAGGGTTCCGCCCTTACGGCGGGTCACTTTTGGCAAACGCCCCAAAAGTAACCAAAAGGTCTTGCTCCTACGTCCGGCCCGCTCGCTGAGGCTCGGGGTTCCTTCGCTCCGGGATTCATCCGGGGGCATCGCCTCCGGTTTGCTTCGCTGCACCTCCTCTCGATGTGTTTGGCTTCGCCAAACGGTCGCTGCGCTCCCACCCCCGGATAAATCCCTCCACTCAGCCTTCCGAAGTCGCCCGTGGATCAAGATCAAAAGCTGCAGCCGAGCTAACGCTCATCCTGTTGAGTGGTTAGGAGCCGATTGAAGTGCTGTTCAAAACCTGAGTTCAACTCGGTATCCCACGTCGGCGTACCTCGCCCAAACACTCCGTCAGTCCCCTCTCCCTCGGGGAGAGGGCTAGGGTGAGGGGTAAGGATTTCACTGACACACCACAAAAACTGAAAGCCCCCCAGCCCGGCATTTCCAGCGAATAAACACGATCGCGTCACCACGTTTAAAGTACACGAACCGTTACGCCATAAGGGCTACAACACCTTGCGTCGTTGCCTACGCGTACGCCAGAATCCGCCGGCTTACGCGGTTTGGAAAGGGCTATATCGTTTCCCTGTCACTGAAAAACAGTGATCGGGTTTGGTAGCCCGCTTCGAAACCGTCGTATGGCGTCACCATATGCAGTCCCTTATTTGGGGCTCAGATTTTATGGTGGGCATGCGCGGGGCTCCTTTGTGAGCGCCGGGTTTCCCGTTTCGACCGGTCTACCAACCCGCGTATGGCCACCACCCTTCGTTTGGTAGCGAGGGTGATGGCTCCTAAATATTCGAAACTGGAGTTAAATCTATGTTCAAAGCCACGCCTAACCCACCAGAAGCCGACCCAATCCTCCAAGACCCCGAGCTCGAGTCCCAAAAGACAAAAGAAGCCGCCGACCGCGCACTCGACTTTTACCTCGGCCCCGAAATTCCGAAGTACTTCCCACCCAAGGCCCGTCCCATCTACATGGTCGATCCCACGCTCGATGACGAAACACTGCTTGTCGAAGCCAGTGAATCACTGTCGTCAGCCAACGCCATGGCCGGCAATATCGCCAACTCGGTAAAAGGCCCGGAACGCAAACCGCTGCTGGCGCTGCAACAGCTGATCATGTTGAACGAGCTGCTGGTAAATCGACTGCTGGACAGGCTGCGCTTGCCACAGTAATCGCTGGTAACCGCGTGTAACGCCAAATCAAAAACAAAAAACCGGATAGCTCTCACTATCCGGTTTTTTGTTATCACCCACTAAATACATTTTCCGAGAACTGGCCAGCCAGTTAATCAAAAGTCGTCGAGGTCCAGATAGATGACTTTTCCCACGACCCATGGCTCAACAATCTCGTAATGCACCGTTCGCAGAAATGAACCCCACTCACTCCGGTTATGGGCATCCGGGCCAGTGATTGTCAGCAAAAGGTATTCATCCCGGAAAGCATCGTAGGCGTAGATAAGCCAGAAGTCGTTGTCAGGATCGTCAACCAGGGCAGTTCGATAATACTGGCGGTCTATTTTTGCCCACCGCGCCTGGGTCGCTTGGGTACTGGCCAGGTGGATGTGATGCATATCGCTGAGGTCGAGTCGTTCGTCTCGCCCAAAAATAGCGGGCAGTTCGCCGCACACTTTGTAGTTATAAAAATGAGCGGCGAAATTTTTCCAGTTGTTGATTTGTTCGAAAAGCGCAGAGATTTTGACTGCTGGCATCTATGGCTACTTTGTTATGGGTAGCTTGCCAGTGATCACATATTTATCGAACGCTTTCTGCCCATCACGCGCGGCTTGCCGGACATCAAGAAAAGTCAGTTCATCGCGAATGACTTTTTTGACTGGCTTGTCGATCTTTCTGGTGGTGGCCATCGGAGCCTCCAAAGGAGATGTATTCATACTGACCAGCTTAAGGGATTGGATTTCTACCGGCAAACGATAGAGCCGACCCCAAAGGTGCACCAGTCAGCGGATTCTGGCGTTCTTGTAGGGCATAGCGCCCCTATGTGTAGTCACGCGGTGAGCCACAATAAAAAACCCGGAAGCTCTCGCTATCCGGGTTTTTTCTATTGCAGAACAATCAGCGGTTAAACCGCTCCACCAACGAGTATTGCGTGTTGGCGGTCTTGGTCAGCTCTTCACTCAGCAACGCCGAGTTATGCGCCTGTTCCGAGGTCTGGTCCGCTAGTTCCGAGATGTTGCTGATGTTGCGGCTGATTTCTTCAGCCACGGCACTTTGCTCTTCGGTCGCGGCGGCGATCTGGGTGGTCATGTCGGTGATGTTGGCCACGGCTTCGCTGATGCCCACCAGTGCCTGGTCTGCTTCCAGTACCCGCGCCACACCTTCTTCCGCCTGGCGATGGCCGGCTTCCATGGTTTGTACGGCGCTGGATGCAGTCTGCTGCAACTTGGCGATCAGGGCGTGGATCTGGCCGGTGGATTCGCTGGTGCGTTGTGCCAGTTGGCGGACTTCGTCGGCGACCACGGCAAAACCACGGCCCATCTCGCCGGCACGCGCTGCTTCGATCGCGGCATTGAGTGCCAGCAGGTTGGTCTGGTCGGCGATGCCTTTGATCACGTCGACCACGCCGCCGATTTCGTCGCTGTCCTTGGCCAGTTGGGTGACGGTCAGGCCGGTTTCACCCACGACTACGGACAGACGCTGGATGGCTTCGCGGGTTTCGCCGGCGATGTCGCGGCCGCGGCCGGTCAGACGGTTGGCTTCCTGGGTGGCGTCGGCGGTGCGCTGGACGTGGCTGGCCACTTCCTGGGTGGTGGCGGCCATCTGGTTGACGGCGGTGGCGACCTGTTCGGTTTCCACGCGCTGACGTTCCAGACCGCTGGAGCTGTTGTGCGCCAAGGCGTCGGACTGTTTGGCCTGATCGGTCAGGTGCTCGGCGGTGTCCTGCAGACGGGTCAGGCAGGTTTTCAGACGCGCTTCCTGGCTGAGGATGGACATTTCCAGACGCGCCTGGGCGCCACGGCTGTCGGTGTACATCTGCGCGATCAACGGGTCGGAGGTGGTCTGCTCGGCCAGACGCAGCAGGCGCTTGAGCCCGCGTTGTTGCCATTGCAGGCCCAGCAGGCCCAGCGGCACCGACAGACCGGCGGCGAGGGCGAAGCCCCACTGCGAGTTGAGGGTGGCGCCGATCATGAAGCTCAACTGGCTGACCAGAATGAACGGCAGCCAGTCCTGCACGATCGGCAGCCATTTGTCGCTCGAAGGAATCGCCGACTTGCCCTGGTTGATGCGTTGGTAGAGCGCTTCGGCACGGCGGATCTGTTCGGCGGTGGGTTTGACCCGCACCGACTCGTAACCGACCACCTGACTGCCATCGAACACCGGCGTTACATAGGCGTTCACCCAGTAATGATCACCGGTCTTGCAGCGATTCTTGACAATGCCCATCCATGGCAAGCCTTGTTTCAGTGTGCCCCACATGTGCGAAAACACCGCTGCCGGGACGTCGGGGTGACGGACCAGGTTGTGCGGCGCACGGATCAGTTCCTCACGCGAGAACCCGCTGATTTCGACGAAAGCGTCGTTGCAGTAAGTGATCACGCCTTTGGCGTCGGTTGTGGAAATCAACCGTTGCTGAGCCGGGAAAGTCCGTTCGCGTTGTGTAATGGGCTGGTTGTTACGCATGGTTTTTCAATCCGCAAGGCTTTGAAAGGTTGTCGGCGGGGTCGGCCATTTATTGAAATTTTTTTTCATTTATAAGTACGGCGTCGCAAAACGGCCCTTGCTTCAACCCGCGAGCATCGGATAGGTGAACAGACCGAAATGCAGCAGGTTCAGGCCAAAGTGCGTGGCGATCGCCGCGCCGAGCCCGCCAAAACGGTAGGCCAGACCATAGCCGACACCCGCCAGGCTCGCCAGCAACACCCATTGCCAGCCGGCGCCCACATGCACCAGGCCGAACAGCAGGGACGCCAGCAGCAGCGCGAGGTTGTCGCCGTAGGGCAGGTGTTTGAAACGCCGGCTGAGGCCGCCCTGGATATAGCCGCGAAACAGCGCTTCTTCGACCAGCGTCACCAGCAGCAGATTGTTCAGCACCCACAGCCATGCCTGATCCGGCCACTTCGGCGCCCAAGTGATCATGCCCAGTAACACGGCGCCGCCCAACGCCAGAATCACGCTCAGCGTCAGTGCCAGCGCGGTGGCGTCCACCGTCAGGCGCAATGAGCGTCGCGCGACGATCCACGGGCAGACCAGTAGCAGCCAGAAGCCAATCAGCGGTTTGTCGAGATTCAGGTACATCGAGAACGGCACAGCGTTGTCGGTGAAGCGCTGGGGCTCGATGGCCCGGCCGTTGTAGAAACCCGGCAGCCAGTGCAGGGCCAGCGCCAAGGCCAGCACGATAAACAGGCCATGCCCGAGATAACGCCCGACCGGCACGGTTTGCTGGCGCACGGCGTAACCGGCGAAAACCAGCAGTGCAATGGAGATCAGCGCCAGCCAGCCGAGCTGGCCGAAACTCGACGCCAATCCGTAACCAAGGCTGAGAAGCCCGAGATAGAGCCATGGCAGAGCTGTCATGGAAAGTCCTTGTGCACGATTTGTGGACAGGCTTTCTACACGGGTGGGGACGAGGGGACAAGTGAAGGTGTAGGGCTAAACCGGGACGCAGGCCCTGCGGGTTGGTCCCCGCAGGGCCTATGTTGCGCACGAATCAGCGCAGATTGAGCTTCGCCGCAGCACGCTCGGTGATTTCAGTGCGCAACTTCAATGAAGGCGCCGCACGCTTACGCGCCTCATCGACAACCGCACTCGGCGCCGTCTCCGGGCTGCCCGAATCAAACGGTGGCGCCGGCGCATATTCCAGCTGCAACTGCACCAGTTGCGCCGTATCGACACCGACCAGCTCTTGCGCCAACGTCAGGGCAAAATCGATCCCCGCCGTGATGCCGCCCCCGGTAAACAGATTGCCGTCGCGCACCACCCGATCCTTCACCGCAATCGCGCCCAGTGTCGGCAGCAGATCGTGATAAGCCCAATGCGTGGTCGCCCGTTTACCCCGCAACAGACCCGCCGCCCCGAGCACCAGCGAACCGGTGCACACCGACGTCACGTAACGCGCCTGCGCCGCTTGCGCCCTGATGAACGCCAGCGTTTGCTCATCCTCCATCAACGGCCCGACACCGGCGCCGCCAGGCACGCAGATCACATCCAGAGCCGGGCAATCCTCGAAGGTGGTGGTCGGTTTCAGCACCAGCCCGGTACTGGCGGTGACCGGTACCAGATCTTTCCAGACCAGATGCACCTGGACGTCCGGCAATGAGGCCAGCACGTCGTACGGGCCGGTCAGGTCGAGTTGCTGCACCTGGGGAAACAACAGAAAACCGATCTGCAACGCCATGATTCTTCTCCGTGAAAGGGGTGGACGGCTTCACTGTAGGCGCGTAGGTTTTGGCGCATACGCCAATCAGCCCACGAATTACGCCAAATGCCGAAAACCATCCATGTCCTCGCATTCGCCAACGTGCAACTGCTCGATGTCACCGGGCCGTTGCAGGTCTTCGCCTCGGCCAACGACATCGCCCGCCAGCAGGGTTTGCCTGCGCCTTACGCGCCAACGGTCATCGCCAGCGGCGGCGGGGCGGTGAACTCGTCCGCCGGGTTGGCGATGCTGGCCGAGCCGCTGCCGAAGCAGCCCAGCGATACGCTGATCATCGCCGGCGGCTGGGGTGTTTACGCCGCTGCCGAAGACGCCGGGTTGGTGAGTTGGGTGCGTGAACATGCGAGCGGCTGCCGGCGCGTGGCTTCGGTCTGCACGGGAGCATTTCTGTTGGCGGCCAGCGGCTGGCTCGACGGTCGCCGGGTCGTAACCCACTGGACCCGCTGCGAACAACTGGCACAGCAGCACCCGCGCTTGCAGGTCGAGCCCAACCCGATCTTCATCAACGACGGCCCGGTCTGGACCTCGGCGGGCGTCACCGCCGGAATCGACCTGGCGCTGGCCATGGTTGAAGACGACCTCGGCCGCGACATGGCTCTGGACGTTGCCCGGCAACTGGTGGTGTTCCTCAAGCGCCCGGGCGGGCAATCGCAATTCAGCGTGACGCTGTCGCTGCAAAAACAGGGCAATCGCTTCGACGATTTGCACGCGTGGATCGCCGAACACCTGACTTGCGATCTGGGTATCCCGACCCTCGCCGAACAGGCCGGCATGAGCGAACGCAGCTTCGTGCGCCACTACCGCGCCGACACCGGCCAGACCCCGGCCCGCGCCATCGAACTGATCCGCGTTGAAACCGCTCGCCGGTTGTTGAGTGACACAGGTTTGCCGATCAAACGGGTCGCGGCCAACTGTGGATTTGGCAGTGAAGAAACCTTGAGACGCAGTTTCCTGCGGGCCATGGGCGTGACGCCGCAGGCGTATCGGGAGCGGTTTTCGGTCAGCGCTGCAGCAGATCCAGTAATGCCTTGAGCGTTTCGCCCGGCGCTTCCTCGGGAATGTTATGCCCGACACCCGCCAGCACCCGCCGCTCGTAAATCCCGGTGAAGTGGTGGGCATCTTCATCGTCTTCCGGCGCCGGGCCAACGCCATCATCGGCACCGCACAGCGAAATCGTCGGCACGCCGATCGCCGGCTGTTTCTCCAGCGCCTGCTCCATCCACTCCAGCGCCGGATCGCCCGGCGCATACATGAAGCGATGGCGATAAGAGTGAATCACCACCTCGACGAAATCCGGGTTGTCGAACGCCGGCGCGCTCAGCGGAAAACGCTCGGCGTTCCGCGCCCAGGTCGGTGACCACAATTGCCACAGCAACTCGCACAGCGCCCGACGATTCTGCGTCAGCCCTTCAACGCCACGTGGCGTGTGGAAGTAATACTGATACCAGAAGCGATGCTCGCTCTGCGGATCCAGCGGCTGGACCGAATTCGGAATGTCTTGCAGGTTGTAGCCGTCGCCCGTCACCAAACCGCGCACACGCTCGGGAAACAGCGCCGCCACAATGCACGCCGCCCGACCGCCCCAGTCGTAACCGCACAGCGTTGCTTGCTCGATCCCCAGTGCGTTCATCAAATCCAGCAGATCCTGCGCCAGCGCCGCTTGCTGGCCGGAACGCAACGTGTCCGGGCTGTTGAAACGGGTCGGGCCGTAACCGCGCAGATACGGCACGATCACCCGATAACCCTTGGCAGCGAGGGGCGGGGCGATTTCGTCGTAGGCGCGGGGGGAGTAGGGGAAGCCGTGGAGCAGGATGACCGGCATGCCGTTTTCCGGGCCGTGATGTTCATAGCCGATGGTCAGGCTTGGGGTCTGGCTGAATCGGATTTCGGCACGGGTCATGGAAAGTCTCCTTACACCTCGGCTTCCGCCACCTGATTGAAATACTTGCTGCGATCCGGGGTAAACGTCACCACCATTTTCGTCCGCGAGCAGGTCATGACCCGCTCGGCGCCCAGATCAATATCCAGATCCTCCCCGCGCAAACCCTGCCACTGGGCGAGGTATTTCAGTGATCCGTATTTTTCATTCTTCTTCAAGCTGCGACTGACTCCGCCTTTCCAGCCGAGTACCGGCAGTTCATCGGCACGGCAGCGTTGGGCGAGGTCGGGGAAGCGGGCGGCGCGCTGGCGGCCGATTTCCCAGCATTTGATCAGGCCCTTGTCGGCGGCTTCCCACAGTTCGTCGCGCTTCAGGCCGGTGCGCAGAGGGGTATCGATCTGGCGGTGGATGCGTTGGCTCATTCTGGTTCCTTGAATCGGGTTTTTATTGGACAGCTCCGCTGTGCCCGTTGCGGTGGATGGTAGGGGGGGATGTAACAGCTGGCAACAAGGTATTTCGGGGTGTAAGTGCGAAGGATGGGGAAGGCGTGCGGGGGGGGATGAGTGTTTATCGGTGGTTAAACGCACATGGCGGCAGCCGGATGGCCGCTGATAACCCGCGTGGCCACGGTACAACAGGGTTCAGTGTTGGATGACTGAGGCGGGCATCAGGATATTCAAGTGGGGGGAGCTGACCCATTGACTCAGTCTTTTCCTACAAATTCTGAAGGGTAAAGGTATTTTTCTGACAATGTCTGGTGCTATTTCAGGTGGGAAGACAAGTACATAGATGACGGGAGATGACGGGAGATAACTGGACATGACGAAGTCGCATCGCGATGCGGTCATGCCCAGACGCACAATTGCAGTGTTGGTCACGCCACGAAAGGCGATTCCTGAATCTTTTTCAGGTACGGAGTCAGTAGTTTTGCGTCGAACTCCGGTTCTTGTATGCCACTGTCTTCAAGAAAACGCTGGACGTTGGTGCAGCCCCAAAGATAGGTGTTCTGGTAAAGCTCCACGGTGGACTGGTTGTTGACGATCTTGTCCCGAAACAGGCTCGACAGGGGGTAAAGCGGGGCTCGGGGGTTGGATTTCCAGAGATCGACCCAGTCGTTGAACGGCAGGCGGGTGAATGTCAGGCCGCAATGGGTTTCCAGACGAGCGAAAAAATCCTCAAGGGTCAGGTTTTTCTCGGGCGAGGGGATGAGATTGAATTTTTTGCCAAGGGCCAGCGGGTTGCGGGAAATTCTGCCAATTGCTTCGCACATGTAATCGACGGTCGTCAGTCCTTCGCGCAGGTTGGTCAGTGCGGGTATGGCTTTGAATGCCAGACAGGTCTGGATCAGACGGCTCCACCATTGATATTCGGCAAATTCGCCGGTACGGCTGTCGCAAGTGGCGTAACCCAGGCGAAAGGTCATCAGCGGCAGGCCTTTTTCCGCGGCCAGATCGGCAATCTTTTCCATGACCCATTTGCTGCGCACGTAGCCCAGGTCGGTCACGACGGCGGGCAGATTCTGATCGATGTCGTCGTGCTCATACATCGTGGTTTTACCCGTGTGCAAATGCCCCCAGCTGTACACCGAAATGGTCGACAGCAGGATCAGCGGTTTGAGTCGGCTGCGGGCGGCAAAGTCGATGATCTGTTTGAGCCCTTCAACATTGTCCTTCTTCATGTGGGAGTACGGCTGAATGAAATTGACCGCACTGGCGCAGTGGTAGACGACGTCAATCTGAATGCCCAACTGCGCGTACAACGACTGCTCCATTGCGAACTGCGGTTGTGACAGATCGCCGGGGAAAGTGACAATACGGGCCAGCGCATTGGCGTCGAGCTGAATTTTGTAGCGTTCAAGCGTGGCGGTCACACGTTGCCGGGCCAATGGAAGGCTGGCGGCCCTCACTGGACAATGAATCTTTGCATCGGTTGTCCTCAGCAGTGTTTCAAGCAAGTGAACTCCAATGAAGCCCGTTGCCCCGGTAAGCATGATGTGTTTCGGCTCTGTCAGTTGCGGCTCGCTGAAATGGTCGGGCGGAGCGAACGTCGACGGCAGGCTTATGTCGTCTTGCAGCGTGCGCACCGGCTCGCTTTGCGGTACTGGGGCACTGGCGTTCTTCCTTCGATTCAGCTCTGCGGCCAACGCTTTGATGGAGCGAAACTCGTAGAAATCCCGGACATACGCAGGGACCTGAAGGTGTTCCGAGATGTCGCGCAGCACTGCCGCCGCCATCAATGAGTGACCTCCGACCGCATAAAAGTCATCGCCAGTGGTGAAATCGGCATGGCCCAAATGCTTCTGCCAGATGGCAACGATGCGGGCCTCTGCTTCATTGGCGAAATCGATTGTCCGTACATCTCCGGATGCGGCGGCGAAGCGTGCCTGAAGTGCCTGTTTGTCCGTTTTGCCATTGAGGTTGCAAGGAATGGCATCCAGCAGAAAATAGCGCGCCGGCAACATATAGTCCGGCACTTCTTTTTTCATGCCGATTTTCAAAGCACTGATCAGGAGGCTTGCCTGTGCATCGGTCGTTGGCACGATGAAGGCAATCAGGCGTTTGCCGGCCGGCCCTTCGTTCGCGTCCACCCAGATGACTGCCGCCTTCACACCGGGCTGACGCGAGAGGACTGCCTCCACATCACCCAGTTCGATCCGGTAGCCGCGGATCTTCAGTTGGTCGTCGTTACGCCCCAGGTACTCAATGCTGCCGTCGGGCAGGAAGCGTGCGAGGTCGCCAGTGCGATAAGCCCGCAGGTTACAAGAAGGCAGTGTGATGAAGCGCTGCGCCGTCAGTTCCGGGCTGGACAGGTAGCCGCGCGCCAGGCATTGGCCGCTGATGAACAGCTCACCCATGCTGCCTGCTGAAACAGGCTCGAGTTTTTCATCCAGAATGAACACTCGTGTGTCAGCCACGGGAAACCCTATCGAGGACACACCTGGATCGCCGGACTGATCGAACCGCCGACACGTTGCATAGATCGTCGCTTCCGTGGGGCCGTAGTAATCCACCAATGTGTAGTTCAGGCGTTGAGTATCGATGGGCGGCAGTTTCTCACCCGCTGTAAACAGATACCGCAAGGCATGATTCGGGGTGTGGGGGTAGCCGATCAGTTCTCTGACCAGGGCCGTCGGAACATAGGCGTGGGTGATCGAGTGTTCGCGGTAGAAATCATGCAGGTCAGCAACGCTGCTGCGTATTTCATCCGGCAGGATGTACAGCCTGGCGCCTGCGCACAGCGTTGCCCAGATCTCCCATTGCGAAACGTCAAAGCTGGGGCCGACCATCATTGTCGTACGGCAGTCACTGTTCATCCCAAATCGGTCGTTGTGCCATTCGATCAGGTTCAGCAACGAATGGTGTTCAATCTCGACCCCTTTGGGCTGTCCCGTCGTGCCAGACGTGAAAATCACGTACACGACATCCTCGGCCTTGAGCATGAGCGATGGGGGGAGAGCAGATGAAGGGGCCTCGAGCAGGGTCTTGATGGATTGCTTGGGTACTGCACTATCCGTGGCATAGTCGCTGTCGGTCACCAGTACCACGTCAGCCCCGCATTGATCGATGATGCTGCGTTTGCGGCTATCCGGCAGGCGGGCATCGATCGGCACATGACAGGCGGTGGACTTGATGACCCCGAGCTGAGCGACGATCAGCTCGATGGACCGGTGCCCGATGATGGGCACCCGTTGACCCTGTTTGATGGCGTTCTGAATCAGATAGCTGGCGACTTTCTCACTTTCGCTATCGAGTTCAGCGTAAGTGACCTGTCGTTCAGGACTGTGGAGGGCAATGTGATGGGGAAGCTGCTTAACGTTCTGTTTGAAAAGCTCCAGGACAGTTTGAGGTTGCATGATGACGCTCCGGTCAGTGCCCCGTCCAAACCGCATTTTGTTCTTCGTAGCCAAAATATTGTGGGGCATCCTCATTTTAGGAAGCTGTGGGGAATCACGGTCCTTGCTGCCTAGAGCGTGTTTTCATAGGGGATAGCCAAGTGTGGAATATAAGGAAACGTTCACTCACGGCTGCCAGTAATTCTTCTCCCCACTCAACTTGCGATCAAGAAAACTCGCCGCACTGATCAACGCCAGATGGGTTAACGCCTGGGGCGTGTTGCCCAGATGCCGGCCTCGGTTGTCGAACTCTTCCGCGTACAGCCCCAGCGGATTGGCGTAACGCAGCAGTTGCTCGAATTCCAGATGAGCCTTTTCAACTTGCCCTGCGCGGGCCAGGCATTCGACGTACCAGAACGAGCACGCGGCGAAGGCGCCTTCAGTGCCGGACAAACCGTCGATGCCGGCATCGTCGTTGCGGTAGCGGTAAACCATGCCGTCACGCACCAGATGTTTCTCGATGGCTTCCAGCGTCGCCAGCCATTTCGGATCCTTGGCGCTGACGAAGCGCACCAGCGGCATCAGCAGCATTGAGCCATCCAGTGCGGTGCCGCCCTGGTATTGCACGAAGTGTCCGCGCTCTTCGTTCCAGAAGTTGTCCCAGATGTCGGCATGGATGGCCTGACGGGTCTGGTCCCAGCGGGCGAACGGCGCCGGCAGCGAGCGTTTCGAGGCCAGGCGGATCGCCCGGTCCAGCGCCACCCAGCACATCAGCCGTGAGTGCAGGAAGTGATGTTGCTCACCGCGCATTTCCCAGATGCCCACATCCTTGGTCTGCCAGGTCTCACAGACCTGATCGACCACTTCCATCACGTGTTGCCAGCCTTCGTGGGAAATCGCGTCGCCGTACTTGTTGACCAGATAAACGGCGTCCATCAGTTCGCCAAAGATATCCAGTTGAATCTGGTCGTACGCGCCATTGCCGATCCGTACCGGTTTCGCGCCGCCATGGCCGGACAAATGCGTGAGTTCGGTTTCCGGCAGTTCCTGGCGGCCGTCGATCGCATAGAGGATGTTCAGCTTCATCGACGACTGGCCGCAGCAGTCGCTGACCCGCCCGCGCAGCCAGCGCATATAGGCGTTGGCTTCGTCGACAAACCCCAGGCGCATGAAAGCGTAAACGGTGAAGGAGGCGTCGCGGATCCAGGTGTAGCGATAGTCCCAGTTGCGTTCGCCGCCGGGTGTTTCCGGCAGGCCGAAGGTGGCGGCGGCGAGGATTGCGCCGTGCTGGCGTGAGGTCAGCAGCTTCAGGGCCAGGGCCGAGCGGTTGACCATTTCCCGCCAGCGACCGCGATAGTTGGACTGGCCGATCCAGTCGCGCCAGAACTTCAGCGTGCGTTCGATGCACAGTTGGGCGGCGCCTTCGGCGAAGCGCGGATCGTCGCTGGCGCCGAGCATGAACGCCGCCGTCTGATCCTGCTTGAGGGTGAATTGCCCGACCGCTGCTTCCTGATCGACGCTCAAGGCTTGATCCGAGGCCAGCCGCAGTGTCGGCTGCCCGCTGGCGCTGAACAGCACATCCTGTTTATCGATGACGGCGCGGGTCTCAGCGCGGGCGTAGTCATGCCGAACGGCGCAGCGCAGGTGAAACGTCGCCTGCCCGCTGACCACCCGAACTCGGCGCATCAACAGCGGCAAGGCATCGTCGTTGTCGCCAATCGGCAGCAGATCGGTGATTTCCACCACGGCGTGGTCGCTGAGCCAGCGGGTTTGCAGGACATTGGTGTCCGGCAGGTAGATCTGCTCGCGCCGGGCATCGGGCAGGTCCGGCGCGAGCTGGAAAATTCCCGCGTCGGGGGTGTCCAGCAGCGAGCAGAAAATCGACGGACTGTCGAACTCCGGCCAGCAGAAGAAATCCACGCTGCCCTTGTCATTGACCAGCGCGGCGCTGCGCAGGTCGCCAATGATGCCGTGGGCGTCGATGGGGCTTTGTCGTTCGGATTGATGCTCAGCCATTGCCACGGAACTCCGGATAGAGGCTCATACCGCCGTCGATGAACAGGGTGGTGCCGACGATGTAGTCAGAGGCGTCGGAGGCGAGAAACACCACCGCGTTGGCCACATCCTCGACATCGCCGATGCGCCCATAAGGGATGAGTTTGAGCAGGGCCTGGGCGGCGTCGCCTTCGGTGGCGTCCTTATTGATGGCCGTGCGGATCGCCCCCGGCGCGATGCCGTTGATGCGGATGCGCTGGTGGCTGACTTCCTGAGCCAGGGTCTGCATCAACTGATCGACGCCGCCCTTGGACGCTGCGTAATTGACGTGCCCGGCCCAGGGAATGCGCTGGTGCACCGAGCTCATATGGATGATCTTGCCGGCGGCCCGCGACACGCCTTCGCGCACGCCCTGGCGGTTGAAGATCCGCAGCGCGGCGCGGGCGCAGAGGAACTGGCCGGTGAGGTTGACGCCGATCACCGCGTTCCAGTCGGCCAGCGACATATCCACAGCCGCCGCGTCTTTTTGCAGGCCGGAGTTGGCCACCAGAATGTCCAGTGTTCCAAAGGCATCGAGGGTCTGCTGGAACAGCCGCTCAACGTCTTCCTCCTTCGAGACATCGGCGCCGATGGCGATGGCTTGGCCACCGTCGGCGACGATCTGCCGGGCCAGCGCTTCGGCGGGTTCGGCCTGACGGTTGTAGTTGATGACCACGGCAGCACCGGCAGCGGCCAGGGCTTTGGCGGCACCGTGGCCGATGCCGGAACTGGCGCCGGTGACAAGAGCCACTTGGCGGGCGAGGGAAATCTGCATGCAGGGTCGCGCCTTGTACGGGGATCTGAACAGCTGACCGACGTCCTCGGGTCAGAGTTCAGCGCAAATACGAAGGGCCGGGCAATCGCATCGAATCCTCGCAGGGTTGCGCGGGTTCAGACATGGTAGCGCGCACTGTGTTTGTGCCATTCCAGATTGCCGCCAATCCATGTCCTCAATCCTGTGAGATAGCGCCGCAATATCGGTGAGCGCGTGCCTTTCATCAGCGTTGCGTGCAGGCGTTCGTATTCTTCCATCACTGCGTCGTGGATATCGGCCGCCCGGTCGATTGCCTCTTGAAGCGAACAGTTGTGTCTGGCTGCCAACAGGTAAGGCAGCTTGAAGTCGCCGGTTTCGTTCAGGTGCTCTTTGTAGGCGGAATACAGATCGTTGACCAGAGTGGTCGCCAGCGAGGCCAGTGCAGTGATGCGGTGAATCTCTGGACGGGAATACGTGTTGGCCGGGACTTCGTAGCCGCCAATCGGATCGATCAGTACCAGGCAAGGCCAGAAGCTGTTGACCTGCCGACTGGCCAGGTATTCAGCGACAGTGGGTTGGGTGCCATAGAGGCGCCAGGGACCTTCCGCCGCCATGGCGATGAACATAGCGATGGTGATCTGGCGCACCCGGGCGACTTGCGAGGGCGTGCAGAATTGGGCGACCCGTTTCATATAAGCCAGCAAACCCCTGATCACCGGGTCGTGCATCTGCTGTTCTACAAGTTCTTTGTCGAACGGCGAAGGCAAATAGACCGGATCGATCGCGGTGAGTGCGAACGACAAGCTTTCGGCCACTGTCTCGGGGCGACCGCCGAGGGATTGATCGTCGCAATAGTGATCGTCCACCGCAAACAACGCCGCAAAGCATTGCGCCGCGAGTAACAGTCGATTCGGATCATTCGTGTCGGCGTGGCACAGCATTGCATAGCGACCGAAGTCGCTGGCGCGGATTTTTTCCTCTTTGCCGGCAAAGATTCCCACGCTCGGTATCCAGGCCATCAGGCGATCGTTGACTTCCTGGCCCAGCGCATCATCAATGCGCGTAGGCGGCGGGCAGCGTACGGCGCGGATGATAAAGGGTGCAGTCGCGCTGCGTGGCGTCGGGGCAATGGATTGATTCATGGTGCGATCCTTTATTCGCGGTCGATTGTGGTGCTCACCGACGCGGTTCCTGGGCAGGGGTGACAGGTCCATGTAAAACCTTTGGCAGAATTTACGCACCTGTCAGGTTTGACAGGTGCGCAGCTCAATGGACGAGCGGTCAGCGACCCGCCCGAAGCGTCAGGCAGGCAATTGGCGAAGCCAAGACCCTGAACTTTTCGCGGGAGCACTCCCTTCACATTCCACCAACAATTGCGCGCTTCCCCGGCCGTCAGGCTTTGTGGCAACTTGGCCGCCCCTGATGAGGCTGCATCCGATGGCAAACCCTTACCGCGAACTGTTCAACGCCCCCGGCGCCCGGGCTTTTGTGATGGCCGCGATGATCGCGCGCATGCCGATTTCCATGACCGGCATCGGCGTGATCACCATGCTCTCGCAATTGACCGGCGGCTACGCGTTGGCGGGTGGGGTGGCGGCGACGTTTGCGCTGGCCACGGCGTTTTGTGCGCCGCAGGTGTCGCGACTGGTGGATCGCTTCGGTCAGGGGAGGGTGCTGCCGGTGGCGGCGCTGATCGGTGGGGGCGCGTTGTTGATGTTGCTGTTGTGCACCCGTTTGCAGGCGCCGACCTGGACCCTGTTTGTCTGCGCAGCACTGGCCGGTTGCATGCCGAGCATGTCGGCGATGGCACGGGCACGCTGGACCGAAATCTATCGCGGCCAGCCGCAGTTGCAGACGGCTTATGCGTTGGAGTCGGTGCTCGACGAAGTCTGCTTTATCGTCGGCCCGCCGCTCTCGGTAGGCTTGTGCGTCGGCGTGTTTCCCGAGGCCGGGCCGCTGGCGGCGCTGTTGATGTTGGCCATCGGCGTCACGGCGTTCGTCGCCCAGCGCAGTACTGAGCCGCCGGTGCATCCGCACGAATCGCAGCATCAGGGTTCGATCATTCGTTCGAGCGACGTGCAATGGCTGCTGGCGTTGATGCTCGCCATGGGCGTGATTGTCGGCGTGGTGGATGTGGTCAGCGTCGCGTTCGCCCAGCAGCAGGGTCAGCCGGCGGCGGCGAGCATCGTGCTGTCGGTGTACGCCATCGGTTCCTGTCTGGCCGGTATCGCCTTCGGTGCGATGCGCTCGAAGCTGCCGTTGCCGCGCCTGTTTCTCTACGGCGGTCTGGCGACAGCCGTGACCACTTTGCCGCTGTTGCTGGCGAGCAACATTTTCGGGTTGGCCGTCGCGGTGTTCATCGCCGGCCTGTTCTTCTCGCCGACCCTGATCGTGGCGATGGCGTTGATCGAGCGCATCGTGCCGCCAGCCAAACTCACCGAAGGCCTGACCTGGCTGGTGACGGGTTTGAGTATCGGCGTGGCCATCGGCGCGGCGGGTTCCGGCGCACTGGTGGATGCGTTCGGCGCCCGCAGCGGCTTCTGGCTGGCGATAGTGGCCGGGGCGGTGGTGCTGGCGTCGGCGGTGCAGAGTTTTCGTCACTTGAAGTGATCGACGCAGTGGACTAATTCCCGTCGTGCCTCATCCGTTCTCTTTTACAGATAACCCATTGAGGTAAACGCGGTGACAAAGCTGACACTGCTGTGCCTGCCCTATTCGGGCGCCAGCGCCATGGTCTACAGCCGGTGGCGGCGCCAGCTGCCGTCGTGGATGCAACTGCAACCGGTGGAGTTGCCCGGACGCGGCGCGCGCTACGACGAACCCCTGCAAATCGACATGCGGGCCCTGGCCCGGCAACTGGCTCGCGAGCATAAACCTTCGCTGCAGGCGCCCTATGCGCTGTTCGGGCATAGCCTGGGCGCGCTGCTCGCGTGCGAGCTGGCCCACGCCTTTCGCGATCTTGGTGCACCCGAGCCGGTGGCGCTGTTCGCCTCCGGCACGGCCGCCCCGAGCATGCGCAGCGATTACGACCGAGGTTTTTCCGAGCCGCGCAGCGACGAAGAGCTGATCGAACAGCTGCGCACCTTTCAGGGCACCAGCGAAGAAGTACTGGCCAATCAGGAGCTGATGAGCCTGACGCTGCCGGTCCTGCGCGCCGATTTCATGATGTGCGGACGCTTCACGCCGATCGAGCGGCCACTGCTCAATTGCCCGGTGCATGTGCTGGGCGGCAAGGAGGACCGCGCAACCACAGAACAGTTGATCGGCTGGAGCAAAGAGACGCTGGGCAGTTTTTCGGTGGACATGATGACCGGTGGGCACTTCTTCATTCATGAGCATGAAGCCCGGGTCATCCGCACGCTCAAGAATCACCTGGAAGCCCATCACCGGCGCCATGCGCTGTCGGCGGCACCGGCGCTGTAAGGCGCGGTTCACCTATCGAGTGTTTTGAGGAGGCCAGTCATGGCTGTTGCTGAGGGATTTTCCGTCCGTCCGTTGTTGCCGCATCGCGGTCGCCTGCCGCTGCTGGTGGAGGCGAGCGACGCCGATACCGATTTGCTGGCGGTGTTCGACGAATTGAAAGCGCTGGTCGATGAGCATCTGCTGCAAGACGGCGGTGTGCTGTTTCGCGGGTTCCGGCTGGAGGGTGCGGAGCGCTTTCGCGAATTTGCGGCGAGCTTCGGCCATCCGCTGCTGAACTACGAGTTTGGCTCCACGCCACGCACCAACGTGACCCAGGGGGTGTACACCTCCACCGAGTACCCGGCGCACCAGAGTATTCCGCTGCACAACGAGCAGGCCTATTCCCGGGACTGGCCGATGAAAATCTGGTTCTACAGCATGATCGCGGCCAGATCCGGCGGCGAAACGCCGATTGCCGACAGTCGCGAAGTGTATCGGCGGATTCCCCAGGCGATCCGCGAACGTTTCGTCAGCAAGGGCCTGATGTACGTGCGCAATTTCGGCAACGGGCTGGATGTGGCCTGGGAGGATGTGTTCAACACCGACGACCAGGCTGAAGTCGAAGCCTATTGCCAGGCCCACGGCATCATTTGCGAGTGGAAGGACGACGGAGAACTGCGCACCCGCCAGACCTGTCAGGCCGTGGCGCAGCATCCGGTAACCGGGGACATGGTCTGGTTCAATCAGGCGCACCTGTTCCATATTTCCAACCTGCAACCGGAAGTGCGCGAGAGCCTGCTGGACATCGTCGATGAAGAGGACTTGCCGCGTAACGTCTACTACGGTGACGGTTCGCCCATCGAGGATGAAGTGTTGAGCCAGATTCGTGCGGTGCTCGACGAATGCGCCATCAGCTTTCCGTGGCAGGAGGGCGATGTGCTGATGCTCGACAACATGTTGTCGGCCCATGCCCGCTCGCCGTTCGAAGGCCCGCGCAAGGTGATCGTGGCCATGGCCGAAGGTCACTCCCAGGACGCACTCTGACCCGTCGCATCAGTTGAGCGGGTGGTTGCCGAAGCCGGTCGTGAGCCGGCTTCGGCGTTTGTGCGCCAGTCCCGGCAACCGTCGGCCGGTGATTGCCCGGCCCCGCTAAATCATTGCGTTTGTCATTCGTTCTTGTTGATACGACCGGGCCTCCTGGTCACGCCGCCGATCAGCAAGGACCCAATGCATGAATGCCGCAGACGCACAGAAACTAGCCCGCCGCTTTATCGAATTGCCTCAGGACAAACGTCGTTTGTTTCTCGCCGGCATGGCCCGTGAAGGGATCAATTTTGCGCAGCTGCCCATGACCGCCTGCATTGGGGCCGCCGAGCGTGACGGCCTGTCCTATGCCCAGCAGCGGATGTGGTTTCTCTGGCAGATGGATCCGCAAAGCGCCGCCTACAACCTGCCGATGGCTGTGCGCCTGAACGGTGAGTTGCAGCCCGAGGCGCTGGAGCAGGCGTTCAGTCTGCTGGCGGCGCGGCATGAGTGCCTGCGCACCACGTTCGGTCAGGAGGGCGAGCAAGCCTTTCAGAAAGTCGCCGAACCGCAGCCCGTCAACCTGACCCTCACTGACTTGAGCGCGTTGCCCGAGGAACAGCGCTGGCCGCTGGCCCGACAGCACATGATGGCGGAGGCCACGCAAGCCTTCGATCTGCAAAACGGGCCGTTGCTGAGCCTGCATCTGCTGCGGCTGGACGCGCAGGAACACGTGCTGTTGCTGACGTTGCACCACATCATTGCCGACGGCTGGTCGATGAACATTCTCATCGATGAATTCATGCGCACCTACGATGCGCTGGTGGCCGGGCGCGAGCCACAATTGCCGGCGATCACCGTGCACTACCGCGACTATGCGCTGTGGCAACGCAGCTGGCTGGAGGCGGGCGAGCGCGAGCGTCAGCTCGACTACTGGCGCGCGCAACTGGGCGACGAACACCCGGTGCTTGAATTGCCGACCGATCGTGCGTACCCGGCCCAGGCCAGTCACCGTGGCGCGCGTCTGGAAACGGTCATCGACGCCAGCCTGCGCCAGGATCTGAAGAACCTTGCCCAACGTCAGGGCGTGACCCTGTTCGTGGTCCTGCTGGCGGCGTTCAAGACCTTGCTGCATCGCTACAGCGGCCAGACCGACATTCGCGTCGGCGGCCTGATCGCCAACCGCACCCGCAGCGAAACCGAAGGCTTGATCGGCTTCTTCGTCAATACGCAGATCCTGCGCAGCGTGGTTACCGCGAACAGCCGTTTCGCCGATCTGTTGCAGAGCCTGCGCCAGTGCGCGGCCGGCGCGCAGTCCCATCAGGATCTGCCGTTCGATGCCTTGATCGAAGCCCTGCAACCGGCCCGCAGTCAGAGCCATAACCCACTGTTTCAGGTGATGTTCAACCACCAGCCGCTGGTGACCGATTTGCAGCAGGCGCAGCTGGCGTCCGGTTTGCGGGTCGGTTACCTGACCGAGGAACAACTGACCGGCAGCGGCCGGGAGCATGCGGCCACCAGCGATCTGATGCTCGATACCCGTGAAGAGGGCGAGCAACTGTTCGCCGCGTTCACCTACGCCACCGATATTTTCGACGAGTCCACCATCGCCGCGTTGGCCGGGCACTGGCGCAACGTGCTGGTGTCGGTCTGCCGTGATCCGCAGCAGTTGATCGGCAACCTTTCGATGCTGGCCGTTGCCGAACAGGAAAGTCTGATCCAGGCCACTGAAGAGAGTCCGCGACTGGACAGCTTTCAGACCCTGTTCGAAGCGCAAGTGGCGCGTACGCCCGAGGCGCCGGCGGTGATTCTGGCGAGCGAGCCGTCACCCTCGATCAGCTATGCCGAACTGAACCGGCGCAGCAATCGACTGGCCCATCAACTGCGCGCCCGGGGTGTCGGTCCGGACGTGCTGGTCGGCGTGGCGCTGGGGCGTTCGCTGGAGCTGGCTGTCGCCTTGCTGGCCGTGCTCAAAGCCGGCGGCGCCTATGTGCCGCTGGATCCGCAGACGCCGGGCGAGCGCCTGCGCCATGTGCTCGACGACAGCGGACTGAACCTGTTGCTGACCGACCGGCAGACGCTGGCCGTTCTGCCGGCTCTCGACGGTGTGCAAAGCCTGTGCCTGGACACGCTGCCCGACGATGGCGCCAGCGACAATCTGCCGGTGACGGTCGAGCCGCAGAACCTGGCCTACGTGATCTACACCTCCGGTTCGACCGGTCGGCCCAAGGGCGTGTCGATCAGTCATGCCGCGCTGAGCGAGTTCATCGAGCGCGCCATCGACTACAGCGACCTGCGCGAAGGCGACCGGGTCTTGCAGTTCGCGACCAGCAGCTTCGATGGCTTCGTCGAGCAGTTTTTCCCGCCGCTCTGTCACGGCGCGAGCGTGGTGCTGCGCGACGCACGGCTGTGGGACAGCGCGACATTGCATCAGGTGATCCTCGAGCACGGCATCACCCTGGCCGACTTGCCGGCGGCGTACTGGTACTGGCTGGTGCAGGAATACGCCGCCAATCCTCCAGCGCATTTCGGTGCGCTGCGCCAGATACACGTGGGCGGCGAGGCGATGGCGGTGGACGGTCTGCGCCTGTGGCAGCAGGCCGGGCTGGGTCATGTGCGCCTGCTCAATACCTACGGGCCGACCGAGGCCACCGTGGTGTCGACGATCCACGACTGCTCGGCGCTGACCGCTGACGCCGTGTCGTGGCGCGGCATTCCGATCGGTCACGGTCTGGCCGCACGTCGGCTGTACGTGCTGGACGATGATTTGAACCTGCTGCCGCAAGGCGCGGTGGGCGAGTTGTACATCGGTGGTCCGGGCCTGGCGCGCGGCTATCACCGACAACCGACCCTGAGCGCCGAGCGCTTTATTGCCGACCCGTTTGCCAGCGGCGAGCGCCTGTACCGCACCGGCGACCGCGCACGTTTGCGCGCTGATGGCGCGGTGGAATACGTCGGTCGCGTGGACCATCAAGTGAAGATTCGCGGCTTCCGTATCGAGCTGGGTGAAATCGAATCGCGCCTGCAGCAATGCCCGGGCATCCGCGAGGCCGTGGTGCTGGCCTTGCCGCTCAATGGCAGCCTGCAACTGGTGGCGTATCTGGTGGCCGATCAGGACGTGCTCGACGGGGTGGCCGGTCAGTCGGCGTTCCGTCAGCAGGTCAGGGCTTCGCTGCAAGCCAGGCTGCCGGACTACATGGTGCCGGGCCATCTGCTGCTGTTGGCGGAATTGCCACTGACGCCGAGCGGCAAGCTTGATCGCAAGGCCTTGCCGGCGCCGGACATGGACCAATTGCAGGTCGATTACCGCGCCCCGCAATCGGACATCGAACAAGCCCTGGCGCAGATCTGGGCGGATGTCCTGCAAGTGCCACGTGTTGGTCTGGACGATCACTTCTTTGAGCTGGGCGGCCATTCGCTGCTGGCGGCGCAAGTGATCGGCCGGATCAAGAAACAGCTGAACGTGGTGTTGCCGCTGCGTAACCTGTTCGAAAAACCGCTGCTCGGTGAACTGGCCCAGGCAGTGGCGCAGTTGGCCGACGGTGCAGCGGATAACGACTGGTCCGACATGGACCTGTTCATGAATGAATTGGAAGGAGAAGAAGTATGAGCGGCACCATGGCGGAGCGCATCGCTAAAAGGTTCGTCGGCTTGCCGCTTGAGCAGCGTCGGCTGTTTCTGGCCAGGCTGCGCGAAGAGGGCAAGGACTTCAGCCTGCTGCCGCTGCCGGTCAGTCGCCACGACTGCGCGCAGATCCCGCTGTCGTTCGCCCAGCAGCGTTTGCTGTTTCTCTGGCAGCTCGAACCGCAGAGCGCCGCGTACAACATGGCCGCCGGTCTGCGCCTGAAAGGGCGGCTGGACGAAGCGGCGCTGACCCGCTCGTTCGATCACCTGCTGGCGCGCCATGAAGTGCTGCGCACGGTGTTCCGCACCGACGGCGACCAGCCGCATCAGGTGATCCTCGAACCGCAGGGCGTTGCGCTCGAGCGCATCGATTTGACCGGTATCGCCGCGCAGGAACGCGAGCAGGCGCTGGCCGAGCACGTGCAGAAGGTGACGGCGCAGCCGTTCGATCTGCGCCACGGCCCGTTGCTGCGCGCCAGTCTGTTTGGCCTGGCGGACGATGAGTTCGTGCTGGTGGTGAGCATGCACCACATCGTCTCCGACGGCTGGTCGATGGACGTGATGGTCAAGGAGTTCGTGCAGTGCTATCAGGCGTTCAGCCTGCAGCGCGAGCCGCAGTTGCCGGCGCTGGCCTTGCAATACGCCGACTACGCCATCTGGCAACGGCGCTGGCTGGAAGCGGGCGAGGGCGAGCGTCAACTCGATTACTGGCGCCAGCAACTGGGTGAGGAGCATCCGCTGCTGGAAGTCGCCCCGGACTTCGCCCGGCCGCTGACCCAGAGTTTTGAAGGCCAGACCCTGAGCTTCGATTTCGGCGCGGATCTGTCGCGTCAACTCAACGGCTTTGCCCGTGCTCAAGGCATCAGTCTGTTCATGCTGGTGCTGGCCGGTTTTTCGCTGTTCCTCTCGCGCCAGGCCGGCGAGCGTGACATCCGTGTCGGCGTGCCCAACGCCAACCGCAGTCGCGCCGAGGTCGAAGGGCTGATCGGCTTCTTCGTCAATACCCAGGTGCTGCGCTGCGAGGTGGATGAGCGAGGCAGTTTCGAGGACTTGCTGGCGCGGGTGCGCGAGGCGTCATTCGGCGCGCAGGCCCATCAGGAGCTGCCGTTCGAGCAACTGGTGGACGAACTGGTCGCCGAACGCACGTTGGGGCACAACCCGTTGTTCCAGGCCAAGTTCAACCAGAACGTCGGCATGCAGAAGCAGCGTTCGATGGCGTTGCCGGGCCTGAGCGTGGCGGAGTATCCGCTGGACAAGGACGGCACGCACTTCGATCTGGCGCTGGACATCACTGACGACGGCACGTTGATCCACGGGCAGATGACCTACGCCAGCGACCTCTATCGACACGCAACCGTCGAAGGTTTTGTCCCGGCCTTGCTCGGTCTGTTCGGTGCGCTGCTGAAAGCGCCACAAGCGCCGCTGCACACCGTGGCGACGGCATTGCCGAGTGCGCTCGCGGCACCGCGTGACCCGGCACTGTCGGTGTTGCAGCACTGGGAGCGCGAAGTAGCGCGCCAGCCGCAAGCGCTGGCCGCGCGGGATCTGAACGGCGGCTTGAGCTTTGAGGCGCTGGATCAGGCTGCCAATCGCCTCGCGCATCATCTGCTGGCCCACGGTGCAGTTGTCGGTCAGCCGGTGGCGGTGCTGATGGAGCGCTCGCTCGACTGGCTGACGTGCGTGCTGGCGATCTTCAAGGCCGGCGCGGTGTACATGCCGCTGGACGTCAAGGCACCGACCGCGCGCTTGCAGCAGATGCTCGGCGCCGCGAGGGCTCGCGCAGTGGTGTGTGTCGAGGGGGATTCGCGGGTGTCGGAACTGGCGGTCGCCGGTTGTCAGGGGCTGGCGTTCGATGCACAGCAATGGCAACACCAGCCGGTGACGGCCCCGGTCTGCGAGTTGTCGTCGCAGTCGCCGGCCTACGTAATTCACACCTCCGGTTCCACCGGCCAACCCAAGGGCGTGCTGGTCAGCCACGGTGCGTTGGCCAGTTACGTGCGCGGGGTGCTGGAGCGTCTCGATCCGGCGCCGGACACCAGCATGGCACTGGTCTCCACCATCGCGGCGGACCTGGGGTTCACCGTGCTGTTCGGCGCGCTGTGCTCGGGCCGTTTGCTGCATGTGTTGCCGGAAGAGCTGGGCTTCGATCCGGATCGCTTCGCCGAGTACATGGCCGGGCACCGGGTGGGCATGCTGAAAATCGTTCCGGGACATCTGGCCGCCTTGTTGCAGGCGTCGCGTGCAGCCGATGTGCTGCCGGAGCAGGCGCTGATTGTCGGCGGCGAAGCCTGTTCGCCTTCGCTGGTGGAACGTGTGCGTCAGCTCAAGCCGGGTTGCCGGGTCATCAACCACTACGGCCCGAGCGAAACCACCGTCGGTGTACTGGCCCACGAGGTCGGTTCGCTGGAACCGGGGGCTCGCAGTGTGCCGGTCGGCACGCCATTGGCCGGGGCCCATGTGTATGTGCTTGACGATGTGCTCAACAGCGTGGCCGATCAGGTTGCGGGCGAGCTGTACATCGGCGGCGACAGTGTTGCCCTCGGTTATCTGGGGCAGCCGGGGCTGACGGCCGAGCGCTTCGTTCCCGATCCGTTCGGGCCGGCCGGTGCACGGGTCTATCGCAGTGGTGACCGGGTGCGTCGCAATCGCCAGCAGGCGGTGGAGTTCATCGGGCGCGCCGACGATCAGGTCAAGGTGCGCGGGTATCGGGTGGAGCCGGCGGAAGTCGCCCGGGTGCTGCTCGGCCTGGACGGTGTCAGCGAAGCGGCGGTACTCGCGTTGGCGCTGGATGACGACCCGGCACGCCTGCAATTGGTGGCCTGGTGTGTGCCGGCGGCAGATGCAGCGCTGAAGGCAGAAACACTGCGCGAGCAACTGCAAGCCCGTCTGCCGGATTACATGGTGCCGGCGCAAATTGTCCTGCTGGAGCAATTGCCGCTGACCGCCAACGGAAAACTGGACAAGCGCGCCTTGCCGGTGCCGGGCGTGGTGACGCAGCGCTTCGTCGCGCCGGTGGGCGAGATCGAGGAAAAACTCGCGGCGATCTGGGCCGATGTGCTCAAGCTCGAGCGTGTGGGCAGCACCGACAACTTCTTCGAACTGGGCGGGGACTCGATCCTCAGCCTGCAAATCATTGCCCGGGCCAAACGTCAGGGCATCAAGCTGAGCCCCAAGCAATTGTTCGAGAAGCAGACCGTCGGCCAGTTGGCGGCGGTGGCCAAACTGATCGAAGCCAAACCCGTGGCGGCCGCGCCGCAGAAGGTCGGCGGGCAACTGGCACTGCTGCCGATTCAGGCGCGCTTTTTCGAAACGCCGATTGCCCGGCGTCAGCACTGGAACCAGTCAGTGATGCTGCAGCCGCAGGCGCCGCTTGATGCCGGTCATCTGCAAGCCGCGCTGGCGGCACTGATCGAACAGCATGATGCGCTGGCCTTGAACTTCCAGGCGTCGGGCGATGTGTGGCAGGCAACCTTCCAAAAGCAACGCGACCCGGAGCTGCTGTGGGTACGCGATCTGGACAACCTGGATCAACTGACGGCGCTGGCGGATCTGGCTCAGCGCAGTCTGGATCTGCAACAAGGGCGACTGCTGCGGGCGGTGCTGGCGAATCTGCCGGGCGGTGAACAGCGCCTGTTGCTGGTGATCCATCACCTGGTGGTCGATGGCGTGTCCTGGCGCGTCCTGCTGGAAGACTTGCAGCTCGGTTACACCGCACTGGCCTCGGGCAAGCCGCTGGTGTTGCCGGGCAAGAGCAGCACGCTGCAGAGTTGGGCCGAGCACCTGCACCGTTATGCCCAGAGCGAAACACTGAGCCGCGAGCGCGAGTATTGGCTGACGACCCTGAGCGCGGGTGACGTGGAGTTGCCACGGGACTTTGCCCAGGACGTGCAGACTCAGGAACAGGCACTACGCGTCAGTTCACGCCTGAGCCAGGCACTGACCCACAAGTTGCTCAAGGTCGCCCCGGCCGCGTATCGCACCCAGATCAACGATCTGCTGCTCACGGCGCTGGCGCGGGTGTTGTGTGACTGGAGCCGACAGCCGTCGGTGCTGATCCAGCTTGAAGGCCATGGTCGCGAAGACCTGTTCGACGAGCTCGACCTGAGCCGTACGGTGGGCTGGTTCAGCAGCCTGTTCCCGGTGCGTCTGACACCGCAGGCAGTGCCGGGCGAATCGTTGTGCGCGATCAAGGAGCAACTGCGCGCCGTGCCAGGCAAAGGCATCGGCTATGGCGTGCTGCGCTACCTGACCGGCGCCGCCGAGCTGCGGTCACTGGCCTCACCACGGGTGACCTTCAACTATCTGGGCCAGTTCGATGGCGACTTCGGTGCCGCCGACGGCGCACTGTTCGTGCCGTCCGGCGAAAGCACCGGGGCCAATCAGGACCCTGCGGCACCGTTGGGCAACTGGCTGAGCATCGACGGTCAGGTGTATGGCGGCGAGCTGGAACTGACCTGGACATTCGGTTCGGGCATGTACCGCGCCGAAACGGTGCAGGCACTGGCCGAGGCTTATCGCCTGGAGCTGGAACGGCTGATCGAGCACTGCTGCGACAGCGGCGAGGCCGGCGTGACGCCGTCGGATTTCGATCTGGTGACCCTGACGCAGGCGCAACTTTCGGCCCTGCCGATTCCGGCCCGGGAGATCACCGATCTGTACCCGCTGTCGCCGATGCAGCAAGGCATTCTGTTCCATAGCCTCAACGATCCCGACAGCCCGGCGTACACCAACCAGCTGCGGGTCGACGTGCAACATCTGGAGGTCGAGCGTTTCCGTCAGGCCTGGCAGCAGACCCTCGACGCCCACGACATTCTGCGTACCGCGTTTGTCTGGCCGAGCGACGCCGCAGCAGCGGTACAAGTGGTTCGCCAGAGCGTGCAAATGCCGTGGAGCGTGCAGGACTGGCGGGGTCGAACCGACCTCGACACTGCGCTGGAACAACTGGCCGGCGATGATCTGGCCAACGGTTTCGAGCTGACGGGTGCGCCGCTGTTGCGGGTTTCGCTGGTGCGTACCGATGATTCGACGCATCACCTGATCTACACCTGCCACCACATCCTGATGGATGGCTGGAGTACCTCGCAGTTGTTCGGCGAAGTGCTGCAGCGTTATGCGGGCCTGACCCCGACTGCTGCCCAGGGACGTTATCGCGACTACATCGAATGGCTGGGTCAGCGCGATCAGCCAGCCAGTCGGGCGTTCTGGAAGCAGGCGCTGGCCGAACTCGAAGAGCCGACGCGGCTGGCCAGTGCCGTGCCGACGCAGCCGTCCGGCGTCAGCGGTTATGCCGATCACCAGCATCTGTTCAGCGAACAGCTGACGGCGGATCTGAACCGTTTCGCCCGGGAGCAGAAAGTCACCCTCAACACCCTGGTGCAAGCGGCGTGGCTGGTGCTGTTGCAGCGTTACACCGGTCAGGACAGCGTGGCCTTCGGCGCTACGGTGGCCGGACGCCCGACCGATCTGCCCGGCGTCGAGCAGCAGATCGGCCTGTTCATCAACACCTTGCCGGTCGTGGCGGCGCCGTCCGCCGAGATGCCAGTCGAGCGCTGGTTGCAACACGTGCAGGGCCTCAACCTGGCGCTGCGCGAGCACGAGCACACACCGCTCTACGAGATTCAGCGCTGGGCCGGACTCGGTGCGGGAGCGCTGTTCGACAGCATTCTGGTGTTCGAGAACTACCCGATGGCCGAAGCCCTGCAACAGGGGCCGGATACCGGTCTGGTGTTCTCGGCGATCCGCCGTCAGGAGCAGACCAACTACCCGCTGACGCTGGTGGCGGTTACCGGTCGCGAGCTGAGCCTGGGCGTCAGTTACGATCAGGCCCTGTTCGATGCTGCGACGATCGTCGGCCTGAGTCGTCAGCTCGAAAGCCTGTTGAGCCAGTTCCTCGGTAACGCCACGCAACCGTTGGGCACCTTGCAATTGCTCGACGAGCCGCAGCGCAAGCAAGCGATCGACTGGGGCAAGGCCGGTGTCACGGCCACCGATTCGCGCACGGTGCTCGAGTTCATCGAGGCCCGTGTTGCACAGCGACCGGATGCAGCAGCGGTAATCTACGCCGAACAGCAGATCGACTATCGCCACCTCGACCGGCGGGCCAATCGGCTGGCGCACAAGCTGCAAGCGCTGGGCGTGGGGCCGGAGGTGCGCGTCGGTGTGTGCATGCGCCGTACCCCGGACATGCTGGTCGCGCTGTTGGCGATTCTCAAGGCCGGTGGCGCCTATGTGCCGCTGGACCCGGACTACCCGCAGGAACGCCTGCTGCACATGCTCGACGACAGTCGTGCGGCGGTATTGCTGACCGAGCCGGCGGCGCAGGCGATGCTGCCTGATGCGTTGAGCGCTCAGGTGGTGCTGGTGGAAGAGGGCGAGCAATCGCTGGCCGGGTATCCGTCCACCGCGCCAATGGCCGGGATCACCGGGCAAAACCTGGCTTACGTCATTTACACCTCGGGGTCCACCGGCAAGCCCAAGGGTGTGGCCATCAGTCACGCCAACCTCACTGCGCTGATCCAGTGGTCGCAAGGGGTGTACCGCGAGGAGCAGTTACGCGGTGTGCTGGCGTCGACTTCGATCTGCTTCGACCTGTCGGTCTGGGAGATCTTTGTCACCCTGGCCAGCGGTGGCTGCATGGTGCTGGCGGACAACGCGCTGGCCCTGGCGGAGTTGCCGGCCCGCGAGCGGGTCACGCTGATCAACACGGTGCCGTCGGCGATTGCCGCACTGCAACGGGCCGGGCAGATTCCGGCGTCGGTCGCGACCATCAATCTGGCCGGCGAGCCGCTGAAGCAGAGCCTGGTGGACACGCTGTACGCGAGCACGTCAGTCAAGCAGGTCTACGACCTGTACGGTCCGTCGGAAGACACCACGTATTCGACATTCACCCTGCGCACCGCGCACGGTCAGGCCAACATCGGCCGGCCGCTGGACAACACCGTGGCGTACCTGCTCGACACGCAGCTCAATGGCTTGCCGGCCGGTGTGGCGGCCGAGTTGTACCTGGGCGGCGCCGGCGTGACCCGGGGCTATCTGATGCGCCCGGGGCTGACCGCCGAACGCTTCGTGCCCAACCCGTATGCCGGCAACGGCGAGCGGCTTTACCGAACCGGCGACCTGGTGCGCCAGGGCGCGGATGACAATATCGAGTACTTGGGCCGCGCCGACCATCAGGTGAAGATCCGTGGCTTCCGTATCGAGCTGAGCGAGGTCGAAGCGCGTCTGCTGGAGCAGGACGAGGTGCGCGAGGCGGTGGTGCTGGCTCAGGACGGCGCGGCGGGCAAGCACCTGCATGGCTACATCGTGGCGGCGCAACCGGTCACCGATCCGGCGGCGCTGACCGAGCGTCTGCGCGCAGCGTTGGCCAGTCGTTTGCCGGCGCACATGGTGCCGGGGCACCTGCATGTGATCGAGGCGGTGCCGCTGACCCCGAACGGCAAGCTCGACCGCAAGGCGCTGATGGCATTGGGCGACAGCCCGACGCAGCAGCAGTACGAAGCGCCGCAGACCGACTTGCAATGGGAGGTGGCGACGGTCTGGCAGGAAGTGCTGGAAGTCGAGCGCGTGGGCCTGGCGGACAACTTCTTCCAGCTCGGCGGCCATTCGTTGCTGGCGACGCTGGTGGTGACCCGGATCAAGGAGCGTCTGGGCGACAAGGTGCCGCTCAAGGAGCTGTTCGAAGCCGATACGCTGAAAGCGTTCTGCAACCGGATCGAGGCGCTGCGCGTCGAAATGTCGCCCGTTCAGGATGAATTGGCTAAATCCCTGGAGGCCCTCAAACGTCTATCCCTCGATGATCTGGAAAAACTGATTTCTTGAGAGGGAAAAACGCGTGCAAGAGTTAATCGAGTCGGTAGGACAACTTTCGGCTAAGCAAAGAAAGGCTCTGGCGGTTCTGCTCAAGCAGAAAGGCGTCAACCTCTTTGACATTGCCCCGGTTTTCAAGCGCACGGCCGAAGAGCCGCTGCTGCTGTCCTACGCCCAGCAGCGCCAGTGGTTTCTCTGGCAGTGGGCGCCGCACAGCGCGGCCTACAACATTCCGACGGCCCTGCGCTTGCAGGGTCCGCTGGATGAGTCGGCGCTGGAGCGCAGCCTTCAGGCGCTGATCGAACGACACGAAACCTTGCGCACGGTGTTCTCCCAGGAAACCGAACAACCGCTGCAAACGATCCTGCCGCCAGGACCGTTTGCACTGGAGACCTACCCGTTGAGCCCTGAGCTGGCGAGCGACCCGGATGCCTCGATCCAGGCGTTCGTCCAGACCCAGAGCCAGAAGACTTTCGATCTGCAGCAAGGCCCGCTGTTGCGCGCGGCCCTGTTGCAGGTCAATCCGAACGACCATGTGCTGGTGCTGACCCTGCACCACATCGTCTCCGATGGCTGGTCGCTGCAAGTGATGATCGAAGAGCTGGTGCAGCTCTATGCCGGTTTCAGCCTCGGTCACGATGCCGGTCTGCCGGCCCTGCCGATTCAATACGCCGACTACGCCCTGTGGCAGCGCCAGTGGATGGAAGCCGGCGAGCAGGCGCGGCAACTGGCCTATTGGCAGGAAAAACTTGGCGGCGAACAACCGGTGCTGGAACTGCCGCTCGATCGCGCGCGCAGTGTCGATCAGAGCTTTGCCGGGGCCAGCCACAACCTGATTCTCGATGCGCAGCTGAGCCAGGGCCTGAAAGCTTTTGCGCGGCAGGAAAACGTCACGCTGTTCGTCTTGCTGCTGGCGTCTTTCCAGGCGCTGTTGCACCGCTACAGCGGGCAGTCGGACATCCGTGTCGGCGTGCCGGTGGCCAACCGTGGCCGGGTGGAAATCGAACGTCTGATCGGTTTTTTCGTCAACACGCAGGTGCTCAAGGCCGACGTTGACAGCCAGACCCCCTTTATCGATTTGCTTCGTCAGGTCAAACAGACCGCACAGGAAGCCCAGGCCCATCAGGACTTGCCCTTCGAGCAACTGGTGGAAGCCCTGGAACCGGGGCGCAGCCTGAGCCACAGCCCGCTGTTCCAGGTCATGTTCAACCATCAGGCCGAACGCCGCAGCAGTGTCGAGACGCGACTCAACGGCCTGAGCATCGAACCGCTGGAATGGCAGAGCCAGACCGCCCAGTTCGACCTGACCCTGAACACCACCGAACAGGCCCATGGCATCGAAGCGGTGCTCAAGTACGCCACCGACCTGTTCGACGCGGCGACCATCGAGCGTCTGGCGCAGCACTGGACCGCGCTGTTGCAGGCGATCGTCGCCGACCCGTCGCGCAGCATCGGGCAGTTGCCGATGCTCGATGACGCCCGTCAGCAACAACTGTTGAGCCAATGGAATCCGACGCGGGTCGAGCACCCGGTCGAGCAGTGCATCCATCAGGTAATCGAGGCTCAGGCTGAGCGCCATCCCGATGCAGTCGCCGTGACCTTTGCCGGGCAACGCCTGACCTACGCCGAACTCAATCGCCGGGCCAACCAGTGGGCGCACCGGTTGATCGCGAACGGCGTCGGTCCGGATGTGCGGGTTGGTGTGGCGGTCGAGCGTTCGCTGGACATGATCGTCGCCATCGTCGCCGTGCTGAAAGCCGGCGGTGCCTACGTGCCGCTGGATCCGGGCTACCCGCAAGACCGCCTGAGCTACATGATCGAGGACAGTGGCATCGGTCTGCTGCTGACCCAAGGCCATTTGCAGGCACAGCTGCCGATTCCGCCGGGGCTCACCTGTCTGGACCTGAGCCAGGCACTGGAGCCGGGCAACAGCGAAAACCCGGCGTGCCTGGCCACGCCGGACAACCTGGCGTACGTCATCTACACCTCCGGTTCGACCGGCAAGCCCAAAGGCGCATTACTGCCGCACAGCAACGTCATCCGCCTGTTCAGCGCCACCGACCACTGGTTCGGTTTCGGCCCGGACGACAGCTGGACCCTGTTCCATTCCTACGCGTTCGACTTCTCGGTCTGGGAAATTTTCGGCGCGCTGCTGTACGGCGGAAAACTGGTGGTCGTACCCCACGACGTCACCCGTTCCCCGGAAGATTTCTACACCCTGCTGTGCGATGAACACGTCACGGTGCTGAACCAGACGCCATCGGCGTTCAAGCCGCTGATGCAACTGGCCAGTGAATCCTCGCGCGACCATTCGCTGCGTTACGTGGTGTTCGGTGGCGAAGCCCTGGAAGTGCAGAACCTGCGGCCATGGTTCGAGCGTTTCGGCGACCGCGCGCCGACGCTGGTGAACATGTACGGCATCACTGAAACCACGGTGCACGTGACGTACCGTCCATTGTCGATGGCCGACCTTGAGCAAAGCCACAGCAGCCCGATCGGCGAGCCGATCGTCGACCTGTCGTGGTACCTGCTCGACAGCGCGCTGAACCTGGTGCCGCAAGGTTGCATCGGCGAGCTGTACATCGCCGGTGCCGGCCTGGCGCGGGGTTACCTGAATCAACCGGGCATGAGCGCTACGCGTTTTGTTCCCGACCCGTTCAACCCGCAGGCCGGCGAGCGCCTGTACCGCACCGGCGACCTGGCACGCCTGCGCGGCGACGGGGTGATCGAGTACATCGGTCGTATCGACCATCAAGTGAAGATCCGCGGTTTCCGTATCGAGTTGGGCGAAATCGAAACCCGGCTGCTCAAGCACCCGGCGGTGCGCGAGGCGGTGGTGCTGGCAGTCGAAGGCCCGAGCGGTCAGCAACTGGCGACCTGGATCGTGCCGAACGAGGCACTGCAAGCCGATGCCGAGGCGACGCTGCGCGATTCGATCAAGGCGCAACTGCGCGAAGCCTTGCCGGACTACATGGTGCCGGTCAGCTGGGCATTCCTCGAACGCCTGCCGTTGACCGCCAACGGCAAACTCGATCGCAAGCAACTGCCGCAGCCGCAGGTCGCTCAGGTGCAGGAAGCGTATGCCGCGCCGCGCAGTGAGCTGGAACAGCAACTGGCCGCCATCTGGCAGGACGTGCTGAAGGTCGAGCGTGTCGGCCTCAACGACAATTTCTTCGAGCTGGGCGGCGATTCGATCATTTCGATTCAGGTGGTCAGCCGCGCCCGTCAGGCGGGCATCCGTTTCACGCCCAAGGACATCTTCCAGCATCAGACGGTGCAGCGCCTGGCAACGGTCGCGCAGCAGAGTGACGCGGTGCTCGCGACCCAGGGCGATGTGCTCGGCGAGGCGGTGCTGACGCCGATCCAGCAGTACTTTTTCCACAGCGATATCCCGGCGCGTCATCACTGGAACCAGTCGATCCTGCTGACTCCGACCAAACCACTGGCGGCGGCTGCACTGGAGCAGGCGTTGCAGCACCTGCAACGACACCATGACGCCTTGCGTCTGCGTTACCGCGACCTTGAGGGTGGCTGGCAACAAATCCACGCGCCGGTTGAACAGAACCTGGAACTGCTGCGCACCGTGACCTTGCAGGAAAACGCGGCTTTGCCGGCGCTGTGCCAGGAACTGCAACGCAGCCTCGATCTGGACAGCGGTCCGCTGATCCGCGCGGTGCTGGTGGACTTGCCTGACGCCAGCCAGCGCCTGTTGCTGGTGATCCATCACCTGGTGGTCGACGGGGTGTCCTGGCGGATCGTGCTGGAAGACCTGCAAACCGTTTATCAACAGCTGACGGCGGGGCAGGCTGTGCGCCTGCCGGCCAAGACCACCGCGTTCAAGGACTGGGGCGCGCGCCTGCAAGGGCATGCGCACAGTGCCGTGCTGGAAGCCGAGCTGGATTACTGGCGCGGGCAGTTGAGCGGCGCGGGCATCGAGCTGCCGCTGGACAACCCGCAGGGTCAGTTGAGCAACCGTTTCGAGCGCAGCGTCGATACGCGTCTGGATGCCGAGCGCACCCGGCAGTTGCTGCAACAGGCCCCGGCGGTCTATCGCACCCAGGTCAACGACCTGTTGCTGACTGCGCTGGCCAAGGTGCTGTGCGAATGGACCGGTGCCGAGAGCGCGCTGGTACAGCTCGAGGGCCATGGTCGTGAAGACCTGTTCGACGATGTTGACCTGAGCCGCACGGTGGGCTGGTTCACCAGCATGTTCCCGGTGCGTCTGACCCCCGGCGCCGGTGTCGAAACGTCGATCAAGGGCATCAAGGAACAACTGCGGGCGATCCCCAACAAGGGCATCGGTTATGGCCTGTTGCGTTATCTGGGCAGCGCCGAGGCGCAGGCCGTCCTGGGCGGCGCGGCGCAGCCGAAGGTGACGTTCAACTACCTCGGCCAGTTCGACAACAACTTCGATGAAGACGCGTTGTGGGTGCCGGCCACTGAAGACAAGGGCGCCGGGCAGGACGAACGGGCGCCGATGGCCAACACGCTGACCATCGATGGCCGGGTTTATCAGGGGCAGTTGAGCCTGACCTGGACCTACAGCGGCGATGTGTTCGAAGACGCGACCATCCATGCGCTGGCACGTGCCTATGAAGAGGCGCTGGCCGAATTGATCGACCATTGCCTGAATCACCCGAGCGGTGGTCTGACACCGTCCGACGTGCCGCTGGCCGGGTTGTCCCAGACCCATCTGGACAACCTGCCGATCGTTGCCCAGCGGATCGAAGACATCTATCCGCTGGCGCCGATGCAGCAGGGCATTCTGTTCCACAGTCTCTATGACGCCGATGCCAGCGCTTATGTCTATCAGATGCTGCTGGACATCGAAGGTCTGGACGTCGCGCGCTTCCAGCAAGCCTGGCAGCGGGTGGTGGATCGTCATGAAGTGCTGCGCGCCGGTTTCATCTGGGGCCGCGACGGTCTCGACACGCCGCTGCAAGTCATTCATCGCCAGCTGACCCTGGAAATGCCGGAAGTGGACATGCGCCACGAGCCGGACCTGGCCGTGGCCATGGAGGCGCGGGCCCGGGCTGATCTGGAGCGCGGTTTCGATTTGCAGAATCCGCCGCTGCTGCGTCTGTGCCTGTTGCGTACGGCCGATGATCGCCATCGTCTGATCTTTACCTGCCACCACATCCTGATGGATGGCTGGAGCAACTCGCGGATGTTCGGTGAGGTGTTGCAGGATTACGCCGGCCATCCGGTGCCGGGTTCGCAGGGCCGTTACCGGGACTTCCTGGCCTGGCTGCAAGGCCAGGACAAACAGGCCGCGCAGGCTTTCTGGCGCGGGCAACTGGCCGAGCTCGACGAGCCGACCCGTCTGGCCTCGGCGTGCCCGGGCAACGTGCAGCCGGGGGCGGGCAAGGGCGTGCATCGCCTGACGTTCGATGCAGCGTTCACGCGCCGCCTGAACAGTTTCTCGCGCCAGCAGCAGGTCACTCTGAACAGTCTGGTCCAGGCAGCATGGCTGCTGATTCTGCAGCGTTACACCGGCCAGGCCACGGTCGCGTTCGGCGCCACGGTGTCCGGGCGTCCGGTGGATTTGCCGGGCATCGAGCAGCAACTGGGGCTGTTCATCAACACCTTGCCGGTGATCGCCAGCCCGCAACCGGGCGTCAGCGTGCGCGACTGGGTGCGCAGCGTGCAGGACAAGAACCTGCTGCTGCGCGACTTCGAGCAGACGCCGCTGCAAGACATTCAGCGTCTGGCCGAACTCAACGGCGAAGCGCTGTTCGACACCTTGCTGGTGTTTGAAAACTACCCGGTGTCGGAGACGCTGGAGGCCAATCCGGGCGGCCTGCGCTTCGGTGGTCTGGAACACCGCGAGCAGACCAACTACGGCCTGACCCTGATCGCCGGTGCCGGCGAGGTCCTGAGTCTGGACTTCAACTACCTGACCGAGCAGTTTTCCGAGCGTGGCGTAGTCGGGTTGGCCACGCACCTGGAAGTGGTGCTGCAACAGTTCCTTGAGTCGCCGCAACGCCTGTTGGGTGAGGTCGGGCTGCTGTCGGGTGCCGAGCACGACACCCTGGCGCAATGGAACGACAACCACGCCGCGTATCCGGCTGAGCGTCTGATTCATCAAGGCTTCGAAGCGCAGGTCCTGGCCCGTCCCCAGTCGGTGGCCCTGAGCCACGGCGGCGTAGCCCTGAGCTATGCCGAGCTCAACCGCCGGGCCAACCAGTTGGCCCGTCATCTGGTGACGCTGGGCGTCGGCGCCGAGGTTCGGGTGGGCGTGGCGATGCCGCGCTCGGCGGAACTGGTGATTGCCTTGATGGCGGTGCTCAAGGCCGGTGGCACCTACGTGCCGCTGGATCCGGACTACCCGGCCGACCGCGTGGCGTACATGTTGGAAGACAGCCAGGCGAAGGTCCTGCTGACGCAACAATCGTTGCTGGCGCAACTGCCGCAGACCGACGCGCAGGTGCTGCTGGTGGAGGCGGGCGGCGAGGCCTTTGCCGATGAGGCTGCCGATAACCTCGACGTGCGTGGCGATTCGGCGAACCTGGCCTACGTCATCTACACCTCCGGTTCCACCGGCAAACCCAAAGGCGTGGCGATTGCCCACCGTAACGTCCAGGCGCTGATCCACTGGTCCGTCGACGTTTACAGCGAAGCTGACCTGCAAGGCGTGCTGGCCTCGACGTCGGTCTGCTTCGACCTTTCGGTGTGGGAGATTTTTGTCACCCTCGCGCGTGGCGGTTCGATCGTCATGGCGCGCAATGCCCTGGAGCTGCCGGACCTGCCGGAGCGCGATCAGGTGCAACTGATCAACACCGTGCCGTCGGCGATCGCTGCCTTGCACCGTGCCGGGCATATTCCGAATGGCGTGCGGATCATCAATCTGGCTGGCGAGCCGCTCAAGCAAAGCGTGGTCGACAGCCTGTATCGCGAGACGTCGGTCGAGCACGTCTACGACCTGTACGGGCCGTCGGAAGACACCACCTATTCGACCTGGACCCGCCGCGAAGCCGGCGGCCAGGCGAACATCGGCCGGCCGCTGGTCAACACCACCGCCTACCTGCTGGACGGGCAACTGCAAGCGTCGCCGATCGGGGTGGCGGCCGAGCTGTATCTGGCCGGTGACGGCATCACCCGCGGTTACCTGTTCCGTCCGGGCCTGACCGCCGAGCGTTTCGTGCCGAACCCGGCCTCGACCAGCGGCGAGCGTATGTACCGCACCGGCGACCTGACGCGCCTGTGGGACGATGGGCGGATCGAATACGTGGGCCGCATCGACCATCAGGTCAAGGTGCGCGGTTTCCGTATCGAGCTGGGTGAAATCGAAGCGCGCCTGCTGGCCCAGGGCAGCGTGCACGAGGGCGTGGTGCTGGCGGTGGACGGTCTCAGCGGTCAACAACTGGTGGCGTATGTGGTGCCGACCCGATCCGGCCTCAGCCTTCAGGAACAGGATGAGCTGAGCGAATCGCTGCAGTCCGCCCTCAAGGCGCACCTGCCGGATTACATGGTGCCTGCGCAGTGGCTGTACCTCGAGGCGCTGCCGCTGACCCCCAACGGCAAACTGGACCGCAAGGCCTTGCCGGCACCGGACGTCAATCAGTCGGCCCGGGACTATGTCGCCCCATCAACGGAGCTTGAGCAACAGCTGGTTGTGGTCTGGCAAGACATCCTGAAGATTGACCGGGTCGGTGTGACCGATAACTTCTTCAGCCTGGGCGGTGATTCGATCATCTCCATCCAGCTGGTCAGCCGTGCGCGCCAGCAGGGCATCCGCTTTACCCCCAAGGATCTGTTCCAGCAACAGACCGTGCAGAAACTGGCGACGGTGGCGTCGGTGGAGTCCGCGCAGCAGGCCGACGGCACGCCGGAAAACTACCCGCTGGCGCGTCTGGAACAGGCGCAGCTCGATGCGTTGCCGGTGCCGGCGGATCTGATCGAGGACGTTTATCCGCTGTCGCCGATGCAGGAGGGCATGCTGTTCCATACGCTCTCGGACAATGGCAGCAGCCTGTACGTCAACCAGGTCAGCTTGCCGATTCAGGGCCTGGATGTGGAGCGTTTCCGGGGCGCCTGGGAATTTGTGATCGATCGCCAGGCGATCCTGCGGACCAGTTTTCACTGGCAGGACGGGCTGGCCAAGCCGTTGCAAGTGGTCCATCGTCAGGCCCCGCTGCAAATGCAGGTGCTCGACTGGCGCGAGCGTGAGGTCAGCGATGAATTGATCGCCGGGTTCGCCAGCGATGATCGTGCCCTCGGCTTCGACTTGTCCCAGGCCCGTCTGCAGCGGGTGACGCTGTTGCGCCTGAGCGATGAACGCTATCAGATGATCTGGACCAGCCACCACATCCTGATGGACGGCTGGAGCAGTTCGCGCCTGTTCGGCGAAGTCTTGCAGTACTACTCCAAGGGCAAGGTCAGCGGTGAGAACGGTCGTTACCGCGACTTCATCGCCTGGTTGCAGGCACAGGATCAGGACGCGCAGGAGCTGTTCTGGAAAGCGCGTCTGACGGTGGTCAACGAGCCGACGGCGTTGAGCCAGGCGATCCATCCGCGCCACTCGGCCGATGTCTCCGGCCACGATGCGATCTACTCGAACTGGGATCAGGCGCAAACCGCACGCCTGTTGCAGTTCTGCCGCGACCTGCGCATCACCCCCAACACGCTGATTCAGGGCGCCTGGCTGCTGCTGTTGCAGCGTTACACCGGGCAGCGCACGGTCACGTTCGGTGCCACGGTTTCGGGGCGTCCCGAAGGGCTGGCGAATGTCGGCAACATGCTGGGTCTGTTCATCAACACCTTGCCGATCATCCAGACGCCGCAGGCCGATCAGCGCCTGGCGGACTGGCTGGGCGAAGTGCAGGCCTACAATCTGGACATTCGTGACTATTCCCAGGCGCCGCTGGCCGATGTGCAGCGCTGGTCCAACCTCGGTGGGCAGGCGCTGTTCGACAGCATCATCGTGTTCGAGAACTTCCCGATCGATGATCGCCTGCAAGAAGAAAACGACACCGACCTGACCTTCGGCAAATCCATCGGCCACGGCGTGACCAACGTACCGATGGACCTCGCGGTGATGCTGGGTGACGAGCTGTCGATCGAGTACCTGTACCTGCGCAGCCACTTCAGCGCCGAGGCCGTGGAAGGCATTCGCCTGACACTGGAAAACACCCTCGAAGCGATGATGCGTGCGCCTTACGAGCGACTGGGCAATCTGCAGCGCCTGTCGAACGAGCAGTGGCAGGCGATCCAGGCCTGGAGTGCCGAACCGGTCTCCAGCCACGAACCGGTGCTGCTGCCGCAACTGATCAGCCGGCATGCACAGCATCAACCAGAGGCTATTGCCTTGCAGTGCGCCGGGTTGAGCCTGAGCTATGCCGAACTTGAACAACGGGCCAATCGTCTGGCCCACTGCCTGACCGAACACGGGGCGGGTCCGGAAGTGGTGATCGGCGTGGCGCTGCCGCGCTCGCTGGAAATGGTCGTCAGCTTCCTCGCCGTGCTCAAGAGCGGTGCGGCGTACGTGCCGCTGGACATCGATTATCCGCCTGAGCGACTGGCGTACATGATCGAGGATTCGGGCATGGCCCTGTTGCTGACCCAGAGCAGCCTGCGCGCCACCTTGCCGGCACCCGAAGGACTGTTGCGCCTGGAAATCGATCACCTCGACGAGACCCGTTACCCCGATCACGCGCCAGTCTGCCGCGTGCAGGAGCAGGGGCTGGCGTATCTGGTCTATACCTCCGGTTCCACCGGTCGGCCGAAGGGCGTTGCGGTCACGCAAGGGCCGTTGAGCATGCACTGTCAGGCTATCGCCGAGCTGTATGAAATGGACGCCAGCAGCTGCGAGCTGCACTTCATGTCATTCGCTTTCGACGGTGCCCATGAGCGCTGGTTGAGTACGCTCTACAGCGGTGGCCGTCTGGTGATTCGCGACGGTTGCCTGTGGACCCCGGAGCAGACCTACGCCGCGTTGCACGAGTATGGCGTCACCATCGCCTGCTTCCCGCCGGCCTATCTCAAGCAGTTGGCGGAGTACGCGGCGGCCAGCGGCATCGCGCCACCACCGGTGCGCATTTACTGCTTCGGCGGCGATGCCGTGCCGGACCAGACCTTCGAACAGGTGAAGGCGGCCCTGCGCCCCGAGTACTTCACCAACGGTTATGGCCCGACGGAAACCGTGGTCACGCCGATGCTCTGGAAGGTCCCGGTGAGCCAGCAGTGTGAAGCGGCCTATGCACCGATCGGTCGTGCCGTCGGCGCACGTTCGCTGTACGTGCTGGACGAGGATCTGAACCCGCTGCCGCCAGGTTTTGCCGGTGAGCTGTACATCGGCGGTTATGGGGTTGCCCGTGGTTACCATGGCCGTGCGGATCTGACCTGCGAGCGCTTCGTACCCAATCCGTTCGCGGCCGGCGAGCGCCTGTATCGCAGCGGCGATCTGGTGCGTTTGCGTCAGGACGGCGTGGTCGATTACGTCGGGCGCATCGACCATCAGGTCAAGGTGCGCGGTTTCCGGATCGAGCTGGGTGAGGTCGAGGCCAGCCTGCGTCAACTGGAGGGAGTGACCGATGCGCTGGTGATTGCCCGGGACAATGCGTCCGGCAAGCAATTGATCGGTTATGTGGTGATGCCGACGGGCGAAGACGTGGGCGATGAACTGAAGGCCGGGCTGCGCGCCTCGCTGCCGGAGTACATGGTGCCGGCGCAGATTGTCTGCCTGAGTGCTTTCCCGGTCACGCCCAACGGCAAACTCGACCGCAAGGCGCTGCCGGAGCCGGACTTCAAGAGCGAGGAATATGTCGCCCCGCGCAACGAGCAGGAAACACTGCTGGCCGAGATCTGGACCCAGGTGCTGCAAGTCGAGCAGGTGGGCATCACGGACAACTTCTTCGAATTGGGCGGCGACTCGATCCTCAGCCTGCAGGTCATTTCCCGGGTCAGGAACCATCCGACGTTGCAGATGGATCTGAAGCTGCGCGATCTGATGCGCTATCAGACCATCGCCGGCATCGTCGAACAGAACGTGACGAAGGAAGGCGCCGGACAGCCGCTGGTGGACGTCACGCAGGTGGCGGGCGAGGGCTTGTTCAATCTGTTGCCGATCCAGGAGTGGTTCTTCGCCGAGGGCATGTCCGAAGCCCATCACTACAACCAATCACTGCTGTTGAGTGCGCGCCAGCCACTGGATCTGGATGCGCTCGAACAGGCCCTGGGCTGGATCGAGCAACACCACGACTCGCTGCGCCTGCGCTTCACTCAGGAGAACGGGCGCTGGCTGCAACGCTACTGCACCGCCACCGAACAGGGCGATGCGGTGCTCTGGCGCCGTGAGGCCGAGAACAGCGAGCAGGTCGAAGCGCTGGCCAACCTTGCCCAGCGCAGCCTCAAACTGGACGACGGGCCGGTCTGGCGGGTGATGCATGTCGCCTTGCCGGATGGTCAGGCGCGACTGCTGGTGGTGATTCATCACCTGGTGGTCGACACCGTGTCCTGGCGGATCCTGCTCGATGACCTGAAAACCGCTTATGAAGCGTGTGTGCAGGGGCTGGCGCCGCAACTGCCGATTCGTACCAGCAGCTATCGTTCGTTTGCCGAGGCCTTGCAGGCGAAGGCCCCGGCGATTGCCGAACAGGAACTGGCGTACTGGCTGGAACAACTGGATCAACCGGGCGTCGATCTGCCGTGCGACAACTACCGTGGCAAGAACCAGGTGCGGCAGCAGGCGCAGGCGCGGCTCAAGTTGTCCCGCGAGCACACCGAACAATTACTCAAGCAGGCGCCGGCGGTCTATCGCACGCAAATCAACGACCTGCTGCTGTCGGCACTCGGTCGGGCCCTGTGCCGCTGGAGCGGCCAGCCATCGGCGCTGATTCTGCTGGAAGGGCACGGCCGCGAGGATCTGTTCGAATCCATCGACCTGAGCCGCAGCCTTGGCTGGTTCACCAGCATGTTCCCGGTGCGGTTGCGTCCGGACAGCGACGATATCGGACGTTCGATCATCGACGTACAGGCGCAGCTGGCGGCGGTGCCGCAGAAGGGCATCGGTTACGGCGTGCTGCGTCATCTGGCGGGCGCCGAGGTGTCCCGGCAACTGGCGGATCTGCCGCAGGCGCGGGTGACGTTCAACTACCTGGGGCAGTTCGACCAGAGCTTCGACGAGCAGGCGCTGCTGGTGCCGGCGCTGGAAGAAACCGGTGACAACTACAGCCTGAAGGCGAACCTGGGCAACTGGTTGGAAATTGTCGGCCAGGTGTATGACGGCCAGTTGGCGTTGCGCTGCATCTACAGCAGCCAGCGTTACCGCGCCGGCACCATGGACGCACTGATGCAGGATTACCAGCGTGAACTTGAAGCGCTGATCGAGCATTGCATGGCGCGTGTGGGCTGATCGCTGCACGTCGGATCAATTTTGGGGGGCGTTGCCGAGGCGCGCCCCTTTTTTGCTGATACAAGGATCTTCGCGATGTCGTTACACCCTGATCTGGAAGCCTTTCTCGACCTGGCTCAAGACAGCCAGGATGCCGGTCTGCCGGCGCTGCACCAAATGACCCCGGCCCAGGCCCGGGACACCTTCGAACAGACCACTGCGCAGTTGCGCTGGACGGCGCCCGAAGACCTGGACGTGCAGGCCATCAGCGCGACCGCTCGGGACGGTGCGCCGCTGGCACTGCGTCTTTATCGCCCGCACGGTGTGTCGGCGCTAATGCCGGTGCTGGTGTATTTCCACGGTGGCGGGTTTGTGGTCGGAAGCCTCGATTCCCATGACGGCGTGTGTCGCGAGTTCTGCCGGCGCACGCCATGCGCGGTGCTCTCCGTGGGCTATCGACTGGCGCCGGAGCACCGTTTCCCGACGGCACTGGAAGACGGTGAGGACGCCTTGTCGTGGCTGGCCGAACACGCGGCTTCGTTGGGCCTGGACGCGGGCCGGGTCGCCTTCGGCGGTGACAGCGCCGGGGCCACGCTGGCCACCGTACTGGCGGTGCAAGCGGTGGTTCAGCCGCACACCGTGGCCATCGCGCCCAAGGCTCAGTTGTTGTGCTATCCGGTCACCGACGCTTCGCGTGCCCATGATTCGCGGGCCCTGTTCAGCGAAGGCTATCTGCTGGAAGACGAGACACTGGACTGGTTTTACGGGCATTACGCGCGCACCCCGGAAGATTATCTGGACTGGCGTTTCTCGCCGTTGCTGGCCGAAGATCTGCGTGGCGTCGCCCCGGCCATTGTCGTGCTGGCCGGGTTCGATCCGCTGCTCGATGAGGGCCAGGCGTATGTCGACAAGTTGCGTGAGCACGGTGTGAGCGTCGAGCTCGAGCACTGCCCGGGGCTGACCCACGATTTGCTCAGGCTGGCGTCGGTGATGCCCGATGTCCTGCAGGTACACGAAACCCTGAGCCGTGCGCTGTATCGCGCGTTGAGCTGAACCCCAGACCAATTCGCAGACCAGAAAAAAACCCGCAATGCGGGGTTTTTTCATGGGCGCTGTAATCAGAAGTCGGCTTTGACCGACATCACGAAGTTGCGCGGATCGCCGTAGAAGTTACCGAAACTTTCGGTGCCCACCGTGGCGTAGTAGCGTTTGTCGAACAGGTTGTTGCCGTTGAGGGCGACGGACCAGGTGTCATCGATGCGGTAGCCGATGCGACCGTTCCAGACCGCATAACCCGACTGGGTGATGTTGTCACCGCCCAGTGGCGAGGTGCGGTAGTTGCCGCTCTGGGCGTTGACGCCGGCACCGATGGTGACGCGATCCAGAGGGCCGCTCAGGCTGTAGTCACCCCAGACGCGCAGCAGGTGGCGCGGTACGTAGGAGTTGTAGACCACGCCGTCCTGGGTGGCGTCGGCATCTTCCAGCACTTTGGTCTGGGTGTAGGTGTAGCCGGCCAGCAGTTGCAGGCGATCGATCACTTCACCGCTGACTTCCGCTTCGAAGCCCTGGGCGCGGACCTTGCCGGAGTTCAGCGAGCAGGAACTGTCTTCACAGCGCGGGTCATCCTGGGCCGCATCTTTCTGAATGGTGCGGAACAGGTTGAAGGAGCTGTTCAGGCGACCGTCGAACCACTCGCCCTTGATCCCCAGCTCGTAGCTCTGGCCGATCAGGGGTTTGAGGGTGCTGCCGTCAATGGTCTTGTAGCCGCCTTGCGGGGTGAAGATATCGGTGTAGCTGGCGTACGCGGTCAGGTTGTCGTTGAGGTCGAACAACAGCCCGGCAAACGGGGTGACCTGTCCGGTTTCGGTGGACTTGGTGCTGACCGGGGTGCCTTCACCGCGGAAGTACTGCACGGAGTCGGTGTCGGACTTGTACCAGCTGACACGGCTGCCCAGCACGAAGGTCAGCGGGTCTGCCAGTTTCAGGCGGGCGGTGGAGTAAACGCCGTATTGCTTGATGCGCATGTCCACCGGACCGCCCCGGGAGGCGTTGGCCAGGTAGTAGCTTTCGTCAGGCTGGGGCAGGTGATGGTTCGGGTTCAGCACGTTCTGGCGCTGTGGCAAGGCCGCCACGGCGTAGAAGTCATCCTTGTGGGAACGGCTGGCGTTGGCGCCGACGGTGAGTTCATGCTGCTGGCCGAACGCGTCGAATTTGCCGTCCACATAGGCATCGAAGCCGTAGTCGGTCTGCTCGTAGTCGTAGATGCTCCCCAGCATCAGCGTGTTGGAACTGGTGGCGCCTACCGGCACCGCGCCGCTCGGGAACGCGTATTCCATGTCCTGGGTGTTGCGCGAAAAGACCCCGGCCACTTTCAGGGACCAGTCGTCGTTGAACTGGTGTTTCACGTCGCCGAAGTAGGTGGCGCGTTTGCTGCGCTGGTTGTTCCACGAGGTGTTCAGGCAGGTGGAGCGCTTGAGGTGCAGGTCGGAGCCATCGGCATAGCGCGGCAGACCGCCCCAGCAAGGTGTGGCGTCGACGTCTTCATAGGCCATGCCCAGGCCCAGGGTGGTGTCGGGGCTGAGGTCGAAGTCCAGCGCACCGTAGTAGATCTGGTCCTTGCGGCTGGCCACGTCATAGAAGTACTGACGGGTCTGCTGGGTGACCACGGCGCGGCCACGGATGGTGCCGGCGTCGTTCAGCGGGCCGCCGGTGTCGACCTGACCTCGATAGTTGTCCCACGAGCCTGCCGACAGCGACAGTTGGGTGTGCGGGGTGTCCTGGCCGCGCTTGCGCACGAAGTTGACGCCACCGGCCGTACCGCCTGCGCCTTTCATCATGCCGGCAGCACCGCGCAGCACTTCGACGCGGTCATAAATGGCCATGTCGCTGTTGAAGCTGTCGGCCTGTACGTAGCTGCTGCCGATGTCCAGCGGCACGCCGTCGTACTGGTACTGGCCGGTCATGCGGAAACCGCGCGAGTAGAAATACTTGCCGCCCATGGGCGAGTCGTAAACGGTGATGCCTGGAGTCTTTTCCATCACTTGTTCGATGGTGTTGAGGTTCTGGTCGTCCAGCATCTTGCGGGTCATGACCGTGACCGACTGCGGAGTCTCTTTCAGCGAGTGCACGCCCTTGCCGATGGTCACGCCACCGGTGGTGTAGGAGTTGCTGCCTTCGGTAGTGGCCGTCAGTCGTTGCCCGTCGATGTTGGTCGGTGCCAGTTCCATCGCGCTGCCGGTGGCGGGTGCCAGCAGGGTCACGGTATTGCCGTCACGCTGGTGACGGATGCCGGTGCCCTTGAGCATGGCCGCGATTGCGCTGTCGTCCGCATACCGGCCGTTCAGGGCGGCGGAGCGCAGCCCTTGCAGGCTTTCCGGGCTGTAGATGATTTGCAGGCTGGTCTGCTGACCGAGCGATTGCAGGGCCTGGACCAAAGGTTGCGCCGGGATGTTCAGATTCCATTCCTGAGCCTGGACATACGGGGTGACGGCCAGCGTCATTGCCAGTCCCAGGCCGGTGGTGGCCAGACGGGAGCGGGTAGCACCGTGCATGAGCAGGGCTCGGGTCAGTGGGCGAAGCATGAAGCGGGATGCGGACATGAGGTTAAGACCTTGGCAGGTATAGTTGTTAATGGTTCTTATTCATCTCATTAAGACGAGAAAGCCGCGGTAAACCGGAAAATATTTTTCCGGTCTGGCCGCGGCTTCGTCGATCAAGCGGTTTGCAGTTCGCTTTTGACCTTTCCGGCCTCCATGCGCACTAGCTGATCGGCAACGTCGAAGTAACGGTCATCGTGGGAAATCACGATGATGGTCTTGCCCAGCCGTTTCAGGTCGGGCAGGAGTTCGGTGTAGAAAATCCGCCGGAATGTCGGGTCCTGATCGGCGGCCCACTCGTCGAACACCAGCACCGGGCGCTCTTCGAGCCAGGCGTTGACCAGTGCCAGACGCTTGCGCTGGCCGGTGGACAGATCGGTGGTGGTGAAGGCGCCATCGCGTACGCTGACTTTGTGCGCGATCTCCAGGCGTTCGAGGTAGCGGGTAGCGTCCTGCGGTACTTCGCGGTCTCCCTGAATCAGGTCGTCGAACAGGTAGTAGTCGGCAAAGATCGTGGTGAAGTTCTGGCGGTAGTCGTCACGGTTCAACGCGGTGATCGGCTGACCGTTGACCCGGATTTCGCCTTCGGTCGGCGCATACAGGCCCAGCAGCAGTTTGATCAGGGTGGTTTTGCCGCAGCCGTTTTCACCGACGATAAACACGATGTCGCCTTGCTCGATGCGCAGGTTCACCGGTCCGAGGCGGAACGGTTCGCTGCCTGCCACTGGCGGGAAGGCATAACGCACATTGTTCAATTCCAGACGGTTGACGACACCGGGCTTGGTGCCCTGGTCTTGCAGCAGCAGGTGCGGCTCGGGCGAGGAGAACTGCTCGCTCAGTTCGGCAATCCGGCGGAAGGCAATCTGCGCGCGGCTGATGATCGGCAGTGTGCTGACCAGATGTTCCAGCGGGCCCTTCATGTACAGCAGCACCAGCACGAAGCCGCTCATCACGGCCTTGTCACCGCTCGGCCAGAACGATTGCAGGGCCAGTGCCATACCGATCACCACGAAGAACAGCATCGATCCGAAGGACTTGGCGATCACGAAGGTGTTGATCGATTTGATCTGGGTGTCGCAGATCTTTTCGGCAGTCTTCTGGATACCCGACACAAACATGCGCTGGCGGCGCGGGCGATGGATGCGCAGCTCCTTGGCACCTTCGGCGATCGCGTTGTAGTGCTTCTGCAGTTCGTCTTCGGAGTCGCGCGCCGCATAAAAACCGCGCATGCCCTTGGCGCGGGCAATCGCCTGGATGGTGGTGCCGATGGCGATCGCCACCAGCATCATCAGGAACATCGGCCAGGACAGCATCGCCAGGTAGCCGAGGCAACCCAGGGTCACGGTCATGGAAATGGCCAGCGGTGCAAACGCGAAGGCGAAGTCGCTGATGGTGTCCACGTCGTGGGTCAGCACCGGAATCAGGCGGTGGCTGCGATAGCGTTCGATCTGGTCGATCGGCGCCGACAGCACTTTCTCCCCCAGCTCTTTGCGCAGGCGGGCAATGATGTGTTGGCCGACGTAGTTGGTGCCGATGTCGGACAGGATCGTGGTCAGCAAGGCCAGGGCGCACAGCCCGGCGAAAATCATGACCACGGTGCGGGTCAGTCCGTCGGCCGAGTGCAAGGCGTTGTTGATGGTCGCCAGCAGCACGGTGACGCTCAGGCCGCCGATCATGCCGAGCACGATGGATACGCAGACAATCAGGCGGAAGGGCTTGAGCAGGGCGAACAATTCGTTGATCGCCCCACGCGTTGGCTTGGTCATGGAGGATTCCTGCTTCGGTGCGGAGGGAGTGCCGGTATGTAAGGAAAACGAATGGTCACGGGGTTTCTTTAAACGACCGCAGACGGGCTGCGGTCGCTGACAGTCGGGCTCAGAGGTCGCGCACTACGCGAAAGCCCAGCCAGTCGCCCTTGCTGGTCGGCCAGCTGCTGTTGCGGTTGCCGGAACGGGAAAACACCGGTGCCTCGCCCCAGTCGTTGCCGCGCATGACCTGGCGTTCGCAGTTTTCCTGCACCCACGGACGGCCGTCACTGGGTACGCCGGAGTAATCCTTGTGATAACAGTCAGCCGTCCATTCGTAGACGTTGCCGTGGGCGTCGTACACGCCAAAGGCGTTGGCCGGGAAGGTGCCGGCCGGGGACGTGAAGTTGTAACCGTCGGCGGCGCCGTAGGTGTTGGCGTGTTTGGAAATCTGGTAGTCGCTGCCTTCGTCGAACGGGAAGGGGAACGATCCGGTACTGCCGCCACGGGCCGCGTATTCGCGGATCGACTCGCTCGGCAGGCGATAGCGGTGGCCGGACTTTTTCGACAGCCAGTCGATGTAGCCCTGGGCTTCGGCCACGTTCATGCAGACGGCCGGGTCGCGTTTGGTCTGTTTGAACTCGGGCTTGCCGGCGGTGCAGCGGCGGCCCGGGCGATCATCGAAGTCGTAGGGTTTGGCGCCGGTCTCGCGGACATATGCGTCCCACTCGCCGACCAGCACCTGAAAGCGGCTGATGGCGAACGGTCGGGTGAAGGTCACTTCGTGTCGCGGGCCTTCGTCGGGTTCACGGCCGACTTCGTCGTCCGGTGTGCCCATGGTGTAACTGCCGGTCGGCAACACCACCATTTCCGGACAGTCCTTGCAGTCCTTGAACACTTTACCGGGTGCCGGCGGGGTGGCTGCGAGGGCGGCGCCCGGCAGCAGGCCCGCGCACAGGGCGGTCAGCGCCAGTGCGGACAATGCCTTGAAGGCGGTTGAGGCGTGAGGCTTTTTCATGAGTCGTCTCTGTTTAAAGTAAAACCGGGGGCGCAGGGCTCAGGCGCGCAGCGTCTTGCCCAGCACATCGAGGAAACGGTCCACTTCGGCTTCAGTGTTGAGCAGACCGGGCGCGGTACGGATCACCGGGCCGACGTCGCGGCTGACGGCATCGCAGACCACGCGGTGTTTCATCAGGCGGGCGGCGATGTCATCGCTGTCACGGCCCTTGACCCGGAAGAAGCTGAAACCGGCGGAGAACTTCGGCTCGACCGGGGTCACCAGCTCGACGCCCGGTTGCTCCTGCAAGCGCTGTTTCAAATAGCTGTTGAGCTGGTGGATGCGGGCTTGCACATCGGCCTTGCCCAGTCGCAGGTGCAGCTTGAACGCTTCGTCCACCGCCCAGCGATGTTCGAAGGCGTGATAGCCGCCGGGCGTCATGGTCTTGGCGAAGGTCGTGGCTTCGGAGAAGGTCGGCACGCTGGGGCTGACGTATTTCACCTCGTCGCTGCGACTGCAGACGATGCCGGTGCCGCGCGGGCCGAACATCCATTTGTGCGTGCCGGCGATGAAGAAGTCGCAGTTCATCTGCGGGAAGCTCAGGTCTTCGACACCGAAGCCGTGCACGCCGTCGACCACGTAAATGATCCGGTCCTTGTCGTCGCGGTTTCGGTTGTGTTCGTCGACGAGGCGGGCAATGTCGGCGATCGGCAGTTTCACGCCGCTGCCCGAATGCACCCAGGTCATGCCGAGGACGCGGGTTTCGGGGCGGATGTTGCGATTGATGGTGTCGAGCACCTGATCCGTCGAAACGCTTTGCGGGTTCTCGAACAGCGTGAGCTTGCGCACCCGGGTGCCGTCGCGGGCGGTGCGGAAGTCGAGGATGTTGCGGGTGGAGTAATGCTCGTGAACCGTGGTCAGGATTTCCTGGTCCGGGCGCACGTGCACACTGCCGTAGATCATCGCCAGACCTTCGGTGGTGCTGCCGGTGAGGGCGATCTGGCTCGGCCTGGCCTGCAAGTAGTGGCCGGCCCAGACCCGCACGTTTTCTTCGCGCTGTTCGGTGACGCCCAGATCCCAGTCCATCGCCAGGCCCGGATTGCGGTCGATGTCCGCACGATGGCGGGCAATGGCTTCGCGCACCGGCCTTGGGTGCGATGTCACCAGAAAGTTGGCGAAGTGGATCGCGTCCGGGTCTTGTTCGAACAGCCCGCGCAGTTTCACCCATTTGTCCTGCGGCGAAGCGGCGGCGCGGGCCGGCTCAGCCAGGCTCACACCCAGAGGCAGAGCGGCGGCCAGTACGCCGGCCTGTTTCAGAAAAGTACGGCGGTCAGTCATGGTCGGGTCGCGTCCTGACGGGAGAGCAGTGCGGGTTTGGCGGCTTTCTGCACCTGATCCCAGACCCGCAGGAAGTTGCCGCCCCACAGCTTGGCGATGTCGGCTTCGGAGTAACCGCGCTGGATCAGTTCGGCGGTGACGTTGCGGATTTCGCCGACGTTCTCCCAACCCTTGATTCCGCCGCCGTCATTGAAGTCCGAAGAGATGCCGACGTGATCGATGCCGATCTTGCGTACGGTGTAGTCGATGGCGTCGCCGAAGTCCTTCAGGGTGGCTTTCGGTTCTTCTTCGAGAATCCCGTACAGGCCGCTGGCGTACTGGCCGAGTTTCTGTTCCGACCAGGCGGTGATGATCGGGTCGCCCGGCATCAACGCCATGGCCAGGTTCGGCAGAGGCGGCAGATCGAAACGGGCGCGCAAGGCATTGAGTTTGTCCTGGGTGCCTTGGGTCAGCGGTTTGAGGTACTGCGAGAAACCGACCACCTGCACCACGCCGCCGCTGTTCTTGATCAGTTGCAGCTCCTTGTCGCTGAGGTTGCGCGGAATGTCCACCGCCGCCCTCGGCGCCGAGTGCGAAGCCACCAGCGGTGTACGGCTCAGTTGCGCGACCTGCTCCAGGCCCTTGGTCGACATCTGCGAGACGTCGATGATCACGCCCAGGTCGTTCAGGCGGTGCACGGCCTGTTTGCCGATATCCGACAGGCCGTCGAGCGCATCCGGGGAATCATTGAAAAACGGCAGCGGGCGCGAGGAGTCTGCCCAGCTGTTGTTGCCGATGTAGCTGAAGCCGAACATGCGCATGCCACGACCGGCCCACAGGTCCAGTTTGCTCAGGTCGTTGCCCAGCGGGTAGGCGTTGAGCATGCTGATGAAAATCGCAAACTTGCCTTCGCCGTGCAGACGGCGGAAATCGTCGGGGGTGTAGGCGATGCCGACCTGGTTGGGGAAGTCGCGCACCAGGCCTGAGATGATCTTGTAGCGCACTTCCTGTTGATTGCGGGCCTCTTCGACGAAACCGTCGGTAGGCCGGTGCGGGGCGTTCGGGCCGTTCCACATCTCCGGCCAGCCGAAGACCGTCAATGCGGCGCCGGACAGCCGTCCGCGGTTGGCCTTGATCAGGTCGAACTGCCCGGAGCCGTCCTTGTCGGCTTCATTGCCATGGGTGCCGAAACTCAAGGGCACGGTGATATGGCTGTCGAACGACAGGATCCGTTCCTGCAGTTCGGTGGCCTGTTTCATCACCTTGACCGGGTAGCCGGGGTTGTCCCTGAACCAGTAATCCCAGGCCAGGAAGCCTGCACCGGCGCTGATCGCCAAGGCCAGCGGCAGGCCGATGTATAGAGCCTTTTTCGAACGCGGTTTTGTCATTGCCATCTCATTCAGGTTCGCCGTCGAGGTACAGGCGCAGGGGCCTTTGCTATCTGGGAGGAACGACTGGGGAGGCAAACAATTTAGCGAGGCGGCAAAAGAACGCGCGAACGCGGTTTGGGCCTTCGGAGATCTTTTCGGGCAGGCGATAAATTTGTCGCACCAGCAAACGTTCTAGCTTGGATAAAGCCTGCTTCATGGCTGACACAGGTAGGGCAATGACGATCTCTCGACGCTGGTTCATGGCGGGCATGGCACTCACGGGCGCTGCGCTGCCTGCCGCTTTTTATGCACATCGTGAGCTGACCCGCGAGGACGAGCCGATCACGCCGGGCGAGGCCACGGTGGATCTGGCAGACACTGCCGGCCAGCACTTGGCCGACAACCTGCGCGGTGTCTGGGACATCCGCTTCACGGGCGCCGATGCCGGGCTCGATGGCCTGCCCCGTGAGGGCCTGGAATTGTTTCTCGATATTGCCCAGCGCGGGCGCGGCCTGCGCGGCTGTCTCGACACCGGCGCGCGGTTGCGGGGCGACGGGTTGCCCCGCTATGACGTCATTGGCGATCTGGTCTCGGGCAATGGCGCGCAGCTGTACTGGCGTCTGATGCGCACGGACCAGCCACAGACGCCGGCGGTCTACGAGCTCGATGTCAAACTGGACGAAGTCTGGGCGGCCTTCGGCAATGCCGGCAGCGGCACGTTCACCGGGCAGGTGCTGCGCCTGGATCGGCCGTTGGGTCTGCCGGAGCTCGATAACCGTTTCATCGCCGTCAAACGTCGTTTCCCCGAGGCTCGTGAGCGAACCGGTCTGAACCCGACGTTGCTGGCGTGGCTGGTGTCGCCCGAGCATCGCCTGTTTCACCAGCTCTGGCATGCCTCGCGGGACAAGTGGCACAAACTGTCCGAGAAAAAACGCGATGCGTTGCGCGGCATCGGCTGGCAACCCGGCCCGCGTTACAAGGAGCGCGATGCGCGCGGTCCGCGCAAGGATCGCAACGGCTCGGGCATCGACTTCTTCTTCATGCACCGGCACATGCTGGGCACTGCACGTTCGATGCAGGACTTGCCGTCCTGGTTGAAATTCCCCGCGCCGCAACCGGAGCTCGAGCGCGATCGTCAGGGTTTTGCCCGCTACTTCGACAACCATGACGGCGACGCCTTGCCACCCACCTGGCTGACCGAAGGCGATGACGAATACACAAAGTGGGTCAGCGACATCAAGTCGGCCGAGACCTACCACAGCAACTTCCAGGTCTGGGAATCGCAGTACACCGATCCGCGCTATCTCTCGAAGCTGACGCTCGGCCAGTTCGGCTCGGAAGTCGAGCTGGGCCTGCACGACTGGCTGCACATGCGCTGGGCATCGGTGGCCCGTGATCCGTCCAACGATATTCCGGTGCCGATGGCCCGGGATCAGGCTGACTTCGCTGCGCGCTGGTATGCCCCGGAAAACGATTTTCTCGGCGACCCGTTTTCCTCCCATGTGAACCCGGTGTTCTGGCGATTCCATGGCTGGATCGACGACCGCATTGAAGACTGGTATCGCGCTCACGAACGCTTTCATCCTGGTGAAGTGAGCCGTCTGCAAGTCAATGGCGTCCAATGGTTTGCACCGGGGCGCTGGGTCGAGGTCGATGATCCGTGGCTCGGCCCGGACACCCATGGTTGCAGCACCGTTCCGGGCCTTCAGGTGGGGCGTTCGGTGGAGATGGACCCGGAAACCATGAAGCTGGCATTGCGCATCACGTTCGGCGATGAAGACAACATGGCCGACCTGTTCCGCAAAGTGCCGCAGCGGCCGTGGTACGCCAGGCATCTGAAGGTCAAGGGGCGACAACTCTGAAGGCAAAAAAAATCGCAGCGTCGGGCTGCGATTTTTTTTGCCTTGAACAAGGCGCTGTTCAGATGACTTGCCAACCCCCGCCCAGCGCCTTGTACAGCGCAATGCTGGCCTGCAGGCGTGACAGCCGCAGTTGCACGTTCATGTCCTGGGCGGCATACAGCGTGCGTTGAGTCTGCAACACCGTCAGCAGATCCTCGGCTCCGGCCTGATAGCGGCTCTGGGCGATATCGAACGCGGTCTGTGCCTGGCGCAGTTCCTCGCCTTGCCATTGACGCTGTTCATCGAGGCCGCGGATGCTCGTCAGGGCTTTTTCCACGTCCGCAAAGCCATTGATGATTGCGCCGCGATAGGTCTCCAGCAATTCTTCCTGGCGCGCCGTGGCCTTGTCGCGTTCGGCACGCAGGCGGCCATTGTTGAAGATCGGTGCCACCAGACCTGAGGACAGGTTGTAGAAGGTCGTGCGCAGCAGATCCGATGCGAGGTCCGCGCCGGTGCCGAGGCTGGCGGTCAGCGTGACCTTGGGCAGCATGGCGGCGCGGGCGACGGTCACATCGGCCTGGGCGGCGGCCAGTCTGGCTTCGGCGCTGGCGATGTCCGGGCGCCGTTGCAGCAGATCGCTGGGCACACCACTGGCGATGTCCGGCCATTGCAGTTGAGCGAATGCCTGTCGGGGTGTCGGCAGCTCCTGCACTGGTTGGCCGAGCAGCGCGGCCAGGGTAATCAGCGCCTCGCGGGCCTGTTGTTGCACCAACGGCAGTTTGCGCTGTTGTTCGGCGACCAGGCTTTTCTGCTGGGCCAGTTCCAGCGCGGTGGCGCTGCCGGCGTCGTGGCGGGTCTGCACCAGATGCAGAACGCTTTGCGCATTGGTCAGATTGAGTTCGGCGATCCGCGCCTGTTCGCGCAGCGCCAGGGCCTGGGTGTAGCTGTTGGCGACGGCACTTTGCAGGGTCAGTTCCACCGTTGAACGGTCGAATTCGCTGGCCTGCACGCCGAACACCGCGCTGTCCCGGGCGGCGCGTTTGCCGCCCCAGAAATCGATTTCGTAACTGGCGCTCAACTCGGCGTCGTAGTAATCCAGCGAGCGGTTGTCGGGGTTCACGTCGAGCTGGCTGTAGCCTTTGCCGTGCAAGAGTTTCTGGCGATTGGCATTCAGCCCGGCCTTGACTTCGGGCAGCAGCGGCGCGCCGGCGATTGTCGCGCTGGCCTGCGCCTGCCTCACCCGGGCGACTGCGGCGGCCAGGTCATGGCTGCCCAGCCGGGCCTGTTCGATCAGATGATCGAGTTCCGTGCTGCCGAAATGCGTCCACCATTGTCGATCGCTTTGGCTGGCGCCGGGATGTTCGGGCGATTGCCAGGCGGGCGGTGGTTGCAGGCCGCTGTCGGGGCGTGGCGCGGGGCTGCCGCACGCCGCCAGCAAAACGCTGGCGGCGAGAAGTGTCAGGTGGGCTTTCATAGGTCGATCATTCACTGGTGAGGGCCTTGACCGGATCGAGCCGGGCGGCCTTGCGGGCAGGCATGAAGCCGAAGATGACGCCGGTGGCCAGCGCGCAACCGAAGGCGCCGAACACCGCAATCCACTGGAACGCCATGGCGACGCCGCTGAGTTGCAGCACACCGCCGACCAGCATCGCCAGGCTGATCCCGGCAACGCCGCCGACCACCGAGAGCATCACTGCCTCGGTCAGAAACTGGCGCAGGATGTCGCGCTGACGGGCGCCGGTGGCCATGCGGATGCCGATTTCCCGGGTGCGCTCGCGCACGGTCATGAGCATGATGTTCATCACGCCGATCCCGCCCACCAGCAGGGAGATGGCGGCGATCGCGCCGAGCATCAGCGACAGCGTGCCCTGGGTTCGTGCCTCGGCCTGAATCATGGCGGCGTTGTTGGTCAGCTCGAAATCCTTTTTGCCGTTGTGCCGGCGCAGCATCGATTGCTCGATGGCCTGCTCCGCCTCCTTGACCTTGCGGGCGTCCCGCGCGGCGATGACCACATATTCGGGGTTGCGGCTGCCGAACAGGCGCATGCTGGCGGCGGAGTAGGGCACGGCGATCCGGTTGTCACTGTCCGAGTCGCCGGAGCTGGAGCCTTTTTCAGCGAGTACCCCGAGCACCTGGAACGGTACGTTTTCGATCAGGATGTATTGACCGATGGGGTCGGCCACATCCTTGAGCAGCTTGTCGCGAACCTTGGTGCCGATTACCGCCACGGCAGCGGCGCTGTCTTCGTCGGCTTGCGTGAAGTAGCTGCCCTGAACCACCGGCCAATTGAAAATGGTCGGGAAATTGGTGTCATTGCCGCCCACATAGCTGGTGTGGTCGGCATTGCCGAAGCGCACGCCGGCGGTCGAGCCGTTGACCGGCATGATGCGTTCCACCTGGGGCAGGGCGGCCAGTTCGGCGACGTCATCGAGGGTGATGATGCCCGGTGGCGTGCGCGGGTTGGGGGCAGCGCCGCTGAGATAAATGATGTTGGAGCCGAAGGCGCCCATTTGCGCCATCACCTGGCGCTTGCTGCCTTCGCCCACCGCCAGCATCACCACCACAGACGCGACGCCGATGACGATGCCCAGCAGGGTCAGCGCGGTGCGGAAGCGGTTCACCCACATCACTCGCCACGCCGCTTGCACGGCGTCCACCAACTCGCCTTTCCAGGCGCCGGTCTGGGTGCTGCCGGTGTTCAGACGCTCGCGCAGATCCACGGCCTGCAATGCGCCGGAACCGACGGCGGGCAAGGGGGGCGATGACGGATCGGCGGTGTCGCTGATGATCAGGCCGTCGCGGATTTCGATGATGCGCTTGGCACGTTGCGCGACCTCGCGGTCGTGGGTGATGAGAATCACCACATGGCCCTGATCTGCCAGTTCATCGAGCAGGGTCATGACCTCGGCACCGCTGTGGCTGTCGAGCGCACCGGTGGGTTCGTCGGCGAGAATGATATGACCGCCATTCATCAGCGCACGGGCAATCGACACCCGCTGCTGTTGCCCGCCGGAGAGTTGGTGCGGGCGATTGGCAGTGCGGCCGGCAAGGCCCAGGCGAGTCAGCAGCGCGTGGGCCCGGGCGTGGCGTTCGGCGGCCGGTGTGCCTGCGTAAATGGCCGGCATTTCGACGTTTTCCTGGGCCGAGCCGGACGGAATCAGGTGATAGCCCTGGAACACGAAGCCGAACGCCTCGCGTCGCAGCCAGGCCAGAGCGTCGGTGTCCAGCCGCGCGACCTCTTCACCGGCAAACAGGTATTCGCCGCTGGTCGGTCGGTCGAGGCAGCCGAGGATGTTCATCAGTGTCGACTTGCCGGAACCGGAGGCGCCGACGATCGCCACGAATTCGCCGGCATGAATCGACAGATCAATGCCGCGCAGCACTTCCACCCGCGGACTGTCGCCACCGCCATAGGCTTTGCGGATCTGCTGCAGGTCAATCAGGGGCGTTTGCATTCAGCCTCCATTGCCGGTGGCCGGGCTGCTCAGGACATGATCGCCTTCGACAAGCCCTTCAAGAATCTGCGTGCGCAAGCGGTCGCGGATGCCGGTGCGCACTTCCCGGGACTGAATGTCGCCATTGGCGGCGACCACCTGCGCCAGTTGCCAGTCCGCGCGAGCGCTGCGTTGCAGGGCGGCGGTGGGCACGGTCAGGGTGTTTTGTGCCTGTTGCGAAACGAAGAACACCTGGGCGGTCATGTCGGTCATCAGGGTGTTATCGGCGTTATCGACATCCAGCAATACCGTGTAAAGCACCACCCGTTCGCTACCACTGCGACCGCTGGTGGGGCTGGCGCCCTGGCTCTGTTCCAGCGGACGCGGCGGCACCGGCAGGATCTGCCGTACGGTGCTGCTCCAGCGCCGGCTGCCGCCGCTGAGGGTGGTGAAGTAAGCGGTCATGCCCGGTTTGACGTGACCGATGTCGGCTTCGGAGACCTCGGCCCATACGGTCATCGGAGAGAGCCGCGCGATCCGCAGAATCAGCGGGGTCTGCTGTTGCGCGTTGAGTGTCTGGCCTTCCCGGGCGCCTACTGCCACCACCGTGCCGGACATCGGCGCATAGATGCGTGTGTAGCCGAGCTCGGCTTCGTCGCTGCGCAGGCTGGCCTGTGCCTGGCGGATCTGCGCCTGAAACATGTCGATGCGGGCCTGCGTGGCGCGCACTTCGGCCCGGGCGGTCTGGACGTCTTCCTCGCGGGTGGCGCCGCCGGCGGCGAGTTTTTGCTGGCGCTGGTACTTTTGCTGCGCCAGCTCATGCTGGGCTCGTTGCTCCTGCAACTGCGCCTTGAGGTTCTCGATGGAGAACCGGCCTGCGTCGAGCTTGGCCTTTTGCGTGGACGGGTCGATCTCCACCAGCAACTGGCCTTCCTTGACCGCATCGCCGGCCTCGACATGAATTTTCTGGATCTGCCCTGACGCCTGGGCGCCCACATCCACATAGCGCCTCGGTTGCAGGGTGCCGAGTGCGGTCACGCTGTTTTCGATATCGCCGCGTGTCACTTGAACAGTGGCGAGGGTCTCACGGCCCGGCGGCAATACCTGCCACGCGGCAACGGCGATGACAGGGATCAGGCAGAGGGCAACGAACAGGGCGCGTCGGGCGGGGCGGGGACGTTTCATGCAGGGTTCCGGCCAGTGGAATTCGGCCCGTCGTTCAGCAGGTGAACAGGTTCGGTCGGTCGCTGAACGCTGTCGCAAGGCACGACAGACACGGGGAGCTGTCCTGTAAACGATGAATGCGCAAGGGAATTTAAGTGCTCACACACGAAGTTACAGGTTGCCCGGCAGGACTATTTGTCTGGTGAAGAGAATCACTACTTTAAATCTATATGAGAATTACTATAAATTACGCCCTTCAAGTTGCCACTATCATGCTACTGCCTCCAGTGCAGTCAGGATCGGGCTCAAGGACAGAAACCGCACCCCTTGCGGCCGGGAGTCATGTTGGAAAACTACTATCGCGAATTGGTGTGTTTCCTGAACGCCAAGCTCGGCAACCGCCAGGTCGCCGAAGATGTGGTGCATGACGCTTATGTACGGGTTCTGGAGCGTTCCAGCGACACGCCGATCGAGCAACCCCGGGCTTTCCTCTACCGCACCGCGCTCAATCTGGTAATCGACGACCATCGGCGCAATGCCCTGCGTCAGGTCGAATCGCTGGAAGTGCTCGACAGCGAAGAGCGCTATTTCACGCCGTCCCCCCACAACACGTTCGATCACGGTCAGCGACTGGAGATGCTCCAGCGTGCCCTGGCAGAACTTTCGCCGCTGTGCCGCGAAAGTTTTCTGTTGCGCAAGATCGAAGGTCTGTCGCATCCCGAAATCGCGCAGCACCTCGGGATTTCCAAGGCTCTGGTGGAAAAGCACATCGTCAACGCCATGAAACATTGCCGCCTGCGCATCAAGCAATGGGATGTCCATTGAGCCACCGGCGTTAAATTTTTTTTCACTGTCCTCGTTCCTACTCAACAGACGATCTGCTGTCCTGCTCAAGGCCGGTCAGGTCACTCAGGCTTTTCGTCCCCGCTGGTTCGGGGTTCCTCCAGAGGACACTGGAAATGACACAGGCAATTGCATCGCCCATCGTTCACGACCTGATCGGCGTCGGTTTCGGCCCTTCGAACCTGGCGCTGGCCATCGCTCTGCAAGAGCGCGGCCCGACCCAGGGCGAGCTGGATGTGCTGTTCCTCGACAAACAACCCCACTACAGCTGGCACGGCAACACCCTGTCGACCCAGAGCGAGTTGCAGATTTCCTTTCTCAAGGATCTGGTCACCCTGCGCAATCCGACCAGCCCGTACTCGTTCGTCAACTACCTCAAGCACCACGGCCGTCTGGTGGACTTCATCAACCTCGGCACCTTCTATCCGTGCCGCATGGAGTACAACGACTACCTGCGCTGGGTGGCCGGGCAGTTCACCGAACAGAGCCGCTACGGTGAAGAAGTGCTGACCATCGAGCCGGTGCTGCACAACCATCAGGTCGAAGCCCTGCGGGTGATTTCCCGTGATACCGAAGGCCAGCAGTTTGTGCGTACTGCGCGTTCGGTGGTGGTCAGCGCCGGCGGCACGCCACGCATTCCCGAAGCGTTCAAGGCGTTGAAGGGCGACGGTCGGGTGTTCCATCACTCGCAATACCTGGCCGAGATGGCCAAGCAGCCGTGCATCAACAACCAGCCAATGAGCATTGCGATCATCGGTGGCGGCCAGAGCGCGGCGGAAGCCTTCATCGACCTGAACGATTCGTTCCCGTCGGTGCAGGTCGACATGATCCTGCGCGGCTCGGCCCTGAAACCGGCGGACGACAGCCCGTTCGTCAACGAAGTGTTCTCGCCGGAATTCACCGACCTGATCTTCCAGCAGAAGAGCAGCGAGCGTGAGCGTCTGGTCAACGAGTACCACAACACCAACTACTCGGTGGTCGACATCGACCTGATCGAGCGCATCTACGGCATCTTCTATCGTCAGAAAGTCTCCGGCGTCGCACGTCATGCGTTCCGCACTCTGACTACGGTCGAGAAAGCCACTGCCACCGAACACGGCATTGAACTGACCGTGCGCAACAATGCCACCGGCGAAGTCACCGTGCGTGCCTACGATGCAGTCGTGCTGGCCACCGGTTACGAGCGTCAGATGCACCGCAAACTGCTGGCGCCGCTGGAAGAATACCTGGGCGACTTCGAGGTCGATCGCAATTACCGGTTGATCACCGACGAGCGCTGCAAGGCCGGTCTGTACATGCAGGGCTTCTGCCAGGCCAGTCATGGTCTGAGCGATACGCTGCTGTCGATCCTGCCTATCCGCGCGGACGAGATTGCCGGCTCGCTGTATGAGCATGGCAAAAACCGCGGGCACAGCCGTTCGGTGATGGATCTGTTGCTGGCGACTGCCAGCTAAGTATCCTTTCAGCCTCCACACTGATCGTTCCCACGCAGAGCGTGGGAACGATCTCGGAGGGAGCGATCTCGGGGGCAATCCTGAACCCTTCCTGAACACCCGCCACATTCCCCGACACACTTCCTTTTGCGGGTTTACTCTCCTGAAATCGGGGCGTAAGCTTCGCGCGTTTTCATCAATAGCGGAGACCCACAGTGGGTACTTGTTCGAGTGACAGTTGTCGGCCGGTCCTTGTAACCGGCGGATTCTCGGCAAGATAACGCGCATTTCTTTGTGCCGTTGTCTCGCCGAACAGCGAGCAGCGGCATCCCGATCATGACCGGTCCCGGTCATGTCCCGACGTCCTTCTCATCGACACTGAAAAGCCTGTGAAGTCGACTTCATCGTCGTCATTGCAGCCCTATCGACACGCCTGTCTTTTCTGACCGGCGCGCCACGCCTTGCCGTGCCGGTTTTCCGGTGCCCGGGACGAGGACGTACCTGCTCGAAGGTTTCCCGGCTGACCATAGGGGCAACAGCCATGAAACTTACACTCAAGGAATTTTTCGCAGGCTTCCTGCGGACCCGCCACATCGCCCGGCACTTCCGTCGCCTGGCCTTGCTGGAAACCCTCAGCGACACCACGGTCAGCCGTGAAGTGCCGCCCACCCTGGCCAATACACTGGTGGACGCCGCCCATTGCGACAGCGGCGTGCTGTTGTCGAAACTCGGCACCCACACCGATGGCCTCACCGATTTCGAAGTCGATGTGCTGCGTGCGCAGCACGGCCTCAACGAAGTCGAACACGAGCAACCGCTGCCGTGGTGGACCCACCTGTGGCACTGCTACAAGAACCCTTTCAACCTGCTGCTGACCCTGTTGGCGGTGATCTCGTGGCTGACCGAAGACCTCAAGGCCGCGATCGTGATTTTCTCGATGGTGGTGCTCTCGACGCTGCTGCGCTTCTGGCAGGAAAGCAAATCCAACCAGGCCGCCGACGCGCTCAAGGCGATGGTCAGCAACACCGCCACCGTGCTGCGCCGGGATGCGCCGCGTGCTGAATTGCCGATCAAGCAACTGGTGCCCGGCGATCTGATCGTGCTCTCGGCCGGCGACATGATTCCTGCCGATTGCCGGGTGCTCAGCGCCAAGGATCTGTTCGTCAGCCAGGCGGCAATGACCGGTGAATCGATGCCGGTGGAAAAATTCCCGCGTCAGGCCGATCGCGACACGCGCAATCCGCTGGAGCTCGACAACATCCTGTTCATGGGCACCAACGTGGTGTCCGGCACGGCGGTGGCGGTGATTCTCACTACCGGCAACAGCACCTATTTCGGTGCACTGGCGCAGCGGGTCGGGGCGACTGATCGCGCGGTGACTTCGTTCCAGCAAGGGGTGAACAAAGTCAGCTGGCTGCTGATCCGCTTCATGTTCGTCATGGCGCCGCTGGTGTTGTTCATCAACGGTTTCACCAAGGGCGACTGGACCGAAGCGCTGCTGTTCGCGCTGTCGATTGCCGTGGGCCTGACCCCGGAAATGCTGCCGATGATCGTCACCTCGACGCTGGCCAAGGGCGCGGTGTTCCTGTCGCGCAAGAAAGTCATCGTCAAACGCCTGGATGCGATCCAGAACTTCGGCGCCATGGACGTGCTGTGCACCGACAAGACCGGTACCCTGACCCAGGACAGGATCTTCCTGGCGCGCAATGTCGACGTCTGGGGCGAAGACTCCGATGACGTGCTGGAAATGGCTTACCTCAACAGCTACTACCAGACCGGCCTGAAAAACCTGCTCGACGTGGCGGTGCTGGAACACGTGGAAATCCACCGCGAGCTGAAGGTCGGCACGGCGTTTCGCAAGGTCGACGAGATCCCGTTCGATTTCAATCGCCGGCGGATGTCGGTGGTGGTGGAAGGGCGCGGCCAGCCGCATCAGCTGATCTGCAAGGGCGCGGTGGAAGAAGTATTGGCGGTGTGCAGCCGGGTTCGTCACGGTGAAGCCGACGAAGTCTTGAGCGATGAATTGCTGGCGAAAATCCGTCAGGTCACCGCAGCATTCAACGCTGAAGGCTTGCGTGTGGTCGCGGTGGCGGCACGGTCGATGCCGCAGGGGCGCGACACTTACAGCCTGGGCGACGAGCAGGAACTGACGCTGATCGGTTACGTGGCGTTTCTCGATCCGCCGAAGGAAAGCACCGCCCCGGCACTCAAGGCCCTGGCCGAACACGGCGTGGCCGTGAAAGTGCTGACCGGCGACAACGAGCTGGTGACCGCCAAGATCTGCCGCGAAGTGGGCCTGGCCCAGCAAGGCCTGTTGATGGGCAACGACATCGAGCGCATGAGCGACGCTGAACTGGCCGTGGCGGTGGAAACCACCAACGTGTTTGCCAAGCTGACGCCGTCGCACAAGGAACGCATCGTGCGCATCCTCAAGGGCAACGGTCACGTGGTCGGGTTCATGGGCGACGGTATCAACGACGCCCCGGCGCTACGCACCGCAGACATCGGGATTTCGGTGGACAGCGCGGTGGACATCGCCAAGGAAGCGGCCGACATCATCCTGCTGGAAAAGAGCCTGATGGTGCTGGAGGAGGGCGTGCTGGAAGGGCGTCGGACCTTCGCCAACATGCTCAAGTACATCAAGATGACCGCCAGTTCGAACTTCGGCAACGTGTTCTCGGTGCTGGTGGCCAGTGCGTTCATTCCGTTCCTGCCGATGCTGCCGATGCACCTGCTGGTGCAGAACCTGCTCTATGACATTTCGCAGATCGCGATCCCGTTCGACAACGTCGACGAAGAAATGCTGAAACAGCCACAACGCTGGCAGCCGGGGGATGTCGGGCGCTTCATGCTGTTCTTCGGTCCGATCAGTTCGATCTTCGACATCACAACGTTCGCCTTGATGTGGTACGTGTTCGATGCCAACACTCCGGATCACCAGACCCTGTTCCAGTCCGGCTGGTTCGTGGTGGGGCTGCTGACCCAGACGCTGATCGTGCACATGATCCGCACGCCGAAGATTCCGTTCCTGCAAAGCCGCGCGGCCATGCCGTTGCTGGTGATGACCGCAATCATCATGGCCGTGGGCATCTTCCTGCCGATGGGGCCGCTGGCGCACTACTTCAAATTGCAGGCGCTGCCGTCGATGTACTTCGTGTTCCTGCCGGTGATCCTGCTGGCGTACATGGCGCTGACTCAAGCCGTGAAAGGTTTCTACATCCGTCGGTTCGGCTGGCAGTAACAGGCAAGATTCCCCCCTTGTGGGAGCAAGGGGGGCGGTTTCAAGGAGTTCGACATGCAAGCGATCAACAATCTCAACCTCACCTCATTGCTCGACACTTTGGTCAGCCTCAGCGCGGCGTTCATCCTCGGCGGCCTGATCGGCTTCGAACGCCAGTACCGTCAGCGCACGGCGGGTTTGCGCACCAACGTGCTGGTGGCGGTGGGGGCGGCGATTTTCGTCGACATGGCCAACCGTCTCGCCGGTGCCGAGGGCGCGGTGCGGGTGGTCGCGTATGTGGTTTCCGGCATCGGCTTTCTCGGTGCCGGGGTGATCATGCGCGAAGAAGGCAACGTACGTGGGCTCAACACCGCCGCCACGCTCTGGACCTCGGCGGCGGTCGGCGCCTGCGCCGGTGCCGACCTGCTGGCCGAAGCGGTGCTGGGCACCTTGTTCGTGCTGGCCGCCAATACCTTGTTGCGGCCGATCGTCAACAACATCAACCGTCAGCCGCTGGACGTGGTTTCGGCGGAAGTCACCAACATTGTTTATGTGATCGCTCGGCGTTCGCAGCAGAAAGCCGTTTTCGCCTTGCTCGAGGCCGAGCTGGAACGCAGTAATTACCCGGCCAGCGATGTCGATGTACATGCCTTCGGTGCCGATGAAATCGAGATCGAAGCGACGCTGGCCACCACCTCGGTGGACGGTGATGAACTGGATGCGCTGGTGGCGCGAATCTCGACGTCGACGCTGGTGGTGCAGGCGTTCTGGAGTCCGAGCACCACGGAGTAACTTTTTCAATCCCGATGAGTGACCGTGTTTTTCGGAAAAGTCCTACAGAGTGTATCCCGATGCTTGGGTAGTCTTGCCGCCACTTGAAGCGACTACCCGGACTTCCACATTGACCGACAAAACCCTGCGCATCCTGATCGCCGACTTGCAGCATTTTCACCGGATGAGGATCGAGCGCCTGTTCAATGGCCTGAATTACCACCGCATCGCGCCGGTGCAAAGTCTTGCCGAACTGTTGACCCTGGTCGATTACGGCTGTCAGCCGTTCGATGTCCTGGTGGTCAATGCCGAAGTGGCGAGCGGGATCGCGGATCTGCCCGGTTTTCTGTTCGATCACCCACAAATCCGACGGGCCCTGGTCTATGGTGCGCCGGCGGATTCCACAGGGGTTCCCGGGCATTTCGAGGCAAAGATCATCACCTGCCCTGCAGCGCTGCCTTCATTCGACGAAATCGAACAGTTGATGACCTCGGTCGAGGTTTCGTTCGGGCGCCCATCGCGTGTTCGATCACAGATCGGTCTGGCGCACAACTGTCAGATCTGACAGGTGATTCAGCGCGCACACCGTGCAACAGTTGTAGCGCAGCTACCAATAGTCCCGTTCATGCTGGATCGGTGGCGTCATGTCAGGTATTCGCCCCGGGAGTGGTCATGGGTTCAGCATTGATCGTTGATGATCATCCGGTGGTGGTTGGAGCCCTGCGTCTGGTTCTGGAGTCTGCGGGCTACAAACCGATTTATGTAACTTCCAAAGGCGTCGATGTGGTGCCAATGCTCCGTGAACACTCGCCGGAACTGGTCGTGCTCGACCTGAAACTCGACGGCTTCGGCGGCCTGGAGGTATTGGAGCGCATCAGAGCCATCGGGCTGGTCTGCAAGGTGGTGATTTTCACCTCGGCCGACCCTGAACACTATCTGATGCGCTGCCGACGTGCGGGGGCGATGGCTTTTGTCGCCAAGTCCGCCTCGATGGAGCATTTGCAGAATGCTATCAAGGCCGTCCGTTTGGGCTATAGCTACTTTCCTGAAATGCCTGTCAATGCCGTGCAATCCGAAGCGCACCGCGATGAGCGAGAGCTGATCGCACTTCTGTCCACCCGCGAAATGGAAATCATGCTGAAGCTGGCCAGAGGTGAGTCCAACAAGCACATCGCTCTGACGATGAACCTCAGTCACAAAACCGTCAGCACCTACAAGAGCCGTTTGATGCTGAAACTCGGAGTGAGCTCGCTGGTGGCGTTGGGAGCGTTTGTCAAACGCAACGGCCTGTCTTGATCGGTAGCCTCATGATATGTCCTCTGCGGGTCGTACTTCTGTCGATACTGATGCTTGCAAGCGCAGCGCACGCGACCGGGCCGGCGCAGCGGCTCGAAATCGTCTCCCGCACCCGCCTGGAAGGCGTACAGATTCAACTGGACAAGCAGGATCGGCAGTGGCTGAGCACGCACCCGGTATTGCGCATCGGTGCCTCCTGGCCGGATTACCCGCCCTTTGAACTGACTCGCAAACGACACGAACTGGAAGGCCTCACCGCCGATTACGCCGATGCGATCGCACAGATTTTGAACATCGACGTCGAAGTCTGGTGTTATGCCAACCGCGCAAGCGCGATGGCCGCGCTCAAGGCCGGGGATGTGGACCTGCTGGGTACGTCGAACAACTTTGAAATCGCTGATCCCGACCTGATGCTGTCTCGCGCCTACGCCGAGGATCAGCCGATGTGGGTGACCCGGCTCGATGAGCTGTTGCCGGATGATCTCGCCGGCAAACGTATCGCCATGGTGGAAGACTACTTGCCTGTCTGGACCATCGAGGAGGCTTATCCGCAAGCGATCCTCCAGCGTTACCCCTCGATCCTTGATGCCCTCGGAGCTGTAGCGTTCGGCGACGCTGTTCTTTATCTCGGCGACTTCATCAGCGCCAGCTATCTGATCAACACTCACTTTCACAACGACCTGCAACTGGCGGGGCCGTCGGGCCTTGACCCCAACCCGTTCGGCTTCGCCCTGGCCCGCAGCAACACACGCTTGAAACGTCTGGTCGACAAGGCCTTGCTGGCGATTCCCATGGAGCAGCGCCTGGCCATGGAACTGCGCTGGAGCGCCGGTCGCGCCGACATGGCAGCGCAGTCGAGGGTCAGCCTGAGCGACAGCGAGCAACAATGGCTGGATCAGCATCCGGTGGTGCGGGTCGGCGCCATCGATGATTTTGCACCGCTGACATTCTTTGACGCCGATGGCCGTTTCGGTGGGCTGGCTGCCCAATTGCTCAACCTGATCAGTCAGCGCAGTGGCCTGACATTCGAGGTGGTGCGCGGTCAGTCGCTGGATCGTCAGGTCGAGCAACTCAGGAGCGGGCAACTGGATCTGCTGCCGGTGATGACACCGAGCCGCCAGCGCGAAACGCAAATGCTGCTTACCCGCTCGTACGCCAATAGCCCCTTTGTCTTGATCACCGATTTGAAGTCACAGGCGCCGCGCAGCCTCGAAGAGATGGCAGGTAGGCGCCTGGCGCTCTACCGCGGTAATCCACTGCGCGATTATCTGTTGGAGCACGTGCCGCAGATCAACCTGATCGAATTGCCAAGCCCGGCCGACGGCACGCAGGCGCTGCTCGACGGCAAGGCTGACGCGACATTGAGCTCGTTGCTGGTGGCGCGCTACCAGATCGATCACCAGTACCGTGATCGCTTGCGCATTGTTTCCACGCTGGGTGATCAGCCGGCCCGGGTCGCCATGGCCACGGCGCTCGATGCCCCGCAGTTGCAATCGATTCTGAACAAGGCACTGCTGAGCATCGCACCCCAGGAAATCGACGCTCTGGTCGCGCGCTGGAGTCGTAATGTGGTACTGCAGGACAGCTATTGGCAGCGTCATCGAGAGCAAATTTTGCGTGGGTTTGCCGTTGCCGCGGGTTTGCTGTTGCTGGCATTGGGCTGGATCGGTTTTCAGCGTCGGCAGATCCGTCAGCGCCAGCGATGGGTTCAGCAGTTGCAGGAGGCCAAGGACGCGGCCGACGAAGCCAATCGTGCCAAAAGTACGTTTCTTGCAACCATGAGTCATGAAATCCGCACACCGATGAATGCCCTGATCGGCATGCTCGAACTGGCCCTCAAGCGTGCCGATGAAGGCGTGACCGATCGCCAGGCGATCGAAGTGGCGTCCAGTGCCGGGCAGCAACTGCTGGCTTTGATCGGCGATATTCTCGACATCGCGCGCATCGAGGCTGGGCATCTGTCGCTGGCCCCCGAGCGCGTCAATCTGCGTGAGGTGGTGGCGTCGGTGTGCCGGATTTTCGAAGGCCTGGCCCGGCAGAAGGAATTGTTGTGGCATGTGGAGCTGGATGAACGCAGCAACGTCGAGGTGATGCTCGATCCCCTGCGTTTCAAACAAGTGCTGTCGAACCTGTTGAGCAACGCAATCAAATTCACAGAGGACGGCGAGGTGAGGCTGCGCCTGCGGGTGTTCGGCGAACAGAACGAGATGATTGAAGTGGGCGTAGCCATTGAAGACAGTGGCCGGGGGATCAGCGCGGAAGATCAGCAGCGATTATTCAGACCGTTTGTGCAGGTCGGCAACCACTCATCAACGGCGCGGAGTGGCTCCGGCCTGGGGCTGGTGATCAGCCGCAACCTGTGCCGGTTGATGGGCGGCGATTTGTGGATGAACAGCGAGTTGAACCGCGGCACTCAGGTCATGCTGCGACTGGAGCTGCCGATGCTGGCGCCGCTTGTGCAAGAGGCTGTGCCGGCGCCAGTGGCGGCGACGGTCAAGTCGCTGAACGTGCTGGTGGTGGATGACCATCCGGTGAATCGCCTGCTGTTGTGCCGGCAGTTGAGTGAGCTCGGGCATCGCGCTGTTGACGCTGGTGGCGGTGAGGAAGGGCTCGCGCTGTGGCGCGAGCAATCTTTCGATGCACTGATCACCGACTGCAACATGCCGGAATTCAACGGATATGAACTGACAGGGGCGGTGCGTCGGGAAGAGGCTGCCATGGGCAGGACGCCCTGTCTGATCCTCGGATTTACCGCCAATGCACAGATGGAAGAAAAGGAGCGATGCCGCGCGGCCGGGATGGATGATTGCCTGTTCAAACCGGTTCTGCTGCGCGAATTGAGCCTGGCCTTGATGGCCGCCGTCTCCGGGGGCTCGCAGGCCGACAGCGCGGACGATCCGGCACCGGCCGAGTTCGATCTGAGCGCGCTGTTGCAACTGGCGGGCGCGGACAACCCGCTGATCGACCAATTGCGTGAGGAAGTACTGAGCAATCTGCGTATCGACCTGAAGCGGCTGGAAGAGTCAGGCCGTGATCGCGAAGTCTTGCGTGATCTGGCGCATCACGTCACGGGCGGGGCGCACATGATCGGTGCCGAGCGCGTGGTCTCGGCGTGTCGGGTACTCGAGCAAGCCTGTTGTGACGATGAGCCCGAAGCGGCATTGACGGCTGCCATCGATTCGCTGCGCGTGGCCATGCACGACCTCGCGCAGCAGCTTCAGGCCTGATCGGTCAGTCCCACTGCGGCGCGATGCCTTTGGGGCTGGTCAGGCGATGGCCGCGCTCCAGTGTGGCGATCAGCGCCATGTCGGCATCGCTCAGGGTCAGCGCCGTGGCGCCGAGGTTGCCTTGCAGGTTGGCGCGTTTGGTCGACGACGGAATCACCGCGTAACCCGACTGCATCGCCCACGCCAGAGTGACCTGCGCCGGGGTGGCTTGCAGACGCTCGGCGATCTGCACGATCAGCGGATCCTTCAGCACTTCGCCGTAGGCGAGGGTCATGTACGAGGTGATCTGAATGCCCTGACTCTGGGCGAATTCCACGACCTTACGGTTTTGCAGGTACGGGTGCAGCTCGATCTGGTTGGTGGCGATGTTTTGCGCACCGACCGCAGCAATCGCCTGTTTCATCAGGTCGATGGTGAAGTTGGACACGCCGATCTGCCGGGTCAGGCCCAGGCGTTTGGCTTCCAGCAACGCGCCCATGAACTCTTCGACCGGCACTTGATCTTCCGGCGATGGCCAGTGGATCAGCGTCAGGTCGAGGTAGTCGGTCTGCAGCTTTTGCAGGCTTTCCTTGAGGCTTTCGATCAGACGATCCTTGGCGAAGTTGGCGATCCAGATCTTGCTGGTGATGAACAGCTCTTCACGGGCAATGCCGCTGGCAGCGATGGCTGCGCCAACGTCGGCCTCGTTTTCGTAGATCTGTGCGGTGTCGATGACTCGGTAACCAAGTTCAAGGGCAGTGCTCACCGAATCGATGACCACCTGACCTTGCAGGCGAAACGTACCAAGACCGAAAGCGGGAACAGACATGCAGGACTCCAGGGTTGCAGTGGGAATGGGCAGGAGTATCCGCGTCTGATTCCTTGGGAAAAACCGCTGTCGGGGCAAAGTACTGTTGACTGAAAGTCACGAATCACCGCGATCGATATCGTTCCACCAGTAGAACGATGAGGACGGTTTTGGCTGACTAGTACTAAATACATGACGAATTTATGATCGCTCCATGATCAACCTGATGACGGAGTCCACCATGAAAAACCTGATCGGTATCTACACCAGCCCTCGCGGCCACTGGGTCGGCGATGGGTTTCCGGTGCGCACCCTGTTTTCCTACGACAACCTGGGCCAGCACATCAGCCCGTTCCTGCTGTTGGATCACGCCGGGCCTGCGCATTTCACCCCGACTACTGAACGCCGCGGCGTGGGGCAGCATCCGCACCGTGGCTTCGAAACCGTGACCATCGTTTACGAAGGCGAAGTGCAGCACCGCGACTCCACCGGCAGTGGCGGCACCATCGGCCCGGGCGATGTGCAATGGATGACGGCGGCTTCCGGCATCCTGCATGAAGAGTTCCACTCGGAAAACTTCGCCAAAACCGGCGGCAATCTGGAAATGGTGCAACTCTGGGTGAATCTGCCGGCGAAGGACAAAATGGCCGCGCCGGGTTACCAGACCATTCTGGACAGTGATATCCCGCAAATCGCGCTCAAGGACGGTGCCGGCAGCCTGCGGCTGATCGCCGGTGAGTTCGACGGCCACAAAGGTCCATCCCGCACGTTCACGCCTATCGACGTGTGGGATCTGCGACTGAACACCGGCAAGTTGCTCTCGCTGGATCTGCACGAAGGCCGCAACACGGCGCTGGTGGTGTTGAAGGGTTCGGTTCAGATCAACGGTGGGGAGTCGATGCGCGAAGGCCAGTTGGCGCTGTTCGAGCGTGACGGTGATCGCATCACCCTCCAGGCCAGCCAGGACGCGGTGGTGCTGCTGCTCAGTGGCGAGCCGATCGACGAGCCGATTGTCGGCCACGGCCCGTTCGTGATGAACACCGAGCAGGAAATCCATCAGGCCTTCGCCGACTTCCAGTCCGGCCGCTTCGGCCAGATGCACGGCTGAAAATCCCGGCAGGCGCCACGTGCGCCTGCCGTTTTTTTTTGCGCACGCGCAGTAGCGCTCATCCCGCCAAATCAATTACTCCTACACTGAGCCCAATCTGTGCGATCTTCTCGCGATTGGCCCCTGTCGGAGTTGTTTGATGCTGTCTCTGCTCACCGATCATCCGTTGTTTTGCGCCTTGATCCTGATCCTGGTCGATCTCGGTCTGTGGCGCCTGATCAGCGCCCACGGCAGCGCATGGAAACTGTTGGTGCGGGTGCTGATTTTTGCCCTGTTCAGCATCCTGCTGTTCAACGAAGGGCTCAACCCGATGGAGCCTGCGCCGTGGGCCGACAATGTGCCGTTGCACCTGGCGGCGACCGGGTTGCAGATCGGCTGGTGGCTGTTCGGCGCGCGCACTCTGACGGTGTTGATCGGTGCGGTGATGATGCAACGGGTCGGGCACACCGGGCGGTTGTTGCAGGATCTGCTCGGTGCGGTGATTTTCCTGATCGCAATCATCGCGGCACTGGCCTATGTGCTGGATCTGCCGGTCAAGGGCGTGCTGGCAACCTCCGGGGCGCTGGCGATCATCGTCGGTCTGGCGTTGCAGAGCACCTTGAGTGACGTGTTTTCCGGGATCGTGCTCAACACCACCAAGCCTTATCAACTGGATGACTGGATTTCCATCGACGGCACCGAAGGCCGGGTCACCGACATCGACTGGCGCGCCACGCGGCTGCAAACCAGTCAGGGCAGCATGGCGGTGATTCCCAACTCGCTGGCGGCCAAGGCCAAGATCATCAATTTCAGCCGGCCGAGCAATATGTTCGGGGTGGCCGTCAGCGTGCAGGTCAGCCCCCATGCGCGGCCCAGTTCGGTGATCGAGGCCCTGGAGCGGGCGATGCAGGGTTGTCGCCAGTTATTGGAGAGCCCTGCGCCGAGTGTCGCGCTGAAGAGCTCCAACAGTGCGGGTGCCGAATATGAAATCAGCGGGTTCGTCGCCTCGATGAGCGAAAAGCGCGTGGTGCGCAATCAGCTGTTCGACCTGGCGTACCGGCACCTGCAAGCGTCCGGGGTCAATCTGCTGTCGAGCGATGAGCCCGGCGTGGCGAGCAATCTCTCGCGCCCTCGGGCGTTGCTCGACAGCTCGCCGATTTTCTCCACCCTGCGTCAGGAGGAGAAAGAAACCTTCAGCCAGAACATGACCCTGCAAACCTTCCGCGCCGGCGAGATGATCCTCGCGGGCGGCGAGGTCAGCGATCACCTGTTCATCATCGAATCCGGCGTGGTCTCGGTGACGCTCAAGCGCCATGGCGCGCCGTTCGAGTCAGGACGGATGGGGCCGGGTGAAGTGATCGGCGAGGCGGGGATTCTGTCCGATACGTCATTGCCGGCCGACTTCTCCGCCAAGACCTTCTGCGCGCTGTATCGCATTGAAAAGTCTTATCTCAAGCCGTGCCTGGACGCTCGTCACGACATCAACGACGCGATGCAGGCGCTGCTCGATTTCCGCCTGCACAAGGCTCAATCCCTGACGGAAGAAACCCCGGTGCTGGCGCCGAAAAAAGGCTTCCTGCAATGGCTGCGCAATCGCGTCTGAGCCTTCAGCGCAGGCCGTAATCCGCCAGTTTGCGTTCCAGGTTCAGGCGCACCTGCGGCCATTCGTCATCGATGATGCTGAAGCGCACCGAGTTGCGCTTGCGGCCGTCCGGCATGATGCGTTCGTGGCGGACGATGCCTTCCTGTTGCGCGCCGAGCCGCAGAATCGCGTTACGCGACTTCTGGTTGTTTTCGTCGGTGGTGAACTGCACCCGCACGCAATCGAGCACCTCGAACGCGTGGCGCAGCATCAGGTACTTGGCCTCGGTGTTGACGAAGGTCTTCTGAAATCGTGCCGAAATCCAGCTGCTGCCGATCTCCAGCTTGCGGTTGAGCGGGTCGATCTTCCAGAACCGGGTCGAGCCGATCACCTCGCCGGTTTCCTTCAGTACGATGACAAACGGCATGACCGTTCCCGCCTCACGGCCGTCGAGGGCCTTCTTCAGGTAAGCGTCGACGGTGGTCGCCGACGGCACCACGGTGACCGTGAGGTTCCACAGTTCACCGTCGGCGGCAGCGCGGAGCAGGGCATCGGCGTCGGCGTATTGAAGCGGGCGCAGGATGATGCCCTGGCCTTGCAGCGTGGTTTGCATGTGGGGATTCTCGGCGATCGGGCGAGGGCTTATTACGCCGTACGGGAAGGATCCGACGCAACCGTCGCGGTGGGCGGATGTCAGAGTTTTTATCGGTCATTGGCAGGAACCCGGACGATGAAAAAAATGCGCATTGCCACGTTCAACGTCAACGGCCTGCGGGCCCGACTGCCAAACCTGCTGGAATGGCTCAGGCGCGAGCAGCCGGACATCGCCTGTTTGCAGGAGCTGAAACTGGTGGACAGCGCGTTTCCCGCCGCCGAGCTGGAGGCTGCCGGTTACGGCGCCATCTGGCACGGTCAGGCGTCATGGAACGGCGTGGCGATTCTTGCCCGCGATGCGCAACCGCTGGAGAGCCGGCGCGGTTTGCCCGGCGATCCCGACGATAAACACAGCCGCTACCTCGAAGCAGCGGTGCACGGGGTGTTGGTGGGATGCCTGTACCTGCCCAATGGCAACCCGCAACCGGGGCCGAAGTTCGACTACAAACTGGCCTGGTTCGAGCGTCTGATCAAATACGCCAAGGATCTGCAAAGCAGCGATCATCCGGTGGTGCTGGCTGGCGATTACAACGTGGTGCCTACCGATCTGGATATCTACAACACCCGTTCCTGGCTCAAGGACGCGCTGTTGCAACCGGAGAGCCGCGAGTGCTACCAGCGCCTGCTGGATCAGGGCTGGACGGATTCGTTGCGGCATCTGTATCCCGAAGATCGGCTGTACACCTTCTGGGACTATTTCCGTCAGCACTGGCAGAAGAACTCCGGGCTGCGGATCGACCATCTGCTGCTCAATCCGAAGCTGACGCCTTATTTGCACGAGGCGGGGGTGGATGCCTGGGTGCGTAATGAACCGCATGCCAGTGATCACGCGCCAACGTGGATTCGTATCGATTCGCGTAAAAGACGCTAGCCGGTGATTGGTTAATTCAATTGTCGATTCGAGGCCCGGATCCCGTATACATGGCGACCATCGGCGGAACGATCCGCGCCCCCATGCGAAAGGACCCAGCCATGAGCGAGCCACGCCTGACGAATCTGAAACAGTATCTGCAACGCCTGGGATTCGATGCGCCCCCGGCACCGACCCTTGAAACCTTGCGCCTGTTGCAACTGCGCCATACCGGCGCCTTTGCTTTCGAAAACCTGTCGACGCTGAGTGGCGAACCTGTGCTGATCGATCTGCCCTCCATTGAGCGCAAGGTCCTGAACGACGCCCGTGGCGGTTACTGCTACGAGCTGAACAACCTGTTTCTGGCCTTGTTGCTGGAGCTGGGGTTCGATGCGCGGGGCATCAGCGGGCGCGTGGTCATGAATCAGCCCGAGGGCAGCTGGACGGCGCGCACCCACCGCTTGAGCCTAGTGACCATCGATGGCGTGCGCTACATCACCGACGTCGGCTTCGGCGGCATGGTCCCGACCGCGCCGCTGGTGCTGGATACCGAAGCCGAGCAATCCACCCCGCACGAACCGTATCGCATCGAAGTGCAGGCCGATGGCTACATGTTGCGGGCCAAGGTTGCTGGCGAATGGCGGCCGATGTACCTGTTCGACCTGCAGCGCCAGGAAGACATCGATTACACCCTCGGCAACTGGTACGTCTCGACCCACCCGGACTCACCATTCACCCAGCGCCTGATGGTGGCGCGTACCGGCGACGGCTGGCGGCGTACGCTGAACAACGGCAGTTTCGCCATTCACCGCATCGGCGCCGAGAGCGAGCGGCGCGAAGTGACAGATGTTGATGAACTGATCGAATTGCTGGAACGGGAATTTGGCCTGCGCTTGCCGCACCAGCCCGGTGCACGAGAGGCTCTGGCGCGCTTGATTCAGCCAAGTTGAATGCTACGGTTTGACGTCCGGTTCCAGTACCCGCCGGATCTCGTTCACGGCCGCCGACAGTTTTTTCTCAAGGCTTTTGAGGTCGGTGGCGGTGATGCCTTGCTTGAATTGCCCGCTGGAATGCTCGAGTTCCTCGGTTGCGCCACGGCTGTTAAGCAATGCGTGGCGCAGGGTGTTGTTGATGACCGTCTGATAGCCAAACCCCTCGCTTTCAGCGACCTCGCGCGCGGCTTCGATCACCGCGTCATCGAGCATGATGGTGATGCGGGTCTTGCCCTTGATCGGCGCGATGGCGCCGCGTTTACCCTGGCTGAAATCGTACTCATCCTTCATTGATCACCTCTGCGCAAAGTTGCCATCGTTCGCTGGGCTCGAATGCGTTGGCAGCATTCTTGCTTTTGTCGAACTGAATCTTGAATGACTTCATTATGCATACTTTATATGTATAAAAGAGTGCGGCCGCGCCGTCGGTCGCCATGAACACTTCAGCCTAGGCGGATAAAACGTGGACTCGATTGGGGATGTGTTGCCGGATTTGTGGGGGATGAAAGTAACGGGATAGAAGGTTGGGTGGCTAGCTAACCATTATGTGACTGACAAGTTGTATACAAGTCTATGGACATTTGTCCTGACTCTTGCATACAGTGTGTGCATAACAAAAACCAGGGAACTCCCCCACCATGAAAACGCCCCATGTTTCACACCAACGGCCCGAGGACGAGAATCTCGGGGTCGGCGCGAATATGGCTTACGGCCTGCAACACGTTCTGACCATGTATGGCGGTATCGTCGCGGTGCCACTGATCATCGGTCAGGCCGCCGGGCTTTCGCCGGCGGACATCGGTCTGTTGATTGCTGCTTCATTGTTTGCGGGGGGGCTGGCCACGTTGCTGCAAACCCTGGGTTTACCGTTTTTCGGCTGTCAGTTGCCGCTGGTGCAGGGCGTGTCGTTTTCCGGTGTCGCGACCATGGTGGCGATTGTCAGCAGCGGCGGGGAGGGCGGCTTCCAGTCGGTGCTCGGCGCAGTGATAGCCGCGTCGTTGATCGGTTTGCTGATCACGCCGGTGTTCTCGCGAATCACCAAGTTCTTCCCGCCGCTGGTAACCGGCATTGTGATCACCACCATCGGCCTGACGCTGATGCCGGTGGCCGCACGCTGGGCCATGGGCGGCAACAGTCACGCCCCTGATTTCGGCAGCATGCAGAACATCGGTCTGGCGGCGGTCACGCTGGTACTGGTGTTGTTGCTGAGCAAGGTCGGCAGCTCCACCATCTCGCGTCTGTCGATCCTGTTGGCCATGGTGATCGGCACGGTGCTGGCGGTGTTCCTCGGCATGGCGGATTTCTCCAGCGTCACCCAGGGCCCGATGTTCGGCTTCCCGACGCCGTTCCATTTCGGCATGCCGACCTTCCACTTCGCCGCGATCCTGTCGATGTGCATCGTGGTCATGGTGACCCTGGTGGAAACCTCGGCGGACATCCTGGCGGTCGGTGAAATCATCGGCACCAAGGTCGACTCCAAGCGTCTGGGCAACGGCCTGCGGGCGGACATGCTGTCGAGCATGTTTGCGCCGATCTTCGGCTCGTTCACCCAAAGTGCCTTCGCCCAGAACGTCGGGCTGGTGGCGGTGACCGGGATCAAGAGCCGCTATGTGGTGGCGACCGGCGGTATCTTCCTGGTGATCCTCGGCCTGCTGCCGTTCATGGGCCGGGTCATCGCAGCCGTGCCGACCTCGGTACTCGGCGGCGCCGGTATCGTGCTGTTCGGCACCGTGGCGGCGAGTGGTATCCGCACCTTGTCCAAGGTTGATTACCGCAACAACGTCAACCTGATCATCGTCGCCACCTCGATCGGCTTCGGCATGATCCCGATTGCCGCGCCGAACTTCTACGATCACTTCCCGAGCTGGTTCGCGACCATTTTCCATTCGGGCATCAGCTCGTCGGCGATCATGGCGATCCTGCTGAACCTGGCGTTCAACCACTTCACGGCGGGTAACTCGGATCAGCAGTCGGTGTTCGCGGCAGCAGAAGAGCGGACCCTGCGTTATCGCGATCTGGCAGCGTTGCGTGAAGGCGACTACTTCAGCGACGGCAAGCTGCATGACTGCGACGGCAACGAAGTACCGGTGATCGATCCGGATGCAGATCACGGTCATGGCGTACCGAAGGCACATGCCAAGAGCAGCGAGCACGTCTGACCGTTGTCGTTGAACGAAAAGGGCCGATCAGCTGGAAAACTGATCGGCCCTTTTTCTATGTCGCCTTTTTTTCAGCGCCCACAAAAAAGCCCCTGAATCTTTCGATTCAGGGGCTCTGTATTTGGCTCCACAACCTGGACTCGAACCAGGGACCCAGTGATTAACAGTCACTTGCTCTACCAACTGAGCTATTGCGGAATTGGTGCGTATGTTACTGATTTAAAAAGACTAGTCAAGCGCGAGATGTAAATTTGTTGGAAAGGTCAGGACGGGCGGCGGTTTATCGGCGATTGGCGGTTACCAGAACTCCACCAGAGGTCTACCATGGCCGCCCCGGAAGTGGTCACACGCGCTGCCGGCCATTCGCCGAAAAGGTACGCGCCATGAATAGTCCCATCCTAACCCGTCGTCCTGTCGAGGTGTTCGCATGAGCACCGCGCAAATCAGCCTGCCCAAAGGCGTTGGCCCACATGCCGAAAAGCTTTACGACGCGATCACTCAGGCCGGTACGGCTGAAGAGCTGAACCGCGCAGGCGGCAAGGCCGAAGGTTTTGTCCTCGGCCTGGAAAGCACCAAGGCCATCAAGAGCCAGATCGCCGAATCGCTCTACGTCGTTTATGACGATGCGGCGACTCAGCGTGCAGCGGAACTGGCTTAACCGCCGAAGGTGAAGGTGCCGAGCATCAGTTTGGCGTACAGCATCGTCGCACCCAGTTGCACCAGCCACAGCGCCAGCCCGCCGAGAAACACCCCGGCCGCGACTTGCAGCACCAGGTTGTTGCCGCGTTTGGCCGGGGCGCGGGGGATGAAGTCATCCAGATCGTCGCGGTCGGCGCGCAGGTCATCGTTTTTCATGTCGTCTCTCTGAAATATCGTTTGGGTGCAGTCTAGAGGGTGTAGCGGTTTTTCTTCAGACAAATAAAAAACGGGAAGCCCGAAGACTTCCCGTTTTCAGTGCGGCGCCGGATCAGATGACCTGAACGATGGCGTCCGTCACGGCTTCGATGTTGCTCTGGTTCAGCGCGGCGACGCAGATGCGGCCGGTGTCCAGGGCGTAGATGCCGAACTCGTTGCGCAGGCGGTGAACCTGTTCGGTGGTCAGGCCGGAGTAGGAGAACATGCCGCGCTGACGACCGACGAAGCTGAAGTCACGCTGCGGGGCTTTCTTGGCCAGCAGAGCAACCATCTGCTCGCGCATGCCGCGAATGCGCAGGCGCATTTCAGCCAGTTCGGCTTCCCACTGGGCGCGCAGTTCCGGGCTGTTCAATACCGCAGCAACGATGCTTGCACCGTGGGTCGGCGGGTTGGAGTAGTTGGTGCGGATCACGCGTTTGACTTGCGACAGGACGCGGGCGCTTTCTTCTTTCGATTCGCTGATGATCGACAGCGCACCGACGCGCTCGCCGTACAGCGAGAACGACTTGGAGAACGAGCTCGATACGAAGAAGGTCAGGCCGGATTCGGCAAACAGACGCACGGCAGCGGCGTCTTCGGCGATGCCGTCACCGAAGCCCTGGTAAGCCATGTCGAGGAACGGCACGTGCCCTTTGGCCTTGACCGCTTCCAGCACGTTGTTCCAGTCCGCCGGGCTCAGGTCGACGCCGGTCGGGTTGTGGCAGCAGGCGTGCAGCACGACGATCGAGCCATTCGGCAGGGCGTTGAGGTCTTCGAGCAGGCCGGCACGGTTCACGTCGTGGGTGGCGGCGTCGTAGTAGCGGTAGTTCTGCACCGGGAAACCGGCGGTTTCGAACAGCGCGCGGTGGTTTTCCCAGCTCGGGTCGCTGATCGCCACAACGGCATTTGGCAGCAGTTGCTTGAGGAAGTCGGCACCGATTTTCAGTGCGCCGGTACCGCCGACGGCCTGAGTAGTGACAACGCGGCCAGCCGCCAGCAGTGGCGAATCATTGCCGAACAGCAGCTTTTGCACGGCCTGGTCGTAGGCCGCGATGCCGTCGATCGGCAGGTAGCCGCGCGAGGCGTGCTGAGCGGCGCGAAGGGTTTCGGCTTCGATGACGGCGCGCAGGAGTGGAATTCGCCCCTCTTCGTTGCAGTACACACCCACCCCGAGGTTGACCTTATTGGTCCGGGTATCGGCGTTGAATGCTTCGTTGAGGCCCAGGATTGGATCGCGGGGTGCCATTTCGACAGCGGAGAACAGGCTCATTTTTACGGCGGCTCTGAATGGAGAGTGGAGGGACGTGTCGCGCTCCAGCCGAATGCACTAGAGCGGTGCACAAACGGGGAGCTAGTATAGAGGCCATCATCGATCAATGGCGACAGGCGATTCGGCTTTTAAGGTAAGTTTTTCCGATTATTTCTCGACCGTTAGTCGAATGGACTTGTCGGAGACTTTACCGGATGTAGGACGTTTGCCTTGAAAGGTGAGGCAATCGGCTCCACATTCAGCACAATCTTCGTTTTTCCTTGCGCGACATCGGTCGTTTGCGGTCTTTCTCGTGGTGCTGCGGTTGCCCGCCGCGTCGCGATTCCAGAGGTGTTTATGTCTGAATTCCAGCTCGTCACCCGATTCGACCCTGCCGGCGATCAGCCTGAAGCCATTCGCCTGATGGTCGAAGGCATCGAAGCCGGTTTGTCGCACCAGACGCTGCTCGGGGTGACCGGGTCGGGCAAGACCTTCAGCATCGCCAACGTCATCGCCCAGGTGCAGCGCCCGACCCTGGTGCTGGCGCCGAACAAGACCCTGGCCGCGCAGTTGTACGGCGAGTTCAAGTCGTTCTTTCCGAACAACGCCGTCGAGTACTTCGTTTCCTACTACGACTACTACCAGCCCGAAGCCTATGTGCCGTCGTCCGACACCTTTATCGAGAAGGATGCGTCGATCAACGACCACATCGAGCAGATGCGTCTGTCGGCGACCAAAGCGTTGCTGGAGCGCAAGGATGCGATCATCGTCACCACGGTGTCGTGCATCTACGGTCTGGGCAGCCCGGAAACCTATTTGAAAATGGTCTTGCACGTCGACCGCGGCGACAAGCTCGACCAGCGTGCGCTGGTGCGGCGGCTGGCCGACCTGCAATACACCCGCAACGACATGGATTTCGCCCGTGCGACCTTCCGGGTGCGTGGCGATGTGATCGACATCTACCCGGCGGAATCCGACCTCGAAGCGATCCGCATCGAGTTGTTCGATGACGAAGTGGAGAGCATTTCCGCGTTCGACCCGCTGACCGGCGAGGTCATCCGCAAGCTGCCGCGCTTCACCTTCTATCCGAAAAGCCACTACGTGACGCCCCGGGAAACCTTGCTCGACGCCATCGAGGGGATCAAGGTCGAGTTGCAGGAGCGCCTGGAGTATCTGCGCAACAACAACAAACTGGTGGAAGCCCAGCGCCTGGAGCAGCGCACCCGATTCGACCTGGAGATGATCCTCGAACTCGGTTATTGCAACGGCATCGAAAACTACTCGCGCTACCTGTCCGGGCGTCCGGCCGGGGCACCGCCGCCGACGCTTTACGATTACCTGCCGGCCGACGCCTTGCTGGTGATCGACGAATCCCACGTCAGCGTGCCGCAGGTCGGCGCGATGTATAAGGGCGACCGCTCGCGTAAAGAGACCCTGGTGGAATACGGCTTCCGCCTGCCATCGGCGCTGGACAACCGGCCGATGCGCTTCGACGAGTGGGAAGGGGTCAGCCCGCAGACGATTTTCGTCTCGGCCACGCCCGGCAACTACGAAGCCGAACACGCCGGCCGGGTGATCGAACAGGTTGTGCGCCCGACCGGTCTGGTCGACCCGCAGGTTGAAGTGCGTCCGGCGCTGACCCAGGTCGACGATCTGCTCTCGGAAATCACCAAGCGCGTCGCGGTAGAGGAGCGAGTGCTGGTCACCACGCTGACCAAGCGCATGGCCGAAGATCTGACCGATTACCTGGCCGATCACGGCGTGCGCGTGCGTTATCTGCACTCGGACATCGACACCGTCGAGCGGGTCGAAATCATCCGCGACCTGCGCCTCGGCACGTTCGATGTGCTGGTGGGGATCAACTTGCTGCGTGAAGGCCTGGACATGCCGGAAGTGTCGCTGGTGGCGATTCTCGACGCGGACAAGGAAGGTTTCCTGCGTTCCGAGCGGTCGCTGATCCAGACCATCGGCCGGGCGGCGCGTAACCTCAATGGCCGGGCGATTCTCTACGCGGATCGCATCACCGGTTCGATGGAGCGGGCGATTGGCGAAACCGAGCGCCGTCGCGACAAGCAGATCGCCTTCAACCTGGCCAACGGTATCACGCCGAAGGGCGTGTTCAAGGACGTCGCCGACATCATGGAAGGCGCCACCGTGCCCGGTTCGCGCAGCAAGAAGCGCAAGGGCATGGCCAAGGCCGCCGAGGAAAACGCCAAGTACGAAGCCGAATTGCGCTCGCCGAGCGAGATCACCAAGCGCATCCGCCAACTGGAAGAGAAGATGTACCAGCTGGCCCGCGACCTGGAATTCGAAGCGGCAGCGCAGATGCGCGACGAAATCGCCAAGCTGCGTGAGCGGCTGTTGGCCGTTTAACGGATCGTTCCCACGCTCTGCGTGGGAATGCAGCCCTGGACGCTCTGCGTCCGCTCAAGGTTAATGTGCCTCGCCGGCCTTCAGTCCGGCGGGCAATTTCTTGGTCAGCAAAATCGCCAACATGCTGATCCCCAGCGCAATCCCGACAAAATGAAACGCATCGTTGTAGGCCATGATCAGCGCCTGCTGATGAACGATCTCGCTCAACTTGCCCAACGCCGCCGTGTCACTGCCGAACCGATCGGTCATCGACGCCAGGCGTTCGGCAACCTGCGGATTGGTCGGCACCACCGCTTCACGCAGGTAATCGAAGTAGGTCTTGGTGCGCGCATCCAGCAGGGTGGCGAGCAGGGCGATGCCGATGGCACCGCCGAGGTTGCGCAGGATGTTGAACAGGCTCGATGCCGAACCCGCGTCCTGCGGCAGGATATATGCCGTGGCGATCAGCGAAATGGTCACCATGATCAGCGGCTGGCCCAGCGCCCGGATGATCTGAATCTGGTTGAACTGCGGCCCGGCGAAATCCGGGTTGAGCACCCCGGATGAAAAACTCGCCAGCCCGAACAGGCCGAATCCGATCGTGCACAGCCATTTCGGCGAGACGAATTTCATCAGTTTCGGCACCAGCGGAATCAGAAACAGCTGCGGCACGCCCATCCACATGATCACTTCGCCGATCTGCAGGGCGTTGTAGTTCTGAATCTGCGCCAGATACAGCGGCAGCAGATAGATCGAGCCGTACAGCCCAACGCCCATGCCGAGGCTGGAAATACTCGACAGCCCGAAATTGCGGTTGCGCAGGATGCCCAGGTTGATCAGCGGGTTGGGTTTGGAAATCTGCACGATGACGAAAGTGATCAAACTCAGCAGGGCGATGCTGCCCAACGTCACGATCAGGCTCGATTCCAGCCAGTCCTTGCGATGGCCTTCCTCAAGAAAAACCTGCAGGCAACCGAGGCCGATACCCAGGGTGAGAATGCCGGTGTAATCGGTGCTTTTCAGCAGCTCCCAATGCGCTTCTTTTTTCTCCAGGCCGTACATCAGCCCGGCGATCATGATCAGGCCCGGCGGGATGTTGATATAGAAGATGTATTCCCAGCCCCAGTTCTCCGTGAGCCAGCCGCCGAGGGTCGGTCCGATGGATGGGGCGAAGGTAGCGGTCATGGCGAACATCGCCATGCCTTTGGCCCGGTGGTGTTCGGGGAGTTTGATCAGGGTCAGGGTGAAGGCCAGCGGGATCAGCGCGCCACCGGTGAAGCCCTGCATGGCACGAAACACGATCATGCTCTCCAGGCTCCAGGCCATTGAGCACAGCAGCGACGAAATCAGAAACCCCAGCGACACCCACACTGCCAGCCGCCGTGCCGACAGCAACTGCACCAGCCAGGCGGTCAGCGGGATCATGATGATTTCCGCCACCAGATAAGACGTCGAAATCCACGAGCCTTCTTCCAGCGTCGCCGAGAGGGCGCCCTGAATATCCTTGAGCGAGGAGTTGGTGATCTGGATGTCGAGCACCGCCATGAAGGCGCCGAGCATCACGCTCATCACCGCAATCCAGTCCCGCCGGGTCGGTTCGCCGACCGGGCGGATCAGTGAATCACCGGCCATTGTCAGGGGCGTCTTTGATGTTCACGGTGGCGGTGACGGACATGCCCGGACGGATCTTGCCGTGCAGCGGGTTATCGGCCTTGAAGGCCAGCTTGACCGGAATCCGCTGCACGACCTTGGTAAAGTTGCCGGTGGCGTTGTCCGGCGGCAACAGGCTGAACTGCGCGCCGGAGGCGGCGAACAGGCTGTCGACCCGGGCCTCGATCGGCGTATCGCCGTAGGCATCGAAAAGCAGCTCGGCTTTCTGGCCCGGCTGCATGTGACCGATTTGGGTTTCCTTGAAATTGGCCTGCACCCAAATGTCTTCGTCCGGAACGATTGAAAGCAGATAGGCGCCGGCCTGTACCACTTGACCATTGCGCGCGGCACGCTGGCCGATCAGGCCACTGATCGGTGCGTGGATTTCGCTGCGGGTCAGGTTCAGTTCGGCCTGGGCGAGGTCGGCGCGGGCGTTGGCGATCTGCGCGTCGAGGCGTTTGATTTCGGCGGTCAGTGCGTTGACTTGCTGGCGCTGGCTTTGCGCATCGGCCTGGGCCTTGGCCACTTGCGAACGGGCGATGTGGGCGTCGGCGGAAAGGGTGGTGACCCGCTCCTCGGAGACGAAGCCGGGTTTACGCAGGGTTTCTGCCCGCGACAAATCCATCTGCGAGCGCCCGAGGGTGGCTTGCGTGGTTGCCACTTGTGCATCGCTGGCGGCGATCAGGCTCGATTGCTGAGTCAATTTGCTCTGGGCCTGCAGGCGTTCGGCTTCGCGGGTGGCGAGGGCGGCATTGGCGCGATCGACAGCGAGGCGGAAATCATTCGGTTCGAGACGGATCAGCAACTGGCCTTTTTCCACATGCTGGTTGTCCTGCACCAGCACTTCCTCGATGCGTGCGCTCAACTGGCTCGATACCCGGGTGATTTCACCCTGGACATAGGCGTTGTCGGTGCTTTCATAAAAGCGTCCCTTGAAAAACCAATGGGCGAAAAAGCCCCCGGCAATCAGCAGGACCAGCAGCAGGAAAATGAACAGGCGACGCTTGAGTTGGGCAGGCATGGGCAAACTGTAGTCGAGGAATTGTAAGAAAAGTTATCAGCAGGCGAATCTGGCACACAGCCGATGAGCGGTAAATGCCGTCTGTTGATATTCGGCCATTCACCACGGCCAACGGGCGTTCCAGACGCAACCTTGGCTTAAATGCCCTGCCCGCTGGAGCGGGGCGGGTGTCGCCTGTTACCATTCGCCGCTTGATCGTTCTTTGCTTTTCATTCTTTTCGAGACATGCCATGACCACCGTCCGCACTCGCATCGCGCCATCGCCTACCGGGGATCCCCACGTAGGTACCGCTTACATCGCACTGTTCAACTACTGCTTTGCCAAGCAGCACGGCGGTGAGTTCATCCTGCGGATCGAAGACACCGATCAGTTGCGTTCGACCCGCGAGTCCGAACAGCAGATCTTCGACGCCCTGCGCTGGCTGGGTATCGATTGGAGCGAAGGCCCGGACGTCGGCGGCCCGCACGGTCCTTACCGTCAGAGCGAGCGCGGCGACATCTACCAGAAGTACTGCCAGCAACTGGTCGACATGGGCCACGCCTTCCCGTGCTTCTGCACCGCCGAAGAGCTGGACCAGATGCGCGCCGAGCAAATGGCTCGCGGCGAAACCCCGCGTTACGACGGCCGCGCGCTGCTGCTGTCCAAGGAAGAAGTCGCCCGTCGCCTGGCTGCCGGCGAGCCGCACGTGATCCGCATGAAGGTGCCGAGCGAAGGCGTCTGCGTGGTCCCGGACATGCTGCGTGGCGATGTCGAGATCCCGTGGGATCGCATGGACATGCAAGTGCTGATGAAGACCGACGGCCTGCCGACGTACTTCCTGGCCAACGTGGTCGACGATCACCTGATGGGCATCACCCACGTGCTGCGTGGCGAAGAATGGCTGCCGTCGGCGCCAAAACTGATCCTGCTCTACGAGTACTTCGGCTGGGAACAACCGGAACTGTGCTATATGCCGCTTTTGCGTAACCCGGACAAGAGCAAGCTGTCCAAACGCAAGAACCCGACTTCGGTGACGTTCTACGAGCGCATGGGCTTCATGCCTGAGGCAATGCTCAACTACCTGGGCCGCATGGGCTGGTCGATGCCGGACGAGCGCGAGAAGTTCTCGCTGCAGGAAATGGTCGACAACTTCGACCTCAAGCGCGTGTCGCTGGGCGGGCCGATTTTCGATATCGAGAAGCTGTCGTGGCTCAACGGCCAGTGGCTGCGTGATCTGCCGGTGGAAGAGTTCGCCGCTCGCGTACAGAAATGGGCGTTCAATTCCGAATACATGATGAAGATCGCGCCGCACGTTCAGGGCCGCGTCGAAACCTTCAGCCAGGTTGCACCCCTGGCCGGGTTCTTCTTCGCCGGTGGCGTAAACCCGGATGCCAAGCTGTTCGAATCGAAAAAGCTGTCGGGCGATCAGGTTCGTCAACTGATGCAGTTGATCCTGTGGAAGCTTGAGAGCCTGCGTCAGTGGGAGAAGGACAGCATCACCGCGACGATTCAGGCGGTGGTTGAATCCCTCGAGCTGAAGCTGCGTGATGCGATGCCGCTGATGTTTGCTGCGATCACAGGGCAGGCGAGTTCGGTGTCGGTGCTCGATGCGATGGAAATCCTCGGGCCGGACCTGACCCGTTTCCGTCTGCGCCAGGCGATTGACCTGCTGGGCGGCGTGTCAAAGAAAGAAAACAAAGAGTGGGAAAAGCTGTTGGGCGCCATCGCCTGATTGCGTTTGACTCTGCAGGACGCGCCGAAGGTCAGGATCTTTTGATCATGTCCTTCGGTGTTTTCCCCCGAATTTATGGGGGGAGGGCGGTAAGTGATTGTAATGCCGACAAAAAATTTTGAATTTTTTCAAAAATAAGTTTGACAGCCTTTCGATACGCCCTTAAGATTCGCCCCGTCCTCAGCGATGACATCAACGATGAGGGGCTATAGCTCAGCTGGGAGAGCGCTTGCATGGCATGCAAGAGGTCGACGGTTCGATCCCGTCTAGCTCCACCAATTTACACTTCGAAGCCTGGCCACACCGGCTTCGAAGCGATCAACACTCAGCGTTGATCAGTTGTATAGAAGGGTTTGCGTCCCCTTCGTCTAGTGGCCTAGGACACCGCCCTTTCACGGCGGTAACAGGGGTTCGAGTCCCCTAGGGGACGCCAGTTTTACAGAAGCGATGTTGCAAGATGTCGCTCCGCCGAGAGGCGAAAAATCCGGGGCTATAGCTCAGCTGGGAGAGCGCCTGCATGGCATGCAGGAGGTCAGCGGTTCGATCCCGCTTAGCTCCACCAATTTACAGTTCAAGGTCTGGCCACACCGGCCTTGAATCGATCAGTACTCAGCGCTGATCAGTTGTATAGAAGGTTTGTGTCCCCTTCGTCTAGTGGCCTAGGACACCGCCCTTTCACGGCGGTAACAGGGGTTCGAGTCCCCTAGGGGACGCCACGATTACCCGCTTTGCGGGATTTTATAAGGGTCATTCAATTATTGAATGGCCCTTTTGTTTGTCTGGCGTTTGGCCAAATCCTCTTTTTCCTTAACACTGTGCTTCAGACCAGCGGTCACGCGTGTGACTTGCGGAATATTATTATGAGAATAATATTGCTATCGTAATATTCGGAGGCGACGATGAACGACAAGAAAGCTCAAACCCGCGAACGCATTCTCAAGGCCGCCAGTGCTGCACTGATCCAGCGCGGTCCGGCTGAACCGAGCGTGGGCGAAGTGATGGGTGCGGCCGGCCTGACCGTCGGCGGCTTCTATGCCCACTTCGAAAGCAAGGACGCCATGATGCTTGAGGCCTTCAAGCAATTGCTCGGTCGCCGTCGCGACCTGATTGCCGACATGGATAGCGAGCTGACCGGTGAAGAGCGCCGCGCCCTGGTGGCTGCGTTTTACCTGTCGCGCAAGCACCGCGATTCCAGCGATTCGGCCTGCCCGATTCCGGCCTCTATTGGCGAGTTGGGCCGTCTGCCGGAGGCCTTTCGGATTGCGTTGAACGAACACTTGGAATTGATGATTGCGCAGTTGGCCGCAGCGCCGGAAGACACCGACAAAGCGTTAGCCGACGTGGCCTTGATGGTGGGTGGCCTGGCGCTCGCGAGGGCGTTGGGTCCTGGGGATTTATCCGATCGATTGCTGCGCGCCGCCAAGTCGGCGGTGCGTTGACCTGAAGGCTGCAAGCCCGGGGAGAGAGCGATGAGCACGTTGAAGTGGGTTCGCGGCGTTAATGGCACCTTGGGCTGGTTCGCACCGAAACTGGTGGCGAGCAAAATGCGGTTGGCGTTCATGACGCCGCGCGTGAATAAACCGAGGGACTGGGAATTGCCGCTGCTGGCGAAATCCGAGCGCATTACCTTGCGTTTCGGTCTTTCGGCCCTGCGCTGGGGGCAAGGCCCGACTGTTTTGCTGATGCACGGCTGGGAAGGGCGGCCCACCCAGTTTGCCGCGTTGATCACGGCGCTGGTCGAAGCGGGCTACACCGTTGTCGCGCTGGATGGCCCGGCCCACGGTCGCTCGCCGGGGCGTGAAGCCAACGTGGTCCTGTTCGCTCGAGCGATGCTTGAAGCCGCTGCCGAATTGCCTCCGTTGCAGGCTGTCATCGGTCACTCCATGGGCGGCGCCAGCGCCATGCTGGCGGTGCAATTAGGATTGCGCACCGAAACCCTCGTGAGCATTGCCGCTCCGGCGCGAATTCTTGGTGTTTTGCGCGGATTTGCCCGTTACGTCGGTATGCCGCCCAGAGCTCGTTCCGCGTTCATTCGTGAGGTTGAACAGGATGTCGGTATGCGCGCCGCCACCCTGGATGTCGCCCACTATCAACTGGATATGCCAGGCCTGATCGTGCATGCCGAGGACGACACCTTCGTTTCGGTCAAGGAATCCCAATTGATCCACGAATCCTGGTTCGACAGTCGCCTGCTGCGCCTGGAAGCCGGCGGCCATCAGCGCGTGCTCGCCGACCCTCGGGTGATTGATGGCGTGTTATCACTGCTGGCCGGGCGCAGCCTTCAGGCGCGGCAATCGGCGTAGTCATCCGTTACACTGCCCCGGTTGAATCATCTGACCGGGAGTAGGGCATGGGCTGGGATCGGGCAACGCCATTTACCATTGATCTGCAAGTGGTCGCCGAGGACATCGACGGGCTGGGCCACGCCAACAACGCGGTCTACGTGACTTGGCTCGAGCGTTGTGCCTGGCGCCACTCGCAGCGCCTGGGCCTGGATCTGGTCGAGTACCGGCGTCTGGATCGGGCGATGGCCGTGGTGCGACACGAAATCGATTACCTGGCCGCTGCCTACGAAGGCGATGAACTGCAACTGGCGACCTGGATCGTCGATTGGGATCAGCGCCTGAAAATGACCCGTCACTTCCAGCTGATCCGCCCCAGCGACAACGCCACGCTGCTGCGCGCCCAGACCACCTTCGTCTGCATCGAGCTGTCCACCGGCAGGCCCAAGCGCATGCCCGCCGAGTTCATCGAAGGCTACGGCCCGGCCATACAGACGGCGGACATGGGTTTAGCCCGCGAAACCCAGTAAACTGCCGCACGTTTTTCCTTGAGTGTGTGTTCCCCATGCAAATTGCTCTGGCGCCGATGGAAGGGTTGGTCGACGACATTCTGCGCGATGTCCTGACCCGTGTCGGCGGTATTGACTGGTGCGTGACCGAGTTCATTCGGGTCAACGACCAGTTGCTGACCCCGGCCTATTTCCACAAATTCGGCCCTGAACTGCTCAACGGTGCGCGCACCGCTTCCGGCGTGCCACTGCGCGTGCAGTTACTGGGTTCCGATCCGGTGTGCCTGGCGGAAAACGCGGCGCTGGCCTGCGAGCTGGGCTCTGAAGTGATCGACCTGAACTTCGGCTGCCCGGCCAAGACCGTCAACAAGTCCCGTGGCGGTGCGGTACTGCTCAAGGAGCCGGAGCTGCTCAATCAGATCGTCGAACACGTGCGTCGCGCCGTGCCCGCACACATTCCCGTCACCGCCAAGATGCGCCTGGGGTTCGACAGCCCGGACGGCTCGCTGGTGTGCGCCACGGCGCTGGCCGAGGGCGGCGCGGAGCACATCGTGGTTCACGCCCGCACCAAGGTCGACGGCTATAAGCCGCCGGCGCATTGGGAGTGGATTCCGCGCGTGCAGGACGTGGTCAAGGTGCCGGTGTTCGCCAACGGCGATATCTGGAGCGTCGACGACTGGCGCCGCTGCCGGGAAATCAGCGGCGTCGAAGACATCATGCTCGGTCGTGGTCTGGTGTCGCGCCCGGATCTGGCCCGTCAGATCGCCGCTGCCCGTGCCGGTGAGGAGGTCGTCGAGATGACCTGGACCGAACTGATGCCACTGATCCAGGACTTCTGGCTGCAAGCCAAAGCGCAAATGACCGCTCGTCAATCACCGGGCCGTTTGAAACAGTGGCTGGCCATGCTGACCCGCAATTACCCCGAGGCCGTCGAGCTGTTTACCGTGCTGCGCCGGGAGACCGAGCCGGATCAGGTCTCGCGTTTACTGGGTTTGCCGGTCGCCGAAGCCGCCTGAAAAAAATCTTCAAACGATCTCTTGAAAACAAAACGCAGGTCCCTATCTAAGGGTTACGCGATGCCGAATTCGGGTCGCGGAGACAAAAAAACTTGCTGATTGTTTTCAGGAGATTTGAATCATGAGTACTGCATTTTCCCTCGCTCCACTGTTCCGTTCCTCGGTGGGTTTCGACCGTTTCAACGACCTGTTCGAAACTGCCCTGCGCAACGAGCCAGGCAGCACCTATCCGCCTTACAACGTGGAAAAACACGGTGACGATCAATACCGCATCGTCGTGGCGGCGGCCGGTTTCCAGGAAGAAGACCTGGAACTGCAAGTCGAAAAAGGCGTGCTGACCATCAGTGGCGGCAAGCGCGATGCCAACGAAGGCGTCACGTTCCTGCACCAGGGCATTGCCCAGCGTGCATTCAAGCTGTCCTTCCGTCTGGCCGATCACATCGAGATCAAGGCCGCCGGCCTGAGCAACGGTCTGTTGAGCATCGACCTGTTGCGCGTGATTCCGGAAGAGGCGAAAGCCAAGCGCATCCCGATCAACGGGGCGCAGCCGGCTCTGCAACACTGAGTCACTTGCAGAAACAAATCGTCTGAACGGGCGATAAGCCGCTGAATGAAGGCCCCGATACGTCGGGGCCTTTTTTATGTGCGCAAGAAACGGCTGTTCGACTTTGCCCCCAGCGACGGTTTCTCTACAATCCGCCGCAGTTTGCCGACCTCATCCTAATCGGTCGGCCTGGAGCCTTTTTTCATGGACGATATTCAACAGCGCTGGCTGTGCGCCCTTTCTGCGCCAATGGCAGCGCTCAACACCGGCGCCGGGTACGACGACCCCGCGTTCTGCGACGACCGCTACATCGATCTGAAAGACAGCTGGGGTATCGATGACCGGCGGCAATTGTTCGACATGCTCCAATGGATGACGGACGACGGACATGCCAAGCACCTGAGTGGAGCCTACTCGGCATGGCAACGTTGTCTGCCGAGTGAATGGCAACGCCTGCTCGAAGGGCTGAGCCCTCGTGAGCGTGTTCTGCATGAGTTTGCCAGTCGCACTTTCGGCGGTTGTGGTCCCGGAGGAATTTTGTCCTGGGACTACGGGCGGATGGGATTTCTCCTGCGTTGCGCGGTGCGCAATCAGTGGATTGATCTGGCCGAAAGCAACTGGCTGCACAGTCGTTTGGCCGTCAGGGCGCAGTTTCACTACGGTAGCTGGATGTCCTACTTCAATGGCTTTGTTGTGGGTCGCAGCTTTTGGTGCTGCCTGAACACAAGCGATGACGAGTTGGCCTGGGAGCTGGAACGGCAGGGTGACAGTGCTCATAACCTGCGGATCACCCGCGGCCTCGCCCGGAACATCCCGCATTTTCTGGCCGACCTGCCCTGGCACATGGAGATTGATCTGCTGCCCCGCCCTGCATCGCTCAAGGAGTTCGACTGGTCATGAGTTGCTGGATTCGACTGGGCATCGAGCCCACCTCCGACGAAACCCGGATTCGTGATGCCTACCGCGCATGTTTGCCGTCGCATCATCCGGAAACCGATCCGGAAGGTTTTCAGGCGCTGCGCATGGCCTACGAAAACGCGTTGCGTCTGGCGCGTGAAGACGAGGAAGAAGCGCCCGAGGAAAAAACTGAAGAGTCAGGGCAGGAGGTTGTCGAGATCCCGCAGGCGTTCGCGGATTTCTGTGAGTTGCTTGACGATCCCGCGCGGCGTTTCAACTTCGAGGCGTGGCAGGCATTTGTCCGGGCGCTGGATGAGCTGTCGCTGGAACAGCTCGATGAACTCAGTTGGGGGCTCTACCACCGGATGGCCGATGCCGGCCCGCTGTCTTACCGCTGCGCGAATCTGTTGGCCAAGCGTATGGCGTGGCATCAGCAGTTACTGGATCTGGAGTTCAACGACGCGCATCGGGTGGAAGCCTTTTTGCAGCGAATCGAAACGCCTGACCCGTTCGATACCGATCTGATGAGCGCTTGGTCAGAGGCTGCGCAGACCGAAACACTCTGGTACGCACGCAGCCTCGACTTCATTTTCGCCAAGCGTCCACTCCATGAGTTTGCCGACTTCGCCGGTCAGCACACCTGTCTACCGTTGCCGGATGATGCTGCGTTCATCAAGCGTTTGCTGGTGCAGTTCACTCAGGCGGGCATCGGTGCATCGACATTTTTGCAGTGCTGCGTCGAAAAGCAGCTGGAAGCACCTGATGACGTGGACTGGCTTTACCTGTTGGCGTGTCAGAGCAGTCTGCTGGGGCGGGACGATCAGGCATTGCCGTGCTGGATCCGACTGTGGAACGAGTTCCGCCATCCGATGGCCGAAAGTCGTCTGCTGGAATTATGCGCCAAGCGGCAACCGACTTTTCTGCCTCTGCTGATTCAGGCGTTCGATTGTCTGGGCGATTTCTCCGAGTGGCCTGCGGATCTTGGGGATGACGCCCAGGTATACGGCAGTCCGTCACAACGCCCCGAGACGCTGAACCGTTGGTTGGGTGTTGGACGGTTGAAGCTCGATAGCCTGGCGCAAAGTTTTGTCGATTGGCGCATGACAGGCGATGAGCTCCCGTTGCTTGCCCAACTGCTGGGTGAGAATGCCGACAGCAGGCTGCTGCAACTGTACCGGCATGCCTGGGCGCTGCATCGCGGTGATGCGGTCTTGCTGCAGCGGATTCTGGATCAGCCGCTCCCGGTCGATGCGCTTGAATGCCTGGTGTTGAGCGGGTTCAAAGTTCAGGCCGGACAACATCTGCGCTGGTTGGAGAATGCGCCGATTGCGCAGGTGATGAGCGCCTTCCGCGAAGCGGATTCAACATCGGAGCAATTGCCGCAGGAACTGACAACAGGCGAGCTGCACAAGGTCTGTCGCCTGTGGCTGCGTCGCTTGCGGCCCTACAGTGACACCGCCCTGGAGCGCATCGCCGAAGCGTTCAGGTTGGGTGCCGTCAAAGACGACTGTGACCTGTCCGAACTCGATCTGCTTTTTCAGTTGAGCCGTCGCGGGATCGGGTTGCCGTCGGTCGGGCTGGGGGAGGCAGTGTGGGAGTGGCACGCTCAAACCATGTTTTTGCTGGCGTTGCTGGATCAGCCGGAACGTTGTCTGCAATTGATCGATGGGCAGTGCCTGGAGCGTCTGCCGTTCAGTCCGGCTCATCCCTTGAGCCGATTGCAGCCACTGTTGCGCCGTTTGCAACGCGAGCAAGGCAATTGCGACGGTTTACTGGGCTGGCTGCAAGGCAATGATCCGGTGCACGGCTTGTTGGTGCAGCAATTGTTCAGCGTTCAGCAGGCACTCGACAGCGCCCGATTGCCTGCCAACACCCTGCTTTACACCTGCATCGAAAGCGATCGCGCTGCATGTGGCGACGATCTGTTGGGGCTGTTGATGTTCTGGGGCGTGCTCTATCACGACCCGAGCCTGAGCGCCGAGCAGCATCGTGCCTTGCTGCAATCCATCGCGGCGGTCAGTTGCGAAGACGACTGGTTCGAAGGGTTTCGTGACGGCTTGATCAAAGGCGAGCCAGTGTGGCCGCCGCGCAAGGTGTTGACGGATTTCGGGGTCGACAAATTGTTGGCGTACGAGTCTCTCGATGCGCTCAAGGCCATGGTTCGCTATGGCGCTGCCGGAGTGCCGAAAACGCGAGTGCTGCGCCAATTGCAGCAGGGCAAGGATGACGTGAAGAACAGTATCGGCTTGCGCCTGGCGCTGTGTGCCTTGCTGTCCTGGTCGGAGCGTTTGATGCTGGCCAAAAGTGATATTCAGCCGGTGCCTGCTGGGGCGATCTGGCGCCTGGGGTCGCGGCTGGGGCGCAAGGCTTTTATCGCTCAGGTTCTGGGGTGTGTAGTGATTGCGCCGGTGGCAGCTCTGATCAGCGGTGCCACGTTCTTTGGCATTCTGATTCTGTTACTCAGTGTTCTGTTGTTATTCGGCGCCACTCTGCGTCGTTTGCACGACATGGGTCGAGGTTTGCCCACGTTGCTGATATTCATGGCCTTGTCGCCGATCTTGCCGTTCCTGCCGCTGCTGCTGTTCGGCTTTCCCGGTGACAAGTTGCCCAACCGATATGGCGTGCCACCGGACAGCGGCGCTGGCGAGATGCTGTCCGGTGGTCTGCAGGCTGCTCTGCGGCGACTCAACGGCTAGAGGCGCAGCTGGTCCAGAGCCTTGTTGAGCTCTGAGCGGTGGCTGGCGATCTCTGCCGGCTGCTGTCCGGCGAGTACCGTGGTGAAGTTGTGCAGCCACTCGGCAATGTGTTCGCGCTGCGTGCCCAGACTTTGCATCCATGCCCGCTCCAGACGGGCCAGCAGTGTGCGGTTGGGTAATGCATCGCGTGGATGGACCTTCAGCGTCGACAGTCGGTTATGGCTGTCTCTGCGCGCTTGTTCATCCAGCCCGGTGGGACTGCGATCGATGCTGTGGCTGTGGCGTTCGCCGGTCTCGAGCATCGTGACATCGACTTCGAGCAAGCCGTTGATGTCGTAACTGAAGCGTACGTCCAGCTCCTGAATGTTATCGGTGGGCGTCAAGGTGACATCGAAAGCGTCAATGAGGATGTTGTCACGTACCCACGGGCGCTCACCCTGATAAACGGCAATGCGCAGCAGCTCCTGTCGGGGGTGGGTTGTGTGGTAGCGCTCGACCCGTGACGTCGGAATGATGGTGTTGCGTTCGATGATCGGCGAAAAGGCGCCGTCGATGCCTTTGCCACGCATGGTTGCGATGCCCAGCGTGTAAGGGCAGACATCGGTCAGGATCAGCTCTTCGATCGCGCCATCGCGCGCCTTGCAGGCCGCTTGCGTGGCCGCACCCAGTGCAACGAGGGTGTCGGGATCAAGATGCCGGTAGGGCAGGCGTCCGAACAGGGTCGCGACCATCTGTTGTACCGCAGGCATCCGCGTTGCCCCACCCACCAGCACCAGACTGTCAAGATCCCGTGGTTTCAGGCGCGCATCGCGCAGGGCCTGTTCGATCGGCGCGCGCAGCCGCGCCAGCAATGGTTCCCAGATCTTCACGGCAGCGGGTTCGTCCAGCGACCACTCGTACAGTTTGTCGGCATGGCGCCAGCTCAAAGATTGAGGGCCTTCGCCGAGTTTGCATTTGAGTTGTTCCAGGGCATCGCCCAGGCTGGCCATGCCTTGCGGATCTATCATCGACGGGGTCAATTGCCAGTTTTTCAGACAGGCATTCAATAGTGCATCGGTAAAGTCTTCGCCCCCCAGAAAGTTGTCGCCGGTGGACGCATGCACTTCAATCAGCGGCAACGCATATTCCAGGACCGTGACATCGAACGTCCCGCCGCCCAGATCGAAGATCAGCGTGCGTTCGAATTTTTGTTCGTGCAGCCCGTACGCCATTGCAGCGGCGGTTGGCTCGTTGATCAGTCGGGAAACCTTCAGGCCTGCCAGTTCGGCGGCAAACAGGGTGCGTTTGCGTTGTTCGTCACTGAAATACGCCGGCACGGAAATCACCGCTTCAGCCACCGGGTGGCCGAGAAAAGCCTCGGCGTCCTGCTTGAGTGAGCCAAGTACCAATGCCGATAACTCTTCCGGGCTGAAGGTTTGTGTGCCGAGGTCGATCTGCCTGTCGCTGCCCATGAAGCGCTTGAACGCGGCGGCTGTACGTTCCGGGTGGGTTGTCAGGCGTGCGCGTGCAGCCTTGCCGACCAGAATGGTCCCGTCTGCATCGAGGCTGACCACCGACGGGGTCAGCACCTCGCCGAGGGCGTTGGGGATCAATCGGGCCTGACCGTCCTGCCAGACGGCGATCAAACTGTTGGTGGTGCCAAGGTCAATGCCCAGCATGGCCGGGCGGGGGAGGGATGCATCCTGCATGATCGATCTCGAAACAGCGCGAAAAAACGCGACCCTACAGGTTGCCGCCAACCCTGGCAATTACCGGCCTGGGTCAATACTTGCGACAAGCAATCGCAGGTGTCGGGTCATTCCAGCAATCCCTTCAATCCCTCCAGCGGCAACGGCCGACTGTGCAGATAACCCTGATACAAATGGCAGCCCAACCCCTGAAGGAAGGCCAGCTGTTCCGGGGTTTCCACGCCTTCGGCGATCACTTCCAGCTCCAGGCTGCGGGCCATGGCGACGATGGCGCGGATGATTTCGGCGTCGTTGGGGTCGGTGGTGGCGTCGCGGATGAACGACTGATCGATCTTCAGCGTGTCCACCGGCAATCGTTTCAGATAGGTCAGCGATGAATAACCGGTGCCGAAATCGTCCATGGCAAAACTCACGCCGAGTTTTTTCAGTCGACGCATTTTGCTGATGGTGTCTTCCAGATTCTGAATGACGATGCCTTCGGTGATTTCCAGTTTCAGCAGCGAGCAGGGCAGACCGTGGCTGCTCATGCTGTGTTCGATGCGCTCAACGAAGTCGTTCTGGCGGAACTGCCGGGGGCTGATGTTCACGCACAGGCTGAAGGCCAGAGGGTCGATCAGCTTTTCGGCGATCAATTGTTTGAAGGCTTCGCACGCCTCGTCGAGGATCCAGGTGCCGACTTCCAGAATCAGTCCGCTGTCCTCCAGCACCTTGATGAATTCGGTAGGCGATTGCGCGCCGAGTTCCGGGTGATTCCAGCGTACCAGGGCTTCGGCGCCGATGATGCGGTTGTCCTGGGCGTCGATTTGCGGTTGGTAATGCACGTCGAATTCGCCCCGGGCCAGCGCCAGACGCAGGTCGGTCTCCATGCGCAGCCGTTCGCTGGCCGCTTTCTGCATGGTGTTGTGATACATCTGCGTGGTGTTGCGCCCCGAATCCTTGGCACGGTACAGCGCAATGTCGGCGCGCTTTAGCAGGTCGGTCGGGGTCGAGCCGTGATCCGGAATCAGCGCCACGCCGATGCTCGGCGTCACTTGCAGGCGCTGGCCGTCGAGGAACATCGGCTCCGACAGCAACTCGCGAATGGTGTCGGCCAACTCGCGCACCTGAGCGCTGACTTCGTTGCGCGTGCCCTCCAGGCCACTGAGCAGCACCACGAATTCATCGCCACCGAGCCGCGCCACGGTGTCTTCCATGCGCACGCTGGCTTCAAGCCGTGCGGTGATGATTTTCAGCACCGTGTCGCCGACCGGGTGCCCCAGCGAGTCGTTGATGTGCTTGAAGTGATCCAGGTCGAGAAACAGCAGCGCCCCGCGCAGGTTGTGGCGCTTGAGCAGGGCGATCTGCTGGCTCAGGCGATCCATCAGCAGTGCGCGGTTAGGCAGGTTGGTCAGCGGATCGTGATAGGCCAGATGGCGGATCTGCGCCTCGGCGTTCTTCAGCAGGCTGACGTCCCGGGCCGTGAGCAACAGGCACGCGGTTTCGTTGAGAGTGATCGGTTCGACCGAGACTTCCACTGTCAGGATCTCGCCGCGCTTGTTGCGCCCGAGCATTTCCTGATGATGTACGCGGCCCTTGATCTGTAGCTCGGCGAGCAGTGCCGAACGCTGTTTTTCCTCGGCCCAGATGCCGACCTGATACACGGTTTTGCCCACCACTTCGTCGGCGCGGTAGCCGGTGAGGCGGCAGAAACCGTCGTTGACCTCCAGATAGCGCCCGGTGTCGCGCTCGGTGATGGTGATCGCGTCGGGGCTGGAGTGAAACGCCTTGGCGAACTTCTCTTCGCTGGCCTTGAGCGCCGCTTCCGAGCGCTGTTGCTGGGTGATGTCGCGCAACGTGGTGACGATGCACGGCTGGTTACCGACGCTGATCTGGCGGCTGGAAATCACGCAGGTCAGCGACTGGCCGTCCTTGTGCTGGACGATGATCGCGACATTGCTCAGGCCCTGTTCGCGGATCACCCGTTCGATGCGTTGCAGGCTTTTCGCCGAGGCGTCCCACAAGCCGATTTCCTCGGCGGTGTGGCCGATCACATCGCTGGCGCTCCAGCCGAAGGTCTGGGAAAAGCTGGAGTTGATCTCGATGAATTCCCCGGTTTCCTGGCGCGTGACGCAGATCGGGTCGGGGCTGACCTGGAACAGCGTGGCGAATTTCTCTTCCGAAGCCACCAACCGTTGTTCGCGCTCGACCTGATCGGTGATGTCCAGCAGGGTGCCGGCCATCCGCAGCGGTACGCCGTTGTCGTCCCGATAGAGGCGGGCGCGGCTTTCCAGATAGCGCGAGCTGCCGTCCGGCAGTTGCACGCGGTAAGTCAGTTGATAATTGCCGGCCGGGCCCTCGCGCAGGCTGCGATAGGCATCGCGCATGCTGTCGCGCTCTTCGCCGGGGACGCCTTCGAAGAACTCTTCGAACGATTCATGGAACGGTTTTGGCTCCAGACCGTGCAATTGCGCAGCGCGGGCCGAACCGTAGAGCATGCCGCTGGGAATGTGCCAGTCCCAGGTGCCGAGTTGCGCCGAATCCAGCGCCAGGTCGAGGCGTTCCTGGCTGTCTTTCAGGGCATGTTCGGCGGCTTTTCGTTCGGTAGTGTCGAGAAAAGTGCTGAGCAGGTAAGGCTGGCCTTCGAGTTCGACCTTTTGCGCACTGAGGATGCCGTCGTGAATCTGGCCATTGCTGGCGCGGAACTGCACCTCCATGCTGACCAGTTCGCCCTTGGCCTTGGTCTTCTTGACCAGTTCCGCCCGCTGCTCGGGATGCACCCACAGGCCCAGTTCCAGGGTGGTGCGCCCGATGGCGCTTTGTACCGGCCAGCCGAACAGGCTTTCGAAATACTGGTTGGCCTCGCTGATCAGGCCGTCTTCCTGGCGGGTCAGCAGTACCATGTTCGGGCACAGATGAAACAGTGTCGCAAAACGTTTCTCCGAACTGCTGAGGGCCTGTTCCCGTTGCCGCTGGTGGGTGATTTCGCGGATCACCCCGATCATTCGGGGTCGACCGTGTTTGTCGGGGAGCAGGCTTCCGTTGATCTCCAGCCAGTGCAGGCTGCCGTCGGGCCAGCGGATGCGATGGTGCATTGCCTGTTCCAGTGGCGCGCCGGCAATCACCGCGTGGAAGGCGCGGATGGTTTTCGCCCGGTCTTCAGGTGGCAGCAGGTCGAGGTATTCCAGGTCTTCGGGCAGCGGTTGCCGAGGATCAAAGCCGAACAAGGCCTGAGTGCCGCGTGACCAGCTGATCTGCCCGCGCTCGATATCCCAGTACCAGGCGCCGAGCCGGGCACCGTTGAGCGCCGCGAGCAATTGCGGCGCGCTCTCCCAGCTCTGCTCGGATCGCCGTGGATCAATGGCCTGAATACGCGGCATCGGCGGAATACGGTCAACAGATTTCGGCATTGTTAAGGGGCCTTGAGCTGATTTGGGCGTTTGGCACAGGGGCGGCAGCTCTATAGGAGTAGCACAAGTTAGCCGAGAGTCCCTGGCAGATCGATTTGAGCGTCCAGCAGGGCCATAAACGCCCGTGCAGCATTCGACAGCGTCCTTTCAGTGTGCAGGATATAGCCTAGCTGGCGACTGAGCTGTATGCCCGGCAAAGGTATGCGCGCCACCTGTTCATCGAGCATCGTGCGCGGCAAAACGCTCCAGGCCAGGCCGATCGACACCATCATCTTGATGGTTTCCAGGTAGTTGGTGCTCATGGCGATGTTCGGCGTCAGGCCCTGAGCCTCGAACAGACGTTGGACAATATGGTGAGTAAAGGTGTTGCCGCCGGGGAAAACCGCCGGATGGCCGGCAATGTCCGCCAACGTGACGGCGCCGTTGCTGATCAATGAATGTTCCGGGGCCACCACGAAATCCAGCGGGTCGTCCCAGACGGGCGTGGCCTTGACCAGCGTATGCGGCTCCGGCGCGAGGGTGATGACCGCCAGTTCCGCCCGGCCGTGGAGAATTTCCTCGTAGGCCACTTCCGAATCGAGAAACTGAATATCCAGCGCCACCTGTGGGTAGCGGCGGGTGTATTCCCTCAATAATGGCGGCAGACGGTGCAGACCGATGTGGTGACTGGTGGCCAGGGTCAGGCGGCCGGTGACTTCGCCGGTCAGGTTGGTCAGGGCGCGGCGCGTGTCGTCGAGCACGTTGAGAATCTGGTAAGCCCGTGGCAGCAGGGCCCGACCAGCCTCGGTCAGGCCCACTTCACGACCGAGCCGGTCGAACAGCCGCACATTCAATTGCTGCTCCAGGCCGGCGATGCGTTTGCTGATCGCCGGTTGCGTCAGGTGCAGCCGTTCGCCGGCACCGGAGAAGCTTCCGGTCTCGGCAATCGCGATAAAAGCATTGAGGTTGGCCAGGTCCATGTTCGTATTCCAGTTGGTTATCCAAAGCATAAAAAATATGAATTTGAGTTATTTAATCTAACCCCATAGGATCGGCCTCACAAGCCAAAGGGTTATTGATAAGCCCAGGGCATAGAAACAAGCTGATGAGGAACCGTCTGATGGCCGGCAAAACGCTCTACGACAAGCTCTGGGATTCGCATTTGGTCAAGCAGCGCGACGATGGCTCGGCGCTGATCTATATCGATCGTCACATCATCCACGAAGTGACCTCGCCGCAAGCCTTTGAAGGCCTGCGTCTGGCCGGACGCAAGCCGTGGCGCATCGATGCCAACATCGCCACCCCGGACCACAACGTACCGACCACCCCGGAGCGCAAGGGCGGCATCGAAGCCATTGCCGACCAGGTCTCGCGTTTGCAGGTTCAGACCCTCGACGACAACTGCGATGAATACGGCATCGTCGAATTCAAGATGAACGACGTGCGCCAGGGCATCGTTCATGTGATCAGCCCGGAGCAGGGCGCGACCTTGCCGGGCATGACCGTGGTCTGCGGCGACTCGCACACCTCGACCCACGGCGCGTTCGGCGCCCTGGCTCACGGGATCGGCACTTCAGAGGTCGAGCACGTGCTCGCCACCCAGTGCCTGGTAGCCAAGAAAATGAAGAACATGCTGGTGCGCGTCGAAGGCCAGTTGCCATTCGGCGTGACCGCCAAGGACATCGTCCTCGCGGTGATCGGCAAGATCGGCACCGCCGGCGGTAATGGCCATGCCATCGAATTCGCCGGCAGCGCGATTCGCGACCTGTCCATCGAAGGCCGCATGACCATCTGCAACATGTCCATCGAAGCCGGCGCCCGTGTGGGCCTGGTGGCGGCGGACCAGAAGACCGTGGATTACGTCAAGGGTCGTCCGTTCGCACCGAAAGGCGCCGAGTGGGATCTGGCGGTCGAGTCCTGGAAAGACCTGGTGTCCGACGCCGACGCGCATTTCGACACCGTGGTCGAACTCGACGCCGCGCAGATCAAGCCGCAAGTCAGCTGGGGCACTTCGCCGGAAATGGTGCTGGCCGTTGATCAGAACGTGCCGGACCCGGCTAAAGAGATGGATCTGGTCAAACGCGACTCGATCGTCCGCGCCTTGAAATACATGGGTTTGACCGCCAATCAGGCGATCACTGACATTCAGCTCGACCGCGTATTCATCGGCTCCTGCACCAACTCGCGGATCGAAGACTTGCGCGCTGCGGCGGTGATCGCCAAGGGTCGCAAGGTTGCGTCGACCATCAAGCAGGCCATCGTCGTGCCGGGCTCGGGTCTGGTGAAGGCCCAGGCCGAGGCCGAAGGTCTGGACAAGATCTTCCTCGAAGCCGGTTTCGAATGGCGCGAGCCGGGTTGCTCGATGTGTCTGGCGATGAACCCGGACCGTTTGGAGTCCGGCGAACATTGCGCCTCGACCTCCAACCGTAACTTCGAAGGCCGTCAGGGCGCCGGTGGCCGTACCCACCTCGTCAGCCCGGCCATGGCCGCTGCGGCGGCGGTGAACGGTCGTTTCATCGACGTTCGTGAATTGATCTAAAGGAGCGCAGCATGAAAGCTTTTACCCAGCACACTGGTCTCGTCGCGCCTCTGGATCGTGCCAACGTCGACACCGACCAGATCATTCCGAAGCAGTTTCTGAAGTCGATCAAGCGCACCGGTTTCGGCCCGAACCTGTTCGACGAGTGGCGTTACCTCGATGTGGGTCAGCCGTATCAGGACAACTCCAAGCGTCCGCTGAACAAGGAGTTCGTGCTCAACGCCGAGCGTTATCAAGGCGCCAGCGTGTTGCTGGCCCGCGAGAACTTCGGCTGCGGCTCCAGCCGTGAACACGCGCCGTGGGCGCTGGAAGAATACGGTTTCCGCAGCATCATCGCGCCGAGCTATGCCGACATCTTCTTCAACAACAGCTTCAAGAACGGCTTGCTGCCGATCATCTTGAGCGATGCCGAAGTCGACGAGCTGTTCAAGCAGGTCGAAGCCGCGCCGGGCTATCAGTTGCAGATCGATCTGCACGAGCAGACCGTCACCAGCCCGAACGGCAAGGTCTACCGCTTCGAGATCGACGCTTTCCGCAAACACTGCCTGCTCAACGGCCTGGACGACATCGGCTTGACCTTGCAGGACGGCGATGCGATTGCCGCGTTCGAAGCCAAACATCGCGCTAGCCAGCCGTGGTTGTTCCGCGACGCGTGAATCTGAAAGGTTGAAACCCAGAAAAGGACGTACCCATGACCAGCACCGCCCAGCACAGTCAGGTTGTACAGAAGCAATTCGGTGAACAGGCCGCCGCCTACCTGAGCAGCGCCGTTCACGCTCAAGGCACTGAATTTGCGCTGCTGCAGGCTGAGTTGGCGGGGCAGGGCGAGGCGCGGGTGCTGGACCTGGGTTGCGGCGCCGGGCACGTGAGTTTTCACGTTGCCCCGTTGGTGAAAGAAGTGGTGGCCTACGACCTGTCGCAGCAGATGCTCGACGTGGTGGCCGCCGCTGCTGTTGATCGCGGTTTGAGCAATGTGTCCACGGTCAACGGCGCCGCCGAGCGTCTGCCGTTTGCCGATGGCGAATTCGACTTCGTGTTCAGCCGCTATTCGGCGCACCATTGGAGCGATCTCGGTGTGGCCTTGCGCGAAGTGCGTCGGGTGCTGAAGCCGGGTGGCGTGGCGGCGTTCATCGATGTGCTGTCGCCGGGCAGTCCGCTGTTCGACACCTATTTGCAGAGCGTCGAAGTGCTGCGCGATACCAGCCATGTACGCGATTATTCGGCCGGTGAGTGGTTGCGCCAGGTCAGCGAGGCCGGTCTGCACACCCGCAGCACCACGCGTCAGCGCCTGCGTCTGGAGTACAACAGCTGGGTCGAGCGCATGCGCACGCCAGAGGTGCTGCGCGCCGCGATCCGCCAGTTGCAGCAGTCGATGGGCAACGAAGTGCGCGAATATTTTGAGATTGAGGCCGATGGTTCGTTCAGTACAGACGTACTGGTGCTCTGGGCTGAAAAGTAATCCTGAAACGATAAGTATTTTTCCGGGCGCGCCCGTCGATGGCGCACCGACTGAAGACACGAGGAAAGCATGAGCAAGCAGATTCTGATTCTCCCAGGCGACGGTATTGGTCCGGAAATCATGGCCGAAGCGGTCAAGGTGCTGGAGCTGGCCAACGACAAGTACAGCCTGGGCTTCGAGCTGAGCCATGACGTGATCGGTGGCGCCGCCATCGACAAGCACGGCGTGCCGCTGGCCGACGAAACCCTCGATCGCGCCCGTGCCGCCGACGCCGTGCTGCTGGGTGCCGTCGGCGGCCCGAAATGGGACACCATCGAGCGTGACATCCGCCCTGAGCGCGGTCTGCTGAAAATCCGTGCGCAACTGGGCCTGTTCGGCAACCTGCGTCCGGCGATCCTGTACCCGCAACTGGCCGAGGCTTCGAGCTTGAAGCCGGAAATTGTTGCCGGCCTGGATATCCTGATCGTCCGTGAGCTGACCGGCGGCATCTACTTCGGCGCACCGCGCGGCACCCGCACCCTGGAAAACGGCGAGCGCCAGTCCTACGACACCCTGCCGTACAGCGAAAGCGAAATCCGCCGTATCGCCCGTGTCGGTTTCGACATGGCCCGCGTGCGTGGCAAGAAGCTGTGCTCGGTGGACAAGGCCAACGTGCTGGCGTCCAGCCAACTGTGGCGTGAAGTGGTCGAGCAGGTGGCCAAGGATTACCCGGACGTTGAACTGAGCCACATGTACGTCGACAACGCCGCCATGCAGCTGGTGCGTGCGCCGAAGCAGTTCGACGTGATCGTCACCGACAACATGTTCGGCGACATCCTGTCCGACGAAGCGTCGATGCTCACCGGCTCCATCGGCATGCTGCCGTCGGCCTCGCTGGATGCCAACAACAAGGGCATGTACGAGCCTTGCCACGGCTCGGCACCGGACATCGCCGGCAAAGGCATTGCCAACCCGCTGGCGACCATCCTGTCGGTCTCGATGATGCTGCGTTACAGCTTCAACCTGCACGAAGCCGCCGACGCCATCGAGAAAGCGGTCAGCGTGGTGCTGGATCAGGGTCTGCGCACCGGCGACATCTTTTCGACCGGTTGCACTAAAGTCGGTACGCAGGAAATGGGTGACGCAGTAGTCGCCGCGCTGCGGAATCTGTAATCTCTCGGGCCCGCTGCGAAATTCAATACAAAGCAGCGGCCCACTTTTCAAGAAGGTGTAGTTGCGATGAAACGTGTAGGTCTGATCGGTTGGCGCGGCATGGTCGGTTCCGTGCTCATGCAGCGGATGCTGGAAGAGCAGGATTTCGATCTTATCGAGCCGGTGTTTTTCACCACTTCCAATGTAGGTGGCCAAGGCCCGTCCGTGGGCAAGGACATTGCTCCGCTCAAGGACGCTTACAGCATTGAAGAGCTGAAGACCCTCGACGTGATCCTGACCTGCCAGGGCGGCGACTACACCAGCGAAGTATTCCCGAAGCTGCGCGAAGCCGGCTGGCAGGGTTACTGGATCGACGCGGCCTCGAGCCTGCGGATGAACGACGACGCCGTTATCATCCTCGATCCGGTCAACCGCAAGGTCATCGACCAGCAGCTCGATGCGGGCACCAAGAACTACATCGGCGGCAACTGCACCGTCAGCCTGATGCTGATGGGCCTGGGTGGTCTGTTCGAGGCCGGTCTGGTCGAGTGGATGAGCGCCATGACCTATCAGGCGGCGTCCGGTGCCGGCGCGCAGAACATGCGTGAACTGATCAAGCAGATGGGCGCGACCCACGCCGCTGTCGCCGATCAACTGGCCGATCCTGCCAGCGCGATCCTCGACATCGACCGCCGTGTGGCTGAAGCCATGCGCAGCGACGCCTACCCGACCGAAAACTTCGGCGTACCGCTGGCCGGCAGCCTGATCCCGTGGATCGACAAGGAACTGCCGAACGGCCAGAGCCGCGAAGAGTGGAAGGCCCAGGCCGAGACCAACAAGATCCTCGGTCGCTTCAAGAGCCCGATCCCGGTCGACGGCATCTGCGTGCGCATCGGCGCCATGCGTTGCCACAGCCAGGCGCTGACCATCAAGCTGAACAAAGACGTGCCGATCGCCGATATCGAAGGGCTGATCAGCCAGCACAATCCTTGGGTCAAGCTGGTGCCGAACAACCGTGAAATCAGCATGCAGGAGCTGAGCCCGACGAAAGTCACCGGCACCCTGAACGTACCGGTCGGTCGTCTGCGCAAGCTGAACATGGGTTCGCAGTTCGTCGGTGCCTTCACCGTCGGCGACCAACTGCTGTGGGGCGCGGCCGAACCGCTGCGTCGCATGCTGCGGATCCTGCTTGAGCGTTGATCGCTTGATGCAATGAAAGAACCCGCGCCTTGCACGAGGCGCGGGTTTTTTTGTACCTGTTGATCGTTCCCACGCTCTGCGTGGGAATGCAGCCATGGACGCTCCGCGTCCGCTCTTCGCGGCGGGCGCGAATTGCCTGCGTGCGACTCACCCGGTAAAGTGCCGCTCCCCCCGTTTCGCCAGAGGTAGCAACATGACCCAGACCCTTGATATTGCCGTGATCGGCGCCACCGGTACTGTCGGCGAAACCCTTGTGCAGATCCTCGAAGAACGCGACTTCCCGGTCGGCACGCTGCACCTGTTGGCCAGCAGCGAATCCGCCGGCAGTTCGGTGCTGTTTCGCAACAAGAACGTGCGCGTGCGTGAAGTCGACGAGTTCGATTTCAGCAAGGTCAAACTGGCGTTCTTCGCCGCTGGCCCGGCCATCACCCTGAGTTACGCCGCCCGCGCTCACGCGGCGGGTTGCTCGCTGGTCGATCTGTCCGGCGCCTTGCCGGCGGATCAGGCGCCGCAAGTGGTGCCGGAAGCCAATGCCGATGTGCTGGCCGGTTTGAAAGTGCCGTTCCAGGTCAGCAGTCCAAGCCCGTCGGCCACTACTTTGGCCGTGGTGTTGGCGCCGCTGCTCGATCTGATCGAACTGCAATACGTGCATGTCACCGCCAATCTAGCGGTTTCCGCCCAGGGCCGCGAAGCCGTGACCGAGCTGGCGCGCCAGACCGCCGAGCTGCTGAACATGCGTCCGCTGGAGCCGACATTCTTCGACCGGCAGATGGCTTTCAACCTGCTGGCCCAGGTCGGCACACCGGATGCGCAAGGTCATACGCTGCTGGAAAAACGCCTGGTGCGCGAGCTGCGTCAGGTGTTGGCCAAGCCTTTATTAAAGATTTCCGCAACTTGCGTTCAAGCCCCGGTGTTTTTTGGCGATAGCTTTAGCGTGACCTTGCAGTCAGCGAGCGCGGTCGACCTGGAAAAGGTCAATGCTGCGCTGGAAGATGCCGAGGGCATCGAGCTGGTCGAGGCCGGTGATTATCCGACCGCCGTCGGTGACGCGGTGGGGCAGGACGTGGTCTACGTCGGGCGGGTGCGTGCCGGTGTCGACGAACCGTCGGAACTTAATCTGTGGCTGACGTCAGATAACGTACGCAAAGGTGCGGCCCTCAACGCCGTGCAGGTCGCCGAGTTGTTGATAAAAGACCTGCTGTAAAAGATACTTGGCAACAATTTGTCGACTGATTCTAGCCGGGCGCTATGCTTGGCCGGAGCAGTTGGCAACGTGTCACCCTCCGGGACTTTCCGGGGCATCAAAGAAATGATCGCGCGCGGCATGCTGTCGTCGTCGCGCGCAATGCCTTACGGCAGCGACTATCAACATCTTCTCGCTGGCCGAGGAACGTTCAAACAAAGGAAGAGGCTATGGTTCAAGTTCGCAAACTGGTGTTAGCAATAGCGGCCGCCTCGGCGCTGTCCTCCGGTATGGCGCATGCCCTCGGGCTCGGGGAGCTGACCCTGAAGTCGACCCTGAACCAGCCGCTGGTAGCGGAAATCGAGCTGCTCGATGTCAAGGATCTGACCGCTGCCGAAGTGGTGCCGAGCCTGGCCTCGCCGGAAGATTTCGCCAAGGCCGGCGTCGATCGCCAGGCCTTCCTCAATGATCTGACGTTCACCCCGGTGCTCAACGCCAGCGGCAAAAGTGTGCTGCGCGTTACCTCGAGCAAACCGCTGTCGGAACCGATGGTGAAATTCCTCGTGCAGGTAATGTGGCCGAACGGCCGCCTGCTGCGTGACTACAGCGTGCTGCTGGATCCGTCGAAGTTTTCGCCGCAGACCGCCGATGCCGCCGCTCAACCCGCGCCAGCGCAAACCATCACCGCACCGACCACCGGCGCCACCCATTCGACCCACACCACCACGCCGCGCGACACCCTGTGGGAAATCGCCGCGAAGGCGCGCACCGGCGGTTCGGTGCAGCAGACCATGCTGGCGATCCAGGCCTTGAACCCGGACGCGTTCATCGGCGGCAACATCAACCGCCTGAAAACCGGTCAGGTGCTGCGTCTACCCGATCAGGTGCAAAGCACCGCACTGCCGCAGTCCAAAGCGATTGCCGAAGTGGCCGCGCAGAACGAAGCCTGGCGTCAGGGCCGTCGTTATGTGGCCAAGCCGGGCACCGGTCAGCAGCAACTCGATGCGACCAATCGTGGCCGTGCCAATACCGGCGCTGCGCAGAACGCCAAGGACAACCTGAGCCTGGTGTCCGCCGAAAGCGCCAAGGCGCGTGGTAAGGGCCCCGCCGGCGATGCCAAGGCCCTGAGCAACAAACTGGCGGTCACTCAGGAAAGTCTCGACACCACCCGTCGTGACAACGAAGAACTGAAAAGCCGCATGGCCGATCTGCAAAGCCAGCTGGACAAGCTGCAACGCCTGATCGAACTGAAAAACAATCAACTGGCGAAGATGCAGGCCGAAGGTTCGGGTGCTGCTCCCGCGACCGCCGCCACTGCGCCAGTGGTGCCGGCGATCACCGCGGAACTGGCGGCCACGCCGCCGGCCACTCCGGCAGAGGCTGCCCCGGCCACACCTGCGCCTGAGGCTGCTGCTCCGGCCCCAGTCGAGCCGGTTGTCGAGCCTGTGGTTGAAACCACGCCCGCCGCCGATGACGAGAAAACCTTAAACGAACTGCTGACCAATCCGATCCTGCTGGGTCTGGTCGGTGGCGGTGCGGTGGTTCTGCTGCTCCTGCTGTTGCTGCTGGCCCGCCGCCGCAAGGCGCAGCAGGAAGCCGAAAAACACCTGCGCATGGCCCGTGCGCTGGAGGAGCAATCGTTCTCCCAGGATCTCGATCTGCCGGAAAGCAGCTTCGAAGGTCTGGAAGTGCCAGCCGCCAGCGTCAAGCTGAACCCAGCCCCAGCCCCAGCCCCAGCCCCAGCCGCTGCTGCTGTAGTGGCGCCAGTCGTGATGGCCGAGCCGATCGCCGCGCCGTTGGTGGCGCCGGCCGCCGAGCGTTCCGACGACGTGCTGGACAAGGCGCAGTCGCACATCGACGGCGGTCGCCTGAATCAAGCGGCCGCGCTGCTGGAGGAGGGCGTGAGCCTGGAGCCGCAGCGCAGCGATCTGCGTCTGAAACTGATGGAAGTCTACGGTCGTCAGGGTGATCGCGATGCGTTCGTCGGCCAGGAGCGCCAACTGGTCGCCAATGGCGACAACTTCGCCAAGGTCGAAGAGCTGAAAAGCCGCTTCCCGGCCATGGCGGTCGTCGCGGCCAGCGGTCTGGCGGCTGCGGCCATGGCTGCCGAGCTGGACGCGGAATACGTCAAGGAGCTGCTGCTCGACGAGCCTGAAGCGCCTGCCGCGGCAGATGACGAACTCGACAGTGCTTTCGACCTGAGCCTCGACGATCTGGATAACATCACGCCAGTAGAGCCTGTGGCGACTGTCGAGCCGGAAGCGCCGGTCGAGCTGGATGCGTTCCCGACTGACGACGATCTGAGCTTCGAGTCGGTGCTGCAACAGCAGACCGATATCAAGGAAAACCTCGACGACCTGTCGGATTTCGACCTGGATATGGATCTCGGTGCCGATCCTGCGCCTGCGCCGGTCGAGCTGGCAGATGATGATTTCCTGCTGGATCTTGACGAGGGCGTGAAGGATCTGCCGCTGGTCGAAACCCCGGCCGTGGCCGACGTGCCGCAGGATGATCTGGAGCTGCCAGCCGATTTCGACCTGTCCCTGGCTGACGAAATGGACGCGACGCCAGCCGAGCCGGATGCGTTCGCCGCCGAACTGGACGACGTCAACGCCGAGCTGGATCGCCTGTCGAGCAGCATCAACGAGCCAAGCTTCACCGAGGCTGACGCAGCGTTGGGCAATGATCTGGGCGAGGATGACTTCGACTTCCTGTCCGGTACTGACGAAGCTGCGACCAAGCTCGATCTGGCTCAGGCCTACATCGACATGGGCGACAACGACGGCGCGCGCGACATCCTCAATGAGGTCATCAGTGAGGGGAACGACAAGCAGAAGAGCGAAGCGAGCGAAATGCTGTCGCATCTGGCCTGAGTCGGCATTCAGCGGTAAACAAAACGGCAGCCCATGAGGCTGCCGTTTTTGTTTGGGTCTGGTTTCCCCGTCCCGCCGCCTTATAATGCCCGCCTTTGTAGATCAGCAGGCTGTACCGACTTGGCAAACATAGATAACCCGGCCGCCGAAATGGCACCCGAAGGCTTTTTCCGCGTCGCGCTGGGCGTTGAATACAAGGGCTCGCGCTACAGCGGCTGGCAGCGCCAGTCCACCGGTGTACTCACCGTGCAGGAAACCCTGGAAAAAGCCCTGTCGAAGGTCGCCGACTCGCCGATCTCACTGCAATGTGCCGGGCGCACCGACGCCGGTGTGCATGCCTGCGGGCAGGTGGTGCATTTCGACACCCAGGTCGACCGTTCGCTGAAAGCCTGGGTCATGGGCGCCAACATCAATCTGCCCCACGACATCAGCGTCAGTTGGGCGAAGGTCATGCCGGCGCATTTCCATGCGCGATTCAAGGCGATTGCCCGGCGCTATCGCTACGTGATCTACAACGATCAGATCCGCCCGGCGCATCTCAATGAAGAAATCACCTGGAATCACCGTCCGCTGGACGTCGAGCGCATGGCCGAGGCCGCGCAGTACCTGATCGGTACTCATGATTTCAGTGCCTTCCGTGCCGGCCAGTGCCAGGCCAAGTCGCCGATCAAGAAGATGCATCACCTGCGCGTGACCCGTCACGGCAAAATGATCGTTCTGGACATCCGCGCCAACGCGTTTCTGCATCACATGGTGCGCAACATCGCCGGCGTGCTGATGACCATCGGTGCCGGCGAGCGGCCGGTAGAGTGGATGAAAGAAGTGCTGGAGAGCCGCGAGCGGCGTTCCGGCGGAGTTACGGCGCATCCGTTCGGCCTGTATCTGGTGCAGGTCGAGTACCACGACGAGTTCCCGTTGCCGGAGCGTTTCATCGGGCCACATTTCCTTACGGGTTTCGCGGAACTTGACGGCTGACGCCCTCGAACGCATTTGTTACCATCCGGGACTTTCTCGGATTTGCCTTGGGGTTTTTATCGACATGTCAGCCGTTCGCAGCAAGATTTGCGGGATTACCCGCATAGAAGATGCGTTGGCAGCCGTCGAGGCCGGGGCCGATGCCATCGGTTTTGTGTTCTACGCTAAAAGTCCCCGGGCCGTGACCGTGCAGCAGGCGCGGGCGATCATCGCCGCATTGCCGCCGTTCGTGACCACGGTCGGGCTGTTCGTCAATGCCAGCCGTTGCGAGCTCGGGGAAATCCTCGATGCCGTGCCGCTGGATCTGCTGCAGTTCCATGGCGACGAGACCGCCGCCGAGTGTGAAGGCTGGCACCGGCCGTACATCAAGGCCTTGCGGGTCAAGGCGGGCGATGACATTGCCGCTGCCTGCGATGCCTACCCGAGCGCCAGCGGCGTGTTGCTCGACACTTATGTCGAAGGCGTGCCCGGTGGAACCGGCGAGGCGTTCGACTGGTCACTGATTCCGCAGGGTTTGAGCAAGCCGTTGATTCTGGCCGGCGGCCTGACGCCGGAGAACGTCGCCGATGCGGTCGCCCGGGTGCGGCCGTATGCCGTGGATGTCAGCGGCGGGGTAGAGGCGAGCAAGGGCATCAAGGATCACGCAAAGATTCGTGCATTCATCAACGCCGTACGCTGATGTGACGGCTGGCAGACTGCCGCCGTCCACAGCTCTGTAGAAAAGAGGCTGAGGGTCTTTTCGGGGTGTACGCAGGTCAGTTCCGCTGACCCGGCAGTCCGGCCGATCATCGCCACACATGAATTTAGCTGAAGGGCATACGCGGGGCCGCGAACCAGAGCGTTCGGGCCGCCGGTACTGGAGAAAGAAAGCATGAGCAACTGGTTGGTAGACAAGCTGATCCCTTCGATCATGCGTTCCGAGGTCAAGAAGAGCTCGGTCCCTGAAGGTCTGTGGCACAAATGCCCGTCCTGCGAGGCTGTGCTGTATCGTCCGGAGCTGGAAAAGACCCTGGACGTTTGCCCCAAGTGCAACCACCACATGCGCATCGGCGCACGTGCGCGCATCGACATCTTCCTGGACGCCGAAGGCCGTACTGAACTGGGCGCCGACCTGGAGCCGGTTGACCGTCTGAAATTCCGTGACGGCAAGAAGTACAAGGATCGTCTGGTCGCTGCCCAGAAGCAGACCGGCGAGAAAGACGCACTGGTTTCCATGAGCGGCACCCTGCTGGGCATGCCGGTCGTGGTTTCGGCGTTCGAATTCAGCTTCATGGGCGGTTCCATGGGCGCCATCGTCGGTGAGCGCTTCGTACGCGCCGCCAACTACGCGCTGGAAAACCGTTGCCCGATGGTGTGTTTCTCCGCTTCCGGTGGCGCGCGCATGCAGGAGGCCCTGATCTCTCTGATGCAGATGGCCAAGACCTCGGCCGTGCTGGCGCGCCTGCGCGAAGAAGGCATTCCGTTCATCTCCGTGCTGACCGACCCGGTTTACGGTGGCGTTTCCGCCAGTCTGGCGATGCTGGGCGACGTGATCGTCGGCGAGCCGAAAGCCCTGATCGGCTTCGCCGGCCCGCGCGTGATCGAGCAGACCGTGCGCGAAAAGCTGCCGGAAGGCTTCCAGCGCAGCGAGTTCCTCCTGGAGCACGGTGCGATCGACATGATCATCGACCGTCGCGAACTGCGTCCGCGTCTGGGTAACCTGCTGGCGCAACTGACCGGCAAACCGACGCCTAAATTCGTTGCTGCGCCGATCGAGCCGATCGTCGTTCCGCCGGTGCCTGCCAACGTATGACCGAGCGCACCCTTGGCGAGTGGCTCGCCTACCTTGAGCAGTTGCATCCATCGGCCATCGACATGGGGCTGGAGCGTTCGCAACAGGTAGCGTCCCGCATGGGACTGGGCCAGCCGGCGCCACGGGTGATCACGGTCACCGGCACCAACGGCAAGGGTTCGACCTGCGCTTTCGTGGCTTCTTTGCTGCGGGCGCAGGGGCTGAACGTCGGTGTCTACAATTCTCCGCACCTGCTGCGTTACAACGAGCGGGTGCAGCTCAATGGCGTCGAAGCCACTGACGCGCAGTTGTGCGAAGCCTTCGCGGCGGTAGAAGCGGGGCGTGGCGACACTTCCCTGACTTACTTCGAAATGGGCACCCTGGCGGCGTTCTGGCTGTTTCAACGGGCCGGGCTCGATGCGGTGGTGCTGGAAGTCGGGCTGGGCGGGCGTCTGGACACTGTCAACGTGGTCGATGCCGATATCGCGCTGGTCACCAGCATTGGTGTCGATCATGCCGATTACCTGGGCAATACCCGCGAATCCGTGGCCTTCGAGAAGGCCGGGATTTTCCGTCAGGGCAAACCTGCACTGTGCGGCGATCTGAATCCTCCACAACCCCTGCTGGACAAGGCGCGCGAGCTTGCTTGCCCGTTCTTCCTGCGCGGGCGTGATTTCGATCTGGGTATCACGGATCAATTCTGGCAGTGGCGCGGTACCGATGCTGACGGTCAGGTCGTCGAACTGCGTGATTTGCCGCTGCTTGATCTGCCGATGGAAAACGCCGCGTTGGCGTTGCAGGCTTATCTGCTGCTCGGTTTGCCATGGGATGCCGAACAGATTGTTGCGGCGTTGCGGGCGACTCGTGTGGTCGGTCGTCTCGATCGTCGCTCGTTCGAATGGAACGGCAAACGTCTGAACCTGTTGCTGGACGTTGGACACAACCCGCATGCGGCGGAGTATCTGGCGCGGCGTCTGGCGGCTCGTCCGCCGGTCGGCAAGCGTCTGGCGGTGTTCGGCCTGCTGGCGGACAAGGATCTGGACGGCGTCATCGGTGAATTGAATGCCAGCGTCCAGCACTGGGCGGTGGCGCCGCTGGATTCGCCACGTGCGCGTCCGGTGGATGAATTGAATCAGGCATTGCAGAACCTTGGCGCCTCGGTCACGTCTTATGACAGTGTGGCGGCTGCGCTGGAAGGGCAGTGTGCAGTGGCCACCAGCGACGACGAGATCTTGCTGTTCGGATCATTTTATTGTGTCGCCGAGGCCCTCGAATGGCTGTCTCGGCGCTCCACGGAGGAAGCGGCAAATGGCTTTGCTGGATAAAGCGTACAAGCAGCGCATGGTCGGTGCCCTGGTGCTGGTGGCGCTGGCGGTGATTTTCCTGCCGATGCTATTTTCCCGTCAGGATGAACAGCGTCAGGTGACTGTCGAAGCGCCGGCTGCGCCGCAAGCGCCCGCCGTGGCGCAGATCCAGATGGAAACCGTGGCCGTACCTGAGCCGCAGGTTCTCCCGCAAGAGCCAGTGCCAAGCGATGACGAAGTCGCCGAGCAGGCTGTGCCAACGGCACCTATTGCTTCCGCCGCGCCAGCCCCGGCTCCGGCGCCGGTAGCCAAACCGGTTGCGCCGGCTCCCGCTCCCGCTCCCGCTCCTGTGGTCAAGCCAACCACAGCCCCGGCTCAGCCGATCGCTGCATTGTCTGCCAAGCCGGATACCACCCAGAGCCGCGTCGATGCCAATGGTCTGTCGGTGAGCTGGTCGGTGCAACTGGCCAGTCTGTCGAGCCGCGCCAGCGCTGAAAGCCTGCAGAAAACCCTGCGCAGTCAGGGCTACAACGCTTACATCCGTTCTGCCGATGGCAAGAACCGGGTGTTCGTCGGTCCGTTGATCGAGCGCGCCGAAGCCGATCGTCTGCGCGATCTGTTGAGCCGCCAGCAGAACCTCAAGGGGTTTGTGGTGCGCTTCCAGCCTGAACGCGGCTGATATCTATCACTTCGATAGAAATGCACTGAAAATCGCAGCTTACCGACAGCCATGCGCTCTGCTAAAATGCGCCGCCTTATCCGTCTGTAGGCTGCACTGTGCCATTTACCTGGGTTGACTGGGCGATCGTTGCAATCATCGCCATCTCCGCTTTGATCAGTTTGAGCCGCGGCTTCGTCAAAGAAGCATTGTCGCTGGTGACCTGGATCATCGCAGGAGCTGTTGCCTGGATGTTCGGTGGCTCACTGTCCGAGTACCTCGCCGGATACATCGAAACACCGTCGGCTCGCGTGATCGCGGGCTGTGCCATCATGTTTGTCGCCACACTGATCGTGGGCGCAATGATCAATTATCTTATCGGCGAGTTGGTTCGCGTCACCGGGTTGTCCGGGACCGATCGATTCCTCGGCATGGCCTTCGGCGCTGCGCGTGGCGTGTTGCTGGTGGTCGTGGCGGTCGGGCTGTTGAGCCTGGGGCCGGTACAGCAGGACGGGTGGTGGAAAGAATCACAGCTCGTGCCAAAGTTTCTATTGGTCGCAGACTGGTCCAAGAACCTGATTCTCGGGTGGAGCAGTCAGTGGCTTGCCAGCGGAATCAGCGTACCCGCTGATATTCCGTTCAAGGAGCAACTCTTGCCGTCGGCCAAAACGCCTCAGTGAGTGTTGTTCAGTTCAGATCCATTAAGTAGGGGTTGCGTCGCATGTGTGGCATCGTCGGTATCGTCGGTAAGTCGAACGTCAATCAGGCGCTGTATGACGCGCTAACCGTGCTCCAGCACCGCGGCCAGGACGCTGCCGGTATCGTGACCAGCCATGATGGCCGGTTGTTCTTGCGCAAGGACAATGGCCTGGTGCGTGACGTGTTTCAACAGCGTCACATGCAGCGCCTGGTCGGCCACATGGGTATCGGCCACGTCCGTTACCCGACTGCCGGCAGCTCGACCTCGGCCGAGGCTCAGCCGTTCTACGTCAACTCGCCGTACGGCATCACCCTGGCGCACAACGGTAACCTGACCAACGTTGAACAGTTGGCCAAAGAGATCTACGAATCCGATCTGCGTCACGTCAACACCAGCTCCGACTCGGAAGTGCTGCTCAACGTGTTCGCCCACGAGCTGGCCCAGCGCGGCAAGCTGCAACCGACCGAAGAAGACGTGTTCGCCGCCGTGACCGACGTGCACAACCGTTGCGTCGGTGGTTACGCCGTCGTGGCGATGGTGACCGGTTACGGCATCGTCGGTTTCCGTGACCCGCACGGCATCCGCCCGATCGTGTTCGGTCAGCGTCACACCGACGAAGGCGTCGAGTACATGATCGCCTCCGAAAGTGTTTCGCTGGATGTGCTCGGCTTCACCCTGATCCGCGACCTGGCACCAGGCGAAGCGGTCTACATCACTGAAGACGGCAAGCTGCACACTCGTCAGTGTGCGACCAATCCGTCCCTGACCCCGTGCATCTTCGAACACGTCTACCTGGCGCGCCCGGATTCGATCATCGACGGCGTGTCGGTCTACAAGGCCCGTCTGCGCATGGGTGAGAAGCTGGCGGAGAAGATCCTGCGCGAGCGTCCAGAGCACGACATCGACGTGGTCATCCCGATTCCGGACACCAGCCGCACTGCCGCGCTGGAACTGGCCAACCATCTGGGCGTGAAATTCCGCGAAGGTTTCGTCAAGAACCGCTACATCGGTCGTACCTTCATCATGCCCGGCCAGGCCGCGCGCAAGAAATCGGTACGTCAGAAGCTCAACGCCATTGAGCTGGAATTCCGCGGCAAGAACGTGATGCTCGTCGACGACTCGATCGTTCGTGGCACTACCTGCAAGCAGATCATCCAGATGGCCCGCGAAGCCGGCGCGAAAAACGTCTACTTCTGCTCGGCGGCTCCGGCTGTTCGCTTCCCGAACGTTTACGGCATCGACATGCCGAGCGCTCACGAGCTGATCGCGCACAACCGTTCGACCCAGGACGTGGCTGATCTGATCGGTGCTGACTGGCTGATCTATCAGGATCTGCCTGACTTGATCGAAGCGGTCGGTGGCGGCAAGATCAAGATCGAAAACTTCGATTGCGCAGTGTTCGACGGCAAGTACGTCACTGGCGATGTCGACGAGGCTTACTTGAACAAGATCGAACAGGCACGTAACGATGCCTCGAAGGTCAAGACCCAGGCGGTCAGTGCGATCATCGATCTGTACAACAACTGAGTTTCAACCGGCCCCTAGGGGCCGGTTTTGTATCTGGCAAAAGACTTTTATTTACCGAGAACAGGGCAAGGAGTGACAGCATGAGTCAGGAATGGGATGCCGGTCGGCTGGACAGCGACCTCGAAGGCGTAGCGTTCGATACCCTGGCCGTACGTGCCGGTCAGCACCGTACGCCGGAAGGCGAGCACGGTGATCCGATGTTCTTCACTTCCAGCTACGTGTTCCGTACCGCCGCTGACGCCGCCGCACGGTTTGCCGGGGAAGTGCCGGGCAACGTTTACTCGCGTTACACCAACCCGACCGTTCGCGCGTTCGAAGAGCGCATTGCCGCGCTGGAAAGCGCCGAGCAAGCGGTGGCTACGGCGACCGGCATGGCCGCGATCATGGCGGTGGTAATGAGCCTGTGCAGCGCCGGCGATCATGTGCTGGTGTCGCGCAGCGTGTTCGGTTCGACCATCAGTCTGTTCGAGAAGTATTTCAAGCGTTTTGGCGTGGAAGTCGATTACGTGCCGCTGGCCGATCTGTCGGCCTGGGACGCAACGATCAAGTCCAACACCAAATTGCTGTTCGTCGAGTCGCCGTCCAATCCGTTGGCTGAACTGGTGGATATCACCGCGCTGTCGGAAATCGCGCACGCCAAGGGTGCGATGCTGGTAGTCGACAACTGTTTCTGCACGCCTGCCTTGCAGCAGCCGCTAAAGCTCGGCGCAGACATCGTTGTGCACTCGGCCACCAAGTTCATCGATGGACAGGGCCGTTGCATGGGCGGTGTGGTTGCCGGTCGCAGCGAGCAGATGAAAGAAGTCGTCGGTTTCCTGCGTACCGCCGGGCCGACCCTGAGCCCGTTCAACGCCTGGATCTTCCTCAAAGGTCTGGAAACCCTGAACCTGCGGATGAAGGCACACTGCGCCAACGCCCAGCAACTGGCCGAATGGCTGGAGCAGCAGGACGGTATCGAGAAGGTGCATTACGCCGGCCTCAAGAGCCATCCGCAGCACGAGCTGGCTCAGCGTCAGCAGAAAGGCTTCGGCGCGGTGGTGAGCTTTGAGGTGAAGGGCGGCAAAGAGGGCGCCTGGCGCTTCATCGATGCGACCCGTTTGATCTCGATCACCGCCAACCTGGGTGACAGCAAAACCACCATCACCCACCCGAGCACTACGTCCCACGGCCGTCTGGCGCCGCAGGAGCGTGAGGCTGCCGGCATTCGTGACAGCCTGATCCGCATCGCAGTCGGTCTGGAAGATGTCGCTGACCTGCAAGCCGACCTGTCGCGCGGTCTGGCGGCGTTGTGATCGAGTTGTCTACGCCAAAGATCGGCACCCATGGCCGCGTTGCATTGGTCACGGGTGCCGCGCGGGGGATCGGTCTGGGCATCGCGGCATGGCTGATCAGCGAAGGCTGGCAGGTGGTGTTGACGGATCTGGATCGTGCGCGGGGTTCGAAAGTGGCGAAGGTGCTCGGCGAGAACGCCTGGTTCATCGCCATGGACGTCGCGGACGAAAGTCAGGTGGCGTTGGGTGTCGCGGAGGTGCTGGGGCAGTTTGGTCGTCTGGATGCGCTGGTGTGTAACGCTGCAGTGGCCGATCCACACAACATCACGCTGGAAAGTCTCGATCTGGCTTACTGGAATCGGGTGCTGGCGGTGAACCTCGGTGGGCCGATGTTGCTGGCCAAGCACTGTGCGCCGTATCTGCGTGCGCACAACGGGGCGATCGTCAATCTGGCCTCGACCCGTGCGGCGCAGTCGGAACCTGATACGGAGGCGTACGCGGCGAGCAAGGGTGGCTTGCTGGCGTTGACTCACGCGCTGGCGATCAGCCTCGGGCCGGAGATTCGCGTCAATGCGGTCAGTCCGGGCTGGATCGATGCGCGGGATCCATCTGCCCGGCGCGCGGAGCCGCTGACCGACACCGATCATGCCCAGCATCCTGCGGGCAGGGTAGGGACGGTCGAGGATGTCGCGGCGATGGTGGCGTGGTTGCTGTCGAAGAATGCGGGGTTTGTGACCGGGCAGGAATTCGTGGTCGATGGCGGCATGACCAAGAAGATGATTTATACGGAATGAAGCAATTTCGTCTTTTTTAGAAAAACTTCAATCCTGCTATTGACTTAGGTTCGCTACCTGCGTAAATTTCGCGGCCTCGGAGATGCAAACGGGTGATTAGCTCAGCTGGGAGAGCGTCTGCCTTACAAGCAGAATGTCGGCGGTTCGATCCCGTCATCACCCACCACTCCCGAGAGACTTGCGTAAGCAAGAGCGTAGGCTGAAAGTGCCTGCACCGACGCGCAGCGGTAGTTCAGTCGGTTAGAATACCGGCCTGTCACGCCGGGGGTCGCGGGTTCGAGTCCCGTCCGCTGCGCCATATTTAACGAGTCAGGCACTGTCTGGTTCGCGATTGAAAAGCACCGAAGCTTTCAGTCAAACGAGTTACTTGAGCGTCAGCTCAAAGCGATACGCAGCGGTAGTTCAGTCGGTTAGAATACCGGCCTGTCACGCCGGGGGTCGCGGGTTCGAGTCCCGTCCGCTGCGCCATATCTGTTTCAAGGACCACTGAACGCCTTGAAACACCGAAAGCAACCTCTGGTTGATTCGGAATCGATAGCAAAGACCCTGGTCGAAAGACCGGGGTTTTTTGTGTCTGAAATTTGACCTCTCCCAAATTCCTCCCTTGTAGCCGGCGACGAACCCTGGCCGTGGCTCGTTCGATGCTGCCGGGCAATCTACCTGCGTCTCCGAGTCGCTGCGATGCAATGCCGCATTGATTTTTTGATTCTTTAGTCAAATTTTTGTAACTGGTTGTTTGCTGCGAGCTCAGAAACCTATAAAGTTAACCTTTCGGTCAGCTTTGCACTGTCATCACGCTCTTTGCTTCGTCAAAAAGGGCTTCTGCAAGACTCGAGATTCCCAGTAGATAACCAGAAGGGCGGATCCATAACCGTCCAGAGGATGATCCATGTCCAACCGTGAAATATCCCGGCGCTCGTTCCTTCAGGGCGGGCTGGTGGCGGGTGTGAGTGTCACGCTCACGCCGCTCAGCAGTCAGGCGCTGGCTGCCTTGATGGAAAACAGCGTGACTGTGCCGTCCGAGCAATGGCTCGGCAGCAACGGCAAGGCACGCCAGCGTAACGATGCATTGTCCAAGGTCTGCGGCAGCAAAGTGTTTGCTCGCGACATCCGTTCCAAGGACATGCCGGGTTGGCCCCAGCAGCAAGGCCACGCCATGTTGTTGAAAACCATCAAGGCTGACCGTATCTACGAAGGCTATGACCTGTCGTGGCTCGGCGCCGATCTGCAGCCTGATCGGATCGTTACCGCCGCCGACCTGGACAAGGACGGCATCGTGTTCCCTGAAGAGCACGCACCGGATCCGCTGCTGCCGGAAGGCAAGGTGCCGATGTTCATCGGTCACCCGGTCGCGATCCTGATCTGGAACGACTTCGAGCGGTTCCGTCAGGCCAAGAACAAACTCAAATTCAATGACAAAGCGATTCGTTACGGCGCAAAAGTGCCGTTCTACGAAGGCGATCCCTATGGCAGTTTCCGCTATGTGCGCGTCGGTGGCCCGACGTCGGCGGACGAAGACGAGTTCGCCAGCCTCAAGGACTCGATCCTGTTCCCGATGCTGAAGAACCGTCGTCCGGTGTGGAATTCCCAACCGAACCTGCACGGCAACCTGACCGAACGCGGCCTGTTCTACGCCGACCGCATGAAGAAAGAGATCGACACTCCGCCGGACAACTGGCTGGTGTTCGACGAGCGCTACAAAACTCCGTCGATCGAACCTGCTGCGATGGAGCCGGACAACGGCAACGGCTGGTACGACCCGGCGACCAAGACCCTGCATTTCGTCGTCGCCACCCAATGCCCGCTGGAAACCGCCACCGAGACCGCGAAGATGATCGGGCCGTCGCGTTTCGGCCTGGCGAACCTGAACATGCACCCGGGTTACACCGTCGGTTACGGTTCCAAGGACCACAACATTTTCGTCTACTACGCGGCCCTGGCGGCGTTGTACGGCGCGGGTGTACCGATTCGCCTGGCCAACGACCGCTACGAGCAATTCCAGAGCGGCATCAAGCGTCACCCGTTCGACATCCGCTACCAGTTGGCAGTGGACAAGACCGATCACAGTTTCAAAATTTTCCGCGCCGAGATGAGCGTCGATGGTGGCGGTCGGATCAACTACAGCCCGTCGGTGGCTGCCGTTGGTGCCACTGCCGCGCAGTCGATCTACTACATGCCGCAGAACGACCTGCAGGTCACCGCTTACCATTCCCGCGCCGTTGAAGCAGGTTCGATGCGCGGCTACGGCACCCTGCAGAGCATGGCTTCCACCGAGATGATGGTCGACGAAATCGCCGATCGCCTTGGTGTCGATGCCATCGATCTGCGCCGCAAGAACGCGCTGCGCTCGGGGATGAAAAACACCCAGGGCGCGATCCCGGCCGGTGCGTTGCGCCTGCACGAGATTCTCGACAAGGCTTCGTTGCACGAAGTCTGGAAAAACCGCGACGCGATCAAGAAACAGCGCGAAGCGGCAGACCCGGACAACTGGTATGGCGTGGGTTTTGCCATTTGCCAGAAAGACTTCGGCACCGGTTCCGAAGCACCGATGGCCAGCATCGAGTTCACCGCTGAGGGGCGCATTTCCCTGCGTCACATCGGTATCGAGATCGGCACTGGCATGTCCACCTCGCAAGCGTTGGTGGTGGCTGACTTCCTCGGCAGTGCGGCTCACGACGTGAAGACCGGCGAAACCGAGTGGGATGAGATGCAGCTGGTCACCGCCGGCAACCCTTACATCATGAGCCAGGCCGAGCAGGACAACTTCCTGCGCAATCCGCGCTGGGTCGGCAAGCTGGCATCGGCTTCGTCCGCGACCAACTCCGCCTACTACTTCAGCCACGCCACCCGTGAAGCGGCACGCGTGCTGTTCAACCACGGTCTGTGGCCGGCGGCGCTGGAGATCTGGCGTCAGGGCCCGTACGGCGGCCAGGCCAACCCTTACGTGGTGCGTCGCGAAGATGCGCATTGGGTCGACGGCAAACTCACCGCCAACGGCATGCAGCCGCTGACCTTCGAAGAGCTGGCCAAGCGTGCTCACGAGCGCGGTCTGGTCACTGGCGCCACGGTTCACGGTTTCAACCGCTGGAGCTGGGCCGAGGCCGAATACAGCATCGATGGCGTGCGCGAGCGACTGCCGCTCGATGGTCTGGCGGTGAAGTACGGCGACGGCGCCCCGAAAGCGAAAAAGGCGCAGATGACCAGCGCCGGCTTCCATCTGCTGGATCGGCAGAACATCGCCTATCCGGTGGTTCAACTGAACAACGCCGCCGTGACCTACTACAGCCCGGTCGCAACGCTGGTCGAGTTGAAGGTCAACAAAGGTTCGGCGGAAGTCGAAGTGCTCAACCATCACTCGTGGCTGGAGTGCGGCCGGGTGCTGGTCGAAGAACTGGTTCGTGGCCAGCTCGAAGGCGGGATCGCCATGGGTATCGGTCACGCCTTGATGGAAGAGATGCCGCTGTACGAAGGCGGGCCGGGGGAGGGTGACTGGAACTTCAACCGTTATCGCCTGCCGATGGCGCGCCATGTGGCGGTGTGGAAGCAGACGTCGGAAATCCTGCCGCCGCTGTCCCCAAGCGACCCGTCCAAAGGCATCGCCGAAGTGGTGATGATTCCGGTGGTCGGTGCCATCGGTAACGCCGTGGCCCACGCCATCGGTAAACGTGTTCGCGATCTGCCAATCACTGCTGCGCGCATCAAGGAGGCCCTCAATGGCTAACCGTCCGCTTCAACTGACCCTCAACGGTCAATCCGTCGGCCCGGTGGACATCCCTGATGACCTGCCGATGATCGATTACCTGCACGAATACAAGAACCTCACCGGTTCGCGCCTGGGCTGCGGCCAGGGCATCTGCCACGCCTGCGTGGTGATCGTCGACAACCCGGATGGCACCAGCGAAGAAGTGCGCACCTGCATCACCGGCGCGCATTACTTCGAGGGCAAGAAAGTCCGCACCATCGAAGGCCACGCCAAGCGTGACGAGCAAGGCCAGGTCACCGAGCTGAACCCGATCCAGCAGCGTTTCGTCGACGAATTCGCCTTCCAGTGCAGCTACTGCGCGCCGGGGTTCGTCAACGCCGCGACCGTGCTGGTGGAAAAGCTGCAACGCCAGCCAATCGTCAAAAGCAAACTGGAGCAAGTTATCGAGGACAGCCTCGGCCATCACATCTGTCGTTGCACCGGGTACGTGCGTTATTACAACGCCACCCGCAACGTGCTGACCGATCTCGGCCTGGTCAAGGAGGGTTAAGCATGAAGCAACTACTGACCCGCCTGACCCTGGCGGTCGGGCTGGCTGCGCCTGTGTTGGCGGTGCACGCGGATGATCAGGTCAAGCGCGGCGAATACCTCGCCCGCGCCGCTGACTGCATGGCCTGCCACACGGCGCCGGGTGGTGCGCCGTATGCCGGCGGGCTGCCGATCGTGTCGCCGTTCGGCACGATCTACGGCACCAACATCACTCCAAGCAAAGAGCACGGCATCGGTTTGTACAACGACGACGAGTTTTTCGCTGCGCTGACTGAAGGCAAGCGCCGTGACGGCGCGAACCTGTACCCGGCGATGCCGTACACCTCGTATCACTTGATGCCGCGTGCGGATTCGGATGCGATTCACGCGTATCTGAAAACCATCGAGCCAATCGAGCGTGCCGCGCCGGTGACGAGCCTTAGCTTTCCGTTCAACGTGCGTCCGGGCTTGATCGGCTGGAACATGATGTACGGCAACGCCTTGAAGCTGGAGCCTGCCGAAGGCAAAAGCGACGCCTGGAAACGCGGCCAGTACATGGTCGAAGTGTTAGGCCATTGCGGCGAATGCCATACGCCACGCGGCCTGCCGGGCGCGATGCAGTTGGATAAGCGCCTGACCGGCGGCATCCTTAACGGCTATCTGGCGCCGAGCCTGCTGGCAACCGACTTGGCGGCACGCGGCTGGAACCATCAGGACCTGAGCACGTTCCTCAAGCACGGCATGAGCGCCCAGGGCACGATGTTCAACGAGATGTTCCCGGTGTTCCACAACAGCACCCAGGGCCTGAATGATCCGGATCTGGCGGCGATGGCGACTTTCCTGCTGGGCGATAAGCCTCCGGCGGCGAAAGAACTGACCGAAGTGCCGGTGGAAAAACTCAGTGTCAGCGCCCAGCGCGGCCGTCAGGAATACTTGAACGTCTGCGCCGGCTGTCACGCGGCCGGTGGCGAGGGCAAACCGCACATCGCGGTGGCCATGCGCGGCAACACCACGTTGCGTCTGGAAGACCCGCGCAACCTGTTGCGCGTGATCGAGGATGGCATCGGCGAACAGAAATTCGCCGGGTTCGAGCACATGCAGTCGATGCCGGGTTTTGCCGACAAGCTCAGTGCCGAACAACTGACCGATCTGCTGAACTACCTGCGTCAGGGTTGGGGTGGTCAGTCGGCCGAGCTGGCGGTTGGTGATGTGCAGAAGCTGCAGGCTGATGCGCCGTCCGTTGAGCACAAGGCGCACTGATCATGCAGCATCTCGATCTGCAAGTGGTTCGACGGGCGCTGGAGTGGTCGACGGCGGGGCAACGCATCTGGCTCTGCACCGTGCTGACCACCTACGGCTCGGCACCTCGCGCGCCAGGTTCGCTGCTGGCGGTGAACGACGGCGGGCAGTGGATCGGGTCGCTGTCCGGTGGTTGCGTCGAGGACGATTTTCTCGAGCGCGTCGCCGAAGGTGCGTTTCTCGATGCGATCAACGTCGTGCGTTATGGCGAAGGTGACGATCCGCGTTCGCGGGTCAGCCTGCCGTGCGGAGGCATTCTCGATGTGCTGGTAGAGAAATTTGACGCCAGTTGCGATGTGCAGGCGCACCTGCGCGAACTCGAATCGGCGTTGCTGGGGCAGCGCCGGTTGATTCGCGAGGTCGATCTGACTACTGGTGCGCGCAGCCTGTTTGCCGATCGCGAACAGGGTGCGCGGATCGAACGTGAGATCGACCGGGTACGGATCCGCATCGGTGCCGCTCAGCGTTTGCTGTTGGCGGGATATTCCAGCGTGGCGCAGGCCTGTGCGGAGTTCGCGGTTGGTCTCGGCTTCGAAGTGATTCTCTGCGACCCGCGTGAAGAAGTGCTGAAAGACGTGGTGCTCAATGGCGTGGAGATTCGCCGGCAATTGCCGTCGATGTTTATTGCCGATGGCGGTTGCCACCGTGATACCGCGGTGGTGGCCTTGACCCATGATCCGCGCATCGATGATCTGGCGATGATGGAAGCTGTGCGCACCGAGGCGTTTTACATCGGCGTGATGGGTTCGTTGCAGACTTCACAGAAGCGCTTCGAGCGTTTGCGTAGGGTTGGCGGTCTGGGGGAGAGCGAGCTGGCGCGAATTCATGCGCCGATCGGCCTCAACCTGGGCAGCAAGACGCCGGCGGAAATTGCTCTGGCGGTGCTCGCAGACATTCTGCGGATTCGCAGCGGGATTGCGCGGGATCAGTTGTGATTGATGCTGGATGTAAAAAGGGCCGCTATTCAGCGGCCCTTTTTTTCGCGCGTCAGAAACCGAGCTTGTCGCGCAGTCCGTAGTACCACGCGCCCAATGCGGCAAACGGTGTGCGCAGCAGTTGCCCGCCGGGGAAAGGGTAGTGCGGCAGATCAGCAAAGGCATCGAAACGCTCGGCTTGTCCGCGCAGTGCCTCGGCCAATACCTTGCCGGCCAGGTGCGTGTAGGTCACGCCGTGGCCACTACAGCCCTGGGAGTAATAGATGTTGTCGCCCAGGCGTCCGACCTGAGGCAGGCGCGACAGGGTCAGCAGGAAATTGCCGGTCCAGGCATAGTCGATTTTCACATCCTTGAGCTGCGGGAAGGCCTTGAGCATTTTCGGGCGGATGATCGCTTCGATGTTCGCCGGATCCCGCGCGCCATACACCACACCGCCGCCGAAGATCAGACGCTTGTCGCCGGTGAGGCGGTAGTAGTCGAGCAGGTAGTTGCAGTCCTCGACGCAGTAGTCCTGCGGCAGCAGGGATTTCGCCAGCTCATCGCCCAGTGGCTCGGTGGTGATGACCTGAGTGCCGCATGGCATCGATTTGGCCGCCAGCTCCGGCACCAGATTGCCGAGGTAGGCGTTGCCGGCAACGATGATGAATTTGGCCCTGACTTTGCCCTGCGGCGTGTGCACGACCGGATTGGCGCCGCGTTCGATGCGCACCGCCGGTGACTGTTCGTAGATGGTGCCGCCAAGGGATTCCACGGCAGCAGCTTCGCCCAGCGCCAGGTTAAGCGGGTGGATGTGGCCGCCGCTCATGTCGAGCATACCGCCGACGTACTGATCGCAGGCAACCACTTCGCGGATGCGGCGCTGATCGAGCAGTTCCAGTTGGGTATGGCCGAAGCGTTCCCACAAGCGTTTCTGCGATTCCAGGTGGCCCATCTGCTTGGCGGTGAGGGCGGCGAATACGCCGCCGTCCTTCAGGTCGCACTGGATGTTGTATTTGCTGACACGCTCACGAATGATCCGGCCGCCTTCGAAGGCCATCTGCCCGAGCAGTTGCGCCTGTTTCGGGCCGACGCTGCGTTCGATCACATCAATGTCACGGCTGTAGCTATTGACGATTTGCCCGCCATTGCGCCCCGAGGCGCCGAAGCCGACCTTGGCGGCTTCCAGCACGGTCACGCGAAAACCGTTCTCCAGCAGGAACAGCGCCGAGGAAAGTCCCGTATAACCAGCGCCGATCACACAGACATCCGTCTCCACGTCATCCTGCAGGGCAGGGCGTGGTGGTACGGCGTTGGCCGACGCAGCGTAATAAGACTCTGGGTAAGGGGTGTTCGCCATCCTGCAGCCTCTGTTTAATATATTTTACGAGTGCGGCGATCCTACCCCAGTTGAAAAACCTCCGCCAGCCACCAGGAAATTTTCTTGCGGCGGGTCGAAATTAAATATTTTGCATATTCATAGGGTTAGGTGAAAAAAGGTGTTGACACCCCTTCGGAATTCCGTAGAATGCCGCCTCACAGCAGGCACGTAGCTCAGTTGGTTAGAGCACCACCTTGACATGGTGGGGGTCGTTGGTTCGAGTCCAATCGCGCCTACCAAACAAAATCCGCTCTGCTGGGCGGTCTAGAAGGGCTCACCGAAAGGTGAGCCCTTTTTTGTTGTCTGCGATTTTCAGAACCTTTGCAAATTTCCGTTTGGTCGACCGCAGCTACACTTCGGCACATTTGCAGGGGGGGTATTCATGAGTCGCCAATTCAGGCGCGCCTGTCCAGGCGACATCGAAAGCCTGTTGAAGATTGATCCTGTCGCTGAAAAAGATAGCTGCCGTCGAGCGTGTATCGCGAGGTCGGTTGGGGCGCATGAGTGCTGGGTTATCTGTGAGACTGACAATCCTGGCGTTCTTCTCGGCTACGGCTGTTTGGATCGAAGCTTTTTCGGTGAGTGGTTCATATCCCTCGTGGTCGTCTCCAGTGCGAGCAGGCGTTCCGGCGTGGGTCGGCAAATCGTGAGTGGTCTGGAGCATCACGCTGTTGCAGGCAAGATCTTCACGTCGACCAATGCGTCCAACTTGCCGATGCGGCAGCTGCTGATAAATCTTGGATATCAGCATAGCGGAATGGTGGAGAACCTTGCCCCGGGGGATCCTGAACTCATTTTTGTAAAATTCTTGAGCCATGCGCGTATTGACTGCGAAGGATTTTGATCCATTCGTCGCCGACTTTCGTGAGCGACCTTTTAAATAGTGTGGATATTTAAGGGGTTACGGATTTTATTAACCATTCGGTTATCAAAAATACGTTGTTACAAGACGAATAAATCAGTAATATCCGCCCCGCGTTCACCACCACGGTTTATGCATTTTTAAATCCCAAGCTTCCATCAGCTGCTTGGGATTTTTTTTGCCCGCGATTTGCCTTTCCCGCGCCTCTGCCAGTCTCTCGTCTCGCCCGCTTCCGTTTTTCCGGGAGGGGATGACAGGCAAGTCCACACTTTTTCGACTACTACTGTCAGGCTGATTTCGCCTCTGCCGGACAGGAGTTCATCAATGCTGGTTCACTGGTTTCTTGCAGCGATTCATCTATTGGCATTTGCCATGGGCTTCTGGGCGGTGTTGACGCGTGGGACGGCCTTCAGTCGCCTGGCGTCCGGCTCGGGTGAAGTCGGGCGCGTATTGCTTGCCGACAATCTCTGGGGGCTCTCGGCGCTGGTGCTGCTCATCACCGGCGGCATGCGCGCCTTTGCCGGTTATGAGAAGGGAGCCGACTACTACCTGCATCAGCCGCTTTTCCATCTGAAGATGACGTTGTTTGTGCTGATTCTGCTTCTGGAACTGGTGCCGATGATCACTCTGATCAAGTGGCGCGTGGCCAAGGCGCGCGGCGCTATCCCTGACACGGAGCGTGCCAGGGTGTTTGCGCGGATCAGTCATGCCGAAGCGCTGCTATTGATATTGATGGTCGTGGCGGCTACCGGAATGGCGCGTGGCGTTACATTCGGCTAGGCGGGCGAGATTCCCATTCGCTATTCGGAAATATCCGACAGCCAACCCTTTGAATGACGGTTAGTATCGGTCGCGAGAAGGGTGAGGCGGGAAGGGGCGTGGCACGCGCCGTCACCAGGGAGGTGGGGGAATGGCAATACGGCGCTTGAATCTTTAGCCAGTCATTGCGCGCAGGCAAACGAACTGGCTACTGACTGCGGTAGGGCTCAGGGCGTTTGTGGCTTGTCCGGGGCGGTCAGGCCAGCCTGGATGCGCTGGTAGATCTCTTCCCGGTGCACTGCAACGTTCTTCGGAGCGTTGATGCCGATTCGAACTTGCTGGCCGCTGACGCCGAGAATGGTGATCGTGATGTCATCACCAATGTTTATGCTTTCACCGACTTTGCGGGTGAGTATCAGCATGGTCTTCTCCTTGATTGCTTTGTAGGGCACCTGATTCAGACAGTGCAGAGGTCGGTGGTACGTATAGATTAGTGCGAAGTCTTAAAGTCTGGGTGCCTCTTTCTGACGCGCAGCAGCGGCATTAATTCCCAGCGCGTAACTATACAGGGGCTGTCAGCATCAATCTCGTCCTTTTGTGCCCATTTTGCGGGGCTCCGAAAGTATTCTCGAATGTTAAGATCGCCGCTTTGAAAAATCAGAGGGAAGCGTTGTGCGCAAATTGGTCTGGGTAGTCGCGGCACTGGCATTGGCAGGATGTGGCGAAGGCAAGAGTGTGGATGCGCAAAAAGTGAAACCGGCGGTGGTAGCGGCGCCTGCTGCGGTGGGCCCACAGTGGGATCTCGAAGTGCGCGGTGAAACCCCTCAGGCGGTCAGCGACCTCAGCGGCTGGCTGATCGAGCATGCCTTTGTGGCCAGTGTCGTCAAGGACGCCAGCGGCAAGACCCGGATCCTCCTCGGCCCTTTCAATTCGAAGGCTGACGCCGAAGCGCGTCAGGCAGATGTGAATGCAGCGCTGGTCAAGGCGAAGAAGCAGAACATCGAAACGCTGGTGATCGAGCGCCCGGCGGCGCAATAAGGATCCATTCGGCGGAGCTGACTAAAGGGTGTCCGGCGTGATTCGTTTTTCAAGGAGTCACTGAAGATACCCAGAAGGAGCTCCGCATGGCCTCCGCCAATCCTTACAAATTGTTCGACGTCGTTTTGCGTCACAAGCAGCAGTTGAGCCCGCATCTCATGCGGATCACGCTCGCAAGCCCCACGGTCACCGAGATGGCGACCTGGGCGCCGGATCAGCGAGTGAAGCTGTTTTTTCCTGCCGCAGACGGCTCACCCGCCAGGCTTTCTCAGGGCGAGGGGTGGTACGCCCGTTTCCGCTCGATGCTGATCGATCGTCGCCCGGCGATGCGCACCTACACCATCCGCCACTTGCGTGCCGAAGCAGGCGAAGTGGATATCGATTTCGTACTGCACGGCGAGACCGGTCCAGCCTCCCGTTGGGCCTTGCGATCCCAGCCCGGCGAGTCGATGCAGATTCTGGCCCCCGACAGCCGATTCTCGGCACAAGAGGCAGGGGGATTTGAATGGAAGCCTCCGCAAACGCTCAAGCAACTTTTGCTGGTCGCCGATGCCACCGCCTTGCCGGCCGCCATGGGGATTCTGGAAGAACTGGCGACACTGGCTGAACCGCCGCAGACCCAGGCGTTTTTTGAGGTCGACAGTCGTGAAGACATGTTGGCGGTTCCTGACTGGCCCGGGCTTTTGGTGCAATGGCTGATTCGCGATCAGGCAGTTGCAGGTACGTTGATGGTGGAAGCCGTGCGGCAGGCGACGTTGCCTGTCGATGCATCGCCGGTTGGGCAAGCGGTCGAACTGGCGGATGTCGACATCGAAGAAGAAATTCTTTGGGAGATCGCCGATACGGCCAGCGAGGGATTCTATGGCTGGATCGCCGGCGAATCCGCTGCGGTCATGAGTCTGCGCAAATACCTGATCAAGGAGCGCGGCATCCCTCGCGAGTCGCTCAATCTGATGGGCTACTGGCGTTTCAACAAGTCCGGCGGTTGAGCACAAAAAAGGCCTTGAGTTTATCGGTCAAGGCCTTTTCTTTTGATCAGGCAATCAACCGCAGGCTTTCAGGTTCACCGGGCCGACAAATTCGTTACCGCGTCCCATCACGCACGCCACGCTCTGATTGCGTTGGCGTTCCCAGTCTTGCACTGGATAAGTCTTGTCCCAAGCTTCGTACAATTGCCGATCCTGCTTCGACAAGCGCAAACCATATTGTTTGCTCATGTAAAAGTAGGTGCGGGCGATCATGCCGCGGATCGAAGGGCGGGGCATGACCTTCTTCGCCTTGAAGTCGACCTGAGTCAGGCATGAGCCGTACTGACCCTTTTCGACCGGCAACCAACCGTAGCTGAAATTGCTGCGGTCGCCATTCACCTCGCCGATGCTCGGCACCAGGTTGTGCAGGTCGGCTTCGGCTTTCTGATAGCTCGGGTCATAGCGGGTGCAATTCTTGCGACCGCCTTCCTGCCAGCATTGACGTTGATGGCCGAACTGCCACGCGGGAACGATGTGCTCCCATTCGATGCGGGATGCACGTTTGGCGTTCTTGCGTGGGACATAGCCGCAGGCGGCCAGATCGACCTTGTTGCCGGTGTATTTGCACCCGCAATAGAACTCGGTGGATTGTGGGGCGTACAGTTTCCAGGCGACCTTCTTGGCTTCGGTGAATGTACGCGGTGCGCCAGCGTGCGCGCCCAGGGAAATGAACAGCAACAGCACAGCAGCAAAACGCAGAATCATTGAATCAATCTTCCTTCGGCACAACCCAGAAAATCTGTACACCGCCATCGTCGCGGTAGGCGAGGGTGACGTTGTCGTTCTCGTCGATCTCTTCCAGCAAGCGCTCCCATTCATCCGCCGGCTCGTCTGGAAGGCGGAAGATCAGCGCGGCTTTGGCTTTTTGTGCGGTAGGGGAGTTGATGATTTTTTGAACGCGCATGCCCATGCGTTCGTAAGCGTCAGGAGCATCAGGGGAAGTGGCCACGAGGTTATCCTTATTAAGCTGTACGTGCATACAGTATTTAACTGTAGGCATTTTCGCAACTGCTTAAAATTCAAGAAAATCCTCTGACAGCGGTTTTCCGGTTTTGGTGTCGCGCAGGTGTAATTTTTCTTTGGAGGAGGCGCAAGCTTCACCCTTCGTCAAGTTGACGAAGGGTGAAGTCAGTGCCCGATCAGGAAAAGATCAGGCGAGGTCAAATCAGTATTCCCAGAACATCCGTTGCAGCTCTTTGCTGTCGTTGGTCTTGGTCAAGGCAACCATGGCCAGGATGCGGGCTTTCTGTGGGTTCAGGTCGTGAGCAACCACCCAGTCGTATTTGTCGTCAGGCTGTTCGGCGTTGCGCAGAACGAAACCACCGGCATTGACGTGAGACGAGCGAATGATCTGCACGCCGTCCTTGCGCAGCGCTTGCAGGGTCGGAACCACGCGGGAGGAAACCGAGCCGTTGCCGGTACCGGCATGGATGATCGCCTTGGCGCCGGACTGGGCGAGAGCCTTGTAGGCTGTGTCGCTGACATTGCCGTAGGAATAGGCGATTTCTACATCAGGAAGGCTCTTGATGTTTTTGATATCGAATTCCGAGTCCATGGTGTGGCGCTTGGCCGGCAGACGGAACCAGTAGGATTTGCCTTCAACTACCATGCCGAGTGGGCCCCAGGCGCTTTTGAAGGCTTCGGTCTTGATGTTGATCATTTTGCTGACATCGCGACCCGACTGGATTTCATCGTTCAGGGTCACCAGTACGCCTTTGCCGCGAGCCTCTTTGCTGCTGGCGACGGCCACGGCGTTGTACAGGTTCAGCATGCCGTCTGCCGACATGGCGGTGCCCGGGCGCATGGAGCCGACGACGATGATCGGCTTGTCGGTTTTTTCCACCAGGTTAAGGAAGTACGCGGTCTCTTCCAGGGTGTCGGTGCCGTGGGTGATGACGATGCCATCGACGTCTTTGCTGTCGGCCAGTTCGGAAACGCGACGACCCAATTGCAGGAGGTTTTCGTTGGTGATGCTTTCCGAGGCGATTTGCATGACCTGCTCGCCACGCACATTGGCCAGCGTGCTCAGCTCGGGAATGCCGGCGATCAATTGCTCGATGCCCACTTTCGCAGCCTGATAGGTCGCGCTGTTGGCAGCGCTGGCGCCCGCGCCGGCAATGGTGCCGCCGGTAGCCAGTACCACTACGTTGGCCAGTTTGGCCTGGGTTTCAGCTTCTTTTGCCTGGAGGGCGGTTGGCAGGAGCAGGAGGAGGGCCAAAGCGCCCGGAACGAAACTCTTCAAAGCAGATGTCATTATTTTTCTCTCTAGTAGTGAGACGGTGCTGATGCAGGTTCATCTAGATGCGCCCCGGGCCGATCTGAATGCCAGGGGTGCAGGAAGGGAGCAGGATCTGTACCAGTCGTACTGTGCGTGAGAAAAATGTTTAACCTTATGATTTAAATCAAGATTTATTCGATGCGTGGTTGTGAAGTTCCCTCGCTCATCCGGGTTTCCGAACGCGGGATGTTTTCTCGTTCGGCTCACCGAAAAGTACTACGAGCCTCGTCCACAGACTGAACTGGCTGCTTTCCAGATATCTGCTAAAGAAAACGGCGCGCTGGCCGATGCGCCTTGATAGGGATCCAATTTTTCAGGAGTTCAAATGTCATTGACTATCGGTTTGCCAAATCCCGGCGCGGTTACCATCGGCGGAAAAACAGCCGCTACGATCAATGCCCTGAGCGAGGCCAACGAGCAAGCAGCGGCCGAAGCGCTGGGCAAAGACGCTGGCGATACCAAGCAAGTCAGAACCGGTGGCGGACCCGTGCAGGAAGAGGCGCCGGCCGAGAGCAGTGGCAATCAAAGCATCACGATAAAAATACTGCTCAAACGCATGAAGGAATTGCAACAGCAATTGCAGGAGCAGCAACAGCAATTGGCTGCCGCGCAGGCAGCGAGTTATCCGACCGAAGAAGCCAAGACAACTGTGGTGATGTCGATTCAGGGGCAGATCGCAGACACCAACGCTGCACTCATGGAAGTGGCCGGCAATCTGGTTCGCGAGATGGCCAAGGGGTCTGGCAGTGGCGGTGTGATCAACACGACTGCGTAGGAAAAGGGGCGATGACTATGATTCGCCCTACAAAAAAAGCAGATTTTCAGTCGTTGACAAATGTCGACAGGATTCGCATAGTTCGGTCTACGCAAACGTTTGCGCGGTCTTCGCGGTGAATTGATTTCGTCGTGGGGTGCAGCGAGCTTACGCCAGCGCAAGCGTTGCTCACAATAATCATAAGATCGGAGTGAACCCATGAAGCTGCCATTCGCTGGACGTCTTCTTGCTGTCGCCATGCTGGCTGCCGCATCCGCCGCACTGCCTGTCTCTTCGGCTTTCGCCGAGTCCCCTGAAAAACCCAAAGTCGCCCTGGTCATGAAATCTCTGGCCAACGAATTCTTCCTGACCATGGAAGACGGCGCCAAGGCCTACCAGAAAGAACATTCCGCCGATTTCGACCTGATCTCCAACGGCATCAAGGACGAAACCGACACGGCGGGGCAGACGCGCATCGTCGAGCAGATGATTCTGGCGAAGGTCAACGCGCTGGTTATCGCACCGTCTGATTCCAAGGCGATGGTGCCGGTGATCAAAAAGGCCGTCGATGCCGGTATCACTGTGATCAACATCGATAACCAGCTCGATCCGGCTGTGATCAAGAGCAAGAACATCAGCGTTCCGTTCGTAGGCCCGGATAACCGTAAAGGCGCGCGTCTGGTGGGCGAGTACCTGGCCAAACAACTGAAGGCCGGTGACGAAGTCGGCATCATTGAAGGCGTCTCCACGACGACCAACGCCCAGCAGCGTACCGCTGGCTTCAAGGATGCGATGGAGGCTGCACAGATCAAGGTTGTTTCCCTGCAGTCCGGCGACTGGGAAATCGACAAGGGCAACAAGGTGGCCGCTTCGATTCTCAGCGAGTACCCGGACGTCAAGGCGCTGCTGGCCGGCAACGACAGCATGGCTGTGGGCGCCGTTTCCGCCGTGCGCGCTGCCGGCAAGGCCGGTCAGGTGCAGGTTGTCGGTTACGACAATATCAATGCCATCAAGCCCATGCTGAAGGACGGTCGCGTTCTGGCGACCGCCGACCAGTACGCTGCGAAGCAAGCGGTGTTCGGTATCGAGACCGCGCTGAAAATCATCAAGGGCGAGAAAGTCGACAGCGGTGCGAATGGCGTGATCGAAACGCCTGTCGAGCTGGTCACCAAGTAAGTCCTTTGGCGACACAATGGCGCTCGTCCGTCCGGGCGAGCGCATGGAGATTTTTATGTCAGTTTCCGCTCCGATCGCTGTCCTCTCGGTCAGCGGTATCGGCAAGACCTATGCGCAACCGGTACTGACCGGCATCGATCTGACGTTGATGCGCGGTGAAGTGCTGGCACTGACCGGTGAGAACGGTGCAGGTAAAAGCACCCTGTCGAAGATCATCGGTGGCCTGGTCACCCCTACCACCGGCCAGATGCAGTTCCAGGGCAAGGATTATCGCCCCGGCAGTCGCACGCAGGCTGAAGAACTGGGTGTGCGCATGGTCATGCAAGAGCTCAATCTGCTGCCGACGCTTTCGGTGGCGGAGAACCTTTTTCTCGACAACCTGCCGAGCAATGGTGGCTGGATCAGTCGCAAGCAACTGCGCAAAGCCGCTATCGAAGCCATGGCTCAAGTCGGTCTCGATGCCATCGACCCGGACACACTGGTCGGCGAGCTGGGCATCGGTCACCAGCAAATGGTCGAGATCGCCCGAAACCTGATCGGCGATTGTCATGTGCTGATCCTCGACGAACCGACCGCGATGCTGACCGCCCGTGAAGTTGAGATGCTTTTCGAGCAGATCAGCCGGTTGCAGGCGCGTGGCGTCTCGATCATCTACATCTCCCACCGCCTCGAAGAACTGGCCAGGGTCGCTCAGCGCATTGCTGTGTTGCGTGACGGCAACCTGGTTTGCGTCGAACCGATGGCCAATTACAACAGCGAGCAACTGGTCACCCTGATGGTCGGTCGCGAGATGGGCGAGCATATCGATCTGGGGGCTCGCAATATCGGCCCGCCGGCCCTGACGGTCAAAGGCCTGACCCGCTCCGACAAGGTTCGCGACGTTTCCTTTGAGGTTCGCGCCGGCGAGATTTTTGGCATTTCGGGGCTGATCGGGGCTGGGCGCACCGAACTTTTGCGGCTGATCTTCGGAGCCGACGTCCCGGACAGCGGCACGGTGGCGCTCGGTTCGCCGGCAAAAACGGTAAGCATTCGTTCGCCTGTGGATGCGGTGCGCAACGGCATCGCCTTGATCACGGAGGATCGCAAGGGCGAAGGCCTGCTGCTGAGCCAATCGATCAGCGCCAACATTGCCTTGGGCAACATGCCGGAAATTTCCAGCGGCGGGTTCGTCAACAATGGCGATGAAACGAAGCTCGCGCAACGGCAGATCGACGCCATGCGCATCCGCAGCTCCAGCCCGACGCAGCTGGTGTCCGAGCTGTCCGGCGGCAATCAGCAAAAGGTGGTGATTGGGCGCTGGCTTGAGCGCGACTGCTCGGTGTTGCTGTTCGATGAGCCGACTCGTGGTATCGACGTCGGTGCCAAATTCGATATCTATGCCTTGCTCGGCGAACTGACCCGGCAGGGCAAGGCCTTGGTCGTGGTGTCCAGCGATTTGCGCGAGTTGATGCTGATCTGCGACCGCATCGGTGTGTTGTCGGCGGGGCGTCTGATCGATACGTTCGAACGCGACAGCTGGACCCAGGATGACTTGCTTGCCGCCGCATTCGCCGGCTATCAGAAACGTGATGCGTTGCTCAACGAAGCAGCGCCTAGGGATCTCCCATGAAAACTGCATCTTCCGCCGGCAAATCCAGTGGCAATTTCTACGGCCTCGGGACTTATCTGGGGCTCGCCGGTGCGTTGCTGGCAATGATTGCGCTGTTCTCGGTCATGAGCAGCCATTTCCTGTCATACAACACCTTCAGCACCCTGGCCAACCAGATTCCTGACCTGATGGTTCTGGCGGTGGGCATGACGTTCGTCCTGATCATCGGCGGGATCGACCTGTCGGTGGGCTCGGTACTGGCACTTGCGGCCTCCACTGTCAGCGTGGCGATTCTTGGCTGGGGCTGGAGCGTATTGCCGGCTGCCTTGTTGGGTATGGCCGTCGCAGCGTTGGCCGGCACGGTTACCGGCTCAATTACCGTGGCGTGGCGAATTCCGTCATTTATCGTGTCGCTGGGTGTGCTGGAGATGGCCCGTGGCCTGGCCTATCAGATGACCGGTTCGCGCACGGCCTACATCGGTGACTCCTTTGCGTGGCTGTCGAACCCGATCGCCTTTGGCATTTCACCCTCGTTCATCATTGCCTTGCTGGTCATTTTCGTTGCCCAGGCCGTTCTGGCCCGTACCGTGTTCGGTCGCTATCTGATCGGCATTGGCACCAACGAGGAAGCAGTGCGTCTGGCGGGGATCAATCCCAAGCCCTACAAGATCCTGGTGTTCAGTCTGATGGGCCTGCTCGCCGGTATTGCGGCGCTGTTCCAGATTTCCCGGCTGGAAGCGGCCGACCCGAACGCCGGTTCCGGCCTTGAGTTGCAAGTCATCGCTGCGGTGGTGATCGGCGGTACCAGCCTGATGGGTGGGCGTGGTTCTGTGATCAGCACCTTTTTCGGCGTGTTGATCATTTCCGTGCTGGCGGCCGGCCTGGCGCAGATTGGCGCGACCGAACCGACCAAGCGCATCATCACCGGTGCGGTGATCGTGATCGCCGTGGTGCTCGACACCTATCGCAGTCAACGCGCAAGTCGACGGGGCTGATAAATGGCAACGATCAAGGATGTGGCGGCACTTGCAGGAATTTCCTACACGACCGTGTCCCACGTAGTAAACAAGACCCGACCGGTGAGCGAAGAGGTGCGGCTCAAGGTCGAGGCGGCGATCAAGAGTCTCGACTATGTGCCGAGCGCCGTGGCCCGATCGCTGAAAGCGAAAACCACCGCCACCATCGGTTTGCTGGTGCCCAACAGCCTCAACCCGTACTTCGCCGAACTGGCGCGCGGAATCGAGGATTACTGCGAGCGTAACGGCTACTGCGTAATTCTCTGCAACTCCGACGACAACCCGGACAAGCAGCGCAGCTACCTGCGGGTGCTGCTCGAAAAGCGCATCGACGGCTTGATCGTCGCGTCTGCGGGTGGCGACAGCGGTCTGGCGCAAGGACTGGCGGGCGTGAAGACACCGATGGTGATTGTCGACCGTGGTCTCGAAGGCGTGGACGCCGACCTGGTGCGCATCGATCACGAATATGGCGCCTACCTTGCGACGCGGCATCTGCTTGAACTTGGTCATCGCGATATCGCCACGATCGGTGGTCCGGCCAGTACCAGTGTTGCGCAAATGCGTCAGGCCGGTTTTAGTCGCGCGTTGAAAGAGGCCGGTGTTGAAGTGTCCCCGTCGCGCATGCTGGAAAGCGACTTCACCAGCACTGGCGGTTACAACGCGGCTTCCGTCCTGCTTGAGCGCAATCCGCCGAGCGCGATTTTTGCCGGTAACGACATGATCGGCATCGGTGTGCTGCGAGCGGCGGCGGAGCGCAACGTGCGCGTGCCTGCCGAACTGTCGGTGATCGGTTTCGACGATATCCAGATGAGCCGTTACGTGTATCCCGCGCTGACGACTGTGGGCCAGTCGATCCTGCAACTGGGGGAGATGGCCGCGGAAGTTTTGTTGCGAAGAATTGCCACCCCGGGTCTGGCGACGGATCAGCGGATCGTGACCCCGAGTATTGTCCTGCGCGAATCGACTGCACCGCTGTCCGGCGTGTTCACCGAATACCGCTGAAACGAATTGAAGAGTAGTGATGTATGTCCGCAAATGTAGTGGTAATAGGCAGCTTGAACATGGATCTGGTCACCCGGGCGCCGCGCTTGCCCCGGGGTGGTGAGACGCTGATCGGCCATTCCTTCGCGACCGTGTCCGGTGGCAAGGGCGCCAATCAGGCGGTGGCTGCTGCGCGGCTGGGTGCGAAAGTGTCGATGGTCGGCTGTGTCGGCAACGATGACTATGGCGTGCAATTGCGCGACGCGTTGCTGGCCGAGCAGATCGATTGTCAGGCGGTCAGCGTGGTGGAGGATTCCAGTGGCGTGGCGCTGATCGTGGTCGATGACAACAGTCAAAACGCGATTGTCATCGTGGCCGGCGCCAATGGTTCGATGACTCCGGCGGTTGTCGACCGGTTTGACGCCGTGCTGCAGGCTGCCGACGTGATCATTTGCCAGCTGGAAATCCCCGATGCCACGGTAGGCCATGCGCTGAAGCGCGGACGTGAACTGGGCAAGACGGTCATCCTTAACCCGGCGCCGGCCAGTCGCCCGCTGCCAACGGACTGGTTTGCTGCAATCGATTACCTTATTCCCAACGAGAGCGAGGCCGCCGCCCTCAGCGGTTTGCCGGTGGACTCATTGGAGACCGCTGAAAAAGCAGCAGCGCACCTGATGTCACTGGGCGCCGGCAAGGTCATCATCACGCTTGGGGCTCAAGGCTCATTGTTCGCCAACGGCACGGGTTACCGGCATTTTCCTGCACCCAAAGTGAAGGCTGTCGATACCACTGCCGCCGGGGATACGTTTGTCGGCGGATTTGCGGCTGCGCTGGCGACCGGCAAAACCGAGGACGAGGCCATTCGCTTCGGGCAGGTCGCTGCGGCCCTGTCGGTCACCCGGGCAGGTGCCCAGCCCTCCATTCCTACCACCTCCGACGTACAGGCATTCAAACCCGCATGAAAAAGACTCCTTTGCTCAATGTCGCCCTTTCGCGGCTGATTGCTTCCCTCGGCCACGGCGACATGGTCGTGATCGGCGATGCCGGCCTGCCGGTACCGCCGGGTGTCGAGTTGATCGACCTGGCGTTGACGCACGGCGTGCCGGATTTCGTCAGCACCCTGAAAGTCGTGCTCAGCGAGATGCAGGTGGAAAGCCACGCACTGGCCAAGGAGATTTTCGACAAGCAACCGACTGCGCTGCCCACGCTGGACGAGCTGAATGACGAAGGCTCGCTCGGGCGTCGCGATTTGCTCAGTCACGAGCAATTCAAGGTACTCAGCCGACAGGCACGAGCGATTGTTCGTACGGGTGAATGTCAGCCGTACTGCAACATCGTGCTGGTGGCCGGTGTTACGTTCTAAACAGGGTTCGCCCCTTTTGATTTCATCTGCACAAGGAATGCGCCATGCACCGCTATGCTCAAAAAATGCATCAATTGATTCGGAGTCTGCTGCTTTTGTCCGTGATAACCGCGACCGGCGCCCAGGCGGCGGAAAAGATCGACCTGATCATCGACACCGACCCTGGCGCCGATGACGTGGTCGCCCTGTTGTTTGCCCTGGCCTCCCCGGAGGATTTGAACATTCGTGCGTTGACCACCGTCGCTGGCAACGTGCGTCTGGACAAGACTTCGCGCAATGCGCGGTTGGCCCGTGAGTGGGCAGGGCGGGAAGAGATTCCGGTGTACGCCGGCGCGCCAAAACCGTTGATGCGCACGCCGATCTACGCCGAAAACATCCATGGCAAGGAAGGCCTGTCGGGTGTCACCGTGCACGAACCGAAAAAAGGCCTGGCCGAGGGCAATGCTGTCAACTACCTGATCGACACCCTGAAAAAAGCCAAGCCACACAGTATCACTATTGCGATGCTCGGCCCGCAGACCAACCTGGCCCTGGCGCTGATCCAGGAGCCGGAGATTGTTCAGGGAATCAAGGAAGTAGTGATCATGGGGGGCGCCCACTTCAATGGCGGCAATATCACGCCAGTGGCCGAGTTCAATCTGTACGCCGACCCGCAAGCCGCGGAGGTGGTGCTCAAAAGCGGCGTGAAACTGACTTACCTGCCGCTGGACGTGACCCACAAGATCCTGACCAGTGACGCGCGCCTGAAGCAGATCGCGGCGCTGAACAACAATGCGAGCAAGATTGTTGGCGACATCCTCAACGAGTACATCAAAGGGGATATGGAGCACTACGGCATTCCGGGTGGCCCGGTGCATGACGCCACTGTCGTGGCTTACCTGCTCAAGCCTGAGCTGTTCACGGGGCGTTCGGTGAATGTGGTGGTCGACAGCCGTGAAGGCCCGACCTTCGGCCAGACCATTGTCGACTGGTATGACGGCCTGAAGGCGCCGAAGAACGCTTTCTGGGTGGAGAGCGGTGACGCCCAGGGCTTCTTCGACCTGCTGACCGAGCGTCTCAAGCGTCTGAAGTAAGCGATACGCCCGCAGGTGCCAGCTTGCGGGCTTTTACTCCCTCTCGGTGTCCGATGCCCCTTTGATGTCATCGGGATATTTCTCGAACAGTTGGGCAATGAATGACTGCGCGCCCTGGGTTCCCAGCGACTTCACCAGCAAATCGATAGTGATCAATGCCAATTCCTCCGGACTGCCCGGACTATAGGAACTGTGCCCTTGTGGCCAGGTGGCCTTGATGTCGGCGCTAATGCTTACGGTGGTCATGGCAAGGCTCGGTCGCGAGATCGGATTTTTGAGTTAACCATTTTGTCGAGCGTTTGGCACTGCGACTTAGGCATGAGCGCAGGGCTATGCGACACTTGGTCGTTTCCGCAGAAAACAAGGATTGCGCTGTGCAGATCGATCTGAATAGCCCCGATGGCCTGACCGTTGATGCTGTCCGCCGGATGCTGGCGTCGGCCAGTGATGACGAACATACCCAACTGCGCGTGACCAAGGGCGGGATTGCCTATATCTCTTCGGGTGTCACTGGCGGCCAGGACATCGATGGCCTGCTGTTTCGCTTGGAGACCTGGGCAAAAGGCTCGGGGTATGTGGGAAATGTCGCGGCCAGCGACGAAGTCTGGGTCATGCAGATTTTCAATGCGCTCAAAGACAATTGGCCGAATCCGCCTTACGACTACATTGATGTCTATTGAGCCTTATTAATATTCAGTGACGTTTTACGGGGTGAGATTTCAGGCGTTGCTCAGGCACACTCGGCGTTTTTCCGATCGTGGGGCAGGGGGATGGTTCTCACCGTGAAACCAAACGCCGTATTGGCGGTCGCACGATCTCTGCTCAAAATTGAAATAAGGAGGCTTCATGCCTTGGAAATTCGCGTCACTGGGTGCACTGATGACCGTTGCTGTGTTGGCGGGTTGCAGCACAACCTCCAGTGAGTCGCAAAAGGATCCAGTGACGACTGAGGCCGGCCTTGGTCGTTGTGAGGCGTCGGCAGCGGAATTCGCTCTCGGCAAGAAAGCTTCGCCGGAGCTGTTGGAGCAGGCACGCAAAAAAGCCGGTGCGCAGAACGCCCGGTTCCTCAAGCCCAATGACATGATTACTTTGGAGTACCGCTCTGATCGCCTCAACCTGAATACCGATCAGAACCTGGTGGTCACCCGCGTCAACTGCGGCTGAATCTGTCGAGCTTTTGTATCACCCATAAAAAACCCCGTCACATGGACGGGGTTTTTTTAGTGCGCCGGGAAATTACTCTGGGCGAACTTGTGCAGCTTGCATACCCTTTTGGCCTTTCTCAGCCACGAAGGAGACGGTTTGGCCTTCTTTCAGGCTTTTGAAACCGTCAGTTTCGATAGCTTTGAAGTGTACGAACAGGTCGTCACCGCCACCTTGAGGAGTGATGAAGCCGAAGCCTTTTTCATCGTTGAACCATTTAACGGTGCCGGTTTGGCGATTAGACATGGTGTATCTCCAAGAAACATATATTTTCAGTAGTACTGTGCTGCTCAGGCCAACTGGGCACACCGGGGTATCATAGTCGAAATGTTCGCTTTGGTAGCCCCCCGGACGTGCTGTTTGCCAATCAGTCGTGTTTTCTTTACTGCCTGTTTCGGCTGGAGGCCCCGGTTTAAAAGGCTTTTCGCGAAAAGTAAAGACAATAAAAAAACCTGTAAAACCTGCATAAATCGTACGAAAAGGCCTGAATCAGATGCCTTTCAGCGGGGCTGGGGGCAGTGAAAAGGCCTGTTTCATCATTTTTTCGCCGGGACGTTGGCCTTGCATTTGGCAATTTGCCCCAGAGCTTTTTGTTGCAGCTCAGGCGTGGCCTTGTTGTCCATCAATGACTGAATGTCGCTGGCCGGATAAGACTTGATGGCATCGGCACCGCACGCGCAGTGGGATTTTGCGGCAGCGGCACCGATTTGCGGAGTGGCCGCCTGGGTGCACTGAGCCATGTATTTCTCACGCTCGCCCTTTGGCCAGTCGGCGTGGGCGCTCAGCGGCAGCAGCAAAACGAGGGGGGCGACTGCAGCAAGCAGGGTATTAAGACGCATGCGAGGATGCTCCTTGTGGGTCAATGTCTTGTTATCTGAGGGCCCAAAGGCCGATCAAGTTCAGCACTCTGGCATAAAACAGACGATTTGCCTCTTGGTAAAAACCAGAGTGCATCGGTGACCATTCATCTGTGCTAGCATGCCTGGCTCGGGCGTTCGCAGGCTCCGGATGACCTTCAGTCCCGGTTGCGGCCGCGCACGAATTTTCTGATTTGAATCCCAGTCACTCTGGTTCGGTTTTCCGGTTGGCCGCAAGGCTCCTGCCGCTGTAAGGCAGGCGTTCGTCATTGAATGGCCTGGACCGGATCTTGTACTGGCTCATCCCAACCCACGTGACCTTTGGTAGGGGTCACCACTAGGAGAGGAGGCGCCATGCCAACTATTACTCTTCCCGACGGCAGTCAACGTTCATTCGATCACCCGGTTTCCGTAGCCGAGGTCGCCGCATCCATCGGTGCAGGCCTGGCCAAGGCCACCCTGGCCGGCAAGGTGAACGGCAAGCTGGTTGACGCTAGCGACATCATCGACAGCGACGCAACGCTGCAAATCATCACGCCAAAGGATGAAGAGGGGCTGGAGATCATTCGCCACTCTTGCGCCCACCTGGTCGGCCATGCGGTCAAGCAGCTGTATCCGACTGCAAAAATGGTCATCGGGCCGGTCATCGACGAAGGTTTCTATTACGACATCGCCTTCGAGCGTCCTTTTACTCCGGACGACATGGCGGCCATCGAACAGCGCATGCAGCAGCTTATCGATACAGAATATGACGTGATCAAGAAAGTCACTCCGCGTGCCGAAGTGATCGAAGTGTTCAAGGCCCGTGGCGAAGACTACAAGCTGCGCCTGGTCGAAGACATGCCGAACGAGCAGGCCATGGGCCTGTACTACCACGAAGAATACGTCGACATGTGCCGCGGTCCGCACGTGCCGAACACACGCTTCCTGAAATCCTTCAAGCTTACCAAGCTGTCCGGCGCCTACTGGCGCGGTGATGCCAAGAACGAGCAATTGCAGCGCGTTTATGGCACCGCGTGGGCAGACAAGAAGCAACTGGCTGCTTACATCCAGCGTATCGAAGAAGCTGAAAAGCGCGATCACCGCAAGATCGGCAAGCGCCTGGGCCTGTTCCATACACAGGAAGAAGCGCCGGGCATGGTGTTCTGGCACCCGAATGGCTGGACGTTGTACCAGGTACTCGAGCAGTACATGCGCAAGGTGCAGCGCGACAATGGCTATCTTGAAATCAAGACGCCGCAAGTCGTTGATCGTAGCCTGTGGGAAAAGTCCGGGCACTGGGCCAACTACGCCGACAACATGTTCACTACCGAGTCGGAAAGCCGCGACTACGCCATCAAACCGATGAACTGCCCGTGCCACGTGCAGGTGTTCAATCAGGGCCTGAAGAGCTACCGCGAGTTGCCGATGCGCTTGGCCGAATTCGGTGCCTGCCACCGTAACGAGCCATCGGGTGCGCTGCACGGCATCATGCGTGTGCGTGCGTTTACCCAGGATGACGCCCACATCTTCTGCACCGAAGAGCAGATGCAGGCTGAATCCGCTGCGTTCATCAAGCTGACCATGGATGTTTACCGTGACTTCGGCTTCACCGATGTCGAGATGAAGCTGTCCACTCGTCCGGAAAAGCGCGTTGGTTCCGACGAGCTGTGGGATCGCGCCGAAGCAGCCCTCGCTGCAGCCCTTGATAGCGCTGGCCTGCCATACGATCTGCAGCCGGGTGAGGGTGCGTTCTACGGTCCGAAGATTGAATTCTCGCTGAAAGATTGCCTCGGCCGCGTGTGGCAGTGTGGTACCTTGCAGCTCGATTTCAACCTGCCTGTGCGTCTGGGAGCCGAATACGTCTCCGAAGACAATAGCCGCAAGCACCCGGTGATGTTGCACCGTGCGATCCTCGGTTCGTTCGAGCGTTTCGTCGGGATTCTGATCGAGCACTACGAAGGTGCATTCCCTGCGTGGCTGGCGCCAACCCAGGCAGTGATCATGAATATCACTGATAAACAGGCAGATTTCGTCGCTCAGGTCGAAAAAACTCTCAACGAAAGCGGGTTTCGTGCCAAGTCCGACTTGAGAAATGAAAAGATCGGCTTTAAAATCCGCGAGCATACTTTGCTCAAGGTTCCATATCTCTTGGTTATTGGGGATAAGGAAGTCGAGATGCAGACTGTCGCTGTGCGTACTCGTGAAGGTGCTGACCTGGGCTCGATGCCCGTCGCCCAGTTCGCTGAGTTTCTCGCGCAAGCGGTTTCCCGGCGTGGTCGCCCAGATTCGGAGTAATTATTATTAAGCGTGAAATGAGACAAGATAAACGAGCTGCACCGAAAGCCCCGATCAACGAGAATATCTCGGCACGCGAGGTTCGGTTAATTGGCGCTGATGGCGAGCAGATTGGCATCGTCTCGATTGATGAAGCGCTTCGTATTGCTGAAGAAGCCAAGCTTGATCTGGTAGAAATCTCTGCCGACGCAGTCCCACCGGTTTGCCGGGTGATGGACTACGGCAAATCGATCTTCGAAAAGAAGAAGCAGATTGCTGCGGCGAAGAAGAACCAGAAGCAGATTCAGGTAAAAGAAATCAAGTTTCGTCCAGGGACGGAGGAAGGGGATTACCAGGTAAAACTGCGCAACCTGGTACGTTTCCTGAGTGACGGGGACAGGGCCAAGGTATCCTTGCGATTCCGCGGCCGTGAGATGGCCCACCAGGAGCTGGGGATGGAACTCCTCAAGCGGGTTGAACAAGACCTGCTCGAGTACGGTTCGGTCGAACAGCATCCTAAGATGGAAGGACGCCAGCTGATCATGGTCATCGCCCCGAAAAAGAAGAAGTAATCAACAGGGCACGGCAGGCCTTCTGATTATGTTTATCAACTGAATGCGGAGTATCCGAACATGCCAAAGATGAAAACCAAAAGTGGTGCTGCTAAGCGGTTTCTGAAAACTGCTAACGGTATCAAGCACAAGCACGCTTTCAAGAGCCACATCCTGACCAAAATGTCGACCAAGCGTAAGCGTCAACTGCGCGGTAGCAGCTTGCTGCATCCGTCTGACGTGGCAAAAGTCGAGCGCATGCTGCGCCTTCGTTAATTTTTGGATCAAGAATAGAGGAAGTAACTCATGGCTCGTGTAAAGCGTGGCGTCATTGCCCGTAAACGTCACAAAAAAATTCTGAAACTTGCTAAAGGCTACTACGGCGCACGCTCCCGCGTATTCCGTGTTGCCAAGCAAGCGGTAATCAAGGCAGGCCAATACGCCTACCGTGACCGTCGTCAGAAAAAACGTCAGTTCCGCGCTCTGTGGATCGCTCGTATCAACGCTGGTGCTCGTGTTAACGGTCTGTCCTACAGCCGATTCATCGCCGGCCTGAAAAAAGCGTCCATCGAGATCGACCGTAAGGTTCTGGCTGATCTGGCAGTGAACGAAAAAGCGGCGTTTGCTGCGATTGTCGAGAAAGCTAAAGCCACCTTGGCTTAAGTACCCCCGACAGTCACCCGGCCTCACCTCTGTGGGGTCAGGTGTTAAACGTCATAAATAGGGGAAGAGCCTTCAAGCTCTTCCCCTATTTTGTATCTGGAGTCTGTACATGGAAAACCTGGATGCGCTGGTCTCTCAAGCACTAGAGGCTGTGCAAAGCGCTGAAGATATCAATGCCCTGGAGCAAATCCGGGTTCAATACCTTGGCAAAAAAGGTGAATTGACTCAGGTGATGAAGACCCTGGGGAATTTGCCGGCAGAAGAGCGTCCGCAAGTCGGCGCCCTGATCAACGTTGCCAAGGAGCGTGTTACAGGCGTTCTCAATGCGCGCATGGCTTTGTTTGAGGAAGCCGAACTGGCTGCCAAACTGTCTGCCGAATCCATTGACGTGACCCTGCCGGGCCGTGGTCAGACCTCCGGTGGTCTGCATCCGGTAACCCGGACTCTGGAACGTATCGAACAGTTCTTCACCCATATCGGCTACGGCATCGCCGAAGGCCCTGAGGTCGAAGACGACTATCACAACTTCGAGGCGCTCAACATCCCAGGCCACCACCCGGCCCGGTCGATGCATGACACCTTCTATTTCAACGCCAACATGTTGCTGCGCACCCATACCTCGCCGGTACAGGTCCGCACCATGGAATCGAAAAAGCCGCCGATCCGCATCGTCTGCCCAGGTCGTGTGTACCGCAGCGACTCCGATATCACCCACTCGCCGATGTTCCACCAGGTCGAAGGCCTGCTGGTCGATCGCGATATCAACTTCGCCGACCTCAAAGGCACGATCGAAGAGTTCCTGCGGGTGTTCTTCGAAAAAGAACTGGCCGTGCGTTTCCGTCCTTCGTACTTCCCGTTCACCGAGCCTTCCGCCGAAGTCGACATGGAATGCGTGATGTGCAGCGGTAAAGGCTGCCGCGTCTGCAAACAGACCGGCTGGCTGGAAGTGATGGGCTGCGGAATGGTTCACCCGAACGTGTTGCGCATGTCCGGGATCGATCCGGAAGAGTTCTCGGGCTTTGCCTTCGGCATGGGCGTTGAGCGTCTGGCCATGCTGCGTTACGGCGTGAACGACTTGCGTCTGTTCTTCGACAACGACTTGCGGTTCCTCGCGCAATTTCGCTAGTCGTAACGAATTCTTAGGAGAGCAGGATGAAATTCAGTGAACAATGGCTGCGTGGCTGGGTCAGCCCGCAGGTAGATCGCGACGCGCTGGTTGCCCGTCTGTCGATGGCCGGTCTTGAGGTCGATAGCGTTACGCCGGCCGCCGGTGTTTTCAGTGGCGTGGTGGTGGGCGAGGTGCTGAGCACCGAGCAGCACCCCGATGCCGACAAATTGCGCGTTTGCCAGGTCAGCAATGGCGCGGAAACTTTCCAGGTCGTGTGCGGTGCGCCAAACGTGCGTCCGGGCCTGAAGATTCCGTTCGCGATGATCGGTGCCGAACTGCCGGGCGACTTCAAGATCAAGAAGGCCAAGCTGCGCGGCGTCGAGTCCAACGGCATGCTGTGCTCGCAAGCCGAACTTCAGATCGGCGAAGGCAATGACGGTCTGATGGAGCTGCCGGCTGATGCGCCGGTGGGCGAAGATTTCCGTGTTTATCTGGACCTGGAAGACGCCAGCATCGAAGTCGACCTGACTCCGAACCGTGGCGACTGTCTGTCTCTGGCTGGTCTGGCTCGTGAAGTCGGCGCGCTGTACGACGCTCCGGTCACTCGCCCGGTGGTGATGACCGTTCCTGCGGTGCACGACGAAGTGCGCTCGGTAGAGGTTCTGGCACCTGCCGCGTGCCCGCGTTATCTGGGTCGTGTCATTCGCAACGTTGATCTGTCCAAGCCGACGCCGCTGTGGATGGTTGAGCGTCTGCGTCGCGCTGAAGTGCGCAGCATCGATGCCGCAGTCGACATCACCAACTACGTAATGCTCGAACTGGGTCAGCCGCTGCACGCTTTCGATCTCGCCGAAATCAATGGCGGCATCCGGGTGCGCATGGCGGAAGAGGGTGAGAAGCTCGTGCTGCTCGACGGTCAGGAAGTCAGCCTGCGTAGCGATACGCTGGTGATCGCCGACCACAGTCGCGCTCTGGCGATTGCCGGCGTGATGGGTGGCGAGCACAGCGGTGTATCCGCGACCACTCGCGATGTATTCCTTGAGAGTGCGTTCTTCGACCAGATCGCTGTGGCGGGCAAGGCTCGTTCCTACGGTCTGCACACCGATGCTTCGCACCGCTACGAGCGCGGTGTGGACTGGCAACTGGCCCGTGAAGCCATGGAGCGCGCCACTGGCCTGCTGCTGGAAATCACCGGTGGCGAAGCTGGCCCGATCATCGAGACCGTCAGCGAGCAGCACCTGCCGTCGATCGCGCCGATCACTCTGCGTGCGCAGCGCATTACCCAGATGCTGGGCATGGAAATGGATTTCGCCGAAGTCGAGCGTCTGCTCAGCGCTTTGGGTCTGAAGGTTTCCGCCGACGGAGCAGGGCAGTGGCGCGTAGAAGTGCCGAGCCATCGCTTCGATATCAGCCTGGAAGTCGATCTGATCGAAGAGCTGGCACGTCTGTACGGTTACAACCGCCTGCCGGTTCGTTACCCGCAAGCTCGTCTGGCGCCACAGGCCAAGGCCGAAGCGCGCAGCGATCTGCCGGAACTGCGTCGTCTGCTGGTCGCTCGTGGTTATCAGGAAGCAATCACTTACAGTTTCATCGATCCGAAGCAGTTCGAGCTGTTCAACCCGGGCGTTGAGCCGCTGCTGTTGGCGAACCCGATCTCCAATGACATGGCCGCCATGCGTTCGTCGCTGTGGCCGGGTCTGGTCAAGGCGCTGCAGCACAACCTCAACCGTCAGCAGGATCGCGTTCGTCTGTTCGAGAGCGGTCTGCGCTTTGTAGGTCAGCTGGAAGGTCTGAAACAAGAGCCGATGATCGCCGGTGTGGTGTGCGGCAGCCGTCTGCCGGAAGGCTGGGCGCAAGGTCGCGACACCGTTGACTTCTTCGACGTCAAGGCTGACGTAGAAGCGGTGCTGGGCTTTGCTGGTGCGCTGGACCAGTTCACTTTTGCACCGGGTAAACATCCTGCACTGCATCCTGGTCAGACCGCACGCATCGAGCGGGAAGGGCGTGAAGTCGGCTTTATCGGCGCGATTCATCCTGAGTTGTCGAAATCCCTGGGTCTCGACCGTCCGGTCTTCGTCTTCGAGCTGATTCTGGCTGAAGTCGCTTTGGGTAAAATGCCGAAATTCCATGAGTTGTCGCGCTTTCCTGAAGTGCGTCGTGACCTGGCACTGATTGCGCACAAAGACGTCGCAGCCTCGGCTGTACTGGACGTAATCCGTGAAAATGCAGGCGAATGGCTGACAGACCTCAGGCTATTTGACGTGTATCAGGGTAAAGGCATTGATCCTGATAGAAAAAGCCTTGCAGTCGGCTTGACCTGGCAGCATCCATCGCGCACTCTTAATGACGATGAGGTGAATTCGACGACGCAAAATATCCTCACCTCGCTCGAACAAAGGTTGAACGCCACGTTAAGGAAGTGACGTATGGGGGCTTTGACGAAAGCTGAGATGGCGGAACGTCTGTATGAAGAGCTGGGCCTGAACAAGCGGGAAGCCAAGGAATTGGTGGAGCTGTTTTTCGAGGAAATCAGGCACGCTCTCGAAGACAACGAGCAGGTCAAATTGTCGGGTTTCGGCAATTTCGACCTTCGGGACAAACGCCAGCGGCCTGGCCGCAACCCGAAAACGGGGGAAGAAATCCCGATCACGGCTCGCCGTGTGGTCACCTTTCGTCCAGGGCAGAAGTTGAAGGCCCGAGTTGAGGCTTATGCTGGAACCAAGTCATAACGACGAACTACCCGTCATCCCGGGCAAACGCTACTTCACCATCGGTGAAGTCAGCGAGCTGTGTGCGGTAAAACCACACGTGCTGCGCTATTGGGAGCAGGAGTTTCCTCAGCTCAACCCCGTCAAACGCCGCGGAAACCGCCGGTATTATCAGCGACAGGACGTGCTGATGATCCGGCAGATCCGCGCGCTCCTTTACGATCAGGGGTTCACCATCGGCGGCGCACGTCTGCGTCTGTCCGGCGATGAAGCCAAAGACGACACCACCCAATACAAGCAAATGATCCGCCAGATGATCGCCGAGCTCGAAGACGTTCTGGTGGTTCTCAAGAAATAATTTCCTGCTTTTAAATACTTCCAGTTTTCAAAAGCTTGCGATATATTCTTGAGCGTTCTTCGAGACGAAGAGCGAGTTTCACGCCTAGTCGGGGCGTAGCGCAGTCCGGTAGCGCACTAGCATGGGGTGCTAGGGGTCGAGTGTTCGAATCACTCCGTCCCGACCATTATTCCTGAGTAAAATCAGACATTTAAGCCGATCACCTGGATCGGCTTTTTTGTGCCCGCGAAAAATTGCTGTTGCAGCAAAACCGTTCAAGGTTTCTTTTGTTCAACTCCATCCTTCGACCCGCTGGATGTTTGTGCATCCTTCTCTGTCTCGTGGGACTCTGCACCGGAGTTCGACCCCGAGGCTTCTTCACCCTTTTTATCGGCCTTGTCTTCCTTGGATTCGGTGCCTCCCTGATTGACCCCTGGAATTCCGGTAGGCGGTACGCTGCTTCCCGCCATCGCCAGCGGTGCGGTGGCAGATAAAAGACTTCCAAGCATGAGGGCTGCAATGGTTCTGTTCATCGTCGGGGCTTCCGCGTCAGGTGAATAGAGTTTGGAAGTTCTGACTCGGGGTAAAGTGCCGGTCAACTGACGGGCGGGAACTCATAGCTATTCTTCACGCACGCCCGCTATAGATGTGGTTCAGCAAGAACAGCTCGATGATCGCCACAAAGACGCAGGTCACGACAAATCCGCGGGTGAAGACTCTGCGAGGCTTTTGGCCGGACGTCTGGAAGCCGTCAAGAATCGATAGCAGGTTTGAAAAAAAATCCAGTAAGTCCATCCGTTTTTGTCCTTCGTTCGGTGCCGGTATCGCGGTGCGGCGCAGTTTATCTCATCGACTCAATTGGTCACGGTCATGTTTCACTGCTCACGCAACTGGCTCCATTCAATGCCGAACCGTCCGAGGTACTTCCTCAATCGGTCCGCATCATTGGGCTGCGCCTTCGCCTGTCGCGACACACCGAACAGTCGCCTGCCAGCATCCGACAAGCTGTCTGCCTGTCTACAAACCTCAAGCACTGCTTTCAATTGCAATCGATCAAACAGATCCAGCGTCTCGGCATCGCCCGGCAAGTCATTCGTCATCCCGGCCGGTTGCGCCAGGCCCCACGCATACCGCAGCCGATCAATTTCCTCCTCGACCTGCGCTTCATCGATTCGCCCGCTGTCGGCCAGCGTCGCCATGCGCGTGATCGAGGCCGAAAGCTCGCGGAAGTTGCCCAGCCACGCAGCTTCCCTTGAGCTGGCGAAACTCAGGTAGCGCCGTCGGGCTTCAAGGTTGAAGCGCACCAGTTGGCCGTGTTCGCGAGCATGGCGTTCGAGCTCGAAATCGATGTTGGGTTCGATGTCTTCGCGGCGACCCGCCAGGCCCGGCAGGTCGAACGTCCAGAGGTTGATCCGTGCGTAGAGATCTTCCCTGAACAGACCTTCGGCGACGCGACTGCGCAGGTCGCGGTGGGTGCCGGCGATGATCAGGAAGTCGCTGTCGACCTCCTTGTCCGAGCCCAGCGGGAAGAAGCGCTTCTCTTCTATGGCCTTGAGCAGCATGGCTTGTTCGTCCGCGCCCAGCTCGCCGATCTCGTCGAGAAACAACATGCCGCCGTCAGCGGCCCGCAGCAGACCATCGCGGGCGTTTTGCGCGCCGGTAAAGGCGCCTTTGACGTGGCCGAACAGCGCGGACATTGCCCCATCGCCACGCAGGGTAGCGCAGTTCACTTCAACGAAACGCCCCTGCATTTGATGGCGACTGCGTTTGAGCTCGTAGATACGTCGGGCGAGAAAGGACTTGCCGGCGCCGGTCGGGCCGATCAGCAGCATCGGCGCTTTCGAGCGCACGGCCACGCGTTCGATCTGCTCGATCGAGCGGTTGAATGCGGTGTTGCGGGTGGCGATGCCGGACTTGAGAAACTCCAGGCCTTCCAGACGTCTGTGGGTGAAGCGTGAAGCAATCCGGTCGTAGCGCGACAGATCCAGGTCGATCAGGGCGTGGGTGCCGGTGGCCGGTTCTTCTTCGCTCTTGCGGCGGGCGGGGGAGGTCTGGATCAGGCGCGCGGGCAGGTAGCGCGCCTCGGTCAGCAAGAACCAGCAGATCTGCGCGACGTGGGTCCCCGTGGTGATGTGCACCAGATAGTCCTCACGCTCGGTATCGAAGGTGTACTCGGAGGTGAAGTCGTGGAGTGCGCCGTAGACCTCTTCGAAATCCCAGGGGTTGCGCAACGCCATCGGGTGCAGGCGCACTTCCGTGCCCGGAGACACCTGACGGATGTCCTCGCGAATGCGTTCGGCCAGGCTCGCGTCCCGTGCATCTGTGCCGTGTATCAGTTCCAGGCGATGGATCAATACGTCCGGTTGCTGGCACAGGCCCACGCTAGGCCGCCAATGGTTCCAGCGGTTGGCGCCTTTGCCTACTCGATCGAGGGTGGCGCCGATGAAACCGATGGCGACGGTGCGCTTGCTGGACATTGATTATCCTGAAAGATAAATGACGATATCGAATGATAGTGTTCTAGGGCTTTATTTGTCGTGATGAAAATCAGGTCACGCTCGTTAAAAAAATAAAAACGTTATAAATCAAATAGATAACAATATTTCACGATGGTCGTCAAAAATTGGCACAGCGGCTGCAATACCTCTCGCAACGAACAGGACAACACAGCGAGACGCCACGATGGCCAACTTCAACCTCTTCAATACGCAATCGAAAAACCTGCCGGCGTGCGACACCTTGAATGCTTCCCGAGCCGCGTCTTATGCCTATACGCCCAAGCATCAACTGGCCCAGTTGGCAGTCACCGGTTGCCTGAATTCGACCTTTTACGCATCCGCGCAAAGTCAGTTGGATCAGGTTTTGAAGCTGGTGGCGGAGCTGGACAGCCGTTTCGTGGCAAATGCCGCTCTTTACGCCCGTCAAAAGGGTCATATGAAAGACATGCCGGCGTTGTTGCTGGCAGCGCTGACGGCTCAGCGTTCGGCGCTGGTGCCGGAGGTGTTCGGGCAGGTCGTGGACAGCGGCAAGATGCTGCGCAACTTCGTGCAGATCCTGCGCAGTGGCGCCACCGGTCGCCGCTCCCTCGGTTCTCAACCCAAGCGTCTGGTGCAGAACTGGCTGAACAGCGCGACCGAGCGACAGCTGTTGCAGGCATCGATCGGCAATCAGCCTTCGCTGGCGGATGTGGTGAAGATGGTTCACCCAAAACCGTCCGAGGCTTGGCGCGAAGCATTTTTTGCCTGGGTGATCGGCAAGCCGGTGGATGCACAGGCGTTGCCCGCACTGACTCGCGATTTGCTGGCCTTTCGCAGCGGTGCGAGTGATCAAGTGCCTGAAGTGCCGTTTCAATTGCTCGGTAACGAAACATTGAGCAAGGAGCAATGGGCGGCTCAGGCACGAAACATGGGCTGGCATGGCCTGCGTATCAACCTTAATACGCTGGCGCGCCACGGTGCTTTTGAAGTACCGGGTTGCACCGAATACGTGGCCGTGCGGTTGGCGGATCCTGAAGCGGTCGCTAAAGCGCGGGTGTATCCGTACCAGTTGCTGGCGGCGTACAGGATGGTCGGCGATGACGTGCCGGCGCTGATTCGCGAGGCTTTGCAGGATGCGCTGGAGCTGTCGTTGACCAATGTGCCGAAGCTTCCGGGTGCGGTGGTGGTTTGCCCGGATGTTTCCGGCTCGATGGGCAGCCCGCTGACCGGTTACCGTCAGGGCGCGACCACGGCGGTGCGCTGCATCGATGTGGCGGCGTTGATTACGGCGGCGGTGTTGCGCAAACAACCGACGGCGCGGGTGATGCCGTTCGAATGGAAGGTGGTGGATATCACTCTCAACCCGCGCGACAGTGTGATCAGTAATGCCGAAAAGCTTGCGGGCATTTTCGGCGGCGGAACCTGCTGCTCGGCGCCGTTGAAGAAGCTGGCGGACAGCAAGGCCAGGGTCGATACGCTGATCATGGTGTCGGACAACGAATCCTGGATCGATGCGCGACGCCAGGGCGCCAGCGAGACGATGCTGCAATGGGAACGGATAAAGCGCATCAACCCCCAGGCACGCCTGATTTGCATTGACCTGCAACCGGGTTGGGCGACACCGGCGGCGGATCGTGAAGACATCCTGAATGTCGGCGGTTTCAGTGATGCGGTGTTCGATGTGATCGACCAGTTCACCACCGGCCGATACGGACCACAGCATTGGGTCGAAGCGATTGAACGCATGGGGTGAGGCAATGAGCCGCCCAAAGAATTGATTTGTCACGGGCACTGAATGCCGGTGGGACTACATCCAAGACGTCCCACCAAACCCTTGTCAGTGCGCGTGACGGCACGAATGCCGATGGCTGTACATTTGAGGCCGGCTAACCCCGGTGCGCGGCAACGCGCAACAGTCATCAACCTTTGTCGTGCCACCTTTTTTTGAATCTGCCGGCGACTGCCGGTGGGACTACTTGAAGAATCGAGATGATGAAAGAACACACTTACCAACTGCTGGAAGTCGCCAACGGCAAACCGATCAAGCTCTGGACCGAAGGCGTCCCGGTGGAAAACGAAGCGCGCGAGCAGTTGATGAACACGGCGAAGATGCCCTTCATCTTCAAGCACCTGGCGGTCATGCCGGACGTCCATCTGGGCAAGGGCTCGACCATCGGCAGCGTGATTCCAACGGTCGGCGCGATCATCCCGGCAGCGGTCGGGGTGGACATCGGTTGCGGCATGATTGCCGCGCGAACCTCGCTGACTGCGGCCGATCTGCCGGACAATCTGCATGGCCTGCGCAGTGCCATCGAGCAAGCGGTGCCTCATGGCCGCAGTTCGACCCGGTCGCGCCGTGACAAAGGCGCCTGGGACGAAGTCCCGCAACAGGCCGATCAGGCCTGGGCGGCGTTGAATCCACGGTTCAAGGCGATCACCGACAAGTACCCGAAACTGGCCAACACCAACAACCGCGGACACCTCGGAACATTGGGCAGCGGTAACCACTTCATCGAAGTGTGCCTGGATGAGGCCAACCGGGTCTGGTTCATGTTGCACAGCGGCTCGCGCGGTGTCGGCAACGCCATCGGTAACCTGTTCATCCAGATGGCCCAGGCGGATATGCGTCAGCACATCGCCAACCTGCCGGATCGTGACCTGGCGTACTTCGAAGAAGGCAGCCGGCATTTTGATGACTACGTGGAAGCCGTGGGCTGGGCCCAGGATTTCGCCAAGCAGAACCGTGCGCTGATGATGCAAGCGGTGATTCAGGCCACGCGGCAGATCATCCGCAAGCCATTCGACGTCGCGCTGGAAGCGGTGAACTGCCACCACAACTACGTGCAGAAAGAGCGGCATTTCGGCGAGGACATTCTGGTCACCCGCAAAGGCGCGGTGTCAGCGAAGAAGGGCGAGTTGGGGATCATTCCCGGTTCGATGGGCGCCAAGAGTTTCATCGTGCGCGGTCTGGGCAACGAAGAATCGTTTTGCTCCTGCAGCCACGGTGCCGGTCGAACCATGAGCCGAACCAAGGCCAAAAACACCTTCACCGTCGAAGACCAGATCCGCGCCACCGCGCACGTTGAATGCCGCAAGGACGCTGCGGTGATCGATGAAATTCCGATGGCCTACAAGGACATCGACAAAGTCATGCACGCCCAGCGTGAGCTGGTTGAAGTGCTGCACACCCTGCGTCAGGTGGTGTGCGTCAAGGGATAACGCGTGCCGCAAGGCACGCCGGAACAAGGATTGAAGGACATGAAATTCGAAGAACGTCACCCGCTGTGCAGCGCCATGCGCGCCCGGGTGCTGGAAGAACTGGCGCGCATAGAACGCGAACGCAATGTCACGGTGCTGTATGCCTGCGAATCGGGCAGCCGGGCCTGGGGTTTTGCCTCGCCGGACAGTGATTACGATGTGCGCTTCGTTTATGTGGAGAAACCGGAGTGGTTCGTCCAGGTCGATACGCCAAGTGATGTGATCGAGCGGCCGCTGGATGACGAGCTGGATGTCAGTGGCTGGGAACTGCGCAAAACCCTCGGGCTGTTGCGCAAATCCAACCCGACCTTGCTCGAATGGCTCGACTCACCGCTGGTTTATCGCAGCGAGACTGCAGCGGTTTCTCAGCTGCGGGCACTGGCCGAGGCGTTCTACAGCCCGCCAGCCGCGCGCAATCATTACCTGTCGATGGCGAAGAAGACCTTCCGTGGTTATCTGCAAGGCGAAAGCGTGCGGTTCAAGAAGTACTTCTATGTACTGCGGCCCCTGCTGGCGGTGCGCTGGATCGATCAGGGACGGGGTCGGCCGCCGATGACGTTCAGCGATCTGCTGAGCACCGTCGATGACCGGGCCTTGCTCGATGAAGTCGATGAATTGCTTGCGCTCAAGCGCAATGCCGACGAAAGCGCTTACGGTCCTCGTCGTCCGGCGCTGCATGCGTTCATCGAGGAGGAACTTGAGCGTGTGGTGCCGACATTGCCCCGAACCCGGGAGGATTCGCGCCAGCTCAATCAATTCCTGCGGGAAACCGTTGGTTTGTACGCCTAAGGAAAAAAATGAAACAGGACGTGATTGAACTGGACGGCGCCATCGGCGGTGGCCAGGTGTTGCGCAGTGCGCTGAGTCTGTCGATGGTGACGGGCCAGGCGTTTCGAATAGAGCGGATTCGGGCCCGTCGCAGTCGTCCGGGCCTGTTGCGCCAGCATCTGACCGCCGTGATGGCGGCGGCGCAGGTCTGCGGTGCGAAGGTCCAGGGGGCTGAACTGGGCTCGCAGACATTGAGCTTCGAGCCAGGGCCGATCCGTGGCGGCGATTATCGCCTTGCCATTGGCACCGCCGGCAGTTGCACCCTGGTGTTGCAAACCTTGCTGCCCGCCTTGTTACTGGCGCCGCAAGCCAGCCGCGTGCGGATCAGCGGCGGCACGCATAATCCGCTGGCACCACCGACCGATTTTCTCAGCCGCAGCTGGCTGCCGCTGCTGCGACGCATGGGCGCGGAGGTTGAACTGACGTTGCTGCGCCACGGGTTTGTACCGGCGGGTGGCGGTGAAATCGACGTCAGGGTGCAACCATCGAAACTGTCAGCACTGCACTTGTGTGAGCGCGGTTTGCCGCTTTCGCAACAGGCGTTTGCGCTGACGGCGGGACTGGCGCCGAGTGTCGGTGTCCGCGAGCTCGAAAGGGTGGCCCAGCGATTGAACATGGTGTCAGCAGAATTGAACACCGTCATCCTTGATCCGGCATGTGGACCGGGCAATGTGCTGCTGCTGGAATATGCGTTTGAACACGTCACCGAGGTTTTCAGCGCTTTCGGTCAAGCCTCACTGCGTGCGGAGAAGGTGGCGGACGCCGCGATCGATCAAGCGACCGATTGGTTGCACAGCGGTGCGGCGGTAGCGGAGCATCTGGCTGATCAACTGCTGTTGCCGATGGTGCTGGCCGGAGGTGGATCGTTTACCACGCCCAGGATGACCGAGCATTTGCACAGCAACATCTCGGTGATCGAGCGGTTTGTACCGATCCACGTCCAGTGCCAGGAAGAAGGCGCAGACCGGTTAAAGGTTGAAGTTCGCGCTCGGGAGCAATAGGCGGCAAATTGCTGGCCCCCGAAAGCTTTCAGTCCCGGCAAACTCGCCTTTTTTCAAAAGGTTAGGTGGGCTATATGCGGACGATTGTCATCACCGTAGCAACGCTTTCCCTCGCTCTGTTCGCGTTGGAGGCCCAGGCCAGGGAACTGAGCAAGAGCCATCGTTTTGCGTGTGCCTGGGGCTCGGACATCGCGGCCGGCGCGCAACAATCGAAGTTGTCAGGGATTTCCCTGTATGGCGCGCGCAAGCGCTTGCAGGCACGCAAGTTTCAGCAACCGTGGATGCGCATGACCGCCATGGGCATTACCGAGCAGACCTATGACAGCGCGTCGCGCCTCAAGCCGGCGGCCGTCAAGCAAACCTACTACGAGCAGTGCGTTCGCCATGAACTGGCCCAGCGTTGAACGAAAAAGCCCGACCTGAAGAGGTCGGGCTTTTTCATGTCCGCTGCAATGACAGCGTCACTTGTCACTTTCGCAATTGACCATCCACGACACGCCAAAACGATCCACCAACATGCCAAAGCGCGCTGCCCAGAAGGTGGCTTCCAGCGGCATGTCGACGCGACCGTCCCTGGCCAGGGCGTTAAATACCCGTTCGGCCTCGGCGATGCTGTCGACATTCAGGGAAATCGAGCAACCGCTCATGCCTTGGGTCGGGCGATCGGGGGTGGTGTCCGAAGCCATGAGCATTTGATCGCCGACTTTCAGGCAGGTGTGGATGATCAGGTTGTGATGCTCTTTCGGTACATGTTCGGCGGCCGGGGTTTCGCCGAAGGTCATCATCGCTTCGAGCTTGCCTTGCAGGCATTGCTCGTAAAACGTGAAGGCAGCGCGGCAGTCGCCGTTGAAGATCAGGTACGGGTTGATTTTCATGGGTGTGCTCCCGAATAGGCAGTGGAACGCTGCGCGGCCGGGTGTGCCGAAGCAGCGTCATGGATGGACTCCCTCCAGCAAAGCGTTAGAACGCCGGATTGCCAGCCGATGCTGCAAGAATTTCCTTTCGGGGTGACCGATGGTCTGCGGGGGAGGGGCGTCAGGAGTCGCGCGGGTTTTTCTGTACCACAGCGCCCGCCACTCGGGCGGCAGGTCGGGTCTGCATCAGCGCATCAATCGCTTTGCGATAGTTCTGTCCGCCGAGCGCCATGCTGTTGTTGTGGGTTGCGCCGGGCACCAGCAGCAGGCGTTTCGGCTGCCGGGCGGCGGCGAACAGCTGTTCGCTGAAGCGTGACGGCACGAAGGCGTCGGCCAGACCGTGCACCACCAGCAAGGGCATGTGGATCTCGGCGATCTTGTCGATGGAGTCGAATTTCTGCGACAACAGCCAGCGTACCGGAAGGGAGGTGTTGGCCACGGCTGCCGCTACATCCGCCAGGGAGGTAAACGTGGATTCGATGACCAGCCCGCGCACCGGCAGTGGGGTGTGATTTCTGGCGGCATCGCGACCGAGTTCGGCAGCCAGATCGATGGCGACCGCGCCGCCCAGCGAGTGCCCGTAGATCAGGCGTTTGTTCGGGTCAGGTTGCAACAGCTGGAAGCGTTCCCACGCCACCCTGGCATCCTCGTACACCGTGCTTTCCGACGGCAGGTCGCCGTGGCTCTGGCCGAAGCCGCGATAGTCGATGGCCAGTACCGAATAACCTGCTGCGCGCAATTGTTCGATACGAAACAGTTGCCCGGTGAGGTTCCAGCGCACGCCGTGCAGATAGAGGATGGCCGGTGCATCGGCGCGCTCCGCCGGCCACCACCAGGCGTGAATGTTCTGCCCGGCCTTGAAGCTTTTCGGTTGCAGGTCGAGTTCCTGCACGCTGCCGGGCAATCCGTGATACCAGCCGGCGGTGCCCGGTTCGATGCGAAACAACAGCTTGCGTTCGGTGTGTTCCAGCACGGCACAACTCGCCGGCACGCCGATGATCAGGGCAGCCATGCAGGCGAACGCCAGACGGCGGCGTCGAAGTCGGGTCATGAAGGCAAGGAACACTAAACGTTTCACCAAGGCGCGGACAAAGAACGCTTTTTACCAGATGCCTTGACCCGCGCGTGACATTTTCGACCACCGCAAGCCTGCAACGATTACAAAATGCTGCAACGACTCAATCGATCTTCAGCACGATCTTGCCGATGTGGTCGCCCGCTTCCATGTGCGCATGGGCCTTGGCTGCGTCGGCGAGCGGGTAGACCTTGTCGATGATCGGCAGGCAACGCCCGGCAGCCAGCGCCGGCCAGACGTGTTCGCGCAATTGATCGGCGATGGCGGCTTTTTCCGCCGAGGTACGGGCACGCAGGAGGGAACCGGTGACCACCGCACGCTTGCCGAGGATCGCCAGCAGATCGATGTCATTGGCCCGCGCGCCACCGAGGAAACCGATCATTACCAACCGCCCATCCATTCCCAAGGCGCTGATGTTCCCGTTGAGGTACGAGCCGCCCATGATGTCGAGGATCACATTGACGCCCTGGCCGGCGGTTTTCTCGGCGATGACCGCGGCGAACTCCTGTTCCCGGTAGTTGATTGCTTCGCCGCCCAGATTGCGGATCGCTGCACATTTGTCGGCGCTGCCGGCGGTGGCGAAAGCTTCGATGCCAAACTCGCGGCACAGCATCAACGCGGTGGTGCCGATGCCGCTGGTGCCGCCGTGGATCAAGACGCGCTGGCCACGGCTGGCGCCGCCGAGGCCGAACAGGTTGGCCCATACGGTGAAAAAGGTTTCCGGAATGGCCGCTGCCTGAATCCAGTCCAGTCCATCGGGGATCGGCAAGACCTGGCCCGCCGGAACCGCGCAGTATTCGGCGTAACCGCCGCCATTGGTCAGCGCACACACCCGGTCACCCACCGCGAATGTGCTGACGCCATTGCCGACCGCCACGACTTCACCCGCCACTTCAAGGCCCGGGATCGGGTTCATGCCGGGTTTCATCGGGTACTTGCCGGCGCGTTGCAGGGCGTCCGGGCGATTGACGCCGGCGGCGTGCACACGGATCAGCACTTCGCCTTCTGCGACGACCGGCAGCGGCACGCGTCGGGATTGCAGAACCTCGGGCCCGCCCGGTTCGGTGATTTCGATTCGGGTCATTTCAGTGGGCAACGTCATTTTCGATTCCTCTTGAAAAAGTGATCAGTAGATGGGAACGCAGTCAGGGCGCAATGATTCCCGTCATTCGGCGCAGCAGCGTTGTTCGACGGAGGAGGGCAGCAATTTCATGGCGTGCTCAAGTATCAGCGCGATCACGATGGCACCGCCGGCAATCACGAAGAGCAGCGCATGTTGTCCGCCCGTGGCGTTGAACAGCGCCGAATAGGCGAAGCCCGCCAGCGCCTGAAACGTGGCGAACGACACCGTGGCCCGGCTCCACGCCACCTGTTGGCGATGGTGATCCGGCACCAGCTCATGCACCCGGGCCAGTGCCAGCGGCACAATGCCCGGCGGAAATGAACCAAGGATCACCGCCAGCAGCGCCAACGCCAGGAACGAATGTGAAACCGCCAGCAAACCCAGGGTGATCGCCTGCACCACCAGCACCAGACGAATGCCGGCCCGCGCGCCAAGATGATCGGCGAGGAAGCCATAACTCACCGGGCCGACGATGGCGCCCAGGCCGTACATGACCCAGATCAGCGCGCCGACGTGCGCCCCGGCGCCCAGGCCACGGGCGACGTAATCCACCAGGAAAACCATGGCCGGCACCAGCCCGGCGGCCATGAATGCGTATTGGGCAAACAGCAGATAAACAGCAGGCGGTGTCGGCTCGACCGGTTCCACCTGAGCCGTTGCGGTGGTTGCATGGGGCAGCTCCGAGGGCCAGCCGAACCAGCTCAATGCCGTCAGTGCCAGCGACAAAGCGCCCAATCCCAGCCAGGTCGCCTGCAGGCCAAGGCTCAACAGCAGCGGAACAATCGTGCCCGATCCGGCGATGCCCAGACCGATGCCGAGGAAAATCGCCCCGCTGGCCAGGCCTTTGCGCGCGGCCGGTACATGGGGCAATACAGTCGCAGCCACCAGCACCATGATCGCGCCGCCTGCGATCCCGGACAGCAGGCGCCAGCCGAAATACCAGCTCACCGACACGGGATACGCACAGGCAAAAAACGCCACGGTCACCGCCAGCATCATCAGTCGCAAGGCATTTCTCTGGGTGAGCCGGCGTGCCAGCGGTCGGCCGAGGAGGGCGCCGATCAGGTAACCGACCAGGTTGGCCGCGCCGAGATAGACCACATCATGGGCGGAAAACCACTGCGCCTGAATCAGCGAAGGGATCAGCGGTGTGTAGGCGAAACGTGCCAGACCGATGCTGACCAGGCTGGCGCAGAGGCCGGCGAAGATCGCCAGCCAGACACTTGTGTCCGGACGTTCGGGCGAAGCAGTTGAAGTGTGCATGACGGCAATCCTTTGAAAGGTTTATGGCGCCCAGCATATCGGCTATCGTTGCTGCGTTAATGCAGCGAGTTTGCGTGATAGTGATGCGTTTATGCATCAATGGAGAACGGTATGAACTGGGATGATGCACGGGTGTTTCTTGCGGTCTGCCGCGAGTCGACATTGCGCGGCGCCGCGCGCGTGCTGGGCGTGGATCAGGCAACGGTCGGGCGCCGCATCACGGCACTGGAAAAGTCGCTGGGCGCGACCTTGTTCCTGCGCACCTCCGAGGGCTATGCACTGACGGCCGTCGGCGAAGCCGCGCTCAAGTCGGTAGAAAAAATGGAGTATTCGGCACTGGAGCTGGAGCGGCGTATCCAGGGCCTGGACGACCGCCTGACCGGCAGTGTGCGGGTCAGCACCACCGATTCGCTGGCCATCGATTTCCTGATCCCGGCCATTGCGCAGTTGCACGAACGGCATCCGGATGTGCGCGTGCAACTGGACGCCTCCACGCAGATCCTAAGCCTGGCCAAGCGTGAAGCGGACATCGCCGTGCGCAACACCCGCCCGGACAATCCGGACCTGATCGCCCGGCGCATCGCGCGTTGGCCGGTGGGATTGTTTGCCTCGCAGGCCTATGTCGACAGCCATGGCGTGCCGGCGCCGGGCAGTGCGTTCGAGGGCCATGATCTGGTGGTGTACCAGCCGTATCTGCAAAGCAACAAGGATCTGACCCTCGTGTCGGAGCCCATGACTCGCGGGCGGATCGTCGCCGGTCTGAGCTCCAGCCTGTTGGTACGCCGCTCGATTGCCGCCGGGTTGGGGGTAGGAGAAATTCCGGTCTACATGGGCGAGCGTGATGGTCTGGTCAGGTTGTGGCCGGAGCGCACGCGGCCGTTGCCTTATGAAGTGTGGCTGGTGACCCATGCGGATTTACGCCACACCGCGCGGGTCAGAGCGGTGATCGAACACATTGTCGAAGCGTTTGTGCTGGAAAACGAATAGTTGTTCTGCCAATGAAAAACGGCCTTCACTGAAGGCCGTTTTTTGTGAGCGTTGAAACCGCTGCCTCATGGCATTTCCGGCAGTTCCTGTGGGCGCAGATCAAACACCAGGACTTCGGCATTCTGGCCATTGCTCAGGGTCAGCGCCTGTTCTTCACGAACCCGCACGCCGTCGCCTTCCTTCAACTGCACGCCGTTCAGTTCAACGCTGCCGCGAGCAACGTGCACATAGGCGTAGCGGTTGGCGGGCAGCTTGAGGGTGGCGCTTTCTTCACCATCGAACAGTCCGGCATACACCCGTGCGTCCTGGCGCACTTTCAGCGAGCCGTGGCTGCCTTCGGGCGAAATGATCAGTTGCAGGCGACCGCGTTTTTTCTGTTCGCTGAAGTGTTCTTGCTGGTAGCGCGGTTTGGCGCCGCTGACATCCGGCACGATCCAGATCTGCAGGAAGTGCACAGGCTTGCTCGCCGAGTGGTTGAACTCGCTGTGGGCCACGCCGCTGCCGGCGCTCATCAGTTGCACATCGCCGGGGCGGATCACCGAACCGGTGCCGAGGGTATCCTTGTGTTCAAGGGCGCCTTCGAGCACATAGGAGAAAATCTCCATGTCACGGTGCGGGTGCTGGCCAAAGCCCTTGCCGGCGGCGACGCGGTCATCGTTGATCACCAGCAGGTCGGAGAAACCCTGTTCACGCGGGTCACGGTAGCTGGCGAAGGAAAAGGTGTGGAACGACTTCAACCAGCCATGATTGGCCAGACCACGGTCGGAAGCTTTACGAAGGGTCAGCATGATGAAATCTCCTTTCAGGACGTTGATTCGTCCGAGTGAGGAGAAGGTTACTGGTTACCCTGCGATGCAATAAGTAGATGAAAATTGAAATACTGTCCTGTTTTGGTTGACAGTTGTGTGCACTGGATCACGCATTCTTTTCCAACGTTTTCACCGTATCTGGCCATAATGCGCAGACTTATGACTTTGCTTGGATTTTGGTGATGCCCACATGAAGACCGTGGCAATGGTGCTGTTTCCGGATTTTCTGCTGCTCGACATGGCCGGACCTCTGGAAGTCTTTTCGGTTGCCAACCGCTACCTGAAACCGCAAGACCACTATCACCTGACCACCCTGGGCACCGAGCGCGGGCCGTTGCGTGCGTCCAATGGCGTCCTCGTGCACACCGATCGGCATATGGACGAAGCCGATGAACGCTACGACTTGCTGCTGGTGCCGGGCGGCCCCGGCGCCTACAACGAAAAACACCCGCCGCTGCTCGCCTGGCTGCAAGGTGCGGTGACGCGTGCCGGGCAGTACGGTTCGATCTGTACCGGCGCTTTCGTGCTTGGCCATGCCGGGTTGCTCGATGGCTATCGTGTGACCACCCACTGGAATTACACCGAACGCTTGATCAAGGGCTTTCCGAAGGCAAACGTCGCGACCGACCAGATTTTTATTGAGGATCGCAACCTGATCACCTCCGGAGGTGTCACGGCCGGCATCGATATGGCGTTGGCGGTGGTCGCTCGCGATCATGGCAAAAAGATTGCCCAGGACGTGGCCAAGGTGCTGCTGGTCGTCATGAAGCGCCAGGGCGGGCAAGCGCAGTTCAGCCCGTTGATGGCAGCGGTGGCGCCCCAGGAAACGCCGATTACCCGGGTGCAGAACCATGTGCTGGAACATCTGGAGGAAGCCTTCACCGTCGAGCGCATGGCGGGACTTGCGAACATGAGCGCACGGCACTTCGCCCGGGTGTTCGCTCGCGAGGTCAACATGACGCCCATGGAATTCCTGCAAAGTGCGCGCATCGATTGCGCGCGCAATCTGCTGGAAACCAGCGATCTGCCATTGAAGACTGTGGCCTACAAAAGCGGTTTCGGCAGTGTGCGGCACATGCGGTTTCTGTTCGGCGAAAAGCTCGGGCTGACCCCCACGCAATATCGCGAACAGTTCAGCTAGAGCGGTTCTGTCCGTTCCGGGCATCCGGATGTCCGTGCTGGACCCCGCGTGGTGGTTGTACCGTCATCGAGGCCTGCGAAGATAGCGGACATGAACAGCCTCAACGAATTGAACTCGGCGTCGGTCCTGCGCTTCGGGCCGTACGCGTTCCATTTGCGCCAGCGGCTGATCCTCGAAGGGGATCGGCAATTGCGCATGGGCGGGCGTGCGCTGGACATTCTGCAAGTGCTGGTCGAGCGCGCCGGCCAGGTGGTCAGCAAAGAGCAATTGATCGCGCTGGTGTGGCCGACCTCGGTGGTCGAGGAGATCAACCTGCGGGTGCACATCGCCGCGCTGCGCCGGGCCCTCGGCGACGGCGAAAAAGGCCAGCGCTATATCGTCAATGTGCCGCAACGCGGGTACAGCTTCGTGGCACCAGTGCAGGGCGACAGCGCCGCCCACGTGGTGTTCGAAAACCTGCAAGCGCCCCAACACAATTTGCCCGCACGACTGACGCCGGTCACCGGGCGCGATTCACTGGTCGGTGGTCTGGTCCGGCAATTACCGCTGTCCCGGCTCCTGACGGTGACGGGGCCTGCCGGCGTTGGCAAAAGCACCGTGGCACTGCGCGCAGCGGAACTGCTGCTGCAGCATTTTCGTGACGGCGTGTGGCAGGTGGATCTGTCGCTGGTCGGCGATGACATCCCGCTCCTCGATCACCTGCTGAAAACCCTCGACACTGATTTCCCCACCCTCGCAGCGCGTCACGCCTTGCTGGTGCTGGACAACTGCGAGCATCTGCACGAAGCCTGCCGGAACCTGGTGCAAAAACTCCTCGACGCCGCGCCCCGTCTGTCGATCCTGGCCACCAGCCGCGAACCGTTGCGTCTCGGTCTGGAAGTCCTCCAGCCGCTGCCGCCACTGACTCTTCCCAAAGCTTCGGCCCTCAACAGTGTCGCCGAGGTCATGGGCTATTCGGCGGTGCAGCTGTTTGTCAGTCGTGCCCGCGCCCGTCAACACGGCTTCAGTCTGCGTGAACAGGATCTGGAAACGGTGCGCGATATCTGTCGGCGGCTCGATGGTCTGCCGTTGGCGATCGAACTGGCAGCGGCACAGATCGATGCCTTGGCGCTGGTCGGCCTTCAGACCCAACTGGATCAAGGCCTGCAAGTCCTGAGTCACGGTCGCCGCACCGCCGTGCCACGCCACCAGTCGATGAAGGCCGCGCTGGACTGGAGCTATCAGCGCTTGAGCGAGCAGGAACAACGCGTGCTGCAGCGGTTGTCGGTGTTCAAGATGGCATTCACCCTGGACGCCGCTATCGGCGTGATCAGTTGCGCGCAACTGCCACCCTCGAGGCTGGTGGCCGTGGTTGAGCAGTTGGCGGTCAAATCGTTACTGACAACGGACCGATCCAGCGGAACACTGCGCTACCGAATGCTCAACACCACGCGCCGCTATGCCCGTGAACGGCTGGAGCAGTGCGGCGAGCTGAATGATGTCGAGCGTCGACACACGCGTTACCTGGGCCGCACCCGGCCGGCCTCAAGCGGCCGACTGAGCGCGCAGTTCGTCGAGCAGTAGACGTACCTTGCGCAAGTCCGGGGTGGCATAACCTTCGGTGAAGCGCTGGTAGATCGGAGTCAGCAATTCTAGCGCCTCGTGATAACGCGACTGGCGCTGCCACAACTGAGCCAGCGACGTTGCGCTGCGCAGTTCCCAGGCCAGGGCTCCTTGTGTCCGTGCTATCTCAAGGGATTGCTGCAAAGCGCTTTCGGCCGTGTGATGACAGGGCGAATCAGCCGCCAGCAACCGCTCGGCCCGGGCCCGCAAAATCTCCGCAGTACTCCAGCCGGCCGCGCCGCTTTGTGCTCGTTCGAGCAACGCATCATCAACGAAACCCGGATCCAGCGTGACCATGATTTCCCTGACCAGACCGCTGTCGGCGGGCGGGATGGCGGGGGCCTTGTCAGCATCGATCACCTGCGCATAGTGTCGCGCCCACGTATAGAACAGCAGCACCGAATGCTTCTGCGCCTGTTCGAGCAGCAGTTGCAGCAACGCGCGGGCGTTTTGTACGTCGCCGTTGTAATGGGCGATCAGGCACGAGGCGAGTGCCAGGGTGTAGCAGATCGAGGTGCCGTGGTTGATCTGCACCGCGATGTCCAGTGCCTGCCGCGCCGTGCGCCAGGCCTGCTCGGGAAAACCTTGCAACCACAACACCCGGGCGAGGACGGTCAGCGAGGCGACGCTCTGGTCGTATTGCACGCCGAAACCGTGAGTGAAGCGGTTGAGGTGGCCGCTGTGGGCCATGCGCTGAATGACCTGTTCGGCGTGGATTCGCGCCTGATGCTGATCGCCGGCGTAATGCAGCGCGAGCACCCGCAAGCGATGGGTACTCAAGGACAACTGCGCATCGCCGTGCACGCCGAGACTTTCGAATTGCTCGCTCTGCTCCAGCGCCATCTGGTAATGCCCGCAACTGAGATTGACCGCCATGTGCCCCGACACCGCGCGCAACTGGCCGGCCATGTCGTCGTGCCGTTGCGCCAGCAGCCGGGCGCTGACGAAGGCCTCGATGGTTTCCGGCGTGCCGCCCCAGGTGTGGTAGCAGGCGCTGCCGAGGGCCAGTTTCAAGGCGATTTCCAGTCGCGGGCAGGGCTCGTCGGATGACGCCAGCAACGCCAGTGCCCGGCGCACATGAACGCCGTACTCCTTGAGCAGGGACAGTTCCTGCCACAACGGTGCCGAGGTCGCCGTCAGGCTTACGCCGAGCGCGCGCGAGCCTTGGTCATTCAGCGTCCACTCAAGCGCCGCGCGCAGGTCTTCAAGGCCCCGGGCGTAACGCTCGATCCAGACTTCGGTCGCCGTGTTCTCCCAATCGGCCTGGGCCTGATGCATCAGCGCCAGGCTGCGTTCGGCATGGCGCTCGCGGGTTTCGCCGAGTTCGGCGGCCTGGTCGAGCTTTTCCAATGCATAGCGACGAGTGGTGTCGAGCAGGCGATAGAACACCTCTTCATCGCCGACCTCGACGTTGAGCAGCGACTTGGCGACCAGTTGTGTGATCGAGGCAAACACTTCGTTCGATTCGATGTGCTGACCGACGATGACCGCCGCCGCAGATTCCAGCGTGAACGCGCCACGAAACACACCCAGTCGGCGCAGGCCGGTCTGTTCGCAGGCGTTGAGCAGATTGAAGCTCCAGTCCAGCGTAGCGCGCAGGGTTTCATGCCGGCCGAGACGAGTCTGATTGCCCGCCGGCAAACGCCCCTGGAGCTGACTCAGCAAACCCTCCAGCCCAAGACCCGCCACCTGCGCGGCGGCCAGTTCCAGTGCCAGCGGGATGCCGTCCAGCCGCCGACAGATGTCGATGATCAAGGGCAGGTCGGCGTTGCCCGGCTCAAAGTGTTCATGAGCCGCCATCGCCCGTTCGACGAACAACTGCAGCGCAGAAAACCCCATCGCCTGATCGCGGTCGAGCACTGCAATCGGTGGCGGGCAATCGAGAGATTCCAGCCGCTGCACATACTCGCCCTCGGCGCGCAGACTTTCGCGGCTGGTGGCCAGAATGTGCACCTGCGGCGCGCCACGCAGAATGCTTTCACTCAGCAACGCCACAGCGTCGATCAAGTGCTCGCAGTTATCGATCACCAGCAGCATCTGCCGCTCGCGCAGGCTGTTGATCAGGCACGCCATCGGCTCGCTGTCATGCAGCGAAAGGTCCAGCAGGGCGGCGAGGTGCGAGCAGATCGAGCCCGGATCGTTGAGCGGTGCCAGGTCCAGCAGCCGAATACCATCGCGATAACGGCCGATCAATTGTTCGGCGACACGCAGGGCCACGGTGGTCTTGCCGATGCCGCCGGGGCCGACCAGAGTGATGCAGCGCTGGCGCGGCAGTTGCGTCATCAGGCTGTCGATCACCGACTGGCGCCCGATCATCCGCGTGCGCCGCAATGGCAGGTTATGTCGACCGAGGTGGGCGGCGGCGGGGCGTTGTTCGATGGATTGCAACACGACCGGCGCGACGAAACTGTAACCACGCTGCGCGACGGTGACGATGTAGCGCTGCCCGGCCTGACCGTCACCGAGGGCCTTGCGCAGTGCGGCCATGTGCACCCGCAGGTTGATGTCTTCCACCACGCTGTCCGGCCAGACCCCGGCGATCAACTGCTGCTTGCTCACCACCTCGCCGGCGTTGGCCAGCAGGATCAGCAAAATGTCCATGGCGCGACGGCCCAGGCGCAAAGGCTGGTCGCCTTCAAGCACCAGCCGCTGGCCGGGGTGGATCCGATAGGGGCCGAAACCGATGGCCTGATTCGGGGAAAAACTCAACCGCTCACTCCTTCGACGTTTTTTATGATCCTGGTCCGCCTCGGTGAAGAGTCCGTGACGGGCAGGGCGGATGGCGACTTGAGGGGCACGCAAGCCGTCTGAACCGCAGTATCCGGGCATATTCCTCAGGATTTGGCGCCAGCGCAATGTGCACGTTGGGCGCGCGTCCGGGAATCGCTCGGCCTCCAGTGCCGTCACCACTGTATTTAAAGGGTGGAAACCGTGCCCGCTGACCCGACAGTCGGGGAGAATTAACAACGATTAACTCGTCCGTGCCGGCTTCAGAGCCAAAACTGCGGGGCAATGGAATGCATACGTCCGGAGGACGCTGCGATGAGCAAGGTGGTGGTGGTCTATCACAGTGGCTACGGGCATACCCGCGTCATTGCCCAGGCTGTGGCCCAAGGTGTGGAACGCCACCTGGGCAGCACCTGCCTGTTGCTGGCCGTGGAAGACGTGGAAGCCCACTGGGATGACCTGCACCGCGCCGACGCCATCATTTTCGGCGCGCCGACCTACATGGGCAGCGCGTCGGCGGCGTTCAAGCAATTCATGGAGGCCACGGCTTCGTTCTATCTCGCCCGGCCGTGGCGCGACAAGCTCGCGGCGGGCTTCACCAATTCCGGCAGCCTGTGCGGCGACAAGCTCAATACCCTGCTGCAAATGGCGGTGTTTGCGGCCCAGCATTCGATGATCTGGGTCGGGCTCGATCTGTTGCCGGCGCGTGCGTGCCAAGGTGTTTTCGACGGTCAATTGAATCGCCTCGGCAGCTCCCTCGGCGCCATGTCCCAATCCAGTGTCGAACAACCGCCCGAACACGCACCGCCGCTGGAAGACCAACAAACCGCCGCGCACCTGGGCGAGCGGGTGGCGCGACTGGCGCAGCGGATGGCTCGCGGATGAAACCGCCTCAGCGGTTTTTCATGACCTGACAACGCCACGCAAACGGATTGATCCCTTCGCTGCGGGTGAAGATGTGGCAGAAGTGCGCCTGATCGCAGAAGCCGCATTCCAGGCTGATCTGCGTGAGGCTGTGGTTGGTCTGCTGGATCAACAGCTTGGCACGGGCAATGCGCTGGGTTCGGATCCAGTCTTGCGGCGAGTACCCGGTACTGCATTTGAACGCCCGGGAAAAATGACTGCGTGACAGTGAGCAGGCGCTGGCCAGTTCGGTGACTTCAAGGCTGTCGCCGAGGCGTTCGAGGATCAGTTGTTTCACCAGGCGTTCCCGTTGCGGGCTGAGGCCGCCGGTGCTGGATTTGCGGTGTTCGCTGGCAGGGGCGAGGGCGACGGTTTGCTGTAAGTGAGCCATGGCCTAGGTCCGTGTCGGGGGGGAACGCACGGTCAGCGCTTTCCCTCAGGTCAAAAAAACAACGCTGCGCAGAGGGATTCATTGTTTGGTGAAGGGCGAGTGCTGACGAGTTAAACGTTGTTAATTCCACCGTCGGCTGCAACTCAGCACACCGTTGCAAGTCGCCATGAGGGGAACCGGGCAGGATGGCGAAGATTGGGGGCGGGCCATAAGGGGCCGCAGAATCGGGCTCGGGCGAGAGGATGCATATGAAAGGTTTGTTCAACGGCGTAATCGGCATGGCGGTGGTCGGTGTGATGTCCAGCGCCATGGCGCAGGCACCGCAGGTCGGCACGCAGGCGCCGGGTTATTTCCGGCTGGCGCTGGGCGATTACGAGGTGACGGCGCTGTTCGACGGCTACAACGATTTGTCGCCGAAGCTGCTGCAGGGCATGAGTCAGGGCCAGATTCGCGCGCTGCTGGCCCGGCGCTCGATTGAAACGCCGGGCGTGCAGACTGCGTTCAATGCGTTCCTGGTCAACACCGGCAAACAATTGATTCTGGTGGATACCGGCGCGGGCCAGTGCATCGGCGCCACTGCCGGCCAGCTCTCGGCGAACATGCAGGCAGCGGGTTACAAGCCTGAGCAGGTCGACGCGATTCTGCTGACGCACCTGCACCTTGATCACGTCTGTGGGCTGGTCGACGGCCAGCAACGGCCGATCTTTGCCAATGCCACGGTTTACGCTGCCAAGGCCGAAGCCGATTACTGGCTCGATCCGCAGGCCGAGGCCAAGGCGCCAGCTGGTGCCCGGGAGTTTTTCAAGATCGCCCAGGATTCCACTGCGCCTTACGTGGCGGCCGGGCGCTTCAAGACGTTCGCAGAGGGCCAGTCGCCTTTGCCGGGTTTGGTCGAAGCCACACTGGAAGCCGGGCACACGCCGGGCAGCACCACCTACCGCTTCACTTCGCAGAACCAGAGCATCGTGTTCATGGGTGACCTGGTGCACAACCTGGCGGTGCAGTTCGATCATCCAGAGGTGTCGATCCGCTTCGACGTCAACGGTCAGCAAGCGATCAAGAGTCGCAACGCCGTGTTCAGTGCAGCGGCGGCCAGCAAGACCTGGGTCACGGCTGCGCACTTGCCGTTCCCCGGCATCGGCCACATCACGGCAGTCGACAAGCACTTCCAGTGGGTACCGGTTGAATACGGCCCCTACAAACGCGCGGCCAAAGTGCCGCTGATCGAGTAAAGTGCGCAGCTCCCACGTCAGGCTCAAACAAGGAAAACGTGCCCCATGAACCGTAACGATCTGCGTCGCGTCGACATGAACCTGCTGGTGATTTTCGAAGCGCTGATGTTCGAAAAGAACCTGACCCGCGTCGCCGAAAAACTGTTCATGGGGCAGCCTGCGGTGAGCGCCGCGCTGGGGCGTCTGCGCGATCTGTTCGATGATCCGCTGTTGCTGCGCAATGGCCGGGGCATGGAGCCGACAGCGCGGGCGCTGGCGATTCTCCAGGAACTGCAACCGGCGATGGACGTGATTTCCGGCGCGGTCAGCCGGGCCAAGGAATTCGATCCGGCGACCAGTTGCGACGTGTTTCGCATCGGCTTGTCGGACGATGCCGAATTCGGTCTGTTCCCGCCGCTGCTGCGCCAGTTGCAGGAAGAGGCGCCGGGGATTGTCGTGGTGGTACGTCGAGCCAATTACCTGCTGATGCCGGGGTTGCTGGCATCGGGGGAGATCTCCGTCGGCGTCAGTTACACCACCGATCTGCCGGCCAACGCCAAGCGCAAGAAACTGCGCGATATTCCCTGCAAGGTCCTGCGTGGCGACAATCGTCCGGGCCCGCTGACGCTTGACGAGTATTGCGAGCGCCCGCACGCGATGGTGTCGTTCTCCGGAGACCTGAGCGGCAACATCGACATGGACCTGGCCAAGGTCGGTCGCAGCCGCCGGGTGGTGCTCGGTGTGCCGCAGTTCAGCGGCCTGCGCGCGCTGCTGGCCGGCACCGAGATGATCGCGACCGTGCCGGATTACGCGGCGTGTGCATTGGTCGAAGGGTGTGCGTTGCGGGCTGAAGATCCGCCGTTCCCGATTGATGCGGCGCAACTGTCGATGGCCTGGAGCGGGGTGCATGACAACGATCCGGCGGAGAAATGGCTGCGTTCGCGGATCAGTCAGTTCATGTCGGTGACGCTGGATATTCCGGCGGTTTAGCGCGTTGTTGAAAGGTGTTTAGCGTTACTTCCGGTAAGCCACAACGCCTTGCGCCTTTGCCTACGTGTACGCCAGAATCCGCCGGCTTGTGCGCCTCTGGGGCGGGTTCTATTGTTCGCCGGTCGCTGAAAAACAGCGATCGGGTTTAGCAGCCCGGATCTACTCTAGACGCACAATGCCCTTCGTTCGTGATCAGGCTCAAGCCTGTCCGTTCACGTTATGGCGGCTTTGCGTGGGGCACTTCGGTGCGCCGGGTTCTAGAGTCCTGGTCTGCTAACCCGCGTACGGCCGCCACCTCTTTCGTTTAGCAGCGAAGCGTGGCGCCTCCACTACTCTAGAGGCTTTATCCATGATCAAACCAACGCCAAACCCGCCTGAAACCGACCCCACCTCGCCCTACGAAACCCTCGATTCCAAGAAATTCCACGAAGCCGCCGAGCGCGCCCTCGATCACTATCTGAATCCGCTCCTCCCCAGAAAACCGCTGCTCAAACCCAACGCCCGCTACCTCATCGCTCCCGGCATCGACAGCGAAGAACTGCTGGCAGACGCCTGCGAAACCCTGACCTCGGCCAAGGTCATGGCCAATGACTTCGCCGGGCTGGTGGACGGCCCGCAGCGGCATGTGCTGTTGGGGATTGCGCAATTGATCATGCTGGGGGAGCTGGCGGTGAATCGAGTGCTGGATAATCTGGAACTGAAGGCTGAGGCGCCCGCTGTAGCTTGATCGACTGCTCACCTGATCGTTCCCACGCAGAGCGTGGGAACGACCGACGGTGCTCTCAAAAAAGAGAGCACACCCATCCAATTTCCCCCCGGTCAATCGTTGCACCATTGCCTGCAATGATTGATCAAGGGTGGGCCCATGAACGCTGTACAACGCAATGACCAGGCGCAAGATCTCGGCCTGCTGTTTCTGCGGGTCGCCGGCGGATTGTTTCTGCTGTTCGTCCACGGCTTGCCCAAGCTGCTGGACTTCACCGCGCAGCTGCAACTGATCGAAGATCCGTTTCACCTCGGGGCCCACCTCACTTTGATTCTGGCGATCTTCGCCGAAGTCCTCTGTCCGCTGCTGATCGTCGCCGGGGTGCTGGCGCGTCTGGCGTGCTTGCCTATTCTCTTTGTGCTGCTGGTGGCGCTGCTGCTTGTGCATCCGCAATGGAGTGTGGCCGAAGGGCAGTTCGGCTGGTTGCTGTTGATCCTCTTCACCACTGTTCTGATCGCCGGGCCCGGACGGCTGGCGCTCAATGTTCGTTTGCCCGGAGTACTCCGTTATGCCTGATGCCCAGACCCTGAAAAAACCGGGACCCGAAGAAACCGTGACGCTGATCGTCAAGCACCGGGTCAAGGCCGGTTTCGAGCAGCCTTACGAAGCCTGGCTGCGCAACATCGTCAGCGTGGCGGGGCGCGAAGAAGGGCACTTGGGCGTGGACGTGATGCGCAGCCAGCAGGGCGGGCTCGCACTGTTCACCTGCGTGCTGCGTTATTGCTCGACCGAGGCGATGCAGCGCTGGCTCGACTCACCGCAGCGTCAGAAACTGATCGACGAAGCTGCACCGATGCTCGCCGACGGCGACCAGACCGAAGTCAATGCGGCCAACGAATTCTGGTTCACGCCGCTGGCCGAGGCCGGCTCACCGCCACCGCGCTGGAAGCAGGCTGTAGTGACGCTGCTGGTGATCCTGCCGCACACCTTGCTGGTGCCGCTGATCTGGGGGCCACTGCTGCAACTCAATGCCTTCCTGTCCAACTACGTGGTCGCCACGTTCCTGATCACCCTGACCATCGTGGTGTCGGTGGTCTACGTGTTCATGCCGCCCGTGACCCGTCTGTTCGCGCCGTGGCTGGAAGCCGGTCAGTCACACAAATACCTCGAATCCAATGCCAATCCGCCGCGCTGAAGCGGCGGGTCCGGGCTCCGTTTCACTTATCTCGAAGGAACTGCGATGAACGCCGATCTGATTCTGTTCAATGGCCAATTTCATACGGTAGACCGCGAAAAACCCCTCGCCAGTGCCGTGGCGATCAAGGACGGTCGTTTCGTCGCCGTCGGTAACGATGCCGAGGCGATGGCCCTCAAGGGCGCCGGCACTCAAGTGGTCGACCTCAAGGGCCGCTGCGTGATTCCCGGTCTCAACGACTCGCACTTGCACCTGATCCGTGGCGGCTTGAACTACAACCTCGAACTGCGCTGGGAAGGCGTGCCGTCGCTCGCCGATGCGCTGCGCATGCTCAAGGATCAGGCCGACCGCACGCCGACTCCGCAATGGGTGCGCGTGGTCGGTGGCTGGAACGAATTCCAGTTCGCCGAAAAACGCATGCCGACCCTCGAAGAAATCAACCAGGCGGCGCCGGACACCCCGGTGTTCATCCTGCACCTGTATGACCGTGCGTTGCTCAACCGCGCCGCGTTGCGCGTGGCCGGCTACACCCGCGACACGCCGAACCCGCCGGGCGGCGAGATCGTGCGCGATGCCAACGGCAACCCGACCGGCATGCTGGTGGCGCGGCCGAACGCGATGATTCTGTACTCGACGCTGGCCAAGGGGCCGAAGCTGCCGCTGGAATATCAGGTCAACTCGACCCGCCAATTCATGCGCGAACTCAATCGCCTCGGCCTGACCAGCGCCATCGATGCCGGCGGCGGTTTCCAGAACTATCCGGACGATTATCAGGTAATCGAACAACTGGCCAAAGACGACCAGTTGACCGTGCGCATCGCCTACAACCTGTTCACCCAGAAGCCGAAAGAAGAGCTGACCGACTTCCAGAACTGGACCGGCAGCGTCAAGTTGCATCAGGGCGATGACTTCCTGCGCCACAACGGCGCCGGGGAAATGCTGGTGTTCTCGGCAGCGGACTTCGAAGACTTCCTCGAACCGCGCCCGGACCTGCCGCAGACCATGGAACAGGAATTGGAGCCGGTGGTGCGCCACCTGGTCGAACAGCGCTGGCCGTTCCGTCTGCACGCCACCTACAACGAATCGATCAGCCGCATGCTGGATGTGTTCGAGAAGGTCAACCGCGACATTCCGTTCAACGGCCTGCCGTGGTTCTTCGATCACGCCGAAACCATCACCCCGCAGAACATCGAGCGGGTGAGGGCGCTGGGTGGCGGCATCGCGATTCAGGATCGCATGGCGTTCCAGGGTGAATACTTCGTCGACCGCTACGGCAAACAAGCCGCCGAAGCCACCCCACCGATCAAGCGCATGCTCGCCGAAGGCGTACCGGTCGGCGCGGGCACCGATGCCACCCGGGTGTCGAGCTACAACCCGTGGACTTCGCTGTACTGGATGGTCAGCGGTCGCACCGTTGGCGGTCTGGCGCTGTACGAAGAAGGTTTGCCACGCAGCACCGCGCTGGAACTGTTCACCCACGGCAGCGCCTGGTTCTCGTCCGAACAAGGCAAGAAAGGCCAGATCAAGGTCGGGCAACTGGCGGACCTGGCAGCGCTGAGCGCGGACTTCTTCAGTGTCGAGGAAGAAGCGATCAAGTGGATCGAGTCGGTCATGACAGTGGTTGGCGGCAAGATCGTGTACGCCGCCGGCGACTTCGAAGACCTCGGCCCACGTTCACTGCCGGTGCTGCCGGACTGGTCGCCGGTGGTGAAAGTCCCGGGCCACTGGCGCCCGAATTCGCCATTGCAGGCTCAGGTGCACCAGTGCAGCGGCCCGTGCGCGGTGCATACCCACAGCCATGAAAAAGCGCGGATGTCGAATGCGCCGGTCAGCGATTTCGCCGGCTTCTGGGGCGCGTTCGGCTGTTCCTGCTTCGCGTTCTGATCCTTTTGAAAAAAGCGCCGCTCTGTGCGAGCGGCGCTCCCCGCAACAACCATCCATCGAGGAGTTTCACATGAGCAACGTTCCTTACAGCCGCCTGAACAAAGACGATGCCGTTGTGCTGTTGGTCGACCACCAGACCGGTCTGATCTCGCTGGTACAGGATTTCTCGCCGAACGAGTTCAAGAACAACGTGCTGGCACTGGGCGACATCGCCAAATTCTTCAACCTGCCGACCATCCTCACCACCAGCTTCGATTCCGGCCCGAACGGCCCGATCGTGCCTGAGCTGAAAGAGCAATTCCCGGACGCGCCGTTCATTGCCCGCCCTGGCCAGATCAACGCCTGGGACAACGAAGACTTCGTCAAGGCCATCAAGGCTACCGGCCGCAAGCAACTGATCATCGCCGGTGTGGTGACTGACGTGTGCGTGGCGTTCCCGACCCTGTCGGCCATCGCTGAAGGTTTTGAAGTGTTCGTGGTCACCGACGCTTCCGGCACCTTCAACACCACCGTGCAACAAGCGGCGTGGGCGCGTATGTCGGCTGCCGGTGCACACCTGCTGAACTGGTTCGCTGTGGCTTGTGAGCTGCAAGTCGACTGGCGCAACGACATGGAAGGCCTGGCGAATCTGCTGTCGCAACGTCTGCCTAACTACCGCAACCTGATCAACAGCTATACCAAGTTCACTGCCCAGTAATTGGCTGAACAAAATGCCCGCTGAAGAGCGGGCATTTTTTCGTCTGTAGCAAAGGGCTCAGCGCTTTTGCAACCACCCCAAAAACCCACCCTTGCGAACCGGTACAGGCTTGGCCATCAACGCCAACCGACTGTTCTGCTGCCGTACCGCCTGCAACTTGTTCAATGCCTGGCCCACTTCACTGCGCTGTTCCATGCACTGGCGAGTCAGGTTCTTGTCGAGGCGATAAATGATCGACGACGTCAGCGCGGTGAACGTCGCCTGCGAAGGCGTGTCGGCCAGAATGCTCTGCTCGCCCATGACCTCGCTCGGCCCCATGCGTCCGGCCTCGGTGAAACCATTACCGTCCGGCACGCTGGCGCTGACCACGCCGGTGGCGATCACGAACAGGCTGTCCGGGACTTCCTCCAGATTGAGCACTACCTGCCCGGCGCTGTACTGCTGCGCGACCATCGATTCGGCGAGGCGATCGCGTTCCTCGTGGCTCAGCGAGCGGAAGATTTTCACTTCATCGAGCAACGCGCGAGCGCGGGTCGAAGGTTCGATCACGCCATCCGGGTGCCGCGAGATGCCGGCGGCTTCAAGATGGCGGTGGGCGAGGTCGAACAGTTGATTGCGCACGTCGCTTTTCTTGCCCAGTTCGGCGATGAAACCGCTGGCCACGTATTCCGACATTTCTTCGCCGGCCTCTTTCAGTACCGCTTTCGGCGCAGGCGACAACAACAAACTGCTGCTGCCTTGCAGCGTGCGGTCGAGGGCGTCGAGCACCCGGCGCGGGCGGATGTGGTTCGGCACCTTGATGCTGATCGACACGCCGTGCAGGTTGTTCGGCCGGCTGAGGTTGACGATCTTGGCCTTGGCCGCCACCGAGTTCGGTACCACGGCCAGGGTGCCGCTGCTGGACAGCAGGTGCGTGGCGCGCCAGTTGATGTCGAGCACCTTGCCTTCGACGCCGTCGATGACCACCAGATCATCCACCTGATACGGCTTGGTGGTGTTGAGCACGATGCCGGAAAACACATCGGCCAAGGTGCTTTGCAGCGCCAGACCGATGACGATAGCCACCACGCCGGAGGTCGCGAGCAGGCCTTTGACCGGCAGATCCAGCACATAACCGGCCGCTGCGACGATGGCCGCCAGAAACACCAGCGCACCGATCACGTCCTGCAGCAGGCGGCCGCTGTGACCGATGCGGCGCATCAGGATCAGACCGATGACTTCGGTCAGCACCCGCGCGGCGTACAGCCACCAGAGAATCCCCAGCGCCGTCGCCCCGAGTTGCGCCACCGGGTCATCGGCAAACAATGGTGCCTGCAACGGGCTGACGCCGGCGTTGATGGCCAGCGCGCTGAATGCCAGAAACAGCACCAGCCGCACACCGACCCGCGGGGCACGGTGTTTGAACGGCGCCAGATGCCAGAGCAAGGCGTCGAGCGCCAGCAGCAGGGCGCTCCAGGAAAGCAGATGGGCAGAAAAAAGGCTCATGAGTCGAACTCCGGCGGGCACAAAAGAAAACGCCACACCCGAAGGTGTGGCGAGGGGTTGCACTCAGTTCAGGTGGGTCTTGAGTTCTGCCGCGGCCTGGCGCACGGCGGCTTTGACTTCAGGAATCCCGTTCAGCGGGTTGAGCAGGCCGAAGTCGTGAATCATCCCGTTGTAACGTACCGAGGTCACCGCTACACCGGCCGCGTCGAGGTGGCGGGCGTAGCCTTCGCCTTCGTCACGCAGCACGTCGAACTCGGCGGTCTGTACCAGTGCGGCGGGCAGGCCCTTGAGCTGTTCGGCGCTGGCGTTGAGCGGCGAGGCATGGATCTGCGCACGCTCGGCCGGGTTGGTGGTGTAGTTGTCCCAGAACCACTGCATCATGCCTTTGGTCAGGAAGTGGCCCTCGGCGAATTGCTGGTACGAGCCGTTATCGAACCCGGCGTTGGTCACCGGCCACATCAGCAACTGGAAGCGCAGCGCCGGGGTTTTCTGTTCCTTGGCCATCAACGCCACGACCGCCGCCATGTTGCCGCCGACGCTGTTGCCAGCCACCGCCAGACGCTTGCCGTCGACGCCAATTTGCTTGCCGTGTTCCGCTACCCATTTCGTCGCGGCGTAAGCCTGATTGATCGCGGTCGGGTACTGCGCTTCCGGCGACGGCGTGTAATCGACGTACACCGCGACCGCGCCAGAACCCACCACCAGATCACGAATCAAGCGTTGGTGCGTCGGGAAGTCGCCCAGCACCCAGCCGCCACCGTGGAAGAACATGAACACCGGCAACTCGCCTTTGACCTTGGCCGGACGCACCACTTTCAGGTTGATCGTCTGGCCGTCGACCTTGATCGCCTTGTCGCTGACTTCAACGCCGGACAGGTCAACCTTCACCGAAGCCTGGGCGCCGGTCAGCACCGCACGGGCGTCTTTCGGGCTCAGTTGCTCAAGGGGTTTGCCACCGCCGGCGGCGAGGGCGTCGAGGAAGGCCTGAGTGTTGTGTTCGACGCCAGTGCTTTCGGCGGCGAAGGCGTTGCCGATGGACAGGGCGAGGAGGGAAGCGGCGAGGGTTTTCTTGATGTTCATGTGCAATTCCTTTTTAAGTCGTTTGAGTTTTTGTATGCCTTGGGATCGGGCTGCTGTGGCGCTGGGCTTCAGGCCTCAGCAACACCGTGAGCACAGATTAATGAGGTGCCGGAAAGTGAAAAAGCGGCTATAAAGCGTTTAACTGTCCACCAGAGAGTGACAATGAACCCGTTCGAAGACATGCGTATTTTTTGCCAGGTCATGGACTCCGGCAGCTTCACGGCGGCGGCCGATCAGTTGGGCCTGTCCAAGCAGTTCGTCAGCCGTCGGTTGATGCAGTTGGAGGAACGCCTCGGCGTGCGATTGCTCAACCGCTCGACCCGGCGCCTGGACGTGACGCCGCTGGGCCAGAGCTATTACGAATCGGCGCTGCGCTTGCTCGGTGAAGTGGAGTCGGTGGAGCAGGGCATCGCCGGGCAGACCGCCGAGCCGCGCGGGGCGATTCGCGTGAGTGCGCCGCTGTCGTTTGCGTTGGCCCATCTGGGCTGTCTGCTGCCGCCGTTTCTGCAGCGTTATCGCGAGGTCACGGTGGAGGTGGACCTGAGCGACCGGCCGGTGGATCTGCTGGGCGAGGGTTACGACCTGGCGCTGCGCATCGGTGTGCTGGAGGACTCGACCCTGATCGCCCGACGCATCGCGTCAGTCGAGCGGGTGTACTGCGCCAGTCCTGCTTATCTGGCCGAGCGCGGTACGCCGGTCAAACCGGAAGATCTGCTTGGCCACGACTGTCTGCCTTACGGCCACGGGCGTTCGGTGCAGTGGCGGTTCAATGCGGGGCAGGGCAAGCCGCTGCTGGTGAATGTCACCGGGCGGATGCGCGTCAACAACGGTGAGTTGCTGCGGGATGCGGCGGTGGCGGGGATGGGGATTACCTATCTGCCGACGTTCATTGTCGGCGCGGCGCTGAAGGATGGGCGGCTGGTGCCGGTGCTGGACGAGTTTCGGCCGGAACCGCTGACGCTGTCGGCGGTGTACCCGCAGCATCGTCAGGCATCACGGCCGGTGCAGGCGTTGATCGAGTTTTTGCGTGAGCGGCTGGATCAGAATCATGTCGCTCTCTAGGTTTTGCGGTGAACTGGTGGGCGCCGATGAGCCCTGTGGGAGTCGGGCTTGCCCGCGATAGCGGTGGGTCAGTTAGTAATGCTTTAACTGACCAGGCCTCATCGCTGGCAAGCCAGCTCCCACAGGGATTGCGGTGCTTTCAGTTCGGGTCAGTTGGCGCGCTTGTCATCGCCAGGCTCGCCGCCGACGTGAACACCGCGATCATCACCGGGTTCGCCCGCGGCATGCAGGCCTCGGTCATCACCGATTTCGCCGGCACGATGTACGCCATGGTCGTCACCGATTTCACCAGCGCGATGTACACCGTGGTCATCGCCGACCTCTCCGGACCGATGCACACCGTGGTCGTCGCCGGGTTCAGAATGCGTGCCGCTGCGACCGGATGACGCCGTGTTGCCGGAGTGGCCCGAGCCGTGGTCACTGCCGCTGTGGCCACTGTTGCCACCGCCGCCACTGCCACTGTTGCCGCCACTGCCGCTGCCGCCGTGACCACCACCATTGCCACCGCCACCACCGCCTCCGCTGCCGCCACCTCCATTACCGCCACCACCGCCTCCATTGCCGCCACCGCCGCCTCCGCTGCCACCCCCGCCGTTACCGCCTCCGCCTCCGCCACTACCTCCACCACCGCCGCCACCACCACTTCCCCCATCCTTGGCCTGAACACTCGACACCCCGGACAGGCTGTCCGGAATCAGTACGGTAGACGCCGACAGGACTGCGCCGATGGCCATTGCGAGCACGAGCTTTTGAATGTGCATATCGTTCTCCGTCTTTGTTGTCTTGATTGGGAACGTGGATGTGGCTTGTTGCGTGTGATCCGACCCGTTCCCGAGGTCAGTGGATACTCGAAGCCAGTTCGAAGATCGGGATGTACATCAGGATCACGATCACCCCGATCAACAGGCCGATGAAGGTCATGAGCAGCGGTTCGAACAACCGCACGAACCACTCGATCCAGCGGCTGATTTCCTCGTCGTAGAAGTCGGCGCTGCGTTCCATCATTTGTCCGAGGTTGCCGGACTGCTCGCCAGCGCGCAGCAGGCGCAGGGACACGGGCGTCACCAGACGGTTGAGCTCCAGCGCAGTGGACAACGACTGCCCCTCGCGCACCCGTTCGCAGGCCTGATCCAGGCGTGCTCGCGAGGCCACGGTGAGCAGGCCCCGCACCATGCCCATGGCCGTCACCAGCGGAATCCCGCCTTGCAGCAGAATCCCCAGTGACCGGTAAAACCGCGCCAGCTCATACATGAAAATCCGCTGGTGCACGGCGGGCAGTTTCTCCACCAGCCGATCCAGCCCACGGCGAAACGCCGGTTGTTTCTGCAGCACGGCGAGGGCGATGACGATCGTCGCCAACAGGCCGAAAAACTCACCCTGATGGGCGTGCAGAAACATGCCGCTGCTCATCAGGATCTGCGACAGCCACGGCAGGTTCGAGCCCAGCCCTTCGAACACCAGGCTGAAGCGCGGCACCACGTAGCCCATCAAAAACAGCACCACGCCACCGCCGACCACCAACAACAAAAGCGGGTAGATCGAGGCGCTGACGATCTTCTGCCGCACTTCGTCCATGCGCTGGCGATAGCTCACGTAACGGCCCAGCGCATCGCCGACCGCGCCGGTCTTCTCGCTGGACTGTACCAGCGCCACGTACAACGGCGGGAACACCGCCGACAACTGGCCGAGCGCCTGGGAGAAGGATTTGCCCTCGTACAGCAGCCGCACCAGCTCGCTCAAGGTTTTGCGGGCGGCGGGGGCGGTTTCTTTTTCGGCCAGGCTTTCCAGCGCATCGATCAGCGGCAGGCCGGCGTTGAGCAGGGTGGTCAGTTCCTGGCTGAACAGCACCAGGTTGAAAGTTTCACGCTTGCTCAGGCGCAACGAACGCCAGTGCCTCTCGGCGTGCAGGCTGACCACGCGCAAGCCCTGATCCTCGGCAATGCGCCGCGCCTCGCTCTGACCCGGCGCCTCGACGCTCAGCGACACCACCCCGGCCTTGCCCACTGCTTTGAGTTGAAATCGCATGCCGTGTGCTCCGCTTATTGCCAGTTGGTGACTTCGGCGTTTTCGCCATCGCCGCCGGGCTGGCCGTCCTTGCCCATTGAGAGCAGGTCGTACTCGCTGTTTTCGCCGGGATAGCGGTAGGTGTAGTTACGCCCCCACGGATCCTGCGGCAGTTTTTTCTGCAAGTACGGGCCGGTCCATTTGGCTTCGTCGCTCGGTGCGGTCACCAGCGCCTGCAAGCCTTGTTCGGTGGACGGGTAGTGGCCGACCTCCAGCCGGTACAGATCCAGCGCCTTGCTCAGGCCTTCGATCTGCGCCTTGGCGACCTTCACTTCGGAACGCCCCAGCTGGGCGAAATATTTGGGCGCGACGATCCCGGCCAACAGGCCGAGCACCACCAGCACCACGAGCAATTCGAGCAGGGTGAAACCGCGTTGGGCACGCGGACGAAATTGCAGCTTCATGATGACCTCCCGTGAGTGGCAGCCGTGTCGCCGAAAGGGCTTATGCAATTGCCATGCTCAGCCCCCGATAATTTCGGCTGTCGGGCTGATGCCCTTGTATTACGGGCTTCTCAAGAGTCGGCACAGTGCTTGCGTACGGCTGATCAACGACGGGTCAGTGGGGCATTTCCCCCAATTTTTCGGGGCCTGTCAGGGGAGGCCCAATGATCCATTCATTCACTGCAGGACTGCTCGGCTGCGTGCTGTCGGTCGGTGCCGCGCAAGCCGATGTCTTCGTTTCCATGGACGCCAAGGGCAGCTACGTGCTGTCGAACGTCCACCGTCCCGGACGCACTTACGAGCGGGTGATTCGCGAGTCCGATGCGCCACTGGTCAGCCTTGACCGGCAACCGCAATTGATCGCCAACCAGCCCTACGCGGAGCTGGTGTCAGCGGCGGCCAGCGCCAATCACCTGCCCGAAGCCTTGCTGCACGCGGTGATCAAGTCCGAATCCAATTACAACCCCGGTGCCACCTCGCCCAAGGGCGCCGGCGGACTGATGCAATTGATGCCCGACACCGCCCGCGAGCTGGGGGTGAAAGACGTCTACGACCCCAAGGCCAACATCCAGGGCGGGGCCAAGTACCTCAAGCGCCTGATGACCCTGTTCGACAACGACATCGCCCTGGCCGTGGCGGCTTACAACGCCGGGCCTGACGCGGTGCTCAGCCGGGGCCGGGTAATCCCGCCGTTCGCCGAAACCCAGCGCTATGTCCCGAGCGTGCTGCGTCAGTACCGGCGCCTGCAGGGGCTGGCGGTGGATGCGCCGTTGTAAAGCTTTTTTTGAAAATCCAGCCCCGGCTTTCCCCACTATCGGGGCAAACCCAAGGGGCCCGGAAAAGTGGGGAAACGGGTGGGGAATATCCCCCGCATTCTCAAGTGACCTGTGTAACTGATTGAGATGGAAGGCAATTTTTTGTGGCATGCGGATTGCTCTCAGGGCTTTAACGAGAATCGTTCCCTGTGAGCACCCACTACGAGGTTTCCGATCATGGTTGGCATTCACCACGCTCCGCCCCTGTTGAACTGGCTGCTGTTGCTGGTCTCGATGCTCAGCGTCGAACTGGCCAGCGCCGCCGTGCGCTGCGAGCGCAATCTGGTGGCCAATGTGGTCGCCTTCGATCAACCGCTGATGTTCAACCGCCTCGGTGCGCAAAACGCCAACGGCATGATGTACGCCCTGCGCCGCGATGTCGTCGATGAGCATGACGTTTCGCTGGCCTACGGCGGCAGCGCGGTGCCGGGCAAGGTATCGCTGCGTGCGGACAAGCGTCCACGGCCGCTGGTGCTGCGGGTGGCCGCCGGTGATTGCCTGACGATCAACCTGCAGAACCTGCTCGATTATCAGGCCAACCCGAACAAGCATTTCGAAGGGCCTGAAGGCGAGGAGGGCACCGAGAACGTCAGTGGCGCCGATGCTTTCAAGGTCGACGAGCAGGTCGCCGACCGGCATGTCGGTTTCCAGGTCAACGGCCTGCAAGCGGTGAACAGCATCGACGACATTTCCTCCTACACCGGGCGTAACGCCAACACCCTGGTGCCGCCGGGCGCGAGCCGTTCGTACGTGCTGTACGCCGAGCGCGAAGGGGCGTTTGCCGTCAGCAGCCGTGGCGCGACATTCGGTGGGGAAGGCGCGGCCGGCAACACCGCCAATGGCCTGTTCGGCCAGGTCGTGGTGGTGCCGAAGTCGGGACGCACCTATCGCAACACCCTCACCGAAGAAGAAATGCGTCTGGCCACCACCGGCCGTACACCGGCCGGTCACCCCATCGTCGATTACCAGGCCCGCTACCCGCAGCGCGAACCGTGGCTGCGTGAAGGCAAGGCCGGCACGCCGATCATCAGCATGGTCGACGGCAACGAAATCATCTCCAGCGAAAGCGACGCCATCGTCATGGGCAGCAATGCCGATGGCAGTTTCGCGCCCAGCACCTATCCGCTGGAATCGGTGGGCAAACGCAACCCGGCGATCCCCAATCGCCTCGAGCCGTTTCGCGATTTCGCCTCGCAGTTCCAGGACGAAACCGCCGCCACCCAGGCATTCCCCGCCTACTGGGCCGACCCGGTCATGGCCCATGTGCTGGAGCCGACCCGCGACTCGTTCATGATCAACTACGGTTCCGGCGGCATGGGCGCCGAAGTGGTCGCCAACCGCCTCGGCGTAGGGCCGATGCACGATTGCCTGTCGTGCGCCTACGAAGAATTCTTCCTCAGCTCGCACACCGTCGGTGATGTGGCGATGCTGGTGGACGTGCCGGCCAACACCGGGCTTGAGAACATCGCCCCCGGCCAGACACCGAGCGCCGATCAGGTTGGCGTCAAGGCCACCATGGCCCTGTATCCGTCGGAGCCGTCGAACGTCAACCACAGCTACATCGGTGACTTCGTCAAATTCCGCAACACCCACAACGGGCATGAGCAGCACATCTTCCACCTGCACGGTCATCAGTGGCTGTTCAACCCCAACGACGACAACTCCGATTACGTCGATGCCCAAGGCATCGGTCCGGGCGCCGGCTATACCTACGAAATCGCCAACGGTGGCTCCGGCAACCGCAACCGGGTGGCCGGTGATGCGATCTATCACTGCCACTTCTACCCGCATTTCGCCCAGGGCATGTGGTCGATGTGGCGGGTGCACGATGTGTTCGAGGAAGGCACCCGGCTGGAAGTCTCGCAACAGGGCGCCGATGGTTATCACAGCGAACCTTACGCCCTGCGCAGCGGTAAACCGGCTGCCGGTGCCCGCGCCTTGCCGGATGGCGAGATCATCGCCGGCACGCCGATTCCTGCCGTGGTGCCGCTGCCCGGCAAAGCCATGGCCCCGATGCCGGGCAAAGTGGTGGTGGTGCCGAAAATCGGCGAAACCCTGGTCGCCGGCCACGATGACGACGATGAAGAAGAGGACGACGGCGAACACCATGGCGGCAATGGTGGTTCGCAAGCGATTGGTTCCCTGGCGTTGGTCGATCGCAGCGAAGCCAACCGCAACGCCGACGGCAGCCTGAAAAGCCCTGGCTATCCGTTCTGGATCGGCGGCATGGAAAGTTCGGTCGGCCAACGTCCGCCCACTCCACCGCTGGACATGCTCGACGCCGCCACCGCGCAATCGTTGAAAGCCAGCGGCAAAGCGCTGTGGGCCAACCTCGATCCGAATCAGTCCGGCGGCTGGGACGGCGGCTTGCAGCGTCACACCCTCGACGGGGTGGCGGCCGGAGGCGAGGCGCACACCGTGACCACCTCGCTGGACTTCTCCAAGGAAGTCACCCGCGCCAAACCGATTTACCTGCCCGAAGAGGGCACCGAAGTGGAACAGGCCGCGATGGCGTTCCACGCGAAAAAGGATCACCCAAGCTTTGCCTTGCTGCCCGGCAACCAGATCGTGGCCAAGGCCTTCCGCACCAACGGCGCCTTGCCGATTGCCGGCGCGCCGTACTACGAACCGTGCATGGACGACCGGCAAAAACGCCTGACCAGCAGCGCCGGCAGCGGTGAATTCGCCAGCGGCGATCGGCTGGACGGTATGTCCTTCGTCGGCGCCTCGACCTTCACCGCCGACCGGCCACGGATCTACAAGGCCGCCAACATTCAGTTCGACGCGGTCTACAACAAGGTCGGCTATCACTTCCCGCAGGCGCGGATTCTGGCGCTGTGGGAAGACGCCTGGCCGGTGATCACCAAGCAGCGTCCGCCAGAGCCGCTGGTGATGCGCATGAACACCTTCGACTGCGTGCAATACCAGCAAACCAACCTGGTGCCCGCCACCTACGAGATGGACGACTATCAGGTGCGCACGCCGACCGACGTGATCGGCCAGCACATTCACCTGCCGAAGTGGGACCTGACGTCCGCCGACGGTTCCTCCAACGGCTGGAACTACGAGGACGGCGTGCTCTCCCCGGGTGCCGTTCAGGAACGCATTCACGCGATCCGCGAATTCAACCAGTGCGAAGGCACCGACCCGCGCGACGGCACCCAGGCGTGCCCGAAAGCCAAGGCGCATCCGTTCTTCGGTCAGTTCGGGCGCAGTGACTGGATGGGCGCACGCACGGCCATGCAACGCTGGTTCGTCGACCCGGTGGTCAACGCCAAGGGCGTGGATCGCGGGCTGGGCACCATCTTCACCCACGACCACCTCGGCCCATCGACTCACCAGCAGATCGGGCTGTATGCCACGGTGCTGGCGGAGCCGGCCGGTTCCACCTGGTTCCACGCCGAAACCGGGGAGCCTCTGTACAGCGGCGCGCGCCAGGACGGCGGGCCGACCTCTTGGCAGGCGGTGATCAACACCGGCGACCTCGACGGCGACGGCAAGAACGACAGCTTCCGTGAGTTCTTCCTCGAATACAGCGACTTCCAGCATGCCTATGAAGCCGGTGTGTACGTGGGCGCCGGCCCCAACGGTGTGCCCAATCCGCAAGCGTTCCCGGCCACCGCCGACAGCTTCCGCTACGCGATCAACCCGCCGGTGCGCAACAACGCCAGCACCCTGCTCGAAGGCGTGCTGGAAGTGCAGGGCGGTCAGGTGCCGGGTTGCCCGAGCCGGCCTTGCCCGCAAGCAATCTCCGTGGATGATCCGGGCATGTTCGTCGTCAACTATCGCAACGAGCCGCTGGCCCTGCGGGTCTACGACCCGAACAAGGTCGGCCCGGACGGCAAGCGCGGCATGCAGGCCGACGGCCTCGGAGGCGATCTGGCCTATGCCATGCAAAGCCGTACCGACCGGGCGATCCCGGCGATGAACCTGGCGCCGAATCTGGTGACGGCCGCCACCGGCCCGACCGGCGGCACCACCCTGTTCCCGCCGCACATCAACAAGGGCGGCAGCGAGCCGGGCGATCCGTTCACCCCGATGCTGCGTACCTACACCGGTGACAACGTGCGCCTGCGGGTACATGCCGGCGGCCACGAGGAAGAGCACAACGTCACCCTGCACGGCGTGAAGTGGCTGCAGAGCGGTTCCGGTTTCGGCAACAGCTCCAACTCGGGCTGGCGCGCCTCGCAGATGATCGGCATCTCCGAACAGATGGGCTTCATCGCACCGGTGTCGATGCTGTCCAGCTCTGCGGCGACTACCGGTGACTATCTGTACTCGATGGACGCTTCGATCGAAGGCTACTGGAGCGGGATCTGGGGCGTGATGCGCAACTACACGGCCAAACGCAATGACCTGTTCGCCATCCCCAACAACCCGAGTCCGGCCGGCATGCGCAACACCGTGGCCTTCGAAGGCAGTTGCCCACGGATCAGCGCCAACCCCAACGGCATCGGCACCCGGCCGACGGTGCAGCGCAACTATGAAGTGGTGGCGGCGCTGGCCAACGACATCCTCGGCAATTCGCTGGGCCTGAGCATCGGCGATTCGGCCGGGCTCGGTCAGCATGTCGGCGGGCCGCTGAATCCGGCGGGCGGCACCCTGGTGCTGAACTCGCGCACGGTGAGCATCCCGCAGGTCACGGTGACCGATCCGGAGGACGGCGAGACCATCACCATTGGTGGCCAGAGCGGGCCGCTGCATGATCCGACGGCGATCCTGTATGTGCGCAAATCCGACCTCGATCCGGTCAGCGGCAAGCTCAAACCCGGCATTCCGGTCGAACCGCTGGTGCTGCGCGCAGCGGCCGGGGACTGCATCAATATCACCCTGGAAAACCGTCTGCCGAGCGTGATGCCCGACCTGACCCAGACTGCCGTGATGCAGGGCATCGTCAAACGTGATCGCAACAGCGGCCTGGGCTCGACCACTTTCAGCAACAACCTGATGCGGCCGTCCAGCCATGTGGGGCTGCACGCGCAACTGCTGGCCTATGACATCACCAAATCCGACGGTGCCAACGTCGGCGCCAACCCGATCCAGACCGTACCGCCGCGGGTGGGCAGCAGCGGCGCCTACCCGACCCGGACCTATCAGTACTACGCCGGGCACCTGGAACGTGAAGGCAAACCGGTCACGCAACTGGGGCGCAGTGTCGACAACATCAACGCCACTGCCGTGGAGTTCGGTGGCCTGAACTTCACCCCGGCGGACGTGATCAAGCAACCGCAAAAAGGTCTGGGTGGGGCGATGAGCATCCTGCCGATCGGCGCGACCTGGGTCGACGATGCACGCAAGGTCAACGCTACGGTCACCGCACCGGGGCAGACGACTTACCGCGACTTCGCGATGGTCTGGCACAAGGCGCTGAACACTCGCTGGGCCAATGGCCGGCCGGTGGAAGGCATCGCTGCCGAGGGCTTCGGTGTGCCGACCGATCCGCAGGACAACTCGAGCATGGCGATCAACTACAAGACCGAACCTTTGTGGTATCGCTTCGGCCTCGCCCCGGATGCGCCGTTCGGTCGTGCCGATGGCGCGGGTTACGGCGACATGACCAACGCGCACATGGCCTACAGCAATGCGCTGGTGGGCGGCGATCCGCAGACGCCGGTGCTGTATGCCAAACCGGGTCAGCCGTTCCGCACGCACATCCTGATGCCGAGCGGCGGCAGTCGCGGCACGACGTTCCAGCTCGACGGACACGTCTGGTCGCTCAACCCGTTCCAGGCCGAGAAGAGCGACACCGGCGGCTACCCGATGGGCACGCCGGGCGTGGGTTCGGTGCGCTTCGGTTACAACCCGATGTCGATGTACATCGGCGCTCACGAAAGCATCCTGCCGGCGGCGCACTTCAGCTTCATGATCCCGAGCGCCGGGGGCAGCAACGCGATACCGGGGGACTACCTGTTCCGCGATTACGGCGCCTATGGCAACACCTCGGGGCTGTGGGGATTGCTGCGGGTGACCAATGAGCCGGAGCCGGCGCCGCCTGCTCAGTAAGTGCCAATGCGCGACCTGTGGGAACCGGTGAACCCGCTCCCACAGGTGGGGACAGGATTTGTAGGGGAGAGCGACATGAACAGGATCATCAACATCATCGGCGTCTGCCTGCTGGCGATGGCCGGCGCGCTGCTCACGCTGAGCGAGATTGCCCTGGCGCAAACCGGCGCAGGCCAGGTGCTGACCCGCGACGGCGTGTCGATCGCCTTCGATCTGAAGCCGCTGGCCAGCGACGGCCAGCTGCGTGAGGGCGAGTTTGCCGACGTGCAGTTTCGCGTCACCGACGGTGCGTCCGGCCAGCCGTTGTCCGGTGTGGCGCCGGGGGCGTGGATTGATCCGCAAGTCCTTGCCGCTGACCAGGCCCAGGGCCGTGACCAGAGCTGCAAGTCGCGGGTCGGCACGTTCCTCAAGTCCAATATCGGCGCGCGGCCGCTGCTCGACCTCAACAGCTATTTCCTGCTGGTGATGAACCGCGATGCCAGCGTTTCGGTGGTGGATCCGTCAGTCTCGGTCGGCGGTATCACCAGCACTTTGGCGCGGATCGAACTCAAGCAATCGCCGATGGACTGGGTCACGCCCAAGGACAACAAAAAGGTCTTCGTGTCGATGCCGACGGCGGGGGAAGTGGCGGTGATCGACAGCGAGCAATTCAAGGTCATCGACTCGGTGGCCGCCGGCAGCCAACCGGTGCGGGTTGCGCTGCAACCGGACGAGCGTCTGCTGTGGGTCGGCAACAACGCGAGCAAGGCTGAAGAGTCCGGGGTCACGGTGATCGACACCCAGAGCCTCAAACCGCTGAAACACCTGGCGACCGGTCGCGGCCACCACGAAATAAGTTTCAGCAAGGACAGCCGTTTCGCCTTCGTCAGCAACCGCGACGACGGCACCCTCAGCGTTATCGACATTGCCAGCCTGAGCCTGCTGCAACAGGTCAAGACCGGCTCCAGCCCGTTGTCGGTGGCGTACTCGCCGCTGTCCGGCGCGGTGTACGTGGCCGATGGCAAGGACGGCACCGTCACCGTGATCGACAGCAACAGCCGCGCCGTCCGCCGGGTGATCAAGCTGCAACAGGGCCTCGGCCCGATGGGCTTCAGCGCCGACGGCCGTTTTGGCGTGGTGCTGAACACGGTGGAGAATCGTGCCACGGTGATCGACGCGGCCAACGATTCGGCGATCCATGATCTGGAAGTCTCGGCCGAACCCTATCAAGTGGTGTTCACCCAGGCCTATGCCTACGTGCGTGGACTGGCCTCGCCGAAAGTCACCATGATCAACCTGTCTTCGCTGGGCGAAGGGCGTCAGCCGATTACCCAGGGTTTCGAGGCCGGGCCGCAGCCGCCACGGCTGGCCGGGGACCTGCCGCTGGCGTCGAGCCTCGCGGTATCGCGCGATGACAACGCGGTGTTTGTGGTCAACCCGGTCGACAACACCACCTATTTCTACGCCGAAGGCATGAACGCGCCGATGTCCGGTTACCCCAATCGGGGGCAAATCGCCCGCGCGGCGCTGGTGATCGACCGCAGCCTGCGCGAAGTCTCGCCGGGGCTCTACAGCGCCCGGGTCAAGCTGCCGGCGGCGGGGCGCTTCGACGTGGCGTTCCTGCTCAACCAGCCGAACATCATTCATTGCTTCAGCGCCCAGGTGGCGTCCGACGGCGCTCCGGAAAAACACCTGGGCGCGGCAAAAGTCGAGTTCCTGCTGGACAAGACCGCCGTGGCCCTCAACGACCCCTACGTGGTGCGCTTTCGCATCGTCCAGGGCAAACAGAAAATCCAGCGCAGCGGCGTGACCGACGTGCAGTTGCGCTACTTCCTCGCCCCGACTTCCCGGCCCCGCGAAGTGGCGGCGCTGGAAGTCGCCGACGGCGTATACGAAGCGCCGGTGACCCTCGATCGCAGCGGCGCCTGGTACCTGCACGTGCGCGCGGCATCGCTGGGCGCCGGTTTCGACGACAAGACCTTTGCCAGTGTCCGGGTGCTGCCCGGCCAGACTCAGTGACGAGGAAACGACCATGAACCGATTTGCATCCCGTGGCCTGCTGACCCTGTGCCTGTTGGCCGTCGGTATCCAGCAGGCCAGCGCCCACTCGGCGGACGAGCATGCCGGCCACACCGCACCGGCCGCCAACAGCCAGGAACACGCCCAGGTCAAGTTCGCCGACGTGCCGCTGCTCGACCAGAACGGCAAGACCGTGCACCTGGAGCAGGATCTGGTGCACAACAAGATCGTGGTCATGAGTTTCATCTACACCAGTTGCACCACGGTCTGCCCGGTGGTCTCGTCGATCATGGGCAAGGTGCAGAAACAGCTCGGTGCCCGGGTCGGCGCGGAAGTACAACTGGTGTCGATCAGCATCGACCCGCAGCGCGACGACCCGAAACGTCTGCAGGATTACGCCCGCACCTTCCAGAAAGGCCCGGGCTGGAGCTGGCTCACCGGTTCGCCGCAATCGATCACCGCCACCCTCAAGGGCCTCGGCAGTTTCAGCGGCGACTTCAAGAATCACCAGCCGCTGATCCTCGTCGGTGACGGCAACAGTCGCCACTGGACGCGCTATTACGGCTTCACCGACCCGGCACTGCTGGCCAGGGAAGTCGAGAAACTCAGCGGCCTGCGCACCCACGCCAAACACACCGCGATTGCCATGGAGCAACAGCCATGAGAACCCTGGACTGGATCACCCTGACGGTGTGTTTCTGGATTTTCAGCGCCATGGCCCTGGCTCACGAAGGCCACGAGCAACCGGCACCGGCACCAGCAACGACAACGACCAGCGCTGCGCCCGCACCGGCCAAAGGCACCCATGATGCGAAAACCTGGTTCACCGACACCCCGTTGCTGGATCAGAACGGCGACGTCCAGCGTTTCTACAGCGATGCGCTGCACAACCGCGTGGTGCTGCTCAACGTGATTTTCACCAGCTGCAATGACGCCTGCCCGCTGATCACCCGCAAGCTCAAGGAAGTCCGCCAGCTGCTGGGCGACAAGGCCGACGGCATCACCTTTATTTCCCTTACCAGTGATCCGCTGCGCGACACGCCGGCGGTGCTCAAGGCTTACACCTTGAAGCAGGGCGCCGATGACCCTCACTGGCTTTTCCTCACCGGCGACAAGGCGCAGATGGAGCTGGTGCTGGGCCGCATCGGCCAGATCGTGCCGACGCCCGAGCAGCACTCGACCCAGTTGATCGTCGGCGATGTGGCCAACAAACGCTGGAGCAAAATCCGTCCCGACGCCCCGGCCGCCGCCATTGCCCAGCGCTTGCAGTTGCTGACAATGCCCGTGGCCGGCCGCTGAGTCCGCGCCATGAGCCTCGGCCGCGTCCTCGCCCTGATCCTGCTCGCTGGCGTCAGCCTCGGCGCGGCCGCGTTACCGCTGACCGATGAAGAAAGCGCCGGCAAGCGCCTGTACCGCGAAGGCCTGTCCGCCAGCGGCGAGCCGATCATGGCGCGGGTCGGCGCGGCGGATGTGTTGCTGCCGGCCACCAGCCTGCCGTGTGCCAACTGCCACGGTGCCGACGGCCTCGGCCGGCCCGAGGGAGGGGTGCGTCCGCCGGAACTCAACTGGTCGCGGCTGACCAGCATTCATGGCCAGCAACAGATCAACGGCCGCAACTACCCGGCCTACACCGACAGCAGTCTGGCGCGGGTGATCCAGCAGGGTCGCGACCCCGGCAACAATCGCCTCGACCCGAGCATGCCGCGCTTCCTGCTGTCGATGAAGGATCAGCGCAACCTCACCGCGTACCTCAAGCGTCTGGCCGATGACCGCGATCCGGGGCTCGATGACCAGACCTTGCACTTGGGCACCTTGCTGCCCAGCCAGGGGCCGCTGGCCGAGGAGGGCGCAACCATCGCGGCGGTGCTCAACGGAAGCGTGGCGCGGATCAATCAGGCCGGTGGCATTCACGGCCGGCAGTTGCGCCTGACCGTGGCCGATCCCGGCCCGGATCGCGCCAGCGCCGAACAGGCCCTGCAACGGCTGATCGAGGAAGAGCAAGTCTTTGCCCTGATCGCGCCGCTGGCCCCGGCGCTGGACAGCGAACTGGCGCCGCGTCTGGAACAGTCCGGCGTGCCGCTGATCGGGGCGATGTCGCTGCTCGGCCCGGTGCAGGCCAGCCCACAGATTTTCGAGCCGCTGCCGGGCCTGCGTGAGCAACTGATCGCATTGGCCGATTACGCCACCGCCAGTTTGCGAGTGCTGCAAGGGCCGACGCTGATTGCCTATCCCGATGACCCGGCCCAGGTACTGGCGGCACAGGTTCTCGGCCAATATCTACAGGATCACGGCTGGGAAAAAGTCCATCTGCAGGCCTACGACCCGGCGGCGGACAGCTTGCCGCTGGGCTCGCGCTCAGTGTTCTACCTCGGTAGCGGCGGAGGTTTCAGTCGGCTGGCGGCCGGATTGCAGAATGCCGGGCAGGTGCCGTACCTGTTTGCTGCGTCGAGCCAGGTGGCGGGGGATCTGCTGCAAGTGCCGGAGGGTTTTTCCCGGCGGGTGTTTCTGGCGTATCCGTTCGTGCCCAGCGACTGGACCCAGGCCGGGCGCATGGCCCTGACGCTGTTGCGCGAGCATCAAGGCCTCGGCGCCCAGCATGCGGTGCTGCAAGTCGGCGCCTACGCCTCGATGCTGTTGTTCAGCGAAGGCATGAAGCAGGCCGGCCGCGACGCCAGCCGCGAAAAACTGGTGGCGGCGCTCGAAGGCCTGCATGACTTCGACACCGGCCTGACCCCGCGCCTGAGCTTCGGCCCCGGGCGACGATTGGGCCTGAGCGGCGCGCACGTGGTCACCGTTGACTTGCCCGACCAGCGTTTTTATCTGGTCGCTCCCTACAAACCGATTATTGCCACGCCCTGACCGGAGGCCCTGATCATGAAGCTCAAAACCCTGTGTTGGCTGCTGACAGGCTGGTTGTCGGTGGGAATGGCGAACAATGAACCGGTGGCCGCCCGGGTCAACGGCGAGGCGATTTCCGAGTTTCGCCTGGAGCGTTTTTTCGCCGAGTACCTGGAAGATCAGGGCCGCGCCGTGGCGAGCATCCGAAACCCCAAGGCCTACAAACAACTGCGTCAGGCCGCACTGGATACGCTGATCGACAAGGAATTGCTCTGGCAGGAGTCGCGCAAGCGCGGGGTGAAGATCGATGAGCAAACCGTGCGCGACCAGGTCGAACGGACTCGTACCGCCATCGGTGGCACCGACAAATTCCTCCAGCGTTTGCAGGACGCCGGTTTCGACGAAGCCTCGTTCACCGAGTACACCCATCGTGAGCTGGCGGCGCAGCGGATGTTTGCCGAGCTGACCCAAGTCCAGGCCCCGGATGAACAGACCGTGCGGGCGTTTTTTGCAGAACACCGCGCTGAAATGGGCGCGCCGGAGCAGGTGCAGGCCCGGCACATTCTGATCAAGGTTGCTGGCGATGCCGATGCCGCCACGGTTGAAGCGGCACGACTACGCTTGATGCAGATGCATGCCGCTATCGCAGGGGGGCAAACCTTTGCTAGCGTCGCGCAATCGGGATCGGAAGATGTCACCGCCAGCCAGGGCGGGGACCTGGGGTATTTCGCCCGTGGGCAGATGGTGCCGGCCTTCGAAACGGCAGCGTTTGCCCTCAAGCCTGGTGAAGTCAGCGAAGCGGTGCGCACACCGTTCGGCTGGCATTTGATCTTTGTCGAGAACCACAAGGAGGCGGCCGATGTCCCAGAGGAGCAAGGGCTGGAAACAGTCAGGGCGTACCTCGCCCGACAGCAACAGACCCAGGCTCGTCGTCAGGTGCTCGCGCAGTTACGGGCAGAGAACAGGATCGAACGAATTGACGACGACTGAAGGTTCCCCCCCAATAGTGGGGAATGGCTTCGATGCCCATTCAGGTGCTTCCCCGTTTCTGGGGAACGGGGTACCGGGACGAGCGGGCATTTCCATTCAATTCAAGGACATGAAGACAAAAAATTACCGGCATTCAGCCTGGCATGAAGTGTGCGTTACCTCTTGTGAGGCGCACTCCAGCAGGTTCGGGTCATTGAATTTCAATTGCCGGCACTTGAGGTTTCAGGGAGTCCACCTTGGTTAACAAAGTACTGGTTGTCGAAGACGAACAGCTGCTTGCACAGAACCTTCAGGATTATCTGTCGGCGCAAGGGCTGGAAGTCCGGATTGCACATGACGGCGCAGAGGGAATCGGCCTGGCCGAGACTTTCGCCCCCGACGTGCTGGTGTTCGATTACCGCTTGCCCGATATGGAAGGGTTCGAGGTGCTCGACGCGGTCCGCCAGAACAGGACGTGTCATTTCGTGCTGATAACGGGTCACCCGACCGCTGAAGTCTGTGAGCGGGCGCGGCAACTGGGGGTCAGCCACATCCTGTTCAAACCGTTTCCCTTGGCGGAACTGGCCCGAGCTGTCTGCGACCTTCTGGGGATCCAGCGCGAAGCGAAACCCGGTGCGAGCCCATCCGAAGGCTTTGTCGAACGACGCCAGAGCAGGACCGAGAGCTTCCCGTTGCAGTTGTACGATGGCAGTTGGGTGCTGGCGGACCGCCGACGAAACAGGTCGGAGGTCATGGCACCGGACGACGATCAAATGCTCACCGGGGAGTAATGGCGCGATAGACGTTCCGGTACTCGCCGAATTCGCCTCCCGCGCCGTCAGGGCCTCAAGCCCCGGGTGTTGGAGAGCAAGCCATGGATCGTCTGTCCGTTGTCGTCGAACCGCTGTCGGTCAATCCTCCACAGGAGGCACAGACCCCGCCACGCTTTTCCAGTGAGCAACTGGCCCAGGCCCGGGCACGGGCTACCACTTCCGGGGAACGGGTGCTCGATGCACTGGCCGTGCTCTGCGAACTGGCGCCGATGCCGTTCATTGCCAGCCTCGGCGCCACCCTGCATTACCCGGTGCTCGACACCGACACGCTGTTTCTGGCGACCCCGGTGTTCGACCGGGTCACCCTCGCGCAATGCCTCAAACGTGAATTTATCCTGCTGCGCCACAACGACGAAGTCATTGGCGTGTTCGCCGACCCCTTCGACACCTCGCGTCTGGCCTGGATCGACGAATGCCTGCACGGCGCGCCGCTGTACCTGGTGCATGCCGACGACCTCAAGGCATATCTGGCCCGCCACGAAGAAAGCTTCCACGCCGTCGAATCGCTCAACGCCCAGGCCGACGCCGGCAGCGAGACCGACACCCTGCAAAGCCTGTCGCTGACCAGCATCAGCGAAGACTCGAGCGTGGTGGTGAAACTGGTCAACTCGACCCTGTACGACGCGCTGAAAATGCACGCCAGCGATATCCACCTCGGCACCACCGGCCAGGGCCTGGTGATCAAGTACCGGATCGACGGCGTGCTGAACAACATCGGCAAGATCCAGGGCAGCGAGTTCGCCGAGCAGGTGATCTCGCGGGTCAAGGTCATGGCCGAACTGGACATCGGCGAAAAACGCGTGCCTCAGGACGGTCGCTTCAAGATCGGCATCAGCGGCCGGCAGATCGACTTCCGGGTGTCGATCATGCCGAGCATCTTCGGCGAAGACGCGGTGCTGCGGGTGCTGGACAAACAGGACCTGGCCGACAAGGTCTGCGGCGTGCAACTGCAAGCGCTGGGCTTTGAAGACGAAACCCTGCGCCAACTGCGCCGCCTGGCTGCCGAACCCTACGGCATGGTGCTGGTGACCGGCCCCACCGGCAGCGGCAAGACCACCACGCTGTACGCGATGATCACCGAGATCAACCACGGCGTGGACAAGATCATCACCATCGAAGACCCGGTGGAATATCAGCTGCCGGGCGTGCTGCAAATTCCGGTCAACGAGAAAAAAGGCCTGACCTTCGCCCGTGGCCTGCGCTCGATCCTGCGTCACGACCCGGACAAGATCATGGTCGGCGAGATCCGCGACCCGGACACCGCGCAGATCGCCGTGCAATCGGCGCTCACCGGTCACCTCGTATTCACCACCATCCACGCCAACAACGTGTTCGACGTGATCGGTCGTTTTACCCAAATGGAAATCGACCCCTACAGCCTGGTCTCGGCGCTCAACGCGATTCTTGCCCAACGTCTGATCCGGCTGGTGTGCAGCAGTTGCAGCACGCCGGTCAACCCGAGCGATGAAGAGCTGCGCGCTTCGGGCCTCGACCCACAGAAAGTCGATCACTACCACTTCGTCCACGGCAAGGGCTGCGGTCACTGCCGGGGCAGCGGCTATCGCGGCCGCACGGCGATTGCCGAGCTGCTGCACCTGGACGACGAACTGCGCCAGATGATCGTCGAGCGCCAACCCATCACTCAGATCAAAGCCCTGGCCTGCGCCCGTGGTTTGCGCCTCTTGCGCGAATCGGCGCTGGAGCTGGTGGAGCACGGTCGGACCACGCTGGAGGAGATCAATCGTGTCACTTTTATCGCGTGATCAATTTATCGCCGTGCTCGGCGCCAGCGGTGTCGGCCTCGGCCAGCGCCGGGGCAGCGACACCCTGTGGCTGGGCAGCGTCGGCTACATCGACGAAGGCTTCCAGAGCTACGCGGTGGCGCTGGACACCCTCGACCGTCTGCTCGGCGAACACACCCGTGCCGGCGCCGAGCTGAGCGTGGTCATCTCCGGCCACTTCAGCCGTTTCTGCCTGGTGCCGTGGAGCGAGCAGATCAGCAGCCCTGACGAACTGCGCGGCTTCGCCCAACTGTGCTTCGAAGACCTGTTCGGCGCACCGACCCAACCGTGGAGCCTGGTGCTGTCGGCTGAGCCGGCAGGGTATGACCGCATCGCCAGTGCCTTGCCGCAGGATTTGCTGGAACGCCTGCGCACGCTGGTAAGCGGTCGCGGCCTGCGTCTGCGTTCGGTGCAGCCGTACCTGATGACCGCGTTCAACCGTTTCGACAAAAGCCTCGACGCCGGTGACTTCCTGTTCATCGTCGCCGAGCCGCAACGCAGCGTGTTGCTGCTGGCAAGGGAAGGGCGCTGGTCGTCGGTGCGTTCGGTGGGCGGCAGCGACAGCGACGCGGCACTCAGCGCGCTGATCGGTCGCGAACGGCAACTGCAAGCCTCCACCAGCGAACGCGCCTTCAACGTTTATCTGCACGCTCCGGCGCGCCTCGATGCGCAACCGGAGGTGGCGGGGGTGCACCTGCGCACCCTCGAAGACAACTCGATGACCGTGCGTGACGCCTTGTACGTCATGTCCCGGGCGGTGGCCTGACATGCGCGCCTTGAACCTCGACTTCCAGCCTCGTCCGCGTTCCGGCCCGTTGGGCTGGAGCCTGCTCGGCGGCGGTGTATTGCTCGCGCTGGTGTGCTTCGGCGTGCAGCAGCACCTCGGCGATCAGGCCGAGCAACAACAAGGTCACTTGCAACACACCCAGCGCCAGCTCACCGGCGACAGCGGCAGCAAGACAACGCTGAGCCCGGCGGAAACCCGCGAGCAGGCGCAGAACCTTGCTGAAATGCGCAAGGTCTCGCAGCAACTGCGCCGCCCCTGGGAACGCCTGTTCGCCATGCTCGAAGCCATGCCGCGCGACGACATTGCCTTGCTGACCCTGACCCCGGATGCCCGCAAGGGCCAGGTGCGGATCAGCGCCGAAGCACGGGATCTGCAAGCGATGCTGGATTTCCACAAACGGCTGGAGGCCAGTGACGAGCTGTCCGACGTGTCGCTGCTGAGCCATGAAATCGTCGTCAAATCGCCGGAGCAACCGGTGCAATTCAACCTGTCGGCGACCTGGGAGATAGGCGATGCGAATCCCTAGACTGATCGTTCACGAATACCTGCAAGGCCTCGGCGTTCCGGGCCTGGCCGGTCTGGCACTGCTGCTGGTCACGCTGGCTTGGGCACTCGGCGGTTTGCTGCCGGGCTGGCAATCGCTGCAACAACTCAGCCAGCAAACCCGGGAAGCCACCGAATACCTGGCCAAGGTCGAGGACGGCAGCATCGCGCCGCCGGTGGTGCCGCAACGTCAGCTGGATGATTTTCGCAACAAGCTGCCGGCCCAGCCGCAAGCCACTGTCGCCATCGACCGCATCTACGCCCTGGCCGCGCAGGAACACATCACTTTGGCGCGCGGCGAATACGCTCTCGGCGTCGATCCCAAGACCCATCTGGCGCGCTACCAGATCCTGTTGCCGGTGCGCGGCAGCTACCCGCAACTGCGCCGTTTCCTGCACGCCTTGCTCGGCCAGTTGCCGGCGGTGGTGGTGGAAGACGTCGAGTTTCAACGCAAGAAGATTGCCGACACCGACCTCAGCGGCCGGATCCGTATGACCCTCTACCTGTCGAGGTCGTGATGGACAGCAAACGCATAACCGGCTGGGTGGCGTTCTTCGGCGTGGCGGCGGCGCTGGCCTGGTTGCCGGAATATTTCTTGCCGAGCGACGAAGCGGATTCGACCGAAGTCGCCGTGGCCAGCCCGGCCAAAGCCAGCGCCCGTGGCGCCTTGCCCGCCAGCAGCGCCAAGGCGAATGCGGCGCCGATCAAGGACCTGAGCCCGGCCGGCGACCTGTTTGCGAGCAAATCCTGGAAGGCCGCGCCGACCCTGGCGACGGTCACCGAACAAGCGATCAACCCGACCCCGGTGGTGCAAGCCCCGAGCCTGCCACCGGTGCCGTTTCAGTTCGTCGGCAGGCTGCATGACCGCAGCGACCTGCAGGTGTTCTTGCAGGACGGCGAGAAAATCTACGTCGTGCGCAGCGGGGATGTGATCGACGACACCTGGAAGATTGCGGCGATTTCCGATGTGGAACTGAGCCTGGTCTACCTGCCTTTGCATTTGTCGCAGACCTTGTCTGTGGGGAGTACGCAATGAACAGATCCCGTTTGCTGATGAGCCTCGGCCTGTGTGCCGGGCTGGCCGCGTGCAGTTCCGCGCAGGTCGCCAACAAGGAAGCCGCCGACCTGATCGATCAGGGGCAGTACGAGGCGGGCCTGGCCCGGATCGAGGAAGGCTTGCGGGAAAATCCGCGCGACACCGAGCTGCACCTGCTGCTCAACAGCGGTCGGGCCAAGGCCATCACCGCGCTGCTGACCTCCGGCGACACCGACCGCGCCCGCCGCGATTTCGCCTCGGCCCGCACCGCCTACAGCCGGGTGCTGACCATCGAGCCGAACAACCGCCGCGCCCAGGATGCCCTGCGCCAGCTCGACTACCTGCGCAGCATGGATGAGAAACTGGAGCTGGCCCGTGGCGACCTGCGCCGGGGCGACATCTACGGCGCCGACCGCCAAGTCAAACAGATCCTCGAACTCGACCCGAAAAACGACGGCGCGCTGGAGCTGCAAGGCAACATCCGTCTGGTGCAGAGCCGCAACGTCATCCAGTACCCGCAACTGCGCACCCGGCTTGATCGCCCGGTGACCCTGGAGTTTCGCGACGCCAACCTCAAGACCATTTTCGAAGTGCTGTCGCAGGTTGCCGGCCTGAATTTCATCTTCGACAAGGACCTGCGTCCGGACATGAAAGCCACGATCTTCGTGCGTGACGTGCGCATCGAAGACGCCGTGCAACTGCTGCTGCAACAGAACCAGCTACACCAGAAAGTGGTGAACGAAAACACCTTGCTGATCTTTCCGGACTCGCCGCAGAAGCTGAAGGATTACCAAGAACTGGTGATGCGCACCTTCTACCTGACCAGCATCGACGCCAACACCGCGCTGAACATGATCAAGACCATGCTCAAGACCCGCGACGTGTTCGTCGACGAACGCCTGAACACCCTGACCATGCGCGACACCGAAGACGCCGTGCGCATGGCCGAAAAACTCCTGCAATCGCAAGACCAGTCCAACCCCGAAGTGGTGCTGGAAGTGGAAGTGATGGAAGTCGCCACCCAGCGCATTCTCGACCTCGGCCTGCAATGGCCGAACACTTTCGGCGTGGTCAACAGCGACGGTTCGGCGGTGACCATTCTTGATCAACTGAAGGGCATCAACTCCAGCCGGATTTCGATCTCGCCGTCGCCGCAAGCCAAGATCAATGCCCAGGACAACGACATCAACACCCTGGCCAGCCCGGTGATCCGCGTCAGCAACCGCGAACAGGCGCGCATCCACATCGGCCAGCGCGTGCCGATCATCAGCGCCACCTCGGTGCCGTCGACTCAGGGCCCGGTGATCACCGAAAGCGTCACCTACCTCGACGTCGGTCTGAAGCTCGAAGTGCAACCGACCGTGCACCTGAACAACGAAGTGGCGATCAAGATTGCTCTGGAAGTGAGTAACGCCACGCCGCTGGAGCCGACCCGCCAGGGGACGATTCCGGTGCAGGTCGACACCCGCAACGCCCAGACTTCGCTGCGTCTGCATGACGGCGAAACCCAGATCCTTGCCGGCCTGATGCGCAACGACCACGGCGCCACCGGCAACAAGATTCCGGGCCTCGGCGACATCCCCGGTCTGGGCCGGCTGTTCGGCAGCAACAAGGACACCATCGGCAAATCGGAACTGGTGCTCTCGATCACCCCACGGATCGTGCGCAACCTGCCGTACCAGAGCCCGTCGGACATGGAATTCCCCACCGGCACCGAAACCAGCATGCACATCCAGGCGCCGGACCGTTCGCAGAACTACACCATGCCAGCGCCTGCCGCGCAGCCTCGTGCAGTCGGTGAAGCGGCCGTGGCCACCACCCGTGTAACCGTCGAGAAGCCTTGATCATGAACGCCTCCCAACGCGGTTTTACCTTGATCGAAGTCGTGGTGACGCTGGCCCTGATCGGCCTGCTGGCCGGCATGGCCGCACCGCTGACCGAGACTCTGGTGCGGCGTGGCAAGGAGCAGGAACTGCGGACCGCGCTGTATCAGATTCGCGATGGCATCGACGCCTACAAGCGTGCCTTCGATGCCGGCTACATCGAGAAATCCCTGAACAGCAGCGGCTATCCGCCGAACCTGAAAGTGCTGGTCGAAGGCGTGCGCGACGTGCGCAGTGCCAAGGGTGCGAAGTTCTACTTTCTGCGCCGGATACCGCGGGATCCGCTGGTGCCGGCCAAACGTGACGACAACGGCGGTTGGGGCCTGCGGGCCTACAACAGTTCGGCCCAGAACCCGCGCGATGGCGAAGACGTGTTCGACGTCTACTCCCTCGCCCGGGGCCATGGCCTCAACGGCATCGCTTACCGCGAGTGGTGATTCTCATGCGCCGGGAAAAGGGGTTTACCTTGCTCGAGCTGATGGTGGTGATGGCGATCATCGCGACCCTGATGACCATCGCCTTGCCGCGCTACTTCAACAGCCTCGAGGCCTCCAAAGAGACCACGTTGCACCAGAGCCTGTCGGCCATGCGCGAGGCGCTGGATCACTACTACGGCGACACCGGGCGCTATCCCGATTCCATCGAGCAACTGGTGGAGATGCGTTACCTGCGCAACGCGCCGCTGGACCCGATCACCGAACGCAATGACCAATGGGTGCTGATCGCACCGCCGGACGGTGTGGCGGGCGGCGTCGCCGACATCAAGAGCGGAGCTACCGGGAGGGCGCGTGATGGCAGCCAGTATTCCGAGTGGTAAGCACGTGGAGCAGGGTGGGTTCACCTACCTGGGCGTGCTGTTCCTGATCGTGATCATGGGCATGGGCCTGGCCAGTGCCGGCGAGTTGTGGTCGACGGTGTCGCGCCGCGACCGCGAGAAGCAACTGCTGTGGGTCGGCACCCAGTACGCCCAGGCGCTGCGCAGCTACTACCGCAGTTCGCCGGGCCTGGCGCAGTACCCGAAAGAACTGGTCGACCTGCTGCAGGACGAACGTTTTCCGGACGCCCGCCACCACCTGCGCCAGCTCTACCCGGACCCGATCGGCGGCGGCGAATGGGCACTGCAACGGGGTTTCGACGGACGCATCACCGGTATCAACAGTGCCTCCACCGAGGTGCCGTTGAAGCAGGCGGACTTCCCGTCGCAGTGGTCGGATTTCGAAGGCATGCAGCGTTATTCGGACTGGCAGTTCGTGGCCGAGAAAGCCTTCCTCGACGGCACCGGCTCTGGCAACGGGGCCCCGGTCAAAGGCCAGTCGGCCCTGCCGCAGGCGTTGCAACCATGAGCCGCCACGTGTGGTGCGCGTTGATCCTCGCGGCCGTGGCGTCTTTCGCCAGCGCCAGCGAGGAAGACGAAATGATGGGCTTCATCGTCGACGACACGATCTCGCACATCGGCCACGACTTTTACTACTCGTTCAGCGAGCGCTTGCGCGACACCAGCCGCATGGATTTCAACCTGGTGGTGCGCGAGCGCCCCGACGCACGCTGGGGGAGCCTGGTGACCGTCGAGTATCAACAACGCCTGGTGTATCGGCGCTTCCTGCCGCCGAACACCGTGGAACTGAAGGACGAGGCCTACGCGGCCGCCGACTCGGTTCGACTGGAGGTCGTCCGGCGCAAGCTGGAAGCCTTGTTGCAGGACACCACCGACCTTGAGAAGGACGAACTATGAACACGACAACGTTCTCACGGCGCAGCGGATTCTGGATCTCGGGGTTGTTGATCGGGCTTGCCAGCGCCGCTGCCGTCCAGGCCACCGAACTGGTCTACACGCCGGTCAACCCGTCGTTCGGCGGCAACCCGCTCAACGGCACCTGGCTGCTCAACAACGCCCAGGCGCAAAACGACCACGACGATCCGGACCTCAAGAAGCGCTCGACGGTGGCCGGCACTTCGGCACTCGAGCGCTTCACCAGTCAATTGCAGTCGCGGCTGCTGGGGCAACTGCTGGACAACATCTCCACCGGCAACACGGGGAGCCTGTCCACCGACGCTTTTATCGTCAACGTCGTTGATGACTCGGGGGCACTGACGATTGAAGTGACCGACCGGGCGAGCGGCGAAGTTTCCGAAATTCAGGTGAACGGCCTCAACCCATGACGGGATGACGGTTCCGGGGAGCGATGGACATGAAAAAAATAATTGCGCTAGGGCTGATGTTGGCAGCATTACAAGGGTGCAGTCTGCGCGAGCCGATGCCGGCCGAGCAGGACACCGATACCCCGACCCTGACCCCCAGGGCCTCGACCTACTACGACTTGCTGAAAATGCCGCGACCCAAGGGCCGGCTGATGGCGGTGGTGTACGGCTTCCGTGACCAGACCGGGCAGTACAAACCGACCCCGGCCAGCTCCTTTTCCACCAGCGTCACCCAGGGCGCGGCGTCGATGTTGATGGACGCCATGCAGGCCAGCGGCTGGTTTGTGGTGCTCGAACGGGAAGGGCTGCAGAACCTGCTGACTGAACGCAAGATCATTCGCGCGTCGCAGAAGAAGCCGAATACGCCGGTGAACATTCAGGGTGAGCTGCCACCGTTGCAGGCCGCGAACATGATGCTCGAGGGCGGGATCATCGCTTACGACACCAACGTGCGCAGCGGTGGGGAAGGGGCGCGGTATCTGGGGATCGATCTGTCCCGTGAGTATCGGGTGGATCAGGTGACGGTGAATTTGCGTGCGGTGGATGTGCGTAGTGGGCAGGTGCTGGCGAATGTGATGACCAGCAAGACGATTTATTCGGTGGCGCGCAGTGCGGGGATTTTCAAGTTTATCGAGTTCAAGAAGTTGCTTGAGGCTGAGGTCGGGTATACGACCAATGAGCCGGCGCAGTTGTGTGTGTTGTCGGCGATTGAGGCGGCGGTGGGGCATATGGTGGCGCAGGGGATTGAGCGGCGGTTGTGGCAGGTGGCGGGGGATGCTTCTACTCCTTCGCAGGATGATGTTTTGAATCGGTACCTGACTCAGAACAAGATTGATCCGGATGCCGAGTGAACGTGGCGGCCTTCGGGCCGACCAGGTTCTTGTTGGGTTGGGTGAATATCCGTTTCTTCGGGTGTTGCCGCTGGCGGTTCCGCTCTTACAGCGGCTCACTTTTTCAAACGCCAAAAAGTAAGCAAAAGGCTTGGCCCCGGCGTTCGGCCCCTCGCTGGGGCTCGGGGTTCCTTCGCTCCGGGATTCATCCGGGGGCATCGCCTCCGGTTTGCTTCGCTGCACCTCCTCTCGATGTGTTTGGCTTCGCCAAACGGTCGCTGCGCTCCCACCCCCGGATAAATCCCTCCACTCAGCCTTCCGAAGGGGCCGGCACGTCAAAAGCTTTACTCGAGCTAACGCTCATCGTGTTGAGTGGTGAGAAGCGGAAAGCGGAAAGCGGAAAGCAGAAAGCAGAAAGCAGAAAGCGGACTGCTTTTGCTTTGATCGTTCCCACGCTCCGCGTGGGAATGCAGCCCGGGACGCTCCGCGTCCCATTCTCGAACGTTTAAAGTTGTGTCTGTTTGATCGTTCCCACGCTCCGCGTGGGAATGCAGCCCGGGACGCTCCGCGTCCCATTCTCGAATGTTTAAAAGTTGTGTCTGTTTCAGCGATCCTTCCCACAAGGTTTTCAGGTTGTCCGTCGGAAGCGCGGGCTCTAGCCTGTTTCGGTCGCTGCCAATTCAGCGATCGGGCCTGGAAACCCGCGGGAAAACAGAAACAAACGGCGGCATTCATGACGTATGCTGCGCACCTTCTCTGGTGTGCTCCTTGTTATGGCGGCTGTACGTGGGGACCTTCGGGTCGTCCGGGTTTCTCTGTTCCCCGGGTTTCCAGCCTGCGTACAGCTGCCACCCCTTCGTCCGGAAACCGAATGGGCCAGCTTCATTACTCAAACAGAGAAAAACATCATGTTCAAACCAACACCCAACCCACCCGAAACCCAAGCCAACCCCGAAACCGACCCAACCTCCCCATACACCTCCACCACCTCCAGAAAACTCCACGAAGCCGCCGAACGCGCGCTCGATCATTACCTCTGCCCCGGCGCCCACATCATGGGCAGCGTCAACGAACCGGCCCCGATGTACCTCGCCAACCCGGCCTACAACACCGAATCCCTGCTCGCCAACGCCAGCGAATCCCTGGGCTCGGCCAGCGAAATGCTCAACAACTTCGCCGCCACCCTCGACCCCACCCACCGCAAGACCGCCCTGGGCATCGCGCAGATCCTCATGCTGGGTGAACTGGCCGTGAATCAGGCCTTGGATCACGTCGAGCTGAAGGACTGATCCAGCACATCCCCAATAAAAAAACGCGACCCAGCAATGGGTCGCGTTTTTCACATTCAAACCGGAGTCACCATGGATCCCCTGTTCTCCCCAATCGTTTCAGACTTCGAAAGCGAAGAGCAGGCCGCCAGCTACGACCGGTGGTTCCGTGCCGAAGTCCAAGCGTCAATCGACGACCCGCGTCCAAGTATTCCGCATGAGCAAGTGATGGCTGAAATACAGGTATTGATGGAAGAGGTTCAATGCAGGTACCAGACACTTGAGGCGTCGAACAAGGACTGCACCGCAGCACCAGATTGATCGTTCCCACGCTCTGCGCGGGAATGCAGCCCCTGACGCTCCGCGTCAAATTCGCGAGTTGGAACGCGGAGCGTCCCTTGAGGCATTCCCACGCAGAGCGTGGGAACGATCAATACCCAATCATCAGCGCAAAAAAAAACCGCGACCTCAAGATCGCGGTTTTCCAATACCCAACACTTACTGCTGCAAAACCGTCGCCTGGTTAGCCGACCCGAACTGCTGAATGGTCGCGGTCTGCGTCATCCCGCTCTGATCCACATTGGCAATGTTCCCCGTGCCGCCCTGGGTCACATACGCCACGTTCATGGTGTCAGCCTGTTTCACGGTGATCATGTTGTCGCTGCCATACAGCTGCGCGGTGTAGGCCTGGTTGCCGGTGCCGGATTGATCGAATTCGGCGCTGTTGCCCGAGCCGTTCGACGAGCCCTGAACCAGGTTGGTGGTGCCGCGCTGGTCGGCGATGAGGATGTTGTCGCTGCCGTTCTGATCGAAGTACAGCTCGTTGTAGGAATCAGCCTGGCTGACCGTGGTCTTGTTGCCGGTGCCGGTCTGGTGGGTGGTCATGACCTGGCCGATGCCGTCCTGTTTGAAGCTGGCGATGTTGCCGTTGCCGGCCTGGGTGACGGTGGCGCGCTGGCTGCTGCCGAACTGGCCGCCATGTTGCGGGCCTTTCCAGTTGCTGGCGTAGACCTTGTTGTCGTTACCCACCGAGGTGGCGTTGAGGGTGTGGCTGTCGCCGTTCTGGTAGGTGAAGTGCACGTTGCCGTTGCCGACCTGGTACAGCGCCAGCGTCGAGTTGACCGATTCGAACTGGTCGGCATAGATGGCGTTGGTGTTGCCGACCTGGGTGACGGCGGCGGTGTTGTTTTCGCCGAAGCTTTGGTCGACCACGGTTTCGTTGCTGTCGCCGTACTGGTTGACGGTGGCCTGGCTGGCCAGTTGCGAGTCTTGCCAGATTTCGGTGCCGTTGAGGTTGCCGAACTGGTTGATGGTGATATTGCCGCCGGTGCCGTTGCGCTGGTCGCCGTAGGCGTAGTTGCCTTCGCCGGCCTGGTTGATGCCGATCTGGCCACCGTTGTGCAGCACTTGTTCGGCGGTGCCGTAGTTGGCGGTGCCGTACTGGGTGATCACCGAGCTGTTGCCGGTGCCTTCGTAAAGTTGCTCGATGTTGGCTTCGTTGCTGTCGCCGAACTGGAAGGTCTTGCCTTCGCTGCCGTTCTGCGAGTCCTGGTAGACGAACGAGAAGTTGCCGGTGCCTTGCTGTTGTTGCAGGGCCTGGTTGCCGGCGCCGAAACCGAGGGACTGGCTGGCGTGGGCGGTGTTGAAGGCACCGGTCTGTTGTTGGGTGATGGTGCTGTTGTCTTCGAAAAGCTGTTCGGCGTAACCGGCGTTGTAGTCGCCGACCGCGTCCTGGGTAATGACGCTGGTGGCGGTGTCCTGCACGGCGGCGGCGTTGTTGCCCTGGCCGAGTTGGGTCTGGGTCGCGGTGCTGAACGGGGCCTGGGTCTGCTTCACATCAGCGATGTTGGCCGTACCGAACTGGCTCTGGGTGGAAAGGCTGTCGTCGGCCATGGCCTGGGCACTGATCATGACCAGGATGGCGGCGGTGAGGGGCGTCAGTTTGAACATGATGAACTCTCCGATGATTGCAGTGCTTAGCGATATTGCTTGACCGAAACGCTCATGCCGTTGCCCGACTGGGTCACGGCGCTTTGCAGCCCCGTGCCGGCCTGCTCGATGCTGGCGTCGTTGTTGTTGCCGTTTTGCGAAATCTGCGCGCGGTTGTGGCTGCCGGTTTGCGTGATGGACGCGGCGTTGCCGGAGCCGTTTTGCGTGATCAGGGCCATCAGGTCGCTGCCTTGTTGCAGGATGTACGCCTCCTGATTGCTGCCCGACTGCACGATCTTGCCCAGCAGCGACTGACCGTTCTGTGAAAGCAGGGCGAGGTTGACCTGGCCGTTCTGGTCGATCAGGGCTTGCTGGCCCACGGGGGGCGGCAGTTCGCCGAGATCGGCACTGTTGGGCGCCAGGTCATCGTTTTCCATCAGGTCGTCGGCGCGCACGCCCGCACTGACGCACAGGGCGAGCAGGCAAAGCAGGGCGGCGGTCGGCGTGTTCATGGCAAATATCCTGTGGGGCGTTAACCGTTGAGCGTTGCCCCGCCGGCCCGAAAGCAGGCGGGGCGTTGACTCACAGCGTGTTCACCGAGATGGTGCGAACGGTGCCCTGGGACGAGCGGATCGTGGCGGTCGGGTTGGCTGATGGCACGACCAGCGTGTTGTTCAGCGTCAGCCGCCAGCGTCCGGTCACCGGTACCGTAGTGGTGCCCAGCGTTACCAGCCCGGTCGGGGTGGTGACCTGCACGGTGATGGTGTTGCCGGTGGTCACCGACGAGGTGCCGGCGAAGTCCCAGTTGAAGCGGCCGCCGGAACGGGCCTGCACGGTCGAGGTGGTGATCGTGAAGGTTTCCGCTGCTGGCCGTGGCGACACTTGCACCGTGACGGTCGCCGGCGTCGACTGGGCGTTGAAGCTGTCCCGGGCGATGTAGGTGAAGGTCGTGGTGAAAGCCGTGGTCACGGTGGCCGGTGGGGTGTAGGTGATCACCGTGCCGTCAGTGCTGACCGTGCCGCGTCCTGCCGGCGGTTGGGTCAGGCTGGCGACGCCCAGCGGCGTGTTGCCTTCCGGATCGGTGTCGTTGGCCAGGACGTTGATCGGGATTGCGACACCCAATGTGGCGACGCTGTCGGCGACGGCGGTCGGTGGCCGGTTAGGCGCGACGGTCACCGTCACGGTCGCCGGGTTGGCCGAGGCCAGACCTTTGCTGTCTTGCGCCTTGTAGGTGAAGCTCGTGGTCAACGGTGTCGTCACTACGGCGGGCGGGGTGTAGACCACCGAGGTGGTGCCGCTCAGCGCGACGGTGCCTTGGCCGGCGGCCGGTTGAGTCAACGCGGTGATGGTCAGCGGCACGTTGTTGTCCGGGTCGCTGTCGTTGGTCAGCAGGCTGAAGGTGATCGGCACGCCGAAGCTGGTGCTGCCGGTGTCGGCGTTGGCCAGTGGCGCCTGGTTCTCACCGGTGTCCGGTGCTGCACCGACCACTACGACTGGCTCGGTATCGCTGCCGCCGGCGGCGGATTTCACCGTGACGGTGGCCGGAGGCTGGGTCAGGTCGGCCACGGTGATTTTTTGCAGCGTGCCGGTTTTCGACAGGCGTCCGTAACCTTGCGCGACCATGTCCGGCACCGCGACTTCATCGGTCGAAGTGGCTTCGATCAGCAGGCTGTGGCTGGCCCAGCTGTAGCGGGCGGTCTGGATTTTCACCACGTCGGTGAGTTTGGCCGAGACGGCAGTCGGACGGGTCGTGCCAGCCGGGTTGGTGGCGGTCACGACCACCACCGACGGCAGGGTGCCGGTGCCCAGGCGCTGGCCGAAGAACAGCCCGTTGTTGTCACCCAGCAGACTGGTCTGGCACGGCGTCGGCGGCGGGCCGGGCAGCAGCGCCACGGTTTCGCGGAAGCACAGGGTCGAGCTGCTGTCAGCCTTGGCGAACACCTCGGCACGCACACCAGCCGAGGTACGGCGATAGGTGGCGCGGTCGATGGCGACTTGGGTTTGCTGACGATTGTCGAGGACCTTGCCGGCGACGGTGAACAGGTTGGTCTGAATCGAGCCGGCGCCCGACGGACCATCGATCCGCAGGAAGTTGGTGTTGAACGGGCTGCCGGTGACCGCTTCGGTGAGATTCGGGTCGCCGACGAAGGTTTCGACGCCGCCGGTGTCCGGGTTCACTTCGGTATACGGCCCGTTGATGCTGCGCAGGAATGGGCCGATGGCGCCGTCGAGCGCACCGCTGAAGTTGCCCGGCGCGCCGATGCCGACGTCCCTGGTGATGTTGATCGCCCGCCGGCCAGGTGTGGTGACGTTGACGGTTTCAACACCATACGGGTGGGTGATGGTGTAGGTGCCGGCCACCGGGACGTTCACCCGGATGCGGATCCGCGCGAAGCTTTGCTGATCGCCATCGACCGGATTCTCCGAGGCGAACGCCGCTTCGATGCCTGCGACGTAGGCGTCGACACCGAAACCGGCGCCGTTGTTGGGGATCGCGGTTTCCGCCAGGAACCAGAAAGCTTCCGGCGGCCAGTTGTCCGGGAACACCATCGGCAGGCTGTCATCGAACACGCCCGGTTCCGGCAGCAGGGTGCACATGTATGCGGGTGGAGTGCTGACCGGCACCCGCGAACTGGCGGCGCGCGACTGGCAAAGCTCCATCGACAGTTGATTGTTGTCCTGGTACCACATCGGGAATTTCCCGGTGGCGAAGGTGTAGGGGCCGGGATCGACGGCGGCCAGTTGCGCGAACGCACTGCCGGTCAGCGAGATTGTCAGCCCGAGCGCGTTGAGCGCGAAGCGTGGCCACTTGTTCATGATGCCTCCTGATGCGGATCTGGGCATGTGAGCGTTCATTGCACGATGACCACTTCTTCGGTATCGCTGCCGCCGTTGGACGACGTCACCCGAACCTTGGCCGGTGGAATCGGCGTGATCCCGGTGGCCAGGGTTTTCACCGCGCCATCACCGCCCAGCGCACCGATGGTGGCGCCGGTGCCGGAGGTGGCGGTGAGCACCGGTGGCGAGGTTTCGTCACTGGTCGAGGCCACCACGGTCAATTGCCCGGAAGTAAGGCTGTACTCGGCGCGCTGGATCACCACCAGGTCGGTCAGGTTCATGGGCAGGGTGGTCGGCGAACTGGTGGCGATCGCCAGGTGGTTGTCGGCGGTCACTTGCAGCACGGCCGGCAAGGTCGGGTTGACCGCCGATTGCGCGTACCAGCTGCCGGTGCTGTCGGCTTCTGTCATGTTCACCACGGGCGTGCTGCTGGTGATGGCGGCGGTGCCCGGCGCGGGCGGGGCTTTGACGAACACGTCTTGTTGGGCCACTGGTGCGCTTTCGCCGGGCTTGCGCGAGTAGGTGCTGCGCTCGGTGATCAGAGGCGTTGGCCGCACCACTGTCGACAACTTGCCGGACACGGCGAAGGTTGTGCTGCGCAGGTCGATGCCGCCCGGGCCTTCGATGCGTACGTAGTTGGTGTTGAACGGGCTGCCGGTCACGGCTTCGTTGAGGTTCGGATCGCCAACAAACTGTTCGGCCGCGCCGGTCAGCGGATTGGTCTCGGTGTACGGCCCGTTGACGCTGCGCAGGAACGGCCCGATGTCACCCTTGAGCGCGCCGTCGTAGGTTTGCGGGGTACCGATGCCGATGTCGCGGGTCATGTTGATCGCGCGCCGGCCGGGGGTATCGACGGTGAACACATCGACGCCGTACGGGTGAGTGATGACGTAGGTGCCGGCGGTGGGCACGTCGACCCGGATGCGGATCCGCGCGAAGCTGACCTGATCGCCTTCCACCGGTTCTTCGGCGGCGAACGCGGCTTCGATGGCGCTGACGTAAGTCAGGTCGATTCCGCGTGCTGCATCGACGACGGTGGTTTCGCCGGTGAACCAGAACGCTTCATCGGGGAAGTTGGTGGGGAACACGATCGGCTGCGCGTCATCGAACACGCCGGGGGTCGGCAGCAGCGAGCACATGTACGACGGGGCGCCGGGTGTGCTCGGTACGCGGGAGCTGAGTGCTTTGGACAGGCACAGATCCAGGGTGCGACCGTGGCTGTCCTGATACCAGCTGGCGAAACCGCCATTGGCCGGTGTGTAGGGACCCGGATCGACGGCGAACAGAGCGGCCTGGGCAATGCCCTGGGCCAAGGCGCTCACGACCAGGACGGTCGCGGTTTTGGACAGTAAAGGGTGCATGAGTTAATCCCTCTATCGAAGTACCTGCCCCGTGGGGTTGGGTCAGTTGCTGAGGGCTTTACAACTTCCATACCAACGATTGGCCAACCGGCCGCAAACGCCCGTGGCGCAAGGCTTGGCGGCTTGTCGTGGGGAAAAGGACGCAAGCCCGGATAGGGCGACTGTCCCCAGCATTGGGGATTGTGGGGGCATGAACGGCTGGCGGTTTTTGCCTGACCGGGAAATCGGCCGAGCGTGGGGCCGTTCACCCCCCGCATCCGGGCAAACACCCAACCGTGGGCTATAACCCTATAGGGACGTTTCGGGAAGTCGCCGCCATGAACATGCAGTCACAATCGCTACCGGTCGAGGAGGGCAGCCAGCGGCTGAACTCGCGCAAGCAGCCGTTCAACCTGTTGCGCTGGTTTTCATTGATCAGCATGGCGGTGATCGGCACCGTGGCCGTGGCGCTCGGGGCGGTGTCGACACGGTTCGTGATCGAAGAAAGCGTGCAGCGCGATGCCCTGCTGACCGCACAGTTCATTCAGGCGATTGCGTCAGCGGAAGTGCGCCACGTCTCGATCCCCAATATCCGCACCATGGGGGAGTTGCTCGACCCTCGTCAGGACAACGATTTTCCCGATGTAGACCCGGAAGCCCGAGCCAGCGCCAGAGGTGAGTTTCTTGATCACATCGAGCATTTGCCGGACGTGATCCTCGCCAACATTTATGCGCCGGACCGTACCGTGATCTGGTCGACCAACCCGGCGCTGATCAACACCCGGATTCATGCCGACGAAGACCTCGACCGGGCCTTCGATGAAAAGATCCCGGTCTCGGCCAGCTATCACGACGTCGACAAGGCCCGTGAAGAACAAAAGTTCGTGGTACCGCCGGAATACATCTTCATCGAAAACTACATCCCGCTGTTCGATGCCGAGGGCAAGAACGTCACGGCGATGGTCGAGATCTATAAAGAGCCCAAAGACCTGATCGCCCGTATGGAACGGGGTCTGACGCTGATCTGGCTGGCCACCGCGCTGGGCGGCGGGCTGATTTACCTGGGGCTGTACTGGATCGTGCGGCGGGCGGCGATTCTGCTGGCGGCCCAGCAAAAACAACTGATCGCCAACGAAACCTTTGTCGCGCTGGGCGAGATGTCCTCGGCGGTAGCCCACAGTCTGCGCAATCCGCTGGCGACCATCCGCTCCAGCGCCGAACTGGCGCTGGAGTTCGACGCCGGCCCGGCGCAAAAGAACATCAAGGACATCATCGGCCAGGTCGACCGCATGTCGAAGTGGGTGCGCGAACTGCTGCAATCGTTGCGACCGCTCAATGACGACCCGGAACCGGTGAACCTGGTGGCGGCGCTGCATGACAGCCTGACGGCGTTCGAGCAGCAGATCGCCAGGGCCGGCGTGCAGGTGGTGTTTCAACCTCAGCAGACGCCGATGGTGTTGAGCCAGCCGGTGCAGCTCACGCAAATCCTCAACAGCCTGCTGGCCAACGCGCTGGAAGCCATGGAGAAGGGCGGCACGCTGACCATCACCCTCGAACCGAGCGACAGCCGTGGCGTGAGCGTCATGCTCAGCGACACCGGCAAAGGCATGAACGAGGAACAGCGCAGCATGGCGTTCCGGCCATTCTTCACCACCAAGCAGGGCGGCCTCGGCGTGGGCCTGGTGCTGGTCAAACGGATCATGGAACGCTTCGGCGGCGGCGTGAGCCTGGACAGCCGCGAAGGCGAGGGCACCACCGTTCGTCTGGCGTTTCAGCTCATTCAGTAAATTGGGGTGAACTTTCCCCCAGCAGTGGGTGTCAGGCCCCGGTCACCGGGGAGTGGGGAATGCAACAGCGCGTCCAAGTACCTGTTACAACTGGAAATGATTTTTTGGCGAGGTAATTGCAAAACACCATCACCCCTTCCTTAGATGAGGCGGCTGGTGATGGACAGAGCAACGCATGACCCCAAAAAACTCTTCCTGTTGACGCCACTGAGCGTCTTTCTGATGTTGACCCTCGGCCAGATGACCGGGGTTCGAGCGAGCCCGATCGACGACGAGAATCAGCCGGAAGCGTCCGACCCGTCGGCGTATTACGACGAGCCCGCAGACCGCGCCGGTGCCCTCAACGCCATCCTGACGATGCCCGAGGCCAACCAGGACTCCTTCGATCTGCCCGACGGGGTCAAAGGCACGCGGGACACGACGCGCACGGAAAACATCCTGCCGCCCACCGTCCAGACCAGTTTCAATTACCCCACCAACGGCAAGCCGAGCCCGCTGTACGGTGCCCAGCCGTTCACTCAGCAACTGGTGCTGTTCGAAGAGTTCGGCCCGGAAAAACTCGACCCGACCACACCGGCCGCGCCGTTGAGTTTTCCGCCAGCCGCCATCGGTCCGGCGCCGGCGCAAGACCCGAACAACATCGCCCGCAGCGCGCCTCCCGGCACGGCGCTGGATGCGTTTTTGCGTCAACCGGGGCTCACGCCATTTCCGAGCCAGTATGCCAACGTGGTTGACCGCAACCCTTGGCAGGCGCAGATCGAACTGTTTCTCAACCGTCACATCGGTTCCTCCGCCGAAGGCCGGCCACCGGGAAAAGGCTGGGCTCATCAGCGCTGGAACGAGTTCTACCCGCAAGTGGCCTACAAGACCGTGCAGACCGGTGCGCGGCTGAACGGCGGCCTGCGTGACAGCCGGCAGATGCACGGTTATGCGGTGGGCGAATTCGGCCCCGGCGGTCTGTACCACAACGTCGCGGGTGTGCCGGCGACGGATGGCACGGCCAAGGGTGTCGACCCACGGTTCCATCCGGCGATGCCGGTGCAGGACCACAACTCGGTCTGGACCTTCGACGGCACGCTGCCGCCGAAACTATTGATGGTGCGCTACGGCCAGCCGGTGCTGATGCGTCACTACAACGGCTTACCGATCGATCCGTCGGCCAACCGTGGTTTCGGTCTGCACACCATCAGCACCCACGAGCACAACGGCCACGCCCCGGCGGAAAGCGACGGTTATGCCAACGCGTTCTTCTTCCCCGGCCAGTTTTACGACTATCGCTGGCCGATCCAGCTCGCCGGTTACGACAGCATCAACACCAAGGCCGAAGATCCGCGCGCCGCATTCCCCTGCGCACCGGGGGAAACCCTGTGGGTCAACGACCTGCAGCCTGCGAAAAAGACCTGCGACCACGGCACCATCAAGATTCGTGGCGACTGGCGCGAAACCATGAGCACCCACTGGTTCCACGACCACATGCTCGATTTCACCGCGCAGAACGTCTACAAGGGCAACGCGGCGATGATGAACTACTACAGCGCCCTGGACCGTGGCAACGAATCGGTGAACGACGGCGTCAACCTGCGTTTCCCCAGCGGCAGCGCCTTGCCGTGGGGCAACCGCGACTACGACGTCAACCTGGTGTTCGCCGACAAGGCCTGGGATCAGCAAGGCCAGTTGTGGTTCAACCCGTTCAACACCGATGGCTTCATCGGCGATCAGGTGCTGGTCAACTGGCAGTGGAAACCGACCCTCGACGTGCGGGCGCGCAGTTATCGCTTCCGCCTCCTCAATGGTTCGGTGTCGCGCTACTTCAAGCTTGCCCTGGTGCGAGAAGTCAAAGGCACCAGTGGTGAGTTCCAGGGACCGAGAAACTCCGGTGTGTCCTACAGCCGCGTGCCGTTCCACATGATTGCCAACGACGGCAACATCATGGAACACAGCGTGCCGTTCGACGGTTCTATGGACCTGGATGCCGACGGCGACAAACAGAACCACAACGCGATCCTGCCGACCCAGGGCATCGCCGAGCGGTTCGACATCATCGTCAACTTCGCGAAAAACGGCATCAAGCCGGGCGACAAGCTGTTCTTCGTCAACCTGCAGGCCCAGGACGACGGCAAAGGCCCGAAAGAAGTGATCCCGCTGGCCGACGTGCTTTCGGAGAAATACCTGGCGGTCATCAAGCAGACCAGCAAAGGCCCGCAATGGGACCGGGGCGACCCGGTGGTAGGCAAGGTCCTGCAACTCAACGTCAAGGCTTATACCGGCCAGGATCTGTCGATGAACCCGGCCGCTTATGAGCCAGCCAAACCGGGCAAGGCCGAAGGCATGGTGATGATTCCGCTGAAGATCCACCGCGACAACGCTGCCGACAAGGCGTTGCTGGCCAAGGCGCTGCACCGGACCTTCACCTTCGGTCGCGCCGACGGCACCGATGAAGCGCCGTGGACGATCAAGACCGATAGCGGTTTCGGCTTCCACATGGACCCACGCCGGTTGAATGCCTCGACCAAACTGGCCAGCGGCCCGACCGACGCCGGGGTCAACGGCATCGGCACCCTGGAAGTCTGGAACATCAGGGCTGGCGGCACGGGCTGGAGCCATCCGGTGCACGTGCACTTCGAGGAGGGGATCATCCTCAGCCGTGGCGGCAAGGCCCCGCCTGAATGGGAAAAATGGGCGCGCAAGGACGTCTACCGGATCGGTTCGGAGGCCGACGGGCTGGACAACGTGGAAATGGCGATCAACTTCCGCGAGTTTGCCGGGACCTACATGGAGCACTGTCACAACACCCAGCATGAGGACAACTCGATGCTGCTGCGTTGGGACCTCGAGAAACCCGGGCAACTGCAGTTGATGCCGACACCGCTGCCGAGCTGGGATGGCGTGCGCTACGTCAACTCCGCCGCGCTGCCAACCTTCCGCACCGGCGACGGCTTCGGCCCGCAAGTGACCGTGAAACCATGAAAAGGGAGGGAGCCGACATGACCCAGCCAACGCCGCGCTCCCGCGCCCTGGGCATGCACCTGATTCTGGTGCTGGTCACCTGCCTGCTCGGCAGTCAGGTGCTCATCGCCCATCAGGCACAGCCCGACGGCGCCAGTGAATCCGCCACCCCGTGGGGTGGCGACTATTTCCCCAACACCCTGCTGACCGACCAGGACGGTCGGCAGGTGCGGTTTTTCGATGATCTGATCAAAGACAAGGTGGTGGTGATCAACTTCATCTTCACCTCGTGCAGCGACTCCTGCCCGCTGGAAACCGCGCGCTTGCGCCAGGTGCAGAAACTGCTGGGGGACCGGGTCGGGAACGACATTTTCTTCTACTCGATCACCATCGATCCGCTGAGCGACACCCCCGAAGTGCTCAAGGCCTATGCGCAACGCTTCAAGGTCGGCCCCGGCTGGAAATTCCTTACCGGCGAGTTCGAAGACGTCACCGAGCTGCGCAAGAAGCTCGGGCTGTTCATCGAAGGCGTCGACAACGGCCGCACCAAGGATCACAACCTGAGCCTGATCGTCGGTAACCAGAGCACCGGGCGCTGGATGAAAGCCTCGCCGTTCGAGAACCCGTGGATCCTCGCCGACCAGCTCGCCAACACCTTGCAGAACTGGAAACAGGCCAGCAACGAAGAAAGCTACGCCGACGCCCCGCAGATTCGTCCGCCGAGCAATGGCGAAGAGCTGTTCCGCACCCGCTGCGCTTCGTGCCACAGCCTCGGCCCGCAGGACGGCGAAGGCATCGGCATGCGCAACATCGGCCCGGACCTGATCGGCGTGACCCGCCAGCGTGACCCGGCCTGGCTCAATCGCTGGATCCGCGAACCGGATCGTGTACTGGCGGAGAAAGATCCGATCGCGCTGCAACTGTTCGAGCAATACGAGCGCATCCCGATGCCCAATCTGCGCCTGGACGAGGCCTCGGCGCAGTCGATCATCGACTTTTTGAGTGCCGAAACCGAGCGTCAGCATCCGTCCGTGCAACCCTTGGCCGACGGGGCCTTGACGCCAGTAAAACCGGCTTCTGCCAGCGAAACGGTGAGTCGTATGCAGTAGCGGCTAAATAGCATCATTGAACCGTGTGTCACGGTCATTGCCACCTACACTCATTCGAGAGGGCGGCTGTAACCGGCTCGATACCAGAACGCCAGGGCATCCCCATGCAACGACTGGAAGAACAGAAAACATCGGCACCGAACCTCGCGCTGGCGGCCATCAAGAGCTGGGGCGGGCAGTTCAATCTGCTGCGCTGGTTTTCGCTGGCGAGTTTTTTCATCATCGCGGCCGTGGCGCTGGGGCTGGGCTATATCTCCACGCGCTTCGTGGTCACCGAAAGCGTGGAGCGCGATGCGCTGCTCACCGCGCAATTCGTGCAGGCCATCGGCGATGCGGAAATGCGCCATGCCAACATCACGCCGCAGCGGACCATGGGCGAGATGCTCGACCCGCGCCAGGATCACAGCTACCCCGACGTTGATCTGCTGGCTCATGCAATGGCCCGTGCCGAGTTTCTCGATCATGTCGAACACCTGCCCGACGTTTTGCTGGCCACGGTGTATGCCCTGGATCGCACGATTATCTGGTCGACCAACCCCGAGCTGATCAACGTCAGGATCGAAGATGACGACGAGCTGGACGAGTCGTTCGAAATGAAAGTGCCGGTGTCTTCCAGCTACCACAAGATCGACGATGAAAAACCCGAACAGCGGCTGTCCCGCGAACCCAAATACCTGTTCATCGAAAACTACATCCCGATGTTCAACGCCGACAAAAGCAAAGTCGTCGCCATGGTCGAGATTTATAAGGAGCCGGCCGATCTGGTCGACCGCATCGACCGTGGATTCGCCTCGATCTGGGCCGCGACCATCCTCGGCGGCGCGGTAATTTACCTCGGGTTGTTCTGGATCGTGCGGCGCGCCTCGAGCCTGTTGCAGAGCCAGCAACAGCAACTGATCAGCAACGAGACCTTCGTCGCTTTGGGCGAGATGTCCTCGGCGGTGGCCCACAGCCTGCGCAACCCGCTGGCGACCATTCGTTCCAGTGCCGAACTGGCCCAGGAAATCGCCAGCCCCGGTGCGCAGCGCAACATCGGCGACATCATCAGCCAGGTCGACCGCATGTCGCGCTGGGTGCGCGAGCTGCTGGTGTCATTGCGCCCGATGAGTGATGACGGCGAGGCGGTGGACCTGCTCGCGGCGGTCGAGGACACCCTGGGAGCATTTGACGCGCTGATCCGGCGCAATGGCGTCGAAGTGCGATTCACGCCACAAGATTGCCCGCCGGTGGTCAGTCAACAGGTGCTGCTCACGCAAATTCTCAATAGCCTGTTTGCCAATGCCCTGGAAGCGATGCCCAGAGGCGGCGTGCTCAGTGTCGAGATTGAAACGACGCAGTCCGGTCAGGTGCGCATGACCCTGAGCGACACCGGCAAAGGCATGAGCGCGCAGCAGCAACAACAGGTGTTCAAACCGTTTTTCACCACCAAACAGGGCGGCCTCGGGGTCGGCCTGGCGCTGGTCAAGCGAATCATGGAGCGGTTTCAGGGTTCGGTCGTGCTGACCAGCCGCGAGCAGGAAGGAACCCGCGTCAGTCTCAACTTTAGAGTGGCATCGGGAGGGGAATATGGAACACAGCATTCTGCTGGTCGAGGATGACGAACTGTTGGCCGAGAATATTCAGACCTACCTGGAGCGCAAAGACTTCGAGGTGACAGTCTGCCACTCGGCCGAGGACGCGCTGGGGCAACTGGAAAGCTTCATGCCGGACATCGTCCTGACCGACAACTCGCTGCCGGGCATGAGCGGTCACGATCTGATCCAGAAGCTGCGCATCAGCGCGCCGGACCTGAAAGTGATCATGATGACCGGTTACGGCAACGTCGAAGACGCGGTGGTCGCGATGAAGGAGGGCGCCTTTCATTACGTCACCAAACCGGTCGCGCTGCCGGAACTCAAACTGCTGCTGGACAAGGCCCTGGCCACCGAACGGATGGAGCGCACGCTGTCGTTCTACCAGGAGCGCGAGGCGCAGAAATCCGGGGTGCAGGCGCTGATCGGCGAGTCAGCGCCGATGCTGCATCTGAAGAACACCATCGGCCAGTTGCTCGACGCCGAGCGGCGCATGGCCAACGGCGATCTGCCGCCGGTGCTGGTGGAGGGCGAAACCGGTACCGGCAAGGAACTGGTCGCCCGCGCGCTGCATTTCGACGGCGCGCGCAGCAAAGGCCCGTTCATTGAATTCAACTGCGCGTCGATTCCGGCCAATCTGGTGGAATCGGAATTGTTCGGCCACGAGAAAGGTGCGTTCACCGATGCCAAGGACCGCCGGGTCGGGCTGGTGGAAGCCGCTGATGGCGGCACGCTGTTTCTCGACGAGATCGGCGAAATGGATCTGGTGCTCCAGGCCAAACTGCTGAAACTGCTGGAGGATCGCACCATTCGCCGGGTCGGTTCGGTGAAGGAGCGCAAGGTCAACCTGCGGGTGATCAGCGCCACCAATTGCAACCTTGAGCAGATGGTCCAGCAGGGCAAGTTCCGCCGTGATCTGTTTTTCCGGCTGCGGATCATCTCGATCAAGGTCCCGCGTCTGTACGCCCGGGGCGAAGACATCCTGCTGCTGGCCCGGCACTTCCTCGCCAGCCACGGCAAGCGCTATGGCAAACCGAACCTGCATTTCAGCGATCAGGCCGAAGAGCTGCTGCTCAGTTACACCTGGCCGGGCAACGTGCGCGAGCTGCGCAACATGCTTGAACAGACCGTGCTGCTGGCGCCAAACGACACCATCGCCGCGCATCAACTGAACGTGTGCATGAGCCTGTGCGATGAGTTGCCGCCGCAACATCAGCACGAGGTGCAGCACCCGCACTTCGAACCTCGCCCGGCGAGCAACACCGAATCGATGAACCTGCCGGAAGTCGAGCGCGACATGGTGCGCAAGATGCTCGACAAGACCGACTGGAACGTCACCAAATCGGCGCGCCTGCTGGGCCTGAGCCGCGACATGCTGCGCTACCGCATCGAAAAGCTCGGCCTGGCGCGCCCGGACAAGCGTCAGTGGTAAACGGCGTTGCTGCGTGGATTCGGCGGGCTCAGGCATTCGAGCACGCACGTCGGGTCCAGCACTTCGTCGTTGACGTAAATGCCGCGCTCGGCATCGTAGGTGCGGATAAACACCCGCACCGTCGCATCGGCTACGGTCGGCAGTTGCGAGTCCTGGAATACATGGCGATCCGGGATAACGATGAAATCCTGTGGCGGCGTGTCATCGAACGGCCGGGGCGGCTGGGCCGACAGCGACGGTGGAGCAGGGTGGGCAAAGGGCTGGTCCGCCCCGTAGTAGTTGAAATTGCTGTCCAGCGCCTGCGCCTGGGCGGCGGCGAGCAGACAGGCGGACAACAGCAGTCGATTGAACATTCCCATGGCAGCACCTGTGGAAGCGGATTTCCCCAAGGCTATTAACTATAGCTGTCCGTGGTGCACGGCGTTGGTGCAGGCGTGGTCGGCTTACAAGTTCGCAACAACCTGTAGCGCGAGGCTGAACTAGACTCGGGCCGCTCAATTGTGAGCATCCCCCGGAGTGCGCCATGGAAGTGCCAAACAATAAAAACGCCGTCGAGAGCAATCGTCAGGCGTGGAATGATTCCGCCCGTCATCACCAGGACTCACCCGATTGGCAGGCCTTGCTGACCGAGGTTACGCAGGCGGATTTTTCCTGCCTCGACGACACCCTGCGCGGTTTGCTCGAGCAGGTCGGTGTCGATGGCAAAGACGTCGTGCAACCGGGTTGCAACAACGGCCGCGAAAGCCTGTCACTGTTCGCCCTCGGCGCGCGGAATGTGGTCGGCATCGATCAGTCCAGCGCGTTTCTCGAACAGGCCCGCGAACTGAACAAGCGTTCGCCGCACAACGCCGAATTCATCGAAGCCGATATTCATCATTTGCCTGAATCGCTGCGCGGCCGTTTTGACGTTGCACTGATCACCATCGGCGTCCTCAACTGGATGCCCGACATCGGCGAATTCTTCCGCCACGTCGCCTCGACCCTCAAACCGGGCGGACAACTGGTGATCTACGAAACCCACCCGTTCCTGGAAATGGTCGATCCCGAGGCCGAAGACCCGTTTCGTCTTGTCAGCTCGTATTTCCGCGAAGAACCGTTCGTGCAGGAAGAGCCGATCGTCTACGTCGGCAAGGTCGAACAGCCGGCGGCGAAGTCTTACTGGTTCGCGCATACCCTCGGCGCGATCTTCACCGCCGCCCTCGAGGCCGGCCTGAACATCACGCACTTCAAGGAATACCCGCACTCGAACCGGGAAGAAGTGTATGACCAGTACCAGAACCGCGAGGCGCAGATGCCGATGTGTTTTACGTGGGTGGGGGTGAAGCGCTGAGGCAGCTACAAGAGGGGGAGGTGAGAGGTGCTGTCTCTTTTTCGGTGAGTCGGATACGGGCTTGCGTCACGTATCCGATTGCTCGAAACAACTCTTCGTCGTCACCTTCTGCCAGTACCTGAGAGAGGTACTCACGGATGGCATTCAGATCAACCAGCAATGTCGTCATTTCAAAGTCGGATGTGTTTTGTTCCATCGGTTTGTCTCTGCGTTTCTGCATGAATGTATTCATTCACATGATTGCGAGCAGCCAGATGGAGCTGAAACTGAATGACGCTGGTTCCTGTACGAGAGTAGGAAGATTCTGCGACGCCGTCCCGGCCGTCGCAGGTTAAACCCGTCAAGCCTGCGCAGCCGCCGTCACCACCGGCCGTCCCGGTTTGCGCAGCGGGTCCAGGCGTGAGCCTTCGTAGCGCGTTTCGCGGAAGAACCGCCATTTGCCGAACAGGCAATAGACGTGGGTGACGCGGCCCTGTTCGTGGTAGCCCATGCGGATGTGCAGTTTCAGCGCCGGGATGTTGTGGGTTTCGCAGACGTCCACCACCTTGTTGCAACCCTGGGCGGCCATGGCTTCCCAGAGGGCGACCTGCACGTCCACCGACAGGCTGCTGCCGAAGTAGGCGCGGATCATTTCACCGCCGAACTCGAAGAACTCGCCGGGTTTGACCGGGAAGGTGCAGCCGTAATAGTGGCGGTCGTGGTAGTCGCGAATACTGCCCCAGATGAACCCGACCGCATGGCCGTCGGCATCCAGGTACATGTGCCCGGTGTGGCCCTCGTTGGCCAGTTCGGCCATGGTCTGCACCCGGTCACCGAAGTGTTTGGCGAACGCGCCGGCATTCTGTGCGGTGATGTCGACCTTGCGCAGGCCGTCGTAGGGGCGCAGCTTGTGCGGCGGTACCGGGCTGACCAGGTCGCGCTCCATCCACAACAGCTCCCAATGGAAGAACACGTAGCGTTTCCACAACGTGCCGAAGGTGCGGCCCAGGCCTTTTTGCTTGATACGTTCACGCAGCTTTTCAATGACGCTCATGATGCCCTCCGAGGCCGGAGCCCGGGTGTTGTGGATGACGCTGTTGTGGGTATAGATCAAGCCGGCAAATGCATGTCAAAGCGCCGGCTTTGAAAATATTGCAAGTTGTGTAACGGCTCAGATCGCCTCGGCACCCCGCAAAAAATCCTTGTTCAGATCGGCATAGGAAACCCGTGGAACCCCCGTCAGCCGCTGCTCTAGCAAGCGGCTCAGGGACTCTCCGGGTGGCAGATACGCGTCACCGAAATCCGCCCCGAGCTGGTTTGGATGAGCGACGATTTCCAGCACGCCGTCGGTCGGCGCGGGGGCGTTGCGCAGGTCGACCGGGGTGCAGACGTAATCGGCCGTGACCCCGGCCAATCCCTGCAATCGGCGGTTGAGCAACCCCTTGAACAGGCGCTTGGGCAGGCTGAGGTTTTGCCCCTGGTTGCGCGCCAGGCGCACGGGCACCCCTTGATGGGCGGCGAAGCGCGCGACGATCTCGCCGATCGGCCAGATGTTGTGCACGTGCTGATGCGAATCGAGGTGGCTGGGACGCACGCCGTGATCGACGCAGCGCTGCCACTGCGCCTGCAATTCTTCCTGCACCGCCTCGCGGTCTTCGCGGCTCAGCCACAGGCTGTGGCGAGGCAGGTTGAGGTCGAACACGCCGTGGCTGTCGCAGAAGGTGCGGCGCTCGACAATGGCCCGGCTCAAGGGCCGGCCGTAGGTCAGGTTGAAATGCAGGCCGATCCGGCCCTCCAGCAGCGGCAGCCGGGCCATGGCGCAGGCCGCTTCGAACGCCGGCATGTTGGCCATGGCGGTAGCGGAACTGATGACCCCGGCCTGGAACGCACCGAGGATCACCGCGTTTTCGTTCGGGCTCAGGCCGAAATCGTCAGCGTTGACTATGACTTGGCGTGGCATGTTCGCCCTCCTTGCCGGGGTTGATCACAGGTGTCGCAATGGCAGCCGCTTTGGCCGCCGCACGCTTCGCCCGCCATTGTTGCAACGCAGGTTTGAGCCGGTGCCAGGCGCGCAGCCCGAGCCCCAGCAACAGGCCGCTCGGGCGCCACGAGTAGAAACTCCAGCGCCAGTGCTCCAGTTGCCCGGTCATGCGTTCGTGCAGTTGATGGCTGGAATTTTCCAGGCTGACCCGCGAGGCATCGATCCAGCGCCAGTTGTCGTCCAGCCCCCAGCGAATCCATTCCTCCAGCAACACCCGGCCGCTGCCCAGATCGGCGTACTGCGGCAGGAAGGCGAGGTTGTAATCGTAGAGCCGGCCTTGTTCGAACAGACCGAGTCGATAGCTGATGCAACGTTCGTTGAGTTCCAGCATAACCACGCGCACCCGGCCGGAAGCGGCGAGGGCGGTGAAGGCGTTTTCCATGTAGCGGCGGCTGCGGTCGCTGGCAAAGATCCCGACGCCTTCGTCGCCTTTCCAACTGACCGCTTCGACTTCGCTGATGGCCTGCAGCAACGGGCCCATGCTGGTCGCGTCGGGAATGATCCGCCGGACTTCGGCGCCGCACGCGGCAATCCGCTTGCGCGCCCGGCGCAGTTTGTAGCGCGGATCGCCCGAGACTTCCTGGCGGTCGGCGTCGCTGATCAGGTGCACCGGCACCCGGCAGCTCAAGCGACGTTCGCCGGTGGAGCTGTGGGCCATCCATTCGGTGAGCACGCTTTCGGCGCCGACCGGTTCGGCGATTTCGTTGAGTTGCAACAGGGCGTGGGGCACGCGCTGGCGAATCAGCCGCAGCGCCTGGCGCATGTCTTCGGCGTTCAGCAGTGATAACAGCGCCAGGCGATCGGCCAGGGGATAACCGAGGTGATGCACCACCCGAAAAGGCAATCCGAAAAACCGCTCACGGCTCGCCACCAGCGGCAGGCACAGGCGCAATTCGTCCGCTTCCCAACCCAGCAATACGTGCAGCCGCTCGTGCGTGTCGAGCGCTTGCTCTGCCGCACACAGCCAGTCGAGGCTGTTGAACGGCGTGTGATCCGTCACCCGCAGGCGCAGCGCTTCATAGGCCGCCGCCGGGAAGTCAGGTGCGCACAACGAGGTGCGCCATTCGAATCGCGCCATAGATTCAGGTCACCGTTGCTGTGACAGGTGGACGGGAAGGTTTGCGCAGTGCCTCCAGGCGCGAGCCGCTGTAGCGGGTTTCGCGGTAGAAGCGCCAGCGGCCGAACAGTTTGTAGATGTTCATGATCCGGCCCTGTTCGGTATAGCCCATGCGCAGGTGCAGCTTGAGCGCCGGGATGTTGTGGAATTCGCAGACGTCGACCACCTTGTCGCAGCCCTGGGCGGCCATGGCTTTCCAAAGTTCCAGTTGCAGATCCACCGACAGCTCTGTGCCCCAATACGAGCGGGTCAGTTCGCCGCCGAACTCGAAGAACTCGCCGGCTTTCACCGGAAACAGGCAGCCGTAGTAGTGACGGTCGAAGTAGTCCCGGGCGCTGCCCCAGATGAACGCCACCGCATTGCCCTGATCGTCCAGGTGCATGTGCCCGGTGTGATTTTCCCGGGCCAGTTCCGCCATGGTGCCGACGCGGTCGCCGAAGTGGCGGGCGAAGGCGCTGACGTTGCCCGGGGTGATTTTCACCACCCGCAGCGGCGGGTAAGGCTTGAGGCTGTGGGGCGGTACCGGACTGACCAGATCGCGCTCCATCCACAGCAGTTCCTGATGAGAAAAGACGTAGTGTTTCCAGACCTTTTTCACGGTGGCAGTGAGTCCTTTCTGCCGTAGGTTTTCAGTCAGTTTGCGCAGCATGTTCATGGTCGTTGCTCCTGATGACGAGTCATCGCGCGGCCAAGGGCCAGCGCGGCCGGACATCAACAGGGCGGTCATGAGGCGCTCCAGCTCAGGGCAAACAGGGTCTGTCCCGGCAGCTCGAAGCGCACGCGGCCGTCCTGACAGCGAAACGGCGCGTCGCGGCTGCGGTTGTCGGCGCCGAAGTAGCGCAGCGCGCCGTTGTTCAATGGGCATTTCGCGCCCGCGAGGTCGACATGCTGCAAGCGCGTGCCTTTGTTTACACCGAGCAGCCCGCGCTGATCGTCGCCGGCCATCGCCAGCACATCGACTTCGAACGCGTCGTTCTCCAGCCGCAGCACTTGATGCAGCCAGTGTTGCTGGATGAACTGCTGGGCCAGGCCCACCGGTTTCAACTCGAAGCGGTCATCGCCCAGCACCCGCAACATGCCTTTGGGGTATTGCGGCTCATCGGCGGCCTGAAACCAGTTGAGCATGGTCAGCAAACCGTCCTGGGAGGCGTTGATCACCACCGAGGCCCACCACAGCGAGGTGAAATGGGTTTCCTGATCGTAGGGGCTCAGGCTCGAACCGCTGGACAGGTTGGTCTGGTCCAGCAACAAGGCCTTGCGCGGCTGGCCCTTGGTATCGAGGCCAACCAGATCCGCCGCGCGGCGCACGCTGTCGCGGTACACGCGGGTGGCGAGCAGGTCGCGAATCATCCATTCGTGCCAGGCCAGCGCATCGACCTGATCGGCGGATTCACCGAGCAGGCGCCGGGCCCAGTCGATGCCACGCTTGTTCGCCGCGTTATCGGCGAACGGGCCGTTGATCAGCCGTGAACTGGCCGGCATCGCGATGCGCACGCCGGCCCTGGCATTGGCCGGATCGCTGCGCACTTGCCGGGCCATGCTGGTGAAGATCGAACGGTATTGCTCGTAGCTCGAGTAATTCAGGTTGGGCTCGTCGGCGAACCCGATGTAGTGCGTGCCTTTGCCGCCCAGCGCCCGGGTGCCGGCGAGCCAGGCGTCGAGGCCGCTGTTGCTTTGCACGTCGGCGCGCAGATCGGCCTGGCGCTGACTGCCGGCAAGCAAGGTGATGTCCTGACGAATGCCGAAACGATCCTGATAGACCTGGCGAAACGCATCTTCGAAGTGCGGATTTTTTGCCGTCACGTCGACGAACGTGTAGTAACTGGCGGCCGTCGGTTTCAGTGCATCGAGCACCGGATGGCTGGCGGGCGGCGGCATCACATAGGGCAGGGCGATGCCCAGATCAGGTGTGCGCCCCAGGACTTTGTCGTGCAGGGTCAGGCGCGTCTGGCCGTCGTCCAAGCGCAGCGGTTTGAGCTGTTGCGGGGTCTGTGCGAACAGATTGGCCGTGCCGTCGAGCCAGAACGCCGCTTTGCCGCTGCCTTGCAGACGCAGGCGCCAGATCTGCTCGCGCTGACTGACGGGCAGCGCGAGTTGATCGAACTGCCAATAGGCGCGATAGGGTTTGAGCGACAGTGTCAGGGGCTGCCCGTCGCCGACCCGCTGCGCTTGCAGGGCGCTGACCCCGCCGTGAAACTTGCCCGCCAATATCGCGTGCTCACCGGCGGCGACCTTGAAATACAGCTCATCGCCGTTACGGGTTTCCGCACTGAAATGCACCTTGGCCGGGGCAAACAGCGCCACGGTGGTTTCGTCGTGTTCGACTCGGTAACTGCGGAAGCTGTAGCCGGGGATTTCCAGCTGATAACTCGCGGCACCCGGCGCCAATGGCCAGCTCTGACTGCCACGGGTTTCACTGGCCTTGATGAAACGATCGCCCTGCAGTTGGCCCCGGCCGTCGAGCAGGAAAATGTGCTCTTCGTTGGCCTCTGCCTGCCACGCCGGCGCCCAGCGCACGGTCACCGTGTCAGGGCGATCGGCTTGCAGGTACAGGCTGCCGTCGCGAATGTCGCCCCAACGCATAGACGCCGCGAAGGCGTCCAGCGACAGGCCGAGACCGAGCAGCAGGGCCAGGCCTTTCATGCCGATTTCCGTTGTAAGAAGCGACGCTGCAACATCAGCCACATCGGAGTGAGGTCGCTGGGCAGAATGATCAGGGTTTGCCAGAACGCCACGCCGCTCAGCCGGCAGTACAACACCAGCATCGCCACGGTCACCGCCAGATAAGCAATCGACGAAGCCGCCGCCGCGCCGACGATGCCGTAGGCCGGAATCAGCAGCAGATTCAGCGCAAGGTTGAGCAGCGCGCCAAGCCCCATCATCAACGACACCGTGCCGGGACGGTTCTTGCCGATCAGGTCCAGGCGCAGGATGCTCGCGTAGCACAGGCCCAGCAGTCCCGGCAGCAAGGCCAGCAGCGCCGGATATGCCGGTTGGTAGGCGACGCCGAACAGGGTGACGATCAGCCATTCGCCGATCACGGCCATGGTCAGGCAGGCGCCGAGCATCACCGTGGCGGTCAGACGCAGCGCGAGCGGGGTGACCTTGTCCATGCCTTCGTCCTGTTGCAGCAGGCGTTTCATCAGCGGCGTGGTCACCGCTTCCGGGACGATCAGCAGCAACTCGGCGGCGGCGCTGGCCATCGCGTAATGCCCGAGGGCGGTGCTGCCGAGCAGGGCGCCGATGAACAGGTAATCGGAACGCAGGATCACCTGCTGGAACAGCAGATCCGGATGGCTGCGCGCACTGAAGCGCAGCAGTTCGTTCTGGCTGGCGCGGTCCCATTGCAGCTGCAACGGCTGCGCGCGTTTGAGCCACAACCAACCGACGAGTACCACCAGACTGATGCCGGCCAGCCAACTGATCAGCGCGGCTTCGAGGGCCGCTTCTTTCCACATCCAGAACAGCGCGAGAAACAGCAACAGCGGCGCCAAAGATTCCACCAGTCGCAAGGCATTGAACGCGACCACGCCGCCGGACGCATTGTGCAAGGTCAGCAGACCGCTTTTCAGTACGGTCAACGGCACCGCCAGCAGCAACAACCACGCCAGCAGACCCAGTTGCATGGTCACGTCCAGTTCACTGCCGAACTCGCGCACCAGCGCCACTACCAGCAAGGTCAACAGACCCGCGAGCAAACAACCGAACACCAGCACTTGAGCCAGTAGCAAACCCATCGGCCGCTGCTTGGCCGCCTGATAACCGACCGCCGAATTCAAGCCGCCGCTGGTGGCCGCGCTGATCAGATCCGGCAGGGTGCTGAGCAGGGCGAACAGGCCCCGTTCGCTGGGGCCGAGAATTCGCGCCAGCAGCACATTCCTCAGCAGGCGCAGGGCGATCATCGCCAGTTTGGTGCCCATGCTCAGCGCCAGGTGCTTGAGGTAACTGCCTCGACTCATGGCCGCGCCCCGCGATAGATCCGCCACGACAGCAGTTGCGGATTGCGCGCGGTGCGCTGGCTGACACCGAAGCGCGGCAGGTTCAGCGGATCGCCGGTACCGCGATAGATGCCACTGCCGGTGCCCAGCGCAAACGGGAAATCGTGATTGGCGATCTGTTCGCGCACCCGCTCATCGTTGTCTCCGTTGGGGTAGCAATACACCGGCAGCGGCCGGTTGCAGCCATTGAGCATGGCATTGCGGCTGCGGCTGATTTCTTCGCCCAGGCGCACATCGTCAAGGCCGGTGAGGATGGCGTGACTGGCGCCGTGGGGGCCGAACCGCACCAGCCCCGACGCTTCCATCGCCCGCACCTGATGCCAGTCCAGCGCTTGTGGCAACGACTCCTGCGGACACTCGTCGGTCAGACGTTCGAGTATCTTCGGATCGAGCGCCTTGAGGCTTTGCAGATAATGCAACAGGGTCAGACTGCGGCGATCCACATCGATGTCGTCCAGCAGCACTGGCAACGGCTGGCCGGCGGCACGCAGGCATTCGATCAGGTGCGTGCGGGCTTTTTCACCATGGCTGCCCCACAGGGTTTCGCCGATGCTTTCCCACCAGAAGCGCTGGCGGCTGCCGATGAAATCGGTGGAGAGAAAAATGCTCGCCGGCACCTGATGTTTCTGCAGCAACGGGAAGGCGTTGGCGGCGTTATCGCGCCAGCCGTCGTCGAAGGTCAATGCCACTTGCGGATGCTCGGTGCGCAAGGCGTTGGGCTGCAGGATTTCCATCAGCGGCACGCAATCGAAATGCTTGCGCAGCCACACCAGCAAGTGTTCGAAGGCCTTGGGCCCGACGCACAGTTCGTTGCGGTGCGGCAGGTCGGCGGCGCGGTCGTTGGACAGCACCCGGTGGAGCATCAGGATCACGCCGGCGCCGTGCAGCTGGTTGCGACCCACCGACGAGTTGAGATAAAGCCAGCCGCTGGTGCGTTTAATCAGTTGCTTGATCGCCATGGCTCGATCCCTCTCAACGGTTTTGGTCAGGGTTCCACTGGGCATAACGCTGGCCGCGCAGGAACTGCCACAGGCCGATGCTCATGCCCGCCAGTGTCACCAGCAGGAACGCCGCAAGGCGGAACGGCTTGGGCAAGCGGTGTTGCGAATCCAGCAGGCCGGCAATCGCGATGGCATAGCCGACCACTTGCGCGATCAGGCTCAGGCGATAGAAACCGTGGTCTTCCCACAGCCAGAAATTGCTCAGCAGCAGCGGCAGCAACAGGATCGGCGCCAGGCGCCGGATCAACTTGTGGCTGATCAGCGCAATCGAATACAGCCCGTGCTTGAACGGATTGAGCAGCTCGCTGCGTTGCGCCAGGCTTTGCAGGCCGCCGACGGTGACCCGCTGGCGCCGGCGGAATTGCTTGTCGGCTTCGTCCACGCCGTGGTCGATCACTTGCGCTTCGGGCACGTAGACGATGCGTTTGAATTTGACCGGTGCGCAGGTGCTGATGAAGAAGTCGTCGTTGACCTCCGCCGGCACGTTCTCGAACAGTTCCCGGCGCAAGGCCAGCAGGGCGCCGTCGGCGGAGACCATGCAGCCGGTACGGTTCTCGACCCGACGCAACCAGCCCTCGTAGTGCCGATAAAGGCTGTCGCCGATGCTCAGTCCGCCGCCGGTTACCGGAATCACCATGTGCCCGGCGCAGGCGCCGACCTGCGGATCGCTCAGGGGCGCCAGCAGGTAGCCGAGGGTTTCCCGCGACCATTGGTTGTCAGCGTCGGTGAACACCAGAATGTCGCCCGTGGCCAGCGCCGCACCGGCATTCAGCGTGGCGGCCTTGCCCTGGCGGGGCAGGTCGAGCACGGTGATTCGCGGGTCGACGACCTTGTGCGCGCAGGCCACGGTGTCGTCGGTGGAACCGTCGCTGGCCAGGATGATTTGCAGGGTCGCCGGCTGATAATCCTGGGACAGCAACGAGCGCAGCTTGTGTTCGATATGCCGCGCCTCGTTGTGGGCGGCGATCACGATGCTGACGTTCAGCGGCGGTGCCGGGCTGTGGCGCCACGCCGGGAACAGCGGCGCGAGCAGCGTCAGCAGCAGCGGGTAGCCGACATAGGCGTAGGCCGGCAGCAGCAGGCACATCCAGAAAATGAATTCAGCCACGGGCAGGCCTCCTGGCGTTCCAATGACACAGACTGAGAATGAACGCGGCGCCCGCCAGGTGCAGGCGCAGCCAGTGCAGGCCCCACAGTTGCAGGGTCAGGCAGACGTTGTGGTGCTTGGCGCTCTGACGCACGCTGAGCACCAGCCCCGGCACCAGCGTCAGCATCACCATGATCACGGCGTGGTGGGGAAAGCCGTCGAGCAGCGCGGATATCGCCAGGAAATCCAGAATCCAGACGAAGATCGACAGCATCGGAAACCGCAACAGGCGCAGGCTGAAACCATGACTGCGCAGCAGTTGCAGGTGGCTGCCCTGACGCCACAGTTCCTTGCCCATCCACTCGCGCCAGTTCATTTCGTAACCCCAGTGCAGCGCGACGTTCTCATTGATCGACAGCAGTCGGGCGCCGTGTTCGCGCAGGCGCAGGGTGAATTCCTTGTCTTCGCCGGTGCGCAGGGTTTCGTTGAAACCGCCGACCTTGTCGAACCAGCTTCTGCGCATCAGCAGGTTGGAACTGGGCAGCCAGTCGACGACGTGGCTGGTGTGGGTGCTCGGGCGCAAGGTCCGGCGCTGCCAGGCAGTGGCGTACCACGGCGCGGCGGCGGGGGTATGCAGGTCGAGACCGAAGACATCGGCCTGGCCACTGGCTTCGATGTCGAACAATGGGCGCAGCCAGTCTTCCGGCATTTCGATGTCGGCATCGATGAACGCCAGCCATTCCCCGGTGGCGATGGCGGTGCCACGATTGCGCAACGCGCCGATCAGCAGGCCTGGCATCATCAGTACGTGGGCGCCGAACTGCCGGGCGATCTGCGGCCCTTCGTCACTCGATCCGTTGTCGACGACGATCAGTTCGCATTCGACATCCGCCGCGTGCGCCGCTTTTTGCGCGGCCAGCAAGGTGCGGCCAATGTGCCGGGCCTCGTTGTACATCGGAATGACGATACTGATCCGGCTCATGTCCTGCTCTCCGTCAGCGGCGCTTGTTCGGCTTTGAGGCGCAGAACGCTGGTCATGGCGAGCATGATCCACACGTATTTCTGGTTCGGCGCGCTGAGGAACATCAGGAACAGCGTCAGCGACAGAAAACTCACCCCCAGATGGGTCATCAGATCCGCCTGTTGCCAGTCACGTCGCAGCATCCACGCCTTGCGCGCCTGCATCAGGTTGTACAGACCCAGCGCGAGCATGCCGACGAACATCAATCCGGCGGGCACCCCCAGTTCGCTGAAGATTTCCAGGTAGGTGTTATGCGCCCGGCGATACAGGTCCCCGATCTTGCGGTTGGCGGAAAACGCCTTGGCGTAACCGGTGGTGGCGTAGTGCAGCGGGAAAGTGCCGGGGCCGGAGCCGAGCAGCGGGTTCTCGCGGATCATCTGGCCACCGACCACGATGTATGAGGCGCGGCGACCGAGGGATTCGTCGTTGTGGCCCTTGGCGCCGGCGCTCAACACGCTGAGGGACTGGATGCGCGCGATGTAACCGGCGGGCATCGCGTAGATCGCCAGCGGAATCACGATCGCCGCACCGAGCATGGCAAAGCCGAGGTGACGCGGACGAATCCGTGCCAGTTGCGCGCGGTAGTGCCAGCAACCGATCACCAGACTCAAGGCCAGCACCACCAGCCCGGAGCGCGATTCGGTCTTGGTCATGCCGCCGAGCAACAGCAGGCAGCAACCGCCCCAGAACAGACGATGCAACAGGTTCGGGCTGCGGATGACAAGCAATAGCCCCAGCGGAATGGCGAAGGCGATGAGCAGGGCGAAGGCGTTGGGGTCTTCGAGCAGGCCGGCGGCGCGGCCCTGATCCTGGAATTTGCTGGAGAACATGGCCATGGCGCAGGTCGTGCTGACGGCCAGGGTCACCAGCCGGGCGAACAGGTCGAGGTTCAGCTCGCGGCCGATCAGCAGGGTGATGACAAACAGAATCAGGCCGACGCTGATTTCCCGCAGATGACCCAGCGACATGCCCATGTCATCGGTGTTGAGCAGGCTCAGAAAGTACAGAACCATGAAGGCGATCAGAAAACGCCAGATATTGCTGCGCAGGCGATCCGAGGGAATCTGGTGCATCGCCAGTTGCAGCATCAGGATCACCGCCAGCGAAGCGCCGATCAGTTTGCTGCCCGACAGTGAACTGTCCTTGAAGAAACCCTCGAACGGCACCAGGGCGACGATGCCGAGCAGGCCCCAGGTCGGTTTGCGGTAAAGCACTGCGAATCCGACCAGGCCGATGACTGCGCCCGGCGCCAGATAGGGCCAGGGGCTGGCCAGCAGAGCGATGCAGGCCAGACCCAGCAGACTGACGATCGAGAGTGGGAAAATCATGCGCGTGCCTCCCGTGCCGTGCGGATGTACAGCTGCGACCAGCGTTCGGCCAGGGCCTTGAGGTCGTAGCGGTCCTGTTGCGTGCGTTTTGCGTTGTCGCGCAGTTGCCGCGCGAGGCCAGGCTCGGACAGCAACGTGTCGAGCTGGCGGGCGAGGGCGGCGCTGTCGGTGGGGGCCGCAAGCAAACCGTTGTGGCGATGCTCCAGCACGTCGGGAATCCCGCCGACGCCGAACGCCACCACCGGCACCCCGGCCTGCATCGCTTCCAGCAGAATCATCGGCGTGCCTTCGGTGCGCGAGCTGATCACCAGCGCATCGAGTTGTTGCCACCAGGGGCGCATGTCGGTCTGGTAACCCGGCAGGCGGATGCACTGCTGCAATCCGGCGGCGTCGATCCTTGCCTGCAAGTCTTCGCGTTCCGGGCCGTCGCCGAGCATCACCGCGTCGAGTTGCGGGTGCTGGTGACACAGCGGGATCAGCGCGTCGAGAAACAGATCCGGGCCTTTCTCACTGCTCAAGCGCCCGACGTAACCGGCGAGCCAGCGTGGTCCTGGCGCATCGCAAGGCAGGGCGGCCGCTGCCGGCAATCCGTTGGGAATCACCTGCAACTTCTCAGCGCTCACGCTGGCCTGACGGTGCAACACCGCGATGCTTTCGGCGACACACACCACCCGATCCACCGACGCCGTGCGGCACAGTTGCAGGCTCAGCCAGGTGTAGAACTTCTGCTTGCGGCTGCGCGGGGTGAAGCCGTGTTGGGTGATGACCAGCGGCAGGCGCAACAGTGTGGCGCCGACCCAACCGAACAACAGCCCTTTGAAATTGTGAGTGTTGATCAACGGACGTTCACTGCGCCGCTGACGCAAGTGCCGCAGCAGGGCACCCAGCCCCGCGCAGCCTTGCGCATCAACGCCAGCCTCGCGAAAGCGCGCGATCAGTTCCGGCGGCGCATCGAGGAACAGCACCTGGTGCTGCCCCGGCGTCGCCAGGCAATGATCGAGCAACATCCGCTCGGCACCATAGAACCCGCCGCTGCTGAGCAAATGCATGATCGGCAGCGCGGCGTTCTGGGTAGAGGACATGTTCAATTGCGCACCCAGTGTACGAAGCTCGGCACGGTCCAGTTCTTGTGCGGGTTGCTCGGTTGCGCGTTCTGATCGTTGATCACCAACAGCACCGGCAGGCCCAGCTCGTGGCTGATTTGCGCCGGGTGTTTGAAGCGGTGGTCGAAGAACTCACGCACGTAGACCAGTGCAATCGCCAGCAACAGACCGGTGAACAACCCGAACGGAATGATCAGCATCGGTTTGGGAAACGCCGCTTCGGTCGGCTCGAACGGCGGGCTCAACACCCGGGCGTTGGACAGGTCATCGCTCAGCGAGCGGGTGGTGCTGCTTTCGGCAAAACGCTGGGCGTAGGTCGAGAACGCGGCGTGCAGGGCATCGATCTCGGTATCCATCTGCCGCAGCTTGCTCTGGGTTTGCTGCAGCTCGCGGATACGGTTCTTGAACTCAGCGATGCGCGCGGTTTTCTGATCGATCACCTGCTGGACCACCGCCAGATCGTTGGTGCGTTCCTGGATACGGTTGCTCACCACCTTGAGGAACTGCTGGCGAGTGCGGGCAATCTGCTCGCGGGTCAGCAACATCGGTTCACTGCTGGGCTGGAACACCGCCAGATCGTTCATGTAGCGGCTGACCTGGGTGGTCAGTTGCTCGCCCATCTGTTTGATTTCCCGGTCCTCGAACGCCACGTTGTCGACCGTGGTGGTGAAGGTGTAGGGGAAGGTGTAGTCGTTAAGTTTGCTGTTACTGGCGGCGGCCAGCGCGGTCTTCAGGTACTCGAGCCAGCGCTGGCTTTGCAGCAGGCGGTCGCGATACAGGTTCAGCGCCTGCTCTTCGGTGTTGATCGCGTTGAGGCGGAAGGTGATTTCCTCCTTCGGATCCGACGCACCGACACTTTCCAGCAACGCCTGGCGATTGCCTTCCAATCCATCGAGACTCACCTGATACAGGTGTTTCTTGGTTTCGTAGAACGATTGCGGCAGGTCGATCGATTGCAGCGCCTGACGGCTCACCAGATAGTTCTGCAACAGGGCAGAGACGAAGGTCGTGCCTTGATGCGGATCGGGGAAGCTGTAGATGATCGAGATCACGTTGGAGCCAGGCAGGGTCTCGATTTTCAGGCTGTCTATCGCATCCTGGGTCAGCGCATCGAGCGCGGTGTCACGCACCGGATCGGTCTCAAGCCCCAGGGTGTTGCGCACGGGGTTGATCACGTACTGGCGCAGCGGCGAACTGATGTAGCGCTTGAACGGCTCGCTCACCAACTTGTTGAACATCCCGGGCGACGGGGTGTATTCGCCCTTGTCGCGCAGTTCGCTGATGGTCTGACGGATCAGCGCCGGCGAACGCAGGATGTTGCTCTCGGTTTCCATGTCCGCCAGCGACGGCGGGATGAAGGTGGCGTTGTCCACAGTGAGCGACGTGGTGGCGTCGCCCTGTGAAAGTTTTTTCGACTGCACGATCACCTGAGCGGTGATATCGAAGGTCTGCTTGAGCAGCAGCGGCAGCACCAGCGCGATCACTGCAAAGATCAGGAAGACCCGTTTCACCAGTTGCTTGTTGGCGAAGAAGATCCTGAAGAACTCATGCAGGTAATTTTCCTTTGGATTCATGATCGGTCACCTGAGAGTCAGTTGTTGTTGCTGTCTTTGTTGTCGACGCGGTAGCCGAAGCTGAAGCCCACACCCTGGAACAGCACCACGTCGGCCAGTTGCCGGGCGAGTTCGCCGGCGCTGGCCAGTTTGGTTTTCGGCACGTACAGCATGTCATCCGGTTGCAGGTAGGCGATTTGCGGCGCCTCGCCCGACAACGCTTTCTCGACGTCGTAGCGCACGGCCTGCACCTGATTGCCGTTGCGGCGCATGATCACCACCGAATCGAGCCGCGCTTTGACGTTGGTGCCGCGCGCCAGGGTCAGCGCCTCAAGCACCGACACCGGCCGGCGAATCGGATAGGAACCCGGCTGGCCGACCTCACCCAGCACGTAGATTTCGTTGCCGGCGGTGGACTTGAGCAGTACGTCCACGGTCATCCGGCCCGGCAGTTGCGCGTACTTCTTGTTGAGGAAGGCTTCGAGCTGGTTGACGGTCATGCCTTGCAGCGGCACCGCGCCGATTTCCGGGAAGCTCGCGTAGCCGTCGGTGCCGACGGTGATCTCGCGGCTCATGCCGGTGGCCGGGTGGTTGAGGGCGCTTTTCAGGTTCTGCTCGTTGGTCAGCGGGCTGATGATCTGCACTGTCAACTGATTGCGGTTGGGCTGGAACAACTGTTTGCGTTGATAGGCGCGCTGGATTTCCTGGCGCGCTTCTTCACTGGTCAGCCCGGCGATTTTCACCGAGGTGTTGGCGCCCGGCAGTTCGATGGTGCCGTCCGGCAGCACCAACTGGTTGCCATTGAGCTGGCTGGCAGCGGTGAAGTTAAGGCCGATCTGGTCCCCCGACTGCACGCGATAAGCGTCCGAGCCGCTGGTGCTGATGTGGAAGATCACGTCCAGCACATCCTGCGGGCGCAGGGTCTGCTCGACCTTCGGCATGTCGGTGGCCTGGGCGTTGGCCGGGGTAGCGGTGAGAATATTCACCGGCATGTTCTGGGTTTCGGAGGTGCTCGAGCAGCCTGCAAGCGGCAGCATCAGCAGCACAAGAATCCTGGCGTTCATGGCGTCATCCTTTGCGGTTGCTTACAGGTTTTTGTAGAGCCATTTAGGCATGTAGTACTTGCGTCGGTTGAACACGCTGCCGACCACTTTCGCCCCGGCCTGGGTCAAGCGCTGGACCGCCGCCTGGGCAACTTCCCAGCGAGTGTCTTCGGCGCGTACCACGAACACCACGCCGTCGACCTGGGTGCTGATGACCAGCGTGTCGGCCGCCGAATACACCGCGTCGCCGTCGATCACCACAAAGCGGTACTGGCTGCCCAGTTGATCGAGCAACGGGCTCAGACGCTCGGCGGTCAGGTGTTCCAGGGTGCGGATCGGCCGGCCGTTGGGCAGCACGTGGAATGGCAGGCTCGACACCTGCACCACGCAGTCCTGCAACAGCGGCGGGTTGTCCGGGTTGAACAACAGGTCGCGCAGGCCGCGCTCCTTGCTCAGGTTCAGTTGCTGGGTCAGGTTGCTCGCCGACTGGCTGGCGTCGACGTACAGCACCTGGCCGCTGCTCATCTGCGCCAGTTGACTGGCCATGGCCAGGGCGCTGGTGGTGGTGCCGGCGCCGGGGTTGGCGGCGGTCAGGAACAGGATCCGCAGATCCAGGTCCAGCACGGTCGAGGTCAGGTTCGACTCGCTGGGGCTGGCGATGCTCAGGCTTTTGTTGGTTGAACCGTCCATTAGCTTGCTCCGTGGCCGCTGAATACTTTGAAGGGGGTTTTCAACAGAATCTTCAGATCAAGCAGTAGGCTCTGCTCGGCGATATAGCTGAGGTCCAACTCAACGCGCTGGTCGAAGTCGATATTGCTGCGTCCGGAGATCTGCCACAGGCCGGTCATGCCGGGGTAGATCGCCAGACGAGCGAGGTGACTGTCCTTGTAGCGGTAGGTGTTGAACGAGGTCGGACGAGGGCCGACCAGGCGCATGTCGCCGGTCACTACATTGATGAGGTTGGGAAGCTCGTCGAGGCTGGTGCGCCGCAGGAAGCCGCCGATCCCGGTGATGCGCGGGTCCTGGTCGATCTTGAAGTCGATGGCGTCGGCACCGTGCTTGTTCAGGTGGCGCAGCGACTCCTTGAGCTCTTCGGCGTTGGCGACCATGGTCCGGAACTTGTACATGCCGAACTTGCGGCCGCGATAGCCGGTGCGTTTCTGCACGAACATTACCGGGCCTTTGCTGGTGAACTTGATGGCCAGCGCCAGACCGATCAGCAGCGGCGAAATCATCAGCAGAATCATCAGGGCGCCGAGACAGGCGACCACCCGATTGGTGCGCGACAGTTGCCACGGCCGGCCACCTTCTCGACCGGTCATCCAGCCCTGGCCCTGGCGGTGGATTGCCGCGTCGAGGCGCATTCGCTGTTCCGGATCCATGCGTTTGTCACGCACCAGTTGTTGGATCGGTATACCTTTCTCAAGTCCAGTCATGGAGTCCTCCGCTGATGTTCAGCCGCGAACGGCGCGTGGGCGATAGGCAGTGGGGTAGTAATCGCGGAACCAGGCGACAAACCGCCCCAGTCCCTCATCCAGCTCTATCCGGGGCTGAAACCCGGTGGCCTGGGCCAGGTCGCTGGCCTCGGCGCAGGTATTGAGTACGTCGCCCGGTTGCAGCGGCAGCAGATCGACCACGGCTTTCTGGCCGAGGTGTTTTTCCAGCAGGGCGAGGTAGGTTTTCAGCGCCACCGGGTGCTGGCCGCCGATGTTGAACAAGCGCCACGGCGCCATGCTGCTGGCCGGGTCGGGTTGTTCGCGGTTCCACTCGGGATTGGCCCGGGGTGCCCGCTCGATCAGGCGTGCGATGCTTTCGATGATGTCGTCGATGTAGGTGAAATCGCGCTGATGCTCGCCGTAGTTGAACAGCTTCAGCGGCGAGCCTTCGCTGATGGCCTTGGCGAACTGGATCGGCGACATGTCCGGCCGGCCCCACGGCCCGTAGACCGTGAAAAAGCGCAGCCCGGTGCAAGCGATGCCGAACAGATGGCTGTAGCTGTGGGCCATCAATTCATTGGCTTTCTTGGTCGCGGCGTACAGCGACAGCGGGTGATTGACGCCGTCCTGCACCGAATACGGTGTGCGCTGGTTGGCGCCGTACACCGAACTGGACGAGGCGTAGATAAGGTGCTCGACCGGGTACTGGCGGCAGCATTCCAGGATGTTGAGGAAACCATCGAGGTTGCTGTGCAGATAGGCCCGTGGATTTTCCAGCGAATAGCGCACCCCGGCCTGCGCCGCGAGGTGCACCACCACTTGTGGTCGTTCACTGCTGAACAGTGCTTGCAGCGCCGACGCGTCGGCCAGATCAATCGTGGCAAGCTGGAAATCTCCAATTTGCTTGCGCACCCAGTCCACCCGATCGTGCTTGAGCTGGGGATCGTAGTAGCCGTTGAAATTGTCCAGGCCGATCACCTGATGCCCGTCGCGCACCAGCCGCAGCACGCAATGAGCACCAATGAACCCGGCCGCACCGGTGACGAGGATTTTCATGGCCGCAACCCGTCAGGCGCGATGTGGCGCAGACCGATGCCGCTGTAGTGCAGGCCGGCGGCCGCCACTTGTTCCGGGTTGTAGAGGTTGCGTCCGTCGATGATGACTTTGGAACGCAGCTTGCTGGCCAGCAGCTCGAAATCCACCACGCGGAAATTCTTCCATTCGGTGCAGATCACCAGTGCGTCGGCATCCTCGAGGGTGTCGTCGCGGGTGGCGCACAGGTGCAGGTCATTGCGGTAACCGTAAATGCGCCGGCACTCGGACATCGCTTCCGGATCGTAGGCCTGCACGCTGGCGCCTTCGGCCCACAGCGCCTCCATCAGATAACGGCTCGGGGCTTCGCGCATGTCATCGGTGTTCGGCTTGAACGCCAGGCCCCAGATCGCGATCGACTTGCCGGCCAGGCCTTGAGGGAATTGCGCCCTGAGTTTGCTGAACAGAATGTGCCGTTGCGCGTCATTGACGTCGGTGACGCTGCGCAGAAGTTTCAATGGCATGCCGTTGTGTTCGGCGGTGTGCAGCAGGGCGCGCAGGTCCTTGGGAAAGCACGAGCCACCGAAGCCGCAGCCCGGGTAGATGAAGTGATAGCCGATGCGCGGGTCGGAGCCGATGCCCTTGCGCACCGCTTCGATGTCGGCGCCGAGCAGTTCGGTGAGGTTGGCCAGCTCGTTCATGAAGCTGATGCGGGTGGCGAGCATGGCGTTGGCCGCGTACTTGGTCAGCTCGGCGCTGCGGTTGTCCATGAACATCAGTTTTTCGTGGTTGCGGCAGAACGGCGCGTACAGCTCGCTCATCTGCTCGCGGGCCAGGTCGTCGCGAGTGCCGACGATGATCCGGTCCGGCCGCATGCAGTCGGCGAGGGCGCTGCCTTCTTTGAGAAATTCCGGGTTGGACACCACCCGCACTGCCAGAGCGCTTTTGCCGCGCCGTTGCAGTTCTTCTTCGGCGGTGTGCAGCACCTGATCGGCCGTGCCGACCGGCACCGTGGATTTGATGATCAACGTGCGATCGTCTTCCATGAAGCTTGCGATCTGCCGCGCCACGTTGAGCACATGGCTGAGGTCGGCGGAGCCGTCTTCGTCGGCCGGCGTACCCACGGCGATGAAGATCAGTTCGGCGTGTTCCACCGCATCGCTGGCCTGGGTGCTGAACAATAAACGCCCGGCCTTGATGTTTTCTTCCAAAGTTGCCGAAAGACCCGGTTCGCTAATAGGCGGTACCGCCTGTTGCAGTTGTTTAATCTTGTTCGGGTCAATATCGACGCACAATACGCGATGTCCGACATCGGCAAGTGCGGCTGCTTGTATCAGGCCAACATAGCCCGTACCAAATACGCTCACGTCCATATTGGCGTGCCTCGTAAGACGGTGATGGAAGATTGAAAATGGAACTGTCAAAAGGGGTATAGCGCAGCGTGGGAAAAGCGTGTCAGCAAAATGACATGTTGCAAGGGTATAACACCCCCATTTTTGGGGGCGAAAGGCCATCAAGTGCTTGCTGTAGCTGGATTTGTCCCGTTCTTGACGTGTTCGAAGAAAACGATAAACGGTCGTAGGCCACGTATTACAAGGGTTTTAACGACTTGGGTGTGTCAGATTTGAGTCAACGTTTTTTTGACGCTTTTTGATTATGTCCGACATTTCTTGCGCTTTAATGGCCCGGTGCTAGTGTCAGATTTTGACCGACAAACCCTTGACAACCTCTCGTCGGACGCACTCCGGAATTGCCATGTTTCGATATCTGAAAGAACTGCTTTTAATTATTTATCTATTGCTTTATTCCGAATATTACCTTGACCGTTTAAATGCGATGGGTATTGGTTTGGCAGTACTTCTTTTTGGCGCGATGTTTTTGACGCTGACTTTCGCATTATTACTGACAGCCTATATACGTCAGACTTTCATTCGGCATTTGTTCGCATTAACCCTGTTTGTTTCGGCGGTGTTCTTCGATGTTTACACGAGGGTCACCGCCGATTACCTGACCTACAGCAGTTTTGTCTCACTGGTGTACTCCGGCGGCTTCATCCAGGAAGCGGCGTATCAGTACCGGGGGGCGATCATCCACGGGCTGCTCAACGGGTTGTTGCTGTTGTTCGGGATCGGTCTCAAGCCCCGGCACACGATCCCGGTGCCCAACGCCTTGCGGATCGCTGCGCCGTTGTGCGGTGTGTTGCTGCTCAGCGCCGTACTGTTCGTGCGCGCCGGGGAGGGCGCGCGCGGGTTGCCGATCATGTACACGCCGCTGGCCTATCTGAACCTGTTCGGCTACGAAGCGCTGCACAACACCGTCGGTCCGCGTGAGCCGGTGACCCTGGCGCGCAATGGCCCGGCGGTCGGCCACGACATCGTGCTGATCATCGACGAGAGCATTTCCGGCAATTACCTGGACATCAACGCGCCGTTCGGCGTGCACAGCAACCTCAAGCAGGCCCGTCCGGGCGTCGAGATCTTCAATTACGGCTACGCGGCGTCTATCGCCAATTGCAGCGCCGACACCAACATCACCCTGCGCTACGGTGGCACCCGCGCCGACTACATGCGGATCAACAGCACGCTGCCGTCGATCTGGCAGTACGCGAAAAAGGCCGGCCTGCGCACGGTCTACATCGACGCTCAGCGCACCGGCGGCAACCTGCAGAACCTGATGAACGATGCCGAGAAAAAGGACATCGACGAATTCGTGCAATTCGACCAGACCAGCGTGCGCGACCGCGACATGGCTGCCGCCGCCAAGCTGATCGAACTGCTCAACGACGGTAAACCGCAGCTGGTGCTGATCAACAAGGTCGGCGCGCATTTCCCGGTACACGACAAATACCCGGACGCCTTCATGGCCTACCGCCCGACCTTGCCCCGCGGGCAGTTCACAGAAGTGGCCGACACCGGTGAACGCACCGGCTTCAACGGCCAGCCGGATGACTGGGTGCTGTATCGCAATGCCTACAAAAACACGGTGCTGTGGAATGTCGGCGAGTTCTTTTCGCGGGTGTTTGCCCAGGCCAATCTGAACAACGCGCTGCTGATCTACACCTCCGACCACGGCCAGGATCTGCACGAACGCGGCAATCCCGGGCTCAACACTCACTGCGGCGGCGACCCGGTGGAGGAAGAAGGGCTGGTGCCGCTGGTAGTGATTCAGGGCGATCAGTTGCAGACACTCGACTGGTCGGCGCAACTGGCGACGAACAAGGATCGCTCCAGTCACTACAACATCTTCCCGACCCTGTTGCAGTTGATGGGCTACGACCTGCCGGGAATCGAAGCGGTGTACGGCAAACCGCTGAGCGTGGCGACGGCGGATGAATTCACCTTCAACTACCGCTTCAACGCGCGGCTGGGGGCCAAACCCGAGTGGAAGCACATCGACCTGAACAGCATCGTCACGCCGGGTGAAGCGCCGACGAGTGTGGCGGTGGGTCAGTAACGCGTCGGTATCCGCTATCCTTGGCCGACACGGATCGATCGGATGGCGGCATGCTCCAGGTTCAAAACGTCTTCAAAAGCTACCTCACCCCGCAAGGCCCGTTGCCGGTGCTGCAAGGCATCGACCTGACGCTCAGGCCCGGCAGCAGTCTGGCACTGATGGGCGAGTCGGGCAGCGGCAAGAGCACGCTGCTGCACCTGATCGCCGGGCTCGACAAAGTCGACAGCGGCAGCATCAGCAGCGGCGAACATCGGCTGGACCGCATGAACGAGGCGCAACTGGCCAACTGGCGGCGCACCGAAATCGGTCTGGTGTTCCAGCAGTACAACCTGATCGGCAGCCTGCGGATCGAGGACAACCTGGCGTTTCAGGCGCGGCTGGCCGGGCGGCATGATCCGCGCTGGCAGCAGCATCTGGTGCAGCGCCTGGGGCTGGGCGAATTGCTCAAACGCTATCCCGAACAACTCTCCGGCGGCCAGCAACAGCGGGTCGCGCTTGGCCGAGCGCTGGCGGCGCAACCGAAATTGCTGCTGGCCGACGAGCCCACCGGCAGCCTCGACGAAGCCACCAGCGACGAAGTCCTGCGACTGTTGCTGGAATTGCTCGACGACACACCCACCACCTTGCTGATGGTCACCCACAGTCAGCGCGTGGCAGCGCGGCTGGCGGAGCGCGTGGTGCTGTCCAGCGGTCGTTTGACGTGAAGGTTTTTCGTCACGCGATGATGGCGCTGCTCAGTCACTGGCGGCGCCATCCGGTGCAGTTTTTCAGCGTGCTGACCGGGTTGTGGCTGGCCACCAGTCTGTTGACCGGAGTCGAAGCCCTCAACAGTCAGGCGCGGGACAGTTATGCCCGGGCCAGCCAGTTGATTGGCGGCGAACCCCAGGCCAGCCTCAGTACGCCGAACGGCGCGACGTTCCCGCAACAATGGTTCGTCGACCTGCGGCGCCTTGGCTGGCCGGTGTCGCCGGTGCTGCAAGGGCGCCTGATCCTCAAGGGCCACGAAAACCAGCGCCTGCAGTTGATGGGCATCGAACCGGTGTCGTTGCCCGGCGACAGCGCGGTGGCCGGGCAGGCGATGCCGATTGAACGCGTCGTCGAATTCTTCACCCCGCCGGGCAGCACCTGGATTTCTCCCGAAACCTTGCGGGCGCTGAACCTCGCCGAGGGTGCGACGCCAACCACCGAATCCGGCCAGACGCTGCCGCCGCTGCGAGCGCAAACCGACATGGCCCCTGGGGTGCTGTTGGTGGACATCGGCGTCGCTCAGCGCGTGCTCGAACAACCTGATCAATTGTCGCGCCTGCTGCTGCCGAAGGATTTTCACGCCGACGTCCCGGCCGCGTTCAAGGGCCAGTTGCAGCTCAAGAGCAGTGGCGAGGAAAACAACCTTGCGCGACTGACCGAGAGCTTCCACCTCAACCTCGATGCCCTCGGGTTTCTCTCGTTCATCGTTGGGTTGTTCATTGTCCACGCCGCTATCGGTCTCGCACTGGAGCAACGCCGGGGATTGCTGCGCACCTTGAGGGCCTGCGGGGTCAGCGCGAGGATGCTGATCGCTTGGCTGATCGTTGAGCTCGGCGCGTTGGCGTTGATCGGCGGGCTGTTCGGCGTGGTCAGCGGTTACTGGCTGGCGAGCGTGCTGTTGCCGGATGTCGCCGCCAGCCTGCGCGGTCTGTACGGCGCGGAAGTGGCGGGGCAGTTGCGTCTGAGTCCGTGGTGGTGGTTCAGCGGCATCGGCTTGAGTCTGCTCGGCGCGCTGCTGGCCGGGGCCAATAGCCTGCTGCGGGCGGCGCGTCTGCCGTTGCTGGCGGTGGCGGATCCGCAGGCCTGGCATCAGCAACATGCGCGCTGGTTGCGGCGTCAGGGTTGGGTGGCCGGCGTGTGTGCGGCGATTGCCTTGGCGGCGCTGGTGTGGGGCAACAGTCTCGCCAGCGGTTTTGTGTTGATGGCGGGGCTGTTGCTCGGCGCCGCGCTGGCGTTGCCGGTGTTGCTCAGTGCGCTGCTCAACGGGTTGCTCGGGCGCAGCCGCTCGGTGCTCGGGCAGTGGTTTCTCGCCGACTGCCGCCAACAATTGCCGGCGTTGAGTCTGGCCTTGATGGCGTTGCTGCTGGCGATGGCGGCGAACATCGGTGCCGGCAGCATGACCGCCGGTTTCCGCCAGACCTTCAACGACTGGCTCGAACAACGGCTCACCGCCGAGCTCTATCTGAACCCGAGCAACCCGGCGCAGGCGCGAGAGCTGTCCACCTGGCTCAAACAGCAACCGAGCGTCACCGCGATCATGCCCAACTGGCAGGTTTCGGTAACGCTGCAAGGCTGGCCGGCGGACGTGTTCGGGATCATCGATCATCCGCACTATCGCCAGCACTGGCCGTTGCTCGAATCTCGAGGAGACGACCCGTGGGCGGCGCTGGCCAAGGACGACGCGGTGATGCTCAGCGAACAACTGGCGCGTCGCTTGAAAGTGACGCCGGGCGATCACCTGACAATTCCCACGCCGGGCGGGTCGTGGTCGCCGCGCATCGTCGGCATTTACGCCGACTACGGCAATCCCAAGGGCCATGTGCTGGTCAACAGCAACCACCTGTTGCGCGGCTGGCCGCAGCTGACGCCAAACCGCTTCAACCTGCGCATCGACCCGTCGAACATCCCAGCGCTGCTCAGGGCCTTGCAGGCACGCTTCCAACTCGATGACAGCCGGATCGTCGATCAGGCGCGACTCAAGGGCTGGTCGGTGCAAGTCTTCGAACGCACCTTCGCCGCGACCGCCGCGCTGAACAGCCTGACGTTGGCCGTCGCCGGCGTGGCGCTGTTCATCAGCCTGCTGACCCAGAGCCAGAGCCGCCTCGGCCAGCTCGCACCGTTGTGGGCGCTGGGTGTGACGCGGCGGCAGCTGATGCTGCTCAATCTCGGGCAAACGTGGCTGTTGGCGCTGCTGACGCTGGTGCTGGCCTTGCCGTTGGGCATCGGTCTGGCGTGGTGTCTGGACGCGGTGATCAACGTGCAGGCCTTTGGCTGGCGTCTGCCGCTGCGGGTGTTTCCATGGCAGTTGCTGCAACTGATGGGGCTGGCGCTGCTGGCGACCTTGCTGGCCTCGGCGTGGCCGCTGTATTCGCTGTACCGCACGCAACCGGCGGACTTGCTGAGGACGTTTGCTCATGAGGATTAGGTTTGCGCTGGTGTTTTTGGCGTTGTTGCTCGGTGGTTGCGACAACCCCACAGCGGAGCAGAAGGGTTTCGCCGGCATGGGCGCTCAGGCGCAGGCGTTTACGCCGGTGGTGCCGGGGCGGGTGTTCAGCTTCCCGGCGGATCACGGTGCCCATGACGGCTTTCGCATCGAATGGTGGTACGTGACGGCCAATCTCAAGGATGCGCAGGGCAACGATTTCGGCGTGCAGTGGACGTTATTCCGCAGCGCCCTGAACGCCTCGCCGCAGCAACCGGGCTGGGCCAACCAGACGATCTGGCTCGGGCATGCAGCGGTGACCTCGGCCAGCGTCCACCACGCCGCCGAGCGTTATGCCCGTGGCGGTGTCGGGCAGGCCGGGGTTCGTGCGGCGCCGTTCGAGGCGTGGATCGATGACTGGCGTTTCGTCAGTCAGGCGAGCGATCCGCTGGCTGACCTGCAACTCAGCGCACGGGACAAGAACTTCAGCTACCAGCTGCGCCTGACCTCCAGCCGCCCGCTGGTGTTGCAGGGCGACAAGGGCTTCAGCCAGAAATCCGAACAGGGCCAGGCGTCGTATTACTACAGCCAGCCGTTTTTCCAGGCCAGCGGCACCCTGCAGATCGACGGCCAGACCTATACCGTCAACGGCCCGGCCTGGCTCGACCGCGAATGGAGCAGCCAGCCGCTGACCGCCAACCAGACAGGGTGGGACTGGTTCTCCCTGCATCTGGACGGCGGCGAACACGTCATGCTGTACCGCATGCGCCAGAAGGAAGGGGCGCCGTACCTGACCGGCACGTGGATTGCCGCCGATGGCCAGACCGAAACCCTGCACGCCGAGCAGATCAAGCTGACCCCGCAAGGCACTGCGAAGGTCGCCGGCCGTTCGATGCCGGTGCGTTGGTCGATCGAGATCCCGACGAGGAATCTGCAGATCACCCTCGATGCAATCAACCCCGACGCCTGGATGAACCTGCGCATTCCGTATTGGGAAGGGCCGGTGCGCCTGAGCGGCAATCGGGGCGGGCAGGGCTATCTGGAAATGACCGGGTACTGATTCCACGCACCGTGCCTGCGAAGGAATCGATTGGAACTCTGTCCAGGATGCCCCCTCTACCGAGGAACATGGCCGAGGATCCGATCCATGAGCGAGGAACTGAAATCTCCAGACCTGACGACCTGGCAGCAAATGTTTGACGATCAGACGTACTGGCAACAATCCCCGGATGCCCATTACTTCGATCTGCAGCGCATTGCTGACGATTTGCTCGGCCAAGGTGCCATCGATCTTGAGCAGTGGCAGATTCTCAGAGCCAAGGCCGATGACCTGCACAAGGACTCGCCCGCCATGAACGTTGCGCGGGAACTCGACGACCCCGAAGCCTGAGGAGGCCTGGAATGAACACTGTCCCTGATAACGAGCACCCTGACGAACCTCGTCCGCCGGGTGAAACCGAGCGCGACAACGACGCACTGCGTCCCACCGATCCCAAACAGCGGCAGAGCTCCGGGAAAGGCACCGCCAGTGGCGAGTCCACCGCGCAGGACACCGCGCAACGATCGCGGAACAAACCCTGAAGGGCGTCTATGCTCAGTGGCACATCCGTCGCTGACCACGTTGGCGATGGGTGCTGCCATCCATCACAGGGAATGTATCGCTTATGAAGCTCCAAGCACTGACGCACGCCATAGCACTTGCCACTGTCCTTTCTACGGCCAGCCTTTCGGCGATGGCCGCCGATATCCCGCTGTCGGCCGCTGTCGAGGCCGACCGGGTCACCACCAAGGTGCTGGCGGTTGACCCGGCCAATCATCAAGTGGTCCTGGAAGGCGCGGAAGGTCGCCAGGTGCACATTCAGCTCAGCGACAAGGCGAAAAACCTCGGAAATCTCAAGGTGGGGGATCTGGTCCAGATCGAGGTGACACGTTCGGTCGCCGCTTATCTGGACACCGACGTGGATAAAGGTCTGCCAGGCTCTACCGAGCGCACCGGTGAACTGCGCAACGCCGTGGGCAGCAGCAACCCCGGTGGCGAGGCTTTCCGCCAGGTTCAGGTCCAGTTGAAAATCACCAAAATTGATTTGGCGACAAACCAGGTCACCCTGGAAAACCCTTCGGGCCAGTCGAAAACCCTCAACGTCGAAAAGCCTGAGATTCAGGCCAAACTGAAAGATTTGAAAGTCGGGCAAAGCGTCGTGGTCACTTACACCGATGTATTAAAAGTGACCAGTCAGCATGAAAGTTGAGTATTGACTCTACAGAATGGCTGTTCTTGTACAAGTAATTGTATGAGAACAGTCATATGAAGTATTCGAGGTGGTGATGTCAGAAAGTTTGTCGGGAAATATCGACGAATATTTTCTTTAACTTTTCAGTACATAAATTTCATGTTGAAGCAGGACGACATATCCGCCAATTTCCATTAAAATCCTTCGCGTTCGCCCAGTGTCAGGGCTCTTTACCGGTGCATGGATTGCCAGGCCATTACACTGGGCGAACACCTCCTCGGAGTGGAGGCCAAAGAATTCAGATGCAAAAAGGGCGACTTTGAAGTCGCCCTTTTTTATTGTCTTACGATTTGGCGGGTCGCATACCCTGTTGTAACTGAAGGCGCTTGAGCGTTTCCTGATACATGGTGGTGCGGCGGTGCTGTTTGCCGTATCCACCGATCGCGGCCACGGTGCCGGCCTGGATGTGATCCAGGTAGCGGAAGATCGTCCGCGGCGAGAGGCATTTGATGCCGTAGCCAAGGCTGCTTAAACGATCCTGCAGCGTGTATCCCGGGACCCGGTCGTCCATCGAAAAATGCAGCCCGTGAGCCTTGATCAGCCGTGCATTCCACAAGGTGCAGAAGCTTTTCAGGTGAGTTTCCCGGTAGGGTTTTGGATCTCGGGACGGCAACCCGAAATGCTGTTTTGCCCGGCGGAAATAGTGTTTGAAATAACGCGAAGACAAACGCCAGGTGTCTCTAAGGACGCCGCGATCCAATTGTTCGACGCAACCGACCGCCGCGGTATCCAAAGATTGCATGCACTCGTTCATCATCATCGAAAAGACAGTACTGTCAAAAACGAAAGTGTCGGTGTGCAGCAAAAACAGGTAATCGGTTTCAACTTTCGCAAGTGCCAGATCAAGTGCCTTGCCATGAGCAATATGCCCCGCTTCCTTGCCGGGAGAAGGGCGCTCGATCAAGTTGATCCAGTCCAGAGACCGCAAGTAAATCAGGCTTTCATCGGCGGAATCGTTGTCCACCACCCACACCGGAATTTGATGCTCCTTGACATACTGCTGGAGAAACTCCAGGCACATCCGGGTTATTTCCGGCGTCTTGTAATTGACCAATACAAGACTGAAGGCGGGCAGTTGTTTAGAGGTGGAATCGATCGCACTCATGGTCCGGGCTCACTTCAAGTTGAAGGGTTCTGCTGACGGCAATCAGCACACAGAACCGCTGCTTTGTGGCCCGGATGGTAGGGACGCAACCTTAGTTCAAGCTTAATTTCCGAGCGCCCGGGCCGGGCGACTTGTTACGGCCTGCAACACCGGCGAGGCGCTTGGCGATCAAGCGCGGTTCCACGGTAAGATGCGCCGCCCTTTCAAGTTCAAGGAAGACAACGGCCCGCGCCGTTCGCCAAGGATGAAACCACTTTCCCTCTACCACCCGGCCCTTTACTGGCTGCGCGTGTGGCAAAAAAGACTGTTCCGCCACATTGCCTGGCACTGCTCGAGCAAACGCTACGCGCGGCCTGCCACGACGTCCGAGCGCCTGCCTTACCGCTACCTCAAACACACCTCAAAACTGATCCGCAAACTCGGCGACTCCGACCTCGCGCTGCAACACAACAAAGTCATCAACCTCAAACTCGCCGTCGCTGCCATCGACGGCGTCACCATCGCCCCCGGCGAGTATTTCTCCTTCTGCCGCCTCGTCGGCCGCCCGACCCGCCAACGCGGCTACGTCGAAGGCATGGAACTCTCATTCGGCGAAGCCCGCACCGGCATCGGCGGTGGCATCTGCCAACTCAGCAACCTCATCCACTGGATGGCCATTCACTCACCCCTGGTCGTCATCGAACGCGCCAACCACAGCTTCGACCCCTTCCCGGACGACGGCCGCGTCCTGCCATTCGGCTCCGGCGCGGCGATCTTCTACAACTACATCGACCTGGTACTGCACAACCCGACGGATCGCAGCTTTCAACTGAAGCTGAAGGTGGGGGAGACGCAGTTGGAGGGGGAATTGTTGTGTGATCGGGAGCGGGCTTATCGGTATCACGTGTTTGAAGTGGGGCATCGGTTTGTGCGGGAGGGGGAGCGGGTGTATCGGGAGAATGAGATTTGGCGGGAGGTGAGGGAGAAGGGGCAGGTGGGGGCGTTGGTGGAGAGGGAGCGGTTGTATGGGAATCGGGTGGTGGTTAAGTATGAGGTTTTGGACGCGTTGATCGATACGAAGTAATCATGGTTCTGGAATTGCTATTCTTCTGCATCCATGAGTTTTCTGTATTTGGAAAATATAGCAATGGCTTGTTTGTCGCCATTAATCAGGTTTTCATAAAAATTAATATCTGAAGCCCACTCAGCGAAAACTAACTTGCTTTCTGGCTTTGATTTTAAGGCGAGAAAACAAAGTTTCCAATGGCGCGAAAGTCTGCTATCGACAATTTCGAAAAAGTCAGCTGCGACAGGGATGGGGTATTCATCATGGGTTTCTGAGCACAGATAGTACCAAGGTTGGTTATCCCGAAATTCTATTCCGTAGGCAATGTATTCTTTTCCTATTTGCAGGTCTAATTCGCCATCAGGAAGTGATATGTGTTTTTTTAATCTTGATACGGTTTCTGGATTTGGTGCTTGGTTGAGGTTGTTGAATTTACATACGACCTTCATTTAGTGGAATCTCCAAGCTCTGAGGAAGGTGGTGGTGTTGTCTTCAAGAACATAATGTATGAAAGGGGTTGAAAAAGGGGGGTAGATTTATTTTCTTCAGCGAAAAATAAATTTTGGTTTGTTATGCTTCAAGCATAAAGTCTTCGATTTTTTTTATAAATAGTTTCGGGGGTGAGATCAACCTCATAAAGGTTGTTGATTGTGATTGTCCATCCACTTGGTACTCGGAGGGGGTGGAGTTCGTATTTAAGTTTTGTTCTCATATTATTTTGTTTTTTCATGTATAAAAGTGGAGATGTATAAAAAGGGACGGTTTTATTTTTTTTCAACGAGAAATAGATCTGTCCCCTTTGACTTTGGGTTTGAAAAGGAGACAGATTTGTCAATTTTTGTTGAGTTCAGTCTAGCGGGTACTCGCAGGTCCATGGGGGCGTAAATAGCTCGGGGTTTATGTTATTTTCATAAAGAAAAGAGTTTATTTCTTCCTCTGTTTCCATGGTTTTGCACTTTGTGATTGTTGTGTCGTTGGCGCCAATGCTGTCTCTTGTTTCGAGAAAGTGGATTGGGAGAGTGAATTCTATAATGACGTATCTAGAATTTTTTGCATCCTCTAGAAACTTGTAGTAAATCTCTCCAGGGTATCTATTTTCAAAGTTTAAATGATAAACAGCATGGATTGCGATCCACTTTCTAAGTGACTCATCCTGCGAAGGTAGTTCCTGCGCAATCTCTGTATATGATTTTGCCTCCAAACCCCACCAAACTTTTCTAGGGATAGTCTTCTGGGTGCTCATTTTTGTCCTTCAAATTTGGAGGGGAATGGGACAGATTTATTTTTAGACAAAAAATGAATCTGCTCCCCGTTGTGATCGCGTCGTAATTATTTATTGTAAATTCGATAGCCAGCGTCAAAGTTGCTAACTGTATGAGTGTTGCTATATATGGGGTCGAAAAGGCCTGTGAGAGGTGGTTGAGTAGGTTTTTCTCTTGAATTTAGTTTTTCTAAAGATTTTTGAAGCTCGGGGTAGCTTTCTATGTATGTGTAGTCTGATGAGTTAAATTCAAGTGTTATAGTGCTGGGTGAAATGAATGCGAAGTTAATTAAAAGCTCCGGGTTCGAAAAGAGTCTTCCGCTGATGTCGTAGATCTTGTCTCCGGTGTTCAATTTTTGGCCGTAGCGTTCGTGGGTCAAATATCCGTACTCTTGGTTTAATAGTCGTAATAATTTTTCGTAGCCTTTTATTGCCTCAAAAGAAATACTGGCTTGTCTTATTACAAGGAAGCCGTCTTCGGTCATGTTCTCCAAAAAATTTGAGTTCTGCCTGTTGATCGAGGCGATGACGGGCTCGTCGATTAAGTTAAGTACGAAGTTTGATAGATTAAGGTGAAGTTTTTCCCGAGGGTTTTCGATGGGGGGGATATTGATATAGCTTATGATCCCGCCTGCGTTATCGGAGTCGATCGCGCCGAAGCACTCTGTGATATCAATTGAGAAAATCATTGCGCTCTCCAGCGAGAACTGAATACACCGGTTTGGAGAAGATGTTGGAGATGGAAGTTTTTAATCTTCTTCATTCCATTCCGTATGGGTCTCAATTGCTATTTTTAGCCATGCGCTAAAGTCAGGATGTTCTCCGTGAAGCTCCCACCCCTCTGAAGCATATGCATGTATTATTAGTACTTTTGGATTGCCGGATAAATCATCGCCGTCAAAGCAAGCAATATCATCATTGGCGTTGAACTTTGCGAAAGGAACTAACGTGCGGTTGGGATACAGATTTTTTAGCGTGTTGTGCCAGTAATTTATTGTTCCCTCTTGATATATTAGTAACCACCAAGGTTCAATGTTCGTTTCAGGTTCCGTAGTCGCGAATTCTATGAATGTACTAGGGAAGTTATAGTTTTTCAGGTGTTCAATGTTGAGAAAAATTTTCATTTTGTTTGTTCGAAAAGGGGATGGATAGTCCCTTTGATTCTGTCTTTTAGTTAAGACCATTCTATGGAAAGGTTGTCTGGCCGATCAGTGGGTACTATTGCTAATGTGCCGCTTGATGATTGAACATGGATGCTGCTGTTGTGAATGATGATTTTTTCAAATGGATTGGTTCCGCTCAATACGATCAGCCAGACTAGTTCGCCGGTGTCTTTTTTGGAAAGTGCAATGAAGCCATCTTCCCCGGAGGCTAGGCATTCGCCGCAAGTAAAAGAATTGTTATTAGACCCTTCTGCTGCATAAATGGTCGATAGGCCCTCGCATGTATCAGTATGGTTTAGCAAGAAATCATTTGCCGGAATCCATATTTTTTTTGTTAATTTTTCTTCTTTTGCTGAGTGCTCGAAGAAGCAATAGAATCCATTGTTGAACGTAATTGAGTTTTGTCGAGGGTATATTTCTTCAAGCCAATATTCTTGAATTTTATTTTTGTCGGTGGTGAACATTTTTGCTTGCCAATTCGTTTATCTTTGGTTGATCTTTCAAGCCTGTTAGCTGAAAGGGGATAGATTTATTCTCTTCAGTGAAAAATAAATCTATACCCTGTGTTTTGTAATTTTGATAGCCCGTTTTAGCTTTCTAGTGGTTACTCTAGATAATAGTTAAATTTTTCCTCCCATCCGAAATTCACATCCTGTTGCTTTGTGCGTTCAAAAATATTTATTATTTTATTGTACGAATCTCCCATGTTTTTTTGAGAGTATTCAGAATTTTTCCATATTAAATCTACGGGGCGTTCCACGTCGGTGCTGAGTAGGTCCCATAAGGCGTTGAGATTGTTTCCATAAAAATCTGTCACCGCAAAAGCAATGGCTATTTTTTTATGAAACTCTTGCTCTGATGAAATGGTTAAGCCATCAAGTACAATTATCATTTTTAAAACTCACTTCCAGGTTCCAATAGAGCTGACGGTGTCGTAGTGGTCGCTAGTTATATAAAGAAGTCCATCGTCTGAATAAAGTAGTCTTGTTCCTGGTTGGTTGCTGCGAGACATTGTATTGTTAAGGCCTACATCAGCTTCATACCAAGTTCGACCAGGGGCTGAAGACGAAAAATAAATCTGTCCCCTTTAGTTCTCTTGACAGGCTTGTCGCAATAGTAGCTTCCCATCTTGTGCAGCGAAATCAAGATAAATTCAATTTCCGCTAGAACCTCAAGGGCGTCCTCTCCATTGATTTCTATTGTTTTATTGTTTTCTAACATTGATTTTTCCGAAAGTGAGACGATTATTTTTGTCATGAAAAATTGGCTGGTGAGAAAGGTCGGATTTGTTTTCTTTGGCGGAAAATAAATTTGTAGCCTTTAATTGGTGATTTGTTTTTATGTTTTAATTGTTATATATTTTTGTATGGTCGTTATTCGTGCTCTTTGCTATTAGGAAATTGTTATGACTGGTGAAGTTGATCGTCTAAGTAAAACCATGAGTTTTCTGCTGCGTCATAAACCTGAATCTGTTGGGCTGCATTTAGATTCAGAGGGTTGGGCAAGGCTCGACAGTCTTCTGATAGGGATGCAAAAGTTAGGGGTGGTGGCGGATGATGAGGTTGTGAAGAGGGTAGTGTTGGGAAGCGATAAGCGACGATTTGAGATCTCAGAGGATGGGGTGTATGTTCGTGCTGTACAAGGGCATTCGTCAAAATTGGTAACTCGTGATTACCCTGTCGTTCAGCCTCCTTGTTATTTATATCATGGTACTGCCTATCGCTTTGTTGACTCAATTTTTAAAGAAGGGTTGCAAGCTGGGGCTAGGCATTACGTGCACTTGACTGAAAATAAGGGCTTAGCTTTTGACGTTGGTCAGCGGTATGGGTCATCCGTTGTTCTACGCGTGAAAAGTCATGAAATGTTTCTTGATGGGTTCGTTTTTTTTAGGGCAGAGAATAATGTTTGGTTGATATCCTCAGTGCCCCCTGAGTATTTAGATAAAATTTAATAGTTATTTTTTCAATTTTCTTCGTTCCATTCTGCATGGGTCTCAATGGCTGTTTTTAGCCAAGTGCAAAAATCAGGATATTCTCCATGAAGCTCCCATCCTTCCGAAGCATAGGCGTGTATTATTAAAACTTTTGGATTTCCAGATAAATCTTCGCCCTCAAAACAAGCAATGTCATCATTCGCGCTGAATTTTGCGAAAGGCACTAGAGTGCGTTTTGGGTAAAGTTTTTTTAGTGTGTTGTGCCAATTGTTTATTTTTCCTTCTTTGTATACTAATAGCCACCAAGGCTCAATGTCTGGTTTAGGCTCCATAGTTGCGAATTCTATAAATTCGCTTGGGAAGTTATAGTTTTCTATTTGTTCAATATCAAGAAAGATCTTCATTTTTTTCCTGTTAGTTTTGGCAAGTCGTCAGAGCCATGTGGGTTTTCATTGCCAAATCTTTTCGGCTTTTGTTTTTGAATTCTAAGTTGCAATGCCTCACCCCACGTGTCGGGCATCACATCGTTTACCTCAAATCGCTCTCTGTTACTTTCTGATAGTGGATCGTTTGGCTTCCACTCTCTCGCCTCAACTTTTATACCTGCCTCTCGTGCAGCTCTAACACGGGTGTTATCCATGCTGGTAAGCTTTCCATCTGGCATGCGGACTACATCAATAGGATCGCCCTGCCATCCATTTTTCTTCATCGAGCTGACAAGATCATCATAGTTGAAGTTTGCACCGGTTCCTCTATCCACTTTGTTATAGGAAACGCTATTTTGGGAGAAGCGTATCTCATTAGGGTCTATGGATTGAACTTTTGGACAAGCGCCAGGTGTGCAGCTCAGACCTAATGGATCGACCCATCCGGTAGGGTTGGGCACATACTGATAGCTGTTCAACCCACCCGCAAGCTTGATCGGGTCAGGGGTCAGAAAACGTCCAGACTCTGGATTGTAGTAGCGATGACGGTTGTAGTGTAGGCCTGTCTCCGCATCGAAGTACTGACCCTGGAAGCGCAACGGGTTATCGATTTCACTGACGTCCAGCGCCGCGAGGTTGCCGTAGGCGCGGTACTTCGCGGACCACATGATCTCGCCACTGTAGTCGGTGAGCTCCTGCGGTGTGCCGAGATGGTCGAGCTGGTAGTAGAACGGCGTTGCCTTGCGCGGGCCTTCGCCGTCGAGCATGGCCAGCGGGCGGAAGCTGCCGGGTTCGTAGATATAAGTGCGATAACGATTGTCACCGCTTTCGGCAATCAGACGTTCGCCTTGCCACAAGAATTCGGTGGTATGGCCATCGACAGTTTTCTCGATGCGACGACCGAAAGCGTCGTACTTGTAGGACGCGGTGCTGCCACCCGGCAGGCTCGCGCCGATCAGTCGATGCTGGGAGTCGTAGCGGTATTCAGTGACGAGTTTCTGGCCAGCGCCACGGCGTTCGCGAATCAGGTTGCCAAAGGCGTCGTAGTCGTAGTGGCGGTCGCCCTGCATCAGCAGACGGTTGCCTTTGACGTTGGCGAGGTTGGCTGTGCCTTCGTTGTTCTGGCCGAGCAGGTTACCGGCCGGATCATGAGCAAAGCTTTCCGGTGTCGAGCCACGAACGCTGATCAAGCGATCAAGCGGGTCGTAGTGGTAGCTGCGGCTACCTTTGCGGCTGTCGTCGATACCGGCGAGGTTGCCGTTTGCGTCGTAGTTGTAGCGGCGCTGGAACAGGTTTTTGTCGCGTTGGCTGACACTGTGAGCCTGCAAGCGGCCCTGTTCGTCATATTGATACTGGCTGAGCAGCAGGCCCTGCTGGCGCTGCTGTTCGCGACCACCGCTGAACTGGTGAGACGTCAGGCGCGAGCCGTTGAGATCGATGCCGCTGAGCAGGCCGCCGGGTTGATGGCGGTAATCGAGTTTGCTGCCATCGGGCAAGCGACAGTGCTTGAGCTGGCCGACGCTGTCGTACTCATAGCGCAAGGTGCCCCAGCCTTGGTGTTCGGTGACGAGGCGATCTTGCAGGTCGTATTCGTAGGCGAGCGGCCAGTGTCCGTCGTCGACGTTGACCAGGCGGCCGAGGGCGTCGTAGCTGTAGTGAATTTCTTCGCCATCGGGAAGAGTTTTCACCAGAAGCCTGCCTGCGGCATCGCGTTGGTATTCAGTCACCAACTCGCTGCCGTCATCGCCGAATTCGGTTTTCTTCAGCAACTGGCCATTTAGGTCGTATTCGTATGCAGTGCGACGACCGTCGAAGCCGGTTTCTTGCTGGATCAGGCCATTCGGGAAGTAATCGAGGTGGTAATGCTCGCCGCGTTCGTTTTCGATTTCGGTCAGCAGCAGGCGCGAGTTGTCGTAGCGATAGCGCAGCTGGCTGCCGTCAGGATTGATGCGACGGCTGACAAGGTGCAGGTTGTCGGCATATTCGTAACGGGTGACGCGGCCGAGTTCGTCGCGTTCGGCAGTCACGCGCCCATATGGGTTATAGGTGTAAGCGCGAGTGGCTCCGCCTGGCAGGGTGATTTGCGAGAGACGGTTAGCGGCATCCCACTGATACTGGGTAATCTGGCCGGACTCATCTTGGCGCGTGATTTGCCGGCCGAGTGCGTCGTAGCGATATTTACGCTTACCGCCGTCGGGGAGGCGCTCCTCCAACAATTGGCCAAGGTTGTTCCAGCCCAATTGATGACGGCCACCGTCGGCGTAACTGATTTCCAGCAGTCGTCCCCGGTTGTCGTAGCTGTAGTGGGTCGTGTTGCCATCTGGATCAGTCTGCTGCGTTACATCGCCCTGGTTGTTGCGTTGGTACTTCCAAGTGGCTTTTCCGCGACTGACCTTGCTCACGAATCCACGGCTGTACTCATAGCCGGTGGGTTCGTCTTCTGGTGGAATAACCGCAATCAGTCGCCCGGTTTCGTTGTAATGGAATTCAGTAATTGCACCTAAAGGATCTTGCTCTGCGACCAAACGACCCTTGTCATCATAGGCTTTGAGATTTTCAGCACCGTCAGGGTCAACTTTGGCGACCAGTCGTGCTTTGTCATCGTGGGTGTAGACCTCTTCACTGCCGTCCGCATTGGTGACAGTGACACTACCTTTATCATCCCAAGCGTAGTGCGTGTCCATTTGCGAAAAGTTAGCCCAGTGATGGATGCACCTGGCAGATTTACCTTCCTTCTCCCATTCCCAGTAAAAGATGGCACCACCAGCCAGGCGCCGTTCTAGGATTACGTTCTGAGCGTTGTATGCGTAGTGCTCCGTTTCACCTGCTGCGTTTTTTGCCGCGATCAGTCGATGTTCTGAGTCGTAGCTATAAGCAACTATGGTCTGGATTGTGCTCCATGCATCTTCCAGAGTGTCTGCTGGGATGAATTGCTGATATTCGATGGCTACGATGTGTTTGCGGTCATACCTCAGAAGCAACGCACGACCTGCGCCGTTATCGACTCGCTTGATGCGGCCATGGATATCGCGAGTGATATGCAGCCTGTTGCCATACGCGTCGCTGACAGCAATCAGTGTTGCGCCGGTGCGGTTGTAGCGGAAATGATAAAACTGGGAGCGTTCGCCAGCCTGAGCAAGGATGAGCTCAGAGGGATCATCACCAATAAAAATTGCGGCTTCAGAAAGGCTGTTTGTTATTGCTGGACGTTGCAGGCTCGGCAGCGGGAATGTGATAACTCGATTTTCGTGGTCAGTCCAGACTACTTCATCATTGTTGACGTCAACCCGTTGTGCCAGCGCATGACTCCAGCCATAGCCAAGGCCGCAATCGATTTCTGCTGCGCTAGTGCGATAAAGACGAGTCCAGGAAAAAGGCAAAGTACCATCCAGTTCCCCATCAGTCAGTGTCAGCAGTTCTTCGCCGGTCACCATCGAAACCGGGCAACCATTCGTGCATGTGTTTTTAGCGCAAGTTGCACTTTTTTCGTCAGGCGTCTTGGATTGTGCAGGCGCGTCGTGATGGGCTTTTGGTGCTTCGACGGTTGTCACTCGCTTACCGTCAAAACGCAATTCCGAGATGCCGTTTCTCACCTTTGCCGTCACCCCACGCGCCGCAACGGCGGTGTATTTGGCGACGTATTCCATGAATCCTTTGATGATCTTGAATACCGACTCCACAAAACCAGTGACAGCCTTGATGATGATTTGGCCGTATTTTTTCAGGCGGGCGGCGAGATAGATTACGCCCGTACCTTCGGCAGCAATGGTCAGCACGATACCAATCACGATGTCGATGGCGATGCCGACCACCACCGCAGTTGTCATCTTTGCTGATTCACCTGCCAGTTTCGTTGGTGGTAAACCTGCCAACCAGATCACGGCACTGCGTACCATCAAGAACAATGCAGCTTCGTCGCTGGCCAGTAACATCGCCTTTTTCATGACGTCTGGAGATTGTTTGGCCAGATCAATCAACTTTTGAGTGCCCGCTCCCAAATCTTTGGCAAACTTTCCCGGATCCTGAAGGATGTCGAGCACTAGGCTGATGCCATCCCACACCCCTTTGATGGCTTCCCAGCCACCCTCAAGAATCCCGCTGCCAACAGCCATAGCCATGCCGGATGCGGACAAATTCGACCATTGCGGTTTGAACCCGGCCCATTCTTTGCGCAGGAAGCCTTCCAGATCAGCCGTGATTCCTTTGTAGGAATTGAACAATGTATCGATCTGGCCAGGCGTCACTTCGCTGTGAACGCGGATTTTGTAAAACTTGCCGGGAATGCCGCCAGTCCAGCTTGCCTTACCTTGGGCGTCGAGCTTGACCTTGCTGATTGCCCCACCTTCCACAGCAATGATTTCGACGTCGATATTGCCCAGTGGAATGTCATAAACCGATTCGAATTTGCTTTCGATCAGCAGGGGGCCTTTCAGCGGGCACCGAGCCACGTTCGACGTGAAGTCGCCGTCGGTCATGCTCACCGATTTGCTGGTACTTCCGACCTTTATGATGCGTTCCATGCCCAACAGTGAAGGCAAGTCTGCAGTTCGGCTGCCTTTGTCAGCAAGTTGTGCATACCAGGTTTTTGTTTGCTCCTGATAAAGCGTCAAGCTGTCTTTGAAGGTGTTGAGTTGTTTGTCAATGAAAGCAATGCGTTCCTTCGCGATCATTTAGCCTTGCTCCAGAATCAGGTGGTTTAACAGTGCTTCTTTAAGGTTGTCCGGAGCATCCGGGCGACGTACGAAACGGGTGATTTTCAGTTTCAGGTTGTTCTCGGGCCACGCGCTGTAGACGTCCGGGCGTGCCTCTTCGAGCCATTGCATCAAGTTGCCGATCAAGGTCGTGTGATCCTCTTTTGCCAACTGATCCAGCAACTTCTTCGGCACCTCCCACCACGGCCAATCCTTCGCCTTCGGCACCACCCTCGGTCCGACCTCCAGGCTCCGCCCGTTGATCAGATACCGCTCAAATACCGGCAACACTTCCCCAGCCGTCTCACCCAACCCTTCAAGAATCGGATAGATATGCCGCCCATCCCAAAACCGGAAAAACACCTCGGTCTCGTCCGGCATTTTCACTTGGGTCAAACTGCGCAGGTGTTCGAAAACTTCGTTGGGCTCCGAGCGGGAGACCGCCAGCCAGCCCCAGTCGAGGGCGTCGGTTTCGGTGATCCAGGGCAGGAAGGCCGAGTTGGCCTTGAGTTCGGCGACGTAAGGCATCACCGGTTGCCAAGTGGAGTAGGGCGTTCCACCCCAGACGGGAATAGCCTGGACGGACGGTTCGCTCTGATACAAGGCCTTGAGCGCTTCGGCATCACTGGCGGCGCTGACGATCAGATACAGACGTTCATCTTTTTGCAGCGGCTGTTGTGCCAGCCAATCCTTGGGTGTCAGTCGATTAGATGGCACAGGCACCTGCCTTGCATTTTTCACATTCTTCACAGAACGGCGCATTACGCTTGAGGGTATTGATCTGCGCGGGCGTCAGTACAGCGCCAGCCTTGTCGGCATCCGCCTGCTTCAACACGCCCGGCATCAACGGCGCAGCACCGGTGCCGCTCCCCGGTCCACCACCGGAGTTGATGTTGATCGCCGGCCCGCTCATGGTCACGCCGCCGCCATCGATCTTGATGAAGCTGCCACCGCCGACCAGCGTCAGCTCAGCCCCGGCCTCCAGCACCACCTTCATCCCGCTGCTCAGGTGAATTTCCTGGCCGGCGTCGATGAATTGCCCGGTGCCGATCTTGATGTGCTGGTTCACGCCCACGGTCAGGTGGTCGTTGGCCCGTGCTTCCACTTTGCGGTCTTCATAAACCGTGTGGTGTTCTTCGGCCTTGAATTCCGTGTAGCTGTTTTTTTCCACGACGTCGTGGCGTTCGTTGCCGACGCGGATTTTCTGGTCGTGTTCGATGTTCTCGTCCCAGTCGCGCTGGGCGTGGAGGAAGATCTGTTCCTGGCCTTTCTTGTCTTCGATGCGCAGTTCGTTGAAGCCGCCGCCACCCATCGAACTCAGGGTCTTGAAGGTGGTGCGGGTCTTGTTTGCCGGCAGGGCGTACGGGACGGTGTTTTCCTTGTGGTACAGGCAGCCGCTGATCAGCGGCTGGTCGGGGTCGCCTTCGAGGAAGGTCACCAGCACTTCCATGCCAATGCGGGGGATGGCGATGCCGCCGTACTGGGCGCCGGCCCAGGCGCTGGAGACGCGCAGCCAGCAGCTGGTCTTGTCGTCGGCCTGACCTTCACGATCCCAGTGGAACTGGACTTTGACGCGGCCGTATTCGTCGCAGTGGATTTCTTCACCTTTCGGTCCGGTGACCACGGCGCTCTGGCTGCCGAGGATGCGCGGTTTCGGGTGGCGCAGGGGCGGGCGGTTCGGCACGTCCCACGGGGTGGCCTGGAAGCGGTTGCGGTAGCCCTGATGGAAATCGTCTTTCAGCGCGGTGGTGTCGCTGGTGACCGACTCTTCCAGCACCTGCGGCTGCTTGCCTTCGTGGTGGACTTCGGTGAGCAGCCACAGATCATTCCACTTGGCCTTCGGGTGTTCTTTCAGCGCGAGGAAATGGCCGCTGACCAGCAACGGCTGGTCGCTCTTGCCTTCGGCGAGCTGGAAGTCGCTGCGATGGCGTTCGAGGGCGCGTTTGGCCAGGTGCTTGCCGCGTTCGCGGTCGATGAAACGGCCCGGGTAATCGTAGTCCTCGAGGTCGGGCAGGGCGTCGCCGCGGTTTTCGCTTTCCAGCGTCAGGCGCGGTTTTTCGAAGTCGTAGTCGCGGCGGGTGGTGCGGCTGGTACGGGTTTCCAGGCGCAGGTCGAAGCGTTTGATCACCGGGTTGCTGGCGACCATGCCGGAGTCCTGCTGATAGGCCACCGGCGCCAGTTTCTTGAACACCGTCTGGTCATCGCCGAACACCAGTTTGTTGCCCGTGGCGCTGTGCTGGAAGTGGTAGTGAATGCCCTCTTCTTCGCACAGGCGCTGGATGAAATGCAGGTCCGATTCGTCGTATTGCACGCAGTAAATGCGGTCGGGGTAGATCGAACCGGTCTGGAAGGCGTAGGCGTTGCCCTGGATGCCGTGTTCTTCGAGGACCTTGCCGATGATTTTCGGCACGCTGAGGTTCTGGAAGATCCGCTGGTTGATCCGGTGCGCCAGGTACGCCAGTTGCGGGCGCAGGGTCACGGAATAGCGCGTCAGGCGCTTGCCGGAATCGCCTTGCGCGGCGCGGTAGATCAGGCCGTGGATGCCGCTGCCGTCGGGCGACAGCTGCAGGAAGGCCGGTTTGTGCAGCAGGGTTTCGAGGTCCAGCGACGGCTGCTCACTGACCAGCTCCACCTCGAACACAAAAGGCTGGCTGATGGCTTCCCGACCGGTGAGGGTAAACACCTGAAAGTCGGCGGAAAGACCTTCGATGGTCAGGGCAAAGTGGGTTTCATTGGCCGGCGCGAACATCCCTTGTTCCTCGTGCTGCATACGGCGTGTGTCGACGACCGCCAGGCGGTTCAACGCACGCGAAATTCTGGAGGGGCGTAAACAACATCGACCAGCAGAGCTGGCCGATGCTTGTAACGATCAGCCGTAATTAAACGACTGGAGCACGCCAGTCATCGGAACCCGAAGTACCGGATACTTCGTGGGTCCAGGTGATTTTGCGGTAGGTGAACTGCACTTCTTCCAGGTGGGTGAAGTGGGCGTTCGATGGATCCTGGCAGTTGTGCATCTTGTTGTTGATGGCGACGATGATCGCGTCTTCCAGTTTGGTGGTGTAGTAGTGCTCTTGGGTGCCTTGAGCCGAAGTGCGGTACCACTGGATAACGATTTCGCTCATGCGCTCGCCGGAGGTCAGAGCAGCTTGCAGCAGTGGCGAAGCCTTGTCGTAGACCTTGGTGATGATCACTGGCTTGTGAACGCGCTGACCGGTTGGCTGACCGGATTGCGGGTCACGCGGGATGATCACGTCGTGGCTGAAAGCCTGAACCATGACCTGGTCTTCGTGGCCTTCCTGGTAGGTGTTGCCAACGGAGTCGGCGGTGAAGGCGCCGGCAGTGATCAGGCCTTGTTTTTCGCCGGTAACCGACATGTACGCTGGTGTTGCCATGGGATGCTCTCCTTGCGGATAAAGTTAGGGTGCCCGGGAGGCGAAATCGCCCGGTGGGTGCCTGACTGTTATCAAGGAGCGTGCCAGCTTTTTCCACGTCCCCGGGAGCCGGGGACTTGACCGCTTTGCATCGCGGGTTTGAGCGTATTTTGATCAGCCAGGTAGCTCAAAGTGCGCAAGAAGTTGCGCAGTACTGCGCAACTTCTTGCGCACTTGGCTGGAGGCCTTTAAACACATGGCCTCCAGCGGAATCGGTGAGCATTTTTACGAAACAAGTGCGCAACTTCTTGCGCAGTATGGCCAATCGCCGCTTTTCACGCGGATCGGGCGATTGTAGCGAGACATTCCTCAATCGAACGTTGCTGGGTTTCGGCATACAGGCCCAACTCATCAATGGTCGAACGCCCCAGGGCCAGCTCGAACGCCTGTCGATTGGAATGCTCGCCATAGTGTGTCTGCGCCGCATCCCCCAGGTTCGACTGAAAAATCCCTGCCGCACTGACTGGCAGGAAATCTTCGTACACCAGCGGTTCGGCTTTCACATAGCCTTCGCGTAATAACCCTTGCAGCGAAACATCAGCGGGACGACTCGCCTCAAGCCCTTTATCTGTCAGGAAATAACGGAAATACGCCAATTCCTGCTCGCGCATGCCCTCGAGGCTGTCAGGGAATTCGCTGAAGTGCCGGGCCATCAGCGAGTTGTAGCGTGAGGCATTGGCTTCGTTGGGGAAATCGCCCAGTTCATCGCGTGCCGCGTTCAGCAGCCGGTCGTACAACGCACGGCCCTTGGGGGTCAGCGCCGCGCCACGTTGTTCGATTTCGCCGAAGCGGGCGCTGTGGCTGCCGCGGGTTTGCGTCTGGTCGGTGAAGGCAATCGGCTCGTCCAGCGCCTTGAAACTAGTCTGACGCAACAGGATCGGATGCTGCCGGCGCGGAGGGCCTTCGATCACCGCTTTGGGCGTGATGCCATGCAGTGGCATCTGCGCCTGAACGATGTCGATGTCCAGTGTGCGCGGGGTCAGGTGGTTGATGTGCGGGCCCTTGAACGCGACGACATCGGCGATCAGGCGATGCTGGGCGCTGAGCGTCTGGTATTGCGCGGCGGTGACGGTGGCGCTGTGGTGCCAGCGAAAAGTCTCCAGCGCTTGCAGGACAAATTCCCCGGCCTCGGACTCATTCAGGCCGCCAGCAGATTCAGCCTGTTCGATCAGCCTTAGCGCCGATGGCGTAAAGATCGAACGCTTATCCAGCACCAATTGCGCGAAGGCCCGCAGCTCGGGGTCTTCAATCAATTCCAGTCGCAACAACGAAGTGAACACCCGGAACGGGCTGACCTGCAGCGCATCTTCATGCACCGCCCGGAACGCCGTGGAATGCACTGGCACCCCGGCAGGGGTCAGGTCGTAATAGCCCACCGGTTGCATGCCCATCACTGCGAACAAACGGGCGAGGGTGGCGAGTTCGGTGGCGGTGCCGACGCGGATGGCGCCGTGGCGCTCCATGTCCAGCCGTTCGATTTCGCCGGTGCTGTGCAGTTGACTGGCGACTTGCGGCTCGCGTGCCAGCACGTCGCGGTTGGTCTGTTCCACCAGTTCCATCAACGCGCCGTACAGCGGCACTTCTTCGCGGTACATGTCGGACATAGCTTTGGAGAAGCGTTGGCGGATCAGGTCGGGGCTGACGAAAGGCTGCACGGTCATGAAAAAAATTCCTGGCACGGTCACGTAAAGGATGTCGGAAAAGATCGCAGCCTTCGCCGACGCGGGCAAACGAAGAATCCTACGAACTTCATTCTGCCAACGACTGACCGTTTACCTGTCCTGGCGCGAGTTTTCCCCCAGAAACTCCCGATACAGACGTGCCGTGTTCGACGGTTGTTCGACCATCGGCATATGGCCGACACCATCCCAGACATCGACCCGCAGATTGCTGATGCCTTTGCTCCACACCGGTACGCTGCTGACGTCGATCAACCGGTCCTTGCGGCCCCATAGCAACAGCGCCGGGCATTTGATGTCCGGCAGTTTCGGTTCCATCGGCGGGCTGGCGCGAAAATCCCGGAAGATCTCTTCCAGTTCGTCGCGGCATTGTTCGTAGCGCTGGGCGATCGCGTCGAGCACCAGACCGGGCACCCACGGTGGCGAGGCCATGGTCATGGCATAGAAACGTCGGAATTCTTCCCGGGAATTGATCAGAAACGGATTGTGCCCACGGGCGAGGTGGCGCTCCATGTCGCTGGGCTCGGGCGCTGTGACACCCGCCGGGTCGATCAGCGCCACCGAAGCAATGCGATCCGGGTAGGTCGCCGCCAGCCACGCGGCGATGTAGCCGCCCATGGAGTTGCCGATCACATGGACTTTCTCGACGCCGCAGACGTCGAGCAACTGGATCATGCGTTTGGCCTGCACCGGAATGTCGTAGCCACCGCCGGCCTTGAAGCCGGTTTCGCCGTGGCCGGCCAGGTCCGGAATGATCACCCGGTACTGCCCGACAAAATGCCGGGCGAAGCGCAGCCACAGGTTTTTTTCAGCGCTGTAGCCGTGCAGCATCAAAATGCTGCTCGACGCTTCATAAGGCCCGCCTTGCCAGGTCGACACGGTCATTTCGGCAATCGGCACTTCAATCTTGTGCAACCGGTATAGCCTGGCCTCCAGGGCCGCGCTCAGATCGTAGAGCCAGTGGCCGACCGCCGGGTAACTCAACCAGCTCCAGGCCACGAAAACCGCGAGGGCGACAAACAGCAAAAGCATCGTGGGTCTTCCTTGTTCAAGACAGAATGTGGTCGGCCGGTTTCAGCGCCCGGGTCAACCGGTGGTAGCTGAAACTGAAGCCGGGGAACATCGCGATCACATGACCGCTTTTGCTTTGATACCAACTGTGGCAGCCGCCGGTTTTCCAGACCGTGCGTTCCATTTCTCGGTGAATCATCTGAGTGTAGGTACGTTCTGCTTCGGGGCGAACCTCGATGCTGCGCAGACCATTGGCCTGCAAGATGCGGATGCAGTCGAGGATGTAGTTCATCTGCGATTCGATGATGAACAGCGCCGAGGTGTGGCCGATGCCGGTGTTCGGCCCGGTGACGATAAACAGGTTGGGAAAGTCCGGCAGGCTCGTGCCGAGGTAGGCGCGCGGGTACTGCGCCCAGACATCGCGCAGTTGCACGGCGTTTTTTCCGCTGACCGGGTAGGAAATCACGCCGTCGGTGGCGTCGTAACCGGTCGACCAGACGATCAGATCGACGTCGATGTGCTGGCCATCGGTGGTGACGATGCCGGTTTCGTCGAGGCTGGCGATGCCTTGCTCGCGGCTGTGCAACGTGACGTTGGGCCGGGTCAGTGCCGGGTAGTAGGTGCTGGAGAGCAGCACCCGTTTGCAGCCGATGGTGAAGTCCGGTGTCAGTTTTTTCCGCAACTCGGGGTCAGTCACCTGGCGTTTGAGAAACTTCAGGGCGTGTCGCTGCACCATGTGAATCGCCGGTTTCGAGTATTTGAAGGCGATGACCCGGGTTTCGAATTGCCAGTAGATCATCCAGCGCAGCAGTTTGTAGGCCGGTTTCAGACCCAGCAGCCAGCGCTGGAATCGCCCGAACGTACGATCAGCCCGGGGCAGCACCCAATGCGCTGTGCGCTGAAACACATGCAATTGGGCGACCTTCGGTGCAATGGCCGGAATCACCTGTGCCGCACTGGCACCGCTGCCGACAATCGCCACGCGTTTACCGTGATAGTCGTAGCTGTGATCCCAATTGTTTGTATGAAAGGTCTTGCCCTGAAAGCGATCCTGGCCGGGAAAGTGTGGGATAACCGGCTGGCTCAGCGGCCCGGTGGCATTGATCAGGAACTGCGCATAAAAAATGCCTTTGGTTCCGGTGTATACGGCCCAGCGTTTGTCGTTGTCGTTCCATTCGACGCGCTCGACATTGGCCTCCAGTTCTACCCGATCACCGAGGCCGAAGCGCTCCACCACATGGTCGGTGTAGCGGTGCAGTTCAGCCTGTTCGGCGAACATCTGGGTCCAGCGGTAAGGCGCAAACGACAGCGAATACAGCGGCGACGGCACATCCACTGCTGCGCCGGGGTAGGTGTTCTGGCACCAGGTGCCGCCGAAGAAGTCGCGGCGCTCCAGCAAGCGAAAGTCGTCGATACCGGCCTTGAGCAGGTTGACCGCCGCGCACTGGCCGCCAAAACCGCTGCCGATGATCAACACTTGATAGGTCTGCATGGGCCTCCTTTTTAGAGTCTTTTTTCCATTTTCTTCCTTTCATGTATAGCCAATCATTTGCTCGCCGTGTGGTGCTGATGACGGGGTATTCGGCCCGCTGGCCGGTGATGGCTATTTGACGTTGCCCTGATAGACTCCCAATACATCGGGTCTGCGGTCTGCGCAGTGCCGTCGAGTGGTCGAGGCCCCTATGGGAAGAACGGGAGGAAAGGGACTTTCACTGGCCAGGAGGCTCTATACATCGCGAATCCTCGGGCTGGTTCTGGGGCTTTTGTGCGTGAGCGTCGCGATGTATCCACTCGATCCGCCGGCCTGGGTCTGGGCGGTGATGCTGTTCAACGGCCTGGTCTGGCCGCACCTCGCGTATCAATGGGCGCGCCGGGCGAAGGTTCCGTACCACGCCGAACACCGTAATTTGTTGATCGACGCCTTTCTCGGTGGCTTCTGGGTCGCCGCCATGCACTTCAATCCCTTGCCCAGTGCCACGACCATTTCGATGATGGCGATGAACAACGTCGCTATCGGTGGTGCTCGTTTTCTATTGGCCGGAGCGGCGGCGCAGTTGCTCGGCGTCGGCGTCGGGCTGGTGGTGTTTGCCCCCGCGCTCGTCCCGATGACCACGCCGGCACAGCTCTATGCCTGTCTGCCGTTGTTGATGCTGTATCCGCTGGCGCTGGGCTGGATCTGCTTTCGCCAGGCCTACACCCTCGGCTTGCATAAACGCGAATTGCTGGCCCTGAGCCGCACCGACAGCCTCACCGGTCTGCTCAATCACGGCGCCTGGAAGGATCAACTGGAAGTCGAGTTTCAACGCTGCAAACGCCAGCAGAGCGGTGCGGCGATTGCGCTGATCGACATCGACCATTTCAAGGCGATCAACGACACCTACGGCCATGTGGCTGGCGATATCGTCCTGCGCCAGCTGAGCAAGATGCTCAAGCAGAACCTGCGTTTGGCCGATGTGGCGGGGCGCTACGGCGGTGACGAATTTTGCGTGATCCTGCCGGACTTGCCGCTGTTCAATGCGGTGCAGGCGATGGAAGCCTTGCGTGAGCGTTTTTCCTTTCTGGTGTACGAACAGAACCCGGCGCTGAAAGTCAGCCTGAGCATCGGTCTGGCGGCACTCGATCCGGCCCAAGGCGACGCGACACGCTGGCTCGATGACGCCGACCAGGCGCTGTACGAAGCCAAGGCCGGCGGGCGTAACCGGGTGATTTGCTGCAGCGACGACAAGCCGCGGCGCGAGGTATTCGATTCGGTTTGAACGGATCGGGTGTCGCATCCGGGATGGAGCCTTGGGGCGATGTCAGGTACGGTTCAGTACCCGACACGAAACAAGGATTGATTCATGACGTTCAATTTCCGTCGTTCTCTGCTGGCCGGTCTGTCCCTCACTTTTGCAGCCTCCGGTGTCTTTGCCGAACCACACAAACAAGTGCTGGCCGACGCCGAGCAATACAAGCCCGAAGCCCTGAAATTGCTCGAGCGCCTGGTCAATATCGACTCCGGTTCCGGCTATGAACCGGGGCTCAAGCAAGTCAGCGAAATCGCCATCGACGAGCTGAAAAAGCTCGGCGCCACCATCGAGCTGGTGCCCAATACGCCGGAAAAAACCAACCATGTGCTCGCCACGCTCAAAGGCACAGGCAAGGCGAAAATCCTGCTGATGGCGCATATGGACACGGTGTTCAAGGAAGGCTCCGTCGCCGAGCGACCGTTTCACATCAAGGATGGCCGCGCCTACGGGCCGGGCGTGATGGACGACAAGGGCGGGATCGTCGCCGGCATCTACGCGCTGAAAATTCTGAAGAACCTCGACTTCAAGGACTACGCGCAAATCACCTTCCTGCTCGACGCCAGCGAAGAAACCGGCTCGGACGTCGCCACCGACCTGATCAAGAAAACCGCCAAACTTCACGACGTCACCCTCAACCTCGAACCGGGCCGCCCGGCCGATGGCCTGGTGGTGTGGCGCAAGGGCAGCGCAACCGCTCTGGTCGAAGTCAAGGGCAAGGCGGCCCACGCCGGCGTCGCGCCGGAACTGGGGCGCAACGCGGCGATGGAGGCGGCGCATCAGATCCTGCAACTGGGCAAGCTGGGCGACGAAGCCAGGAAAACCACCATCAACTTCACCGTGCTCAAGGCCGGTGATCGCACCAACGTGATCCCGGATCAGGCCACGGCCAAGGCTGACGTGCGGGCGGCGGTGCCGGAAGAGTTCGACCGGATCGAGAAGGATCTGGCGCGGGTGTCGCAGGACAAGTTGATCCCCGATACCGAAGTGAAGACCTCGCTGCAACGCGGCTTGCCACCGATGCCGCAGACGGCGGAGTCGGATCGTTTGATGGCGATGGCGCAAGGGATTTACGGCGAAATCGGCCGCAAGTTGACCGAAGAAGGCAGCGGCGGGGCGGCGGATGCGAGCCTGTCGGCCGGAGTGGGGACGCCGACGCTGGACGGGTTCGGGATTGTTGGCGGCAACATTCATACGCCGGAGGAATACGCGGAGGTGGAGAGCGTGGCGCCGCGGATTTATCTGTTGTCGCGGATGATTATGGAGTTGGCGAAACGGTAACAGCCGCCTGATCGTTCCCACGCTCTGCGTGGGAATGCCTCAACGGACGCTCCGCGTTCGGCTCTGGAAGGGACGCAGAGCGTCCCGGGCTGCATTCCCACGCGGAGCGTGGGAACGATCGACGATCAGGTGCACCGTTTTGTAGTCGTGCGCGATCTGGCGGACACCTTTTCCAGTCTCGACCTCAAGGGTATTTCCGATTGTGATCTGACGCGCATTACCAGCGCAGTGCATCTGTTGATGCGAGAGGGATGCGCCATTCTGAACGTGATTCAGACGCGGGCATTACAGCGGGAGGAAGGCTTCAAGACAGCGGTCTAGCGGTTTCGCGGCGGGCGCCATGCGAGTGGACTCGTGATGGCGTCGGGCCGCTCTGCCTCTTTGTAGCGTGGTGCGAGGTTACTCTTTGACGCTCATGTATTCCTTGGCCCAGAGGATGTATTCCTCAGGCTGGGTGTAGGTGTGGGTCAGTTCGGTGGCGCTCAGGTCGGAAGCCTGGGTGAAGATCTGGCGCTGTTCGCGAAGGCTGTCGTAAGTCGCTTTGATCGCCGCGAAGTAGGCACCGTGGCCGTCGATGGTCACGCGCACACCCAGTTCGGCCAAGCGTTTGTCGTCGCGCAGCGCCGGGTTGCCGTAGGTCACCAGCATCAGCGGGACGGTCAGGTGTTCGGCGATCTGCTCGAGCTGGTCGAAGTCCTGGATACCCACCATGCAGATACCGTCGGCACCGGCGGCCTGGTACTGCTTGGTGCGGCTGATGATTTCCTGGTTCGGCAGGATGCCGGCGTTGGTCCGGGCGATGATCGCCATTTCCGAATCGACCCGGGCTTCCAGTGCCGCGCGGATCTTGCCGACGCCTTCGGCGACGGTGATCAGGTCGGTGGATTTGCGGCCGAATTGTGCTGGCAGCAGGGTGTCTTCGATGGTCAGCGCGGCGACGCCGGCGCGTTCCAGTTCAACGATGGTGCGCATCACGTTGAGGGCGTTGCCGTAGCCGTGGTCGGCGTCGGCGATCACCGGTAATTGGGCGACGCGGCCGATGCGGGTGGCCTGCTCAGCGAATTCGCTGAGGGTGATCAGAGCAAAGTCCGGAGCGCCCAGCACCTGCAATGAGGCGACCGAGCCGCCGAGAATCCCTACTTCAAAACCCAGGTCAGCGGCGATGCGGGCAGACATCGGATCGAACACCGAGGCGGTGTGATAGCAGGTGTCGGAAGCCAGCAGCTGACGGAAGTTACGGCGCAAATCTTGATGAGAAAGCCTGGTCATACGAGTTCCACCAATACAAAGGAATGGAAAGGCTTGAGCAAAGGTGTCAACGCCGAAGGTGAAAAGGCTATCACGCCAATGGGTCAAGGATCATGACGAATTAACGAGGACGTTAACCAGGAAAAACCTGTTCAGGCGCTTTCTCTCCAGGAATTTGAGCTCAGGCCGCCACCGCCTGCTGCTGTCGATTGGGCAACGGCACCGCCCGCACCGAGTTGCCCGGTTGCAATTGCAGGCGTTTGGCGGTCAGGCGGTCGATCACCAGACTACTGCCGACCCGGCGTCCCGCCGCGACGGTGATGCGGCAGTTTTCCAGGCGCCGATTGTGGATCAGCCACAGCGGCGCCTGATCGTCCGGCGTGCCGATGCTCAGGGTCAGTTCCAGGCTGTCGCGCACCGTGCGGATGCTTCGGATCGGCGCCTCGATCACCGGGCCGCCGTCAAATATGTCGATATAGCCTTTATGGGCAAAACCCTCGGCCTGGAGGATTTTCAGCGCCGGCTCGGTGTTGGGGTGGGCCTGACCGATCACGGCCTGGGCCTGTTCGGTGAGCAGGCAGGTGTACAGCGGCTGGCGCGGCATCAGTTCGGCGATGAAGGCCTTGTTGCCGAGCCCGGACAGATGGTCGGCGTGGCTGAAGTCCATCTGGAAGAAGTGCCGGCCTAGACTGTCCCAGAACGGCGAACGGCCTTGTTCGTCGGCACTGCCGCGCAGTTCGGCGATCATTTTTTCGCCGAACAGGTGCGGGAATTCGGCAACAAACAGCAAACGCCCCAGCGACAGCAGACGTCCATTGCTGCCGTGGCGCTGGTCGTGGCGCAGGAACAGCGAGCACAGTTCCGATTGGCCGGTCAGTTCATTGTTGAGGAACAGCGTCGGAATCTGCCGCTGAATACCCAGGTCCGGCGCCGAACTGACGGTCAGCCCGACCCGATAGTTGTACCACGGCTCGCGCAGGCCGACGGCCCCGGCCAGGGCGCTGACGCCGACCACGCGCTGTTCGTCGTCTTCAAGCACGAACAGGTAATCGGCATCGGCCCGCTCGACCTGCTCGGCGAACGCCCGTTGTGCCCAGCGCACCCGGTGGGCCAGGCGATCTTCGTTGGCGGGCAGGGTGGTGAACCCCGGCCCGGCCTGTTGCACCAGCGTCATCAGCGCTGGCAGGTCGCTGACTTGGACCGGACGGACAATCATGCTGCAACTCCTTTTGCGCGCCTGCTCGGGCACTGTCGTTGGGTAGGGGCGCGGTTCACAGGGCGATCATCCGGATCGTACCGCCAGTGCGGACGTTGAGCGCCGCGCACAGGGCCGGGTCAAGCGCCAGGGGCTGACCGGGCTGGAAATCCAGCTCGGCGACCACCGCCCGAAAGCCATGCAGCGCCTCATTGCTCACCAGATAGCGACCGCGGGCATCAATCAGGGATTGCTCCTGAACCGTGGCGGTCTGGCTCTGCGCGATCGAACGGATGTTGGCGGTACGTGCATACAAGGTCGGGCCGGCATCGAACAGGTCGATGTAGCTGTTGGTTTCAAAACCTTCGCGCTCGAGGATGTCGAAGGCTTCCTGGCCGTCCGGGTGAATGCGGCCGATGCAGTCCTGCGCCGTTTGCGGCAGCATTGGCACGTAGATCGGGTATTGCGGCATCAGCTCGGCGAGAAACGTACGGCTCTGCAAGCCGCACAGGCGCTCGGCCTCGACGTAGGGCAGGTCGAAGAAATGTTTGCCCAGCGCATCCCAGAATGGTGAATGCCCTTGCTCGTCGCTGTAACCGACGATTTCGGTGATCACCGCTTCGGCAAAACGTGGCGCGTGGGCGGCGATGAACAGCAGCCGTGCCCGCGACAGCAATTCGGAAAACGGCGTGCGCACCAGTGCCGCGTCGATGTGGAAACCGCGCAGCAGTGTGTGCCCGCTCAGGTCGTGACACAGCGACAGCGCCGGCACGCCGTGCTCGATGTTCAGCTCCCGCGAGGCGCTGGTGAAGTGGCGGTTGCGCAGGCTGTAGAACGGTTCGTTGAAACCTGCGGTGGCGAGAATTTCCGAACAGCCGACCAGTCGATGGCTGTCGATGTCTTCCAGCACAAAGAAGTAATTCTCCGGGCCTTGAGCCGCCGCATCGCTGTCGAACGAGGCGCAGGACGCGGCGATTTTTTCGCCCAGGCGTTCGCTGTCGTCCGGCAGGGATGTGACGCCTACCAGGCTGTCGCGCGCCAATTGTTGTAATTGAGGCAGGTCGTTTGGCTCGACTGGACGTAAGACCAGCATGGATGCACTCCTGTATCAAAAGGTTCGGCCCATTCGCCGAACCTGACTATCACTGTCGGTTTCCACGCGTTAAAGCGGCGGTCGCCTGATTTGTTGTCAGACGCCGCTCTTTTTCTTGTCAGCCATTGCTCGGGTCAGGCAGCGCGGTACTGGCGCCGAGCTTGTTCAGGAAGAACAGGTACACCAGACCCAGTGCAATCCAGATCAGGCCGAGTTTCTGGGCATCGACGCCCATGTTGTACATGATGGCCGCGACGATGATGAAGCCGATCACCGGGCAGATCAGGTGACGGATCACCTGTCCGGATCTCTGCCGGCGCCAGTAGTAGTTGATCACGGTCAGGTGCAGCAGCATGAAGCCGCTCAGGGCACCGAAGTTGACCAGCGAAGTCAGGGTGTCCACCGAATTGATGAACAGGTAGCAGATCACCAGCGACAGCACGGCCACCAGATAAATGCTCAGGTACGGCGTGTTGTGTTTCGGGTGCACCTTGGCCAGCACTTTCGGCAACTTGCCGTCGCGGGCCATGCCGAACAGCAGGCGCGAGACCGCCGCTTGCGAAGTGATTGCCACCGCCACGCCCCAGGCCAGGGCCGTGGCCACGCCGGTCAAGGTCGCGAGCCAGCTGCCGGCTGCGATTTCGGCGATTTCATAGAACGCAGTGTCGGCGGACTTGAAGCCCATGCCCGCTGCCAGATCGGTAGCGATCCAGGTTTGCGCGACGAAAATCACACCCATCACCACCAGCGTGATCAACGCCGCTTTGCCGACGCTGCGGCCCGGATCGCCCTTGATCTCTTCGGCGAGGGTGGAGATCGCATCGAAGCCGAGGAACGACAGCACCGCAATCGACACCGCTTGCATCAGCAGGGCGAAGTTGAAGGTTTCCGGGTGATACAGCGGCGCGAGGGTCAACTGGCCGTTGCCGCCACCGTTGTGCAGGGCGTTCCAGGCGTAGAACAGGAAAATCCCCAGTACCACCAGTTGCGCCAGCAGGAACAGGATGTTCATGCGAGCAGTGAAGGTGATGCCGCGCAGGTTGACGAAGGTCGCGCTGACCAGGAACGCCAGAATGAAGCCGACTTTCGGGATGTCCGGGTACAGATGGTTGAGCGCCATCGCCGCGTAGACGTAAAGCAGCGGCGGAATCAGCAGGTAATCGAGCAGCATCAGCCAGCCGGCGATGAAGCCGACGTGTTGATTCAGACCCCGTTGCGCGTAGGAATACACCGATCCGGCAATCGGAAAGGCTCGGGCCATGCTGCCGTAGCTGAGCGCGGTGAAAACCATCGCGACCATGCCGATGATGTACGCCAGAGGCACCATCCCCGGTGCCTCGGCGTTGACGTAGCCATACACGCCAAACGGGGCGATGGGGATCATGAAGATCATCCCGTACACCACCAGGTCGGTCAGTGTCAGGCTACGTTTCAACTCCTGTTTGTAGCCGAACTCTTCTATTTCCATGAAGCGCAACTCCTTGTCAGCCAATCGGTCGTTTTAGTTGTTATATCGGTCCGTCGTTTACAGCATCAGCAGTGGTTACAACATTTTTTACAGCAGTGGTGCCAGATAATTCGCCCAGCGAGAAACCGCTTCCGGGCTGCGCAGCAGGTCGTTGCGCACTTCGATCAACACCGAATCGAGGCCCCGGGCGTCGCCGTGCACCGGCACGGTCATGTCGCCCAGCGGGTCGATCTTGTACGGCTGGTTGCCGGCGACTTTCAGCGGGTGTCGTTCCAGACCGTCGAGCATCCGTTGGGCATAGGCCCGGGCCTGACCGAACAGTACGCCGACTTCCAGCTCGCGCGGCTGGCCGTAATACACCGGGGTGAAACTGTGAATCCCTACCACCCGCACCGGTCGACCTTCGGCCAGACGTGCATCGATCAGTTGTTGCAGGCGCGTGTGAAACGGCTTGAACAGGCACTGGCGCCGGTATTCGCGGGTGGCCTCGTCGAGCTCGCGGTTGCCCGGCACCTGGTAGATCTCGCTCTGCGCCGGGATGCTGTCGGGCGCATGCCGGGGGCGATTGAGGTCGATCAGCAGGCGCGAATAATTGGCGCTCAGCAGCGTCGCACCCAGTCGCTCCGACAGTTGCTCGGCCAGCGCCAGGGCTCCAATGTCCCAGGCGATGTGTTCGCGCGCGGCCGTGTCATCCAGGCCCAGGTTGTTCAGGGCCTCGGGGATGTAGCGGCTGGCGTGTTCGCACACCAGAATCAGCGGGTGCGTCGAATCTTCACGGCTCAGGTTGTAGACCGGTCGGGTGTACAACCCAAGCTCAACGGATTCAGTACAGGCGTGCATAGTGCTCACAAAGATCAGCGGGCGAGAGCTGTTCCGTCAGCGCCAGTTCCTCGGTTTTAAGGGCGAAAAAAGTATCGAGCAACGCGCTTGGCAGCGCTTCGACCAGCGCTTCACTGCGACGCAGGCAATCCAGTGCCTGGGCCAGGGAGGCGGGCAGGGCAACGATGCCCCGGGCCTTGCGTTGTTCGTCGTTGAGTGAATCGGGGATTTCATCGGTGATCGCGTTCAGCGCCAGACGCTGCTCGATGCCCAGGCGTCCGGCGATCAGCAGCGCAGCCATTGCCAGATGCGGTGAGGCGGTGGCGTCCATGGCGCGGAATTCCAGGTTGTATTGCCTCGCCACGGGCTTGTTGCCCACGCTCACGGTCGGGCAGATGCGCAGCGCCGCTTCGCGATTCTGCTGGCCCAGACAGGCGTAGGACGCGCTCCAGTGATGCGGTTGCAAACGCTCATACGACACCGGCGTCGGTGCAGTGAACGCGCACAGTGCCGGCAAGTAATGCAGCACACCCGCCGCCCAATGCTGGCCGAGGGTCGACAGGCCATTGCTGGTGCCGGCGTCGTAGAACATCGGCTGACCGGCCAGATCGAGCAGGCTGACGTGCAGGTGCACGCCATTGCACACCGCGTCGGCAGCGGTCTTCGGCGCAAAGCTCAGATCCAGGCCCATCTGCCGGGCGATTTCGCGGGTGATCTCGCGCACGTTGACCGCGCGATCGGCTGCCGCCACGCCGAGGGTCGGGCGGCAGGTGATTTCGTATTGGTGCTTGCCGTATTCGGGCAGGAACATTTCCGGCTCGACGCCCCCGGCGCGCAACGCGCTGAGCAGCCAGCCACCGAATTCGGCGCCCTGGCGCTGGGCTTCGAGCGAGAACGCCAAATGTTCGGCAAACCCGGCGTGCAGGTTGAATTCGTGTTCGAACGCGGCGTTGATCTGCAGGCCAAGCTCATCGCGGTAGCGCTCGACCTCGTTGCGCAACAGCGTGCGCGGGCACGCCGCCCATGGCCGGCCATCAGTCTCGCGGATGTCGGCGTGGATGAAATCCAGCGCCGGCGCTGCGGCGTCCGGACCGTTGCCGACGGTGACGCGGCTGGCCAGATCGGGAATCAGCCGCAGGTCGCCATAAGCGCCCCACGGACTGGTCGAGGCAATGATGTCCTGCGGCGTCAACGCGCTGTTGGCCGGCACCCAGCCACAACCGGCGGCCTGATAGTGCTCCAGCTCATCGCTGGGAAACGAGCGGCCACGGGTGACGCCGATCAGGTCGGTGGTGACGATGGTGGTCATCGGCAACGGCGACAGGCGTTCGCTCATGGCTGCATCTCCTGCAACCGGCCGAGCACGGTGTCGGTGTCGGTGATCCAGCAGTAGCCCTTGATCGCGTTCAGGCAGGCGTCGTGGCGTGCTTCGGTCCAGGTCGCGCAGGCGTCCGCCACCAGAGTGACGAGGTAGCCACGGTCGGCGGCGTCGCGCACGGCCATGTCCACGCATTGGTCGGTGACGATCCCGGCGATGATCAGGTGACGGGTTTCCAGATTGCGCAGCACGTAGTCGATGTTGGTCGAGTTGAAAACCCCGGAAGAGGTCTTCGGCAGCACGATTTCGTTTTCCACCGGGCTCAGTTCGGCGATCACCTGTGCCTGCGGGCTGCCCTTGGGCAGGTGCATGTCCGACAGTTTGTGGTCCAGCGAGCGGTCGCGGCCGTCGGCAGTGAGGCTTTCGATCAGGGTATGCAGCACGTTCTGCCGAGCGTCGCGGAAGGCCTTGAGCAGGCGGACTTGATTGGGCACCACTTGCGAGCGCGTGCGGTTGAGGAAGTACGCGGCTTCCGGGCCTTCGAGGTGCGGGTCGAACTGCGGCTCGAGCCAGGCGCGCTGCATGTCGACCAGCAACAGGGCGGTGTGGTCGATGGCAAACGGTAGGTCCCGTGGCGAGCGATGGGGAAGGCTGAACATCCTTATTTATCCTCCAGCAAGTGGGTGTCGAAGTCGTTGCGCAGGGCATCGATGCCTTCCAGGCGATCGGCCAGGTCCGGGCTGCGCAGGGTCAGGCAGGCAATCAGTGCTTCAACCTGAGCCAGCGCCGGGACCATCGTGTCGAACGGCGAAGCCGACTCCACCGGGGCGCTGATGATCATGTCGGCCAGTTCGCGCAGCGGTGAGGCATAGATGTCGGTGAACAGCACGACGCGAGCATTGTTGTTTTTCGCGGCGCTGGCCACGCGCAAGGCCTGGGTCTGGTAACGGCGATAGTCGAACACCAGCACTACGTCCTGGCGTTGCAGATCGAACAGACGATCGGGCAGTTGCGCGTTGTCTTCCAGCGCAAAGCAGCCGGGGCGCAGCAGACGCAAATGATTGAGCAGGTAAGTCGCCATCAGGCTGCTGAAGCGTCCGCCGAAGCAGTAGACCTGATGCCGGGTGTCGAGCAGCCAGTCGGCGAGAATGCGCACGTCTTCCGGTTGGGTCAGGGCCTGGGTTTCGGCCAGCAGGTTGTGGCTGTGAGCCAGGTAATGACTCCAGGCATCGTCCTTGTTCTGATGCGAGCGCGGCTGCAACAGGGTACGCGGCGAGCGCAGGCGATGGTCCATGTCGCTGAGCAGGGCGTCCTGGAAGTCGGCGTAACCACCGAAGCCGAGTTTTTTCACCAGCCGCACGATGGTCGGATCGCTGACGCCGGCATGTTCGGCCAGGCGCGCCATCGGGCCAAGTCCGTTGCGTGGATACAGATCGAGCAAGGCGCGAACGACTTTGCGCTCCGACGGCGTCAGGTCAAGGCCGGGGTCGGTGATCAGGTCTCTTAAAGGGGGCATCCGGGCTCCTGCTGGATGGGGTGTTGAATTCGCTTCACAATCCGTTAAAACAGTATTTATGTAACTGGCGCTACATGTCTAGCGAATTTTTCGGCGTTTAGACCAGGCCCCAAAATGGGGCGCAATGCCCGTAACGCAAGGGCTACACGGATGTCGATCAGTCTTGTAGTCCATTGCCCATCGTGGTGTCAGACATTGCCGCTTTCAAATGCTTAAGGCATCAATCGACTTGTCCGGAGCCTCCCGGTTTACGGCACAATTGCCGCCGCATCAGCGACTTTGTCGATGACCGTCCTGTCTTCCAGCCGAGTGACTCCCCGTGCAGACCACCCGTTTGACATTGATCTGCCATGCCAGAACCGTCGCACAAAAATTGGCGTGTTTTCCTACGAACGAACCTGTTGAAGAAACGGCGCTGGCGTCCTGCTCGCTGGCTTTGCGTTTCGACACAGCATCGCGTCTGATTTGCGCCCCGGAACTGCGCACTCGCCAGACGGCGGCGTGGTTCGGCCATGAAGCGCAAATCGATCAGGCCCTGCGTGATTGCGACTGGGGACGCTGGCAAGGTCAGTCGATCAAGTATTTGCAACGGAACGAACCCGAGGCCTTGCAAACCTGGCTCGAAGATCCGCACGCCGCCCCCCATGGCGGTGAGTCGGTGGCGCAGTTGCGTGAGCGGGTCGCCGCGTGGCTGGTTTCACTGCAAGCCACCCCAGGGCACGTGGTGGCGGTTACCCATCCGTTCGTGATTCGTGCTGCCTTGATGCAGGTCGTGCAGGGTGAGGCGTTTCACAGCCTGGATGTCGAGCCGCTGGCGGCGGTCGATCTGCGATTTGCCGGGCGCTGGCGACTACGCTTGTCCGGCATGAGCCTGGAAGGAGCAGAGTAATGAAGCGATTGCTGGTGATCGGCATCGGTGCCGGTAACCCGGACTACATCACGATGCAGGCGGTGAAGGCGCTGAATCGGGTGGACGTGTTTTTCCTGATGGACAAGGGCCAGAGCAAGGACAAGCTGATCGACCTGCGGCGAGAAATCTGCGAACGCTACATCACCGATCGTACCTACCGTTTCGCCGAAGCCCACAGCCCGGAACGCGAGCGTGGCGATGTGGACTACAGCGCCAGCGTCGATGATCTGAACCGCGCCAAGCAGCAAACCTTCGAACGCCTGATCAATGACGAATTGTCTGACGGGCAGTGCGGCGGTTTTCTGGTGTGGGGCGACCCGGCGTTGTACGACAGCACCATTCGCATCCTGCAGGCGATTCTGGCCTCGGGGCGATGTGCGTTTGAATTCGAGGTCATTCCCGGCATCACCAGCGTTCAGGCCTTGGCGGCGCAACACAAGGTGCCGTTGAACACCATCGGCCGCTCGATTGAGATCACCACCGGCCGACGCCTGGCGGCGGGGCAGGTGAGTGACACGGACAGTCTGGTGGTGATGCTCGACGCGGAAGATTCCTACCACCAGGTGGCGGATCGGGAGACCGAGATTTACTGGGGCGCCTACCTCGGCACGCCGGACGAAATCCTCATCCATGGCAAGCTCAGCGACGTTGCCGATGAGATCGAGCGGGTGCGCAAAGCTGCGCGGGTCGAGCATGGCTGGATCATGGACACTTATCTGTTGCGCAAGCCTTGATCTCTCGACCAAAGCGTTCGCGATACACCGACGGCGGCACCCCGACCACGCTGCGAAACGCCACACGAAAGCTTTCCACCGAGCGATAACCGCAGCGCAAGGCGATCTGCTCGGTGTTCTGCGGCGTGCTTTCCAGTAATTCCCGGGCTCGGGCCAGGCGTTCGTGCTGCAACCAGGCCTTGGGTGACTGGCCGCTGGCTTCGCTGAATTTGCGCAGGAAGGTGCGTTCGCTCATCGCCGCTTCGCTGGCCAGATCGCGCACTTCCAGCGGTTCGTGCAGGCGCTCGCGGGCCCACTGCATCACGCGCGACAGATCGCTGCGCGGCGTCGGGCTGACCGGCGTCGGAATGAATTGCGCCTGACCGCCGGTACGTTGTGGCGACATCACCAGCCGTCGCGCCACCGAGTTGGCGATCTGGGTGCCGAAGTCCCGCGCCACCAGATGCAGGCAGGCGTCGATCCCGGCTGCGCTGCCGGCCGAGGTAATCAATTGGCCGGAATCCACGTAAAGCACATCCGGATCGACATCGATGGCCGGAAAGCGCTCGGCCAGCTCCGAGGTGTAGCGCCAGTGAGTGGTGGCGCCGTGCCCGTCGAGCAGGCCGCTGGCCGCCAGAACAAACACCCCGGAGCAGATCGACAGCAACCGGGCGCCGCGTGAATGGGCATCACGCAATGCTTCAAGCAAGGCTTCCGGCACCGGCGCATTTCGGTCGCGCCAGCCGGGAATGATGATGGTCCGCGCATCCGCCAACAATTCCAGACCACCGTCCGCCAGCACCTGAATCCCGCCCATCGCGCGCATCGGCCCTTGATCGACCGCCGCAATGCAGTGCGCGTACCACGGGAAATCGAACTCCGGCCGGGCCAGGCCAAAGATCTCCACGGCGATGCCGAACTCGAATGTGCAGAGGCCGTCGTAGGCCAGAATCGCGACCAATCCAGGTGAATCAGGCATTTGGCGGAAAATTCCCGGTGAGTGTCTTGTGCGCCACTGTAGCGGCAAGCGGCGCCTCGATAAAGTCTGTTCATGCCCACCGACAACGGAGTGATTCAACATGCCCAGCCTGGTTCGCGAGATTCCTGCAGCGCCTTCGGCCATTGCCCTGATGCATTTCAGCAACCGTCTGACCTTCGAAACCGATTGTTCCGATGTCTTCAGCAGCCAGCAGGCCGGCGAAGTCGACTTTGTGCTGGTGGACGTGCGCGGGCCGCTGGCCTTCGAGCGTGGACATGTGCCAGGGGCGATCAACATTCCCGGGCGTTTGCTGACGGCGGAAGGGCTGGTGGACTACCCAAAAAACACGCTTTTCGTGGTTTATTGCGCCGGCCCTCACTGCAATGGTGCCAATAAGGCCGCGGTGAAGCTGGCGGCGTTGGGCTATCCGGTCAAGGAGATGATCGGTGGAGTGACCGGGTGGCTGGATGAAGGCTTTCAGTTGAGTGTTGCGACACCACGCGTCGCCACCGCGCCGATCGCCTGCGATTGCTGATAGCCGGAGGGTTGCCGCTTCGGCGGCACTTTTGTCGGCTTTGTCCTACAACCCTCGCACCGCTCCGGCGCACACTTTTCCCACGTGATGGCACTCGCCGATTTTCTGTAAGTATTTGTCGCTTAAAAACAATTTGCCCCGTGCGCGCCGCCATAGACTGCCGGCCACTTCGGTTTTTTTGCGCTGTACAGCCCAAGGCCGAACCTGACAATCGAAAGCTGCCAATAAAAGCCTCCGCACACGGGAGTAATAAATGAAAAAGCTGGTTATGTTCGGTGCCCTGGCACTGTCGATGTTGTCCCTGACCGCCGTGGCCGAAGACGCCAAGCCGATCCGTATCGGTATCGAAGCCGGTTACCCGCCATTCTCGATGAAAACCCCTGACGGCAAACTGGCCGGTTTCGACGTGGACATCGGCGACGCGCTGTGTGAGCAGATGAAAGTCAAATGCACCTGGGTCGAGCAGGAGTTCGACGGCCTGATCCCGGCGTTGAAAGTGAAGAAGATCGACGCGATCCTGTCCTCGATGACCATCACTGACGACCGCAAGAAAAACGTCGATTTCACCATCAAGTACTACCACACCCCGGCGCGCTTCGTGATGAAGGCCGGTTCCGGCGTGAAAGACCCGCTGGTCGAGCTCAAAGGCAAGAAAGTCGGCGTGCTGCGTGCCAGTACCCACGACCGTTACGCCACCGAAGTGCTGGTGCCGGCCGGGATCGAGCTGGTGCGTTACGGCTCGCAGCAGGAAGCCAACCTGGACATGGTCTCCGGTCGTATCGACGCGATGCTGGCCGACTCGGTCAACCTGAGCGACGGCTTCCTGAAAACCGACGCCGGCAAAGGCTTCGAATTCGTCGGCCCGACCTACGAAGACGCCAAGTACTTCGGCGGTGGCGCCGGTATTGCGGTGCGTAAAGGCGATACCGAGCTGGCGGAGAAATTCAACGCCGCCATCAACGAAATCCGCGCCAACGGCAAGTACAAGCAAGTGCAGGACAAGTACTTCGACTTTGACGTGTACGGCCATTAATACGCCGTAGAAAAAAGTGGCCCCGTTGACGCGGTGGCCACTTTTTTTTCGCCCGTGATTTATCCTGTCAGCACATTTTCAATGCAGTCATTGCCTCGGCAACGACTACAGAATTTCCGGAGTTCCCCATGCAACGCATCGACCACCTTCTGCCCTGGAGCCACCTGGGCAGCGAACGTTCCCTGAGCGTGTTTCGTTACGGCGCCGGCCCGCGCAAGGTCTACATCCAGGCCAGCCTGCACGCCGATGAACTGCCGGGCATGCGCACCGCGTGGGAGCTGAAAAAACGCCTGGCCGAACTGGAAAGCAACGGCCAGTTGCAAGGCGTGATCGAACTGGTGCCGGTGGCCAACCCGATCGGCCTCGATCAGCACCTGCAAGGCAGTCACATGGGGCGTTTCGAGCTGGGCAGCGGCAAGAATTTCAACCGCTCCTTCGTCGAACTCAGCGCGCCGGTGGCCGAGCGCATCGGGAGTCAGTTGGGCGGTGATGCCCAAGCCAACATCGCGCTGATCCGCCAGGCCATGGGCCAGGTACTCGATGAACTACCAGCCCCGGCCTCGCAACTGGAAGCACTGCACCGTCTGTTGCTGCGCCACGCCTGTGAGGCCGACATCACCCTCGATCTGCATTGCGACTTCGACGCCGCAATTCATATTTACGCACTGCCGCAGCACTGGCCACAGTGGCAATCCCTCGCCGCACGGCTGAAGGCTGGCGTGGCGCTGTTGTGTGAAGACTCCGGCGGCAGTTCGTTCGATGAATCCTGCTCCTCGCCGTGGTTGCGACTGGCCCGGGCTTTCCCGAACGCGGCGATTCCACCGGCCAACCTCGCCACCACCCTGGAGCTGGGTAGCATGGGCGACACCCGCGTCGATCAGGCCCAGGCCAATTGCGAGGCGATCCTGGGCTTCTTGGCCGAGCAGGGCTTTATCAGCGGCGAATGGCCGAAAGCGCCGGACGAATGCTGCGAAGGCATGCCGTTCGAAGGCACCGAATACCTGTTCGCCCCGCACCACGGCGTGGTGAGTTTCCTGCGGGATGCAGGTGAGTGGGTCGAGCGTGGCGATGCGCTGTTCGAAGTGGTCGATCCGCTGAACGACCGCGTGACCACCGTTCGCGCCGGCACCAGCGGCGTGTTGTTCGCCATCGATCGCGGACGCTACACCCAGCCGGGGATCTGGCAGGCGAAAGTGGCGGGGCGTGAGCCGATTCGAGTCGGGAAGCTGATCAACGACTGACACCCTATCCTCCGGATCACAGTGTTAGGCTCTGCCCCGAACCCTGCACTGTGTGAAGGAAGGCTTATGTTGAAGGTGTTTGCGCTGTTGACGCTGCTGGCGTCCACTGCCGTTCAGGCTCAGACCTCGCTGCAAAACGATCTGCCGCTCAACTACCTGGCCCAGGTGCACCCGGACGCCGAACCGCGTCCGCTGGTGATTTTCCTGCATGGCTATGGCAGCAACGAAGCAGACTTGATCGGTATGAAATTTCAGCTGCCCAAGCAGTACAACTACCTGTCGGTGCAGGCACCGATGGCGTTGGGAGAAGGGCGTTTCCAGTGGTTTCGCAAGAAAGGCGAAGGTGCCTACAACGGCGAGACTGATGATCTGAAGGCCAGCAGCCAGAAACTGCGGGCCTTTATTGCCGCTGCAGCGCAGAAATATCACGCGCAACCGGAGAAGGTGTACCTGATCGGTTTCAGCCAGGGCGCGATGATGACCTACGAGGTCGGACTGCGGCAGCCAGCGGCGGTGGGTGGCATCGCGGCGTTGAGCGGGCGGCTGTTGCCGGTGCTCAAGAGCGAGCTGAAGTCGGAGCAACAGCATCCGCCGCTGGAAATCTTCATCGGCCACGGCACGGCGGATGACCGGGTGCCGTACAGCGGTGGCACCGAAGCCGATGCGTTGTTGCAGAAGCTGTCGTACAAAACGCAATTTCATGCCTATCCCGGCGTCGGCCACAGCATCAGCGCGGCCGAGCTTCGGGATTTGAACGACTGGTTGCAGCAACTCAACCCGTGAAGATCATTTTTCCTTGAGGATGGTTTTCACCAGCGCCTCGTGACCGCTCTTGTCGCTGGCCCGGGAAATCACCTGGACCAGCGCCATGCGCGTGCCGGAACCGGCCAGCAACGTGGTGTTGAGAGTCTGGCCGCCGCCCTGGGTGGCGGTGCTGTCGACTTGGCGCAGGCCCAGGCCGTTGCCTTTCTGGGTCAGGCTCTTTTCGCTGAGCTTGTTGAAGTCCGGCAGGGCCTTGCGTTGGGCGTCGATGAAATCGGAGACGGTGCCGTCCAGAAACGCACTGTCGTTGTCCTTGACGTTTTTGCCTTCGGGAATCTGGTTTTCGGCGACGATGACCACAGTCTTGGTGGCGTCGTTGCTGTACATGGTGCCCTTGGCACCGGTCGGGCCGGCGGGCAGCGGGTCGCCGACAAAGCCCTTGGGCAGGACGAAACTGAATTTGCCTTCCAGCATCGAGACTTTCTCGGTGACAGCCTTCTCTTTGGCCTTGGCTGCCTGAGCATTGATGGCGCCGAAACCGGCCACCGCCGCCAGCAACAGGACGACGGCTTTCTTGCTAAGCAATGACATTCGAATCTCCGAGGGATGGTCGCGCTTGGGCGGCGATCATCCCACGGAGCACACCTGGCACTCCAGAGCGGTTTGTCCGGGCGGGTTCAGTTCGGCGAAGGTGCCGACGCGGGTTTGGCCAGCAACTGCCGGGTGACGCCCAGCATCGCCACCGAAACGGCCACGGCCACCACGAAACCACCGAAACCCAGATTGGGAACCGTCAGCGCCAGCACCAGACAAAACGCCGAAAACGAATACATCCCCGTCGCCGTCGCCTGCAACAACGCGGCGGTAAACGCCGGGCCACGGGTCTGCTGGGAGAACACCGCCATCACGCTGCCGAGCACCGGGAACACCGCGAGCAGACCGCTCCAGCGTTCGCCGACGGTGCTGGCCAGCATTGTCACCACCAGCGTGAGCGCGGCCCCGGCAATCATCCGCCAGACCAGCTTGTCCGACTTCGGCGCCGGGCCACTCACCACCGGTTGCACCTTGGGAAACAGGTATGGCGCGGCAAGAAGGGCAGTTGCAGCGGCGGCAATCGAGAGGGGCAGAGAGGCCGGTATCAGCGACAGGATCAACGCCAGCACGGCCCAGACCGATAAAGAAACCACCAACGCCAGCGGCCAGCTCGCCCGCTGCGCCACCTGCGCGTAAGTGATGCAAAACGCGATCATCGCAAACATGGCCGACAGCGCCGCCACCGCCGATTGCGCGGCAAACGCCGGGCCTTGCTCGATGGCGAGGAAAAACAGAATCGGCCCGACTACCACCGGCAACCCCGACAGCCACCCGGCGACGCTGGGGCCCCAACGCTTGCCCGCGAGGGAAATCAGCAGCAGGAAACCGGGAATCAGCAGCAGTTTGAGGATCAGCACGCAGGTGTCTCCTTCGGGTCAATAAGGGCCACGTTAGCATTGTGGTTCACGGATTGCTGCATATGCATGCAAAACATGTATACAAAAACATGGGTGTGATTGCCGACTATGCTCTGGGTATCAGGGTTTACCGGAGTCGATATCGCGATGAGCAATACACCGAAGTTGTTGCGTGGATGCTGCGGGATCGGCTTGTGGGCCTTGTTGCTGACACCCACCTGGGCCAGTTGGCAAGACGTGGTGCCCGGTGCGCAAATCATTGGCACCGGCGATTTCAGCATTTTCGGTTTCGACGTTTACAACGCCCGGTTGTGGAGCGCCGCGCGTCCATTGGCCGATGGTCAGCCCTTCGCCCTGGAGCTGATCTACCGGCGCAGCGTGTCCCGCGAAGATTTGGTCAAGGCCAGCGTCGACGAGATCAAACGCCTGGCAGGCGCCTCCATCAGTCCTGCGCAACTGGCGGTGTGGCAGGCCCAGATGCAGCAATCGTTCGTCGACGTGCAGGCCGGCACGCGGATCACCGGGGTGTATCTGCCGGGGCAGGGCGCGCGGTTCTTTGTTGGCCAACAGTTGCAGCACGAAATCAACGACCCGTTGTTCGCCCAGGCTTTTTTCAACATCTGGCTGGATCCACGCACACGCAATCCCGAACTGCGCCGGCAATTGCTGGGTACTGCCCAACCCTGAACGCAGCACATCGGCGCTTGGGCCTGCCGACTGAAACGTCTAAGCTGCGCCTTTCGACTTGTTTCTGGATGTGTTTGTGAAGTTCAGCTTGCCCAAAATCGCCACGGCGCCGTTCTGCCCGCCGGAAGTGGCCGGAAGTGTCCCGGTCGATCCCAACGCCTCGTTCTTCAAACGCGTGCTGCGCTTTGCCGGCCCCGGTTTGCTGGTGTCGATCGGCTACATGGATCCCGGTAACTGGGCCACCGCCATCGAGGCCGGTTCGCGTTTCGGTTACAGCTTGCTGTTCGTGGTGTTGCTGGCGAGTCTGGCGGGCATGGTTGTGCAATGCCTGTGCTCGCGGCTGGGCATCGCCACCGGGCGTGATCTGGCGCAGCTTTCCCGCGAACGCTACAGCACTCCGACGGCGCGGCTGCAATGGGTGCTGGCGGAAATCTCGATCATCGCCACTGACCTTGCGGAAGTACTCGGCTGTGCGCTGGCGTTTCACCTGCTGCTGGGTTGTTCGTTGACGTTCGGCATCGCGCTGACCGCATTCGATACGCTGCTGGTGTTGGCCCTGCAAAACCGCGGTTTCCGCCGGCTGGAGGCGATCATGCTGGTGCTGGTGGGCACCATCGGCGCGTGTTTCTTCGTCGAGCTGCTGCTGATCAAACCGTACTGGCCGGACGTCGCCCAAGGCTTCAAACCCTCACTGTCGGCGATCAGCGATGCCGCGCCGTTGTACCTGGCCATCGGCATCCTTGGCGCCACGGTGATGCCGCACAACCTGTACCTGCACACCTCGATCGTGCAGACACGGTTGATCGGCAAGGATCTGGCCAGCAAGCAGGACGCGGTGAAACTGGCGCGCATCGACACCATCGGTTCACTGGCGCTGGCGTTATTGGTCAACGCGGCGATCCTGATTCTCGCGGCGGCAGCCTTTCATCAGTCCGGGCACACCGACGTGGTCGACATCCAGGACGCCTATCACTTGCTCGATCCGCTGGTGGGCGGCGCGCTGGCCAGTGTGCTGTTCGGCGTGGCGCTGCTGGCTTCGGGGCAGAGTTCGACCTTCACCGGCACCATCGCCGGGCAAGTGATCATGGAAGGCTATCTGAAACTGCGAATCCCTTGCTGGCAGCGACGCCTGATTACCCGTGGGCTGGCGCTGATTCCGGCGTTCATCGGCGTGTGGCTGATGGGCGACGGCGCGGTGGGCAAGTTGCTGGTGCTGAGCCAGGTAGTGCTGAGCCTGCAATTGCCGTTTGCGCTGTATCCGCTGATTCGCATGACCAACGACAAACGGCTGATGGGGCCGTTTGTGAACCGGTTGCCGACCAAGATTCTCGCGTGGGGATTGTTTGTAGTGATCAGTGGGGCGAATGCCTGGCTGATTCTGCAACTGGCCGCGTAGCCGGTGTGATCGGCCCGACACTCCGCGCTCCAATGGGACGCAGAGCGTCCCCGGCTGCATTCCCACGCGGAGCGTGGGAACGATCATGCGTGAAGCGTGGGGCGATCATTACGATCATGAGCCAAACGCTTCGACTACAAAATCAATGAACACCCGGGTCTTGGCCGGCAGCAAGGTACGGCTCGGGTAGTACAGCGAAATCGCGCCGGCATCGCATTGCCAGTCGGGCAACAGCCGCACCAGTTCACCGCGTTCGATCTGCGCGCTGACATCCGGCAGCACCAGCATCGTCACGCCCAAGCCCAGCAGCGCAGCCTTGCGCATGGCCATCGGATCATTCAGCACGATGTTCGGGTTGAGCAGGGCGCTGGCCTGTTCGCCGGCCTCGTTGTGCATCTGCCATTGGCGCAGGCGCCCGGTGCGCAGGCCGCGCATGACGATGCCGTGGTGATCGGCGAGATCGGCCGGATGTCGCGGCAGTGTGCGGCCCGCCAGATACGCCGGCGACGCCACCGCCAGCACTTCGGCGGACGACAATGGCCGGGCGACCACGCCGGGCGTCAGCTCGAAGCCGCCACCAATCGCCACGTCATAACCCTCGGCGATCAGATCCACCTGACGATTTTCGAAGTTCCATTCCGGGCGAATCAGAGGATAACGCGCCAGAAACTCCGGCAGCAGCGGCAGCATGTGATCGATGCCGAATGTCGGCGGCAGGCTGATCTTGAGCACACCCGCCGGCTCGCCGCGCTCGGTCGCCACCGTCGCAATCGCTGCCTGCAAGGCGTCGAGGTTGCCGCCGATACTCGCCAGAAAACCCTCACCGGCCTCGGTCAGCGATAGTTTGCGGGTCGAGCGTTGAAACAGCCGTACGCCGAGGTTGCGTTCAAGAATCGCCACGTTGCGACTGACCGCCGCCGGAGTCAGCGCCAGCAACCGCGCAGCAGCAGAGAAGCTGCCGGTCTCGGCGCTGCGAACGAAGGATTCGAGATTGGCGAGGGTTTCCATGGATTTCGACCTGATAGTGATACTTGAAGATCATTCAAGGCATTACCGGCTAATCAAGTGGGAATGGCAAGCGCAAGATTCGTTTCGAGTCTTACCCCACTTTGAGGAGAACACCATGAGCACTATCGGAATCATCGGCGCTGGCGCCATCGGTTCAGCGTTTGCCAAAGCCTTGTCGCGTCAGGGCATCCCGTTGGTCATCGCCAACAGTCGCGGGCCGGAGACTTTGGCCGAACTGGTCGCAGAACTCGGCCCGACTGCCCGTGCCGTTACCCGAGAAGAAGCGGCGGCCCAAGACATCGTGCTGGTCGCGGTGAACTGGTCGAAACTGCCGATGGCACTGGCCGGGCTGCCGGACTTTGGCGGGCGGATCGTCATCGACGCCAACAACTCGATTGAAGCGCCATCGTTCAAACCGGTGGACTTGCAGGGTCGACCTTCCAGCGAAGTGTTCGCCGAGTGGGTGCCGGGCGCGCGGGTGGTCAAGGCGTTCAACCATTTGCTGGCGCGCTTGCTGGAAGCGGATCCGGCGTCGGAGGGGGGCAAGCGCGTGTTGTTCCTGTCCGGGGATGATGCGCAGGCCAAGGCGGAAGTGGGTGCGCTGATCGATCAGCTCGGCTTCTTCGGTATCGATCTGGGCGAATTGAGCGTGGGCGCGCGGCTGGTGCAGTTCCCGGGCGGGCCGTTGCCGGTGCTGAATCTGGTGAAGTTCGCCTGACGTCCGGGCAAAAAAATACCCGGTGCGACGTGAGTCGTACCGGGTTTGTTGCCAACGGGCAGTGGATGTCGTGGATCCGCCGCCCGCTGTTGAACCTCTTTTGCGCTTAAGCGCGTTCCAGTGCCAGGGCCACGCCCTGACCGCCGCCGATGCACAGGGTCGCCAGACCCTTTTTCGCATCACGCTTGATCATTTCGTGCAGCAACGTCACCAGCACACGGCAGCCCGACGCACCGATCGGGTGACCGAGGGCAATGGCGCCGCCGTTGACGTTGACCTTGTCCAGATCCCATTGCAGATCCTTGGCCACCGCCAGGGACTGTGCGGCGAAGGCTTCGTTGGCTTCGATCAGGTCGAGTTGGCCGATGCTCCAGCCGGCCTTGTCCAGGCAGCGGCGAGTGGCGGAAACCGGGCCGATGCCCATGATCGCCGGGTCGACGCCGGCGTTGGCGTAGGCGGCGATTTTCGCCAGCACCGGCAGGCCCAGGGCCTTGGCTTTTTCGGCGCTCATCAGGATCACGGCAGCCGCGCCGTCGTTCAGCGACGAAGCGTTGCCGGCCGTGACGCTGCCGTCCTTCTTGAAGGCCGGACGCAGTTTGGCCAGGGATTCGGCGGTGGTGTCGCCGCGTGGCTGCTCGTCGACCTTGAACGCCACCGGATCGCCTTTGCGCTGCGGGATCAGGATCGGGGTGATTTCATCGACAAAACGACCGGCCTCGATGGCGGCGGCGGCTTTCTGTTGCGACGCGGCAGCGAAGGCGTCTTGCTGTTCGCGGCTGATCTCGTATTTCTCGACCAGATTCTCGGCGGTGATGCCCATGTGGTAATCGTTGAACGCATCCCACAGGCCATCGCTGATCATGGTGTCGACGATTTGTGCGTGACCCATGCGCAGACCGGTGCGCGCGCCCGGCATTACATAGTTGGCCAAGCTCATGTTTTCCTGGCCACCGGCGATGATCACGTCCGCGTCGCCGCAACGGATCGCCTGAGCGCCGAGGTGCAGGGCCTTGAGGCCCGAGCCACAGACCTTGTTCAGGGTCATGGCCGGTACGGCGTGGGGCAGACCGGCCTTGATCGCCGACTGGCGCGCCGGGTTCTGGCCGGCGCCGGCGGTCAGCACTTGGCCCATGATCACTTCATCGACCTGGGCACCGTCCAGACCGGTCTGCTCAAGCAACTGGCGGATGACCGCTGCGCCCAGATCCACGGCGGAGACGCTGGCCAGCGATCCCTGGAAACTGCCGATCGCGGTACGCGTGGCGGCAACAATGACGACGTCTTGCATTTTCGAATTCCTCACTCGGCAGCGAACTGCATTTCTGGTACGTGATCCGGGACGATCAGCTTACCAGCGGTTTTGGCGACGATTTCCTCGACGCTGACGCCAGGTGCGCGTTCCTTGAGGACAAAAGCGCCATTTTCGATTTCCAGGTAGGCCAGGTCAGTCAGGACGCGCTTGATGCACCCGGCGCCGGTCAGCGGCAGGCTGCACTGGCTCAGCAACTTGGACTCACCGTCCTTGGACGCGTGGGTCATGATGACGATGATGTTGTCGGCGCTGGCTACGAGGTCCATCGCGCCGCCCATGCCCTTGACCAGTTTGCCGGGGATCATCCACGAGGCGATGTTGCCTTGTACGTCGACTTCGAAGGCGCCGAGCACGGTCAGGTCGACGTGGCCGCCGCGGATCATCGCGAAGGACTCGGCGGAGTTGAAGATCGACGCGCCGATACGGGCGGTCACGGTTTGTTTACCGGCGTTGATCATGTCGGCGTCGATGGTGTCTTCAGTCGGGAAAGGGCCCATGCCGAGCAGGCCGTTTTCCGATTGCAGCATGACTTCCATGCCTTCGGGGATGTAGTTGGCGACCAGGGTCGGGATGCCGATACCGAGGTTCACGTAGTAGCCGTCCTGCATTTCGCGGGCGACGCGTTGAGCCATTTGTTCGCGGGTAAGTGCCATGTTCTTGTTCTCCGTCAGCCTGGATTATTTGCGGATGGTGCGTTGTTCGATGCGTTTTTCGAACGTGCCGCAAATGACCCGGTCGACGTAGATGCCGGGCGTGTGGATGTGTGCCGGATCCAGCTCGCCGGGTTCGACGATTTCTTCGACTTCGACCACGGTGATCTTGCCGGCGGTGGCGGCCAGCGGGTTGAAGTTCTGCGCGGTGTGGCGGTAGATGACGTTGCCGAAGTGGTCGGCTTTCCAGCCTTTGACGATGGCGAAGTCGCCGGTGATGGATTCTTCCATCAGGTACTTGCGACCGTGGAATTCACGCACTTCCTTGCCTTCGGCGACCGGGGTGCCGACGCCAGTGGCGGTGAAGAACGCCGGAATGCCGGCACCGCCTGCGCGCATTTTCTCGGCGAGGGTGCCTTGCGGGGTCAGGACGACTTCGATGTCGCCTTTGAGCAGTTGCTCTTCGAACAGTTTGTTTTCGCCGACGTAGGAGGCGACCACCTTGCTGATCTGGCGGTCGGTCAGCAGCACGCCGAGGCCGAAGCCATCGACGCCGCAGTTGTTGGAGACGACGGTGAGGTCGCGGGTGCCCTTGCGCTTGATCTCGGCGATCAGGTTTTCCGGAATGCCGCACAGGCCGAAGCCGCCGGCGATCACGGTCATGCCGTCTTCAAGACCTGCCATGGCTTCCTCGTAGGAATACACGCGCTTGTCGAAACCTGCCATATGCACCTCTTTTATTGTTTGTCGGGCGGCTGGCTAGCCGAATGACTGGAGTGTCGCGCTCAAGGATATATTTGTTAAGTTGATTTTTAAGGTTGATTGATTGATAAAGCTCAATAGTTGGCTTTGTTGATCGTTCCCATGCTCCGCGTGGGAACGCCTCCGGGGACGCTCTGCGTCCCAGTGACGCGGAGCGTCACGGGCTGCGTTACCACGCAGACGGTTCGACGCCTCGACGTGGGAACGATCAAGACTCTGATAGGGAAGCATAGCGTTCATGACCATCAAGCAGATCCGCGCCTTTCTCGCCGTCGCCCAGAGCCTGAGCTTCGCCGTGGCCTGCGAGCGTCTGCACCTGTCGCAGTCGGCACTGAGCCTGACCATCAAGGCGCTGGAAGAAGGCCTGGGCGGGCGCCTGTTCAGTCGCAACACGCGCAACGTGGCGCTGACCCCGGAAGGGGAATCGCTGCTGCCGCTGGCCCGGCGCCTGATCGCCGATTGGGACAACGCCGAAGACGAAATGCGCCAGCGCTTCAGCCTTCAGCGCGGGCGGGTGACGCTGGCGGCGATGCCGTCGTTTGCCGGCAATCTGCTGCCGCCGATCCTCAAGACCTTTCGCGCGCGTTATCCGAACGTCAACGTCACGGTCAACGACGTGATCAACGAGCAAGTGCTGGAAATGGTTCGTGATCGTCAGGTCGAACTCGGCGTGGCCTTCGAGCCGATGCAGAACACCTCGCTGACGTTCACGCCGCTTTACCGCGATCGTTTCGTTGCCGTGGTGCCGCAGGATTCGCCGCTGGCTGATCGCAGTGACATTGATTGGCAGACCTTGCTGCAGGAGCCGTTCATCACCCTGCAACGACCGTCCACGGTGCGTGTGATGCTGGAAGAACACTTGCAGGCTCGAGGGATGAAACTGCCGGTGGAATTTGAAAGCCATCAACTGGCGACGGTCGGGCGGATGGTGGCGAGCGGGCTGGGCGTCAGTGCGGTGCCGGCCTTGTGTGCCGGGCAGATGCGCGAGTTGGGCGCGCATTGCCTGACCTTGCACGAGCCGGTGGTGGAGCGGGCGATTGGCGTGCTGACGGATCCGGGGAATGAACTGTCGGCGGCGGCGCAGGCGTTGTTCGACATCCTTAAGGCTGAGCATTGAGGCGTTGTGCCAGTAGCGGCAGCAACTGTTCGCACGACGCTTCAATCTTCAAATCCAGCAACTCATCCGCCCGCGTCTTCCCCAGATTGATCGCAATCAGCGGCTTGCCCCGATCCGCAATCACCCGGCACAAGCGAAACGCCGAATACGCCATCAGCGACGAACCGACCACCAGCATCCCGGCGGCATTTTCCGCCAGCGCCATGGCCCGCGCCGCCGTCGGCTGTGCCACGTTCTCGCCAAAAAACACCACGTCCGGTTTCATCCGCTCGCCTGCGCAATGCGGGCAATGCGGCACCTGAAAGCGCGCCTCGAAAGCCGGATCGAGCAGAGTATCGCCGTCCGGTGCCTGCACGGCATCGACGCCCGCCAGATACGGGTTCTGCGTTTCCATCAGTTGCTGAATCGAGTCCCGCTCGCTGCGCTGGCCGCAATCCAGACACAGCACCCAGTGCAGGCTGCCGTGCAGTTCGATGACATCGCGACTGCCGGCCTGATCGTGCAGGGTGTCGACGTTCTGGGTAATCAGGCCGCCGATCCGGCCGTGGCTTTGCAGACTGGCCAGCGCCTCATGGGCAGCGTTCGGTCGCGCCTGGCGCACCCGTGGCCAGCCGAGCATGGCCCGGGCCCAATAGCGCCGGCGCGATTGCGGGGCAGCGAGGAATTCCTGGTACATCATCGGCTGCCGGCCCCGGCGCACACCGTCGCTGTCGCGGTAGTCCGGAATGCCTGACGGCGTGCTGATGCCGGCGCCGGTCAGCACAATGAAGTCGCCGTCGGCCATGACCTGTTGCAAATAGTCGAGCGGGTCGGGGAGGGGACGGTCGAGCATGATCAGCGCTCCGCAGGCGGTAAGTGCCTTGCAGGTTAGCACCGACGGACGCCTCTTTTCAGAGGCGTCCGCTGCCCGAGGTTACTTGCGCGCCTCCAGAATCAGGTTGAACGGCGTCTGCGTCGCCCGCCGGAAGTGTTTGAAGCCCGCTTCGGTAAATACCTTGCGCAGGCGCAACTCGCCGGCCTGCGCACCGAGGCCGAGGCCCACTTCCTGGGACAGCGAATTTGGTGTGCAGATGAACGTTGACGCGGCATAGAACAAGCGTCCGACCGGCGTGATGTTTTCGTCCAGGGTGTCGTTGGCAAACGGCTCGACCAGCAGCACCGTGCCGTCGTCTTTCAAGGATTCAAAGGCGTGTTTGGCAGCTCCGACCGGGTCGCCCATGTCGTGCAGGCAGTCGAAATAGCAGATCAGGTCATAGTCATCGCCGGGATAGCTTTTCGCCGTGCCCTGGAAGAACCGCGCGCGACTGCTGACGCCGCCTTCTTCGGCCCGTTGGGTGGCGACGGTGATCGAAGGTGCGTGATAGTCGAAGCCGACGAACCGCGAGTTGGGATAGGCCTGGGCCATGATCACCGTGGACGCACCGTGACCGCAGCCGATGTCGGCGACCTTGGCGCCTGCTTCGAGTTTGGCCACCACGCCGTCCAGCGCCGGCAGCCACTCGGCGATCAAATGCCCCTTGTAGCCGGGGCGGAAGAAGCGCTCGGTGCCGGTGAACATGCACGGATGGTGATCGCCCCAGGGCAGGGCGCCGTTGCCGCGCATGGCTTTGACCAGTTTGTCTTTGTCATGGAAAAACGACGCCACCACGCCCAAGCCGCCGGCCACGTACACCGGCGAATCCTCCTTGGCCAGGGCCAGCGCCTGTTCTTCCGGCAGACGAAATTTGCCGTCGTGGTGTTCCATGTAGCCGGACGCCGCGTGGGCGCTCAGCCATTCGCGCACCAGTCGCGGGTTGCAGGTGGTTTTTGCAGCGAGGGTTTCGGGGCTGATCGGCTGGCTGTCGGCCATTGCCCGATACAGGCCGAGTTCTTCGCCGACAATGACATTGGCCAGCATCGCCGCGCCGCCCATGTCGTTGACCAGTTTGCCCATGAATTCATTGAGTCTGGCCTCGTCCATTTCATGTGCTCCTTTGACAGGATCACAGTCCGGTGGCGTTGGGGGTCGAGGCATTCACCACCGGGCGGTGGTCGTGGAAACGGGCAGGGCGACACTGCTGTCCTGCGTCCCCCTCGACTGGGTACTGATTGAGTCTAGCCGCTGTTGGCGCTGGCGGGAGCGGGCTGTGTGGATTTCGGGGTTGTGTATCGCGACGGTGTCTGTATCCCACTGTGTACAGGCCCGCCGCCGATACAAATCCCGCCACTTCCCCCGCATTACCCACACAGCCGCGATACACCCGCCGGTTTTACTGAACCTGTCAGTCGCCACGCCCGGCGGCTCCTCAGTAGAGATCTTGCCCATGCAGATTCCCCACCCCTCCTTGCAGGCCAGCGTCGGGCTCGGCCTGCGTCGCGGCCTGATGAAAGACCTGCAGGCCGCGCGCACCGGCGATTTCGACTTTCTCGAAGTGGCGCCGGAAAACTGGATCGGCGTCGGCGGTGCCCATGGCGCCGCGTTGCGCGAGCTGGCCGAGCGCTATCCGTTGTCCTGCCACGGGTTGTCGTTGTCGCTCGGCGGTTCGGCGCCGCTGGACGTGGGCTTTCTCCGGGAAGTGCGAACCTTTCTCGATCAGCACAAGGTGCCGCTGTACAGCGAACACCTGAGCTATTGCAGCGACGACGGTCACCTCTACGACCTGCTGCCGCTGCCGTTCACCGAAGAAGCGGTGCACCACGTCGCCGCGCGGATTCGCCAGGCCCAGGACATTCTCGGCAGGCGGCTGGCTGTGGAAAACGTTTCCTACTACGCCGCGCCCCGGCAGGACATGGACGAAGTGACCTTCACCAACGCCGTGCTGCGCGAGGCCGATTGCGACCTGCTTCTCGACGTGAACAACGTCTACGTCAACTCGATCAACCACGGTTTCGACCCGCAGACGTTCCTGGCCGCCATCGAGCCGGGCCGGGTGGTCGGGATGCACGTGGCTGGGCACTTTGACGAGTCCGACACGCTGAAGATCGACACCCATGGCGCCTCGGTCAAACCGGTGGTCTGGTCGTTGCTGGCCGACGCTTATGCCCGATTCGGCGCGCAGCCGACCTTGCTGGAGCGGGATTTCAATTTCCCCGCGTTCTCTGAACTGGTGGCCGAGCTGCAAACCATTCGCCGTCTGCAAATCGAAGGAGGCCCGCGTGGATAATCTTCTGCGGCAACAACAGGCGTTGACCCGCTACCTGCGCGATCCAGAGCATGAAGCGCCGCCCGCCGACATGAACGCGGCACGGGTCAATGTCTATCGCGATCTGGTGTTCAACAACGTCTCGCAACTGCTGGGCAGCACGTTTCCTGTGCTGATCCGGATCATCGGCCAGGAACGCTGGCGCACATTGATTCGTGGCTTCCTGCGGGACTACCGGGCGCAGACGCCGAAATTCGGCGAGATCGCCGAGGAGTTTGTCGGTTACCTGGCGTCGGAGCCCGCTGTATTGAGCGCGGGTGACTGGCCGGCGTTTCTGGTGGAACTGGCGCATTACGAATGGGTGGAAATGGTATTGCAGCAGTCTGACGCTGAACCCTTGCCTGCGAGCAATCCGGCGCACTTGTTGGAGCGGCCGTTGCAGGTCTCGGCGCTGGCCTGGGCATTGGCGTACACCTGGCCGGTGCAGATGCTCGGGCCGGATCATCAACCGGCCACGCCGCCGGCCCAGCCGACGCTGTTGCTGGTGCGGCGCACGACGGACTGGAGTGTGAAGTTTTCCGAGTTGAGCCCATTGGCGTGGCGGCTGTTGCAGCGGATCGACGAGTTCCCGTTGCTGAGCGGTCGCGAGCAGTTGCAAGGGTTGGCGATGGAGGCGGGATTGCCCGGAACTGCGTCGTTCATGGACAGCGGACTGGCGTTGCTGCGCCAGATGCATGAGGACGGTGTGATCGGCATTGTCTGAAATCAGTCGTCAGCAGCCAGCCAGCGTGGAGGATCAGGATGAAGGCGGTAGAAGCGACGCAGTTGTGCCATGTCCTTCTCGAACCAGTCACCCAGCCATTGTTTGTATTGCCGCTGAGCCGACGTTTGGACAGAGGGTTGCCCGAGGCAGTCATACACCGCCTGCGCGGCTTGCATGCCGGTCATCAAGGCCTTGAGCACGCCATGGGAAGACGCCGGGTCAAGCTGACTGGCCGCGTCGCCGACCATGAAGTAGCCGCCACCGGCTGCTGCGGTGCTGATGCGCCACGTCACATCGGCGCCGTGGATGGCGCCTTGCGTGGGCAAGTGTTGCAGCGGTTCCGGCACGGTTGGGTGGCCAAGGTTTGGCGCTTCGAATGCCAGATGCGTCCAGTGCGTCAATTGCGCCTGTACCCTGGCGATCCACGTCCATCCAGCAGGGCCCGCCGACAAGTGCGGTGCGTGTTGGTAAGCGAGTGGACAACCCCGGACGTAACCGTAGCGGGCAATCAGGCGTGGCGAACAGCGGCGGATGGTCAATCCCAGCTGTCGATGCAGCCAGGCTGACGCGCCGCTGGCATCGATCACATAGTCGGCGTGCAACGGGCCTGAATCGGTTCTGACACCGGTCACACGATTTTTCTCGCTGAGGACGGCGAGCGCGCGAGACGGCTGGTACACCATCACCCCCAGCGCTGCGGCGTGCTGCAATAGCGCTGTGTCCAGCGTTGCCCGGGGAATCTGAAAGCCCCGCCATGGACCCTTGTCGTCACTACCGAAACCGTTGAAACGCAACGGCTCGTTCCATTGCACCCAATACCCGTTGAAACGCAACGCATCCTGCGCACACAGTTGCCCGGCGACGCCCAGTTGCTGCAAAACAGGTTCAATGCCTGGATGCAGGCTCTCACCGGGACGAAATCGCGGGAAGTCATGACGCTCGATCAATGCCGCGCGCAAGCCGCGCTGTGCGCAACCGATCGCCGCCGCAGACCCTGCCGGACCGCCGCCGATCACCACGACATCAAAGGACTTCAAGGGCGAGCTGCCACGTGGTGTTTTCGTGTTTGACCAGTATCGTTTCGGCGCTGGCAAACAGTCGTACCAGTTGCTTGACCTGCACATCCCTCCATCTGAAGTCTTCGACAGGGATGCTTTCGGTGCCACGTTTGTATATCAGGAAGCGAAAGACCCAACCGCGTAACACGATGCCGACCTGCTGTTGCGCCGAATCAAGTTCCGGGTCGGGGCGCTGCACACGGATGAAGGACAGCAACGGCCACGTATTACGCAAGGTCATGTCGGTTCCCGCACCGAGTACGTTGTACACGCGGTACATCGAGAGCACCCGGTCTTGATATTCCTGCTGGGTTATTGCGCCGGTCTGTTGCAGGGAGAATCTGTTTTCAAGGGCGACTTGTGTGTAATCGCTGTATTCGTAGGCGCGATAGCGGACGAACATCCGACCCTGATTCTGGATCAGTTGCGGGGGTGGCTGGTTGTCCCAGGCGACGTTGCCGGTTCCGGTTTCCGCATCGGTCAACGGGATGATGGTGGGCAGGCTGGAGCGTGGTTCGTATATGCGAGCGGAATCGGGTGCCAGGCCTGGCCAGAAAGAGCCCAATGCTGCGCAGATTCTTGCATCCTCGGGAAAAGGGCTGGCCATCTGGTAACCGGCGAGACGGTTGATCCAGCTGCCGTCCGGGCTCTGCTCGCGAACCTGGCCCACCCCCCACCCGGGGGCGAAAAGCCCGGCTTCGCCGTCCGGCAATGTAGAAGGGCGATCAATACCGGGAAGGTGTGTGCCTGCCAACGGCGTTGAGCCAAGCTTGTGCGGCAAGCCGACTATCGCGGTGACTCCTCGATCCTCCGGGGAGAACGGTTGACCCTTGAGGGCCAGGTTGGGGCAATAGCGCACATTCGATAACGCCTGCAGTCGGGCATGCCAGATGTTCGGGTCGGTAAAGGCTGGCACCTGGCTGGCCCAGTGCATCAGGCGGCGCGGGTGGCAAAACGGAAAGAAATCCGGGGGGGCAATGATCGAATAGGCAGGTATCGACTGCAGATGCCCCAGCGACGTGCAGTGCGCACTGATACAACCGTCGGCCGTGCCGTCCCGATGGTGCAGGGCGCGATAGCCGCCTTGCCTCACCAGCTCGGCGACACCCTCGCGGTGGTTCAGATCTTCGATCGTGCCATCGTCGTGGAGCATTGACCGACCGTGGATCATGCCTCCCGAGTCCCTGGGCATCGTGAATGACAACAACTGGCCCCGGTAATGGGCCTGCTCGGCGAGCCTGGGTCTGGGCCGGGGCAACAGTAGACTCGACCCCGATCCGCGCTCCACCTCCAGCGTTGCCAGACCATCGGTGATGACAAATGGGTATTGGGAAATATCCGGTTCTTGCCAGCCGGTGTCGCTGTGACGCAGATGGATGTGGCGAATCTTTTCATTGATATGAAAAGCTTTGAATTTCACCTCCAGATCCAGTCCCGCAAGGCATTCCTTGCCATCGAACAGCTTGTGCATCGGCACCCAGAATTTCAGTGCGGGATCGACGTCTGGCTGAGCATCCATCGGGCCGAACTGTTCGTGATTTCCTTGGCGTTGCACGGCGATATAGGCGCTGTAATGCACCGGCATTATGCGAATGCCATAGGCGTCATTCTCAACGAAGGGCAAGAATGAGCGCAGATCGGGGGAGTACAGTTCGCTGCTATTGCCTACACGGGCAATGCCTGTACGCGAATAACACAGATCGGCGTGCTCACCATGCACCGTGTCGGCGGCGCAACGGTATTCGCTGGCAAACACTGCCACGGCCAGCGGTTCGCCCTGGACTTGTCGCTGTAAATCCTTGAGCGTGGGCGGCTGGACGCCGAAGACATAGTTCAGCACCGCCTCGATTTCGGCTGGGGTTGGATACGTTTGCAGGGGCTGACCGCCCGCGTCGCGCGTGACCCGTGGTGACGCCAATGCATGAAAGAGCAGGCTCTGAGCGGGCCGGGAAGGTTCGATCGCTCGATTGCCGGCCGGGCAAAAGTCCTCGAAACCGGGAACAGTCCGGTCGATACGCAGCGGTTTGAGCAGTTCGGCCTTGAGCGGTACCGCAAGAATGTCCAGACCATGGGCCAGCAACAGCGAGTGCCAGCCACCCGGCGCGAGCCGCTGGCATGCTTGATTGACAGTTTCGAGCAGAGACATGGTTCACCACGCGACGGCTGAGCGAGGTGTCATCCCACAATAATTCTGCCCGGCCGGCTACTGTCAGATCTGACAGTAGCGACCGCTGGCGCTCAGCTCAGTGGCAATTTCAGCTCCGCACACAATCCGCCACCTTCACGATTGCTCAGGGTCAGCGAACCGCCCAGTGCCATCGCCAGTTGCTGGGCAATCGCCAGCCCCAGCCCGGTGCCGCCGGTGCTGCGGTTGCGCGAGTTTTCCACGCGGTAGAAGGGCTCCATCACCTGGGCCAGCTCTTCTTCGGCGATGCCCGGGCCGCGATCCATGACCTTGATCGAGAGGCCGTTCCTGTCGCGTTGAATCAGCAGTTCGGCAGCGCCGGCGAACTTCAACGCGTTGTCGGTCAGGTTGACCAGCACCCGGCGCAAGGCGTGGGGGCGGGTGTCGATGACCGCCTCACTCTTGCCGCTCAACTGCACTTGCTTGCCCATGTCCTGATAGTCGAACACCAGGCTGTCGAGGAACGAATCCAGGTTGGTGCGCCGGCTTTCCTCGGTCGAGCCGTGGATGCTGCGGGCATAGGCCACGCCTTCGCGCACCAGATGTTCCATCTCGCCGAGGTCGTTCCACAGTTTGTCTTTCTCGGCCGAATCGTCCATGAACTCCGCCCGCAGTTTCATGCGGGTGATCGGGGTTTGCAGGTCGTGGGAGATCGCCGCCAGCAGTTGCATGCGCTCTTTCAGGTACGCGGCGATGCGCGCCTGCATCGAGTTGAAGGCGCGGGCGGCGTAGGCCACTTCGTTCGGGCCTTTTTCGTCGAGGTTGATCGGGTGAGCGTTGGGGTCGAGGGTTTCCACGGCGTTGGCGAGGCGGGTGAGGGGGCGGATGGCGATGCGCACCGCCAGCCAGGTGCAGGCGAGCATCAGCGCCAGTTGCCCGAGCAACACCACCGGCAGCCACGGTGACAGCGGCACCATCGACGGGCGCACATCGATGGTCACCGGGCTGCCGTCGCTCAGGCGCAGGTGGCCCTGAAAGTGTTTTTTCGGGCCGGGAATATCGGTGAAGGTCAGCGGGTACGCTTCGCCGATCGCATCGGTGATCGAGGTGACGGCAATCGGCACGTCCTGCGGGTCCAGCGGTGTGCCCGGTTCGCCCTCGCTCAGCAGATAGCCGTAATTCTTGCGGGCCAGGCGCTTGAGCCACATCGGGCGTTCTTCGGCGGGCAGACGGTCGAGGATGGCAATCGAGGTCGAAACGTCGGTTTCGAGGTTGCCGAGCATGGTGTTTTTCGCGCTTTCGTAGCGCTCGTAATACTGTGCGCCGAACGACAGCGCCTGAGCGAGGATCAGGCCGATCAGGAAAATCAGCGACAAGCGGGAGGCGAGGGTGCGCGGCCAGCGCAGGGCGAGATTCATGCGGGGGCTCCGAGGACTTCGACCGGCAGCGAGAACACATAGCCTTCGCTGCGCACGGTCTTGATGTAGGCCGGTTCACGGGCGTCATCCAGCAGGCGCTGGCGCAGACGGCTGACCAGCAGATCGATGGAACGGTCGAACAGATCGGCGTCGCGGCCCTGGGTCAGATTCAGCAATTGATCGCGGCTCAACACCCGTTGCGGATGGTCGAGGAACACGCGCAATAGACGGTATTCCGCGCCACTCAGCGCGACCATGGTGCCGTCCTTGTCCAGCAGATGCCGGGCCGATGTGTCGAGCTGCCAGCGACCGAACGCCAGCAGCCGGCCACTTTCGGTGACCACCAGATTCGGCGGCAGCATTCGCGTGCGGCGCAGCACGGCGTTGATCCGCGCCAGCAGCTCGCGGGCGGCGAAGGGTTTGGTCAGGTAGTCATCGGCGCCCATTTCCAGGCCGAGGATGCGGTCGGTTTCATCATTGCGCGCGGTGAGCATCAGGATCGGCGTGGCCTTGTGTTTGCCCGAGCGCAGTTCGCGGCACAGCAGCAGGCCATCGTCGCCGGGCATCATGATGTCGAGCACGATCAGGTCGACGGTGTTGGCTTCCAGAAAACTGCGCATCTGCCGGCCATCGGCAACCACCGTGGTGCGCAGGCCGTTCTTCTTCAGGTAATTGCCGACCAGTTCGCGAATCTCGCGGTCGTCGTCGACGATCAGGATGTGATCGACATGTTCCATGGGGCCAAACCTCAATCAAAGGGGATTGCCGGGCAGTCTATCGAGCCTGCGCGAGGCCGCCTGCCTGCCTTTGTATTGCAGTGTATCCAGCGCTGTGACGGATACACACCGACGCAAAAAGCGGATTTTTACAGGGTTTTGTATCGCTGTGTATCCCGGGCGCGCGCGGATACGTAGCGATTTATACACGGCATTTGCCGACACATGCGCGATACCTCGCGAGCTTTAAATGAGCTCCATCGAGGCACACACAGAACGCCTCGGCCCAATCAACGATTCAACCATTGAAGCCCCGAGGAAAACGCCATGAACGCCAAGACCAAATCGATCGCTGCCGCTTGCCTGTTTGCCGCTCTGAACATCTGCACCCTGTCGGCCCGCGCCGAAGCCGATGTCACCCCGCAAACCTACTCCTACGGCAGCCACCTGGACATCCAGAAAGTGGTGTCGCTGAAACAGGACAACTCGATGACCTGCGGCATCGTCGACGCCCGCCTGACCTACCTCGACTCGGCCGGCAAGACCCAGGTGCTCGACTACCGCAAATTCGCCGACGGCTGCAACGAAGACAACTGATTACCCACCTCTATAAAAGGAACATCGCCATGAACAACGTATCGCGCTATCTGACCGCTGTTGCCTTCTCCCTCGCCGGCGTTGCGGCCCATGCCAACGCTGCCGTCGAACAGAACAGCTGTGGCAGCAGCACCTGCTTCCAACTGGCTCCGGTGGCCAAGCCGGGCAGCGACGGCCTGATCGCCGCCGACGGCGCCAGCCGCACGCCACAGGGCCAGACATTGGCTGCCGACGGCTCCAGCCGTACGCCACAGGGCCAGACATTGGCTGCCGACGGCTCCAGCCGTACGCCGCAAGGCCAGACGCTGGCCGAGAACGGTGCCAGCCGCACGCCGCAAGGCCAGACGCTGGCCGAGAACGGTGCCAGCCGCACGCCGCAAAGCCAATGGCTGGACAGCCAGACGGTTTGAGGATTGAAGGGGGCTGCCCGTAACGGGCGCCCCCCGAACCACTCAACAGACCACCCCTCATTCAAAAGGTGAACCTCATGTTTCTCATCGCTTTCCTGGGCGGTCTGTTGACTGTCCTCAGCCCGTGCATCCTGCCGGTGGTGCCGTTTCTGTTCGCCGGAGCCGACCGCACCCGTTCTTCGATCCTGCTGACTCTCGGCGGCATGGCCCTGACCTTTGCCGTGATCTCCAGTCTGGCGGTGGTCAGCAGTGAGTGGGTGATCGAGGCCAGCAACACCGGTCGCCACATTGCGCTGGCGGTGATGGTGCTGTTTGCGCTGTCGCTGATTTCCGCGCGCATCGGTGACTGGCTGGCGCGGCCCTTTGTGCAGCTGGGCAATCGCCTCGACCCGGACAGCCGGAAAAAGACCGGCCCGATGGCGTCGATCATGATCGGCGTGGCCACCGGTCTGCTGTGGGCGCCGTGCGCCGGGCCGATCCTCGGCGTGATCCTCACCGGTGCCATGCTGCAAGGCGCCAATGCCCAGACCAGCCTGTTGCTGCTGGCCTACGGCGTAGGCAGTGCGCTGTCGCTGGGAACGCTGATTTTCGCCGGTCGCGGGCTGGTCAACCGACTGAAACCGTCGATTCCTTTCACTGGCTGGTTCCGCCGCGGCGCGGGTGTTGCGGTGCTGGCGACGGCGGCGGTGATCGCCACCGGTACCGACAACGTGCTGCTGGCCAATACCTCGTCCCAAGGCGTGGCATCGGTCGAGAAAAGCGTGCTGGAGAACGTGCCGAAAGTGGTGGACTACTTCGTCAGCAAAGTCCGTGCAGACTCGACTGAAGACGAGGCGAGCAAAGGCGCGATGCCGTCGCTGTCTGGCGCGGTGCAGTGGTTGAACTCGCCGGAACTGACCGCTGAGTCCCTGCGCGGCAAAGTGGTGCTGGTGGACTTCTGGACGTATGACTGCATCAACTGCCAGCACACCCTGCCGTACGTGAAGGAGTGGGAGAAGAAGTACGGCAAGGACGGCCTGGTGGTGATCGGTGTGCATACCCCGGAATACGGCTACGAGCGGATCATCGACAACGTCAAGGATCAGGTGAAGAAGCTTGGCATCACCTACCCGGTGGCCATCGACAACAACTACGCGATCTGGCGCAACTTCGATAACCAGTACTGGCCGGCGCATTATCTGGTCGACGCCAAGGGGCAGGTGCGTTACACCCACTTTGGCGAAGGCAGTTACCAGACGCAGGAGCAGATGATTCAGCAACTACTCAAAGAGGCCAAGGCGCCGGCTGCGTAAACCGCAAAACTCAATGGCTCACAGGTCGCGCGCCATGAGCCATTGTTCGTTGCCCCAGGCATGAAAGCGTTCCAGCACCGTCCAGCCGCGTTTGGCGTAATAGTCCTGTTTGCTCTGGGTGTGCAGATAGAAACGCGGCAGGCCCCGTTTTTTCGCCTCGTCAGCAATTCCCTCGATCAGCCTTTCTGCCAGACCCTGGCCGCGTGATTCGGGGCTGACCAGCACACAGGCCAGCCACGGCCCCAGATCCGGTCGAAGGGCCAGATCCGCCCGGGCCAGTGCCGCACCGCCCAGCAGTCGATCCCCGTCCAGCGCAATCAGGCAACGCCAGTCGCCATTGGTCTGGCCCTCGGCAAATTCGCGCTGCCATTCGGCCAAAGATTGCTCGGCATATTCGTAGTGAAACTGGCGGTGGATCCACGCCGCGTAAGTGTCGCTGTGCTGCAGGTGATCGGCGAGCCATTCGAAGCGCAAGGACATGATCGAATTCCGTTCCGGTGAGGGCCTGCATGAGAGCCGATCAGCCGGCGCGTTGGCAACCCCCGACAGTGTTTCGGGGCCTTTACAAAATCCCGCCATTCATCGGCCAATGCCCGGTTTTACGGGCTCTCCGGACGATTGGCAGGGACGCCGGACAGCGCCCGCGCGATAGTGGGCGAGCAGGGCCGCCAACGGCTCTGCCATCCATAAAAAGAATGCGAGGTTGCCATGCCGAAGTTCGTGATTGAACGCGAGATTCCAGGAGCCGGAAAGCTATCGGAGCAAGAACTCAAGGCCGTATCGCAAACGTCCTGCAACGTGCTGCGTGAACTCGGGCCAGAGGTGCAGTGGCTGCAGAGTTATGTGACTGCCGACAAGATCTATTGCGTGTACATCGCACCCAACGAGGAACTGGTGCGCGAACACGCCAAGCGTGGGGGATTTCCGGCCAACAGCGTGTCCCGGGTGACGAGCATCATCGACCCGACTACCGCCGATTGACCCCTCTGCCGTGGAGCACCGATTCATGAGTACCCCCATTGATCTCACTGCCCTGAAGGAACGCCAGAAAGTCGCCTGGGCCAGTGGCGACTATGCCGTGATCGGCACCACGCTGCAGATCGTCGGCGAAACCCTCGCCGAAGCCTGCGACCTGCGCTGCGATGAAGAAGTACTGGATGTCGCCGCCGGCAACGGCAATGCCACGCTGGCGGCGGCACGCCGGGGTTGTCTGGTGACGTCCACCGACTATGTCGCGGCATTGCTGGAACGCGGCCAGGACCGGGCGCGCGCCGAGCATCTGGAGGTGACCTTTCAGGTCGCCGATGCCGAAGCGCTGCCGTTTGCCGATTCCAGTTTTGACGCAGTGCTGTCGACGTTCGGTGTGATGTTCGCCCCGGATCAGGCGAAAGCGGCCAAGGAGCTGGGTCGGGTCTGTCGCCGTGGCGGACGGATCGGCCTGGCCAACTGGACGCCGGAAGGTTTCGTCGGCCAGATGTTCAAGACCCTCGGTCGCTACCTGCCACCGCCACCCGTTGCGCAACCGCCCTCGAACTGGGGCGCGGAAGCCTGGCTGCATTCGCATTTCGACGATCGCCAGTTTCAGTTGCAGGTGACTCGGCGCCACTTCAACTTCCGCTATCGCTCGGCGGCGCATTTCATTGATGTGTTTCGCCACTGGTACGGCCCGGTACACAAGGCGTTCGCGGCGTTGCCGCCGGAGAGCGGGCAGGCGCTGGAAACAGACCTGACGCTACTGATCGACGGGCTGAACCGGGCGGGGGCGGAATCGATGGTGGTGCCGAGTGAGTATCTGGAGGTAGTCATCACCAAACGCTGAGCGTCATGCAAAACAACTGTGGGAGCGAGCAGGCTCGCTCCCACAGGGATCGCGACAGGGCTTCTATTTCAGATGCGCGCTGTCAAACCACTCCAGCGCCGTGCGCCAGATGCAGATGCCGAGAAAGTACGCCGACGCCAGCAGCCACAGGCCCATCACCAGCGGGTTGATCACCGGGTGGTTCAGCACCAGTGACAAGCTGCACAACAGCCAGATCGCCGTCACCGCAATGTTGATCGGCATGAACCGGCGTACCCGGAACGGATGCAGGAATTTCATGCGGGTCACGGTCAGCAGCGCCAGGCCAATCACCGTCAGGAAGGTGAGCCACGGCCCCGGATCGATGATGTACAGACACAACGCAACCACGTTCCAGGCGGCGGGGAAGCCGACGAAGTAGTTGTCCTTGCTCTTCATGTTGACGTTGCAGAAGCAGAACAACGACGACACCAGAATCAGCGACACGGTCAGCAGCAGGGTGTAGTCAGGCAGGGGAATGTAGCGATAGATGAACAGCGCCGGGATGAACACGTAGGTCAGGTAATCGATCACCAGATCGAGGATCGATCCGTCGAAACTCGGCAACACCGACTGCACGTTGACCTTGCGCGCCAGCGCCCCGTCGAGGCCGTCGACGATCAGCGCCACGCCCAGCCACATCAGGCAGTGGATTGGCTGGTTTTCCAGCAGGGCAAGGGTGGCCAGGAAGGCGGTGACCACGCCGGTCGCGGTGAAACCATGGGCGCCCCAGGCCTTGAGCCTGGCGATGTGGACGGTCGATATCACGAAGGCGTTCTCCAGAAAATGCAGCAAGCCGCGTAAACCCTCGGGCAGCAAGGGCGGCGACCAACCGGGTCGGGGTTGCAGCTATCGACCGGTCGGGCCGGGTCAAGGTTCACCCATTCGTGAAGATTAGCTGGCCGGGGAAAAATTTCTCTGGAGAATCACTCGCCCCAGGGCCACGTCAGCCAAACGGTGCTGGCGCAACGCATCAGGAGGGCTATCGTTGCCTGACGCAGTCATACCCCTTTGCCTGAGGACGACGTCATGAACACCAGCGATCTGCTCGAACAACTGCTGCGAGGCCAGGCCTCGGCGGGACAACCAGGTGGCGCGTCGGCCGGCGGGGGACTGGGCGGGCTGCTCGGTGGTTTGCTGGGTGGTGGCGGTGTTTCCGGGGGGGGATCTCCGGCTGGCGGGCTTGGCGGCCTGGGCGGGTTGCTTGGCGGGTTGCTCGGCGGTGGCGGGGCGCTGGGTGGCGGCACGCAGCGTCGGTCCGGCGGCACCAATTACGCGGCGCTGGCTTCGCTGGGCATGATGGCTTTCCAGGCGTATCAAGTCTGGCAACGCAGCCAGGCGTCCGCCGCGCCGCAGCAAACTCCGCAGACTGCGGATCTGTTGTCCGGCCCGCAAGTCGAAGAACACAGTCACGCCGTTCTGCGTGCATTGATCGCGGCGGCCAAGGCTGACGGGCGGATCGACGAGTCGGAAAAACACCTCATCAGCAGTGAAATCGGCAAGCACACCGATGACCCGAACCTGCAGCAATGGCTCGACGACGAGGTCGCCAAACCGCTGGATCCCACCGAAGTGGCGCAGGCGGCGCAGAACGATCCGGCCATGGCCGCCGAGATGTACCTGGCCAGCGTGATGCTGGTGGACGATCAGCAGGACGCCGAGCGCAATTATCTGGATGAACTGGCAGCGGCGTTGCAGATCGACCCCGAGTTGCAGGTTCACTTGGAACAGCAGGCCAAGGGCACGGCCTGATCTCTCCTCTCAAAGCCTTCGACCGTTCCGTTCAAGCAAGGAGCGAGCCGAAGGCTCCGTCCGTCAGGGCAATTTTCAAGCCGATTGAATTTTTGACGCGCCAAGCCTCTCTGCTTTATTAGAGGCGAGTGACTGAGCGTCCTGCCAATCGATCGAGAATATTGCCATGACTGTCCTGACTCACCTGCAAGCTGCCCCCGCCCCATCGCGTCCGCTCGATTCTCCGGGTGGGTTGCGGCGTATCCATGCAGCACTTTTAGCCGACGAACATCCGCAGCCGCTGGCGTGCGCCTTTCTGGAAGATCAACTGCTGCAGGCCGCGCAGTTGAAGGATGAGCTGCCATCGGACCCCGCGCAGTGGCATGCCTGGGTGGCCGAGCACTGTGCCGATGTCGCCCGGCAATACGCCGACTACCTGCAACAACGCAAGGCTGGAGGCGCGCGGCAGTTCTTCAGTTGCAAGGCTCATGCGCTGTATTTCCTGCAAGCGGTGGCGCCGACCAAACTGGTCGATGGCGCCTGGCTCTACGGCTTGCTCGGACAGTGGCGCGATCCGCGCTTCAGCAGCCTGATCAGCACTTATCTGGAAGAACTGGGCGAGGGCAATCCGGCGCAGAACCACGTCGTGATCTACCGCCAGCTGCTCGCCGAACAGGGCCTCGAGCCGAGCAGTCCACTGCCCGACGAACGCTATCTGCAAGGCGCGCTGCAATTGGCCCTGGGTGCCGGCGGCATGGATTTTTTGCCGGAGGTGATCGGTTACAACCTTGGCTACGAGCAACTGCCCCTGCACCTGTTGATCAGCAGTTACGAACTCAGTGAACTGGGGATCGATCCTTACTACTTCACTCTGCACGTGACCATCGACAATGCCAGCACCGGTCATGCGCAAAAAGCCGTTCAGGCCGTTCTGGATCTGCTGCCTCTGGAGGCCGATCGCCGCGATTTCCTGCGTCGGGTATCGCTGGGCTATCGGCTCAATGACCTGGGACAGGGCAGTCGCGCAATCATCGAGGGGTTCGATCTGGAGCGCGAACTGTTGGCGATGCTTGAACGCAAGTGTCCGTTCGCTCAACACATGCACTCCGACTATTGCCGCTTCGAAGGCAAGACCGTCAATCAGTGGCTGGCCGATCCGCAGCAGCTGTCCGGGTTCCTGCAGGCCATGCAGGACAAGGGCTGGATCAAGCGCCACGAAGATCCACAGGGCAGCCGCTTCTGGCAATTGATCGATGGCGACGGTGCGGCGATGTTCGGCGTGTTCAGCGCCTATGAAAAACAACTGGTGCACGACTGGATTGCCGGTGACTGGATTTCTGCGGACAAAACCGTCGCGTTCCGCCGCCGCCCCTCAGTCCCCGCGCCGATCGAGGTGCCCGAGCAGGACCCCGATGTGCAACGCCTGAATGCGGCACTGCAAGGGCAGGACGCACACACCAGGTTCGCAACGTTGATCCCCTGGCTCGCGCCGGCCCGGCACGCGCATCCGGCCGGGCTGCTTGCCACTCGCCAATTCATCCAACTCAAATCCGGCCTGCGTTAAGGAAATATTCAATGAATCAGGAAGAACAACTGTCTGCCAACGATCTGGTGCTGCTGCAACTGGGGCGGCGCCTGCAGGCCGACGGCTATCGTTTCATCACCCCGACGCCGCTGACCCATCAACGGGTCAACCAGCGCGACGAAGGGCAGGCCGCCGATTGCCTGCGGGATGTGTTCGGATGGTCGCGCCCGTTCGAACCGGGCCTGCTGTCTGCCGATGAACAGCGACAATTGCAGGACGCCCAGGTGATTGATGCGTTCGACGGACGCTTGAAGAGCCGGGTGCGCTGGTCGAGCCTGGATGACTTGCTGTTCGTGCATTCCGGGTTTCCCACCGATGCCGCCGATTCGGTGTTCTTCGGCCCGGATACCTATCGCTTTGCCCAACTGATTCACAGCCATTTGCAGCAGAACTTTGCGCCTATCCACCGGGCGGTGGACATCGGTTGTGGCGCCGGAGTCGGCGCGATCCTGATTGGCCGTGCCCGGCGCGAAGCGCAAGTGCTGGCGGTGGATATCAACCCTGCTGCGCTGCGCCTGACCACGATCAACGCGGCGCTGGCCGAAGTGGCCAACGTCGAGGTGCGCGCCAGTGATGTACTGCAAGGCGTCGATGGTGAATTCGACCTGATCGTCGCCAACCCGCCGTACATGGCCGATCCGGCCGGACGAGCTTACCGCCATGGCGGTGGGACGCTGGGGGCGGGGCTGTCGTTGCGCATCGTCGAACAGGCGCTCAATCACCTGACGCCCGGTGGTTCGCTGCTGCTGTACACCGGCGTGGCGATGGTCGATGGCCGCGATCCTTTCCTCGACACGGTATTGCCACGGCTGGATGAAAAACGCTTCGGCTGGACCTACCGCGAACTCGATCCCGATGTGTTCGGCGAAGAGTTGCTCAATCCCGGCTATCAGCGCGTCGACCGGATTGCCGTGGTCGCGCTGACGGTGACTCGAACAGGTTGAAACAAGGCAGGTGCAGGATGAGCAGGAATCTCGACGACTACAACCGGATGCGCGACTTCTCGGCAACCTCGGAACCGGCAGCCGACCACCGGCGGGGCAAGAAGCCCGGCGGTGAGCAGGCTTTGCAATTCTGCATCCAGAAGCATGACGCCTCGCACCTGCATTATGACTTTCGCCTGGAACTCGACGGCGCGCTCAAGAGCTGGGCGGTGCCCAAGGGCCCGTCGCTGGATCCCAAGGTCAAGCGGCTGGCGGTGCACGTCGAGGATCACCCGCTGGATTACGCGACGTTCGAGGGCAGCATTCCCGAAGGGCATTACGGTGCCGGCGATGTGATCGTCTGGGATCGCGGCGTGTGGATTCCGCTGGAAGACCCGGAGAAAGCCTACGCCAAGGGCAAGCTCAAATTCGAACTGCGCGGCGAGAAGCTCGCCGGGATATGGAACCTGGTGCGCACCCACATGCCGGGCAAGAAAGAGCAGTGGTTTCTGATCAAGCATCAGGACAGCGCCGCACGCCCGCAAAGCGATTACGACGTGCTGGTCGCCGAGCCCGACAGCGTGCTCAGCGAGCGCACGATCGTCGACAAACCCCGGCTGAGTGCGAAGCAGGTCAAGCCACTGAAAGGCCCGGCGAAAGCACCGCGCAAGCCAGCTTCCGGCAAACTCACTGGCGCCCACAAGGCGAGTATCCCGGCGCAGTTGAAACCTCAACTGGCGACTCTGGTGGAGAGCGCGCCGGAAGGGGATTGGCAATACGAAATCAAGTTCGACGGCTATCGGATCATGGCGCGCGTCGATCAGGATGAGGTGCAGTTGTTCACTCGCAATGGCCATGACTGGACGCACAAATTGCCGAAACAGGCGCAAGCCCTGGCGGCGCTGGGCCTGGAGTCTGCGTGGCTGGATGGTGAGATGGTGGTCGCCGACGCGGACGGCGTACCTGATTTTCAGGCCCTGCAAAACGCGTTCGATTCGGGACGCAGCGAAAACATCGTCTATTACCTGTTCGATCTGCCGTATCTGAACGGCGTCGACCTGCGCGAGGTGCCCGTGGAGGAACGGCGTGCTGCGCTGGCCACGGTGCTGAAAACCCATCAAGACCCGCTGCTGCGTTTCTCCGAAGCGTTCGACGAAACCCCGCAGGCCTTGCTTAACAGCGCCTGCCAGATGCGCATGGAAGGCCTGATCGGTAAACGCCTCGGCTCGTCTTACGTGTCGCGCCGCAGTAGCGACTGGATCAAGCTCAAGTGCAAGCATCGCCAGGAATTCGTGATCGTCGGCTACACCGATCCGAAAGGCGCGCGCAGTTCGTTCGGCGCGTTGCTGCTGGGTCTGCATGATCGTGACAGCGGCGAGTTGCGGTACGCCGGCAAGGTCGGCACGGGATTTAATGAAACCACCCTCAAGAGCATCCTCGCGCAGCTCAAACCCTTGCGGGTGAAGAAGCCGGCGGTGGCCAACCCGCCCACGGGGTTCGAGGCCAAGGGTGTGCACTGGCTCAAGCCGAGTCTGCTGGCGGAAGTCGCGTTTGCCGAAATGACCCAGGACGGCTCGGTGCGTCACGCCGTTTTTCATGGCTTGCGCGAGGACAAACCGGCCAAGGACATCACCGAGGAGCGCGCCAAACCCATGAAGACTTCAAAGACTGAATCTACCGCGCCGTCGCAATCCGGCCTGGCCGACGGCAAGGTGCGGATCACCCATCCCGACCGAGTGATCGACGCCAGCAGTGGCACCACCAAAATGCAGCTGGCCGAGTATTACGCCAGCGTCGCCGAATGGATTCTGCCGCAGCTCAAGGATCGCCCGGTGGCGCTGGTGCGCGCGCCGGACGGTATCGCCGGTGAGCTGTTCTTCCAGAAGAACGCCGAAAACCTGGCGATCCCCGGCATCCGCACGCTGGACAAGGAACTGACCGGCCAGCCGGTGATGCTGATCAACAACGCCGAAGCCTTGATCGGCGCTGTGCAGATGAGCACGGTCGAACTGCACACCTGGAACGCTACCACCACCGATCTGGACAAGCCCGACCGTTTTGTCCTCGACCTCGACCCGGACCCGGCGCTGCCGTGGAAAAGCATGGTCGAAGCCACAGCGCTGACCCTGACCGTGCTGGACGAGCTGGGCCTCAAGGCGTTCCTCAAGACCAGCGGCGGCAAGGGCATTCATCTGGTGGTGCCGCTGACCCGCAAGCATGGCTGGGACGAGGTCAAGGATTTCAGCCACGCCATCGTCACGCACATGGCGAAATTGTTGCCGGAGCGTTTTTCTGCGGTGTCCGGGCCGAAAAATCGCGTAGGGCGGATCTTCATCGATTACCTGCGCAACGGCCTGGGCGCCACCACCATTTGCGCCTACGCGGCGCGTACCCGTGAAGGGTTGCCGGTGTCGGTGCCGCTGTTTCGGGAGGAGGTCGGCGAGATAAAAGGTGCCGATCAATGGAACGTGCGCAATGTTCACGAACGGCTGGCGGAAGTGGGCGATGAACCTTGGGCGGATCTGAAGAAAACCCGGCAGAGCATCACAGCGGAGATGCGCAAGCGGGTGGGCATGAAGAAATGATCAGGTGTCGCGCAGCAAGTCGTGGGCGTTGAGCAGATCGAAGGCGACTTGCGGATTGTTTTCCAGGCCACGGCGAATAGCGGCGGGGATGGTTTTTCGGGTTTTTCGACAGAGCCCCGGAAGCTCTTCGACCTCGATTTCAATGCCGCCTCGCACAGTCCGTACTTCACCGAACCTCGGTGCGATCAGCACACGAATGCCTAGCTGATCGAACATCTTGCCTTGCAGCCGCTGGAGGTCGGCGAGGTCTTTGAGGTTTTCCAGACGCTCGAGCAGACGCTTTTCTTCCTCGCGGGTCAGCAACAGGATGCGCACATCCGCGCCGGGCGTATCCAGCAGCGGATCACGCCCGCAGATGCACAGACCCGGCGGGCAAGGGGAGCGGAGTGAGGCGGAAATCGTCATGGCCTCCATCATAGAGGCCGTTCGACGGTTTTGCCCATGGTCGTTCGCCAGCCGTCCATCGGCAGGGCGTAACGGTGGCAAGTCCGTCAGCCACCATCATCATCGAACGTGCCGTGGTTACTGCGACAGACCTTCGTAGTGAACCAGGATGGCGTTGGCCAGCTCTTCATCGCTGGCGTTCAGCCCAGGATTGTCCTGACGCACCTGCTGCAGTACCGATTCCAGGTACACGCCACGGATCGTTCCGCCGCTGGCGACGAATGCCGACAAGTCGTCACGGGCCGGAATCACCATTTTGTGATCCTTGAACGTGGAATACAGCGAGGCGGAAACGCCGGCCGAAGTCGCGACATCCCCCGCATCCACGCGGGCGAAAGCCGAACCGAAAGGCAGGCACAGCATAAGAGACGAAACCAGTAGTAAACGACGCATGACGGTGTTCCTCCAGCAGCGTAAAGCGAAAAGGAAGTACCACATAATGTGAGAGGTGTCGGCGGGCACGGGAGTTCCGTAAGTCGGCTCAGGCCGTAGGGGGCTGAATGAGAACCGTCGCACAGTGCGGCATTTTTACTGAATGTAACGACACACGCTGAGACGCTCTAACGCAGCGGGTTCATGGAAATAGGCTTAACTGAAGCGTTGAAAGGCGCCGTGTGGCGCAGCCTGGGAGGAAATCACGGTGTCGATCAAACTGCGTTTGGTGTTGCTGATTGCGACCAGCCTGCTGACGGCGCTGATCGTGAGCCTAGTCAGTTATGTGGGCAATCAGCGGATGGCTTCGGCGGTCAGTGATAACGCGGTCAGCATGAGCGCGCTGCGCAACCACATGGAAGCCGACATGATGCACGACGCCCTGCGCGCGGACGTGTATTCGGCGATGCTGGTGGGGCTGGGCAAAAGCACCAGTTCGGCGGACGAGGTGCGAAGTTCGGTCGAAGAGCATGCGGCGCATTTTCGCGAGGTGCTGGGTGAAAACCTCAAACTGCCGGTCAATCCCACGATCAAGTCCGCGCTCGAGCAGATCAAGCCTAGCCTCGACACCTACATCAGCGCCGGCGAGCAGATCGTCGGTCTTGCACTGGAAGATCCGGACAGCGCCCAGCAGCAACTGGGGACCTTCAATACCGCGTTCAGCCAGCTCGAAGAACAGATGGCCGCTCTCAGCGAGCTGATCGAAACCAATACCCGGCAAACCAGCGAAGGCACCGAGGCGGCGATCCACAATGCCAATATCGCTCTCGGCATTGTCCTGGTCGCCAGTCTGTTGCTGCTGTTGGCCCAGGGCCGCTGGGTGATCCTGAGCATCATGGGGCCGCTGAAATCCGCCAGCCGCATCGCCGAAAGCATTGCTCACGGCAACCTCAGCGAGCCGATCGCCGAACCGTCCGGCAAGGACGAAGCCAGTGCGCTGATCCGCACGCTGGCCACGATGCAGCGCGACCTGCGGGACATGATCGACGTGGTGCGGCGCAACGCCCACGGCGTCAGCGGCATGAGCGAACAATTGAGCCACGGCTGCCATCAGGTGGCCGACAGCAGTCAGCAGCAAAGCACCGCCGCCGGCACCATGGCCGCCGCCGCGAGCCAGATGACCGCGAGCATCGAGGAAATCACCCGGCACGCCGAGCGTGCACTGGACATGGCCAGCCAGGCCGAGTCACTGGCGAAGAATGGCGGACAGGTGATCCATCAGGTCGTCAGCGACATGGACGACATCGCCCGTTCCGCCCAGCAATCGGCGCAAGTGATCCGCACCCTCGATCAGGAATCCGAAGGCATTTTCAACATCATCCAGGTGATCAAGAGCATCGCCGACCAGACCAACCTGCTGGCGCTCAACGCAGCTATCGAGGCGGCCCGGGCGGGTGAGCAGGGCAGGGGCTTTGCGGTGGTGGCCGATGAGGTGCGCAGTCTGGCTGCGCGCACCAGCGCCTCGACCCAGGAAATCGCCGCGATGGTCGCGCGCATCCAGAACAGCACCCGCGAGGCCGTCAGCAGCATGGAGGCCGGTGTCGCCCAGGTCGACAAAGGCATGGCGGTCACCGCCGACGTCGAACGCGCCATCCGCGAAATCCTCGAGGCCACTCTCAGCACCACGCAGCTGGTCAACGACATCACCCGCACCATCGGCGAACAGAGCCAGGCGAGCAACGAGATCGCCCATCAGGTGGAAATGATCGCGGGCATGTCGGAGGGCAACAGCAAGGTCATCGGCCAGACGGCCAATACCACGGACGAGCTGTCGAGTCTGGCGGGGCGGCTGGCGCAGTCGGTGGACCGGTTTCGGTTGTGAGGGGAATGTAAGTATCTGCTCAAGGTGAGATGAGCCAGCGGATCACTGATCCGCTTTTCGCCGTACATTAATGGTCGCCTCAACCTTCAATCTGAAGTTGTACTTCTTGAAGCGGTTCTTCGCATTGAGTTCTGGTTTAACGAAGGGGGACTTTTTGTTGCAGACGTAGGCAATTTTGGGGTGGTAGTTAGCCAGGAATTGCTCGCCGTGTGCATCAATCAAAAATTGAATTGTAGACTCCAATTGTTTGATCCCTTGTCCTTGCCAGCCCCCTCCATCTCGGTCTTTCAACTCTACAAGGTACAGCGCGTCATCAGTCCTCAGCATGCAGTCACATCGATCCCGACCTATTTCCTCAGCGTCTTTGATCACGCATTTGTCAATTGCGGTAAAGACGATCGTTCTTTGGAGCGGGTTCGATACCGTGGCTACCCATTCTTTCGAATTGTCCAAGTCGACATAAGCGAGAGGGTGCTCTTGATCGTCGCGTAGTCCAAATTCGGCATCAGTAAACGGGCCTGTCTGGCAGCGGATATCAAGAAAATTCACCCTTTAAGCTCCTCCTCGATATCGAGGAGTGCGTCAAATAAATCATTGCCTTCTTGCAAGGATCTGTTCAGAAAATTGTCATCGGAAGGAATGCCATCAACCATAGGCAGTTTCGTGATCGATCCTGTTCTTTCATCGGCTTGGTATATCGCCAACTCTTCAGCGTCTAGCAAGGCATGCAAAGGAATAACGGCGGAGAGTTTAGGGAGTAGATCCTTGTCGCGCTTTTTCTGGAGAATGCTGTCTTGCAGGTGCTTGCCTTGTACCGAAATGGTCAGGTAATTCACTACGTATGGGCTGTGGGTTGTCAGCACCAGGCGGTTGGCCCGGCCTTGGTTGAATTGCAGAAGACTCTGCAAAACGCTCCATTGTGACTGGGGATAAAGGTTCTGCTCAGGCTCTTCGACGATGTTGATGAACGCTGACTTGTTGAATCTGGAGGATAGCGTGGAGAGAGCAATGCGCCTTTGTTCTTCTGTCAGCGAATCAATGGCAAAGATCTCTTTAACCTCTTTCCTGAAGCGATCCAGCTCATCGGCGCTCATGGTTTCCTGCCGCTCTTCGCTACGCTCTTGAACCGCGTTGGACAGGTAGTGGCTTACCAGATGCAATGGCACGGCAGACTGAAAGCCACTGGAGGCGTCTGCCAACCTGAGTTTGTAGTCGGACTCACGAATATTGAGGATATCGTTGAGCTTGTCATATTCGAGTTCTGCCTGATTGATAGGCAATAACAAAGTGCCTTTCATACTGGCTTTTGCAGCATCGAATTCGGTCAGGAATTCCTTGAGAGAGTCAGAGGACAGTTTTAGCTCGCGAGGGTGTCTGACATAGGAGATGAAGTTGCGCTCGGCAGGCACGTACATGATCTGAGGTAGATGGTAGCTACTACCTTTTGATTCAGTGATATGCAGCTGTCCCCTAATGAAAAAAATCGAGTAGGCCTCGCCCTCGTATTCGATCTCTGTTGCATCGGAGAGGTAGTGTTCCAGCCTGTGATAGGTCAGATACGGTTTGATGAATTTGTTCTTTCGTTCAAACCATTTCTTATCGTAATCACCCCGCACCAACGACTTCTCTATCCAGGAGAATGTCGAGTAAAGCTTGGCCAGCGTGCTCTTCCCGGAGCCCTGATTACCGACGAAAACCGTCACGCGTTTGAACTCTATCCAGCCATTGTTCTTAACACCATCGCGGATAGGGCCGAAATGCTTGACGCGTAGTCGGGTCATTGATCACTCCATAGGACGAGCTTGTACGGTTTAGCGATGCAGCATATCAGGGCAGGGGACAAACGGCAGGAGCAAATTGGAGCCAAATGGCAGGTAGGGGAAGTGCTGCCAGGGAGAGAGCTCTGACGAGGTACTCGACAGAGCCTTCTGCTTCAGTCAGAACTTGTACGCCTGACGCCCCACCAGCAACCACTTGCCAGACTGCTTCTGCCAGATCTGGAAGTTCTCGATTTCCGTCGGCACGACTTCGGTGCCTTTGAGGGCCTGCGCCGAGAAGTGATGGCGTACCAGCGCGGTGTCCCCGGACAGGGTGATGGTCTGGTTCTGCATCTCCAGGGTCTTGAACGCGCTCTTGCCGGTTTCGATATCGGCGATGAAGGCTTTCTTGTCCTGGATCTTGCCGCTGGAGTGGCCGTAGGTGAGGTTGTCGGCGGTCAGGGCGTTCAGTTCGGCGATGTCCTTGTGCAGCATCGCCTGGGTCAGGTGATCGACGGCCTGGGCGACATCCTGTTCCGCCGGGGCGGCGGCGACGTAACCACTGAAGAGGCAGGCGAGAACGAGCAGCAATCTGGTTTTGTTCATGGCTATTCCTTGTTGTTGTAGGTGATGAGAGCGACCGAAATATTTGTCAGTCGTCGTACAACTTAGCAGGAATTCATCGGCGTTAGAAAGCGCTTGAGGAACCAATCGAAAACTATCCGGTCGCGAACAGACGCGCGGGTTTGCCATGACGTGATATTCTTCGCGCCACTTGTTTTGACCCAATTCAGTCTGGTGCGCTTTTCGGCGGGCCAGGCAGAACCCCTGTCGCTCAAGTAGCTGAAGCCAATAATGATAAGAAGTCAGTTCAGAAGGGACATATAACTGAGGTCGACACTGCCTGTCGGTCTTGTGTGCCCACCCGTCAAAATTGAAGTGTGCCGGAACCCGCGACGCTGGCCTGAGTGTCGCTAAAGAGGGGACCTCATACGTACAACAGCGGCGGGCGGAAGGCGTTTTATCATAGGTGCAACAGATGTTTAAAAAAGTGAACACAGCCTTGCTGGGGCTGGCTTTGGCGATGGGGATGTCTTCCGCCAATGCCGAAGAAGCGAAGAAAGTCGACGTCCTGCTGATCGGCGGCGGCATCATGAGCACCACCCTGGGTGTGTGGATCAATGAGCTGGAACCGACCTGGTCGATGGAAATGGTCGAGCGCCTCGATGGCGTCGCCCTGGAAAGCTCCAACGGCTGGAACAACGCCGGTACCGGTCACTCGGCGCTCGCCGAGTTGAACTACACCCCGGAAGACGACAAGGGCAATGTCACCATCCCGAAAGCCGTCGAGATCAACGAAGCGTTCCAGGTCTCCCGTCAGTTCTGGGCCTGGCAGGTTCGTCAAGGCGTCCTGAAGGACCCTCGTTCGTTCATCAACACCACTCCGCACATGAGCTTCGTGTGGGGCGATGACAACATCAAGTTCCTGAAAAAACGCTACGAAGCCCTGCAAGCGAGCCCGCTGTTCGCCGGCATGCAGTACTCCGAAGACCCGGCTGTGATCAAGAAGTGGGTTCCGCTGATGATGGAAGGGCGTGACCCGAACCAGAAAATCGCGGCCACCTGGAGCCCGCTGGGTACCGACATGAACTTCGGCGAAATCACCCGCCAGTTCGCCGGTTACCTGCAGACCAAGCCTAACTTCAACTTGAAGCTGTCCAGCGAAGTACAGGACATCACCAAGAATGCCGATGGCACCTGGCGCGTCAGCTACAAGAACCTGAAAGACGGCACCAAGACTGAAACCGACGCCAAGTTCGTGTTCATCGGCGCCGGCGGCGGTGCCCTGCACCTGCTGCAGAAGTCCGGTATCGAAGAAGCCAAGGAATACGCTGGCTTCCCGGTAGGCGGCTCGTTCCTGGTGACCGATAACCCGGCCATCGCCGAACAGCACCTGGCCAAGGCCTACGGTAAAGCTTCGGTGGGCGCGCCTCCGATGTCCGTTCCGCACCTGGACACCCGTGTCCTGGACGGCAAGCGCGTCATCCTGTTTGGCCCGTTCGCGACTTTCAGCACCAAGTTCCTGAAAGAAGGTTCGTACCTGGACCTGCTGACCACCACCACCACCCACAACATCTGGCCTATGACCAAGGTCGGCATCAAGGAATACCCGCTGGTCGAGTACCTGGCCGGTCAACTGATGCTGTCGGATGAAGACCGTCTGAACGCGCTGAAGGAATACTTCCCGAACGCCAAAGCCGAAGACTGGCGCCTGTGGCAAGCCGGCCAACGCGTGCAAATCATCAAGCGTGATGAAACCGCTGGCGGCGTGCTGAAACTGGGCACCGAAATCGTTGCTTCGAAAGACGGCTCCATCGCCGGTCTGCTGGGCGCATCGCCAGGCGCATCGACCGCTGCACCGATCATGCTGAGCGTGCTGCAGAAAGTCTTCAAAGACAAAGTCGCTACCCCTGAGTGGCAAGCCAAACTGCACCAGATCGTTCCAAGCTACGGCACCCAGCTGAACAACGATCCAGCCAAAGTGGCTGAAGAGTGGGCTTACACCGCCAAGATCCTGCAACTGCCAACCCCTCCGGTGATTGGCCAGGTTGCAGCTCCAGCGGCGGACGCCTCGGCTGAAAAAGCCCCGGCTCCGAAAGAAAGCGCTGCACGTGACATGGCTCTGTAATTCAGACGCCTGACACAAGAAGCCCACTGAACCGGCGACGGTCAGTGGGCTTTTTTGTGTCCGGGTTTCAGGCTTTGGCGGCCGCCAGATAAGCTCCCAACCGCCGTCCCATCTCTTCGCCCAACGCCTGCAACCCGCTCAGCGGCCGCACCATCACCTCGAACTCGACGATCTTGCCCTGTTCATCGAAGCGGATCATGTCGATGCCCTTGAGCTCTTTTGAACCCACTTTGGCGCTGAATTCCAGCACCACATTCAGGCCATCGGCTGTCGCCAGTTCACGGTGGTATTTGAAGTCTTCAAACACCTCGAACACGGTATTGAGGATCATCGAAACCACCGGCGCGCCTGGATAAGGCGTGTGGGCCATGGGCGAGCGGAACACCGCTTTGGGACCGAGCAATTCGGGCAGGGCCTTGAGATTGCCGGTGCGGATCATTTCGTGCCAGCGGTTCAGGGATTCGGCGGCGTTGGTGTGCAGGTTCAAATCGGACATGGTTTCACTCCTGTATTTTTGTTGTTCTTGGCGCGGCGCCCATGACTCTAGATCAAAGCGGCGCGATGGAAACCCTCTGTACCGATCTGAATATCGCCCCATGCGTCAGCCCGATCCATCTGATCCGCTTTTTCCTGTCGAATCTGCATCTGTAACCATCTCAGCCACGGGCCCAAAATGGCCCTGCCGTTCGGCCATACGCGACGCGCTTCATTCCGAAGCGCCCGGTGCGCCGGACATTCAGTATTCAGGAGGCCTTCATGGCTAAGATGGCGATTTTCCTCGGCGGCTTTCTTGTGTTGACCATCATGATTGGCGTCCTTGCCACGATTTCTCCGGTCTGACGATCAGCTGTTGCGTTGCGGCATGCAGCGTTCTTCAACGTTTTGAAAGGAACCTGATCAAGGCGCCCCGAACAGCATCGTCCAGTAAACCCCTTCATCACTGCGCGCCTCACTGGCATATCCGGCGCCGACCTGGGTGAACATCGGGTTCATCAGGTTGGCGCAGTGTCCGGGGCTGGCCAGCCAGCCGGCCATGGCCTTGCCCGGTGAGCTTTGTCCGGCGGCGATGTTTTCGCCGATCTGCCGGCCACGGTAGCCGGCCGCACGGGCGCGATCTGCCGGGCCGTCGCCGTCCGGGTCGCGGTGGGCGAAGTAGTTGCCGTAGGCCATGGCCTTGCTGTGCCCTTGGGCGGCGGCGCCAAGGGCCGGGTTCCAGCTCAACGGGCGGGCGGCGGCGAAGCGCTGGCGGCCGCACATGCGCGGTCGGGCGCGGGCGGCGTTGACCTCGGCCAGCAAGGCCTTGCCGACACTGCGGTTGTCGCCGACGCGACTGTCGAGCACCGGCCGGGCCAGCACCACCTGCCATTCGCTGCGGGCGCGGCTGATGCCGATGTCGGCGTATTGACCGTCGAGCAGCGCGCCGCAGTAATCGTCTTGCAGCATTTCGAACGCCTCTTCGGCGTCCTGTGCGCCGACGATCCGGATGCTGCGCACCGCCACGGCGGCATAGCCGGAGTCTTTCAATCGTTCGCGCAATCCACCGCCGTAGCCATAGCCGACCGGCAACGCCAGATTCGACTTCAACGTCAGCGGCGCCAGCCGTTGGGCCGGGCGACGGTCACAACGTTGCGGATGGGCGCGGTAGTCGTTGATGGCGGCCACCAGTTGCCGCTCGGCGCCGGCGTGGGCAGAGGGAGAAAGCAGGGGAGAAAGGATCAACAGGCACAGCGAAACGAAGCGAGACGAACGAACGGCGTGGCGCATGGGACGCAAAGCTCTGAACAAAGACAAGGCTGAAGGAAAGTGAACCGCAGAACGCGGCGCGGGTAGGACTGGCCTTTTTGCACTTGGTTCACGAAGCAGCGCCGGGTTTCATCGACTGCCGACGAAGTGCTCAGCGATTCAACGCATCCTCGATCCATTGCAGGTATTGCGGCCGTTCGGAAATCGAATTGTGTGCCGAATCCGCCACCACTTTGAGCGTGGCCACACCGTCGGGAAAACTGTGCAGCAAGCGCTCGGTGCTGGCCCGTGGAATCACCTCGTCGTCGCTCGCCGCCAGCAGCAACGTCGGCACGCGGATGTGCGCCGCGTACTGGCCCGACCGGAAACGATCCTTGAGCAACCACTGCACCGGCACCCACGGGTATTGACGGGCGGCGATTTCCTCGAGGCTGTTGTAAGGCGTGACCAGAATCAACCGTTCCACCGGTCGCTGGCTGGCCAGCCGCACCGCGACCCCGGAACCGAGGCTGCGCCCCAGCAGCGCGACCTGCGGATGACTGGCATATACCTGATCGAACAGCGCCAGCGCATCCTCGGCGATCGCTTCTTCGGAGGGCGAACCGCCGCTGCCACCAAAACCCCGGTAATGCAGCAGATACAGCGAATAGTCAGGAAACGCCTCGGAAAACTCCGGCAGATTGCGCGAAACATCCTCGGCATTGCCGCCGAAATAGATCAGCGCTCTGGGGCCGGCGCGCTCGCGCACCGTCACGCGGATCTCGGCGTCGGGCATGGCCAGCGTCAACCGTGACTCCGGCGAATCGAGGGCGGCGGGCTGCGGAAAATAGATCAGCGCCCGCTGAAACACGAACAGCGCCGCGCACAGGATCAAGTACACGGCGAGGATCAATGCGACGAGTGACAACAGGGTTCTGGACATTCGACTAACGTTAACCGGGCGCGCAGGTTGGCTGTCGCAGTGTAGTCCAACGGTTTTGCGGGCTGCATCCAAACACAAGGTGCAACAGATCCACAGGGCAAGGGCGCCAGCATGAACCACACTGAGGGATATTCCCGCCGCCGGTTGCTGACGCTGGCAGCCGGGGTGTCAGCGGTTTTCACCTTTGACCGGGCGCTGGCCGCCATTACGTCGCCGAACGCCACAGGAGCCCAGACCATGCAGACCCGCGCCATCCCTTCGAGCTCCGAGCCACTGCCGCTGGTGGGGTTGGGCACTTATCGCGGTTTCGACGTCGGCCCTGGCGATCCGGTCTACAAACAATTGCCGGCGGTGCTCGGCGAGCTGTTCAAAAAGGGCGGCACGGTGATCGACAGCTCGCCCATGTACGGCCGCGCGGAAGAAACCACCGGTGAATTGCTGTCGATCCATGAACCGCGCTCACCGGCATTTCTGGCGACCAAGGTCTGGACCCGTGGCCGCGAAGAGGGCATTGCGCAGATGGAGCAGTCGTTCAGCCTGCTGCGCACCGAGCGCATCGACCTGATGCAGATCCACAACCTGCTCGACTGGCAAACCCACCTGCCGACCCTGCGCGACTGGAAAGAGCAGGGCCGCATCCGCTACATCGGCATCACCCACTACACGCCTTCGGCCTATGACGAGGTCGAAGCGGTGCTCAAGGCCGAGCCGCTGGATTTCCTGCAAATCAACTACGCGCTCGATGATCGCGGGGTCGAGAAGCGCATCCTGCCGCTGTGCCGCGAGCGTGGGGTGGCGGTGATCTGCAACCGGCCATTCGGCGGTGGCGACCTGCTCGCGCGGCTCAAGGGCAAACCGCTGCCAGGCTGGGCGGCGCAAGTCGGGGCCAGAAGCTGGCCGCAACTGGCGCTGAAATTTCTATTGGCGCATCCGGCGGTGACTTGTGTGATTCCCGGCACCAGCAATCCGCTGTACATGGCCGACAACGCCGGCGCCGGGTTCGGGCTGATGCTGACCGATGCGCAGCGTCAGCAGTTGATTGCCTTGGTCAGTTAGTCGCCTGGGTCATCCAGATTGTCGATGTGCTTGAAGCGCTCCACCAGAAAATCGATCAGGCTGCGAACCCGTGCCGACAGGTGCAGCTGTTGCGGATACACCGCGTACACATCGGCGCGGGTCGGGGTCTGGTCTTCCAGAACCAGGCGCAAACGGCCGCTGCGCACGTAGCGGGCGATGTCCCATTCGGCACGCAGCAGAATGCCATAGCCTTCCAGGGCCCAATTCAAAGCCACCTCACCATCGTTGCAACCCAGGGCACCGCGCACTTTGATGTTTTGCGTCCGTCCGCCGTCAGTGAAACTCCAGACGCCGTAGGGCGTTTCGTTCTGCCGCAGGAATATACAGTTGTGTTGCGGCAGGTCCGACAGTTTCTGTGGCACCCCGTGTTTCTCCAGATACAGCGGCGAGGCACAGAGCAAGCGGCGGTTGGAGGCGATCTTGCGGGCATGAAATGCCGCGTCGGGCAGGGTGCCGAAACGGATCCCCAGATCAAAGCCGTGGGTCGTCAGATCCAGTGGGTGGTCGCTGATTTCCAGCTGGATTTCCACCTCCGGGTATCGGGCAAAAAACGCCGCCAGGGCCGGACCGATGTAGCGACGACCAAAGCCCAGCGAGGCATTGACCCGGATCAGCCCTTTAGGGGTTGCCCGGCTGGCGCCGATCAACTGCTCGACCTCGTCGATCTGCGTCAGGATCCGCGCCGCATGGGAAAAATACAGTTCGCCTTCTGCCGTGAGACTCATTGAGCGCGTGGTGCGATTGACCAGCCGCACACCCAGACGAGCCTCCAGCGCACTCAGGCGTTTGCTTACGGCTGGAGGCGTCACACCCAATTCCCGAGCCGTGGCGGCCAGGCTGCCTTTGTTGGCCAGCAAATGAAAAAACGACAGATCGAGGGTCTGGCTCATTGGTAACTCAAAGTTATGGATGTAGTGATTTTCTGTAACTCACCGCTTTCTGGTCACTACATATACTCCGATCACACCCCGCCTGACAGCCCTGTCCGGCAGGCAAAACAAAAACGTGAAGAGAGTGGAGTTGACCATGAGTGCATACAAGATTGCAGCGGTTCCGGGTGATGGCATTGGTGTGGAAGTGATTGCCGCCGGCGTCGAAGTACTACAAGCCCTGGCGAAAAAATCCGGTTTTGAACTGGATTTCAAACACTTCGACTGGAACTCCGACAACTACCTGAAAAACGGTCACTACATTCCTGAAGGCGGCTTGCAGGAACTGAAAACCTTCGACGCAATTTTCTTCGGTGCGGTCGGCGCACTCAATGTGCCGGATCACATTTCCCTGTGGGGCCTGCGTCTGCCGATCTGCCAGGGTTTCGATCAATACGCCAACGTGCGTCCGGCCCGCGTGCTGCCGGGGGTGAAAAGTCCGCTGCACAACGGTGAGCAGATCGATTGGGTCGTGGTCCGGGAAAACTCCGAGGGCGAGTATTCCGGCAACGGCGGCCGCGTTCATCGAGGCTTGCCGGAAGAAGTGGCGACCGAAGTGTCGGTGTTCACCCGTGCCGGGGTCGAGCGCATTCATCGTTTCGCCTTCGAACTGGCGCAAAGCCGCCCGCGCAAACATTTGACCATGGTCACCAAATCCAATGCCCAGCGGCACGGCATGGTGCTGTGGGACGAAATCTTCTACGAAGTCGCCAAGGACTTTCCGGACGTGAAGATCGACAAGGAACTGGTCGATGCCGTGACCACTCGCATGGTGCTCAAGCCGGCGACGCTGGACGTGATTGTCGCGACCAACCTGCACGCCGACATTCTGTCTGATCTGGCCGCTGCGTTGTCCGGCAGCCTCGGCATTGCGCCCACGGCCAACCTCAATCCAGGGCGTGATTTCCCTTCGATGTTCGAGCCGATCCACGGCTCGGCGTTTGATATCACCGGCAAAGGCGTGGCCAATCCGATCGCGACGTTCTGGACTGCCGCGATGATGCTTGAGCATCTGGGCGAAAAAACAGCCGCCAAACACCTGATGTCGGCAATCGAGGCAGTCACGGAAAGCGGTCTGCACACCCCGGATCTGGGTGGCACCGCCACGACGCGCCAAGTCACCGACGCGGTGATCGCGCTGATCAACCGCTGATCAACCGCTGATCCCTCTGCAATTCAAATCAGTACTGCGGCACACCGCCGAGGGGCGTATCGCGCCCCTCGGCATTTCCTGACAACAATAAAAAATCAGGGCCCTGTCATGAAAAGAATATTCGGCAAACTTTACGTACAAGTCCTTGTCGCCGTGATCCTCGGCGCACTCATCGGCGTGCTGGTGCCCGAGACCGGCACCGCGCTCAAACCCTTGGGCGACGCCTTCATCAAACTGATCAAAATGCTGCTGGCACCGGTGATTTTTCTCACGGTGGTGACCGGTATCGCCCGCATGGAAAACATGAAGGAGCTGGGTCGGGTCGGCTTTCGTGCTTTGATTTATTTCGAGGTGGTGTCGACGCTGGCGCTGGTCATCGGGCTGATCGTGGTGGACGTGTTCAAGCCTGGCGCGGGCATGAATGTCGATGTCGCCAGTCTCGACACCAGCAGCCTGGCGACGTACACCACAGCGGCCAAACATGCGTCGTTCATGGATTTTGTGATGGGCATCATCCCCGACACGATCGTCGATGCATTTGCCAAGGGCAATGTTTTGCAAATCCTGTTGTTTTCGATCCTGCTGGGCATCGCCCTGGCCCATGTCGGGCCGCGTGGCAAGGTGTTTGTCGATGCGCTTGAGAGTCTGATGCAGGGCATGTTTCGAATCGTCAACATGGTCATGCGTCTGGCGCCGATTGGTGCGTTCGGCGCCATTGCCTTCACCATTGGCAAGTACGGTTTCAGTTCGCTGTTTTCGCTGGGAAAACTGATGGCCTGCGTTTACCTGACCTGTGCGGTGTTCGTGATTTTTGTGCTCGGCCCGATCTGCCGTTACAGCGGTTTCAGCTTGTGGAAATTCCTCAGGTTCATCAAGGAAGAGCTGTTTACGGTACTCGGCACCAGCTCCTCGGAGTCGGTGCTGCCGCAGATGATCTCGAAGATGGAAAAGGCCGGCGTATCGAAACCGGTGGCCGGGATGATCATCCCCTCGGGGCTGACCTTCAACCCGGACGGCCAGGCCATCTACTACACCATCGCGGCGATCTTCATCGCTCAGGCGACGAACACACCGCTGACGCTGACCGACCAATTGATTGTGCTGGCGGTGTTGATGTTCACCTCCAAGGGCTCGGCAGGGGTAACCGGTTCAGGGTTCATCATACTGGCCGCGACATTGGCCTCGCTCGGCACGATTCCGGTGGCAGGAATGGTGCTGTTGCTCGGGGTCGATCGCTTCATGTCGGAGGCTCGGGCAATCACCAACACCATCGGTAATGGCGTGGGCACCATGGCCATCGCCAAATGGGTCGGGGCGCTCGATAGCGAAAAAATGCACAGGGCGCTCAATGGCGAAGCCGAGGAACGGAGTGCGCAGGTGCTGGAAGCCGAGATCACTCTCCACGCCAGCGAATCTCTGCGCCCAGGCCTTGAGCGCGTGGCCGCCAGGTAGACGAATCGGATACAGCAACCGCAGGTGCCATGCCGTCTCAGGCACAAAAACGCCCGGCTCACGCCGGGCGTTTTTCATTCGGTTTCAGATCATCTCAGGCAACGCATCCAGAACCTTGTCGAGAGTAATCGGGTATTCCCGCACCCGCGCACCCGTGGCGTTATAGACCGCATTTGCCACCGCCGCACTCACGCCGCAGATCCCCAGTTCACCCACCCCCTTGGCTTTCATCGGCGATGAAATCGGGTCGGTTTCATCGAGGAAAATCACCTCCTGATGCGGGATGTCGGCGTGTACCGGCACTTCGTAGCCGGCCAGGTCATGGTTGACGAAAAAGCCGTGGCGCTGGTCCACCGCGAGTTCTTCCATCAATGCTGCGCCGACGCCCATGGTCATGGCGCCGATCACCTGGCTGCGGGCTGATTTCGGATTGAGAATCCGCCCGGCGGCGCAGACCGCGAGCATGCGCCGCACGCGGACTTCGCCGGTAGCGGCATCGACGGCGACTTCGACGAAGTGCGCGCCGAAGGTCGATTGCTGATATTGCTTGGCGAGGTCGGCGAATTCGATGCTGTCCTCGACTTCGAGCGGGGCGTGTTGCGCGGCGTCACGCAACGGCACGTTCTGGTTGCCCAGCCGCACGTGGCCGTCGACAAACTGCGCTTCACCCGCGTTCATGCCCAGTTTGGCCGCGACCGCTTCGCGCAGCTTCATGCACGCCGCGTAAACCCCGGCGGTCGAGCAATTGGCGCCGAACTGGCCGCCGGAGCCTGCCGACACCGGGAAATTCGAATCGCCGAGTCGCACCACCACATCGTCCAGGCTGACCCCCATCATTTCCGCTGCAGTCTGACCAATGATCGTATAGCTGCCGGTGCCAATGTCGGTCATGTCGGTTTCAACGGTGATCTTGCCGTCGCGCTCCAGTCGTACCCGTGCGCCGGACTTCACCAGCAGGTTGTTGCGAATCGCCGCCGCAACGCCCATCCCGATCAGCCAGCGACCTTCGCGACGGGTGCCGGGCGTCGCATTGCGCTTATCCCAGCCAAAACGTTCGGCGCCGGTTTGCAGGCATTCGATCAGACGTCGCTGGGAGAACGGCCGCTCGGTTTTCACCGGATCGACCTGCGTGTCGTTGAGGATGCGGAACTGGATCGGATCGAGTTTGAGCTGTTCGGCCATCTCGTCCATGGCGATCTCCAGCGCCATCAGCCCCGGCGTTTCACCCGGTGCACGCATGGCGTTGCCTTCCGGCAGATCCAGCGGCGCCAGGCGCATGGTCACCAGGCGATTTTCTGCAGCGTAGAGCAACTGACTCGGCTGCGCCGCGACTTCGACCTTGCCGTCGGCGAGGTTGCCCGACCAGCCTTCATGGGCGATGGCGGTGAGTTTGCCGTCAGCCGTGGCGCCCATGCGAATGCGTTGAATGGTGGCGGGTCGGTGGGTGGTGTTGTTGGCGATCTGCGGGCGGGCGAGGGCGACCTTCACGGGACGGTTCGCCAGACGGGCGCCGAGGGCGGCGAGGATCGCGTCGGCGCGAATGAACAGCTTGCCGCCGAAACCGCCACCAATGTACGGCGAGATCAGCCGCACGTTTTCCTTGGGCAGGCCGAGGGTGGTGGCGATGTCGCCGACGCTCCAGGCGATCATCTGGTTGGAGGTCCAGAGCGTCAGTTGATCGCCTTTCCAGGCGGCGAGTGTCGCGTGGGGCTCCATCATCGCGTGGGACTGATCCGGCGTGGTGTAGGTTTGATCGAACTGCACGGGCGCGGCGGCAAAAGCGCTGGCGAAATCGCCGTGGGTGACGTCCGGCAGTTCGTCTTTCGGTTCCACACCCTGGTCGCGCACGCTGGCCAGATCAAACTGACCTTTGTCGGCCGCGTACTCGACGTTGACCAACTGCGCGGCGGCCCGTGCCTGTTCGTAGGTTTCGGCGACCACCAGCGCCACGGCCTGGTGATAGTGCTGCACTTGCGGCCCGGCCAGCAGGTGCGCGGCGTTGTATTGGCCTTTGCCGAGCTTGCCGGCATTGGCGGCGGTGACGATGGTCAGCACCCCCGGCGCGGCGCGGGCGGCCTCCAGATCGATGCGGGTGATGCGACCCTTGGCAATGGCCGAACCGACCATCACGCCGTAGGCCTGATTCTTGACCGCCTCATGTTGCTCGTAGGCGTAAGGCGCCTGGCCGCTGGTTTTCAGCGGTCCTTCGATGCGGTCGGTGGGTTTGCCGATGACGTTCAACTGATCAATCGGGTTGGTCGTGGCGGGCGTGTCGAATTTCATGCTTCGTCCCTCGCTTGGGCCAGCACCGAGGCAATCGTGCGCTCGACCAATGTCACTTTGAATTGGTTATCAGAGGTCGGCGTGGCGCCGTCGAGCAGGCGCGCGCTGACGGCTTTCGCGCCTTGCGGCAGCAGCGCTTCCGCCGCTTCGACCCTCCAGGGTTTCGGCGCGATGCCACCGACGGCAATGCGGCCGCTGCCATCCTTCTGCAGGATCAGGCCGACGGAGACCAGCGCGAAGGCGTACGACGAGCGGTCGCGCACCTTGTGATAGACATGGGTGCCGCCCACCGGCGCGGGCAGGGTGACGGCGGTAATCAGCTCGCCCGGCGTCAGACTGGTTTCGACATTCGGTGTGGTGCCGGGCAGCTGGTGGAAGTCCGCGATGGCGATGCGTCGCGTGCTGCCGTCGGCCTTGATCGTTTCGACCTGGGCATCCAGCGCCCGCATTGCAATTGCCATGTCACTCGGATGGGTCGCGATGCAAGCGTCGCTGACGCCGATAATGCCGAGTTGTCGACTGACCCCGCCAATCGCCGCGCAACCGCTGCCGGGATTGCGTTTATTGCAGGCTTGATTGGTGTCGTAGAAATACGGGCAGCGCGTGCGCTGGAGCAGATTGCCGGCGGTGGTCGCCATGTTGCGCAACTGGCCCGATGCACCGGCGAGCAAAGCGCGGGACAGCAGCGCGTAGTCTTTCCGGACGCGGCTGTCGGCGGCCAGATCGGTGTTGCGCACCAGTGCGCCGATGCGCAAGCTGCCGTCTTCGGTGGCTTCGATCCGGTCGAGGCCCAGGTGATTGACGTCAATCAGCTGCTGCGGCGTTTCGATGTCGAGTTTCATCAAGTCCAGCAGGTTGGTGCCGCCGGCGATGAAACGCGCACCTTCGATTTGTGCAGCTTGAGCGGCGGCTGCGGCGGGAGAGTCGGCGCGGCTGTAATTGAACGCTCTCATGCTGGCACCTCCGCGACTTCGCTGATGGCTTCGATGATGTTCGAATAGGCGCCGCATCGGCAGATGTTGCCGCTCATGCGTTCCTGCAATTCGCTGGCGATCAGTTGCGGCGCTTCGGTGAGGCTGGCGCTGGCGTGGCTGGGGATGCCGTCGCGGATTTCCTGAAGCACGGCGACCGCCGAGCAGATCTGCCCCGGCGTGCAGTAGCCGCATTGATAGCCGTCATGCTTGATGAACGCGGCCTGCATCGGGTGCAGGTGGTCCGGCATGCCGAGGCCTTCGATGGTGGTGACTTTGGCGCCGTCCTGCATTACCGCCAGGGTCAGGCAGGAATTGATTCGCCGGCCATCGACGATCACCGTGCAGGCGCCGCACTGGCCGTGGTCGCAGCCCTTTTTGCTGCCGGTCAGCTGCAGGTGTTCGCGCAGGGCGTCGAGCAGGGTGGTGCGAGTATCAACCTCCAGCGCCTGTGGCTTGCCGTTGACTTCGATGGTTACTTTGGCCATGGCCGGTTGCTCCAGGCTGGCCGCGTAGGCCTTGAGGCTGATGAAAGGGGGCATCGCGAACGCGGTTGCGGTCACGGCACCGAGAATCAGGAAACGGCGTCGGGAGATCGCCATTGGCGGATGGTCGTTCATTGGCTTGGCTTCCTCTATCAGGTCGGCAGGGTGTGAAAGACCCGCACGGGTACGCTGGCGTGGTTGCCAGTCTCGCTCTGTTCTAGGAGTGACCACGCTGGAGAGGAAAAGGTTTTCTTTGATTTGCGCATGGCCTCATGCGCACGCTTCATGAATCGACGGAATGAAGGTGGGTGCCTTGGCTGTGAGTCAGATCGCTCTCACAACCGAGGCACCCGCGATTCTCAATGTGCGCCGACCACCATGGACGTAAACGGCGCCACATACGCCTGCAACGTCACCAGGCCGCCGACCAGGATTGCCAGCACGATGGAATGGAAGAACACGTAACGCAGGATTTCCCCTTCATGCCCGTACCAGCGAGTCGCCGTCGAGGCGACCACGATCGACTGCGCGTCGACCATTTTGCCCATCACTCCGCCGGAGCTGTTGGCCGCCGCCATCAGGACCGGGCTGATGCCCAGCTGTTCCGACGTCACCCGTTGCAAGCCGCCAAACAGCACGTTGGACGCGGTATCCGACCCGGTCAGCGCTACGCCAAGCCAACCGAGCAAGGTGCCGAACATCGGGTAGAAAATCCCCGTGGCAGCGAATGCCAGGCCCATGGTCGCGTCCAGCCCCGAGTAGCGGGTCAGGAATCCCAGCGCCAGCATCGCGGCAATTGTGATCAGCGAAAAGCGCACCACCCACAGTGTGCGAAGGTACTGTTTGATCAGTTGGGGGATCGAGTAGCCCATCAGCAATCCACCGACAATCGCCGCGAGCAGGATGCCGCTGCCGGTGGCAGTGAACCATGTGAACTTGTACACCGCCTCTTCAGCTTTCGGCGCGGCGACCACCGGTGGGACTTTTTCGATCTGCAGATGCAGGGAGCTGAAAGTCACGGCCGGGGCGAACACCGGATTGGCCTCGCGCAGCGGTTTGCCCTGCGGATCAAGTCTGGCTGATTGGCTGACGGGGTCCATCGCCGGACGGGTGTCGAACATGTTCTTGAAACCCTGGGTGCCCCAGGCAAACACGAACACCGTGAGGATGATCCACGGCATCCACGCGCGCATCACTGCCGGGCGCGCCTGATCGCTGAATGCGGCGCTGGCCGTGACCTTTTCTTCTTCGACCTTCGAGTCGTCATGCCGCCCCGACAGCGCGGCCGAGGTGTGGACGGTTGCCGGTTTCCACACCTTGAGGAACAACGTCAGGCACGCCATGGAAATCAGCGCGGCGATCACGTCCACCAGCATCGGCCCGTGGTAGTTCGAAACCAGAAACTGCGGGATGGCGAAACTGACGCCCGCCACCAGAATCGCCGGCCATACCTCCAGCATCTTGCGCCACCCGGCGAAGGCCCAGATCAGCCAGAACGGCACCAGCACCGAAAAGAACGGCAGCTGCCGTCCCACCATCATCGAGAGCTCCATCTCATCCAGCCCGGTGACCTTGGCCAGCGTAATGATCGGCGTGCCCAGTGCGCCGAAGGCCACCGGCGCGGTGTTGGCGATCAGCGCCAGACCGGACGCTGCCAGTGGCGAAAAACCAAGACCGATCAGAATGGCGCCGGTGACCGCCACCGGCGTGCCGAATCCGGCGGCACCTTCAAAGAAGGCGCCAAAACAGAAGGCGATCAGCAGCAATTGCAGGCGCCGGTCGTCGGTGATGCGGGCGAGCGAGTCCTGTAACACCTTGAACGAGCCGTTCTCGGTGGTCAGGCGATGCAGAAAAATGATGTTGAGCACGATCCAGCCAATCGGCAGCAGCCCGTTGGCCGCACCGAACAGCGCCGCCGAACCGGCCATGTTGGCGGGCATGCCGAAGGCGAAGATCGAGATCAGCAGCGCCGAGGCCAGCGCCAGCAGTGCGGCCAGATGCGCCTTCACATGAAAGAAGGCCAGCGCCGCCAGCATCACCACCACTGGAACGGCGGCCATGATCGTGGAAATCACCGGATTGCCGAACGGGTCATAGACTTGTTGCCAGACCATGTCGCACCTCTACTTGTTGTTTTTGAGGGGCAGATCCTTTGCGCGTTGCAAGCAGTATAGGTGGCATTTGGCCGCCGCTCGGGCGAGGCGGGCGAGGCGATCAACGGTCATCGGCGGTCGGTGAATCATCGTCGTTTTCCCCGGTCGTATCTGCGGCAGCGCACACCGCGCCTCTTCGGTGCGGGCAGCGCTGCCGTTTCCGTCGTCAAGACCTTGGTTTTAGGGAAATTCTGAATGATGCGTGCAACAAGCCTGCTGCTGACTGTTTCCGCCGCCGTATTGCTGGGCGGCTGTGTGGCGGATTTCGATGATGACCATCGCCATGGCCGGCATTACGACCGCGACCATGGCCGTTACTACGATCATGACCGGCGCTGGGACGACCGCGATGACGACCGCCGCGACGGGCGTCGTTATTACCGCGACCGGGATGATGACTGACTGAAACGAAGAGGGCGTTCCCCGACGGGAACGCCCTCTGGCATTAAAAATGAGCGCTCGCCCGGACGCTGGATCGCGCAGGCACTGAGGCCTCGATGTCCAGCAAATGGGTGGCGAGAATGTCGCTCAGAAACCGGAACTGATCGTTGAGGCCGACCACTTCATTGCTGAAATGATTGCTCGCGGCGGGCATCAACAGATCTTCGAAGGCTTCGTCGAACACCAGCGCCTGGGTCTTGCGCGACACGGCGTGCTGATCGTAGTAGTTGCTGCCGAAGACCGGGAAACTCACGGCGAGGGTGACGGTATTGATCATGATGTGAACTCCTCGTGCTGTGTGTTTCGGATGGGCTAATCGTGCCTTTGGCGAGCAACATGCGGAAGGCAATCGTCGCGATGGTGAATATCGACGGCATTGATGGTTGGACCGGAGCGGCCCTGACCAGCGGATAAACGGCGCACCGCACGCACCTATACTCATGTCATCTCCCCCGGATTCTTCAGGTCTTGCGACCAAAGATCAGATAAGGACCGCCACCGTGAACCTGCGTGCGCTGCTCGTCGCCGCACTGGTGTTGCTGGCCGGCTGCGCCACCACGGCGCGGGCCCCGGTGACCGCGCCGGCGGTGGTGGTTTCGCCGGCGACCTGGCAGCAGATCGACCGGGAAATCGTCAGCGCCTCGAAACAGGCCACCGAGCAGGTCAAGGTGTTCGCCCGTGGCTCGATGGAACATTGGCGCATTCGGGTCTATGAGCAAACTGAAGAAAATTTCATCCCGTGGTTCAGCAGTTACTGGACCCAGGAATGGCTGTCGATGAAGGTCAGCTGGTACACGATCAGTGCCAGCGGCGAGCAGGATGCTTCGGCCAAACGTCTGGCGGCCTATCTGCTGGAGCAATATCAGGAACGCGTGCTGGCGCCGGTGGCGGTGGAGATCGACCCGGACGCGATCCTCGGCCAGTCCACCGCGTTCTACGCGCAACTGATGGCGCAGCAGATGCCAGTCATTGCCCAGCGCCACGGCGTGCCCGTTGCCCAGCTCAACGGGCGGTTGCAGAAAATCCCCGCCATCGCCCTTGGCCCGCCGCCGGCCCGGGACGCCTCGCTGTATCAGGTTGTCAGCACTGAACCGTTGAACACGCTGCCGGCCTACGCGGCGCTGATCGACAAGATTCACACCGACGGCGGCTCCAAAGGCGTGACCTCGACGGAGTCGGCCATGGCCCCGGTGGCCAAGCGCGCCAGCCAGCGCATGGAGGCGGAAATGGCCCCGCGCGGCGCTGCCAGTGCGGTGGCGGCAGCGGCAGGCAAACTGGCCGGGGCGCTGATTTCGGTCGGCGTGGCGGGCGTGCGCGCAATCATTCAGGCCAACGACCGCCCGGACAGCGAAGCGCTGATCCGCAGCAGCCTGGGCAACACCTTCGACAAGGCCTGGCTGAAACTGGTGCAAAACCCGACCACCGGCGTGATGGCCGGCACGCTGCACATGGCGGCGCAGGTCGAGGGCAATCTGGGCGGGCGGGACGAGCCGTCGGTCGGGTTGGGCGTCAACCGTGTCGAATGGCGGCCGCCCGAGTCGACTACTCAGCAGATCGAACCCACCCTGCAAGGAGAATGATCATGGCTTACATCGATGTGTTCGTGGCGCCCGTGCCGAATGCCAACCGCGAACAGTACAAAAAACACTGCGAAATCGCCGCCAAGCTGTTCAAGGAATACGGCGCTCTGGAGGTGATTCAGGGCTGGGGCGATGACGTGCCGGACGGCAAAGTCACGTCATTCCCGATGGCCGTAAAACTCAAGGAAGGCGAAGTCGTATCGGCCGGTTGGCTGGTCTGGCCGGACAAGGCCACCCGCGACGCCGGCATGGCGAAAATGATGGAAGACCCGCGCATGCAACCGGACGTCAACCCGATGCCGTTCGATGGGCAGCGGATGATCTTCGGTGGCTTCAAGGACATTCTCGAGCCTTGATGCCGCGTTGCCGGGTCACTCCGCCGACGGGGTGATCCGGCAACCTTTGCGGTTGCGGATCTGCTCGTCCGTCGGCCGCTCGCGCACGAATTCGAAACGCGGCTCACCTTCGCTGTAATGCACCAGCCAGCCCCATTCCAGTTCACTCTCATCCTGTCCGGGATTCGGCGGTCGGGCCCACCAGGGTTCCTTGCTGAGGATCTCGCGCATGACGTCCTCCGGTTGATGGCAATCGTTGAACTATAAACCCCATGCCGAGAGTCGCCAGAAACGGGCGTGTAGAATCCAGGGATCTCGACGAACGAAGGAGCGTGGCCATGACGGACGAAACGCGCGGGGATCAACCATTCAAGCGGCTGTTCTTCGCCCTGGACTGCCCGCCGGCGCAGCGCAAGGCGATTGCCCAGTGGCGCAGCGAACTGGGGTTGCGCACCGGCAAACCGGTGCCGGCGGACAACTTTCACCTGACGCTGCTGTTTCTCGGCGCGGTGCCGTTGGCGCAGATTGGCGAAGTCTGTGAGGCGGCGGCGAAGGTGCGCACGCCGGGCGAGGCGCTGAGGATTTCACTGGATCGGTTGCAGGTCTGGCGACGCGCCGGAGTGTTGTCGCTGGCGCCGGAGCAGGCACCGCAGGCATTGCTGCGGCTGGTGTATGCGCTGGAGCAGGCGATGTTGCCGTTCGGTTTTGAAGAGGCGACGCGTGAGTATCGTCCGCATCTGACGCTGGCCCGGGACTATCGCGCGCCGGAACCGGAATCCGCCACGCCGCCGGAGTTCTTCCTGCGCGCTGAACGCTTTGCGCTGTTCGAATCCCACAAGGGCCGCTACCGCTCGCTGGCCGATTGGCCACTGATCTGAGCTCACAAAAAAAGGCGCCCGAGGGCGCCTGAATTCACCTGAACCGAGGAGAGCCAGGTGAGGCCGTTCAGAGCAGGGGGCAGCGGTGGTAAGGCGCTGCGTGAACGGAAACTTTCTAGACTGATCGCTGACTGTCTGATCGTTCCCACGCTCCGCGTGGGAATGCAGCCCGGGACGCTCCGCGTCCCTTCCGGAGCTGGAACGCGGAGCGTCCCTTGAGGCATTCCCACGCAGAGCGTGGGAACGATCATCGGTGGTGCCATTACTTGCCGAGTTTCACGCGGGTCCAGCCCCGGGTCATGATCCGTTGCGTGGCAATCGGCTGATCCGGCACCGCATACAGCGTGGCCATCACCGCTTGCGGCGGGTACGAGCCCGGGTCGTTGCGGATCGCTTCGTCCACCAGCGGCGTCGCGGCTTCGTTGGCGTTGCTGTAGCCGATGCTGTTGGTGACTTCGGCGATGATGTCCGGGCGCATCAGGAAGTTCATGAACAGGTAGGCGTTCTCGACGTTGGCGGCATCGCGCGGGATGGCGACCATGTCATAGAAACTGCCGGCGCCTTCCTTGGGAATGCTGTAGTCGATCTCGACCTTGTTGCCCGATTCCACCGCGCGGGCCTTGGCCTGCAACACGTCACCCGAGTAGCCGACGGCTACGCAGATGTTGCCGTTGGCCAGATCGGAGATGTACTTCGACGAATGGAAATACGCCACCGACGGCCGGATTTTCATGAACAGCGCTTCGGCTTCGGCGATGTGCTTCACGTCCTTGTCGTTCACCGGATAACCCAGGTAGTGCAGGGCGGCCGGGAGCATTTCGGTCGGCGAGTCGAGGAAACTGATGCCGCAGGCCTTCAGCTTCTCGGCATTCTCCGGTTTGAACAGCAGATCCCAGGAATTGGTCGGCGCATTCTTGCCGAGCACTTCCTTGACCTTGTCCGGGTTGAAGCCGATGCCGATCGAGCCCCACATGTACGGGAACGCGTGGGCGTTGTCTGGATCACTGGCGGAGGCGTTTTTCAGCAGCACCGGGTTGAGGTTTTTCCAGTTTGGCAGCTTCGATTTATCCAGAGTCTGGTAGACCCCGGCCTTGATCTGCTTGGCCAGGAAACTGTTGGACGGCACCACGATGTCGTAGCCGGATTTGCCCGCGAGCAGACGTGCCTCAAGGGTTTCGTTGCTGTCGAACACATCGTAGGTCACGCGGATGCCGGTCTCGTCCTCGAACTTCTTGACGGTGTCCGGGGCGATGTAATCCGACCAGTTGTAAACGCGCAGCACCTTGTCGTTGGCCTGGGCGCCCGTGGCGATTGCGCCCAATAAGGACAGTGTCAGCAGAGTCCTGCCAAACATTTTCATCGGTGAAACTCCATTCTTTTTATTCAAAAGCTTTTAAGCCAAAGCGCAAAGCCGTAAAACGCGACGGCCCTAGGCCGTCGCTGCCACTCGTTGAGGTTGCTGCCACGATTCGTTGGCGGTCTGATCCATGGCTTCCTGAATCGCCCGCTTGCGGTTGGCTTCTGCCTTGCGGCCGAAGTACCAGACCAGGAAGGTCACCAGCGACACTGCCAGCAGAATCAGGCTGGCCACGGCGTTGATCTCGGGCTTAACGCCCAGACGCACGGCCGAGAAGACTTCCATCGGCAGGGTCGTCGAACCCGGGCCCGAGACGAAGCTCGCCAGCACCAGGTCATCCAGCGACAGGGCGAACGACATCATGCCGCCCGCCGCCAGCGACGGCGCGATCATCGGGATGGTGATCAGGAAAAACACCTTGAACGGTTTCGCGCCCAGATCCATCGCCGCTTCTTCGATCGACAGGTCCAGCTCGCGCAAGCGGGCGGAGACTACCACCGCCACATAAGCGGCACAAAACGTGGTGTGGGCGATCCAGATCGTGACGATGCCACGCTCCTGCGGCCAGCCGATCAGTTGCGCCATCGCCACGAACAGCAGCAACAGCGACAGACCGGTGATCACCTCAGGCATCACCAGCGGCGCGGTGACCAGACCACCGAACAGCGTACGACCCTTGAAGCGCGTTACGCGGGTCAGCACGAAAGCGGCGAGGGTGCCCAGCGCCACGGCGGCAATCGCGGTGTAGCAGGCGATTTCCAGCGAGCGCACCACCGAGCCCATCAGTTGGGTGTTGTCGAGCAGGCCGACGTACCACTTCACCGACCAGCCACCCCAGACCGTCACCAGTTTCGAGGCGTTGAACGAGTAGATCACCAGAATCAGCATCGGCAGATAAATGAACGTCAGGCCGAAGATCAACATGAACTTTGCAAAACCGAAGCGTTTCATCCCCGTGCCTCCATCTCTTTGGCCTGGCTGCGGTTGAACAGCAGAATCGGCACAATCAGGATCAACAGCATCACCACCGCCAGCGCGGACGCCACCGGCCAGTCGCGGTTATTGAAGAACTCTTGCCACAGCACGCGACCGATCATCAGGGTCTCCGGGCCGCCCAGCAGTTCCGGAATCACGAACTCGCCCACCACCGGAATGAACACCAGCATGCAGCCGGCGATGATGCCGTTCTTGGCCAGCGGCACGGTGATTTTCCAGAAGTTGTTGAAGTTGCTCGAACCCAGATCCTGCGCGGCTTCCAGCAGGCTTCCGTCGTGCTTCACCAGGTTGGCGTAGAGCGGCAGCACCATGAAAGGCAGGTAGGCGTAGACCACGCCGATATACACGGCCGTGTTGGTGTTGAGGATCTCGATCGGGTGATCGGTGAGCCCGGTCCACATCAGGAACGCGTTGAGCAGACCGTTGTTGCTGAGGATGCCCATCCACGCATACACGCGGATCAGGATCGCGGTCCAGGTCGGCATCATGATCAACAGCAGCAGGACGTTTTGCGTTTCCTTGCCGGTCTTGGTGATCGCGTAGGCCATCGGGAAACCGATCACCAGGCACATCAGCGTACTGAGCAGCGCCACCTTCAACGACCCGAGGTAGGCCGACAGGTACAGCTCGTCTTCGCCGAGCAGGGTGTAGTTGCCGATGTTCAGCAGCAGCTGGAATTTCTGTTCGGCGTAGGTGTAGATCTCCGAGTACGGCGGGATCGACAGCGCGGCTTCCGAGAAACTGATCTTCATCACCAGGAAGAACGGCAGCATGAAGAACAGGAACAGCCAGATGAACGGGATGCCGATGACGAACTTTCGCCCGCTGGGCACCAGACGCAGGAATTGCTGATTGAAGGTTCTCATGAGCGCAGTACCACGCCGCTGTCGTCTTCCCACCAGACGTAGACCTTGTCGTCCCAGGTCGGCCGCGCGCCACGGCGTTCGGCGTTGGCCATGAACGACTGGACGATCTTGCCGCTCGGCAACTCGACGTAGAACACCGAGTGGCCGCCGAGGTAGGCGATGTCATGCACCTTGCCTTCGGACCAGTTGTAGCGGGTCTCCGGCTTGATCGTGCTGACGAGCATTTTTTCCGGACGGATCGCGTAGGTGATCGACTTGTCCTGCACCGAAGTGCTGACGCCATGACCGACGTAGATCTTCTGCTGCAAGTCCGGGCTGTGGATGATCGCGTGACCTTCAAGGTCCTCGACCACGGTGCCGTCGAAGGCGTTCACGTTGCCGATGAATTCGCAGACCATGCGGCTGACCGGCGCTTCATAGATGTCGACCGGGCTGCCGATCTGGGCGATCCAGCCCAGGTGCATGATCGCGATGCGCTCGGCCATGGTCATGGCCTCTTCCTGGTCATGGGTCACCATCACGCAAGTCACGCCGACGCGTTCGATAATCTCAACCAGTTCCAGCTGCATTTGCGAGCGCAGCTTTTTATCCAGCGCGCCCATCGGTTCGTCGAGCAGCAACAGCTTCGGACGCTTGGCCAGCGAGCGGGCGAGGGCCACGCGCTGACGCTGGCCGCCGGACAGCTGATGCGGGCGGCGTTTGGCATATTGGGTCATGTGGACGAGGCGCAGCATTTCTTCGACGCGGGCGTCAATTTCGCTGGCCGGCAAACGGTCCTGCTTGAGGCCGAAGGCGATGTTCTGCGCAACAGTCATGTGCGGGAACAGGGCGTAGGACTGGAACATCATGTTGATCGGCCGCTCGTACGGCGGCATGTCGGTGATGTCGACACCGTCGAGCAGAATGCGTCCTTCAGTCGGCCGTTCGAAACCGGCGAGCATGCGCAGCAGGGTCGATTTGCCCGAGCCGGAGCCGCCGAGCAGGGCGAAGATTTCGCCCTGATGGATCTCCAGGGACACATCGTCCACCGCCGTGGTTTCGTCGAACTTCTTGGTGACTCGATCGACTTTCACCAGAACCTTTTTCGGTTGCTGATGACCTTCAAGAGCCTTCCTGTAAGTGCTGGAGGCGTTTGCCATGTGAAACTCCCAACAGGTTTCAGTCGCCGGGCCAACGCGGCCTGGCTTAAGAGTGGATTGCAGACCCGCACCGTGCGGGTTGTTCGGCGCCGCCGTCCTGGCTGCCGGGTGGTGCTTTTTGTTTTCGCGGTGTGTTGCTGATCGCGGATGACGGATGCGCAAGCGCGCAACCGCCGACCCCGCGGGGGCAGTAAATGGTTTTGCAATCTTTGGGTGGCGTCAGCGCTGGTTGCGTCGCGCCGCACGCTGGCGGCAAGCCTCGCCGAATGCCTGGAAAATCCGCAGGTAGTTCGGGTTGTCCAGCACCTGCCATTCCGGGTGCCATTGCACGCCGAGGGCGAAGGTCGGGCTGTGCTCCACCGAGACCGCCTCGATCAGGCCATCCGGCGCCACGGCTTCGGCGCGCAGGCCGGGAGCGAGGCGGTCGATGCCCTGACTGTGAATCGAGTTGACCTGGAATTCACCCGGCAGCTCCAGCGCTTCGAACACACCACCCGGCAATACCTTCACGGCGTGGGCCGGGGCGTATTGCACGGCGACGTCCGGGCTGTCGGCTTCGCGGTGATCGAGCATGCCCGGCAGCTCATGCACCTTCTGGTGCAGGCTGCCGCCAAACGCCACGTTCATTTCCTGGAAACCGCGGCAGATGCCGAGTACCGGAACGCCCGCCGCGATGGCTGCACGCAATAGAGGAAGGGTAGTGGCATCCCGCGCCGGATCGTGGTCCGTGCCGGGAGCGCTGTCCGGGCCCTGATAGTGGAAAGGCTCCACGTTGGACGGCGAGCCGGTCAGCAACAGACCGTCGAGCTGACCCAGCAGGTCTTCGATTTCAGTCAGTTGGCCAAGGGAAGGAATGACGACGGGCAACCCCAGCGCCGCAACGCTGACAGCGCGAACGTACTTGTCGCCGCTGATGTGATAGGGGTGCAGGCCAATCTGTTTGACGCACGCAGTAACGCCGATCAATGGCTTGAATGCCATTTTTATTCACCTCGAAGTTTGACACTTGAACGAGCTTTTCCGGAGCTTAGCCTCGTTGATTTTAATTAACAACTCCCATGTAAAAAATTCTAAACGCCGCTCATCAAATCTTTATCAAGACCGGGGCTCTGGCGCCTGTATTGGCACGAGAGTGTTAAAAAAAGCCCGAAAAATAAACGCTGGGCGGCCCTGTGTTCGCTATTGACTTCACTTTGCCGTTCGGGTTGACTGGCTCAGCGAAACAGCAGTGAACATAATAATTAACAGCTAAATAGGTGCATCATGTCGGTCCCTCTGCGTGCCGTTCAACTCAACGAAGCAAACGCATTCCTTAAGAAACATCCTGAGGTTTTGTACGTCGACCTTCTGATTGCAGACATGAACGGTGTGGTGCGCGGCAAGCGCATCGAGCGCACCAGTCTTCACAAGGTTTACGAGAAAGGCATCAACCTGCCGGCCTCGCTCTTTGCCCTCGACATCAATGGCTCCACGGTGGAAAGCACCGGCCTGGGCCTGGACATCGGCGACGCCGACCGCATCTGCTACCCGATCCCCGGCACCCTGAGCATCGAGCCCTGGCAGAAGCGTCCGACCGCGCAACTGCTGATGACCATGCACGAACTGGAAGGCGAGCCGTTCTTTGCCGACCCGCGTGAAGTGCTGGCCAACGTGGTGCGCAAGTTCGACGCACTGGGCCTGACTATCTGCGCCGCGTTCGAACTCGAGTTCTACCTGATCGACCAGGATAACGTGAACGGCCGTCCGCAATCGCCGCGTTCGCCAGTCTCCGGCAAGCGTCCGGTGTCGACCCAGGTCTACCTGATCGACGACCTCGACGAGTACGTCGACTGCCTGCAAGACATCCTCGAAGGCGCGAAGGAGCAGGGCATTCCTGCCGACGCCATCGTCAAGGAAAGCGCCCCGGCGCAATTCGAAGTCAACCTGCACCACGTGTCCGACCCGATCAAGGCGTGCGACTACGCCGTCCTGCTCAAGCGTCTGGTGAAGAACATCGCCTACGACCACGAGATGGACACCACCTTCATGGCCAAGCCGTATCCGGGCCAGGCGGGCAACGGTCTGCACGTGCACATTTCGATCCTGGACAAAGAAGGCAACAACATCTTCGCCAGCGAGGATCCCGAGCAGAACGCCGCGCTACGCCACGCGATCGGCGGTGTGCTGGAGACCCTGCCTGCGCAAATGGCTTTCCTGTGCCCGAACGTCAACTCGTACCGCCGCTTCGGCGCACAGTTCTACGTGCCGAACTCGCCGAGCTGGGGCATCGACAACCGTACCGTGGCTGTCCGTGTGCCGACCGGTTCGCCGGATGCCGTGCGCATCGAGCACCGTGTCGCCGGTGCCGACGCCAACCCGTACCTGCTCATGGCTTCGGTGCTGGCCGGTATCCACCACGGCCTGACCAACGAAATCGAGCCGGGCGCCCCGGTTGAAGGCAACAGCTACGAGCAGAACGAACAGAGCCTGCCGAACAACCTGCGCGACGCCCTGCGTGAGCTGGACGACAGCGAAGTCATGGCCCGCTACATCGACCCGATGTACATCGACGTGTTCGTCGCGTGCAAGGAAAGCGAGCTGGCCGAGTTCGAAAACTCGATCTCTGACCTTGAGTACAACTGGTATCTGCATACGGTGTGAGGCCTTTAAAAGCCCCTCACCCTAACCCTCCCGATACGTCGGACCGCCCGGAGGGAGAGGGGACTGACCGAGTTGTCTCGGGATTTCCGGCGACCTGACCGATCCAGTCGATTATGGATTCGGAAGAGATGTTTCAGGTCGGCGGAGCTCTCCAGCATCCCCCGGTCGGTCCCCTCTCCCCCCGGGAGAGGGCTAGGGTGAGGGCAGCCATCTCAAGCCGAACACACACACACCAGACACCCCCAAATTCCCCCGCGTCGAGCCACCACCATGACAACGACCCGCAACGACTGGGAACAACGCTTCCAGTCCCTGACCCTCGAATCCCGTGCCTTCATCAACGGCGAATACCGCCCGGCCATCAGCGGCGAAACCTTCGAATGCCTGAGCCCCGTCGACGGCCGTTTCCTGGCCTCCGTCGCCAGCACCGATGAAGCCGACGCCAACCTCGCCGTCGAAGCCGCGCGCCAATCCTTCAATTCCGGCGTGTGGGCGAACAAGGCCCCGGCCGAACGCAAACGCATCCTGATCCGCTTCGCCGACCTGATCCTGCAACACCAGGAAGAACTGGCGCTGCTCGAAACCCTCGACATGGGCAAACCGATCAGCGACTCGATGAGCATCGACATCCCGGCGACCGCCAACGCGATCCGCTGGAGCGCCGAAGCGATCGACAAGATCTACGACGAAGTCGCCGCCACCCCGCACGATCAACTCGGTCTGGTCACTCGCGAGCCGTCCGGCGTAGTTGCTGCGATCGTGCCGTGGAACTTCCCGCTGATCATGGCCAGCTGGAAATTCGCCCCGGCGCTGGCGGCAGGTAACTCGTTCATCCTCAAGCCTTCGGAAAAATCCCCGCTGACCGCGATCCGCATCGCGCAACTGGCGCTGGATGCCGGCATTCCGAAAGGCGTGTTCAACGTCCTGCCAGGCTTCGGTCACACCGTCGGCAAGGCGCTGGCGCTGCACATGGACGTCGATGTGCTGGCCTTCACCGGCTCCACCGCGATTGCCAAGCAACTGATGATTTATGCCGGCCAAAGCAACATGAAACGCGTCTGGCTCGAAGCCGGGGGCAAGAGCCCGAACGTGGTGTTTGCCGACGCACCGGACTTGCGCGCGGCAGCACAAGCGGCGGCCGGCGCCATTGCGTTCAACCAGGGCGAAGTCTGCACCGCCGGCTCGCGCCTGCTGGTGGAGCGTTCGATCCGCGAGCAATTCATCCCGCTGCTGGTGGAAGCGCTGCAAGCGTGGAAACCGGGGCACGCCCTGGATCCGGCGACCACCGTCGGCGCCGTGGTCGATCAGCGTCAACTGGACAACGTGCTGCGCTACATCAGCATCGGCCGCGAGCAGGGCGCCGAACTGATCGCCGGCGGCCGACGCACCCTCGAGGAAACCGGCGGCACTTACATCGAGCCGACGATTTTCGACGGCGTGACCAACGCCATGACCATCGCCAAGGAAGAAATCTTCGGCCCGGTGCTGTCGCTGATCACCTTCGACACCGTTGAAGAAGCACTGCACATCGCCAACGACAGCATCTTTGGCCTCGCTGCCGGGGTCTGGACCAGCAACCTGAGCAAGGCTCACACCTTCGCCCGTGGCCTGCGCGCCGGCAGCGTGTGGGTCAACCAGTACGACGGCGGTGACATGACCGCGCCGTTCGGTGGCTTCAAGCAGTCGGGCAACGGTCGCGACAAATCGCTGCACGCGTTCGACAAGTACACCGAGCTGAAAGCGACCTGGATCAAGCTCTAATTCTATTTACAACGGTGGACGCCGGTTTTTCCGGCGTTCCTCGGAGAACAATAATGAAACAACAACACGTCAACAGTTATTACGCCGCCACCCGCAACGAAGTCATCGACTTCCCGACGCTTGAAGATTCGGTGGAGTGCGATGTCTGCATCATCGGCGCCGGCTACACCGGCCTGTCCTCGGCGCTGTTCCTGAGCGAAGCCGGCTACAAGGTGACGGTGCTGGAAGCGGCGAAAGTCGGCTACGGCGCCAGCGGTCGCAACGGTGGCCAACTGGTCAACTCCTACAGCCGTGACGTCGACGTGATCGAAGAGCGCTACGGCGACAAGACCGCGGAAATCCTCGGCAGCATGATCTTCGAAGGCGCCGACATCATTCGTTCGCGCATCAAGGAATACGACATCAAATGCGACTACCGCCCGGGCGGCATCTTCGCAGCGATGAACAAGAAACAATTGAACGGCCTGGCCGAACAAAAACGCAGCTGGGAACGTTACGGCAATAAAAACCTGAAGATGCTCGACGCTGCGGACATCCGTCGCGAAGTCGGTTCCGACGCCTACGTCGGCGGTCTGCTGGACATGCAGGGCGGCCACATTCACCCGCTGAACCTGGCCCTCGGTGAAGCCGCGGCCATCGTGCGTCTGGGCGGCAAGATCTACGAGCAGTCCGCTGCCGTGGAAATCAAATACGGCGAGCCCAACGTCGTGCGCACCGCCAAAGGCCAGGTCCGCGCCAAGTACCTGCTGATCGCCGGCAACGCCTATCTGCCGCAAGGCCTCGACAATCGCGTGACGGCCAAGAGCATGCCGTGCGGCTCGCAGATCTGCGTCACCGAACCGTTGACCGAAAAACAGGCCCGCAGCCTGATCACCAACAACTACTGCGTCGAAGACTGCAACTACCTGCTCGACTACTACCGCCTCACCGCCGACAACCGTCTGCTCTACGGCGGCGGCGTGGTTTACGGCGCCCGTGAACCGGACGACATCGAAACCCTGATCCGCCCGAAGATCCTCAAGACCTTCCCGCAGCTCAAGGACGTGAAAATCGACTACCGCTGGACCGGCAACTTCCTGCTGACCATGTCACGCATGCCGCAATTCGGCCGCATCGAAAAAAACGCCTACTACATGCAGGGCTACAGCGGCCACGGCGTCACCTGCTCGCACCTGGCCGGCAAACTGATCTCGGAAATGATCCGCGGCGACGCCGAACGCTTCGACGCCTTCGCCTCCCTGCCACACATGCCGATGCTCGGCGGCCGCACCTTCTCCGCGCCGCTGACCGCCCTCGGCGCCGTGTACTACTCGCTGCGCGACCGTTTCGGCATCTGAGTTACCTCCCCGGCGGCTGCCCCAAAAAGGGCGTCGCCGGCTTTTTCATGTGCCGTCTATCGAACCTGCTGAGCAACACCGACAAACGTGATTTAATAGCCGCCTTTCACGGTTCCGGGACACGGGAGCAACGTGATCCGCGCGCCTTGCGCGGCACCCGCCACCCACCCCCATCGCCCTTAAGTCGTTCTCACATAAGGCTGTCATGGATACGGGTTCTCGACTCAAACTAGTACGCGAAAGCTACAAACTCTCCCAGCGCGAGCTGGCCCGGCGTAGCGGCGTGACCAATGCCACCATCTCCCTGATCGAACAGAATCGTGTCAGTCCTTCCGTCAGCTCACTGAAAAAGCTGCTCGAAGGCATCCCGATGTCCCTGGCCGACTTCTTCACCTTCGACCAGCCCCCCCGCGAACACCAATACGTCTTCCGCGCCAACGAACAACCCGACCTCGGCCGCCACGGCCTGCGCCTGCTGCTGATCGGCGCCTCGGTCCCCAGCCGCCAGATGCGCTTGCTGCGCGAGCAATACGCACCGGGCGCGAGTTCCGGGGAAGAGCCGATTGTTCACGCGGAAGGTGAAGAGTGCGGGTTGGTGACGCGCGGCACCGTGGAGTTGACGGTGGATGGGCAGGTGAGCGTGTTGAGTGCGGGGGATGGGTATTACTTTCCGACGACACTGCCGCATAAGTTCCGGAATATTGGAGCGGATGAGGCGGAGATTATTAGTGCGAATACGCCGGCGAATTTTTAAAGGTTGTTGGTCGCCATAATTTTTTTTGATTAAGGGAATAGTCAATGCAGTTCAGCTTTACACAAGTGACGGTGGGTGGTTTTGCTTTGGTTTGTGCTGTTGCGACAGCTACCTGGAATATGCGAAATGATAGGCTTGCGGAATTAACATCCATTGTTGAGGGCTATGAGAAAGCTGACAAATGGACGCTGCCTGAGACGATAAAGAGAATAGACGCTGCTTCTGCCCATCTTGATCAAAAACTATCAACTATTTTTGATTATGAAAAATTGAAGGTCGAGTTAAGTCAGGCCCGATCGGACCTTTCGGAAAAAAATCTGGAAATGGATAGAGTCAGAGCTGAGCACGACCGAAAAGTATTAGATTTACAAGGCCAAGTTGAGGTCGCGAAGAGTGACCTAAAGAAAAAAAGTGATTTTTTGTCCAGTTTGTATAGTGATGCTTCCGAGTTTTCTATTGCAGAGCACGCATCTAAGAAAATTTCAGGACTGGATATGGTAGTTTCTGTTACTTCTTTGTATCTGAATGATTCTGCAAGCGTTCTTGTGAATAATAAATTGTGGAATATGTACCCGGGTAGCGTTGTTTCTGAGAGCTTCAAGGGTAAAGACTGCAAGGTTATGATGAATGAAATTACAGATTATAAATTGGCGCATTTCACATATGTATGCGAAAAAAAACTCGAGTGATTTGTTAGAGAAATGCAGAAAAGGTGCAGATCTATTTGTGTGAGTCTGTCCTCGGAAGGTGAGGAGCTTGGGTTGGTGACGCGTGGGACTGTGGAGTTGACGGTGGATGGGTCGGTGAGTGTGTTGAGTGCGGGGGATGGGTATTATTTTCCAACGACGCTGCCGCACAAGTTCCAGAATGTCGGGGCGGATGAGGCGGAGATTATTAGTGCGAATACGCCGGCGAATTTTTGACGAAGTTTTTGCTTCTGATTATTACGTATTTGATTTTTTTCCTTGCAAAAGAAATCACAGGGGGGGCTACTTTCATAGGTTGCTTCCTAGGTTTTTTTTAGCCGGTATTCGACCTCAACAATAAATTTTGTACTTGCCGAAATTATAATTGCGTCATGTAGTGTTATGTCTGGTTGGGCAATGCTGCCGTGCCCGCTCAGTGGGGTGCTGTTTCTTAAATTGTAAATCTCCTTTGCGACGCTTTTTAGGATGGGCGGGAGTTTTGATTCATTTTCATATTTACTTATAAAGCTTCCTAGTGTCTGGTTTTGTATGCTCGGAACTCCAAGAAGGTCTTTTGCCATGGTTTCCAAAATGTTTGCTGCTGCATGTAGTGTTCCCGTTGGGTCGCTGTTTTCGAGGCATAGCTCCATTCTTTCAATAAGCTTGATAATGTTTTGGTGTGCTAGCTTTTCAAGTGTGGTTGCATTTTTTTTATTAAATATCTCTGTTTGATTGAAAGCTGTGCATTCTAAATAGTGGCAGGCTGATACGCTGCTCCAGTAGTGCCGCCAGTTGTTATCTAGATTTTCTTTCTCTGCAATTCGCTGGCCAATATCTTGATCTATTTCATCTGCGTAGCTAATCAGGTTGTTTGCATAATACCCTAGATATGAAAAAGCTATTTCCGGGCAAAAATTTATATATGATTTCTTTCCATCGCTACCAAAAATGCTGCTGTCGTCTTCTGCGATGATTGGTAGTATTTCAGATTTTTCCCAGAATTCGTCAAGTGCTTTTATTTTATCTTCTGCAATGGAAGTCGTGACTTTTGTTTTTCCAAGCAAATATAAGCTTGAATAATATCTCGGGCATTTATGTGCGTTGGCATAAGGGCATGCACTAGCGACGTTGCCGTCTGCACTTTTGCTTTTGTACCATTCGGCATTTGGTATTACTTTTCTCATCTAATGCCTAGAGCTCCTTCTAACTGGAGTATTTATGATCTACGGAAGAAAGGTGACAGATCTTCTTTATGAATCTGTCACCTTTAAGTTTATTTTTTCTTTGGCTTGCCCGCATCACTGCGTTTGTCGCGGATTTGGCCATCACTATTTCTGGAGCGAGGTTGCTCCCCGCCGCCAGGTTTAGGAACCGTGACGTTAGGGTTAATAGGTCTTCTGTCTGTCATATTTCCTTCCTTACTTTTTGAAGGTTTCGTTAGAAAAATCACAGCCGCGAGTCACTAAATACTCGGCGTTTTTCTGCTTGCCGAACTGCTGATGGCCAATGGCTGGTGTTGAAGCTATCAAATTGAAATCGTGAATTCCATAGCCGCTTCTGAGAAACACAGGGGTGGTTTCTGAGCTGTATCGGGAGTCGGCCCTTGAGCTAATTCGCAAAAGAAGCATGATCTCTGTTGCTGAAACGTAGCGAGTCCTAACTTAGGGCGTCAAATCTCCCGCTTCTCTATCACCCGAAACACGTCACTCACGTCCTGAACCAAGATTCTGGCGATTGTAGTGACGGTATTGATGTCGTGCTCTGCGTGGTCGGGGAGTTGAGCGCAGGCAATTAGGTCGAGGTATTTGAGGACAGCATTGAGGCGCTCACTAGCGCAGGCGTGGAGGTCATTCAGTGGCGCGTCGGTATCCACGAACAGGACGGGCTGCTCAGTGGCGGGGTGGGACATATTCGCGTAATTGCGGAGCGGTTTATCCATCGGCATAAGTAAAGCTTCCTCGTATCCGTGAGAAGAGCTACTGCCGCTCGCTGCGAGTCGAAGGGTGGTAGCCATGTGCGGGTTCGCAGACCGAGGATACGAGGAACCCGGCAGACCCGAAGATCTCCCACACACAGCCACCATTGAGTGGTTGTCGGACGCTATTGCGACCGTCACCGTTTTGGGGGCGTCAGGTTACTACACGTATCGTCAGGGCTGCGAAACCCTATCGCCAAATTCGTTCAGCGACAGACCCACTCTAGGCACCGATTCCCACCGTCGCAATCAGCCTGTAGGACGCAAAATAGCCATGTCTGGTCAGAGAGTTGACTCCCGTTCCGCCGCGCAGCCGTTGTAAATCAAGGGTTACGGAGTGTCAGGGAAAATGACTCATCGAATCTCGGCCTGCTTCGCATCCCATCGAGACCAAGCTCCCTCACCACGCGCGGTCATTTCCTACGAAGTTTTCAGATCCCAAAATCCAGTCCTCATCCCCGCCCCGGAACTTTCCTGAAAAGCGATGTCAATTTGATGGCGTGTCGCGACGCTCATTTCGAACGGATCAACCAGTGCCAGGCTGTTTCCCGGCAACCCCAGGGATGTGTGAGATGAAACTGATTCTTGCGATGTTGTTGCTGTTCAGCGGTTACGTTTCCGCCAGTTGTGCCAGCATCACTGACCCAGACAAACGCAATTATTGCCAGGCCATGGAGGAAGGCAGCAGCTGTTATTCCATCGACAATTACGATTTGCGCACGGCCTGCCAAGCGGAGAAGGGTGGTTCATGCGCTGGTATCCAGGATCGTGACCAGCGCGCCTATTGCGACGCCAAGAAAGGCAGTAGTTGTGCCTCGATCGATAATTACGATCTGCGCACCGCTTGCGAAGGGGAGAAAGGCGGTTCATGCGCGAGTATCCAGGATCGTGACAAACGCTCCTTCTGTGAAGCGATGCAGGGCAGCAGCTGTGCGAGCATCGGTGACGGGGATCTGCGCAACCAGTGTGAAGCCATGAAACGCTGATCCATCAACCTGAATCCAAACGCAAAAAGGGACACCCAACGGTGTCCCTTTTTTGTGGCCGACTGAAACGAAATCCCCGGACTACCCAGTCAAATTTTTCACTTGCCACACCCCGGCTCATCGCCAAAGGTTCCCCCCATTGGCACCACGACGTAGACTGCGAAACAAGTTGTAACGCCTCTCCCACGGACGGAACCGCGCATGATTCACATCGGCAGCCGCAACAACGCCCCCACGCCGCAGCACCAAACCCAGGACATCTACATCTTCAGCATCGACCTGTCCCGCCCGGCGACGCCGTTCTGCTTCGAGCAATCGATTGGCGGCGGGCATGTCGAGCAGGGTGGTGCGCGGTGGTTGGCGCTGGATGAGCTGGATGGCTGGCCCGGTGAATGGCGTGAGCATTTGAAGAAGGCCGGATGTGCGTGGGTGGTCGAATTGATGGACGCGCATTCGGGGGAGAGTCAGGCTGATCTGGTCTCGCTGATCCTCCAGCGCTACGCCGAGCCGGCGCAGCCAGCCGGGCGTTTGCAGGCGATCGGGCGCTGGTTCAAGCGCCACTTCTATATTGGCGGCCGGTACGGCGTCTGACCGAGGAAACCTCCATGACCCAGACTCTGGAACGCGCCATCGCGATTGCCGCCACGGCCCACGCGGGGCAGGTGGACAAGGGTGGTGCGCCGTATATTTTGCATCCGCTGAAGGTCATGTTGCGCATGAGCAGCCTGGAAGAACGCATCGTCGCGGTGCTGCACGATGTGGTCGAAGATTGCGGCATCAGCCTGGATGATTTGCGCAAGGAAGGCTTCAGCGAAGAAGTGTTGTCAGCCATCGAGTCGGTGACCAAAGTGCCCGGCGAATCCTACGAGGACTTCGTCGAGCGCGCGGCGCAGAACCCGATCGGACGGCTGGTGAAGCTGGCGGATCTGGAAGAGAACAGCGACCTGTCGCGGATTGCCTCGCCGAGTTGGGAGGATCTGGAGCGGATCGAAAAATATCGGCGGGCGATTGGACGGTTGCGCGCCTGACTTAACTGAAAAGCACCTTGAATAGCCAGGAAGGCGACCATGAAATCCATTCTGTGTTTGTTGATTGCTGCCGGCTTCGGCGCGCTGTTGCAGTTCGAAGGCGTGCCCCACGGTTTGCTGTTGGGCTCGATTCTTGTGACGGCACTGGTCGTCACCAAATTCAAATTCGCGCCAGCGACGCCCTATGGTCTGGGCTACATACAGGTCACGCTGGGCATCGCTACCGGGTTGATGTTCGAAGCGTGGGACAGCGCGACTGTTTCGACGATGTTGCCGAGCCTTGGCATGTTGTTGCTGTGTCTGGCAGTGCAGGTCGCGCTGGCTGCTTGGTGGCTGTCGCGCGGGGCAGGGTGGAATCGCACGGATGCGTTGCTGGCGGTGTATCCGGGGGCGCTGGCGGCGGTGTTTGATTTGCTGGAATCGCATCAGGCGTCGAGCAAGGTGATCATCGTGCACTTGATGCGCCTGCTGCTGATCACGGTGCTGGTGAGTTTGCTGATTCCCGGAACGGCACCGGTTGCGGCGGTCGAGGTCGATCCGCTGTCGACGGGCATGGCGTTGACCGTGCTGGCAGTGATCGGTTTAAGCGTGGTGGTCGGGCGTTTGCTGCTGGCCGTTGGCGTGCCGGCGCCGTTCATGTTGACGGCAATCATCATCACCGCCGTGTTCGTGAAATCGGGATGGCTGCAGGGTTTTCATATGCCGGACTGGAGTTTGAATCTGGCGGCGCTGATTCTGGGTGTGCGGATCGGCTCCCGATTCCAGGGCTTGGGCCTCGCGGAACTGGGACGTCATGGCCGCACGGCGTTGGTGTCGGTGGGTTTGATGATTCTGGTCGCGGCGGTTTTTGCATTGGCGGCGGCACGATTGCTGGGCAGCGATGCGTTGTCGCTGTGGCTCGCGTACATGCCAGGAGCAATCGAAACCATCGCAATCGTCGCGTTCGCCGGCGGACTGAATGTGGTGTTTATCCTGACTCACCATCTGGCGCGAATGGTGGTGCTGCATTTTGCGCCGGCGTTGTTGGTGCAGGCTCGGCGGGAGAGGAACACAGCCGATTAGGATCTTGATTGATTTTGTGTCTTAAAACGCTGATCTATATATCGAACTGTTCTTCCATACTGTCAAAATTGACAGGGGAGTTTATTGGTTTAATTGTATAGATTGTGTAGCCGAAAGGGTCTTTATAAAAAATCTGAAGGTGGCTAATCATGCATAAAATCAGCGTTGATGAAATTATCCCTGTTGACCGTGTAGAGGTAGGGAAGTTGGTCGCGGAATTCAAAATTGCACTCGCGAATAGCGATTTTGAACCAATAAAAAAAATTGCATTCGATGGCTATCATACGATTGAAGGTCAAAGATATTTTTGGGGGTTTGGGCCAACTCAGGATGAGAAGGGTTGGGTGTTTCGCCTGGATTTTAGGCACTTTGATTTTAAACCGGGTACTGATTACAACGTTGGCTCAGGCGGTTTTAGTGCGTTGCTGGTGGAGGGTGGAGAGTTGATGATCAGCGGCGGCAGGATAAGCGAAGGCATCATGCGAATCGCTGAAATGGAACCACACGAAGGCAAGATCACAGGGAAGCTAATAAATGCAAAAGCCGAAGGCGGTCGGCCCGATGGAAGTGATATGGATCCTGCTTACGCGCGTGAAATAAATTTCGAAATTAAATTGGAGAAGTAAGTATCTGAAAGTTGATGTGAAAGTATTGATGCTGACATCTTTGAACCATATTTGCTCTATAGCTTGAATTACCCCCAGACTGACCCTCTCTTTACGGGTGAACGTCAGGCTGGGGGAATTTTGACTAGGCACTGAACTACACTCCTTGATTACCCCGCATTACAGCTAACCCGAGCGCCGTCGGAGGTAATCATGATCCGCAAAAGGTCCATCCTGCTTTTACTTGCTGCCATATGCGCCACACAGGCCAGCGCTGAATCCGTCGTCCCGCTCAAGGGCCAGACTTCCCAGCAAACCCAGATCGATATCAACGATTGTCATTCCATCGCATCCACCTCAACCACGTCGACACCCCAGGCCGGTGGTCGGCTGAAGGGCGCTGCCGCGGGTGCGGCGGCCGGCGCTACTGCCGCTGAAGTGCGCGGTCGTCAGCACGACGAGTTCTATGAAGCCGTGGACGATGATCGCAAGCAGGATTACCGCCAGAACCGAGCCAAAGAGACGGCTGCCGCCGGTGCGGTAGTCGGCGGTGCGCGGCAGCGGCAGGATCGACGCGAGCAGCGGCGGACCGATGCTTCAGCCAGTTCAAGCGCCTACACCGGTTGCCTGCAAGGGCGGGGTTATCAGGTCACGCCCTGACGGTTTTCCCGGTGCGCGACGAGCAGGTGCATCATTACGCCGCTGTAGAGCGTCACCAGAATGAACAAGCCCATGCGCACCGCGAAGGCGGTGTAGACGTCCTTGCCCGCCGCGCTGTCCTCAACAGACTGGCCGAGCAGGATGATCATGGTGATCAGCGTATTGAGCCAGAACCCTGGCGCGAGCTGCGTCGGGTGCAGCCGATAGAGTTTGCGCGCCACCAACAGCCCGAACAGCAGCATCCACAGAAAGAACATCCACAGGTGCACGAACAGGCTCAACGCACACCAGAACAACACCGCCAGCAGCCCGCCCAATAAGGTCGAGCCGAGCAATTCGCGCCCGGCGTGGTGGGTGCGGGTGGTGGTGCTCTGCTGGCCGAGGCTGACGGCTTTGAGGATGATCGGCAGGTAGCTGGCCGGGTCGATCAGCACCAGCAGAAAGGTCGGCAGCACGATCAATGTTGCGCGCATCGCTACGCGAGGCACGTCTTCGGCGGGCAGGGCGGGAGCGGGTGGTGGCGCGGGGCTGTTGGCCGGTTCCGGGAACAGGACGTGGCTCAGGCCGACGATGACGACGGCCAGCAACAGGCCTTTGACCAGCGCGCCGATCACCGCCATGGCCAGCTCGAATGAGGCGAAACCGGCGGCGGAAATCATGGTCATGCCGATCACCAGAAACGTCATGATCAGCACGTTGCCGCCGCGCAAACCGTAGGTGAACACCAGAAACAGACCGACACCGATCAGCAGCACGCCGCACACCGGGTAATAACGCAGCAACGGCACCAGCAACAGCCCGATACTGGTGGTGAACGCGGCGACCAACGTCAGCACCAGCGCCATTTTCACCGGCAACGGTCGGGGCATGCTGGCCAGCAGCAACACCGCGAGCACCGGCGACAGAAACGACAGCGGCAAGGCGAGGCCGTAACTGGCGGCGGTGCACAACGCGGTGCCGCAGGCCAGGCGCAAGGCACGTTGCGCCGGGACGCTGCGCTCAATAGGCCGCTCAGTAGGCATAGCTCAGCCAGCTCATCAGCCAGACAAACATCCGGCCCAACGGATTGAGCAGATTGCCTTCGCTGGGAAACGCCATGACTTCCGCCTGCCCACCGGCGCGAATCGAACGACTCTCGAACAGGCGCCTTTTCGCCTCTTCGCTGAACTCGATGATCACCGGAAAACGCTGGGCCGGACGCAGCCAGTCGCGGCTGTTCTGGATCGTCGGCAGGGTGCCGGGCGGCGGCGTCTGGCCGACGCTGACCCCGTAACCGACGCTGCGCACCCGGCCGTCGAGCACTTCGCCGGGCAGGGCGTCGAGGATGATCGACACCGGCGTGCCGGGCTTGATCCGGCCGAGGTTGTTTTCGGTGAGATCGGCGCTGACCCACACGTCCTGGATCGTGATCAGCGTCATCACCGGGCTGCCGGCAGCGGCGAACTGGCCGACGTCGGTGCGCAAGTCGGTGATCAGGCCCGCCGAACGCGCACCAATGCGGGTGTTGGCCAGATCCAGTTCGGCCTTGGCCAGCGTGGCGGCGGCGCTGAGCAGTTTGGCGTTGGTGTCGGTGTTGCCGCCTTCCTGCTCCTGCGCGCGCAGCACTTCGGCCCGGGCGGCGGCGACCTGGCTGACAGCGGCCTCGTGGTTGGCCCGGGACACTTCCAGCAGCCGAACCGAAACCGTGCCCGGATCTTCTTTGTACAAGCCTTCCAGCCGTCGATTGTCCTGGCGCGTTTTGAGTTCATTGGCTTGCGCGGCCCGCAACGACGCCTGTGCCGAAGCGATGCCCGCGGTGCTGGCGCCGACCGTGCGCCGGGTGTTTTCCAGATCGGCGCGGGCCCGGTCGACAGCAATTTGCAGCGGCTGTGGATCGAGCTCGAAAAGGATGTCGCCGGCCTGCACGTCCTGATTGTTGCGCACGTTGACCTTGATCACCCGGCCCGCGACTTCCGCTGCCACCGGGATCACGAATGCGCCGACCCGCGCCTGTTGGGTGTAGGGCGTAAAACGGTCGGCCAGCAGATACCAGACTAGGCTCAGCACAATCACCAGCAGCACCCAGCGGATGCCTTTTTTCGCCGGATCCGGCGGCGCTTCATCACTCATGGCGGTCTACCTGCGAGGGAATCGGATAGGTCGGTTGCGGCGGCGGGGCGCTCAGCAGATCGCCCCAGTCGGTGCGTTGTTGCATCTGCTGGCGGGTTGCTGAATCAATCTGCGGCCCGGCGCTTTGCCAGCCACCGCCAACGGCGCGGTACAGGGCGATCAGATTGCTCACGGCGTTGCTGCGGCTGACCAGATAGTTGTCCTGAAGCTCCAGCAACGCACGCTGGGCATCGAGCACCCGCTGAAAGTCTGAATAGCCTTCGCGGTATTGGGTGTTGGCCAGCACCAGCGAACGCCGCGCTGCACCTTCGGCCTCGCCGAGAATGCGCTCGCGTTCCAGCGCTTTGGTCAGGCCGCTGGCGGCGTCGTCGGCTTCGCGGGCAGCCTGGCGGACTTTGTCGCGATAGGCCTCGATCAGTTGCTGCAAGCGCGCATCCTGCACGCGGATGTTGTTGTGGATGCGGCCGTAGTCGAACAGGTTCCAGCGCAGGCTCGGGCCGCCGATCAGGTCGAAGCTGCGCGGGGTGGCGCCGAGGGTGTCGCTGGACCAGACAATGCTGCCCAGCAGGGTCAGCGAGGGATACAGATCGGTTTCCGCCACGCCGACCAGCGCCGATTGCGCGGCCACGTTCAGCTCCGCCGCGCGCACATCGGGACGGCGCAGCAGCAGGTTGGCCGGGACATCCTGCAACACGGCGCGATCCACCAACGGAATCAGCCCCGGTTGTTCGGCCAGGAACGCCGCGCCACCGGGCGGCTGGCCGACCAGCACCGCCAGCGCATTGCGGGTGCGCAGCAATTGATCTTCGAACGCCGGAATGCTGCTGAGGGTGCCGAGGTATTGGGTCCTGGCCTGTTGCAGGTCGAGTTCGGCGGTCTGGCCGCTGCGAAAGAGTTTTTCGGTGATCTCGAAGTTACGCTTTTGCTGGGCGGCATTTTCCCGTGCGACCCGCAGCCGGGCTTCGGTGGTGCGCAGGGCAAAGTAGGTGTCGGCCACTTGAGCGCGCAGCAGCACGAGGGCGTCTTCGTAGTTGGCCTGGGCGGCGAAGTAGCTGGCGTCGGCGGATTCGATGGCGCGGCTGAAGCGACCCCAGAAATCCAGTTCCCAGCCGACATCGAATGCGGCGCTGTGCTGCCAGAAGTGCAAGTCCTGCGGGTTGTTGCCGCCGGACTGACGGCGGTCGATGTACAGGCTGTCGGCGCTGGCCTGTTGCAGCTGCGGGTAGCGACCGCTGTCGGCGATGCCCAGTTGCGCGCGGGCTTCGAGGACCCGCAGGCCGGCGATTTTCAGGCTGCTGTTGCGGGCTTCGGCGTCGCTGATCAATCGGTCCAGCACCGGATCGGCAAACACCTGCCACCACTGACGCAGATCCGGTACCGCGCCGCGCTCGCTGGCCTGCTCGAGCGCCGGACTTTGCCACTGCTTGCTCCAGGCCTCGGCCGGCGGCTGGAAATCCGGGCCCAGCCGCAGGCAGCCGCCAAGGCTCAGCGCACCGAGCAGCAGCAGGTGGCCGGGACGGATCAGCAGGGCTGGCGTTGCAGGCATACCGGGAGGCCCCAGCGGGAAATGTCACTGGAGCATAGACCGCAGATTGCGGGTTGTTCGAAGCAATCAGCTGCTACGCTTTTTCAGGCGAACGCCACCGAACCCCGCCCCGGATAAAAAGGTAGGAAGCCATGGACACTGCTCAAGAACCGCTTGCCCCCACCAGCGCCAGCTGGCGTTTCAAGGTTGGCGTGGCAATCATCTGCCTGATGCTCGGTTCGTGGCTGATGGTGCCGATTGCCGCCGCCCTCGACGTGCCGGGCTCGAAAGTCGCGGCGCTGACCGGGGTGCTGTTCATCAGCAATAAAGTGCTGTTGCTGCTGGTGATCGCGGTGATGGGCAAGGCCGGGTTCGCCGAACTCAAGCGCACGATCGGCCACTACATTTCCGGCGTGATTCCGACTCCGGTGGCTGAAGTCAGCCCGCTGCGCCACAAGATCGGCGTGGTGATGTTCTGCCTGCCGCTGCTGTCGTCCTTCCTGGAACCATATTTCGATAACTTCTTCCCGGGCGTGCGGCCCAATCTCTGGCAGTTGCAGGCGCTGGGCGACTTGATGTTCATCGGCAGCTTCTTCGTGCTGGGCGGCAATTTCTGGGACAAGGTGCATGCGCTGTTCGTGCGCAAGGCGCGGGTGGTGGCGGAATGATCGCCAACTAAGTCTTGATTTTGATCAGGCATGCCCAAGCGCGATGGCAAACGACACGACGACCATGCAGGCGAAAGCGAAATTGAGGTTCATGGGGGGTTCATCCTGGTCCTTTTGAAAGTGGGGCCATTCTGCCGGGGGCGGGTCAAAAGAAAAAATTCGGCTTCGTGATTCCAATGATCGAAGCCATTGATACCGGCGTTGTGTTTGCCGGTTTGCTTGGCTAAGCTCGCGCAAACCTGCAATTAAAAGCACAAACAGGCAAAACCATGCACGATCATTCCGCTTCCGAGCTTCCCTCCCTGCGCCGGCAGAAAATCCTTCTGATCCTCGAACGTGACGGCAAGGTCATGGCGTCCGAGTTGAGCCAGCATTTTGCGGTGTCCGAAGACACCATCCGCCGCGATCTGGCCGAGCTGGACAACGCCGGACTGGTGCAGCGGGTGCACGGCGGCGCACTGCCGAGGCCCAAGGACACCGGCAAGGACTACTTCACGCGGCTGGACGAGATCGACGAGGTGAAGATTCGTCTGGCGCAGTTGGCGGCGCAGCAGGTGCGGAACGGGCAGACGGTGATGTTCGACTCGGGTTCCACCTCGTTGCAGGTGGCGCGCTCGTTGCCCAGGGACATCAGCCTCACGGCGGTCACGGCCTCACCGATGACGGCAATTGCGTTGTCCGAATATCCGGGCATCAAAGTGATTCTGGCGGGCGGGCAGTTGAATCCGAAAACCCTGTCTGCTGGCGGTCACGAGGCGCTGCGGCTGCTGTCGGGGATCAAGGCGGATCTGGCGATCACCGGCGTCTGTGCGATTCATCCGGAGGTGGGCATCACCTCGCTGCATTTCGATGAAGTGCCGGTCAAGCAGGCGCTGCTCGACTGTGCGGCGCGGGTGATTGCCGTGACCACGGCGGACAAGCTCGGTGCGGTGGAGCCGTTTGTGGTGGCGCCGTGCGAGCGCTTGCACACGCTGATCACCGAGCGGCATGTGGCGTCGGGGAATATTGAGGACTACCGGCGGTTGGGGATTGAGGTGGAGCAGTTGCCTGACTGAGGTTTTGCGGCAAAAAAGGCCCCATCACTGGCGATGGGGCCTGTTCGATCAGCGCAGTTTTTCCAGCATCTGGTAGTACCACATGCCCGCCGCCAACATCGGATTCCCCAGCAGATCGCCCATCGGCACGCGAATGTGCGAGCACGCGGCAAACGTGTCGAACTGCTGCATCTGCCCGGTGATCGCCCGGCTCATGATCTCGCCCATGATGTGGGTCGTGGCGATGCCGTGGCCGGAGTAACCCTGGCAATACCAGACGTTGTCCGAAAGCTTGCCCAGTTGCGGGATGCGGTTGATGACGATGCCCATCGCGCAGCTCCACTGGTAATCGATCTTCACCCCTTTGAGCGCCGGGAAAGTCTGTTCGATGCACGGCCGCAGTTCGCCGGCGATGTCTCGTGAGTCCTTGCCGCTGTAGTTGGCGCCGCCGCCGAACAGCAGGCGCCCGTCGGCGGTGAGGCGGTAGTAATCAAGGACGAAGCGGCAGTCGTAGACGGCGAGGTCTTCAGGGTTGATCTGTTTGGCCAGATCGCCCAATGGTTCGGTGGTGACGATGCCGCCCATGGCCGGGAAGATCTTGCCCTTGAGCTGGCCCGGCTCGAGTTTGTGGTAGACGTCGCCCGCCAGCAGCACCTGATTGGCGTCGATCCGGCCGTGGGCGGTGCGCACGCCAGGGCTGTCGCCGTGAATGATCTCCAGCACTTCGCTGTTTTCGAAGATCTGCGCGCCGAGGCTTTGCGCCGCCCGCGCTTCGCCGATGCACAGGTTGAGTGGGTGCAGGTGCATGTTGCGGGTGTTCTTGATGGCGCCGTGGTAGAGCTCACTTTGCAGCAGATCGCGCACCTGGCTGCGGTCGAGCAGACTGACCTCATCGCCCATGCCTCGGCGCACGGCTTCGTCGTAGTCGCTGCGCAAACCGGCCATGTGGCTCGGCTTGTAGGCGGCGTGCAAGTGGCCGTGCTTGAGGTCGCAATCGATCGTGTATTTCTCGACCCGTTGCTTGATGATTTCGTGGCCGCGCCAGCGCAGGTGCCAGATGAAATCATCGACCTCATCGCCCAATGTATTGCGCATCTGTTTGCGCATCGCGCCGTCGCCGGACAGGCTGCCGGTGACCTGCCCACCATTGCGCCCGGTGGCGCCCCAGCCGATCTTGTGGCTTTCGACGATGGCGACTTTCAGGCCTTTTTCGGCCAGTTCGACGGCGGTGGCGACGCCGGTGAAGCCTCCGCCGATGATCACCACATCGACCTTGTGCCGGCCTTGCAGGGTCGGGTAGTCGGTGTCGCGGTTGAGGGTCGCGGTGTAGTAGGAATTGCTGCGTTGAGTCATTTCAGTGTCCAGATTCGGAAGTCGGTGCACGGACCCTGTGGTAGCGGGCTTGCTCGCGAAAGCGATGTGTCAGTCACCTGAAGTGTTGGATGTGACGACGCCTTCGCGGGCAAGCCCGCTCCCACAGGGGGAGTTGTGAAAGATCAGGCCTCTGTGAGGTACCAGCGCCAGTCCTGCTCGCCCACTTCGGCCATGAACTGCCGGTATTCCGCACGTTTCACTGCCAGATACACCCCGAGAAACTCCTGCCCCAGCGCATCCCGCGCCCACACCGAATTCTCCAGCGCCGTAAGCGAGGTCAGCCAGTCGGTCGGCAGCAATTCTTTCGCCTGCGCGTAACCGTTGCCTTCCACCGGTTCACCCGGATCGATGTCTTCTTTTATCCCGCGATGAATGCCCGCCAGGATCGCTGCCGCTGCCAGATAGGGGTTGGCATCGGCGCCGCAGATGCGGTGTTCGATGTGTCGGGTGTTGGCCGGGCCGCCGGGCACGCGCAGGCTGACGGTGCGGTTGTCGACGCCCCAGGTCGGTGCCAGCGGTGCGTAGCTGTTGGCCTGGAAACGGCGGTAGGAGTTGGCGTTCGGGCAGAACAGCAGCAGCGAATCGAGCAGGGAGGCGAGCATCCCGCCAATCGCCGTGCGCAACAGCGGCGTGCCGGCCGGGTCTTCGGAGGCAAACAGATTGCGCCCCTCGGCATCGGCAAGGCTGACGTGCATGTGCATGCCGGTACCCGCCAGATGATCGAACGGCTTGGCCATGAACGTCGCCTGCATCCCGTGCTTGTGCGCCACGGCTTTGACCAGCCGTTTGTAGCGCACGGCCTGGTCCATCGCCTCCAGCGCATCGCCGTGTTCGAGGGTGATTTCCACCTGGCCCGGCGCGTATTCCGAGATCGCCGTACGCGCCGGAATGCCGTGCAGTTTGCAGGCGCTGTAGAGGTCGGCAAGGAACGGTTCGATCTGCTCCAGCTCACGCAAACCGTAGACCTGCGTGTGTCGCGGTCGCCCACCGTCGGCATCCAGCGCCGGTTGCGGACGACCGTTGTGATCGCGTTTGGCGTCGAGCAGATAGAACTCCAGCTCGCAGGCCATCACCGGGTGGTAGCCCTCGGCTTTCAGGCGGTCGATGACCTTGATCAACAGGTGACGCGGGTCGGCAATGCTCGCCGGCATGCCTTGTTCCGGGTGCATGCTGACCTGCACCGCCGCAGTCGGAATCTGCCGCCACGGCAGGCGCACCAGACTGCCTTCCAGCGGGTAGGCGCGGCAGTCGATGTCGCCGACGTCCCACACCAGGCCTGAGTTTTCCACGTCTTCGCCATGCACAGTCAGACCGAGGATGGTGCTCGGCAGCGGGCGACCGCTTTCGTACACGGCGAGCAGTTCTTCGCGGTGTAACAGCTTGCCGCGCGGCACGCCGTTGGCGTCGAGGATGAACAGCTCGATCATGTCGATGTCGGGGTTCTGCTCGAGAAAATGACGGGCGTCTTCAATGGCTGCGAATTTCATAATCAATCACTCACGATGGCGCCGCACAGGCGCGCAGATTCGGGCCGGACGCAGCTCGGCAAAAGGCGCGGGCGTCCTGGCAGGGATATCGAAAAAAGAGGGGGAGCTGTCGCGATTTTTACCGGCGCGATCAGACGGGCAGGCAGATATCCGGCGGGCGTGCGGAGTGACGCAGCTTGGAACGGCTCAGGGCCATGGGGAGATTGACGATGCGATTCATGCGCGGCCCCTGTGAAGAAGGGCGCGCAGTGCAGAGACGTTCAACGATTCTGATTGTTGGAGTGACGTGCTCATGACGCGTGTTTCCGTTGGCGGAAAACGTCGGCGGCGGGAGCGTCCCGCCATGCCGGTGTGGCTGGATAGTAAGGGGGAATCCCCGGATAAGTAAACGCCTGTTTCCGCAGGCGTTGGCGTGCACCCCGGTTCAGCGCAGCAGGTAAAACCCCAGCCCGACGAGGGCGCAAACGATCAACACCTCGATCACGCCGCGCTTGAAAAAGAACAGGGCGAGGGCGGCCATGAGGGCCAGCACGATCGAGAACACATCGGGCTGACCGGTAAAACCGGCGGGCCAGAACACGTGGTAAGCAAAGAAACACGCCAGATTGAGGATCACCCCGACCACCGCCGCCGTGATCGCGGTCAGCGGCGCGGTGAACTTCAATTCGTTGTGGGTCGACTCCACCAATGGCCCGCCGGCGAGGATGAACAGGAACGAAGGCAGGAAGGTGAACCAGGTCACCAGCGTCGCGGCCAGCGCGCCGGCGGCGAACGCGTGTTCCGGACCGAACGTCGGTTGCACGTAAGCGCCGACGAACCCGACAAACGCCACGACCATGATCAGCGGCCCCGGCGTGGTTTCGCCCAGGGCCAGGCCGTCGATCATCTGCGTTGGCGTCAGCCAGCCGTAATGTCCGACCGCGCCCTGATACACGTAGGGCAGCACGGCATAAGCACCGCCGAATGTCAGCAGCGCCGCTTTGGTGAAGAACCAGCCCATCTGCGTGAAGGTGCCGTCCCAGCCGAACAACGCGGTCAGCAACGCCATCGGCAGGCACCACAGCAGCGCACCGATCAGCACCAGACGCAGCAGCCTCGGCAGGTTGAACCGCGCATGTTCGGGTGGCGGTGTGTCGTCATCGATCAGCGCCGGGCCGAAGGATTTTTCGCCGCCGCGATGGCCGCCGTTGCTGAACCGCTGCGGCGCCCAGCGTCCGCCGAAATAACCGATCAATGCCGCGCCGAGCACGATCAGCGGGAACGGCAGGTTGAAGGCAAAAATCGCCACGAACGCTGCCCCGGCGATCGCCCATAACCAACTGTTCTTCAACGCTCGCGAACCGATGCGATGGGCCGCGTGCAACACAATCGCGGTCACCGCCGGTTTGATTCCGTAAAACACCCCGGCTACCGCCGGCACATCGCCGAGCGCGATGTAGACCCACGACAGAGCGATCAGAATCAGCAGCGAAGGCAATACAAACAGCACTCCGGCCAATATGCCGCCAGGGGTTCGGTGCAGCAGCCAGCCGATGTAAGTCGCCAGTTGTTGGGCCTCGGGGCCTGGCAGCAACATGCAGTAGTTGAGCGCATGCAGGAAACGTCGCTCCGAGATCCAGCGCCGGCGCTCCACCAGTTCCTGATGCATGATCGCGATCTGCCCGGCGGGGCCGCCGAAGCCGATGCAGCCGAGTTTGAGCCAGAACGGCCAGGCCTGGCGCAGGGTGATGGGTTGAGGACGGGGCAAGTCTTTTGGCGTTTGGCTCAAGTGTGGCTCCCGAGTTGAGTTGTGGTGGAGCGGCTATCTAATCAGGCTTTTGTTAAGGAGTGGTATCGAGATTGCAGCCCTCACCCCAGCCCTCTCCCGGAGGGAGAGGGGCCGACCGAGGTGTCTTGCGTCAAACATCGACCTGAAAGTCCGAGTCGATTATGGATTCGAAACTGCTGGCATCCGGATTCAACGCTATAGGTTCAGGTCGGCGTAGTACTGCAATATCCCCGGGTCGGTTCCCTCTCCCTCTGGGAGAGGGCCAGGGTGAGGGCTTTCGGTCTTCAGGCATGCGCCAGACTCCAGCGAAACGCCGCATTCTGATCACTCTCCCGAGCCTCGACCCATTGCGAACCCTCCTGGGTAGTCTCACGCTTCCAGAACGGCGCACGCGTTTTCAGCACATCCATGATGAACGCACAGGCCTCGAACGCCGCATGCCGATGCTTGCTGCTGACGCCAACGAACACGATCGGTTCGGTCACCGACAACGCACCGACCCGATGCACAATCTCCACCGCCAATAGCGGCCACCGCTCGCGGGCCTGTTCGGCGATCTGCTCCAAGGCCTTTTCGGTCATGCCCGGATAATGCTCCAGAGACAGCTCGGTCACCGACTGCCCGACGTTCAGATCCCGCACATAACCAATGAAATTAACCACCGCGCCCACCCGTGGATTGCGCGCATGCAGGTCGGAAATCAACTGACCGGCATCGAAGCCTTTACGCTGGACTCGAACACCCATGCCTCAACCCCCCGTAACTGGCGGGAAAAACGCAATCTCGTCGAAATCCTCGATCGTCTGATCCGGCTGACACAGCTCCTGATTCACCGCGCACATCAGGTTGCCGGCGCCGAGCACTTCACGCCAGACATCGCCGCGCTGCATCAGCATCTGTCGTACATCCTCGACACAAGCGAGGGTGTCGCTGGCCGGGATCTTTTCACCGCCCAGATTGAGCCGGTCACGGTAGCTGGCGAAGTAGTTGATCAGAATCATTGCGGGTTCTCCCATTGAAAGTGGCCGGAGCGGCCGCCCTGTTTGCTCAGCAGGCGGATGTCGCCGATGACCATCGCCCGGTCCACCGCCTTGCACATGTCGTAGATGGTCAGTGCGGCGACGCTGGCGGCGGTCAGGGCCTCGAGTTCGACGCCGGTCTGGCCGGTGAGGCGGCAGGTGCTGGTGATCTGTACGCGGTCCGGTTCGCAGGCTTTGAGCTCGACGTGGATCGAGCTGAGCAGCAGCGCATGACACAGTGGAATCAACTCATGGGTGCGCTTGGCCGCCTGAATCCCGGCGATCCGCGCCACGGCGAACACATCGCCCTTGGGGTGGCCGTTGGACTGGATCATTTGCAGGGTTTCCGGACGCATCTGCACCCAGGCTTGCGCGGTGGCTTCGCGGCGGGTGGCGGCTTTGTCGCTGACGTCGACCATGTTGGCGCGACCCTGATCGTCGAGGTGGGTGAGGGTGTTGCTCATGCGGTGGGCTCCTGGATCGGGCTGTAGATTCGCGGGGCGTTGCGGTGCGGGACGTGGATCAGGTTCAAGCGGTGCTTGAGCGCCCAGCGCACGGTCAGCGCGGTGGGGGCAGACAGGCTGACGAGGGTGCCGAGGCGGGCGCGCACGGCTTTGTGAATCAGTTCGAGGCTGCAACGGCTGGTGACCACGACGAAGCCCTGACGCGCATCGAGACCTTCGAATTGCAGGGCGCCGATCAGCTTGTCGAGGGCGTTGTGGCGGCCGATGTCTTCGCGGCACAGCAACGCTTGGCCGTCGGCATCGAAGTACAGCGCTGCGTGCAGGGCGCCGCTGCTGCGGGCCAGTTGCTGGGCCTGCTCGATGCGTTGGCGGATCCCCTCGAAATGTGCGGAAGGTGGCAAGGGTGTCGGGGTCAGGATCTCCAGTTGCGGCAGCGCCTGCTCAAGGGCTTCCACGCCGCAGAGGCCGCAACCGCTGGTGCCTGCCATCTGCCGCCGGTGATCCTTCAGGGCCCAGAACGCACGGCTGGAAATCTGCACGTCGGCCTGGCAGGCCTGGTCGAAATGGGTCAGGCGGATGTCATGGATATCGTCGAGGCGGTCGACGATGGCGTTGCTCAGGCTGAAGCCGCGAATGAAGTCTTCGATGTTGCCTGGCGAGACCATCATCACCGCCTGATTCAGGCCGTTGTAGCTGATGGCCAGGGCGATTTCCGCCGCCAGCGCCGCGTGGGACACCGGCGCGTCGTCGAGGTATTCGCGATAAGCCACTGACGCCGGTTGTGGCGCGGGGGCGTTGGCGTCGCCCGGTTCGATGAGTTGTTCAACTTGGCACAGCATCTTGAAAGTCCCACGAAGCGCTGAAGTGGGTTCAGGCTACGGGGCAGGGAAAAGTGCGTCCAATCGCTTGTTCCGATGCAGTGATTGGATTGGTCGATGACCGCAGGCGGACCTGAAGTCGTTGCACCGAAGTGCAACGTTTCAGGCAACTTGGGGAGGGTTAAACGGCAGGCGCCTCGATCCCGAACATCTTGCGCGCCTCGGCAAAACACTTCTCGGCAATCGCCGAGCGCGGTTCGGTCTTGCGCATCACCAGCCCCAGCGGCGCGAGCACGCTGGCATCCGGCAGGTTAATGAAAGCCAGATGTTCGATCGGCTCTTCCAGCCCGCTGTCCAGCGGCATGATTGAGCAGCAGAAGCCTTGGTGAATCGCCTGCAGCAATTGATAGGTCGAGTCGCTTTCCATGATCGGCTGCGGATTCAGCCCGCGACTGCGGAAACTCAAGTCGATGGACTTTCGATAGTGCATGCCGGTGGTGATCATCCCCAGCGGCAGTTCGGCGGCGTCTTCCCAGCTCATTTCCGGGCCTTCGAAATGGAAGTGGCGGGTGTCGTAGAGCAGGCCGACACGGGTTTCGCCAATCTCGAAGAACTCGAAATAGTTCGGGTTGACGTGGTCCAGATAACACACGCCCAGATCCAGCTGATTGTTGCCCAGGCCTTCGATGATCTCGTCCGAACTCAGCGACGACAGGCTGTACTTCAGCTCCGGATAAGTCCCGGACAAACCCTGAATGTAATTCACCGGATTGAAGTTGCTCAGCGGCACCAGCCCCAGGCGCAGGCTACCCACCAGTTGCCCCCGGCAGGCCGCCGCTTCGGCAAACAGCCCGTCGTGAGCGGCCAGCAACGTGCGGGCCCAGGCGAGGACGCGCTCGCCGGCCTGGGTGAAACCTTCGAAGCGCTGGCCGCGATTGACCAGCACCAGATCCAGCTCGTCTTCCAGATTGCGCAGGCGCATCGACAGGGTCGGCTGGGTGATGTGGCAGCGCGCGGCGGCCTGGCCGAAGTGGCGGGTTTCGTCCAGCGCGATCAGGAACTTGAGTTGTTTGATGTCCACGACGGCACCTGCTCGATAAGGAATTTTGATTGAGTATTGACGCAGATGCGTACAGCGCACGGAAAGCGCAGGGAACGACGATCCCATTGATGGTTTTTTTCGTCCAATCGGCAGTGTCTAAGAGCCTATCGAGGATTTCGATGACGCCCGGTTTCATTGGGCCGGACAGTGGTCGAGGGGCTGAAAAAAATCACCGATAGAGCAGGTCGATAGTGTGGTTGGCCAGAGTGATTAGACAGCTCTCACAAGCGGCACTTAGGCTCGTCACCCACTGAATTGACGACGGCCGGAGAGTGCCATGAGTGTGAAATCGGATGCCTTGTTCGTTCCCCTGAATATTGCCGTGCTGACGGTCAGCGATACCCGCGATTACGCCAGCGACACCTCCGGCCAGTTGCTGGTCAGCCGCCTGCTGGAGGCCGGCCACACCCTGAGCGAACGCAACCTGCTCAAGGACGACCTGTACAAGATCCGCGCCCAGGTCGCGCAGTGGATCGCCGACGACGGCATTCAAGTGGTGCTGATCACCGGTGGCACCGGTTTCACCGGTCGCGACAGCACTCCGGAAGCCGTGGCTTGCCTGCTGGACAAGCAGATCGACGGCTTTGGCGAGCTGTTCCGCGCCATCTCGATTCTCGACATCGGCACCTCGACCGTACAAAGCCGCGCGCTGGCCGGCCTGTCCAACGGCACGCTGGTGTGCTGCCTGCCGGGTTCCACCGGCGCTTGCCGCACCGCGTGGGAAGGCATCCTCGCCGAACAACTGGATAACCGTCACCGCCCGTGCAACTTCGTTCCGCACCTCAAACCGGTGCAAGCCTGCGGGCCGCGCGGATGAGCAAGCCGGGATTGATGCCGGTCGAGGACGCCCTCGACCAACTGCTGGCCATGGCCAATGAACAACGCCTGCCGGACAGCGAATCGGTGCCGCTCAACGAAGCGCGCGGGCGCGTGCTGACCAGCGATCTGGTCGCCACCCTCGACCTGCCGCCGTGGCCGAACAGCGCCATGGACGGGTATGCCTTGAACCTCGCCGACCTGCATCGCCAGCCGTTGAGCGTGTCACAGCGGGTCTACGCCGGGATGGCGCCGGACGCCTTGCTGTCCGGCACCTGCGCACGGATTTTCACCGGTGCGCCGTTGCCCATGGGCGCCAATTGCGTGGAGATGCAGGAAAACGTCGAAGTGCTGGAGGACGGTCGCGTACATTTCCTGCAACCGCTGAAGGTCGGCCAGAACATCCGTCCCCAGGGCCAGGAGAACCGCGTCGGCGACACCTTGCTGCGCGCCGGCAAACGCCTCGGCCCGTTCGAACTGGCCGTCGCCGCAGGGCAGGGCATGACCCATTTGCCGGTGGTGCGTCGTCCGCGCGTGGCAATGCTGTCGACCGGTGATGAGCTGGTGGAACCTGGCCAGCCGCTGCGTCCCGGCAGCATCTACAACAGCAACCGCACCTTGCTCGACCACTGGTTGCGCGAACTGGGTTGCGAAGTGATCGACGCCGGGATTCTGCCTGATCGCCCGGCGCAGACCCGACTCAAGCTTGAGCAGTTGCAAGTGGCGGCCGATCTGATTCTGACCACCGGCGGCGTGTCTGCCGGTGACGCCGATTTTCTCGGCCAGGTGCTGCGCGACAACGGCAAACCGCTGCTGTGGAAACTCGCGATCAAACCCGGTAAACCGCTGACGGTCGGCCATTTTGGCTCGGTGCCGGTGATCGGCCTGCCGGGCAATCCGACCTCGGCGCTGGTGACCTTCGGCCTGCTGGCGCGCCCGTACCTGCTGCGCATTCAAGGCGTGGAAGAGGTGATGCCGCTGAGCTTCACGGTCAACGCCGGCTTCGATTGGCCGAAACCCGGCAGCCGTCGCGAATACCTGCGCGTGCGTCTGGAGGGCGGTCAGGCGGCGCTGTATCCGAACCAGAGTTCCGGGGTGCTGCTCGGCGCGACCTGGGCTGACGGGCTGGTGGAAATTCCCGAGAACAGCACCTTGCGGGTCGGTGATCCGCTGCGCTTCATCCCGTTCAGCGAGCTGTTCTGAGCGCGATCAGAAGCTGTAGACCACTTGCCCGGCCAACGAGGTCTGCAACCGGCGCTCGACAATCGGGCTGTCGGCCGCTTCGTGGCTCAGGTACTGCACCGCCAGAACGGTCGACACGCTCCATTGCTCATCCAGCGGCAACGACCAGGTCAGATCCGCACCGCGACTGACCAGGCCACCCCGGGCGTTGTAGGCCCGGAACTGGCTGCGCGAGGCCTGGGTGTCGCTGACGCCGTACCAGGTGCGCATGTAGTTGCTGTCGCCGAACTGGCTGTTGAGGCCGCCGGTAACCTTGCCGTAACGGCCTTCGTAGAACGGCGCGCTGATGCTCAGCTTGAGGCGGTTCCACGACGAGCCGGTGTCGTGGTCATCATCGTCCTTTTCCAGCGCATGCTCGAAACTCGCGCCGAGAATGATCGGGCCCATGTGATAGGTCCCGTCGAGCCCGATCACCGGGCGCGACTTGATCGAACCCATGCCGTTGAGCTCGTCCGAGCCTTTGAATCCGGTCTTGCGATCCTTGCGCACGTCGCTGGCGCCGACGTAGACGCTGAGGCCGAAATCCTCTTCGTCGAAGCCCCAGCCGAGGCCTCGGCTGCTGTCGAGAAACACACCATAAGGGCTGACGATTTCGACCCCCACCAACGGCGCCACCACCCGTTCATCACTGCCGCTGTAACGCGGCGCACTGGCCGCCCCGGCACGCAGGGTGGCGTGCCAGTCTTCGGCACGCAACGAATCGCCCGGCAGCAGCAGGCAGAGGGAAGTCAGGGACAGCGAAAGTGTGTGTAACGAAACCGGCATGGGGCACCCGAGGGAAGATTGGATGCGCCCATGCTAGTGAGGGGGCGGCCGGCAATCTTTGGCAGCTTTGTCGGGAAACTGTCAAAGACTGTGAAGGCGGTTATCGGCTCAGTCCCAGCCGTTCGTGCCACTGGGCGATGGACTCTTCGGGATAGACCTCGAATTGTTGATCCTTCTTGCTCGCCTGCACTTCGACCCACGGTGCCTTCGAACCGAGCATCAGGTGGGTATGTTCCGGCGGCACCGGCAACGGCGTGTCGATGGCCGAGGCGAACGGGTGGATCAACTCCGGCCATTCCGGGCTGAACAGCCACAGTCCGCTGCCGCACAACGAGCAGAAGTGCCGTTCGGCGCTGCTGCGGTGGGCGCGGGCATCGCCTTCGTCTTTCATTTTCGCGTGGTAGATCGTGATGTGTTTGCGCCCGCGCACCTTGAGGCTGGCCGCGTCGCCGCCCAGGTTGATCGCATAGCCGCCACCGCCCTGGGTCTTGCGGCAGATCGAGCAGTAGCAGCGCTGATAAGGGTAGGGGTGGGCGCTGTCGAGGGTGAATGAAACCGCGCCGCAGTGGCAGGAGCCTTCGAGGTGCATGAGTGGCCTCCGTTTGGGCTGAAGTCGTCCGGTTCAGCCTAGACGAGAACATCCCGGGCGCCCGGAGCGTCAGTTGTATCTTTACCCCGCGCCGGTCTGGTGCTGGGAACGTCGGCGCAAGGGCAGGCGTGGTGATGGATCACACAATCAGGGCGCAGAAACATCTGCAGAACGGCCGCAGACGCTGTTGGCCGGAGCGCGCCGGGAATCAATTTGAAGCGGTTTGTGCGTGGGTGGGTGTGGTCGGAGTCTGGTAGCCTTTTTTCGCCATGTAGATGAACCGGCAATGACGCCGAACACCGGCCGGCTTCAGATTCACAGGATTTGATCCGGCCATTTATCAAGGAAGTTGGATATGCCAGTCAAACCGCCAACCAAGGGTGCAGGCCCGGTTGATGTCCATTTTAAACCGCCCGCTGATGGCGCGGTGTCGGGGCCGACGATTCGCCCCGGTGGCCACTTCACGCAGCCAGATCCACCCGCTTTTTCCGGAGGCTCAAGGGCCCCGCATGACCGCACTGGAGAGGTCGTCAGTCCTCCGGCTTCGATCACTGTTCACGAGGCGCAGCCGACGATTGAAATACCCGCCTCCGGGCAACAGTCGTTGGAGGCCTACCACGTCCCGGGGGCAGGCCGGCTGACGGAGATCGATGCCGATGGCTTCAGGACGTTCAAAGGGCGCCAGTTCGCCGAATTGCCCGATCAGGCCATCGTCCAGGTCAGTGCCGATCCGCAGACGGGGTTGTACCGTGCCAGGCTGGCCAGCGAACTCAATCCTTCCGGCCCGGTTCTGGAGCGCGATAGCGATGGCAGGCGCTGGCACCCGCTTCAAGAGTTTGACACTGACCGTTTTCGCACCCCGGACCCGCGCAGTGAAGTCGACTCGCCCCTCGAGACAATGCCTCACCCGGAAGGTGACGAAGGGCGCAGTCGTCAGGACGCTTCTGACGACGAGTTCGAGCTGGCTTCCGAATCAATGCAGATCAAGCCTTACACCGAACAGGAACTGGCGGCCATGCGTCACGAGGTGCGCTATTCGTTCCGGGCCAATCGTCTGGCTTCGTACGACCGCACCAACAACGGCAAATACCCGTTGCGCGATCCGCAGGGCAGGCCGGTACGGATTCGCAAACTGGAAACGCTGGTGACCTTGCGCACGGGGGAGCGATATCGTTCGGAGCTGATCAAGCCTTACATCAAGTTCGAAGGCTATGAAGACGTTGCCAGGCTCTATGAAGAGAAACTCGAGCTGCGTACTTTCACCAGTGCCGACGTGAAAGTACCCGGCGAGAAAGCGCTGATCGGCCAGCTTATGGTGGTCGCGAACAAGCGAATCACCAGAGGCGAGGCGCTGGGCCTTTACGGCGGAACGATCAGCCGGGCAGGGCTGCTGCGGCCAGAGGAGCAGACGTACACCATGCTCGCGGGCACTTATTTGCATTACGGACCGGGAAGGTTCATCGAAGAGCCCCTGGTGGTCATCGGTGACAATATTGTTTCGCGGATCAACACGAACTTCGAATATGACGCCGCCGACAAGCCAGTCAGGCAAGCGGCGGGGGGCTATAACGTGAACATAATCGGGTTCAAGGTTGAAGCAGACCTGCAGATCGGCACCCGGTTCGAACGTCGGCGTTATATCCTGAGTGCGCTGTTCGCCGCGGACGATATTCCGGCGGGGACCGAGTTGCGCTGCAAGTACAATTATTCGGAACAGGACATGAAGCTGCTGTTTCCATGAGAAAACGGCGTGCGGCCGACTCCCTGGGGAGGAGCGAGATGAACGGCTCCTCACCCCGGCCTGTCGAAACATCCGACTGAACAGGGTAATGGGGCAAGGTCAGAGCGCCTTAGGCACACGCCACAGGTACCACGCCGCCACCGTGCGAAACGGACTCCACGCCAATCCGATGTCAATCATCTGCTTGCGCGTCGGCTGCACCTCCAGCCCCTTCAACCGCCGATAGCCCTCGCGCACGCCAAAGTCATCCGCCGGCAGAATATCCGGCCGCTCCAGGCTGTAGATCAGCAACATCTCTACAGTCCAGCGGCCAACCCCGCGCAGGCTGACCAGACGCTCGATCAGCGCTTCGTCCTCCATCACCAGCGCGCTCGAGTAATCCGGCACCACACCGTCCAGGGTCGCCTGGGCAATCCCCTGAATCGTCGCAATCTTGCCCGCCGAAAACCCGCAACCGCGCAATTGATCGAAGTCCGTCGCCAGAATCTGCTCGGGACGCGGAAACGTCTGCCCGGGAAACAACCCCACCAGCCGCCCGACAATCGCATCGCCCGCCTTGGCGTGCAGTTGCTGATAGGCAATCGCCCGCACCAGCGACTCATACGGATCGCGCGTCGGATGCGGCTGATGTAGACAAGGGCCTATGGCAGCAATGTGGCGCTGCCAGTCGGCGTCGAGGCTGGCCAGAAACACGCTGGCCGGTTGGTAGGGATCGGGCATGAGTTACTTCAGCAGACCGTTGACTTCGCCATAGGTGAAGGCCTTGAGGTCATGGGTGTCGAGCTTGCCGCTGGCGAGAAAGCTTTTCACCAGCGAACCCATGGCGCCGTACATGAACTCGGCGATCCCGGAGCCTGCGCTCAAGCGGCGCACGCCGAGGGCTATCAGTTCTTCGGGAGAGGGCAGGCAAGCGAAGCCCAGAACGTTGACCGGTAAAGTTGTGCCCTTGCAGATTGCTTCGATTTCGTAGGCAGACGTCACCCCGGCAGCGAACAACCCATCGGCCCCGGCTGCCTGATAAAGCGCGGCGCGGTGCAGGGTTTCGGCGACGCGATCCTCGGCAGGCACCAGGCTTTTCAGATAAACGTCGGTGCGGGCATTGATGAAAAGCTTCACATTGCGCTTGTCGGCCACCTGTCGCGCGACTTCGATCTTGCGCACCAGCAGTTCCGGCGTGCCGCTGCCGTCTTCGATATTGATCCCGACCGCACCGGCGGCGATCACCGCATCGATTACTTCAGCGACCCGGCCGAGGTCATCGGAGTAACCGGCCTCGATGTCCACGCTCAACGGCACTTTGATGACTCGCGCAATCGACTCCACGCTGCTGATCAAACGCTCGAGCGGCAGAGTGTTGCCGTCCGGGTAACCGTGGGCCCAGGCGACCGCGGCGCTGCTGGTGGCGACCGCTTTGCCACCCAGTTGCTCGACCAGTCGCGCGCCGGTGGCGTCGGCGACGTTGGTCAGGATCAGCAGGCCATCGTGGTGCAACTGGTGAAACTGAGTGTCGAGCGCGTTCATCGAGATCCCTTCTTGTCGGTTGTTCAGAAAGCCAGTGGTTGCGTCAGCTGCACGGCGGCGTTTTCCAGCCGGAGCAAAAACGCCTTGCGCGGTTGCCCACCACCATAGCCGGTCAACGAGCCGTCCGCACCGATCACCCGATGGCATGGCACCACGATCGACAGCCGATTCTGCCCGTTGGCCAGCCCCACAGCGCGACTGGCGCCGGGTTTGCCCAGCCGTGCGGCGATGGTGCCGTACGTGCTGGTGTGGCCGTAGGGGATTTGCCGCAGTTCGCTCCAGACCTGCCGGGCAAACTCGCTGCCGGGCAGGTGCAGCGGCACGCTGAATTCGCTCAGCTTGCCGGCGAAGTACAGCGCCAGCTCGTTTTCGAGCTGCTGCAAATGCGCGTTGTGCCCCGGTGCGACCACGTAGCCGTAGCGGTTCTGCAGTTCTTCGACTTCCCGGGTCAGCGCCGGGCGGTCGAGAAACTCCAGCAGCACCAGTCCACGGCGTTCGGCCATGGCGATCATCGGCCCCAGCGGCGTGGTCAGGCGAGTGAACAGCAGCGGCTCGCTGGCTGCCGCGCGTCCCGGCGTGATGCGGAACGATTTCTGAAACGCATCGCGAAAACCGCTGAGGGATTCATAGCCGGAATCGAACGCGGCGTGGTCGATGGACGTGCCTTGCTTGATCCCGCCCAGCGCCATGCCGAGTCGACGGGTGCGCAGCCACGCGTGGAAGGTCATGCCGAAATGCTGCTTGAACCAGCGCCGCAGCTTCAGCGGCTCGATGCCCTCGGCGAGCAGTTGCGCATCGCTCCAGCGTAGCTCCGGATCGGCGTCGACGGCTTTGAGCAGCCGCTGTACCCAATCCGGGGCGATGGCCGCGGCGTCCAGCGGTTTACAGCGCAAGCAGGCGCGGTAACCGGCGGACAGGCACTCGTCTGCGTGGGCGAAGAACTCGACGTTTTCCGGTTTCGGCTTGCGCGCGGTGCAACTGGGGCGGCAGAAGATCCCGGTGGTTTTCACGGCCGTGAAGAACACGCCTTCATAGGCAGTGTCGCGTTCGAGCATGGCGCGAACCATTTCGGCGTGAGGGGGCAGGACAGCGGTCTGTATGTTCATGGGCCGAGGATAAAACCAGTTATTCGATGGCTCCACCGAAAAATCGACAGTGAATTTTCGGGCCGCTGCACTACAGTGATCGGGTCGCTACAACTCGGGAAATGAAGGTATGCCACCGTTCACGATTCAACACATCGATCACATCGTGCTGCGCGTTGCGGATCTGCAACGCAGCATTGATTTCTACGACCGGGTTTTCGGTGCCGAAGTGGTCAAGCGCAATGAAAAGTTCGGTCTGGTGCACCTGCGCGCCGGTACGTCGATGATCGATCTGGTCGACCTCGACGGGGAAATCGGCCGCAAGGGCGGCGCCGCTGCCGGCAGCGAACGGCGCAATGTCGATCACTTCTGCCTGCGCATCGAGCCGTTCGATGAAGCGGCGCTGGTCAGTCATTTGCAAGCCTGCGGCCTGACCGTCGAAAAAGCCGCCACCCGTTTTGGCGCCGAGGGTTACGGCCTGTCGCTGTACTGCTTCGACCCGGACGGCAATCAGGTCGAACTCAAAGGCCCGTCCGAAGCTTAGGCGCGCTTGGCCATCAGCAACACCGAAGCCGCCGCCGACAGCAGCCCGGCGCAGCAACGGTTGAAGATCCGCTTGCCGCGCGGCTCGGCGAACCAGCGGCGCATGTGCAGACCCATGTAGGCGTAGACGCTGATGGCGATCCATTCCAGCAGCAGGAACAGCACGCCCAGCTGCATGAACTGCGGGGTGATGGCGCGGGTCGGGTCAACGAATTGCGGCAGGAATGCGGTAAAGATCAGGATTGCCTTGGGATTGCCTGCCGCCACCAGAAACTCCTGACGCGCCAGGGCCAGAAGCCCGTTCGCCGGCGCCGCAATGGCGTCTTCGGCGGCAGGATTGGCTCGCCACAGCTGCCACGCCAGATACAACAGATACCCCGCGCCAATAATCTTGATCCCATAGAACAACAGTTCAGACGTTTGCAGCACCACCGCCAGCCCCGCCGCCGCGAGGGCGATCATCCCGGCGAACGCCAGCAACCGCCCGATCCCGGCCACGCAGGCGCGACGATAGCCGTAGCGGGTGGCATTGCTGACCGACAGCAGGTTGTTCGGCCCCGGCGCCATGTTCAAGGCGAAACAGGCGGGCAGGAACAGGGAGAGGGTAGTGAGATCCATAGCAATAATCCTGCACTGATCAGATTTGCCAGAGATTTTAAATGTAAACTTCGAATAACGCCTAAATTCTGACGTATCGCTGTTGTTGTCGAAATTTATAAATACCTGATTTCTAACTCCAATTATTCTAGTTTGTAACCTTCGCATTGATACCATTTGCTCTGCACTAAAGCATAGTACATCGCTGTTTTCCATGAGTTTTGATGCTTCATTTGTTCTGCCTCCAACGCTTCGTCCAATATTTCTCTTATCTGAGCCGGGCTATCATTTTTGTGTCGTCTAGATAGGCGCAAACTCAAGGTTGAAAGTTCTTCTGCTGCTTCGACGGCATATCTCTCTTGCAGTCCGAACTCCTTAAAATGATTGCGTACTCTGCTTTTTGCCGATTCAGTCCAGTTGAGTGGGCAGGAAACATAGAAAAATATCGTGGCAGGTACACTGTACTTTACTTCTGCAAAAAGCCATTGTTGCTCATAGTAGTATCCTTTTTCGAAGTAAGGATGAAGGAACTGCTTTGATTCGGAGTTTCCGGCTTTATCGCTTTTGTAACCTTCATTGCAATCCCGGCAGGAAGGAACCAGATTAGGCATCAGAACAGAAAACTGAGGGTGTGAAGCCTTGGATAAATAATGGTCTAATGTAAATACTTGTCCAAATCCACAATAAGGGCATTTTTGGTTTGGTGAGCTAAAGAAGATATCGTTGTAATGTTTTCTTGCTATTTTTTGCTCGCCGACAAAGTATTGTGAGTACAACTTCATCAGATTGTCTTTCGTAAGGCGAGAAAGGACTATATCGTTCTTCTCGTATTTTTTGCCCCTGATTGTATGGAGTAGGTTTGCCTTTGCCTCTGTTAGATAACTCTTATACGCCACCTGAATATCAGGCGCCGCACTTTTGAATCTGCTGCGCAATTCTTCGTTGAATATGCCATTCACGCAGTCTCTGTAGACCAACATGTTGTCTTGTTTTGGAATGGGCAAGCTTCGCATTATCTGTTGCCCCCTTTTCCTCTGGTAGCAATGAGATTTCTGAGTATGGAGCGGCCCTCGAATCCGATTTGGTCGTTGTATTCATCTATTATTTGGTTGTATGTTTTGCTGTTGTCTTCTACAGACTTTCTTAAAAGATTATGAAATCCTGATGCAGAAACCTCCAAGCTAAAGATTTCGCTTGTCAGTACGCCAAGGTTTTCACCAAATGTCTCATCTAAAGGGCGCTCGGCTTTAATTTCATCATCGATTCGATATAACTTCCACACGCAATTTTTAGGCACCTCCTGGAGGATGACAGGAGAGTGTGTAGCTATTAAAGCAATGGCATTACGTTCGGCAAGTATGTTGGAAATCGCTCTTGTAAAAGCGGAAAGCAGTGGTGGGTGCAGATGGCTTTCGGGTTCGTCCATCATAACTAAGGACTTCTCCTCAATGTAGGCGATCAACCGAGATAAAGACTGAAGTACGATTGCATGCCCAGAACTCATTTCTTTATAGATTTTTTTAAAATCTGGAACTGTTTTTCTATCGTAACGGGATTCTATGAGTTCTACTAATCCGATTTGTTTAAAATTGTCATCTGATTCGAGTGTTTTTATTGCATCTAATAGTAGTGTGCGCTTGTCCTCTTGGTTTAAACATGTCTCGATGGCTTCGAGTAACTCGGTTTCTAAAGTTTTATCAGATTTCGGCTGGAGTTCATCATCAACAATCTGCTTCAATCCTATGTGGTGATATCGTAACCCTTTGGCGCTATCTGGTTGATCTTGCGGGGGGACGAATTTGTCAAACGCGCTAAAGGATACGGATATTACTCCACTAAAATAATTGCTACCAATCAGAGGTGAGTGAGTGTTGCGCTTCTCAAAAAAAGCACCTGACTCATTGTTGTTATGTACCAAGCTAGTAATCATGCTATTAAGTAGTTTTGTTTTCCCTGTACCATTCCTGCCAATGAGTACGTGCATGTGGGTCGGTGGTTTTGAGTCAATTTTTACTGAAAAATCAAAACGAGTACTTGTGCCTGATCTTTGTGGTGATTTTTGATAGCTGAAATCAAAGCTCTCATACGTAACCCCACCTTCAAGGATTCGAGTGAATTGATTTTTTATTGTCGTTGAGCTGGTGAATCGCATCAGTGAGGAGTAAAGAACGTGTTCCTCCATGACTGAATTAAAAATGCTTTTGTTGAATGCGATGTCGCGCAGTTTTTTAAGGATTTCAAAGCCTTTTCTTTTGGGAAGTGCAATGATTCGCTCGTAAAACTCTGAACTTTGACCTAGTGAGAAATAATTATCTTTTAAATGAGGAAAGTTGTCAGGAAGCGCATTTGCAGTTTGTTCGCTATTTGCTTGTCCAATAAAACCTATTTTTATCGTGCCTAGATCATGTCTTTCTAGGTTTTCATCGTAATATGTTACATAGAACTGAGTACGATAGCCGTAGTCATCCCAATCTGACTTGTCGAGTGTGACTATATCTTTTTGGTGTTCTAGGTTCTTTGATTTACAGAAAATCATGAGCATCAACCTCCTTTTGAATTTGGGAAAGGTATCAAAAAGCCACCATTGTGTCGAGTTTTGCTTCGCTGTGTTGTCTTTATTAGGTCGGGGTTTCCAAGGAGTAGTTTGGTTATCTGGATTGGGTTGATCTGAATGGTGATACTTTGCTTTTATTGAGGTTGTAAATATATGCTTTAGTGGGAAGGGTGAGGTGCGCAAAGAAGCCTATCAGGAGTTGTTTGTTGTAAGTGCTTTATGAGTATCATTCGAAGTGCCTCGTTATGTGATTTTTTAATACATCATCGATCAAATCTTTCAGGTCGAACTTTCAGCGGGTGTTGGAACTCATAATCAAGGCGAGGAGGGTGTGAATGGATAGATGATCCCTCCGGTTGGAATGGGAGGGAGATTATCGTGTAAGGTTTCTCCCCGTTTCACTGATCACGCACGGCCTAAGTGGCCCTACCAAGAGCGACCTACATGCAAGCAAAGGCCCGCGAGGTTCATGTACCACCGGTGTTGCAGGACCTGCGCGCCGGCACGGCCGAACTGCACATTGCACTGGAAAAACGCCTTCCTTTCTTCTCCGACACCCTTGATCTGCAAGCTTTCGAGCGATTGATGCGGGCCTATTACGGCTTCTATCAGCCACTGGAAAGCGCATTGCAGGACAGCGGCGAGATCCCCGCCGATTTCGATCTGGTTTCGCGCCTCAAAGCGCCGACCCTGCAACGCGATCTGCAAGCGCTGGATGCTAACGGCAAGGACTTTCCGGTCTGCCGCCAGTTGCCCACCATCGACTCCGCCGCCGCCTGCCTTGGAGTGCTGTACGTGCTGGAAGGCGCCACCCTCGGCGGACAGATCCTGCGCCGGGAAATCGCCACGCGGTTGAGCCTGGGCGCGGACAACGGCGCAGCGTTTCTGGACATCTACGGCGCTGCCACCGGCCGGCGCTGGCGCGATTTCATCGAATACCTGGGCAGTCGCCCGATGGACGCCGACGAGCGTGAAGCCGTCGTGGCGGCCGCCCACACTACATTCAGCTGTTTCGAGCGCTGGCTCGAAAGCCAGGAGGTTCTGGTATGACCCCGCAAGACAAAGAAGCCTTTGAAGAGTTGCTGGCCAACTGTGCCGACGAGCCGATCCGCTTTCCCGGCGCTATCCAGCCGCACGGTTTGCTGCTGACCCTGAGCGAGCCGGACCTTTCGATCATCCAGATCAGCGCCAACGTCGAAACCTTGCTCGCGCGCCCGGCGCAAGAGCTGATCGGCCAGCCCCTGCAAAGCCTGATCGGCGATGCCCACGCTGCGCAGGTTCGCCAGGCCTTGCAACAACCGACCCTGTCCGATGCGCCGCCGCTGCACTTTCGCCTTAATGGCACGGCGTTCGAAGGCTTGGTGCACCGGCATCAGGATGTGCTGATTCTGGAGCTGGAAATCCACGTCGAAAACTTCCAGCCGCGCAACGTCGCCGGCACCGAGACCCATCTGGGGCGGATGCTCGCGCGCCTGCAAAAGGCCCAGAGCCTGCAGGCGCTGTACGACATCAGCGTCAAGGAAATCCAGGCCATGACCGGTTACGACCGGGTATTGATCTACCGTTTTGAGGAAGAGGGCCACGGCCAAGTCATTGCCGAAGCGTCCGACCCCTCGATGGAAGTGTTCAACGGTCTGTTTTTCCCGGCCTCCGACATCCCCGAGCAGGCCCGCGAGCTGTACCGCACCAACTGGCTGCGGATCATCCCGAATGCCGACTACCAACCGGTGCCGCTGGTGCCCAAGTTGCGCCCGGACACCCAGACTCCGCTGGACCTGAGCTTCGCGACGCTGCGCAGCGTGTCGCCGATCCACTGCCAGTACATGAAGAACATGGGCGTGCTGTCCTCGATGAGCATTTCCCTGCTCAAGGGCGACAAGCTCTGGGGCCTGATCAGTTGCGGCAATCGCCAGCCGCTGCATGTACCGCATGAATTGCGCACCGCGTGCCAGACCATCGGCCAGGTGCTGTCGTTGCAGATCAGCGCGATGGAAGCACTGGAAGTCAGCCGTCAACGGGAAGAAAAAGTCGAAGCGTTGGCGCTGCTCAATCAAGCAATGATCGATTCGCCACAGAACGTATTCGATGGTTTGGCCAACCAGCCACAAGTCCTGATGGCGCTGGCCAATGCCGGCGGCATCGCGATCATCGAAGACAAGCAATTGCACCGTTACGGCAACTGCCCGGAGCCGGAAGAGATCCGTGCCCTGCACAAATGGTTGCAGGAGCGTGGCGAGCCGGTGTTTGCCAGTCACCACCTGGCCAGCGTCTATCCGCCGGCCGCGCACTATCAGCAAGTTGCCAGCGGCGTGCTCGCCATGAGCCTGCCCAAACCGGTGGACAACGGCGTGCTGTGGTTCCGCCCCGAAGTCAAAGAGAACATCAACTGGAGCGGCGACCCGCGCAAGCCGCTGGATTTGGAAAACTCCGACGCCGGCCTGCGCCTGCGGCCGCGTACTTCGTTCGAAATCTGGAAGGTCGAGATGGCCGGGATTTCCACCAAGTGGAGTCACGGCGATCTGTTCGCCGCCAACGACTTGCGTCGCTCGGCGCTGGAAAATGATCTGGCCCGTCAGGTGCGCCGGGAGCAGGAGGCGGTGCGTGCCCGCGATGAATTGGTTGCTGTGGTTTCACACGATCTGCGCAACCCGATGACCGTGATCTCGATGCTGTGCGGCATGATGCAGAAGGCTTTCAGCTCCGACGGGCCGCACACCTCGCGGCGCATCTCCACCGCCATCGACACCATGCAACAAGCCGCCGGGCGCATGAACACGCTGTTGGAAGACTTGCTCGACACCTCGAAAATCGACGCCGGGCGCTACACCATCTCGCCGCAGAAACTCGATGTCGCGCAGATGTTCGAAGAGGCGCAATCGCTGCTCGCGCCGCTGGCGCTGGACAAGGACATCAGCATCTCGTTCGAGGCCGATCCCGACCTGAGCATCCATGCCGACCCCGAGCGACTGTTTCAGGTGCTGTCGAATCTGGTCGGCAACGCGATCAAATTCACTCCGCGCCTGGGCACGGTCGACGTGTATGCCAAATCGGTCGGTGACGACATCGTCTTCACGGTCCGCGACAGCGGCGAAGGCATTCCCAAGGATCACCTGCCGCACGTATTCGACCGTTACTGGACGGTGAAGGAAGGCAATCCGACCGGCACCGGGCTGGGCCTGTATATCACGCAAGGCATCGTCGAGGCCCATGGCGGGCAGATCGTTGCCGAGAGCGAGCCGGGGCAGGGCAGTGAGTTCCGTTTCACCGTGCCGCGTCTGGACTGAAACGCGGATCAGCGCTCGGGTGGCTGCAACATGGCCACCCATTCTGCGGCGAATCGATGGCAATCGCCTGGCCAGCGCGCTGTCAGCAGTTGGCCGTCGCGCACCACAAATCCTGATTGCAGTTTCTGCGCACAATCGCGCTTGGCGATCAGCGGCCCGCGTTGGAAGTCGGCTTTGCTGGCCAGCGCGGTCTTCACTTCCGCTTCGACGGTCTGCTTGTAGGTGCGGTAGTAGCGCCCCAGCCACGCAGCTGTCATCAGCCACGCCGGCAACTCCATGGTTGCCGCGAGCAACGCCGTCACCTTGCGCCCGAACAACACCGAACGCCCGGTGTCGGGGTCGAGCGTCCGGGCCAGCAACAGCACGCCGTGGCACACCGCCGCCACGGGTTTTTCGGACTTGAAAAATTGCAGGGCGATCTGCTGGGCCTGCGTGGATTCCAACAACGTGCGCATGCCTTTGGCATGCCCGCCGGGGATCAGCAGACCATCGAAGCGGTTCGTGTCGACATCGGCATACGCCAGCGGCTGCTTGAACGCTTCGGACTCGATCATCTGCGTGTAACTGTCCAGATCGGCCTTGCGCGTCATCAGCATCGGGCTCAACAGGCCGAAGCCGATATTCACCAACCGTGGATCGGCGTGGGCAGGCAAGCCTTGCGGCGTGGCAAAACGAACTTCGATGCCCGCATTGCGCATCGCCTGCCAGGGCACGCTGCTTTCCGTCGGGTCGTAATCGGCAGAGGGCAACAGAATCAGAATCATCGAGGGGCAGACCTCCTGGTCAAAAGTGATCGCATAGCCAGAGCGTAGTGGGTCTGCGCGAGCGGGGGTAATTTCCTTCAATACCGCCTGCTGTGCGCCGGCTACCGTGAGCGCCTTGTTCCTAGATTTGAAGCAGGTGTGCGATGAGTCTGATTGTATCGATGGCGGCGTTTGCCCTGGCCGCGTCCATTACCCCGGGGCCGGTGAATATCGTGGCGTTGAGTTCGGGGGCGCAGTTCGGCTTTCGCGCGAGCCAGCGGCATGTGGCCGGGGCGACGCTAGGGTTTGTGCTGTTGCTGGTGTTGATGGGACTGGGGCTGCACGAAGTACTGAAACTGTGGCCGTCGCTGACCCGCGTGGTGCAACTGGCCGGGGTGGCGTTTTTGCTGTTCATGGCCTGGAAGTTGGCAACGGATGACGGGCAGTTGAATGCGGGAGAATCGGGCAGGGCGCCATCAATGCTCTACGGCGCAGTAATGCAATGGCTCAATCCCAAGGCCTGGCTGGCCTGCGTGGCGGGGATGGGCGCGTTTGTCGCCGACGGCGAGGCGCGGCTGGTGTGGCAGTTTGCGGCGGTGTATCTGGTGATCTGTTATCTGTCGGTCGGGTGCTGGGCGTATGCCGGGACGTTTTTGCGTGGCTATCTCGGCAACCCGGCAGGGATGCGTTTGTTCAACCGGGTGATGGCATCGCTGCTGGCGGTGAGTGCGATTTACCTGCTGGCGCCTCAAGCCCCGTGGGAATCACTCCCACGGGTATTTGCAGGTTGAATCAGTTCAGTCCGCTCAGGGCGTCTTCAGCCGCTTTACCTAAAGGATGAAAGCGATTTTTGCGCAGCTCCGCAATCGCATACACCGCTCGCGCCGTGCGCCCGTTGCCATCGACAAAGCTGTGATAACCGAGCATCGCTCCCAGCATCTGCCTGGAAAAATGTTCACCCGCAGGATCCAGAGCCTTGGCGTGTTGTTCCAGCAACGCTGCGCCTGAAACATTGGAAGGATAGCGTGCCTCCCCCGTTGGACTGCGCAAGCCGCCGGCATCCTTGGGAGCAATGCGTTTGTGCAGCTCGGCGTATACCGCCGGATCGTTCAGTGGCTTGTTGTTACGGCTGAATTCGAGCAGAAGGTCCTTCACACGATCGACGTCGTTACGAGAACTGGATGCGTGAACAATCCAGGCCGCGGCGCGATCTGTGTTATCGGTCAGTCCAGCGGGATTGAACTTCAGTTCATCCAGTAGGCTGTCGAATGGCGCCTTGCCCAAATCCGTGGTCAGCAGTGTGCGCTGGTGGTTGTGCATGAACTGCAGGTTTTTGTATTCAATGGTCAACGTCGTTTCGAACAACTCGGGCAGTGTATTGTGATTGCTGAACTGGTGGAGATTAGCCAGCGTATATTTTTTCGCCTGTTGCCTGATCAGACTTTCGACCACTTGTGGATCCAGCACTTTCTTCAACGACTGGGCCGCGTCGGACTGGCGCGCAATGTCGCCCAATGTCTTTTCCAACAGGTGCGCGAGCTCCGACTCGGGAATCTTGCTCAATCGTTTTGCGTCGTTTGCATGCAGTTTCTGCAGAACCTGATGCGCATCCTCTATGAGATCATTTTTGAACAGTGCTCGAGCGTGAGCGACGGTATCCAGCGACGTTCGAAGTTGGGTAGCCGAGCCGGTGTGCTCAATGGCTTTGATCAGGTCGTAGCTGTTGGCACCGGTCAGAAACCTGAGTTGCTGCTTGGCTTGATGTGCCAGTGAGAGCGTATGGCCGCTCAGTTTCGTCAGCCCTCGTCCGATCAGTTTGCCACCCGCCTTGAGCAGTTGCGGCAAACCCGATAACGGATTGAACAGGCTGAGGGCCGTCTTTGCCAGAACCCGCGAAGCGGACAGCAGTTTGCCGGCGATGGCCGCAGCTTTGCTGGCAGCGGCAGCGATGGCGACGGGCGCGGCAAAAATGGTCATCGCCAGTACGGCAGCGTCGACAATACAGTCGAAAATGGCACCGCCGTGTTTCTTCGGATCCCCTGAAGTCAGTCCTTCCACGCAGCCTTTGAAGGGAATGATCAGGTTGAGAATAATGTTGAAGATAGCGTCGGTTTTTTCGATCGCCTTTTCTCGTGCGGTTTGCTGCAGGCCCAACTGGTGAATCTCTTTTTCGGTGATGTACGGATTTTGCCTGGCGACCAGCCTACCCAGTGTTTCCATGCGTGAGGATCGATAAAAGGGTATTTGATTATCCCGGTCGCTGTGGTCGGCAGGTGCTTCAAGTACGCCGATCCTGCGGACGTGGACTCTGGACAGGACACCCGTTTTGGGTGGCACGTTTTGCAAGTAGGCCTGAAGGTCGACGGGGATCAATTCAAATTTTTTCTTGTCTGCGAAGCGAGTGTCGAGCGGGTAGCCGTTTCCGGTTATCAGCGGCTTGAAGAACGCTTCAAGATTTGGGTTGTACCGGCATTCCATCCTGAGTGGAAACAGTTCAAAGCACTTGACGGCATAACCGTGCTTTACACAAAGAATGACGCCGTAGCGCCCGGTTTCACCCGGGACGTAAGTCGCCGGACTGAAACCATAACGCCCGGTAACTCTCGCCGGTTTGTAGTTCATATTCTGAACGCAATAGATCCCGATCGCACCGTATTCGAGGGACGCTGTATCTTCCGGGAGTACCTGAGAAATGGCGATCTGGATATTGCGCGCCAGCCCCTCGAGTACAGACTCGAAATGACTGTTGGTCGCCGACTCGTAAAGCTCGGTAACGGGATAGAGATAGGGCAGGTTCGGGAAGGATTTGTAGATACTGGTGCCTTTGATGCGATCCCAGTCTTGAGTGTGAAGTTCGTCGCCCATGTAAAGGTCCAGCACTGACACTTTACGACCGGCGCCACCACCACTGCCGCGATGTTTGACCAGCAGTTCATCGGGGTCGCAATGGCGCTCCTGCGATTTCAGCTCTTGCAACGCAAGTTGTCTTCGGTCGGGCAATGGTGTGGAAAAACATTCAGCGGCTTTCAGCGTCATGTCGATGTACTGATCGTATTCGCGCATCGCGCGTTCGATTTCTTTTGCGCTGAGATCGCCTTGCGCATCTCGCGTGATGACACCGTTCATCCAGGCCCAGGTCACCACCGGGTCCACCGAGCCCTCAGCTTGTAACGCAGCCAGAGGCGCGAGTGATTTCGTCGATTGGCTGAATCCCATCAGATGTTGATAAGTCATTTTGCGGCTGGCACCGGGTGCCAGTGCTTCTACCAGATGCACCGCCTGAGTAGCGATCACCCAGGCTGGTGTTCCCATTCGCAGGCTGGACGGCCAGTCTGCAAAAAGGTACTCCGGCGCCATGCCTGCCAGAATCATCTGTGCCACCAACGGAGCGAGTGGGGGAGCGACGTGCAAATGCTTGATCAGATGCGCTTCCAGTTCCGTTCGAACCTGGCTCGGATGCTGTTTGAAGTAGCGTCTGGCGTATAGATCGAAACCGGCGAAGTGGGTATTGGCAATATCCAGCGCCGGGTCGAGATCAAGCAATATCGCGGCAACCGCCAGTTGCTCTGCGAGTTCAGTCGATTGTTGAGTGGCAGCTGCTTCATTAAGCCAGCCCAGTCGGGACAGATAATCTTGCCCGTGCCGGGACGCTGTACTTTCGAGCAATTGTTGAAGGCGGTAGTCCATGCTGGTTGTAGCGCCGTCACTTGGTCCGCTCTCAATCAGCACGCTTCTGCCGAGGACATTGACGATGGCTTCAGAATACATAGTGAAACTTTGTTTCAGATCAAGAATGATTGCCCGGTTGTTTCCTTCAAGCTTGAATGGCGACGTATCTGGCGCGTCCAGCAGTTGCCAATAGTTTCCATACTTCGGGGGCTCGGGCAATGTCGAGAAGTTCAACAGGTCCAGCAGGTCACGGGTCTCTTGTTCGTTTGTCGGTACTTGCAATCCGTTGAATCGCAGCCACTGGCCGACACTGATTTCGTCTCCTGACACGATCCATCCGCCGCTGGATGCGGCGATCCTGGCCAACAATCGCAGATCGTCTTCCAAGTCCGCCCGACCTGTGACATCCACGGTGATATCCCGGAGAGAAACAAACGGGGTAGCAGGCCGACCGTTGCTGGAAACCAGATTTCGATGACTGAAGTAGAGCCGGCCTCGCTCATCCAGCAGAAAAATCGCGTTGTCCGGAATCTGGTGGCGAGCGCGGACAAAGTGAAAATCGTCGTGGCGAAGAAGTATGGAAAGCGAAACTTTACTGCTGCGGTGAATCTGGTCAAATGTGCTGTCCTCCACGCACGGAACCAGAATTTCATCCCATTTCCAGCCAAGGCGTTCAATGGCGTATTTATCGTCGATAAAGTTTGTAATGGTCTGGCTTACTGTCTTCTTTTGAAGTGTGTTGTTGGAGTTGTAAACATAGTTGTCCATTGGCTTCATGACTCGGAATCCATTCTCTGGTAGCGAAATAAATGAGATGTGTGGTGGTTGTTTATTGACTGTCGTTTTTGTGCGGTAGACAGGTTTTTAGAGTAAGGCGCCAAGGCGAAAATTGGCGTGGATTAATGTTCGAAGTGTTTCTTTGTCGTGGCGGGAATGAGAGGGGGGGTTGTTTTTAAAGGCCTGAAGCTTTGTTGGCGATAAATATGTATATCTTTCCGGGTATGTAGACTTATCAAAGTGACCGAGGCGCCTCTGTAACCTGATCGTTCCCACGCTCTGGGTGGGAATGCCTCAAGGGACGCTCCGCGTTCCAGCTCTGGAAGGGACGCGGAGCGTCCCGGGCTGCATTCCCACGCAGAGCGTGGGAACGATCTGTGACGCCGGGCGTGGGAATGCCTCAACGGACGCTCCGCGTTCGGCTCTGGAAGGGACGCGGAGCGTCCCGGGCTGCATTCCCACGCAGAGCGTGGGAACGATCCAAAACATTTCAGTGCGACGGGATTGAGCGTGTGGAGCTATCCCCGATACTGCCCCGGCGTAGCCGCCAGATGCTGCTTGAACGCCCGCTGAAAATGCGCCTGATCAGCAAACCCCGCCTCCAGCGCCACATCCGCAATCAACTGCCCGCGCCGCAAGCGCTCGCGGGCGAACTGGATGCGCTGGTTGACCAAAAACGCATGGGGCGTCATGCCGTAATGCTGTTTGAAGGCGCGGATCAGGTAGGACGGTGACAGCTCGGCAGCGGCGCAGATGTCGTCGAGGCTGAGCAGGTCGGTGCAGTGTTGGCGGATGAAGTCGGCGGCGCGTTCGAGTTTGCAGTTCGGTTCGCGCAACGGTTGCTCGATGGGATTCAAACGTAGTTGCAGGTCGCTGAAAAACTCCACGGCTGCGCTCTGCTTGCACAGCACGTCTTGCTGATCGTCGACCAACACGCCGTACAACCCATTCAAGTCGCGAAACAGGCGGGCGTCATTCAAATGGGTATCGGTAAACCGCCGAAACTCAAGCTCCGCACTGAACCCCAGTTGATGCTGCAGATCCGTCAGCCACGGCGTTTCCACATACAACATCAAATACGACCACGGCTGGTCATCGATCGGGTTGCACGCGTGCACGTCCCCCGGATTCATCAGCACCACGGTGCCGGCCGCCACTTCGAACGAGGATTGCTCATGCACATAGGTGCTGCGTCCGGCGGTGATCGCGCCGATGGAAAAGTGCGCGTGGGAATGACGGGAATAGCAGACCTCGCGGCCATCGGCGATGGCCCGCGCTTCAATGAAGGGCAGGGCGTCGTCGCGCCAGAAGCGAGGGGCTTGTTCGGGGTTCTTGGCGGCAGCGTGTTTCATCGTTGTGATTCTCGGCAGTCGGGCCTGAGTTTAGCGAGCGCTGACTGCCGTTGGCCAGTCATCGTTATTACACGAACTCCAGCTTATCGATTAACGCACTATCACCGTGGACTTCGATCTGAACCCTCGTGAATGAAGGCTGGATGGTATGTCCGAATGCTTTCTCGCCAGCACCATGCGCAGGTTCAATGAACTCGTCAATCTTCGAACCATCCTGCGCAAAAAAGCGCACAGTCAGTCCTTTATCTGCGTTTGCAAACCAAAAGCTGAAGCTGTTTTGGGCCGGGTTGAGGTCGATCTCCACGGTGCCTGGACGAATGACCAGGACTTGCCCATTAACGTGGGTACCGCTTGATCCCTGAATGGACATCGGTGCTGTAGATCCTGGCAAAAGGTGAAAAGGTACCCCGTAGCTGGTGAATGTCTGCCCGGGAGCATAAGTTTTTGATGCCTGATCTTCGAAATCCACTGTGTTCATGGCGGCATACCTTCAAATGGAGGAATGGCCATGGTCAAGCACCGTCAGATCAAAAACACCTGTCATATCTGACAGGTTACGTGGATTCCCGATGAGCGGTTGGCTGCGTTCAGCGGCTTAGCTCTGGCCGGCGAAGGCTCGTTCCAGTTCGGCGATGTCGAGTTTTTTCATCCCGAACATGGCCTGCATTGCCCGTTGGACTTTGGTCTGGTCGGGGTCGGTCATCATGTGCATGAACGCCACCGGCACGATCTGCCACGACACGCCGAACCGGTCCTTGAGCCAGCCGCATTGCTGCGCTTGCACCGGCCCGCCGGCGCTGAGGTTGCCCCAGAAATGGTCGACTTCCTCCTGGTTCTGGCAATTGACCTGAAACGAAATCGCCTCGTTGAACGTGAACACCGGGCCGCCGTTGAGTCCGGTGAAGGTCTGGCCGTCGAGTTCGAAACTGACGGTCATCACCGAGCCTTCCGGGCGGCCGTGGAATTCCTGGCCGACCTTGCTGTAGTGGGTGAGGGCGGTGATTTTCGAATGATCGAAGATCGAGCAGTAAAACTTCGCCGCCGTTTCCGCCTGATCGTCGAACCACAGGCACGGAGTCAGCTTTTGAAAGCGTTGCATGGCAGTCATCCTCGGCAGGTTGGACACGCTGGATTAATAGCGTAGTCAGTCTGTGTTCGGCTGGCAGCGCAACGGGCCGAATGGTCGGTTGCTGCGAATCAAGCCGAGGCTGCAGGGTTTACCCGCGACGCTCGGCAATCATCAGCAATGACTGCGGCACCGGGCTTTGCGGATGCTGCGGCTCGCGCAGGCCGGTCAACTGCAGGCCGGCCATGTCCAGCGCATAGAGCCAGCTGGACAAGGTGCGGAAATACCACGGCATCGGCTGCCAATCGCCCTGGAGTCCGTCGAAGGTTTCTTCCCGCCAGCCGTCCTGATAATCACCGGCAGCCACCGACCACGGATGTAGCGTCTGGATCACCAACGCACCGCCCGGCACGAGCAGTGCATGCATCGCCGCGAGCAGCGGAATGATGTCCTGATGCAGCAGGGAAAAATTGGCGCAGATCAGGTCGTAATCGCGGCCAATGTCGACCTTCGTTTCACCCAATTCTTCGTAGCTCGCGACATGCACGCACGGTGAACCTGCCGTTCGCGCGGCCTCGACCAGCGTCGGATCACCGTCTACGCCGACCGCCTCGAGTCCTCGCTCGGCCAGCGCCCGCAACAGCCAGCCTTCGCCGCATCCCAGGTCGAGCACGCGCTCCGGCTGACGCCCCATTACCGCCAGCAGAATGGCCTGATCGGTCACCTGCCGGCGACTCTCAATGGCGCCGCTGCGCACGGCTTCGGTCCAGGCCCGGGCGTTGTGGTGCCAGCTCTGGAGGAGGGTGGATTCAGGCGAGGACATGACGGACTCCGGGATCGCGGGATGCAGGCAAGGATAGGTCAGGTGTAGTCGGCCAGCTGAATCCGGTTACGACCGCCGCGCTTGGATTCGTAGAGCGCGCTGTCGCCCTGTTCGATCAACGCCGCGAGGCTGGCCGGCGGCTGATCGAACACCTTGGCGCCGATGCTCAGGGTGACGGCCTGCGGGGTGGTGTAGGTCTGGGAAGTCATCTGCTGAAACTGCTCACGCAGCGCACAGCCCAGATCCATGATCTGTGCGTGGGACGCATCACCCAGCAGCATCACGAATTCGTCACCGCCCAGCCTTGCTGCCAGCGCGCCTTTGGGCAGCACCGCGCGGATCATTTCGCTGAGGGCGATAAGCAACCGGTCGCCGGCGGTGTGGCCGTACAGGTCGTTGATCAGTTTGAAATTGTCGATGTCGATCAGCAGCAGCGCGCCGGGGCGGGCGCTGGAGACTTCGTCGAGCAGACGCGGCGCGCGGACTTCCAGGGCGCGGCGGTTGTACAGCGCGGTCAGCGGATCCCGGGCGGCCAGTTCGGCAATCTGTTTTTCCCGCCGGTAGCGCTCGGTGCCGGTCATCGACAGCGCGATCAGCATGATCGCCATCGCGCCCTCGACCAGGGAAATCTGAATGATCTCGCCGCGCAGCGACGCCAGATCGATCAGCGTGCCGGGAATCACCGCGATGATCGCCTTGGTGAAATAGAACGCGCCGTGGATCAGCAACACATAACGCAACTGCACCGCGCCGACGCTCAACGACTTGCCATGAGGGCGCAGCAACAGGCTGGCCCGCAGCATCGATGCGGCCACCAGCAGCGAGTTGGCCATCAGCATGATCTTCGACCACGACGGATCTTCCGGTAACAGCAGCAACGACAGCCAGAGCAGGAACATCAAGTACCAGGCCCGCGACAAGCGCTGCTGGGTAAACCGCGCGACCCCGAGCAGGAACAGCCAGTGCGCGACCACCAGCAGGCCGTTGGCGAACCAGATGCCGATCAACGGATAGCCGTTGGCGCGCAGCAGGGCCAGGCTAGAGCCGACGGTGATGGTGGCGAAACCGGCGCTCCAGAACAGCAGGGAAGATTCGCGGATACTGCGCCATTCCACCGCCAGATACAGGGCGGCCGCCGCGGCCAGGGCGGTGGAAATGGTGAGCATCGTGAGAGGATCGAGCGCCATGAAAGGACAGGTCTGCCTGGATAGTGTTAATGGGCCACGATTGTAAGCGTTCCCCCAATGGGCTGCTATTTTCACTCACCGGATATTCCATTTTCAGGCGGAGGTGTCCCATGGACCGATTGACCGGCGGTTGTCTGTGCGGCGAGGTGCGGATCGAGGCGTCGGGGCGACCCTACAGGGTTGGCGTTTGCCATTGTCTTGACTGCCGCAAACACCAGGGCGCGCTGTTTGCCGCGTCGGCGATCTTTCCCGAGGATGCTGTGACGATCAGCGGTGAAACCCGTGACTATGCGGGGCGGCATTTCTGTCCGCGCTGTGGCTCGTCGGTGTTCGGCCGCAGCGGCGATGAAGTCGAGGTCAATCTCGGCGCGCTGGATGCACCGGATCAATTCCAGCCCACGTACGAGCTGTGGACGGTGCGTCGCGAGTCGTGGCTACCGGCCTTTCCATTGGCCAGACACTACGTGCGCGATCGTGAGAGAACGGGGCGAACCGAAGAATAGCCGGGGTCAGGCAGGGCGCCTGACCCCGGCGGGTATGATCAGCCGCGAATGAACGCCAGCAGATCCGCGTTGATCGTCGCAGCCTCGGTGGTCGGCATCCCGTGGGGGAAGCCCGGATAGATCTTCAGCGTGCTGTTTTTCAGCAGTTTCGCCGACAGCACGCCGGCGTTTTCATAGGGCACGATCTGGTCGTCGTCGCCGTGCATGACCAGCACCGGAATCGAGATGCTTTTGAGGTCAGCGGTGAAGTCGGTCTGGGAAAAGGCAACGATGCCGTCGTAGTGCGCCTTGGCGCTGCCGATCATGCCTTGGCGCCACCAGTTCGCAATGATCCCTTCCGATGGCTTGGCGCCGGGGCGGTTGTAGCCGTAGAACGGCCCGCTGGGCACGTCGCGATAGAACTGCGCACGATTGGCTGCCAGTTGCGCCTGAAGATCGTCGAACACCGACTTGGGCAAACCACCGGGGCTGCTGTCGGTTTTCACCATCAGCGGTGGCACGGCGCTGATGATCGCGGCTTTCGATACCCGATCCTCGCCATGCCGGGCGATGTAGTGAATCACTTCGCCGCCACCGGTGGAGTGGCCCACATGCACGGCTTTCTGCGTCCCCAGATGATTGACTACCGCCGCCACATCGTCGGCGTAGTGATCCATGTCGTGACCGTCCCAGACCTGGCTGGAACGCCCGTGACCCCGTCGATCATGGGCCACGACCCGGAACCCCTGCGCCAGGAAGAACAGCATTTGCGCATCCCAGTCGTCCGCGCTCAGCGGCCAGCCGTGGTGGAAGTGAATGACCGGGGCGTCCTTGGGCCCCCAGTCCTTGTAGAAGATTTCGACGCCGTCTTTCGTTGTGACAAATCCCATGTTCGCGACTCCTGGAAAGTGTGAAAGGGCAGTTCTTACGGTGACAAGCGGTATCAACTGTAGGAGCAAAAACGACACCCTGATCGATGATTTTCCGAACGGTGCCGGATGACCGGTGGTCGCGGCGGCTGGTCGTCGGGTCAAAATGCGCTTAGCTGAAAGGGATAAGCCGAGGCGCGCACGGCCAGCGAGAGCCGTAGCAGCGCCCTTCAGAACACCGTGAGTCTGAGGAAGTCCCCGATGCTGACCTTGAACATCAATGGCAAGGATCAGGAGCTCGATGTCCCCGCGGACATGCCGTTGCTCTGGGTCCTGCGCGATGTCGCGCACCTGACCGGTACCAAATTCGGATGCGGCATGGCCCAGTGCGGTGCCTGCACCGTGCACGTCGATGGCGCACCGTTGCGCTCGTGTATCACCCCGGCCACGGCTGTCGCCCATGGCCAGAAAATCCTGACCATCGAAGGTTTGTCGAGCGACGGTTCGCACCCGGTGCAGCAGGCCTGGGCCGAACTGGACGTGGTGCAATGCGGCTACTGTCAGTCCGGGCAGATCATGTCCGCCGCCGCGTTGCTGGCGAAAATTCCCAAACCCACCGACAGCGATATCGATCAGGCGCTCTCCGGCAACATCTGCCGCTGCGGCACCTATCCAAGAATCCGCGCGGCGGTCAAACGTGCTGCCGACATCGGCTGAACGAGGGGAGGTGGGTGATGAACAGTCCTGTATCCCGTCGCGGATTTCTCAAGGGCAGCGCCGTGCTTGGCGGTGGTCTGGTGGTGGCGTTCGTGGTGCCTGGCGGCAACCGGTTCGCCATGGCGGCCGAGAACGAAGGCAAGGTCTTTGCGCCGAACGCATTCCTGCGGATTGCGGCGGACAACAGCGTCACCGTGCTGCTCGGCCATTCGGAAATGGGCCAGGGCATCTGGACCGGCCTGACCATGTTGATCGCCGAAGAACTGGACGCCGATTGGTCGAAGATTCGCGTTGAGCACTCGCCAGCCTCGGCAGCCGATTACGGCATGCCTGCGTTTGGCGGGATGCAGATTACCGGCGGCTCCACTTCAACCTGGATGGAGTTCGACCGCTACCGGCTCGCCGGCGCCACCGCGCGGCAGATGCTGATCGAAGCGGCGGCCAAGCGTTTCAATGTGGCACCGTCGACGATTCGCACCGAATCCGGCGTGGTGATTGCCGGCGACAACCGCGCCACCTACGGCGAACTGGCGGACGCCGCCGGGCAACTGCCGGTGCCGGATCCGAAGTCGATCACCTTCAAGGAAGCCAAGGACTGGAAAGTCATCGGCAAACCCACCAAACGCCTCGACACCCCGGAAAAAATCACCGGTCGCGCCAAATTCGGCATGGACGTGCAGTTCGACGGATTGATGACCGCGATGGTGGCGCGCGCGCCGGCGTTCGGCGCCACGGTGAAATCCTTTGAAGGCGCGGAGGCGTTGGCGATCCCCGGCGTGCACAAAGTGGTGCAAGTGCCGACCGGTGTGGCGGTGGTCGCCGAGCATTACTGGGCGGCGAAGCTCGGTCGCGATGCGTTGAAGGTCGATTGGGACCTGGGGCCGAACGCTGATCTGAGCAGTGAAAAGTTGTTGGCGAGTTTCCGCAAACTGGCGGCTACACCGGGCACCTCGGCGGCGCAGGCCGGCGATGCCAAGGGCAATTTCGGCAAGGCAGCGAAGAAGATCGACGTCGAATACAGCGTGCCGTACCTGGCCCACGCGCCGATGGAGCCGCTGAACTGCACGGTGAAGATCAGCGCCGACAAGTGCGAGATCTGGACCGGCACCCAGTTCCAGACGCTGGATCAGATGGTTGCCGGCAAGATCACCGGGCTCAAGCCGGAGCAGGTCGAGATTCACACCGAATTTCTCGGTGGCGGTTTTGGTCGCCGAGCCAACCCGACCTCGGATTTTGTCGCCGAAGCGGTGCAAGTGGCCAAGGCTGCCGCGATGCCGGTGAAAACCGTGTGGTCGCGTGAAGACGATATTCGCGGTGGTTACTACCGCTCGATGTTTCTGCATCAGGCGAAGATCGGCCTCGGCGCCGACGGCCTGCCGCTGGCCTGGCAGCACGTGCTGGTTGGGCAGTCGATCATGGCCGGCACCATGCTCGAGAAAACCATGGTCAAGAACGGCGTCGACCAGACCTCGGTCGAGGGCGTTTCCGACAGCCCGTACATCAAGGGCCTGGCCCATCATCAGGTTGATCTGCACTCGCCGACCACCGGGATCAACGTGCTCTGGCTGCGTTCGGTGGGCCATAGCCATACCGCGTTTGTCATGGAATCGCTGATCGATGAAATGGCCACGGCGGCGGGCAAGGATCCGGTGGAGTACCGACGAACGCTGCTCAAGGATCATGCCCGGCATCTCGGCGTGCTGAACCTGGCGGTGGAGAAGGCCAACTGGAAAGCGCCGCTGCCGGACGGCCATGCGCTGGGCGTGGCGGTGCATGAGTCGTTCGGCAGTTATGTGGCGCAAGTGGCCGAGGTGTCCCAGGACAATCTGGCGATCCGCGTACACCGGGTGGTCTGTGCGGTGGACTGCGGAATTGCGGTCAACCCGCAGAGCATCGCGGCGCAGATGGAGTCGTGCATCACCTTCGGCCTGGGCATGGCGCTGCACAGCAAACTGACCCTCAAGGACGGCCATGTCGTGCAGTCCAACTATCACGACTATCAGGTGTTGCGGCTCAATGAAATGCCGCTGGTCGAGGTACACATCGTGCCGAGCAGCGAGAAACCCGGCGGCATCGGCGAGGCCGGTGTGCCGCCCACGGCGCCGGCGGTGGCCAACGCAGTGTTCGCCCTGACCGGGCAGCGCCTGCGGGAACTGCCACTGCAAATGTCGGGGGTGTGAGATGAAACGACATCTGTTGTTGGGCACGGTGATTCTGCTTGGGCTGGGCGGTTACGCGTCGGATCTGTTTGCCGACGATCAGGACGCCTTGAAAGCTTTCGGCACGGTGCAGAAAGTCTTCCAGAGCCCGCGCTGCCAGAACTGCCACATTCCCGGCGATTCGCCGTTGCAGTTCGACGCCGGCATCCCCCACGCGATGAACGTGGTGCGCGGCATGGACGGCAAAGGCGCAGCCGGTTTGCCCTGTGCCACTTGCCACGCCGAAAGCAATCCGCCGGCCAGTTACGGCCCCCATGCGCCACCGGGCGCGCCGCACTGGAGCCTGCCGCCGGCCGCCCACAAAATGGCCTGGATCGGTCTGCCGCCGGATCGTTTGTGCGCAATGATCAAGGACCGCGCCAGCAACGGCGACCGCGATTTCGCCGCGCTGATCAAACACGTCAGCGAGGACAAACTGGTGCTCTGGGGCTGGAATCCCGGGGCAGGGCGCGCGCCGGTGCCGGTGCCGCACGATATCTTCGTGACCCAGTTCAAGCTTTGGGCCGATGCAGGCGGGCCGTGTCCGGTGGCCGGCGGATGAGAGGTTGAGTCATCGCTGATTCGGGCTACGCTCAACTGCATCGACGACAAAGGAGTGTGTGATGCTGGTACCCGGCAAACCTGCCAATGAAGCTGTCCGAGTTCAAGTGCTGCATGATTTGAAATTGCTCGATTCCGCACCGGAAGAGCGCTTCGACCGGCTGACGCGACTGGCCAAGCGGCTGTTCAACGTGCCGATCGCGCTGGTCACGCTGGTGGACAAGGAGCGGCAATGGTTCAAGTCCTGCGTGGGCCTGGGCGTCACTGAAACCCCACGGGATGTCTCGTTCTGCGCTCACGCGATTCTTCAGGACGAGCTGCTGCTGGTGCCCGACGCCCGCGAGGACGAGCGCTTTCACGACAATCCGCTGGTGATCGGTGATCCGAACATCCGCTTCTACGCCGGGTATCCGCTGACCGTGCCCAACGGCAACAAGATGGGCACCTTGTGCCTGATCGACACCCGGCCCCGTGACCTCGACGAAGAGGAGCGCGCCCTGTTGCGCGATCTGGCCGGCATGGCCGAGCAGGAACTGATGGCCGTGCAGATGGCGAGCATGGACGAGCTGACGCTGCTGTCCAACCGTCGCGGCTTCAAGATGCTCGCCCAGCACGCGCTGGACGCCTGCGCGCGGCTGGAAAGACCGGCGACGCTGCTGTTTTTCGACCTCAATGATTTCAAGCAGATCAACGACCTTTATGGCCATGCCGAGGGCGACAGCGCGCTCAAGACTTTCGCCGATGTGCTGCGCATCGCCTTTCGCGAGAGCGATGTAGTGGGACGGCTAGGCGGTGATGAGTTCGTGGCGTTGCTGACCGGCTCGAGCCATGTCGAAACCACGGCGATCATGGCGCGACTCAAGGAAATCCTCGAAGAACGCAATGCCACGTTGCACCGCGGTTACGCGATTCGCTTCAGCGTCGGCCAGATCGAATACAACCCGCAGCGCCATGACACCGTGGATAAGTTGCTGGCGGATGCGGATGCAGCGATGTATGCGCACAAGCAGGCGTTGAAGCGTTGTTAGTCCTGACCTCATCGCGAGCAAGCTCGCTCCCACAGCAGGCGTATTTCAACGGTTGGGATGAACTGAGTCTAGCGCCGTGCTTTTCGATTGAAAGACGATAGTTTTTGCGCCGAGCACAAATTATTTCGATCAATCGAGGCGGCCATGCTGCGTGAATTGAAAACCTTTCTGGCAGTGGCGCGGCATGGCACGTTTGCCGCGGCGGGCTTGCATATCGGCCTGACGCAATCGGCGGTCAGTGCGCAGATACGCAATCTGGAGCAGGCCTTGGGCGTGCGTCTGTTCGATCGCACCGGGCGGCAGGCGATTGATCATCCAGCGATACGCAACTTGCCGCTGCGAATAATGTTCAACAAATGTCTGCAGATCGAAAGCGAAAAGCCCTTCTGATGAAAGTCAACTGTCAGTCCTGACAGTGTCTTTATCTGTTTTCAGGCGCTAGCGTGGGCGCTGTAAAAGACATTCTGCTGGAGTCGGGAAGACTGGTTGTTTTTCTCAGGGCGGAGAATATTGACAATCAGAGAAAAACTCCATGTCAACCCTGGCCAAAACACATCGCAATGCTGGTGATCTGGATCCAACTTTTGCCAAAGATGGAGTCATTAATATCGGACCAGGCAGCTGCGGCTCCGTGGTGGAGACAAAAACTGGACGTATTGTTTATGTTTATGATTCGGCAGGCAAATTGCAGCTGATTCGGGCCTACGGCGATGGTTCTATCGACCCTTCATTCGTGAATCCACCTTGGCAATTTGGGCCAAAATATTCCGCTTCGCGTCAACTTGACATTCAAGACGATGGCGGTTTCGTTGCTATCGGTAGCACTGGCGATGGCTTAAACCGGTTAGCTGCAGTCACGAAGTTCAATGAGCACGGCAGTCAGAATCTGGTCTTTGGCACGAAAATCTTTCCCGACATTCCACTTGACCCTGGGCAAAGTGTGATAACTGACGAAGCAAAGGGTTGTGCCCTCTCCGATGGGCGTGTCCTGTTGGGTCAAAGCCACATTCTGCATGATGGAACAGGAGCTGCCGTTGAGGGGAGTGGAACCATCCGCTGCTATCTCCCTAATGGCGATCTTGACGATACATTCGGTGGAAATGGCGAAGTTAAGATCATATTCGACAACGCACGCTACTCGAGTATCGAGAGCATCAAGCCGAAGCTGCAGGGAGGGTTTATAGTCAGTGGATCGCTCGATAACTCCACCGGCAATGAATCAGAACCCAAAAGTGTTCTGGCTAGTTATGACGAAAGCGGAAAGTTGGACAAAGGGTTTGCGACAGGCGGTCTGTACAAGATTTCTGAGGAATACGGTTTATTTAACAACGTGGGCATATCGCGTCACGGAATAACCTTTGCCGCATCCGTACGCTCTGCCGCAGGAATTAGCGTCGCAACTGTACGCTTGCAGAATGATGGAACACCCGATCCCCGTTTCAACAATGGCCAAGTACTGTGGACCGACATTAATGGACGCTTCGTGACTATTCAAAACGTGGTCGTTCAACCAGATGGAAGCATCATTGTGGGGGTGCGTTCCGACCTTGTGCTGACCCTTCTGCGTATTCTGGAAGACGGTAAACTCGATGATAACTTCGGGGTTGGAGGCGTTGCCAGGTTGGAGGGGTGGCGCATGAATGACTGCATTGTCCAGAGCATTACAGGGAGAATCATCGCTGCTGCTGACGAGATTGATCCTGCGGGTAAACCGCTGGCGCAGGTGTTGGGTTTCGTGGGATGAAGGGGCCCCGCGAGCAAAAAAAACCCGCCAGCACTGGCGGGTTTTTTAGCGGCTAGCCGAAGATTACTCTTCGATGTTGCCCATGGCGGTGGTGTTGAAGCCGCCGTCCACGTACATGATTTCACCGCTGATGCCCGACGCCAGGTCGGAGCACAGGAAGGCGCCGGCGTTGCCGACTTCTTCGATGGTGACGTTGCGGCGCAGCGGGGTTTGCGCTTCGTTGGCGGCCAGCATCTTGCGGAAGTTCTTGATGCCGGAAGCGGCCAGGGTGCGGATCGGGCCGGCCGATACGCAGTTGACGCGGGTGCCGTCCGGGCCCAGGGAGCCGGCCAGGTAACGCACGCCGGCTTCCAGCGAAGCCTTGGCCATGCCCATCACGTTGTAGTTCGGCATGGTGCGCTCGGCGCCCAGGTAGGACAGGGTCAGCAGGCTGCCGTTGCGGCCTTTCATCATTTCGCGACCGGCTTTGGCCAGGGCCACGAAGCTGTAGGCGCTGATGTCGTGAGCGATGCGGAAGCCTTCACGGGTGGTGGCTTCGGTGAAGTCGCCGTCCAGTTGGTCGCCCGGGGCGAAGCCGACGGAGTGCACGATGCAGTCCAGGCCGTCCCACTTCTTGCTCAGTTCTTCGAAGACCTTGGCGATTTCTTCATCGCTGGCCACGTCGCACGGGAAGCACAGCTCAGGGCTCGAACCCCAGCCCTGTGCGAACTCTTCTACGCGACCTTTCAGTTTGTCGTTCTGATAAGTGAAGGCAAGCTCAGCGCCCTCGCGATGCATGGCGGCAGCGATGCCGGATGCGATGGACAGCTTGCTGGCGACACCGACGATCAGTACGCGCTTACCGGCGAGAAAACCCATGTGTTGCTCCTCTTTCAGGTTATTGCGCAGTGGCTGGTGCCAGGAAAGCGGCCTCCAGCAACTGCTGTGTATACGGATGTTGGGGGGCGGCAAAGATACTTTGCGCGTCTCCCTGTTCGACCACTTGGCCATGCTTGACCACCATCAGCTGGTGGCTCAGCGCTTTGACGACAGCCAGGTCATGGCTGATGAACAAATACGTCAGGTTGTACTTGGCTTGCAGTGAACGCAACAGCTCCACCACTTGCCGCTGCACCGTCCGGTCGAGGGCCGAGGTCGGCTCGTCCAGCAGGATCAGCGCCGGTTTGAGCACCAGGGCCCGGGCTATGGCAATCCGCTGCCGCTGCCCACCGGAAAATTCGTGGGGGTAGCGGTGCCGGGTTTCCGGATCCAGACCTACCTCCTTCAATGCCGCAATAATCGCCGCTTCCTGCTCGGCGGCGGTGCCCATCCTGTGGATCCGCAGGCCTTCGCCAACGATGTCATTCACGCACATCCGCGGGCTCAGGCTGCCGAACGGGTCCTGAAACACCACCTGCATCTCCCGGCGCAACGGCCGGACTTCGCTCTGCGTCAGGCAGTCTAGCTGCTTGCCCTCAAAACGGATCCCGCCCTGGCTGCCGATCAATCGCAGGATCGCCAGACCCAGGGTGGATTTACCGGAACCGCTTTCCCCCACGATCCCCAGGGTCTGACCCTGAGGCAGGCTGAAATTGATGCCGTCCACTGCCTTGACGTGATCCACCGTGCGCTTGAGCAGGCCTTTCTTGATCGGGAACCAGACTTTCAGATCCTCGACCTCAAGCAGCGGCGCCCCGATTTTATTGCTCGCCGGGCCTCCGCTGGGCTCCGCGCCAAGCAGTTCCCGAGTGTACGGATGCTGCGGCGAACGGAACAGCTCTTCGCACGATGCCTGTTCGACGATGCAACCGCGCTGCATGACACATACACGATGCGCAATTCTTCGCACGAGGTTCAAATCGTGACTGATCAGTAACAGCGCCATGCCCAATCGGGCCTGCAATTCCTTGAGCAGGTCGAGGATTTTCAGCTGAACGGTCACGTCCAGCGCAGTGGTCGGTTCGTCGGCAATCAGCAGTTCCGGCTCGTTGGCCAAGGCCATGGCGATCATCACCCGCTGACGCTGGCCGCCAGACAATTCGTGGGGCAGGGCCTTGAGGCGCTTGTGCGGCTCGGGGATGCCGACCATCTCCAGCAACTCCAGCGTACGCTTGGTCGCGACCTTGCCGGTCAGGCCCTTGTGGATGCCCAGCACCTCGTTGATCTGCTTCTCGATCGAGTGCAGCGGGTTGAGCGAGGTCATCGGCTCCTGAAAAATCATCGCGATCCGGTTGCCACGGATATGACGAATGGTCTTTTCACTCAGCTCCAGCAGGTTCTGCCCGGAATAATTGATGCTGCCGGCCGGATGCCGCGCCAGCGGGTAGGGCAGCAGGCGCAGGATCGAATGCGCCGTAACCGACTTGCCCGAGCCTGACTCGCCCACCAGCGCCAGGGTTTCGCCGCGCTTGATGTCGAAACTCACGCCTTCGACCACCCGTTGCACGCGATCACCGATGCCGAATTCGACGGCCAGGTCGCGGATTTCGATCAGATTGTCCTGATTCATGTCACTTCCTCGGGTCGAAGGCATCGCGAGCGGACTCGCCGATGAACACCAGCAAACTCAACATCAGCGCCAGCACCGCAAACGCGCTCATGCCCAGCCACGGCGCCTGCAGGTTGGATTTGCCCTGGGCCACCAGTTCACCCAGCGACGGGCTGCCGGCCGGCAAGCCGAAACCGAGGAAGTCCAGGGCGGTGAGGGTGCCGATGGCGCCGGTCAGGATGAAGGGCATGAAGGTCATGGTCGAAACCATCGCGTTAGGCAGGATGTGGCGGAACATGATCGCGCCGTTCTGCATGCCCAGCGCCCGGGCCGCACGCACGTATTCGAGGTTGCGCCCGCGCAGGAACTCGGCACGCACCACGTCCACCAGGCTCATCCACGAGAACAACAGCATGATGCCCAGCAGCCACCAGAAGTTCGGCTGGACGAAACTGGCGAGGATGATCAGCAGGTACAGCACCGGCAACCCCGACCAGATCTCCAGAAAGCGCTGGCCGGCCAGATCGACCCAGCCGCCATAGAAACCCTGCAAGGCGCCGGCGATCACGCCGATGATCGAGCTGAGCACGGTCAGGGTCAGGGCGAACAGCACCGAGACCCGGAAACCGTAGATCACTCGCGCCAGCACATCGCGGCCCTGATCGTCGGTGCCCAGCAGGTTGTCCGCCGACGGCGGCGCGGGGGCCGGGACTTTCAGGTCGTAGTTGATGCTCTGGTAGCTGAACGGAATCGGCGCCCACAGTACCCACGCGTCCTTGGCCTTGAGCAGTTCGCGGATGTACGGGCTCTTGTAGTTGGCTTCCAGGGGGAATTCGCCGCCGAAAGTGGTTTCCGGGTAGCGCTTGATCGCCGGGAAATACCAGTTGTTGTCGTAATGCACCACCAGCGGCTTGTCGTTGGCGATCAGCTCGGCACCGAGGCTCAGGCCGAACAGGATCAGGAACAGCCACAGCGACCACCAGCCACGCTTGTTGGCCTTGAACAGTTCGAAGCGCCGGCGGTTGAGAGGGGACAGGTTCATCTCAATGCTCCCGGCTGGCAAAGTCGATACGCGGATCGACCAGGGTGTAGGTGAGGTCGCCGATCAGTTTCACCACCAGCCCCAGCAGGGTGAAGATGAACAGGGTGCCGAAAACCACCGGGTAGTCGCGGTTGATCGCCGCTTCGAAACTCATCAGGCCGAGGCCGTCGAGGGAGAAGATCACTTCCACCAGCAGGGAACCTGTGAAGAAGATGCCGATGAACGCCGAGGGGAAACCGGCGATCACCAGCAGCATCGCATTGCGGAACACATGGCCATAGAGCACGCGGTGGCGCGTCAGGCCCTTGGCCTTGGCGGTGACCACGTACTGCTTGTTGATCTCGTCGAGGAAGCTGTTTTTGGTCAGCAGGGTCATGGTCGCGAAGTTGCCGATCACCAGCGCCGTCACGGGCAGCGCCAGGTGCCAGAAGTAATCGAGGATCTTGCCGCCCAGGCTCAGCTCGTCGAAGTTGTTCGAGGTCAGTCCGCGTAAAGGAAACCAGTCCAGATAACTGCCGCCGGCAAACACCACGATCAGCAAAATCGCAAACAGGAACGCCGGAATCGCATAGCCGACGATGATCGCCGAACTGGTCCAGACGTCGAAATGGCTGCCGTGCCGCGTGGCCTTGGCAATCCCCAGCGGGATCGACACCAGGTACATGATCAGCGTGCTCCACAGCCCGAGGGAGATCGACACCGGCATCTTTTCCTTGATCAGGTCGATGACCTTGGCGTCGCGGAAGAAGCTGTCGCCGAAATCCAGCCGGGCGTAGTTCTTGACCATGATCCACAGACGTTCCGGGGCCGATTTGTCGAACCCGTACATCTTCTCGATTTCCTTGATCAGCGCCGGGTCCAGGCCCTGCGCACCACGATAGGAGGAGCCGGCCACCGACACTTCGGCACCGCCGCCGGCGATGCGGCTGGTGGCGCCTTCGAAACCTTCGAGCTTGGCGATCATCTGCTCCACCGGCCCGCCGGGCGCGGCCTGGATGATCACGAAGTTGATCAGCAGAATGCCGAACAGGGTCGGGATGATCAGCAGCAGTCGCCGAAAAATGTACGCCAGCATCTGATTACTCCGTGCCCACAGGGTCGGCTTGCAGTTGGGTTTCGACTTCTACCGCAGGTTTCGCATCGGGTTTGACCCACCAGGTGTTAATGCCGATGTCGTACTTGGGGGAGACTTTCGGGTGGCCGATGTGGTTCCAGTACGCCACGCGCCAGGTCTTGATGTGCCAGTTCGGGATCACGTAGTAGCCCCATTGCAGCACACGGTCCAGAGCGCGGGCGTGGGCCACCAGGCTTTTGCGCGAGTCGGCGTTGATCAGGTTTTCCACCAGATGATCGACCACCGGGTCCTTGAGGCCCATCGAATTGCGGCTGCTGGACTTGTCGGCGGCGGCGCTCATCCAGAACTCGCGCTGTTCGTTACCCGGCGAGTTGGACTGCGGGAAGCTGCCGACGATCATGTCGAAATCCCGCGAACGCACGCGATTGACGTATTGCGAGACGTCGACGCGGCGGATCACCAGATCGATGCCCAGATCGCTGAGGTTGCGCTTGAACGGCAACAGCACGCGCTCGAATTCGGTTTGCGCCAGCAGGAATTCGATGGCTACCGGTTTGCCAGTGGCGTCGACCATTTTGTCGTCGACGATTTTCCAGCCGGCCTCTTGCAGCAGTTGATACGCCTCGCGCTGTTGCGTGCGGATCATGCCGCTGGCGTCGGTTTTCGGATTCTCGAAGGCTTCGCTGAACACCTGCGCCGGCAGCTGGCTGCGGAACGGGTCGAGGATTGCCACCTGTTCTGCATCCGGCAGGCCGGTGGCGGCCATTTCCGAGTTTTCAAAGTAGCTGCGGGTGCGCGCATAAGCGCCGTTGAACAGTTGCTTGTTGGTCCATTCGAAGTCGAACAGCAGGCCGAGGGCCTGGCGTACCCGCACGTCCTGAAACACCGGACGGCGCAGATTGAAGACGAAGCCCTGCATGCCGGTCGGGTTGCTGTTGGCAATCTGCTCCTTGATCAGCCGCCCTTCGGTCACTGCCGGCACGTTGTAGGCATTGGCCCAGTTTTTCGCGGCCATTTCCAGCCAATAGTCGAATTGCCCGGCCTTCAACGCTTCCAGCGCGACGGTGTTGTCGCGGTAATAGTCGGTGGTCATCACATCGAAGTTGTAGAAACCGCGATTGACCGGCAGGTCCTTGCCCCAGTAGTCCTTTACCCGCTCGTAACGCACCGAACGCCCGGCCTTCACTTCGGTGACCTTGTACGGGCCGCTGCCCAACGGGATTTCCAGGTTGCCCTTGTTGAAATCACGCTCGGCCCACCAGTGTTTCGGCAGCACGGGCAACTGACCAAGGATCAGCGGCAGTTCGCGGTTGTTGGTGTGCTTGAACTTGAACAGCACCTTGAGCGGATCTTCGGCGATTACCTCCTCAACGTCGGCGTAGTAACCGCGATACATCGGCGCGCCTTCCTTGGTCAGCGTCTGGAAACTGAACACCACGTCATCGGCGCGTACCGGGTGGCCGTCGTGAAACTTCGCTTCGGGACGCAGGTAGAAGCGTACCCAGCTGTTGTCCGGGGCTTTTTCGATCTTGCTGGCGATCAGGCCGTATTCGGTGAACGGCTCGTCGAGGCCCTGTTTGGCCAGGGTGTCGTAGATCAGGCCGATATCGTCCGCCGCCACGCCTTTGCTGATGAACGGATTGAGGCTGTCGAAACCGCCGAAGCCGGCCTGGCGGAAGATTCCGCCCTTGGGCGCGTCGGGGTTCACGTAATCGAAGTGTTTGAAGTCGGCGGGGTATTTCGGCGGCTCGTTGTACAGGGTCACGGCGTGTTGCGGGGCGGCACAGGCCAGCCCGGCGAACAGCAGACCGCTGGCCTGCACGAGCAGGGCGCGGATAGGCTTCATCGATCTTTCTCCGAAGATTTCAGCCACCACGCGCTCAGGCCCAGGGTGTAGGGCGGCGTAGTGACGAAGGCGAACCGGTTGCGGTACGCCAGACGGTGATAATTGAGGTACCAGTTGGGAATGCTGTAGTGCTGCCAGAGCAGCACGCGGTCCAGCGCCTTGCCGGCGGCGACTTGTTCGTCGCGGGTTTGCGCGGCGAGCAAGTGTTCAAGCAGATGATCGACCACCGGATTGGCGATGCCCGCGTAATTCTTGCTGCCCTTGACGTTTACCTGGCTGGAGTGGAAGTACTGCCATTGTTCCAGGCCCGGGCTTAAGGTCTGGCCTAGCGTCATCGAGATCATGTCGAAATCAAATTGATCGAGGCGCTGTTTGTACTGCGCGCGATCGACGGTGCGCAGGCGCGCCTCGATGCCGATACTGTTGAGGTTCTCGATGTACGGCTGATAGAGACGCTCCAGGCTGGGATTGACCAGCATTAGCTCGAAGCGCAGCGGCTGGCCGGCGGCGTTCTGCAGGCGCTGGCCGTTGAGCTTCCAGCCGGCCTCGGCCAGCAACGCCAGGGCTTTACGCATGGTTTCCCGGGGGATGCCGCGCCCGTCGGTCTGCGGCAGTGTGAACGGTTCGGTGAACAGGCGCGCCGGCAGTTGATCCTTGTACGGTTTGAGCATCAGCCATTCATGGCCGACCGGCAGGCCGACGGCGCTGAACTCGCTGTTGGGGTAGTAGCTGGTGGTGCGCTTGTAGGCCTCGCTGAACAAGGCGCGGTTGGTCCACTCGAAGTCGAACATCAGGCCGAGGGCTTCGCGGGTCTTGACGTCAGCGAAGATCGCGCGCCGGGTGTTCATGAACAGACCCTGGCTCTGGGTCGGGATCTGGTGCGGGATCTGCGCCTTGATCACGTCGCCACGGCGCACGGCCGGGAAGTTGTAGCCATTGGCCCAGTTCTTCGCCTGATGCTCGATATAGATGTCGAACTCGCCAGCCTTGAACGCTTCGAAGGCCACATCGCTGTCGCGGTAGAACTCGACTTCCATGCGATCGAAGTTGTATTTGCCGCGATTGACTGGCAGGTCCTTGCCCCAGTAGTCCTTGACTCGCTCGAATATCAACTGCCGCCCCGGCGTGACCGAGGTGATGCGGTAAGGCCCGCTGCCCAGTGGGGGCTCGAAGGTGGTGGCCTTGAAGTCGCGGCCCTTCCAGTAATGCTGGGGCAGCACCGGCAATTCACCGAGGCGCAGGATCAGCAACGGATTGCCGCTGCGCTTGAGCACAAACCGGATGCGCTGCGGGTTGAGGATGTCGACGCGCAGCACTTCCTGAAGGGCGGTGCGGTACAGCGGGTGACCCTCCTTGAGCAGCAAGCGATAGGAGAACGCCACGTCGTAAGCGGTGATCGGCGTGCCGTCGTGGAAGCGCGCCTGCGGGCGCAGGTTGAACACCACCCAGCTGCGATCTTCGCTGTACTCCACCGACTGGGCGATCAAACCGTAACTGGAGGCCGGTTCGTCCCCGGACGGCGCGTATTGCCCGGTGCCGACCATCAGCGGCTCGTTCAGCTCGTTGATGCCGTATTGCAGGAAATTCGCCGTGGTGACCGGGCTGGTGCCCTTGAACGTGTAGGGGTTGAGCGTATCGAAGGTGCCAAACGCCATCACCCGCAACGTACCGCCCTTGGGCGCTTGCGGGTTGACCCAGTCGAAGTGGGTAAATCTGGCCGGGTACTTGAGCGTGCCGAACTGCGCATAACCGTGGCTTTCGGTGATCGTCGCGCTGACGGGGGAGCTCAAGGCCAGGCTGATCAGGAGCAGGAGGAGGGGACGCTTCAAGTCAGATCCGATCCAGGCGGCTTGGGCTTTGTGGGCCGTACAGTAACAGCTTGTATGGACAGGAAAAAGACAGGGGCTTAATGCGCGGTTAATTGTGGGAGCTGTCTGCGTCGATCTACGGAAATATCAAAAAATGACAGGCGAAAAAAAGCCCCTGAAATTCAGGGGCTCCTGGTCAGTGCGGCTGGTAGACCGTGAGCATCTGCCCAGGTTTGAGCGCCTTGCCGGCGCCCGGATTCCAGCGCTTGAGATGTTGCATCTCGACGTTGAAACGCTTGGCGACCACGTACAGTGTGTCGCCGCGTTTAACCTTGTACTGGGTCTGTTTACCGTCGTCCTTTTCTCTGGTCTTGCTGCTGGTCTTGCTGTTGGCGGCGATGACGGTGTTGATGCGCCCGCCACTGCTGCGCGCCGGTGTGCGCTTGCTGGTGTCCTGCATGACCAGGGTCTGGCCGACCTTGAGGTTCTTGCCGGTCAGCTTGTTCCAGCGTTGCAGGTCCTTGACCTCGACCTTGTTGGCCTTGGCGATGGAACCGAGGTTGTCGCCACGCTTGACCCGATAGGCACGCTTGGCCTGGGCGATCTCGCTCGGATCGGCGCCTTCGAACACCGGTTTAAGCGAGCGCGGGCTGATCAGTTCGTCAGGGCGCATGGTCTGCAGGCTGGCGGTCAGCAGCTGCGCCTTCGAGGTCGGCACCAGCAGGTGCTGCGGGCCGTCGATGGTGGTGCGCTGCTTGAACGCCGGGTTGAGCTGGAACAGCTCGTCTTCATCGATGTTTGCCACCGCTGCGACCTTGGACAGGTCCATGCGCTGGTTGATTTCGACGACCTGGAAATACGGTTCGTTGGCGATCGGGTTGAGGTTCACGCCATAGGCTTCAGGCGTCAGGACCACTTGCGAGAGCGCCAGCAGTTTCGGTACGTAGGCCTGGGTTTCCGCCGGCAGCGGCAGGTTCCAGTAGTCGGTCGGCAGGCCGAGCTTTTCGTTGCGCTCGATGGCGCGGCTGACCGTGCCTTCGCCGGCGTTGTACGCGGCCAGTGCCAGCAACCAGTCACCGTTGAACATGTCGTGCAGGCGGGTCAGGTAGTCCATCGCTGCCGTGGTCGAGGCAGTAATGTCGCGACGGCCATCGTAGAAACGGGTCTGACGCAGGTTGAAGTAGCGCCCGGTGGACGGGATGAACTGCCAGAGGCCCACCGCGTCGGCCCGGGAATAGGCCATCGGGTTGTAGGCGCTTTCGATGACCGGCAGCAGCGCCAGTTCCAGCGGCATGTTGCGTTCTTCGAGGCGCTCGACGATGTAATGAATGTAGAGGCTGCCGCGTTCGCCGGCGTTCTCGAGGAAGGAAGGGTTACTGGCGAACCACAGGCGCTGTTGCTCGATGCGCGGGTTCACGCCCAGACCTTCCTGCAGCTGGAAACCCCCGCGCATGCGCTCCCAGATGTCCTGAGGCACCTGCGGGCTGGGCTTTTCCGACAACCAGATGGGCTTCTGCTTGGCTCGCGCAGCAATGTTCGGCGTATGTGTCGCTTCAGTCTGCGGAGCATGGCTGGAACAGCCCGCCAGTGTGGCGGACACAGCCACCGCGATGGCTTGCGCCAGGCGGGTCAATGCATCTGAATTGACGGACTTACGTATGGATGACGACATTGGCTGGAAGTAAGTTCCGGGCAAAAATGTCGGGCGATTCTAGAAAGCGCACCCCCTGCGGTCAACCATTCAGAATTTTTGTACCAGGCAGGGAGCCACTCAGAACGTATCTTTCCATGCCCGCAGAGCCGCAAAAACCTCACTCGGCGCCCGGTTTTGAGGGCCGTTCCGTTCGTCCACTTTTTGTGTAACCAATATTTCACCGGTGCGCAAAAACGGGTTTGTGAGCTTTTCCAGCGCAAGGGTCGAGGGCAGTGTCATCACGCCATTCGCACGTTGCTGGCTGACTTTTTCCAGACGGGCGGCGATGTCCCGGTTGCCCGGCTCCACGGCGGCGGCGAATTTCAGGTTGCTCAGGGTGTATTCGTGGGTGCAGTAGACCAGGGTGTCTTCCGGCAGCGCCGCCAGACGGCTTAACGACTGATGCATCTGTTGCGGCGTGCCTTCGAACAAACGGCCGCAGCCGGCAGCGAACAGGGTATCGCCACAGAACAGCAGGCCATGATGGTAGTAGGCGATGTGTCCCAGGGTGTGGCCGGGAACGGCATGGACGTCGAAGTCCCAGCCGAGCACGCGCACCGTGTCGTTGTCCTTGAGGGCCACGTCGCGCCCCGGAATGCTTTCGCTGGCCGGTCCGTAGACCGTGGCCCCGGTGGCCTTTTTCAGCGTCTCGACGCCGCCGACATGGTCGTGGTGATGGTGAGTGATGAGGATGTCGCCGAGCACCCAGCCCGGATGCGCGTCGAGCCACGCCTGCACGGGGGCGGCATCCCCCGGATCGACCACTGCGCAACGCTGGGTGGCATGATCCTGTAACAACCAGATGTAGTTGTCGGTGAAGGCGGGCAGGGCACTGATCTGTATCATCGTCGAATTCGCCAAGCGGGTAACATTGGCGCATCTTAGAGGTTCCTGGCGTGTTGGAGAATGCAATGATCGATAAAGCGTTCGCTCAGGCCGATCCTGACTGGCTCGCGCTGATCGGTGCAGCCCGTGAATGGCTGTCCGGCCCCCTCGGGCAATTTCTGCTGGACGAAGAACGGCGCATGCTCGAAGACGAGCTGGGCCGGTTCTTCGGCGGCTATCTGGTGCATTACGGCCCGTCCGCCGAAACGCCGCCGTCGGCGCCGCAGGTGCAGCGCAACGTGCGGCTGGGCGCGCCCTTGCCGGGCGTGGAAATCGTCTGCGAAGAACAGGCCTGGCCGTTGAGCGAGCACGCCGCCGATGTGGTGGTGTTGCAGCACGGCCTGGATTTCTGTCTGTCGCCCCATGGCCTTCTGCGCGAAGCGGCCAGCAGCGTGCGCCCCGGCGGGCATCTGCTGATTGTCGGCATCAACCCCTGGAGCACCTGGGGGCTGCGCCATGTGTTCGCTCATGATGCGTTGCGCCAGGCGCGCTGCATCTCGCCGTCAAGGGTGGCGGACTGGCTCAACCTGCTGGGCTTCGCGCTGGAGAAACGCCGCTTCGGGTGCTATCGTCCGCCGCTCGCGTCACCCAAGTGGCAGGCCCGTCTGGCCGGCTGGGAACGCAAGGCCGGCGATTGGCAACTGTCGGGCGGCGGCTTCTATTTGCTGGTCGCGCGCAAGATCGTGGTCGGCCTGCGTCCGGTGCGTCAGGAACGCCGCGAGCCGATGGGCAAGCTGATTCCGCTGCCGATGGCCAAGGTCAACCGCCGACGCATCGAACCGTAAACCTTCTTTTATTTATGGCCGGGTATATCCCGGCCTTGGCCATCGTCGATCCGTGATCGGCGAGGCCACGCATTTTTTCTGGATAGACTGGCATGAGCGAAAGCGTCGATAGCGTAGAACTGTTCACTGACGGCGCCTGTAAAGGCAACCCCGGCCCCGGCGGCTGGGGCGCCTTGCTGGTGTGCAAGGGTGTTGAAAAGGAACTGTGGGGCGGCGAAGCCAACACCACCAACAACCGCATGGAGCTGCTCGGCGCGATTCGCGGCCTGGAAGCCCTCAAGCGTCCGTGCGAAGTGCTGCTGGTGACTGACTCGCAATACGTGATGAAAGGCATCAACGAGTGGATGGCCAACTGGAAGAAACGCGGCTGGAAAACCGCCGCCAAGGAGCCAGTCAAAAACGCTGACCTGTGGAAGGAGCTCGACGAGCAGGTCAATCGCCACAAGGTCACCTGGAAATGGGTCCGCGGCCACATCGGCCACCACGGCAACGAACGGGCTGACCAGTTGGCCAACCGTGGGGTGGATGAGGTTCGCGGTTACAAGCAGGATTGATCAAAGCATCAAAATGGCCTTGGCCAGTTGCAGGTCGGTATAGGGCTGACCTGGCAGCAGGCTGCGAATTCGCGTCAGCGCCGCTTCCATCTGTGCGCCGCGAATGTTCCCGTCGCTGGCAACGAACGCCGCCGCGTCATCCTTGGCCGCCAACACGATCTTGTCGTCCTTGAACGAACCGCTGGTGCCTTTGCTGGCGCTGAGCGTAAGGCTCATGGTGATGTCGGTGCTGATGACGAAACTGGTGGCGTGCGCCTCGGCCGTCAGCAGGCAGCCGCCGAGCATTAAAACGTATGCAGTCTTCATGACGCTCTCAATTCGCAGGAAACAAGGCGCGCACGCTAACAAGCCGGTTTGCCGCCGACTTTATGAACATTGCTAATGATTGTTAAAAACTGCATGAGCGCCGATCACCTGACGGCGCGCGACGTGTACCGCGAGCGTGTTAACATCGCCGCTTTTGCACGATTGACCCCGTTGAGAGCTGAACACTGATGGCCACCAGATCCGTTGTACTCGATACCGAAACCACCGGCATGCCAGTGACCGACGGCCACCGGATTATCGAAATCGGTTGTGTCGAGCTGATCGGTCGACGTCTGACGGGCCGGCACTTTCACGTTTACCTGCAACCGGATCGCGAGAGTGATGAAGGCGCGATCGCCGTTCACGGCATCACCAACGAATTCCTGGTAGGCAAGCCGCGTTTTGCCGAAGTGGCCGACGAATTTTTCGAGTTCATCAACGGCGCGCAGCTGATCATCCATAACGCGGCGTTCGACGTTGGCTTCATCAACAATGAATTCGCCCTGATGGGCCAGCAGGATCGCGCGGACATCACGCAGCACTGCACGATCCTCGACACCCTGATGATGGCCCGGGAACGTCACCCGGGTCAGCGCAACAGCCTCGATGCCTTGTGCAAACGCTACGGCGTCGACAACTCCGGCCGTGAGCTGCACGGCGCATTGCTCGACTCGGAGATTCTCGCCGACGTCTACCTGACCATGACCGGTGGCCAGACCAGCCTGTCGCTGGCCGGCAACGCCTCCGACGGCAATGGCACGGGCGAGGGCGCGGACAACTCGGCCACCGAAATCCGCCGTCTGCCGGCAGATCGCAAACCGGGGCGGATCATTCGCGCTACCGAAGCCGAGCTGGCCGAACACCAGGTGCGCCTGGAAATCATCGCCAAATCGGCCGGTGCCCCGGCGTTGTGGACTCAACTGCTGGAAGCCGAAGCTCAGGCGTAAGGCAAAAAAGGATCGCCCGAACATCCAGGCCGTGTTCAGGCGATCCTTTGTTTTTGGCAGTACTGACAACTGGCCACCCTCGCCACATCCGCTCCGACCCTCTACCCTGAGGACATTGGCAGATCACTCTCCGCCGCCTCAGGACACTGAGCCTCATGTACAAAGATTTGAAGTTCCCGGTGTTGATCGTCCACCGCGACATCAAGGCCGACACGGTTGCCGGTGAACGCATTCGCGGCATCGCCCGAGAGCTGGAGCTGGAAGGTTTCAGTATCGTTTCGGCCACGGACTACACCGAGGGCCGGCTGGTGGCGTCGACCCACCATGGTCTGGCGTGCATGCTGATCGCCGCCGAAGACGCCAGCACCAACTCCCACTTGTTGCAGAACATGGCCGAACTGATCGGTCTGGCCCGGGTGCGGGCGCCGGATCTGCCGATTTTTGCCCTCGGCGAGCAAGTCACCCTGGAAAACGCCCCGGCCGATGCCATGGCCGAGCTCAATCAGTTGCGCGGCATTCTCTACCTGTTCGAAGACACGGTCCCGTTTCTCGCCCGGCAAGTGGCGCGGGCGGCACGCAAGTACCTGGACGGCCTGTTGCCGCCATTCTTCAAGGCGCTGGTGCAGCACACCGCCGATTCCAATTATTCCTGGCACACCCCAGGCCATGGCGGCGGGGTGGCTTATCACAAGAGTCCGGTGGGGCAGGCGTTTCACCAGTTCTTCGGGGAAAACACCCTGCGTTCGGATTTGTCGGTGTCGGTGCCGGAGCTGGGCTCCTTGCTCGACCACACCGGGCCACTCGCCGAGGCGGAAGCGCGAGCCGCGCGCAATTTCGGCGCCGATCACACTTTTTTCGTGATCAATGGCACCTCGACCGCCAACAAGATCGTCTGGCACTCGATGGTCGGGCGCGATGATCTGGTGCTGGTGGATCGCAACTGCCACAAGTCGGTGTTGCACGCGATCATCATGACCGGCGCGATTCCACTGTACCTGTGCCCGGAACGCAATGAGCTGGGGATCATCGGCCCGATTCCGCTCAGTGAATTCAGCCGCGAATCGATCCAGGCCAAGATCGATGCCAGCCCGTTGACCAAGGGCCGCGAGCCGAAAGTCAAACTGGCGGTGATCACCAACTCCACCTACGACGGCCTCTGCTACAACGCCGAGCTGATCAAGCAGAGTCTGGGCAATAGCGTCGAAGTCCTGCATTTCGACGAGGCTTGGTACGCCTACGCCGCGTTTCACGAGTTTTTCGCCGGCCGTTACGGCATGGCTACCTCGCGCAGCGAGGACAGTCCGCTGGTGTTCACCACCCATTCCACCCACAAACTGCTGGCGGCGTTCAGCCAGGCCTCGATGATTCATGTGCAGGACGGCGGGGCGCGGCAGCTGGATCGCGACCGGTTCAACGAAGCGTTCATGATGCACATCTCGACGTCGCCGCAGTACAGCATCATCGCCTCGCTGGACGTGGCGTCGGCGATGATGGAAGGACCGGCCGGACGCTCGCTGCTACAGGAAACCTTCGACGAAGCCCTGAGTTTTCGCCGGGCGCTGGCCAATTTGCGCCAGCACATTGCCGCCGACGACTGGTGGTTTTCGATCTGGCAGCCGCCGGGTGTCGAAGGCATCGACCGGGTGCAGACCGAGGACTGGCTGCTGAAGCCTGATGCGGACTGGCATGGTTTCGGCGAGGTCAGCGACGATTATGTGCTGCTCGATCCGATCAAAGTGACTTTGGTGATGCCGGGCCTGACTGCTGGCGGCGCTTTGAGCGACAAGGGCATCCCGGCGGCAGTGGTCAGTCGCTTCCTCTGGGAGCGCGGACTGGTGGTGGAGAAAACCGGCCTGTATTCATTCCTGGTGCTGTTCTCCATGGGCATCACCAAGGGCAAGTGGAGCACGCTGCTGACCGAACTGCTGGAGTTCAAGCGCAGTTACGACGCCAACGTCAGCCTCGACACCTGCCTGAAGTGTGTCGCCCAGGAAGATCCTGGGCGCTATCGCGGCATGGGCCTGCGCGATCTGTGCGATCAGCTCCACGCCTGCTACCGCAGCAACGCCACCGCCAGACACCTCAAACGCATGTACACCGTGCTGCCGGAAATCGCCATGAAACCGGCCCATGCTTACGATCAACTGGTACGCGGCGAAGTCGAGGCAGTGCCGATCGACGAGCTGGAAGGCCGGGTGGCGGCGGTGATGCTGGTGCCATACCCGCCGGGGATTCCGCTGATCATGCCTGGCGAACGCTTTACCGAATCCACGCGCTCGATCATCGAATACCTCAGATTTGCCCGCACGTTCGATGCAACGTTTCCGGGCTTCGTGGTCGATGTGCACGGTCTGCAACACGAAGATGAGGGCAATGGACGGCAATACACCGTCGATTGCGTCAAGGAATGAGGGCTTTTCCGAGTATGCAACCGGTCATGAATCCGAAATACCCAGGGCTGTCGGTGCGGGTCGCCGACGAGGGTTTTGCCGAATATATCTGGGGCAGCGATTTCAGCTTCGAGGTGGCTGCCTACGGCGCGGCCGAAATCGGCAAACCCGTGGCGCAATGGGCCGTGACGCCCATCGTGCCGTATCGCAAGTGCTACGGCATCGATCCGGAGGAATTCAGCAGTTTTCGCGATGCTGCCGACAGCGCGATTTTCATGGCGTACCTTGAGGATGAGCCGGTCGGGCACTTGGTGATCAGCACCAACTGGAACGGCTTCGCCCATATCGATGAACTGGCGGTGCACGCCCCGGCGCGGCGCCATGGTGTGGCCAAGGCTTTACTCGATGTGGCGCAGTTCTGGAGTCGCAAGAAAAAGCTGCCGGGGATCATGCTGGAAACCCAGAACAACAACCTCGGCGCCTGTCGCCTGTATGAGCGTTGCGGGTATGTGATCGGCGGCATCGACCACTTGCGTTATCGCGGCATCGATCCGAACACCGCCGAAGTGGCGTTGTTCTGGTATCGATTATTCGATAACCCGCTGGAGCATCCGATCAGTTCGCCAGCATCGCCTCGGCTTGTTCCGTGACGATCCCGAGCAGGGTATGAATCGCCGCTGACGGCGTGGCGTGTTTGAAGGTCAGGGCATAGAGGCTGATCGGCACCGCCGGCGACAACGGGCAGACGTCGAGACCGCCCGCCCGCGCACCAAGGGCGGTGAAGGGGTCGACGATCGCCAGGCCTTCGCCGGCCTCGACCATGCTGCGCATCATCTGGTGGGTCTGCACCCGGGTCTGGATGGTCGGCGCCGGGCGCAGGGCCTGGAGTTTGTTTTCCAGGGCCGGGCTCAACGGGTCCTGGCCTTCGAGGCCGACCATCGCCTGGCCGGCCAGATCCTGCAGGGAAATGTACTTCTGCTTCGGTTGCAGCCAGCCGTGGGGCGCAAGCAATTGCAATTTGCCCTGAGCCAGCGGCTGGCAATGAATGTCGGGGTGCTGTGGATCGTGCAGGCTCAGGCCCAGATCGCTGTCGCGCAGCAGCAGGTGGCGGACGATGTCGCGGGTCGGTTCGCTGAGCAGGGTGCAGGGCACGTCGGGCAGACGCCGGCGCAGGGCAGCGAGACTTTGCGGCAGCAGTTGCTGGGCCAGCGGCGGGGTGCCGATGATCCGCAAGGGTGGGGCGAGGTATTGTTTGAGGCTGCTGGCCAGCCGTTGCACCGGCTCCAGTGCTTCATAGATGTGGCCAATCTCGACTTGCAGCGCCCGGGCCTCCGGGGTTGGCTGAAGTCGTCCGCGTACGCTGGCGAACAGCATGAACCCGAGCTGACTCTCGGCTTCGCGCAAACGCTCCTCGACCTCGGGCGCCGGTAGTTGCAGCCATTCGGCGGCGGTGCCCACGTGACCGGTCTGCAAAAGCGCCTGAATCACTTCGATATGACGTAAACGCATGCGTGAAGTCCATGTCCGGCCGTTGGGGTCAGTGGCTGAATCCTACCCCAACTCGGCGCGGATGACTTCTGCTCATAACGATCGGTTATGAAGCGACCGATGGCTCGGGTTCGCGGATCAGGGTGATGCCCGACTGAACCAGCAGGAACTCGTTGTCGTCGATCTTGTTGACGCGGTCGCCAATCGCCAGCTTGTAGGTGGTAACGGGCTCCGTGCCGGTGAAACCGTCTGCCGACGGGTTGGATTCCTGGAACTCATGCACGGAATAAACGCGGCCTTCCGCATCTCTTGCATGGAACTGACCGACGAGTACTGCTGCCATCTGCTTAGAACCTCTGGAGATAAAACGCTTGATTTGCGGCTTGGTAGACCGTCATCGAGCTTGGTAAGTTTTCCTACATGAAAAAAATATTCCAGACGCGGGAAATAACCTTCGGCGTCTGGTGGAATCGTCGTCGGATCATCTATAACTACTGGCTCCTCCCACGGACAGTCGAGAGTCTTCCAATGAGCAATGTCTATAACGTCGCAGTAGTGGTCGGCAGCCTGCGCAAGGCGTCCATCAACCGCAAGGTCGCCCTGGCGCTGGCGGAACTGGCACCGGCCAATCTCAAGCTGAACATTGTCGAAATTGGCGATCTGCCACTCTACAACGAAGACATCGACGGCGATTCACCGCCGGCAGCCTACAGCACTTTCCGGCAAAAAGTGGGCTCATCCGACGCTCTGCTGTTTGTCACCCCGGAATACAACCGCTCGGTGCCGGCGCCTTTGAAGAACGCGATCGACGTTGGTTCGCGGCCGTATGGCAAGAGCGTCTGGAGCGGCAAACCGGGGGCGGTGATCAGCGTTTCGCCGGGTGCCATCGGCGGTTTCGGCGCCAACCAGCACCTGCGTCAGTCCTTCGTTTTCCTCAACGTGCCATGCATGCAGCAGCCGGAAGCCTATCTGGGCGGCGCGGGCACGGCGTTCGATGAAGCTGGCAAGCTTAACGAGTCGGTGAAGCCGTTCCTGCAGAGCTTTATCAATGCGTTTGGTGAGTGGGTGACGCAGCACAAGAAGTGATTCGCTGATTTTTCTGACAAGATATCGACCCTGTGGGAGCGAGCCTGCTCGCGATCTCGGTGTATCAGCTGGCACATCAGTTGAATGACACACCGCCATCGCGAGCAGGCTCGCTCCCACAGGTTTTGTGGTGTGGCTCAATTTTTCCCTTTTATTGAAGGCTGTCGCGAATGCTCGCTGCTTCACTGATTTTCCTGCTGACCATTACCCTGGTGATCTGGCAACCCAAAGGCCTCGGGGTCGGCTGGAGTGCAACGTTCGGCGCCATCGTTGCGCTGATTTTCGGCGTGGTGCATCTGAGCGACATCCCGCTGGTGTGGCAAATCATCTGGAACGCCACCGGCACGTTCGTAGCGCTGATCATCATCAGCCTGTTGCTCGACGAGGCGGGGTTCTTCGCCTGGGCGGCGTTGCACGTAGCGCGGTGGGGCCGGGGCAGCGGGCGCAAGCTGTTTGCCTTCATGGTGCTGCTGGGTGCGCTGGTCTCGGCGCTGTTCGCCAATGACGGTGCCGCGCTGATCCTCACACCCATCGTGATTTCCATGCTGCTGGCCCTGCGTTTTTCTCCGGCGGCGACCCTGGCGTTCGTCATGGGCGCGGGGTTCATTGCCGACACCGCGAGCCTGCCGCTGGTGGTGTCGAATCTGGTGAATATCGTCTCGGCCGATTTCTTTCACATCGGATTCAACCGTTATGCGGCGGTGATGGTGCCGGTCAACTTTGTCAGCGTCGCGGCCACGCTGGGCATGTTGCTCTGGTTCTTTCGCCGCGACATTCCCAAGGCTTACGACCCGGAACAGCTTGAACACCCGGAAACCGCCATCCACGACAAAGCCACGTTCTACGCCGGTTGGGCGGTGCTGGTGATTCTGCTGATCGGCTGTTTCGCGCTGGAGCCGCTGGGCATTCCGATCAGCGCGATCTCGGCGGTGTGCGCGGCGCTGTTGCTGGCGATTGCCGCGCGCGGGCACAAGATCTCCACGCGCAAGGTGATGAAAGAGGCGCCGTGGCAGATCGTGATTTTCTCGCTGGGCATGTATTTGGTGGTCTACGGATTGCGCAATGCCGGGCTCACCGACTATCTGGCCGGGTGGCTCGATGTGTTCGGCGATTACGGTGTATGGGGCGCGGCGATGGGCACCGGGGTACTGACGGCCTTGTTGTCCTCGATCATGAACAACCTGCCGACGGTGCTGGTCGGTCTGCTGTCGATCGATGCCAGCCAGGCCAGCGGTGTGGTGAAGGAGGCGATGATCTACGCCAACGTGATCGGCAGCGACCTGGGGCCGAAAATCACCCCGATCGGCAGTCTGGCGACTTTGCTCTGGCTGCATGTGCTGGAGCGCAAGAACATCAAGATCGGCTGGGGATATTACTTCAGGGTCGGGATCGTGCTGACCGTGCCGGTGTTGCTGGTGACGCTGGCCGCACTGGCTGTGCGGTTGTCGGTTTAACTCTGGCCCGGCACATTCGGCCACAGATCCGACACCAGAAACAGCCGCTCGGCTTCTTCCCACTCGCCCCGGGCATTTTCGGTCAGGCGCACCATCAGTTGCGCCGGGGCCAGCGGTTCGAGCTCATCGAGCCAGGCCTGCAAATGCCCGTTGCTCCAGGTCTGGTCCGCCGGGTAGTGCGCCGGCGCCAGCCAGGCGTGGCGGGGCAGGGGTTGCCAGCGTCCGGCCGGGCGCTGAGCGACAAACGCCGGCCAGTCTTTCTGATGCAGCCAGCTGCCGCGCAAATGCTGCGGGTGGGCGCCGCTGGGCGGCACGGACTGACCGGGCCACGGATACAGCAAGTATCCGCCCAGCCACAGTTGCGCACTGAACGACCCGACATCCAGCGCCGCCAGCACTTCGCGGCTTTCCGGGCGCGCGGAGATCGGCAGCTGATGTTCGCTCAAATGCGCCAGTTTGCGATCCAGTCGATCATGACAACCCGGCCCCAGCCATGACGCCGGATCATGCCCGTCGCCGTTCTGCGGGCCGAGGTAGAGCTTGATGGCCAGTTCCAGGTGGTGCACGCCGTCGCGATCGCGCAGCAGCATGTCCAGCTCGCCGAGGGTGTGACCGTCGCGGCGGATCGGCAGGTTGGCGGCTATCAGTTCGATACCCGGCGCGTGTTCCACCGCAAATTGCCACAAACGCTCGTAATACAGGCCCAGGCGCCGGGTGCGGGCCTGGGACAGCCAGTGCAGCAGGCCGTAACTGTCGCGGTCGAGCTGGCGCAGCCAGTGTTCAAGGCGCTCGGGATCGCCGACCCAGTCGCTGCCCGCCAGCGGATGGCGCTGCGGCCACGGGGTAGCGGCGAGCATTGGCGGGGCGAGGATCACCCACGCCAGATCACGCACCTCGGGGTGGCGTAACTGGTGGGGCAACTGCAGCAAATCGGGAAATAGGATCATCTTGCGAGCATAGCCTCAAACACCGGTGCAGCCTCGGGGCTGAAAGGATTTTGTCTATCCGGCGCTTTCGCCCATAATCGTGCTTTTCGCCGTCTCAGTCCCCGCAGGAGTCCCATGGAGCAATTTCGTAATATCGGCATCATCGGTCGCTTGGGCAGCTCCCAGGTGCTGGATACCGTCCGCCGACTGAAACGCTTCCTGCTCGATCGTCACCTGCATGTGATTCTCGAAGACACCATCGCCGAAGTCCTGCCGGGCCATGGCCTGCAAACCTCGTCGCGCAAGATGCTCGGCGAAGTCTGCGACATGGTCATCGTGGTCGGCGGTGACGGCAGCCTGCTCGGCGCGGCGCGGGCACTGGCCAAACACAATATTCCGGTACTCGGGATCAACCGTGGCAGCCTCGGCTTTCTCACCGACATCCGCCCCGACGAGCTGGAAATCAAGGTCGCCGAAGTGCTCGACGGCCATTATCTGGTGGAAAACCGCTTCCTGCTGCAGGCCGAAGTCCGTCGCCACGCCGAAGCCATCGGCCAGGGCGATGCGCTGAACGACGTGGTGCTGCACCCGGGCAAATCGACGCGGATGATCGAGTTCGAGCTGTACATCGACGGCCAGTTCGTCTGCAGCCAGAAGGCCGACGGCCTGATCGTCGCCACCCCGACCGGTTCCACCGCGTACGCACTGTCCGCCGGTGGCCCGATCATGCATCCCAAGCTTGACGCTATTGTGATTGTGCCGATGTACCCCCATACCTTGTCGGGCAGACCGATCGTGGTCGATGGCAACAGTGAGCTGAAAATCGTCGTGTCCAAAGATATGCAGATCTACCCGCAAGTCTCCTGCGACGGGCAGAACCACTTCACCTGCGCGCCGGGCGACACCATCACCGTCAGCAAGAAAGCGCAGAAGCTGCGGCTGATCCATCCGCTCGACCACAACTACTACGAAGTCTGCCGGACCAAGCTCGGCTGGGGCAGCAAGTTGGGTGGTGGAGGCGACTGATGCTCGATCCCGCGCGCAGTTATGACCTGATTGGTGACGTGCACGGATGCGCCCTGACCCTGGAACACCTGCTGGACCGTCTCGGTTATCACAAGCAGGGCGGAGTCTGGCGGCATCCGTCGCGCATGGCCGTGTTTGTCGGCGACATCATCGACCGCGGCCCGCGGATTCGCGAGGCGCTGCACATCGTCCACGACATGGTCGAGGCCGGTCAGGCGTTGTGCATCATGGGCAACCACGAGTTCAACGCCCTCGGCTGGAGCACCCCGGCGCCTCCGGGCAGCGGCAAGCAGTTCGTCCGTGAACACACCCCGCGCCATGCCCGATTGCTGCACGAAACCCTGACCCAGTTCGAAGACCATCCGGGCGACTGGCACGACTTCCAGCAGTGGTTCTACAAACTGCCGTTGTTCGTCGACGCCGGACGTTTCCGCGTGGTGCATGCCTGCTGGGATGCCGGCCTGATCGAGCCGTTGCGCGCGCTGTTCCCCGATGGCTGCATTGATGAACACTTTCTCCAGGCATCGGCCGTACCGGGCAGTTTCGCCTGCACCGTGTTCGATCGCCTGCTGCGCGGCACCGACATGCGCCTGCCGGATGGCCTGACCATGACCAGCGGCGATGGCCTGGTGCGCTCGTTCTTCCGCACCAAGTTCTGGGAAGACGACCCGCAAACCTACGGCGACATCGTGTTCCAGCCCGATGCACTGCCCGAACCGGTGGCGCAGAAGCCGCTGACCTCCAGCGAAAAGAATTCCCTGCTGCGCTACGGCGTCGATGAGCCGTTGCTGTTCGTCGGTCATTACTGGCGCAGCGGCAAACCGGCGCCGATCCGCCCGAACCTCGCGTGCCTGGATTACAGCGCGGTGCTCTACGGCAAACTGGTGGCCTATCGTCTGGATCAGGAAACTCGCCTCGATCCGCATAAATTTGTCTGGGTCGACGTCGAGCGGCCGGAGGTGCTGCGATGAGTGCCATAGCGGTCTTGCGTGTGCCGTTGGCGGCGGACCTGAGTGGGTTCGTCAAACTGCTGCAACGCATGCAAGTGCCCCATCGTGTCAGCGAAGAGGCGGGCGAGCAGGTGTTGTGGGTGCCCTCGGAAATCAGCGACGACGTGCGCTCGCTGTACGAGCGTTTCCCGGCGGGCGACCCGGATCAGCAACTGGAAATTCCGGCGGCGCCGACGCTCAAGCGCCCGAGCTTCGCCGAGCAACTGAAACATGCCAAAGCCACCGGATTCATTCTGCTGCTGAGCCTGATCGTCGGCGGGTTGACCTTCCTTGGCGATAACCTCGACACGATGCGTTGGCTGACCTTCCTCGATTTTCGCGTGGTCGGCGACTACATCCACTTCACACCACTGGCCGACAGCCTGGCGGCGGGGCAGTGGTGGCGCCTGTTTACGCCGATGCTGATCCACTTCGGCATCCTGCACCTGGCCATGAACGGCATGTGGTACTGGGAGCTGGGGCGGCGCATCGAGTCGCGCCAGGGCAGCGTCAACCTGATCGGTCTGACGTTGCTGTTCGGCCTGGTTTCCAACTATGCGCAGTTCGCATGGAGCGGCCCGAGCCTGTTCGGCGGCCTGTCCGGCGTACTTTACGGATTGCTCGGTCACTGCTGGATCTTCCAGTTGCTGGCGCCGAACCCGGCCTATCGCCTGCCGCGCGGCGTGCTGGCAATGATGCTGGTGTGGTTGCTGGTGTGCCTGTCCGGGCTGATCTCGATGATCGGTTTCGGCGAAATCGCCAACGCTGCCCACGTCAGCGGGTTACTCATCGGATGCTTAACCGGTTTGTTGGGCGGTTTGTACAACCGCCGTAAACTGGCCGCCTGAATTTTTTGAATAAAGAGCACGGAGACCCTGATGTCCTCTTTTAACGATTTGATCAAGAACATCACCCCGGACATCTACCAGAGCCTGAAACTGGCGGTAGAGATCGGCAAATGGTCCGACGGCGGCAAACTCACCGCCGAGCAGCGCGAGCTGTCGTTGCAGGCGATGATCGCCTGGGAAATGCAGAACCTGCCCGAGGAAGAGCGCACCGGCTACATGGGCCCACAGGAATGCGCGTCGAAGTCGATCGAAGTGCCGAACATTCTGTTCAAGTCGGACGCCCTCCATTGATCGAGATCGGCCGCGGTGCAATCAGCAAAATGTCGGCGCGCCTGGACGGGCCGAACGTGCAGTACGCGTTTCGTCTGGATGACGTCGAGGTGCCGGTCAACCCGTTGATCGGCAGCACGGTGCGTCTGGAATACCTGGGAGCGATTCACTGCACCCATTGCGGGCGCAGGACCAAGACCAGTTTCAGTCAGGGTTACTGCTACCCGTGCATGACCAAACTGGCCCAGTGCGACATTTGCATCATGAGCCCGGAGCGCTGCCACTTCGAGGCCGGCACCTGCCGTGAGCCGGAGTGGGGCGAGAAGTTCTGCATGACCGACCACATCGTCTACCTGGCCAATTCGTCGGGGATCAAGGTCGGCATCACCCGCGCCACCCAGTTGCCGACCCGCTGGCTCGACCAGGGTGCCAGTCAGGCGCTGCCGATCATGCGCGTGTCGACGCGGCAGCAGTCGGGCTTCGTCGAAGACCTGTTCCGCAGCCAGGTGGCGGACAAGACCAACTGGCGCGCCTTGCTCAAGGGCGACGCGGCGGCGGTGGATCTGGCGCAGGTGCGCGATCAACTGTTCGAAAGCTGCGCCCCGGGTCTGCAAGGTTTGCAGGAGCGATTCGGTCTCCAGGCCATTCAGACCATCGCCGATGTCGAGCCTCTGGAAATCCGCTACCCGGTCGAGCAGTACCCGGCCAAGATCGTCAGCTTCAACCTGGACAAGAACCCGATTGCCGAAGGCACGCTGCTGGGGATCAAGGGCCAGTACCTGATCTTCGACACCGGCGTGATCAACATTCGTAAATACACGGCCTATCAGCTCGCCGTGCATCAATAAGGACTTCAGCATGCGCACCGAACAACCGAAGATGATTTACCTGAAGGACTATCAGGCGCCCGAGTACCTGATCGACGAAACACACCTGACCTTCGAGTTGTTCGAGGACCACAGTCTGGTCCACGCGCAACTGGTGATGCGCCGCAACCCGGCCCGTGGCCCGGGCCTGCCGCCGCTGGTGCTCGACGGCCAGCAGCTGGAGTTGCTCTCGGTGACCCTGGCCGACCAGGAACTGAGCGCCGCCGACTACCAGCTGACGGAAAATCACCTGACCCTGCAACCGGTCAGCGAAACCTTCACGGTGGACACCAGCGTCAGGATCCATCCGGAAACCAACACCGCACTGGAAGGCCTGTACAAGTCCGGCACGATGTTCTGCACCCAGTGCGAGGCCGAAGGCTTCCGCAAGATCACCTATTACCTCGACCGCCCGGACGTGATGAGCAAGTTCACCACCACCGTAGTGGCCGAGCAGCACAGCTATCCGGTGCTCTTGTCCAACGGCAACCCGATCGCCAGCGGCCCCGGCGAAGATGGCCGGCACTGGGCGACCTGGGAAGACCCGTTCATGAAACCGGCGTACCTGTTCGCGCTGGTGGCCGGTGACCTGTGGTGCGTTGAAGACTCCTTCACCACCATGACCAACCGCAATGTGGCGCTGCGCATTTACGTCGAGCCGGAAAACATTGACAAGTGCCAGCACGCCATGAACAGCCTGAAGAAGTCGATGCGCTGGGACGAAGAGGTCTACGGTCGCGAGTACGATCTGGACATCTTCATGATCGTCGCCGTGAACGACTTCAACATGGGCGCGATGGAGAACAAGGGCCTCAACATCTTCAACTCCAGCGCCGTGCTGGCCCGCGCCGAAACCGCCACCGACGCCGCGCACCAGCGGGTCGAAGCGATCGTCGCCCACGAATACTTCCACAACTGGTCGGGCAACCGCGTGACCTGCCGCGACTGGTTCCAGCTGTCGCTCAAGGAAGGCTTCACGGTGTTCCGCGATGCCGGTTTCTCCTCTGACATGAACTCGGCCACGGTCAAACGCATTCAGGACGTGGCGTACCTGCGTACCCACCAGTTCGCCGAAGATGCAGGTCCCATGGCCCACGCCGTGCGCCCGGACAGCTTCATTGAGATTTCCAACTTCTACACCCTGACCGTGTACGAAAAGGGCTCGGAAGTGGTCGGCATGATCCACACCCTGCTGGGCGCCGAAGGCTTCCGCAAGGGCAGCGATCTGTACTTCGAACGCCACGACGGCCAGGCCGTGACCTGCGATGACTTCATTAAGGCCATGGAAGATGCCAACGGCGTCGACCTGACTCAGTTCAAGCGCTGGTACAGCCAGGCCGGCACACCGCGTCTGGCGGTGAGCGAGTCTTACGATGCGGCCGCGAAAACCTACAGCCTGACCTTCCGTCAGAGCTGCCCGGAAACCCCGGACAAGGTTGAAAAACTGCCGTTCGTGATCCCGGTGGAGCTGGGCCTGCTCGACAGCCAGGGCAACGAGATTGCCCTGCGTCTGGCCGGCGAAGCCTCGGCCCAAGGCACTAGCCGAGTGATCTCGGTGACCGAAGCCGAGCAGACGTTCACCTTCGTCGACATCGCCGAACAACCGCTGCCGTCGTTGCTGCGTGGCTTCTCGGCGCCGGTGAAACTGAGCTTCCCGTACAACCGCGATCAGCTGATGTTCCTGATGCAGCACGACACCGATGGTTTCAATCGTTGGGATGCCGGCCAGCAACTGTCGGTGCAGGTGCTGCAAGAGTTGATCGGCCAGCAGCAGAAGGGCGAAAGCCTGGTGCTCGACCCACGTCTGGTTTCCGCTTTGCGCACCGTGCTGTCGGACGAAACGCTGGATCAGGCGATGGTCGCGGAAATGCTCTCGCTGCCAAGTGAGGCGTACCTGACCGAAATCAGCGAAATCGCCGATGTGGACGCGATCCACACCGCCCGCGAATTCGCCCGTCAGCAACTGGCGGAGAACCTGTTCGAACCACTGTGGCTGCGTTATCAGGCCAACCGCGACTTGTCGAAGCAAACCCCGTACGTGGCCGAGGCCGAGCACTTCGCCCGTCGCGCGTTGCAGAACATCGCGCTGTCGTACCTGATGCTCAGCGGCAAGCCGGAAGTGCTGGCGGCAACGCTGGAACAGTTCGACAGCTGCGACAACATGACCGAGCGCCTGACCGCGCTGGCGGTGCTGGTCAACTCGCCGTTCGACGAGCAGAAAGCCACCGCACTGGCCAGTTTCGCCGAGCACTTCAAGGACAATCCGCTGGTCATGGATCAGTGGTTCAGCGTGCAGGCCGGCAGCACCTTGCCGGGCGGTCTGGAGCGTGTGAAGGCACTGATGCAGCACCCGGCGTTCAACATCAAGAACCCGAACAAGGTGCGCGCGCTGGTCGGTGCGTTCGCCGGACAGAACCTGATCAACTTCCACGCGGCGGATGGCTCGGGTTATCGCTTCCTGGCGGATCTGGTGATCGAGCTGAACGGCTTCAACCCGCAGATCGCTTCGCGTCAACTGGCGCCGCTGACCCGCTGGCGCAAGTATGACGGCGCTCGTCAGGCGCTGATGAAGGCTGAGTTGGAGCGGATTCTGGCTTCGGGGCAGCTGTCCAGCGATGTGTATGAGGTGGTGAGCAAGAGTTTGGCTTGAGGCTGGTTGGTTGGGGGTGGTCTTGAGGTGGTGTTTCAACTTTAGATCCAGCCCTCACCCTAACCCTCTCCCGGAGGGAGAGGGGACTGACCGAGTCGTTCTGTCGAGCTGCATCGACCTGATAGTGCTTTGCCGAATCCATAATCGACTCGATTCTTCAGGTCGATGTATCGCGCAATACACCTCGGTCGGCTCCCTCTCCCTCGGGGCGGTCCGACGTTTCGGGAGGGCTGGGGTGAGGGGGTTGGGTTTCAGCCGCACCACATCACTCACGCCGAATAGAAAAACGCCGCTCGATGAGCGGCGTTCTTTGTGGCTGGATGAAAAAGCCCTTATTGCCGCAAATCAAACCGATCCAGATCCATCACCTTCGCCCACGCAGCAACGAAGTCGTTGACGAACTTTTCCTTCGCATCGGAGCTGGCATACACCTCGGCCAGCGCCCGCAGTACGGCGTTGGAACCGAACACCAGATCGACCCGGGTCGCCGTCCATTTCACGCTGCCGGTTTTACGGTCGCGGCCTTCGAACTCGGTTTTCGACGTCGGTTTCCATTCCACGCCCATGTCCAGCAGGTTGCGGAAGAAGTCGTTGGTCAGTGAACCGGGTTTGTCGGTGAACACGCCGTGTTTCGTTTTACCGACGTTGGTGTCCAGCACGCGCAGGCCGCCGATCAGTACGGTCATTTCCGGGGCGGAAAGGGTCAGCAGTTGTGCCTTGTCGATCAGCAACGCTTCGGCCGGCACGCGGTACGTGTTGGCGGCGTAGTTGCGGAAGCCGTCGGTATGCGGCTCGAGGAAGCCGAATGACTCGACATCGGTTTGCTCCTGAGTTGCATCGGTGCGCCCCGGATTGAACGGCACGGTCACGGTATGCCCGGCGTTTTGCGCCGCTTGCTCGACACCGGCGTTACCGGCCAGCACGATCAGGTCCGCCAGCGAGACTTGCTTGCCTGTCGCCCCGGCGTTGAACTCGTTCTGAATGCCTTCAAGAACTTTCAGCACCTTGTCCAGTTGCTCAGGCTGGTTGGCCTGCCAGAATTTCTGCGGTGCCAGACGCAGACGCCCGCCATTGGCGCCGCCGCGTTTGTCCGAGCCCCGGAAGGTCGATGCGGCCGCCCAGGCGGTGGAAACCAGTTCCGAAACGGACAGCCCCGACGCCAGTATTTTGCCTTTCAGCGCCCTGATATCGCTGTCGTCCACCAGTGGATGCGTGGCCTCGGGAATCGGGTCTTGCCAAAGCAATTCTTCCTGGGGCAATTCCGGGCCGAGATAACGCGAGAGCGGGCCCATGTCGCGGTGAATCAGTTTGTACCAGGCCCGGGCGAAGGCATCGGCCAGTTGATCGGGATTGGCCAGGAAGCGCCGCGAAATCTTCTCGTAGGCCGGGTCGAAACGCAGGGCCAGGTCGGAGGTGAGCATGGTCGGGTCGATGCGTTTGTTCGGGTCGTGGGCGTGGGGGATGGTGCCGGCGCCGGCGCCGTTTTTCGGTTTCCACTGATGGGCACCAGCCGGGCTTTTGGTCAGTTCCCACTCGAAGCCGAACAGGTTTTCCAGGTAATTGTTGCTCCACTTGGTCGGGGTGGTGGTCCAGGTCACTTCCAGGCCGCTGGTGATGGTATCGGCGCCTTTGCCGGTGCCGAAGCTGTTCTTCCAGCCCAGGCCCTGTTCTTCGAGGCCGGCGGCTTCCGGTTCCGGGCCGACGTTATCGGCGGGGCCGGCGCCGTGGGTCTTGCCGAAGGCGTGACCACCGGCGATCAGGGCGACGGTTTCCTCGTCGTTCATGGCCATGCGGCCGAAGGTTTCGCGGATGTCCTTGGCCGAGGCCACCGGGTCGGGATTGCCTTCGGGGCCCTCCGGGTTCACGTAGATCAGGCCCATCTGCACGGCGGCGAGCGGGTTTTCCAGGTTGCGTTCGCCTTGGTTGGTGCGGCTTTCCTCATTGCCGTGTTCGGCGGGTTCCGCGACCAGTGTGCCTTCGCCCGGCGGCTGCATGGATTCCGGATCCTTGCCGTAGCGGTTGTCGCCGCCCAGCCACTTGTTTTCCGAGCCCCAGTACACGTCTTCATCGGGTTCCCAGACGTCCGCGCGGCCACCGGAGAAACCGAAGGTCTTGAAGCCCATGGATTCCAGCGCGACGTTGCCGGTGAGCACGATCAGGTCGGCCCAGGAAATGTTGCGGCCATATTTCTGCTTGATCGGCCACAGCAGCCGTCGGGCCTTGTCGAGGCTGACGTTGTCTGGCCAGCTGTTGAGCGGGGCGAAGCGTTGCTGGCCGGAGCCGGCGCCACCACGGCCGTCAGCGGTGCGATAGGTGCCGGCGCTGTGCCAGGCCATGCGGATGAAGAGCGGGCCGTAGTGGCCGAAGTCCGCTGGCCACCACTCCTGGGAGTCGGTCATCAGCGCCGTCAGATCGCGTTTGAGGGCCTGGAAATCCAGGCTCTTGAAAGCCTTGGCGTAGTCGAAGTCCTTGCCCATCGGATCGGATGCGGGCGAGTGCTGACTCAGGATTTTCAGGTTCAGTTGATTCGGCCACCAATCGCGGTTCGTCGTGCCACCGCCGGCGGCGTGATTGAACGGGCATTTCGATTCATTTGCCATGTTCGGGATCCTTATCAGGTCTTCTGCGGCCGGCTCGTGCCGACTTCGGACTAGTAAGGCTAGACCCGACTTGGCAAGTCAGCTAATAGGCCGACTATTGGTGCCTGATAGGCGCAGTCTCTTATGCGAAGTGCGGGGAACCTGCAGGGGCAGGGCGCTGAAATGCCCGTGCTTGAGCGCTGGTTTGCATGTGTCTGGGCGAAACGGGATGGTCATTGGAAATGTTATTGTATAACATAAAAATGATTTCATCTGATCGATGCCGGTAATACACCCCTGTGTAGCGCTGGCATCGATCCTCACTTTTCTGCCTGACGGATTCCTGAAATGCCTTCCCGCTTCCACACCTTCCAACCCCGCCTGACGCTCATGGCCTCGGCGCTGCTGATCGCTTCGCCCGCATTCGCCGCCGACCCGCTGGAACTGCAACCGCAAGTCATCACCGGCAATCCGCTGGGCAGTCAGACCCTGGCCTCGCCCTCGACCGTGTTGAGCGGTGACAGCCTGACGCTGCAACAAAAGGGCAGCCTCGGCGAAACCCTGAACAAGCAGCCGGGCGTGTCGTCGTCCTACTTCGGCCCGGGTGCCAGTCGGCCGATCATTCGCGGGCAGGACGGCGATCGCATTCGCATCCTGCGCAACGGCGTCGGCGCGCTGGACGCCTCGTCGCTGTCCTACGATCACGCGGTGCCGCTGGATCCGGTCAACGTCGAACGCATCGAAATCGTCCGTGGCCCCGCAGCCTTGCTGTATGGCGGCAGCGCCATCGGCGGGGTGGTCAACACCTTCGACAACCGCATCCCGACCGAAGCCATCGACGGCATTCACGGTGCAGGCGAGTTGCGCTACGGCGGCGCCGACACCACCCGCAGCAGCGCCGGCAAGCTTGAAGCCGGTAACGGCCAGTTCGCCTTGCACCTGGACGCCAGCGCCCGCGAGTTCAATGACCTGAAAATCCCCGGCTACGCCAAGACCGGCCGTGAACGGGCGAACGACGATGGCGATTCGAAGAAACATCGGCTGGCCAACAGCGACGGTCGTCAGGACGGCGGTGCGGTGGGCGGTTCCTACACCTGGGATGACGGTTACGCGGGGCTGTCGTACAGCAATTACGACTCCAACTACGGCTCGCCGGCCGAGGACGATGTGCGCATCCGCATGGAGCAGGAGCACTACGCGTTCGCCTCGGAAATCCGCAACCTCGACGGCCCGTTCAGCTCGGTGAAACTCGACGCCGGCTACACCGATTACCAGCACCGCGAAATCGAGGGCGGCGAAGTCGGCACCACGTTCAAGAACAAGGGCTACGAGGCGCGGGTCGAGGCCCGGCATCAGCCGCTCGGGCCGTTCAACGGGGTGATTGGCGCGCAAGTCAGTCGCAACGAGTTCTCGGCGCTGGGCGAAGAAGCGTTCGTGCCGCACACCGATACCGACGCCGGTGCACTGTTCATTCTCGAAGAGCTGCAAGCCACGGATCGTCTGCTGTTCACCCTCGGCGGACGCCTTGAACACACCACGGTCGACCCGGATGGCAAAGGCAACGAGCGTTTCGCCAATGCCGATCGCTCCAGCAGTTTCACCGCCGGCAGCCTGTCATCCGGCGCGGTGTACACGCTGACGCCGATCTGGTCGGTCGCTGCCACCCTGGGCTACACCGAACGCGCGCCGACGTTCTATGAGCTTTACGCCAACGGCGCCCACGTCGCCACCGGCACTTATGAAGTCGGGGATGCGGGGCTGTCGAAAGAAAAAGCCGTCTCCAGCGACCTGGCCCTGCGTTTCGACAACGGTACGCACAAGGGCAGCGTTGGCGTGTTCTATAGCCATTTCTCCAACTACATCGGCCTGCTCGGAACCGGGCGCACGCTCAACGACGAAGGCGAGGAAGACGCCGACGGCATTCCTGAATACACCTACTCCGGCGTGCGGGCGCGCTTCAGCGGTATCGAAGCGCAGGATCGCTGGACCCTCGGCGAAAACGCCTACGGCAAGTTTGCTCTGGAACTGTCGGGCGATTACACCCGCGCCAAGAACCTCGACAACGGCCAGGACCTGCCGCGCATCGCACCGCTGCGGTTGAACACCGGTCTGTTGTGGGAGCTGGATCGCTGGCAGGCGCGGATCGATGTGGAACACGCCAGTTCCCAGCACCGGGTGCCGGACAACGAAAGCAGCACCGACGGCTACACCACGCTGGGGGCGAATGTGGGTTATCACTTTGATGTTGGCCAGAGCAAATGGCTGGCCTTCGTCAATGCCGAGAACCTGACCAACCAGACCGTGCGTTATGCCAGCTCGATCCTGCGCGATATTGCGCCGGCAGAAGGGCGCAGCATTCAGGTAGGGCTGCGCACCACGTTCTGATCGGTCACATCGGACAGGCGCCAGCGTCGTTGCGACGCTGGCGTCGACCTCAACTCGATTGAGCGGTGTCTTCTTCCGGGATCTCGTCCAGCAGATCCTGTTGCCCTGGCAGTTCGGTGATCACGCTGAAATCACTGACCTCCACGGCGCCCAGGCCATACCCCAACAAATGGAACGAGAACGCCTTGCGCGGTTGCGGGTTGTCGAAGCTGAAATCCATCTCCAGCGGCTGATCCGCCGTGGCGACCATCTCGGTCGGCAGGCCCAGTTGCACGTCCTGTTCGAATTCCTTGGCCTTGAGCTGAATGTACGCTGCCTGCTGCGGATCGACCGAACGTACGGTCAGGTGTACGCGGGTGTGGGAGCCTTTAGGCATCTCCAGATATTGCGCGCCGATCAGGTTGTCGGCCCAGTCGTCCTTGATCTGCGCTTGCAGCGGAATGACGTTGGCGCTGCCGAACTGATAACGCTGGTTCAGCGGGGTGCGCAGCAGCGACAGATCCAGGGCCGAGGCGCGGGCGGCGATGTCCCGGGCATTCTGGCTGCTGGCGTTGCCTTTGAATGTGGCGCTTTCGGCGATGAATCCATTGCTTGCGTAATTGCGGCAGCGGCGCGGCATGTCGCATTCGGTCAGCAGGCCGCGACCGTCGTGGTAACGCAGCTTGCCGTTGGTGAACGACATGATTTCGCGGCCCGAATCGTAATCGCGAAACAGCGAACGACCGCTGAGAGCGGAGGGCACCGGAAAGTCGAAGTAATCCAGAATCGACGCGCTCAGATCGACGTGACCATAGACCCCGGCGTTCAGGCGCGGCAGTTGCGCCTGTTCCGGCGCGAGGGTCAGGTTGAAGCCCCAGGACGACGCGAGGCGTACGCCGTCGATGCCGTGGGATTCGTCCGAGGTGATCACCACCAGCGTGTCTTTCAGTACGCCCTGGCGTTCGAGGCCGCTGAGAAACTGTTCCAGTGCATCGTCCAGGTAACCGACGGCGGCCTGCTTCGGCGTGTCGTAGCGTTGCAGGTATTCCTCCGGCGCGGAGTAGGGCTGGTGGGTGCCGACGGTCAGCAGCGTCAGCATCCACGGCTGTTTCTGCTTCTTCAGTTCGCCGACGTATTTCAGTGCGCCTTCGAAAAACGCCTTGTCATCTTTGCCCCACGGGAATTCCAGGTAGTTGGCGTTGGTGAACCACTCCAGGCCATGGGTCGCATCGAACCCGATGTGCGGCATGATCTTGTCTTTGGCCATGAACCGCAGCCCTGCGCCTTGCAGGTAGTGCGTGGCAAAACCGTGCTGACGCAACTGGGCCGGCAGACAAGCCTGATTGCGTTCGTGCTGGGTCAGCATTTCCACGCCTTTGGGCGTGCCGTTGTCGAGTTTGTCGTAATCGCCGCAGAGCATGGCGTACAGACCGCGAATGGTCTGGTGGGTGTGCAGCACGTAATCCGGGGTGTTCATGCCGCGCTCGGCCCAGCGGCTGAGGTTGGGCATCAGGTCTTCCTGATAATGGCTGCCGATGGCCTGGCGATTGGCGCCGATGTAAGCGCCGGGAATGCCTTCGAGGGCGACGATCAGCACATTGCGCGCCTGGCCCTTGGCCGCCAGCAACGGGTGACCGTTCAGATCGACATCGGTGAGCCCGGCCATCGGTGGAGGCGCGACTTGAGTGTTGCCGTCCAGCCATTCTTCAGCCTGCATCTGCACGTCGGCAACCTGCGCGGCCAGCAGTTGGTGCGGCAGGTTGTACAGACGCCACGGATCGGCATCGCTCGGGTTCAGGTGCTGCGCGCCCCAGTACGCGGAGAACAGCAGCACCGGGGTCGCCCAGGCTGCTTGGGGCAGAGCGCGAACCGGTGTCGCACGTCGAGTCCAATGACTGAGCAGCCACAGGGCCAGGGCCACAAGCAGCGCAACCGCCACGCCGGGATGGGCGAAGCCGCCGCCGGTGGAGTTTTCCACGAACTGCGGGTCGATCAGATAATGCAGGTCCGCCACGGTCGGCAGGCGGCCGACCGCGCTGACCAGTTCCGCGGTCGCCACCGCCAGCAATCCCCAGAACAGCAGCACCGGCAGCGCCAGCCACCAGGGGCGGCGGTGCAACACCACCACCAGCAGACTGCCGATGGCCAGATCCGACAGGTAACCAAACAGGCTCGACCAGCCGAGTGCCGCCCGCAGGCACACCGGCACGATCAGTACCAGAAAAACCAGAGAGAGAAGGCGGGCATCCAGGCACCGCAGCCGTTGAAAAAGAGCGCTCACAAAAAAAGACCTTCCAGCCATTAAACCGTCATAAAAGTGTGGGCGATGATACCAAGCGTCGGCAGTCTGATCGCCTTTTTAAACGGCTGGATGATCCGGTCCCGAAGATCGCTGTGATCCATCCGCAAGGGGCGGGACCTTGATCGGCGTACGTCCTGGCGGTTTTCCGACCTGAGCGAGGCGCCGGTTTTATTGTTTCAGGCTGTTTAAGCGGCCTTTGATCCGTTGGTGCTGCATTTGCGAACCAGTGCGATTTACAATGCGCGACCTCTGATGGAGATCAAGCTCCGTGGATGTCCTCACGCAACTCTTTGCGCAGCTCAGCCGCTGGGTGATCGATCCGGTCACCGAACGGTTCCTTGGCCTGTTCGATTTGAACGGCCGCCTCGGTGTGGTGTTTCTGCTCACGTCCTACGGCGTGGCATACGGCCTTTATCGCCACCGAAAATCCCGGCACCTGACGCAAGCCCGATCCTTCTGGCAATTTGTCGGCGGCGGTCGTGTTCACGGGCATCGTTCGGCCTGGCTGGATTACCGTTATTACTTCATCAAGGCGATTCTTCGGGTGACGCTGGTGTTGCCCGTGGTCGGCCTGGTCGACCCGCATATTCTGCGTTCGGGCGACTACGCACAGTTTTTCACTCAGCTGTGGGGCGCGCGCGAGCAAGTGCCGGATCACCCGATGATCGCGCTGTTCTACGGACTGGGCGTGTTCCTGCTCAGGGATTTTCTGCATTACTGGATTCACCGTGCCTTTCATTCCCGCTATCTGTGGGAGTTCCACAAGGTTCACCATTCGGCGCCGGTGCTGGTGCCGGCCACGGCCAGCCGGATTCACATCGTCGAATCGATCATTGAGCGAATCGTCATCACCGCCGGCCTCGGCGCGTTTGCCGGGGCGGTCTGGTACGCCTGCGGCGGCGAGGTCAGCCGCTACACGCTGTTCGGCGTGACCTGGCTGGTGCTGATCATCAACAGCCTAGGCTCCAATCTGCGCCACAGCCATGTCTGGCTGTCGTTCGGGCCGGCAGTCGAGCATGTGCTCAGCAGCCCGGCCCAGCACCAGATTCACCACAGCGACGCACCGCGCCATTTCAACAAGAATTTCGCGATCAATCTGTCACTCTGGGACTGGCTGTTCGGCACACTTTACGTCACCACTTCAAAGCCCGAAGCCTTGCGCTTCGGCACGGGCGAGCAGGACCGCACGCGTTATCTGACGCTGTACAGCCTGATCGTCACGCCGTTCGTGGACACCGCGAAGCGCCTGTCGTTGAACGCCGACGGTCTTAGAACCCGGTTCAATCAGCGTACGCCTTGAACTTCGGTATCAGCCTGTTCATCAGTTTTTCGAAGCTGGTTTTCCAGTGATATCAATATGCGATAACGGTATTTAAATTTCGTTTTTTATAGCGATAAAGTCCGGCCTCACAGATTTCTCTATAAATCGTTGCGAGGTTGTCATGGCCCTACCGTTCAAACGTTCTGCACTGACGCTGCTGGCGGCCTCGCTGGCCGGCGCGTTGCTCGGCAACACTGCACAAGCCGAAGGCAAGATCAGCATTGCCCAGCAATTCGGTATCGGTTATCTGATTCTGGATGTTGTGCGCGATCAGCAGTTGATCGAGAAACACGGCAAGGCCCTGGGCCTGGACATCAAGGTCGACTGGAACAGCATTTCCGGCGCCACCGCCATGAATGAAGCGCTGCTCACCGGATCGCTGGACGTGGTCTCGGCGGGCGTGCCGCCGATGCTCACCGTGTGGGATCGCACCAAAGGCAAACAGAACGTCAAGGCCATCGCTTCGCTGGGCTCGATGCCCAACTACCTGCTGACCAACAACCCGAACGTCAAAACCCTCAAGGACTTCAGCGACAAGGATCGCATCGCCGTGCCGGCGGCGGGTGTGGGCTTCCAGTCGCGCACGCTGCAAATCGAAACGGCCAAGGAATTCGGCAATGACCAATACAAGAAATTCGACGATATTTCCGTCAGCCTGCCGCACCCGGATGCGACGGCTGCACTGATCGCTGGCGGCTCGGAAATCAACGCGCATTTCTCCAGCCCGCCGTTCCAGTATCAGGCACTGCAGAATCCCAACGTGCATAAAGTGCTGAGCTCCTACGACGTGCTCGGCGGCCAGGCCACGTTCAACGTGCTCTACACCACGGAAAAATTCCACGACGAAAACCCGAAAACCTACAAGGCGTTCTACGACGCGCTGGCCGAGGCCGCGAAAATCATCAAGGCCGACAAGCCTGCGGCGGCTCAGGCCTACATTCGGGTTGAACAGTCAAAGCTGCCGCTGGCGCTGGTCGAGAAAATCGTCACCGATCCGGAAATCGATTTCACCGTGGTGCCGCAGCGCACCTTTATCTATGCAGAGAAATTGCAGGAGCTGGGCGTGCTGAAAAACAAGGCGGACAGCTGGAAGGATTATTTCTTTGAAGAGGCGCATGGTGGGGCGGGGAGTTGAACGGCCGTCATTTCTGAACAACCCGCACGTCCGCCGACCGGGTAAGCGACAAACCCACGTCTATAGTGAGAGGGCTGTGTGAAACCGGTGGCGCACCTCAAGGCTGCGGGGAGAGGCGCCGAGTGAACAATCTGCTGTTATTCATTCAGGAGAACGCCATGAGTCAGATCGAAAAAGTCCTCTACACCGCGAAAACCCACACCACCGGCGGACGTGACGGCGCCTCGCGCAGTTCCGATGGGATCCTCGACGTAAAACTGTCGTCGCCCGGCTCCAGTGGCGGCGGGACCAATCCGGAGCAATTGTTTGCCGCAGGCTGGTCGGCATGTTTCATCGGCGCGATGAAAGCGGTGGCGGGGCAGCAGAAAATCAGCCTGCCAGCGGACCTGGCGGTGGATGCCGAAGTGGACCTGGGTACCAACTCGGGAGGGTATCTCCTGCAGGCGCGACTGAATGTAAGCCTGCCGGGTATGGAGCGCGGTGCGGCGCAGCAGTTGGTGGATGCGGCGCATCAGGTGTGCCCGTACTCCAAGGCCACGCGCAACAATATCGAGGTCGAATTGAAACTGGTCTGACATCCGGATGCAAAAGGGGCGGCATGATCATCGATCATGCCGCCCCTTTTGTTTTTTGAGGCCGTAAATCTGTCAGTCAGCGATCAATGCATCTTGCTGTGATCGTGGCCTTCCATGGTCAGCGCCTTGACCGGCGCTTTCACTTCCACGGTTTCCTTTTCGCCCTTGGCGTTTTCGATAGTCAGGGTCAGCGGGACGCTGTCGCCTTCCTTCAGTTGAGCGGTCAGGCCCATCAGCATCACGTGGTAGCCATTCGGATCGAAGTTGACGGCTTTGCCCGCCGGCAGGTCGACCGATTTCACCGGGCCCATGCTCATCACGTCGTTTTTCATGGTCATCTCATGAATCTGCACGTCCTTGGCCGCCGGCGAGGCAACGCTGAGCAGCTTGCTGTCGCTGTCGGCGGTGACGGTCATGAACGCGCCGCTGGCCGACTGGTTCGGCACGGTCGCACGCACCCAGGCGTCGTCGACCCTGGTCTGCGCCGATACCTGGAAAGCCAGGCCCAGCAGGGACAGGCCCAGTGCGGCACGTTTGATGTGGTTCAGAAAAGGGTTCATCAGCAGACCTCCATGACGGTAAGCAAATCTTCCGTGCACTCTTGTGCAGAAAGCGATTGAGACAGGCCCACACGCAACGTGCCCCGGGTGTCGTAGACATAGCTGGTGGCGGTGTGGGAAAGGGTATAGGTGTCGCCGGCCGGGACTTTTTCGTAGAAAACGTCGAATTCCTTGGCGGTGGCCTTGGTTTCTTCGAGGGTGCCGTACAGCGCGACGAAGCTCGGGTCGAAGGTCTTGACGTAGGCGTCGAGGATTTCCGGGGTGTCGCGTTCCGGGTCGAGGGTGATGAACACCACTTGCAGGATGTCGCCGTCCTTGCCCATCAGCTTCTTGATTTTCGCGGCGCGGGCCAGCGTCGTCGGGCAGATCGCCGGGCACTGGGTGAAGCCGAAGAAGATCATCGGCATCAGGCCGCGAAAGCTCGACAGCGTCACGGTGTTGCCTTCGGTGTCCTTGAGCTTGAAGGTGCGTCCGAGGATCTTGTCGCTCAGATCCTTGCCGTACTTGTACGACAGTTCGCCGCGGGTGTCGCAGCCGGCGAGCAGGCCGAGACCGAGTACGCCCATTCCCGCAAGCACCTTGCGGCGAGTCAACAAAGCCGTCATTTCATACCGCCCTTTGGAGCCCGCCGGTCGGCAGGACAGGCGGGCGGGTTAACCGTAAAAGCGGCGCATGATACCAAAATGATCCGGCAGGTCGGTTTTTGATCACCTGTCAATGTCGGAACAGGCGACAAAAGGTGTAAGAAAAAATGACTCAAGGCGATGGTGGAAGCGGCTCGACCGGGCTCCAGCCACCACCCAGCGCGGTGTACAGGTTCACTTGCGCAACCAGTTGCGCCAACCGGTCGGTAATCAGCCCTTGCTGGGAACTGAACAGCGAACGCTGGGCATCGAGGAACGTCAGGCTGCTGTCGACGCCGCTTCGATAGCGGTGCTGCGCCATGTCGTAGTAGTCCTGGGTCGCCTGCACCAGATCGCGTTGGGCCTGGAGTTGCTGTTCGTAGGTCTGGCGCGCCGCGAGGCCGTCGGACACTTCCTGGAATGCCGTCTGAATGGTCTTTTCGTACTCGGCGACGCTGATGTCTTTTTGCAGCTTCGCGTAGTCCAGGCTGGCGCGCAGACTGCCGGCGTTGAAGATCGGCAGGTTGATCTGCGGCTGGAACGTCCAGGCCCCGGAGCCGCCCTTGAACAGCCCGGACAGGTCGCGGCTGGACGTCCCGGCATTGGCGGTCAGGCTGACACTCGGGAAAAACGCCGCCCGCGCCGCGCCGATGTTGGCATTGGCAGCGCGCAGCTTGTATTCGGCCTGGAGAATGTCCGGCCGACGTTGCAGCAGATCGGACGGCAACCCGGCCGGCACGGATGCCACCAGGTCACTGTCCAGCGGACGCGCCGGAAGGTGCTCGGGCACCGGCGCGCCTACCAGCAGCGTCAGGCTGTTCAAGTCCTGGGCGACTTGACGCTGATAGCGGGCCAGGCTTGCGCGGGTGCTGTCGACGCTGGTCTGCGCCTGAATCTGGTCCAGCGCCGAGGATTTGCCGGCCTCGCGGTTGCGGGTGGTCAGGTGCAGGCTTCGTTCGTCGGCGGCCAGCGTTTCCCGGGCCAGCACCAGCAACTCCTGATCGGCGCGCCAGGTCAGGTAAGCGTTGGCGACATTGGCCACCAGACTCAATTGCGCACTGCGCCGGGCCTCTTCGGTGGACAGCCAGGTCAGCAGCGCCTGCTCGCTGAGGCTGCGCACCCGGCCGAAGAAGTCCAGTTCATAGGCGCTGATGCCCAGATTCACCGAGTAGGTCGAGGTGATCGCCGCTTGGGTTCGGGTCACGCTGGACGGCACCCGCTGACGCAGTTGGTTGGCATTGGCCGAGACCGCCGGCAGCAGATCGGCGCGCTGGATGCGGTACTGCGCCTGAAACGCCTCGACATTCAGCGCGGCCACCCGCAGATCACGGTTGTTGACCAGCGCGCTTTCAATCAATTGCTGCAACGCCGGGTCATTGAACAGCGCGCGCCAGTCTTCCACCCGGGGCGTGACCGGGGATTGCGCGGCATACGCCGGACCTTGCGGATACTGCGCAGCGCTCGGCGATGCCGGTCGCTGGTAATCGGGAATCAGTGAGCAACCGCCCAGCAGCAGCGCAGCGGACAGCAGGGAAATCGGCAATCTGAACATCAAACAGCCTCGTTCACGAATGAGAGCGGACGCCGGGCGCCCGGAATGAGAAAAATGCCGGATCAGGCCCCGGCCATCCATTTCGCCAGACCGTGTCGCCCGCTGACCCCGAGCTTGGCGGCCGCACGTTTGAGGTAGGTCTCTATCGAGCTGTTCTTGACCCGCAACTTTTCCGCCATCTGCGGCACGGTGCCGCCGGTCAGCAGGCCCAGACAGACCTCTTTCTCACGCACCGACAAGGTGATGTCACCCAACGCCAGGCGTTCGTCGAACACCTGTTGCAACGGCGTCTGGGGTTGATCGGCTTGTGGCGCGCGGGGTTGGCGGGCGATGGCTTGTCGACTGATGTGCGCGTGGCGCTCGATCAAGGGCAACAGGGTGTCGGACAGGCGCTTGAGAAACGACAGCTCTGGCAGGGAAAACACCCGATGCGTGTGGGGACGGTAGAACGAAATGACGCAACGGCGGTTGGACGTGCGGGACACCAGATTGCATTGGTGGACGCTGTGGTGCGGGTGTCGATGCTGGAGCGAGGCTTTCAATTGAATCAATAGCGAGTCGTTCATCTCGATCATCTGTTGCAGCAGCGGGTGGTCGTCCGGGTGCTGCGACGGGGCTGGGGGCGGGAAGGTGTCCGGCAAACCGGCGCTGCCCAATGCCCTGATCTCGACCACACTGGACTCCCGTTCGTCCAGGGTCCACTCACTGAGATCGACGCGATTGACCGGAACGAGGTTGTCGACCAGCTGGAACATGTTGGTGGCAAAACGCTCGTTGCCGGTGCTGGCGATCAGTTCTCCCAGTTGCCAGTAAAAGTGCGGATTTTCCATGTTGCGAAGACTGCCGGTCAGGTTCATATCCTTGTCATCCTTGATTTAGAGCCATTGCCGAATCGTCTGCCGTGCATGCACCCGTGAAACGCCCACCCAGTTGTTTCTCCTGAAAATCGATCTGGAACGGGATTTAAGCCTATGCATTTGTCCTACGTCTGTAGGGGAAAACAGGGACACAAAGTGCCACCATTTCCGAAAAAATGGCGTCACGTTTCTGTCAGATCAATGTGTACGGACTCGTAGTCTATGACTGTACGATCTAGTACGAACCCCGGATTCCGGGGCTCGGACCGCGGTGCCCCGCCATTGCGGGGCACTAACGGGTAGTCGAGTGTGGCGATTGTCCTACAGGATTTTCAGTCATTTCTTTCCGAACTTTTAGGGGATTAGCTGACTTCTCAGGCCCTGTTGGTTCGCACAACTGTACAAAGTGGGGAGTGCTGTCCGGGTTTTACGTGTCACGCGGATTTCGGGGCCGATGCTTGAATACGCGCCAAATCACGTGAGATGGATCTTATGAACCAATTTGCTGCCGATGCGGCGGACGGTCTGTCCGCGATTTCCGAGGCCTTTCCGCTGACTGCCGCCCAGCGCGACATCTGGCTTGATCAACTGCGTCAGGGGAACTCGCCGATGTACAACATCGGTGGCTATGTCGAACTGACCGGGCCGCTGGATCCGGCGCTGATGCAGGCGGCGCTTGAAGGGCTCGTGGCCCGGCATGACGCGATGCGCACCAGCCTGCTGCCGGGGGCCGGCGAGGATGGGCTGCCGTTGCAACGTTTTGCCCGGTCCATGCCGGTGCCGATGCCGGTACACGATTTACGCAGCCATCCCGATCCATACGCCGCAGCGCGCCAACTGACGCAGGAAAATATCGAGCAACTGTTTACGCTGGATGGCGGGCCGTTGTTCCGGTTTCGTCTGCTCTGGCTCGATGACGACCGTCATTGGCTGTCACTCCAGGCCCACCACCTGATCGTCGATGGCTGGGGTTTCGGCGAGATGCTCAAATCCCTCGACGAGATCTACAACGCGCTGGCGCTCGGGCAATTGCCGCCCGATTCGGCGCCGTCCTATGTCGATTTCATCCGTGACGATGCGCGGTATTTTCAGTCCGACCGTTACGCCCGTGACCGGGCGTATTGGCTGGACAAATACCAACATCGGCCCGAGCCTCTGTTGCTGCCGCGTTATCAAGAGCGCTTTGCCAGTGCTGCGGCACCGACCCGGATTTTCTCGCAAGTGTTTCCGGCTCGCTTGCACGAACGCATGAAACAGGTGGCCCGGGAGTACGGCGCATCGGCGTTTCATGTGCTGCTGGCAGCGATCCATGTGTATTTCAGCCGCAGCGCCCAGCGTGACGAATGGGTGGTGGGCGTGCCGCTGCTCAACCGCTCCGGCGCCCGGTTCAAATCGACCCTGGGGCTGTTCACCCAGGTCAGCGCGGTGCGCATGGGGTTTGGCCGCGAGTTGTCATTCAAGACGCTGGTCAAGGCGATTCACGACGAGTTGAAAAAAGACTTTCGCCACCAGCGTTTTCCCTTGAGCGAAATGAACCGTGCCCTCGGCTTGCTGCGCGAGGATCGCTCGCAGCTGTTCGAGGTGACCGTGTCCTACGAGCGCGACGCGCATGAGTACCGCTACGGCGAGGCGCAGGGGCGGGTGGTCAAAGTGTCGAACCACGAAGAGGGCACGCCGTTGTCGGTGCACCTGCTGAGCAGCCGTGGTGACTACGAGGACAGTTTGTACATGGTGTACAACGAGGCCTACTTTGACGCCGATGAAATCGCGGTGCTGAGCGGGCGCTTGCTGTGGGTGCTGGAGCAGGGGCTTGAAGACCCGGCGCTGATGGTGGGTGATTTCAGCCTGAGCCTGCCGGCCGAATCGGCGCTCTTGCAGCAGTGGAACGACACACGCGCGCAATACCCTCAAAACCTGACCATCCACCAGCGCATCGAAGCGCAAGTGGCGACACGCCCGGATGCGGTAGCGGTCGAACTTCAGGGACAGCGGCTGACCTATGCCGAGCTGAACCGACAGGCCAACGCCCTGGCCCATCATTTGATCGGGCTTGGCGTACGACCCGACGCCCGCGTGGCGCTGGTCGCGCGCCGAGGGCTGGACACGCTGGTCGCGCTGCTGGCGATTCTCAAGTCCGGCGCCGGTTATGTGCCGGTCGATCCGGCTCATCCTGCGGAACGGCTGAGCTATTTATTGCGCGACAGTGCTCCGGCCGTGGTCCTGACCCAGCACGATCTGCGCGAACGTTTGCCGATGCTCGACGTGCCGGTGATCGAAATTGATTCGCGCGGCTGGCCGATCAACGATCTCAATCCCGACGTCTCGGGACTGGCCGCCGTGCACCTGGCCTACGTGATCTACACCTCCGGCTCCACCGGCCAGCCCAAGGGTGTGATGGTCGAGCATCACACGCTATCGAATCTGGTCGACTGGCATTGCACGGCCTTTGACCTGAGCGCCGGTTGCCACACGTCAAGCCTCGCCGGCTTCGGTTTCGACGCCATGGCCTGGGAGGTCTGGCCGGCGTTGTGTACCGGGGCGACTTTGCACCTGGCGCCGTCTCGTGACGGCGGCGAAGACATCGACGCGCTGCTCGACTGGTGGCGTGCGCAACCGCTGGACGTGAGTTTCCTGCCGACCCCGATTGCCGAGTACGCTTTCAGTCGTCACCTCGAACACCCGACCTTGCGCACACTGCTGATCGGCGGCGATCGCCTGCGCCAGTTCAATCGCCAGCAGACGTTCGCGGTGATCAATAACTATGGCCCGACCGAAGCCACAGTCGTCGCTACCTCGGGCCGAATCGAACCGGGCCGGACGCTGCACATCGGCAAACCCGTGAGCAATGCCACGGCCTATCTGCTGGATGACCGACAACGCCCGGTGCCGATTGGCGTGGCCGGCGAGCTGTACGTCGGTGGCGCCGGGGTGGCGCGGGGTTACTTCAACCGGCCGCAGCTGACCGCCGAACGCTTTCTCGACGATCCTTTCAGCCGCCAGCCCAACGCGCGGATGTACCGCACCGGCGACCTCGCACGCTGGCGCCCGGACGGCACCCTCGAGTACCTGGGCCGCAACGACGATCAGGTGAAAATCCGTGGCGTGCGCATCGAGCCCGGTGAGATCGAAGCTGCGTTGAGCAGCCATGAATCGGTGCGCGATGCGGTGGTGCAGGTGCGCGACGGACATTTGCTGGCCTGGTTCACCGAACGCCAGCCGCTGGATATCACGCAGCTGCATGCTCACCTCAAGACCCGTCTGCCCAGCGCGATGCTGCCATCGGCCTACGTGCGCCTGACGGCGTTGCCGCTGACGGCCAACGGCAAACTGGATCGCCAGGCGTTGCCGGCGCCGGGGCCGGAGGCGTTGATCCGCCGCGAATATGAAGCCCCGCAAGGCGACGTCGAAATCCTCCTGGCGCAGATCTGGGCCGAGGTGCTGCAAGTCGAAAATGTCGGGCGTCACGATCACTTTTTCGAACTGGGCGGGCACTCGCTGCTGGCGGTCAACCTGATCGAACGCATGCGTCAGCTGGGGATGAGCAGCGATGTGCGCGTGCTGTTTGGCCAGCCGACGCTGGCGGCACTGGCCGCATCGGTGGGCACTGGTCGCGAGATCGAAGTGCCGGCCAACCGTATTGCGCCAGGTTGCACGCAGATCACCCCGGATCTGTTGCCGTTGGTGCAACTGGATCAGGCAACCCTCGACCGGATCATCGCCACGGTGCCGGGTGGGGCGGTCAACGTGCAGGACATTTATCCGCTGGCGCCGTTGCAGGAAGGCATCCTTTATCACCACATCACCGCCGCACAGGGTGATCCGTACCTGCTGCAATCGCAGCTGGCGTTCGACAGCGTCGAGCGGGTCGAGGCCTATGCGGCGGCGCTGCGTCAGGTCATGGCGCGCCACGATATTCTGCGCACTGCGGTGGTCTGGGAAGGTTTGACCACTCCGGTGCAGGTGGTCTGGCGCGAAGCCGAGTTGCCGGTACAGGAAGTCAATCTTGATCCGGTCGAGGGCGATGTCCTCGCGCAACTGCATGAGCGCTTCGATGCCCGTCGCTATCGCATCGACGTCAGTCAGGCGCCGCTGATCCGGCTGATGTATGCGCGCGACCCGGCCCAAGGGCGGATCGTGGCGATTCTGTTGTTCCATCACCTGGCGCTGGATCACATCGCGCTGGAAGTCCTGCGTCATGAAATGCGCGCCAATTTGCTTGGGCAGGGCGAACCGCTGCCGCCAGCGGTGCCGTATCGCAATTACGTGGCCCAGACCCGATTCGGTGTCAGCGAGCAGGAACACGAAGCGTTCTTCCGCGAGATGCTCGCCGACATCGACGAGCCGACCTTGCCGTTCGGCTTGCAGGATGTGCAGGGCGACGGTCGCGGTATCGACGAAGCCGTGCGAACGCTTGCGCCTGAACTGGATCGGCGCTTGCGTCTTCAGGCGCGGCAGGCCGGCGTCAGCGTGGCCAGCCTGATTCACCTGGCCTGGGCGCAGGTGCTGGCGGCGACCTCGGGGCAGGAACACGTGGTGTTTGGCAGCGTTTTTATGGGCCGGATGCAAGGCGGCGAGGGCGCGGATCGGGCGCTCGGGGTGTTCATCAACACCTTGCCATTGCGGGTGGACATGGACCGTGGCGCGCGCGATGCGGTGCTGCTCACCCACGCCCGACTGACCGACTTGCTCGGGCACGAACATGCGTCTCTGGCGCTGGCCCAGCGTTGCAGCGGCGTTGCGTCACCGGCGCCGCTGTTCAGTGCGTTGCTCAACTATCGGCACACCGAACTTGAGGCGCAGGAAGCGGCGTCGGACCAAGCCTGGCAAGGCATTCAGACCCTGGAGAACGAAGAACGCACCAACTACCCGCTGACCCTGAGCGTCGATGATTTGGGCAGCGCCTTACAGATCACCACGCGAACCCTGATGAGCATCGGTGCGCAGCGCATCGGCGACTACGTGCAAAGCGCGTTGCAGGCACTGGTCGATGCCCTTGAGCAAACCCCGCAACAGCCGCTGAATCGCTTGCCGATCCTGCCGGCGGCGGAGCTTGAGCAACTGCTGGTCGAGTTCAATGCCAGCGAAGTCGATTGTCCGCTCGATCAGCCGCTTCAGGTGTTGTTCGAGCAACAAGTACAGCGCAGACCCGACACCATCGCATTGCAGGCTGGCGAGCAGCAACTGACCTATCGACAGCTGAACGAACAGGCCAACCGTCTGGCGCATCATCTGCGCGAACAAGGCGTGCAACCGGATTCGCGGGTGGCGATCTGTGTCGAACGCAGCCTGGATCTGGTGATCGGCTTGCTCGGCATTCTCAAGGCCGGCGGTGCGTATGTGCCGCTGGATCCCGACTATCCGCTGGAACGCCTGCATTACATGCTGCAGGACAGCGCGCCGGTGGCGGTGCTGGTGCATGAGGCCACCCGCAATCTGTTGGACGATCCGGGTGTGCCGGCCATCGATTTCGACCGCTGCACCTGGCAGGACGCATCGACTGAAAACCTGCAAGTACCGGGTTTGAGCGCTTCAAACCTGGCCTACATGATCTACACCTCGGGCTCCACCGGCACGCCGAAGGGCGTGATGATCGAGCACCGAAGCGCCTGCAACATGGTGCACTGGGGCTCGCAGATCAGCCCGCCGACCGAGCACGGCGCGCTGTTGCAGAAAGCGCCATTCAGCTTCGACAGTTCGGTGTGGGAGATTTTCTGGCCGCTGTGTTCCGGCCTGCGGCTGGTGCTGGCGCGTCCCGACGGCAACCGCGATTCGGCCTATGTGACTCAGGTGATTCGTGAACGGCAGATCACCGTGGTCAAGTTCGTGCCGGCGCTGCTGCAACAGTTCATCGAACAGGACGATGTCAGCCAGTGCACCAGCCTGACCGACGTGCTCAACGGTGGCGGTGAACTGACCGCCGTACTGGCCCGGCGCGTCCGCGAGCGCCTGCCGTGGGTGCGTCTGCACAACGTCTACGGCCCGACCGAAACCACCGTCGACAGCACCGGCTGGACGCTGGAGCCGGGTCAACCGGTGCCGGAGGCCGTGGTGCCGATCGGCAAGGCTTTGAGTAACACTCGGCTCTACGTTTTGGACGCCCACGATCAACCGGTGCCATTCGGTGTCAGCGGCCACCTGCACATCGGCGGGGTCGGGGTCGCGCGGGGGTATCTGGGCTTGTCGCAGATGCAGGCCGAGCGCTTCATCGACAGCCCGTTCGTGGCTGGTGATCGCCTGTACCGCACCGGCGATCTGGTGCGCTACCGGGCGGACGGCAACCTCGAATTCCTCGGGCGCAATGACTTCCAGATCAAGCTGCGCGGCTTGCGTCTGGAACCGGGGGAAATCGAAGCACGGCTGATCAAGCATCCCGCCGTGCGTGAAGCGGTGGTGCTGGTCCGGGACGAACGGCTGGTGGCGTATTTCACCGTGCGCGAAGGCTTCGACGCGCCCCCCATCGAAACCTTGCGCGCCCATGTGCTCGAGCGTTTGCCGGAGTACATGGCGCCGGGCGCCTACGTAAAACTCGACGCATTACCCCTGACCCCGAACGACAAGGTCGACCGCAAAGCCTTGCCGTCACCGGGGGCGGAGGCGGTGCTCAGTCGCCGCTACGAGGCGCCCGAGGGCGAAGTCGAAATCCGGCTGGCGCAGATCTGGGCCGAAGTGCTGCAACTGGAGCAGGTCGGGCGTAACGACCACTTCTTCGAACTGGGCGGGCATTCGTTGCTGGCGGTCAGCCTGGTGGCGCGCATGCGTCAGGCCGGGCTACACGTCGATGCGCGAACGCTGTTCAGCCAGCCGACTCTGGCCGCGCTGGCGGCGCAAACCTCGGCGCAGGCAAAACAGGTGGAAGTCCCGCAAACCACCATTCCGACGCTCAACCGCAAACGCCGGCTCTGAGCCGACACCGGCGTCGATTCGCGGTTCCCGCGGATCGACGCCATGACTGGCCGGTCACGGGTCTTGTCCCCGCTTCCCATGTCAGACACCCAAGCCCCGATGTTTTAGCTTTTCCGGGCTGCGCGCCGCCGTACGGACTCGCCGCTGCGCGCTCCTTTTTTCCGAATTTACAGCAGGTTACCCCCATGCAATTTCGCGAGCTGATGGCTGTTATTTCCACCCATGCGATCCGCCTTCAACAGGACGATGAAGACCTGGTCATTCTGGGCGATGACGACGCACTGGACGATGCATTGTGGGACAGCCTCGCCAAACACAAGGCGCAGTTGCTGGAACTGGTGGCGAGCCACGGCGGCGACTGGTCGAGCCCGGCGCTGCGCATCACCCCGGACATGCTGCCGCTGGTGCAGCTGGATCAGTCGGCCATCGACCGGATCGTCGCCACCGTGCCGGGCAGCGTGGCGAACGTGCAGGACATCTATCCGCTGGCTCCGCTGCAGGAGGGGCTGCTTTATCACTACCTTTCCGCCCCCGAGGGTGATCCCTATGTGTCGCAGGCGCGGTTCACGTTCGACAGTCGCGAACGGCTGGAGGCATTCACCGAAGCGTTGCGTCGGGTGATCGAGCGCCATGACATTTTGCGCACCTCCATCCTCTGGGAGCATCTGGACGAACCTGTGCAGGTGGTCTGGCGTGAAGCCCCGCTGGTCTGTGAGGAAGTCGATCTGAATGACCGCGAGGACGTACTCGCGCAATTGCTGGCACGCCACGACCCGCAGTACTTCCGCCTCGACCTGCAACAGGCCCCGTTGCTGCGGCTGGTGTTCGCCGAGGATCCGGTCAACGACCGGGTGGTCGCATTGTTGCTGTTCCATCACATGATCATGGATCACGTCGCGCTCGATGTGGTGCGCCGGGAAATTCAGGCCTACCTGTCCGGCCGCGATGCCGAAGTCGCGAGGGCGGTGCCGTTTCGCGACCACCTGGCGAGGGCACGTCTGGGGTCGGATGAGCAAGCGCATCAAGACTTTTTCCGCGAGATGCTCGGCGACATCGACGAGCCGACACTGCCCGGTGGCTTGCACGATGTACAAGGTGACGGGCAGGGCATCGAGGAAGTCTCGTGCATGCTCGACAGCGATCTGAGCCAGCGCCTGCGTACTCACGCGCGACAATCGGGGGTGAGCGTGGCGAGCCTGATGCACCTGGCCATGGCGCGGGTGCTGGGTCAGCTGTGCGGGCGCTCGGCGGTGGTGTTCGGCACCGTTCTGTTGGGACGGATGAACGCGGCTGACGGTGTCGAACAGGCCTTGGGGATGTTCATCAATACCTTGCCTTTGCGGGTGGATGTCGGCGCGTCGAGCGTTCATGACGGCGTGCTGACGACGCACCGGCGCCTGACCGCGCTGCTCGCCCATGAGCAGGCGTCCCTGGCACTGGCCCAGCGTTGCAGCGCCGTGGCGGTCCCGACGCCGCTGTTCAGCGCCATGCTCAATTACCGCCACAGCAGCGTGGAGGAAGTCGCCGAAGTGATCGAGCTGTCGCCGGGGGTGCGCGTGTTGGGTGCCCGCGAGCGCACCAATTACCCGCTGACCGTCAACATCGATGACCTCGGTCAAGACCTGCGCATCACGGTGCTGGCCGACGCGACGCTTGGCGCCTCACGCATCGCCGGTTACCTGCGCACGGCACTGGCAAGTCTCGTCGATGCGCTGCAGAACAACCCGCAAGCCGCATTGCACAGCCTCAACATCCTGCCGCCCGCCGAGCGTGAGCACTGGCTGTATGGCGTCAATTCACCGAAGGCGACGTTTCCCGATACGCCTTTGATCCATCAGCAGTTCGAAGCGCATGCGCACACTCGGCCCGAGGCGGTCGCGTTGCTGTTCGAGGGACGAACTTACAGCTATGGAGCACTCAACCGACAGGCCAACCAGGTGGCCCATCGTTTGCTCGCCCTTGGCATCCGTCCGGATGACCGGGTAGCGATCTGCGTCGAGCGCGGCCCGCAAATGATCGCCGGCCTGCTCGGCGTGCTCAAAGCGGGTGCCGGATATGTGCCGATCGATCCGGCTTATCCGCTGGAGCGCATCACCTTCACACTGCAAGACAGTGCGCCGGTGGCGGTGCTGATGCAGGCCGCGACTCTGGATCGGATTGCCGGGCTATCCGTGCCGCGGATCGACCTCGATAACGACGATTTGCAGACCGAACCTGAATTCAACCCGCAGATCCCGGACTTGAATCCGGCGCATCTGGCCTACGTGATCTACACCTCTGGCTCCACCGGGCTGCCCAAAGGCGTGATGGTCGAGCACCGCAACGTGGCCCGCCTGCTTGGCGCGACCCACGATTGGTTCCGGTTCAACGGGCAAGACGTCTGGGCATTGTTCCATTCGTTTGCCTTTGATTTCTCGGTCTGGGAAATCTGGGGCGCGTTGGCGTACGGCGGACAGTTGCTGGTGGTGCCGCAACACATCAGTCGCTCGCCGGACGAGTGTTACGCGTTGCTCTGCCGCTCGGGTGTCACCGTACTCAACCAGACGCCGAGCGCTTTCCGCCAGTTGGTCGCCGCTCAGGGACGCAGTCCGCTGCAGCATTCGCTGCGCGAGGTGATTTTTGGTGGTGAGGCGCTGGAGCCAGGATCGCTCAAGCCCTGGTATGCGCGGGTCGGCAACGCCGGCACCCGGCTGGTGAATATGTACGGCATCACCGAAACCACGGTGCATGTGACCTATCGCCCGCTGGTGGTGGCAGACGCGCAACTGACCGCCAGCAGCCCGATCGGCGTGCGCATTCCCGACCTGCAGCTGTACGTCCTCGATGCCCGGCGGGAACCCGTACCGGCCGGAGTGACCGGGGAGTTGTATGTGGGTGGCGCCGGGGTTGCCCGTGGTTACCTGAATCGTGAGGCGTTGACCGCCGAGCGCTTCATTGCCGACCCGTTCAGCGAGCATGCCGAAGCGCGTTTGTACAAGACCGGCGATCTGGCACGCTGGACGGTGGAGGGCGAACTCGAATACCTGGGACGCAACGATGACCAGGTGAAAATCCGTGGTTTCCGTATCGAACTTGGCGAGATTCAGGCACGTCTTGCAGCCTGCGACGGCGTGCGCGATGCGCTGGTGATCGCCCGCGAGGACAGCCCTGGCGACACGCGTCTGGTGGCCTACTGGCTGGCCGCCGAAGGTGTCGAACCGAGCGTTGCGCAATTGCGCGATCACCTGCTGGCATCGCTGGCCGAGCATATGGTGCCGGGCGCGTTCGTGCGCCTCGATGCCTTCCCGCTGACGGCCAACGGCAAACTCGATCGCCGGGCGTTGCCGCAGCCGGACAGCGAAGCCTTCGCCCGGCGGGCATTTGAAGCACCGCTCGGCGAAATCGAAACCCGCATCGCTGTGATCTGGCAGACCTTGCTCGGGCTGGAGCGGGTGGGCAGGCATGACAATTTCTTCGAGCTGGGCGGGCATTCGTTGCTGGCGGTGAAGCTGATCGAGCGCATGCGTCAGCAAAACATGCAGTGCGACGTCCGTGTGCTGTTCGGCCAGCCAAGCGTGGCTGCACTCGCCGCGACGCTGGGAGGGGACGCCACGATCAGCGTGCCGGCCAACCGCATCGAACCCGGTTGCACCCGCATCACCCCGGACATGCTGCCGCTGGCCACGCTGGATCAAGCGGCCATCGACCGTATCGTCGAGACCGTCGAGGGCGGTATCGACAACGTGCAGGACATCTACGCCCTGGCACCGTTGCAGGCGGGGATCCTCTATCACCATCTGGCCATTGCCGACGGTGACCCGTACGTGCTGCAAGCGCAGTTCGCCTTCGACGGACTGGCGCAGATCAAGGCGTTCGTCCGCGCATTGAACAGTGTCATCGCCCGGCACGACATCCTGCGTACCAGCGTGGTCAGGGAAAACCTCGACGAGCCAGTGCAAGTGGTGTGGCGTTCGGCGCCGCTGGCACTGGAGCGGGTGGATGCCGATCCGCAGGACGGTGATGTGTTACAGCAAATGCAGGCGCGTTTCGATCCGCGACACTATCGCCTGGACTTGCAGCGTGCGCCGTTGATGCGCTTTGCCTACACCGAGGACCCGTTGCAAAACCGCTGGGTCGGGATCCTGCTGTTGCACCACATCGTGCTCGATCACACCGCGCTTGAGGTGTTGGTGGCCGAGATGAGCGACGCCCTTGACGGGCAAGTCGGCGTGCTGCCGCCGCCCGTGCAATACCGCAACTATGTCGCTCAGGACCGTCTCGGTTCGAATGCCGAGGCCCATGAAGCATTCTTTCGCGAGATGCTCGGCGACATCGCTGAACCGACCCTGGCGTTCGGCCTGCGGGACGTACTCGGTGATGGCACAAACATCGTGGACAGCGAACTGGCACTGGATGAGCATCTTGCCGGGCGCCTGCGCCAACAGGCCCGCACGCTGGGCATCAGTGTTGCGAGTCTGGTGCATCAGGCCTGGGGCCAGGTACTTGCGCAGGTCTGCGGGCGCGAGGAAGTGGTATTCGGCACGGTGTTGCTGGGGCGCATGCAGGGGGGAGAGGGCGCCGATCGTTCGTTGGGCATGTTCATCAACACCCTGCCGCTGCGGGTCCATGTCGGGGCCACGGCGGTGGAGGCGGGTGTCAGGGCGACCCACGAGCGTCTGGCGCAACTGCTGGTGCATGAGCAGGCGCCGCTGATGCTCGCTCAACGTTGCAGTGGCGTGACGGGTTCGCAACCGCTGTTCAATACCTTGCTCAACTATCGCCACAGTGCGCAACAGACGGCGACGCCGGGATGGGAAGGCATCCGGATTCTCGATTCTCGTGAGCGCAGCAACTATCCGCTGGTGGTCAGCGTCGACGACCTTGGACAGGGCTTCCGGCTTTCTGTGCAGGCAGTGCCCGAAGTCGATGGCGCGCGGGTCTGCGATTACCTGCAAACGGCACTGCACAATGTGCTGAGCGCGCTGGAACAGGATCGCCATGCGCCATTGAATCAGGTGTCGATTCTGTCGGCGGCCGAACGCCAGCGCGTGCTGGTCGGTTTCAATGTCACCGGTCGCGACTTTGCCCACGGCCATGTGGTGCACCAATTGTTTGAAGCGCGAGCGGCGAGCCAACCCGACGCTGTGGCAGTGGTGCAGGGCGGGCAAAGCCTGAGCTACGACGGCTTGAACCGCCGCGCCAACCGCCTGGCCCATCACTTGATCGGCCTCGGTGTGCAACCGGACGACCGCGTCGCGCTCTGTGTGCAGCGGGGTCCGCAGATGCTGATCGGGCTGCTGGCGATCCTCAAGGCTGGCGCCGGTTATGTCCCGGTCGATCCGGCACATCCGGCGGAACGGATCGCTTACCTGTTGCAGGACAGCGATCCGGTGGCGGTGCTGGCACAGACGGCCACTCGCGACCTGCTGGGTGCCGTGCCGGTGATCAATCTTGACAGCGACGCCTGGCAGCATCTGCCGGACAGCAATCCACAGTTGCCGGACCTGACCCCCGAGCATCTGGCCTACGTGATCTACACCTCCGGCTCCACCGGCCAGCCAAAAGGCGTGATGGTCGAACACGCGACCCTGGAAAACCTTGTGCACTGGCACGCCGATGCCTTTGACCTGCAGGCTGGCAGCCACACCGCCAGCGTGGCCGGGTTCGGCTTCGATGCGATGGCCTGGGAAGTCTGGCCGGCGTTGTGCGTCGGCGCGACTCTGCACCTGCCGCCGGAATCGGTGAGCAACGAGCACCTGGACGAACTGCTCGACTGGTGGCGGGCGCAGCCGTTGCAGGTCAGCTTCCTGCCGACGCCGGTGGCCGAATATGCCTTCAGCCGCGAACTGCAACATCCGACCCTGCGCACCTTGCTGATCGGCGGCGACAAGCTGCGTCAGTTCAATCGTGAGCAAAGCTTTGCGGTGATCAACAACTATGGCCCGACCGAGGCTACGGTGGTCGCCACCTCGGGTCCGGTTGAAGTCGGGCAAACGCTGCACATCGGACGGCCGATGGCCAACGCTCGTATCTATCTGCTTGATGACCAGCAACGGCCAGTGCCTGTGGGTGTGACTGGCGAGATGTACGTCGCCGGCGCCGGTGTCGCACGGGGCTACCTGAACCGTCCCGATCTGACCGCCGAGCGCTTCCTGAATGATCCGTTTAACCGAGGGCGCATGTACCGCACCGGCGACCTCGCACGCTGGCTGGCGGACGGCAATATCGAGTACCTGGGCCGCAACGACGATCAGGTGAAACTGCGCGGCGTGCGGGTTGAGCTGGGGGAAATCGAAGCGGCGCTGGCCAGCCATCCGGCGGTGCAGGACGCAGTAGCGCTGGTGCGCGACGGGCAGTTGCTGGTGTGGTTCACCGAGCGTGCGCCGACCGATATCGAAGCCCTGCGCAACCATCTGCAAACCCGCTTGCCGCAAGCGTTGATCCCGGCGGCTTACGTGCGACTCGACGCCTTGCCGCTGACCGCCAACGGCAAACTCGACCGCAAGGCCTTGCCGGAGCCTGATCAAAGCGCCTGGCTCAGCCGCGAATACGAAGCCCCGCAAGGCCCGGTGGAAACCGCGCTGGCGCAGATCTGGGCTGATGTGTTGAAGCTGGAGCAGGTCGGTCGTCACGACAACTTCTTCGAACTGGGTGGCCACTCGTTGCTGGCCGTGAGTTTGATCGAACGCCTGCGCCAGATCGGCCTGAACACCGACGTGCGTGTGCTGTTCAGCCAGCCGACCCTGGCAGCCCTGGCGGCTGCGGTGGGCAGCGGTCGCGAAATCGAAGTGCCGGCCAACCGCATTCCTGCCGACTGCACCCGCATCACTCCGGAGTTGCTGAGCCTGACCGAGCTGGATCAGTCGAGCATCGACCGGATCGTCGCCAGCGTGCCGGGTGGCGCCGCCAACGTGCAGGACATTTATCCGCTGGCGCCGTTGCAGGAAGGCATCCTTTATCACCACTTGAGCGCGGAGCAGGGTGACCCGTACCTGCTGCAATCATGCCTGGCCTTTGCCAGCGTCGAGCGCTTGCACGCTTTTGCCAACGCCTTGCAAAAGGTGATTGCGCGTCACGACATCCTGCGCACCAGTCTGGTTTGGGAAGGATTGCCGAGCCCGCAGCAAGTGGTATGGCGAGAGGCCGAGCTGGCGGTGCAATCGGTCGATTTGAGTCCGCTGGATGGCGATATCCTCCATCAGTTGCGTGCACGGTTCGATGCCCGGGATTTTCGTCTCGACCTCGGTCAGGCACCGCTGATCCGTCTGGTATATGCCGAAGATCCGCTGCGTGACCGGGTGGCAGGTGTGCTGTTGTTTCATCACGTCGTGCTGGATCACACCGCACTGGAGGTGGTTCGCCGGGAAATGCAGTTGTATCTGCCGGGGCAGGTTGAGTCTTTGCCGCCTGCCGCGCCCTACCGCAACTACGTACATCAGGCTCGCCAAGGCATCAGCGAGGAAGAACACGAAAGCTTCTTTCGCGAGATGCTCGGTGATATTGACGAGCCGACCCTGCCATTCGGCTTGCAGGACGTACAGGGCGACGGCCGCAACATCGAGGAGCATTCGCTGGCGCTGCCGGTGGAATTGAATCGGCACCTGCGCCGACAGGCGCGGCAATACGGGGTCAGCGTCGCAAGCCTGTTTCATCTCGCCTGGGCGCGGGTGCTGGCGGCGACTTCCGGACGCCGGGACGTGGTGTTCGGCACCGTGCTGCTGGGGCGGATGCAAGGCGGCGAGGGCGCGGATCGGGCTTTGGGGATGTTCATCAACACCTTGCCGTTGCGCGTGGAAGTTGCCGGGCAAAGTGTGAGCGAAGCGGTTCGAACGGTTCATGAGCGGTTGGCGGCTTTACTGGGACATGAGCATGCGTCGCTGGCACTGGCTCAGCGTTGCAGCGCCGTGGCCGCCCCTTTGCCGCTGTTCAGCGCGGTACTCAACTATCGACACAGCGGCCACGACGCTGCGCGACAGACGGTTGACCCGGTCTGGCAAGGCATCGAATTCCTGGCCCAGGACGGGCGCACGAATTATCCGCTGACCTTGAGCATCAACGACCGGGGCGATGGCTTCAATCTGTCGGTGCTGACTCCGGATCATGTGGGGGCGCAGCGGGTCTGCGAGCTGATGCACAGCGCTCTGACAGAGCTGGCGACAGCGTTGGCTGACAACCCCGGACAGGCCTTTGAACGTCTCAACGTCCTGTCAGCGGCGGCGCGCGCGCAGCTGCTTGGCGACTTCAACGCGAGCACGGCGGTTTACCCGTCAGCGCAAGGTGTTCATCGTCTGTTCGAAGCGCAGGTTGCGCGGACGCCGGATGCCGTGGCGGTTCAGGCGGGCACGCAGCGCCTGACGTTCAGGCAATTGAACCAGCGCGCCAATCGCCTGGCCCATCATCTGCAGGGGCTGGGGGTCACTACCGAGACACGAGTGGCGATCTGTCTCAAACGCAGCCCGGACATGCTGGTCGGCTTGCTGGCGATCCTCAAGGCCGGCGCCGCTTATGTACCGGTCGACCCGGCTTATCCGCCCGAGCGAATTGCTTACATGCTGGCCGACAGTGCGCCGAGGGTGGTACTGGTTCGCGATGTAGCTTTGCCGAATCAGGCTGGCGTACCTGTGATTGATCTTGCCCATGAGACCTGGCAAGACCTGTCGGTTGCTGATCCGCAGGTTGCCGAGTTTACGCCGGACGACCTGGCCTACGTGATCTACACCTCAGGCTCCACCGGCCAGCCGAAAGGCGTGATGGTCGAACACGCGACCCTGGAAAACCTTGTGCACTGGCACGCCGAAGCCTTCGACCTGCACGCCGGCAGTCACACCGCCAGCGTGGCCGGGTTCGGCTTCGATGCGATGGCGTGGGAAGTCTGGCCGGCGTTGTGCGTCGGGGCGACGTTGCACCTGCCGCCGGAATCGGTGAGCAACGAGCACCTGGACGAACTGCTCGACTGGTGGCGGGCGCAGCCGTTGCAGGTCAGCTTCCTGCCGACGCCGGTGGCCGAATATGCCTTCAGCCGCGAACTGCAACACCCGACCCTGCGTACCTTGCTGATCGGCGGCGACAAGCTGCGGCAGTTCAATCGTGAGCAGCGCTTTGCGGTGATCAACAACTATGGCCCGACCGAAGCCACAGTGGTCGCCACCTCGGGTTCGGTTGAAGTCGGGCAACCGCTGCACATCGGCCGGCCGATAGCCAACGCCCGAATCTATCTGCTCGATGACCAGCAACGTCCGGTGCCAGTAGGTGTGACGGGGGAGTTGTATGTCGCCGGCGCCGGTGTGGCGCGGGGCTACCTGAACCGTCCTGAACTGACCGCCGAACGCTTCCTGAATGACCCGTTCAACGAAGGGCGCATGTACCGCACCGGCGACCTCGCACGCTGGCTGGCGGACGGCAACATCGAATACCTGGGCCGGAATGACGATCAGGTGAAACTGCGTGGCGTGCGGGTTGAACTGGGAGAAATCGAAGCCGCCCTGACCACACATCCGGCAGTGCAGGACGCAGTGGCGCTGGTACGCGACGGCCAGTTGCTGGTGTGGTTCACCGAGCGAGCCCCGACCGATATCGAAGCCCTGCGCAATCATCTGCAAACCCGCTTGCCGCAAGCCCTGATCCCGGCGGCTTACGTTCGACTCGACACCTTGCCGCTGACCGCCAACGGCAAACTCGACCGCAAGGCCTTGCCGGAGCCGGATCAAAGTGCCTGGCTCAGCCGTGAATACGAAGCCCCGCAAGGCCCGGTGGAAACCGCGCTGGCGCAGATCTGGGCCGATGTCCTGAAGCTGGAAAAAGTCGGTCGCCACGACAACTTCTTCGAACTGGGCGGCCACTCGTTGCTGGCCGTGAGTCTGATCGAACGCCTGCGCCAGATCGGCCTGAACACCGACGTGCGTGTGCTGTTCAGCCAGCCGACCCTGGCAGCCCTGGCCGCAGCAGTGGGCAGCGGTCGTGAGATCGAAGTGCCGGCCAACCGCATTCCTGCCGACTGCACCCGCATCACTCCGGAGTTGCTGAGCCTGACCGAGCTGGATCAGTCGAGCATCGACCGGATCGTCGCCAGCGTGCCGGGTGGCGCCGCCAACGTGCAGGACATTTATCCGCTGGCGCCGTTGCAGGAGGGCATCCTCTATCATCACTTGAGCGCGGAGCAGGGCGACCCGTACCTGCTCCAATCGCGGCTGGCCTTCGACAGCGTCGAGCGTGTGGAAGCGTTCGCGGCGGCGCTGCGCCAGGTCATTGCCCGTCACGACATCCTGCGTACGGCAGTGATCTGGCAGAAACTGGCCGAGCCGATGCAAGTGGTCTGGCGTCACGCAGATCTGCCAGTGCAGGAGATCGTGCTTGATCCGGCGGATGGCGACATCCTCGAGCAATTGCACGGGCGTTTCGATGCCCGGCACTACCGGCTCGACATCAGCCAGGCGCCGTTGCTGCGTCTGGTGTATGCCCGTGATCGGGCACACGACCGGGTGCTTGCGATGTTGCTGTTCCACCATCTTGTGCTCGATCACACCGCGCTGGACGTGGTGCAGCAAGAAATGCTCGCCTGCCTGCAAGGGCATGAAGCTTCGTTGGGCGCGGCCGTGCCTTACCGCAACTACGTAGCGCAGGCGCGGCTGGGTGTCAGCGAGCAGGAGCACGAGGCGTTCTTCCGCGACATGCTCGGCGACATCGACGAGCCGACCCTGCCGTTCGGTTTGCAGGATGTGCAGGGAGACGGTCGCGACATCGAGGAAACGCAACAGGCCCTGACCGCCGCCACCGGCCAGCGTCTGCGCAGTCTCGCGCGGCAACTGGGCATCAGCGTGGCCAGCCTGTTTCATCTCGCGTGGGCGCAGGTGCTGACGGCGACATCCGGGCAGGAGCGGGTGGTGTTCGGCACGGTGCTGATGGGCCGGATGCAGGGCGGCGAGGGGGCCGACCGGGCGTTGGGGATGTTCATCAACACCTTGCCGCTGCGGGTCGATCTGGGAGCAACCCCGGTGCGTGATGGGGCTCGGGCGACGCATGCGCGGCTCAGCGCGCTGCTCGGTCATGAACACGCCTCGCTGGCGCTGGCCCAGCGTTGCAGTGGCGTCGCCGCGCCGTCACCGCTGTTCAGTTCGATGCTCAACTACCGGCACAGCGCCGACGCGGCGCAACAGCAAAACCGGCGTCAGGCCTGGCAGGGCATCGAGACCCTGAGCAGCGAAGAGCGCACCAACTATCCGCTGAGTCTGGGCGTCGATGATCTGGGCAGCGGGTTCGTGCTCACCGCCATGACCCCGGCGAGCATCGGCTCGCAGCGGATCTGCGACTACATGCAGACCGCGCTGGAGCAACTGGCGGATGCTCTGGAGCAGGCTCCGGATCAGCCGCTGAACCGCTTGCCGATCCTTGACGGCGCAGAACGTCAGCGGGTGCTTTACGACCTTAACGTCACCGGCACCGCCGACGATCTGGAGCAAACCGTTCACGCTATGTTCGAGGCGCAAGTGCAACGCACGCCGCAAGCCATCGCGTTGCAGGCCGGTGAGCAGCGGCTGACCTACGCCGAACTCAACGCACAGGCCAATCGCCTGGCCCATTACCTGCGTGAGCTGGGCGTGGGGCCGGATTCGCGGGTGGCGATCTGTGTCGAGCGCGGGCTGGAGCTGATCGTCGGTCTGCTCGCCATCCTCAAGGCCGGCGGTGCCTATGTGCCACTGGACCCGGCGTACCCGGCGGAACGTCTGGATTACATGCTCAAGGACAGCGCGCCGGTAGCGGTGCTGGTGCATGGGGCGACTCGCGCTTTGCTCGACGAGAGCACCGCGCGGGTGATCGATCTGGATCAGGCGCAATGGACATCCAACCCGGAGGACAACCCGCAAGTGCCGGGCCTGAGCGCCTCGAACCTTGCCTACGTGATCTACACCTCCGGCTCGACGGGGGCGCCGAAGGGCGTGATGGTCGAGCATCATGGCGTAGGCAATCTGCTGCACTGGAGTTCGCAGCTGTGTCCCGCCGTGGCCGACGGCGCCCTGTTACAGAAAACCCCGTTCAGTTTCGATGCCTCGGTCTGGGAGCTGTTCTGGCCTCTGAGCGCTGGCCTGCGTCTGGTGCTGGCACGTCCTGACGGACACCGCGAACCGGCGTATCTGGCGCGGGTGATTCGCGAGCAGCGGATCAGCGTGATCCAGTTCGTGCCAGTGTTGTTGCAACAGTTCCTCGAGCAGGACGACGTCAGCCAGTGCAGCAGCCTCACCGACGTGTTCTGTGGCGGCGGTGACCTGACGCCGGCGCTGGCTCGCCTTGTGCGCGAGCGTTTGCCGCAAGTGCGCTTGCACAACGTTTACGGCCCGACCGAAGCCACGGTCGACAGCACGGTGTGGACGCTGGAACCGTCGATGCCGGTGCCGGACAGTGCTTTGCCGATCGGACGGCCGATCAACAACACCCGTCTATATGTCCTCGATGCCGCTCAGCGGCCGGTGCCGATGGGCGTGATCGGTCAGTTGTTCATTGGTGGTGCCGGGGTTGCGCGGGGCTATCTGGGCCTGCCGCAATTGATGGCCGAACGGTTTATCCCGAGCCCGTTCGTGGCCGGCGATCGGCTGTACGCCACGGGCGACCGGGTGCGCTATCGCACCGATGGCCAGCTCGAATTCATCGGGCGCAACGACTTCCAGGTCAAGCTGCGTGGCTTGCGTCTGGAACCGGGTGAGATCGAAGCGCAACTGCTCAGCCATCCAGCCCTGCGCGAAGCCGTGGTGCTGGTGCGTGATGAGCGTCTGGTGGCGTACTTCACGTGGCACGCCGAAGCCGGGCAGCCGGGGATCGAGGCGTTGCGCGAACACTTGCTGGCACGCTTGCCCGATTACATGGTGCCGTCGGCATTCGTCGCGCTCGACAGCCTGCCGCTGAGCCCCAACGGCAAGGTCGATCGCAAGGCGCTGCCCGCACCGGATTCGGCTGCAGTCAGCATTCGCGAATACGAAGCGCCGGTCGGCGAGATAGAAATCCTCCTCGCGGCACTGTGGTGCGAATTGCTCAAAGTCGAGCGCGTCGGGCGGCAAGACCATTTCTTTGAGCTGGGAGGGCATTCGTTGCTGGCGGTCAGCCTGATCGGGCGCCTGCAACAGGCAGGTATCGAAGCCGATGTCCGGACGTTGTTCGAGCAACCGACTCTGGCTGGTTACGCAGCCATCACGGAAAGAATGGAGATCGTCCTGTGAACCTGAATGAACTGTTGGCGACGCTGAAGACAAAAGACATCCAGTTGGCAATCACGGACGGGCAATTACGGGTCAATGGCAACAAGCAGGCCCTGAGTGAACCGGCTTTGCTGGCCGCATTGCGCGAGCACAAGCCGGCATTGATCGAGCTGATCGAGGCGGGCAGTTACTCGCCCGCACGGGAAGGGCAGGTTGCAGTGCCGGTCAATGGCATTTCACCGGGCACAACACGGGTCACCCCGGCGATGCTGACAATGGTTGACCTGAGCCAGGACACCCTCGATCAAATTGTCGCGCAGATCCCTGGCGGCGGCGCCAATGTCCAGGACATCTATCCACTGACGCCGTTGCAGGAGGGCATCCTCTACCACCACGCGAGCGCTGCACAGGGTGATCCGTATGTGATGCAGGCGAAATTCGCGTTCAGCGGACCCGAGCGGTTCGAGGCATTCGTTCGGGCTCTGCAGACTGTCATCGAGCGCCACGACATTCTGCGCACCGCCATCGTCTGGGAAGGACTGGACACGCCGGTGCAAGTCGTCCTGCGAAGTGTCGAGTTGCCTTTGGAGAACGTGCAGCTTGATGCGGCTGAGGGCGATGTCCTTGAGCAGTTGCATGCGCGATTCGACGCCCGGCATTTCCGTCTCGACGTGACACGTGCGCCGCTATTGCGCCTGGCTCATGCCCGGGATTCAGAGACCGGGCGTATCGTCGCGATGTTGCTGTTTCACCACATGGCGATGGATCACTCGGCGCTCGCGGTGGTCAGCGAGGAAATGCAGGCGTGCCTGTCAGGACAGAGCACCAGACTGGGAGTGCCCGTACCGTTTCGCAATTATGTCGCCCAGGCGCGGCTAGGCATCAGCGAGTCCGAGCACGAGGCGTTTTTCCGCGAGATGCTCGGTGACATCGACGAGCCGACGTTGCCGTTCGGCCTGCAGGGCGTGCATGGCGACGGCAGCGACATCGAAGAGTGCGGTGTGCCACTTGACCCGTTGCTGGGGCAGCGCCTGCGAGCCAGTGCCCGCTCGCTCGGGGTGAGTGTCGCGAGTCTGTTCCATCTCGGCTGGGGGCAGGTCCTGAATGCACTCACCGGCAAGTCCGCCGTTGTGTTCGGTACCGTGCTGATGGGGCGAATGCAAGGGGCGGAGTCGACCGACCGCGCGCTGGGCATTTTCATCAACACCTTGCCGCTCCGGGTCGAGGTCAGCGCGCTGGCAGCGAATGAGTCGGTGAAGGCCACCCATGCACGTCTGACCAGCCTGATGCGCCATGAGCACGCACCGCTGGTGCTGGCCCAGCGCTGCAGTGGGGTGGTCGGGTCATCGCCGCTGTTCAGTTCGCTGCTCAATTATCGGCACAGCACCTCAAGTGCCAATGCCAGTGCCGAAGCGCTCTCGGCCTGGGAGGGGATCAGCGTCCTGCATGCGGAGGAACGCACCAATTACCCGCTGACCTTGAGCATCGATGACTTTGGCGATCACTTCAGCCTGACGCTGCTGGCCACCCGTGAAGTCGAAGCGCAGCGGATCTGCGGCTATATGGTGTGTGCCATGGAAAACCTGTTGCAGGCGCTGGAGCACGCGGCGGATACGCCGTTGAGTCAACTGTCGGTGTTGCCCGGCCTGGAGCGCGAACAGTTGTTGACGGGGTTCAACGCCAGCAATGTCGAATACGTTCGCGGACAGACCATTCATCAACGCTTCGAGGCGCAGGTCGTCGCGCGACCGCAAGCGCTGGCGGCGGTGCACCTGGACAAGCAACTGACGTTCCACGAACTGAACCGCCAGGCCAACCTTCTGGCGCATCGCTTGATCGATCTGGGTGTGCAGCCGGATGACCGGGTAGCCATCGTCGCCCGGCGAGGGCTGGATACCCTGGCCGGATTGCTCGCTGTCCTCAAGGCAGGCGCCGGGTATGTGCCGATCGACCCCGCGCATCCGGCCGAACGCTTGAGTTATCTGCTGAGCGATTGCGAGCCAGTGGCGATTCTGACCTCGAGTGACCTGCTCGCACGGCTGCCGGGACAGGAGCTGCCGGTACTCGATCTCGACCCGCGCACCTGGCGCTCAGGCAATGACGCAAACCCAGTGGTAGCAGGTCTGTCCGAGGCGAACCTGGCTTATGTGATCTACACCTCGGGCTCCACCGGTTTGCCCAAGGGGGTGATGGTCGAACACCAGACACTGGCCAATCTGGTCGACTGGCACTGCAACGCCTTTGACCTGCGTACCGGTCGCCATACGTCGAGTCTGGCCGGGTTCGGCTTCGACGCAATGGCATGGGAAGTCTGGCCAGCTCTGTGCGTCGGCGCGACCCTGCACCTGGCGCCTGCGCAGGACGGCGGTGAAGACGTCGACGGGCTGCTGGCCTGGTGGTGCGCGCAACCGCTGGACGTGAGTTTCCTGCCGACTCCCGTCGCCGAATACGCCTTCAGCCGGCATCTCGAGCACCCGACATTGCGTACCCTGCTGATCGGCGGCGACCGCTTGCGTCAGTTTTCGCGCAATCAGCATTTCGATGTGATCAACAACTATGGCCCGACCGAAGCCACCGTCGTTGCCACATCCGGACGGATCGAGGCGGGGGAGGCGCTGCACATCGGTAAACCGGTGAGCAATACCTCGGTGTATCTGCTCGACGAGCAACAGCGTCCGGTGCCGATCGGGGTGGCCGGCGAGCTGTATATCGGTGGCGCAGGCGTGGCGCGCGGCTATTTGAACCGTGCGCAACTGACCGCTGAACGCTTTCTGCCGGACCCGTTTAGTCAACGCCCGAATGCGCGTCTGTATCGCACCGGCGACCTTGCCCGCTGGCGCCCGGACGGGACAATCGAATACCTGGGGCGCAACGATGACCAGGTGAAAATCCGCGGCATGCGTATAGAACTGGGGGAAATCGAAAGCCGTCTGCACCAGCTTCCCGGCATTCAGGAAGCGGTGCTGCTGGCCCGTGAAGATGAGCCTGGACAACCACGGCTGGTGGCTTATTTCACCGAGCAGGCCCAGGTGCAGCCACTGGCGGTAGCGCAGCTGCGCGAGCATTTGCTGGGCCAGTTGCCCGAGTACATGGTGCCAGTCGCGTTCGTCAGACTCGACAGCCTGCCGCTGACCGCCAATGGCAAACTGGATCGCAAGGCCTTGCCGTTGCCGGAGCGCACGGCGCTGCTCACTCGTGAATACGAGGCGCCGCAAGGTGAGCTCGAATGCACGCTGGCGCAGATCTGGGCCGAGGTTCTGCAGGTCGAACGGATAGGGCGTCAGGATCATTTCTTTGAGTTGGGCGGCCATTCGTTGCTGGCCATGCGCATGGTCGCGCAAGTGCGTCAGCGGCTGGGCGTGGAGCTTGCGCTCGGCGAGTTGTTCGCCAATGCCGAGCTGGCGTCGGTGGCGCAGTCGCTTGCCCAGGCCGGACGCTCGACGCAGCCGCCGATCCTGCCGGTGCCACGGGAAGGCGCATTGCCGCTGTCGTTTTCCCAGCAGCGCTTCTGGTTTCTGGCGCAGATGGAAGGTGCCAACACCGCTTACAACATTCCGATCGGTCTGCGTCTGCGCGGTGTGCTCGACGCCGATGCGCTACAGCGGGCGCTGGCCCGGATTGTCGCCCGCCACGAAAGCCTGCGCAGCCGTTTCACGCCGTACAACGGCGAAGCCCAGGTGCTGATTACTCCGCCCGACAGCGGTGTGCTGCTGCGGGTCGAGGACCTGCGCCAGCACCCGCAGGCCGATGAAGCCTTGCAGGCGCTGATTCAGGGGGAAGCTTCCGGCCCGTTCGACTTGCAGGATGATCCGTTGATTCGCGGACGGCTGGTGCGTATGGCCGACGATCACCATGTGTTGCTGATCACCTTGCATCACATCATCTCCGACGGTTGGTCGATGGAGGTGCTGACCCGCGAGCTGATGGCGTTGTATCAGGCTTTCAGTCAGGGGTTGGCGGACCCTTTGCCGCTGCTGGCGTTGCAATACACCGACTATGCCGTCTGGCAGCGACGCTGGCTGAGCGGGGAGGTTTTGCAGCGCCAGAGCGATTATTGGCAACGCACGCTGGCCGATGCGCCAGCCTTGCTGACGTTGCCTGCCGACCGACCGCGACCACCGCAACAGGATTACGCCGGCAGCAGCGTCGAAGTGTGCCTGGACGAGCGCTTGAGCGCCGGCCTCAAAGCCTTGAGCCAGCGCCATGGCGTGACGCTGTACATGACGATGCTGAGCGCGTGGGCGATGCTGCTCAGTCGTTTGGCCGGGCAATCGGACGTGGTGGTCGGTTCGCCGGTGGCCAACCGTTTCCGGGCCGAAATCGACGGATTGATCGGGTTGTTCGTCAATACCCTGGCGTTACGCATTGATACTTCCGGTGAGTTGAGCACCGAAGCGCTGCTGGCGCGGGTCAAGGCGCTGACCCTGCAGGCCCAGGCCCATCAGGACCTGCCCTTCGAGCAAGTGGTGGAAATCGCCCGACCGGCCCGCAGCCTGGCCCACAGCCCGCTGTTCCAGACCATGTTCAACTGGCGCAACAGCGACGGGCCGGTATTGGCGCTGGGGGATCTGACCCTGGAAGCGGTGGCGGAGCCGAGTCACTTCGCCAAGTTCGACCTGACCCTGACCCTGGGTGAATCGCCGAACGGGATAAATGGCTGGATGGAGTACGCCACAGCGCTCTTCGATGAGGCGACGGCACGGCGTTATGTCGGTTATTTCCAGCGCTTGTTGCAGGCCATGGTCAACAACGACCAGGCAGTGCTGGAACACGCGCAGATAATCGAGGATCAGGAACGCACGCAGTTGCTCGACGAATTCAACGCCACCGCGCGGAACAGTCCGCAAGCGCTGACCGTGCACCGTGTATTCGAGATGCAGGCCGCCGAGCATCCGCAGGCCGTTGCCGCGGTGCACGGGACGCAGGTGTTGAGTTACGCAGAACTGAACCGCAGCGCCAACGGCCTGGCTCATCATCTCATCGCTCAAGGTGTACGGCCTGGCGATCATGTGGCGATTCTGTTGCCACGCTCGCTGGAACTGTTGATTGCGCAGTTGGCGATCATCAAGTGTGCGGCGGCCTATGTGCCGCTGGACATCAACGCACCCGCCGAGCGTCAGGCATTCATGGTGCAGGATTGTCAGGCGGTCGCGCTGTTGACCGGCAGCGATCAGGCCTTCGAGTACCCGGTGCGACGAATGGATCTGGATACCCTGGCGCTTGCCGGGAGTCCTTCGCACAACCCGGATCTGCCTCAGTCCTCGGAGGCGCTGGCGTACATCATGTACACCTCGGGCTCCACGGGCACGCCGAAGGGGGTCATGGTGCCGCATCGCGGCATTACCCGCCTTGTGATCGATTGCGGCTACGCCGATTTCAACCCGAGGGACCGGGTGGCATTCGCTTCGAACCCGGCGTTCGACGCGAGCACCATGGATATCTGGGGCGCCTTGCTCAACGGTGGCCAGGTGGCCGTGATCGATCATGGGATTTTGCTCGACCCACAGGCATTCGGCCGGGAGCTGAGCCGGTGCGGGGCCACGATCCTCTTCGTCACCACCGCATTGTTCAATCAGTATGTGCAATTGATTCCCGAAGCGCTCAAAAGGCTGCGCATCCTGCTGTGCGGTGGGGAGCGTGGCGATCCGGCAGCGTTTCGAAAGCTGCTCGCCGAAGCACCGGACCTGCGCCTGGTGCATTGTTATGGCCCGACCGAAACCACGACGTACGCCACCACCTTCGAAGTGCGTGAGGTGGCGGCGGATGCGGACAGCGTTTCGATTGGCGGCCCCATCGGCAATACCCGCGTGTATGTGCTGGATAACCGGCAACAACCGGTGCCGTTCGGCGTCACCGGCGAGTTGTACATCGGTGGTCAGGGGGTTGCGCTGGGCTATCTGAATCGGCCTCAATTGAGTGCCGAGAAATTCCTCCGGGATCCGTTCAGCGATAACCCGCAAGCCTTGATGTATCGCACGGGCGACCTGGTCCGCTGGCAGTCGCCGGGGCGACTGGAATGTCTCGGCCGCAATGATGACCAGGTGAAGATTCGCGGCTTCCGGATCGAACTCGGAGAAATCGAAAACCGCCTGTTGAGCTGTCCGGGGGTCAAGGAAGCGGTGGTTCTGGCCCGACGCGACGGCCAGGAGCCAACGCGGCTGGTGGCCTATTACACGGCGCACGATCCTGCATTGCAGGGCGCTACCCTTCGCGCGCTGCTGCAAGCCAGGTTACCGGAGTACATGGTGCCGACCGCCTGGGTGGTGCTGGAGAGCCTGCCGCTGAACAACAACGGCAAGGTCGATCGCAAAGCCTTGCCCGCGCCGACACACCAAGCGCTGGTCATGCGTGACTATCAGGCGCCGGCCAATCCTCTTGAGGAATCACTGGCCGGGCTATGGGCTGAAGTGTTGCAAGTCGGGCGGGTAGGCCGCCATGACAACTTCTTCGAACTGGGCGGGCATTCGCTGCTGGCGGTGCGGCTCGTCGATCTGATGCAGAAGGCCAACAGGCCGATTTCGTTGGCCGAGCTGTTCCAGCATCCAACTGTCGAGTCTGCTGCCACGCTGTTGTGCCAGCGCGATGACGCTGTGCAACACCATGACGGCGTGGTCGTGGTGCGGGCAAGCGAGCGGGGCACGCCGTTGTTCCTGGTGCATGAGTTCAGTGGTCGGGACCTGTATTTCCCGGCGCTGGGCCTGTACATCGGCGGCGAGTTCCCGATTTACGGCTTGCCGGGTATCGATCCCGGTATGGCGCAACTGCGCACCATGGAATGCCTGGCAACCCGGCTGGTCGAGGTGATCCGCGCCAGACAACCCCACGGCCCCTATCGGCTTGCCGGCTGGTCGTTCGGTGGCGTGCTGGCTTATGAAATCGCGGCGCAACTGCTCGGGATGGACGAGTCAGTGGCGTTTGTCGGGCTGATCGACTCCTACGTGCCACGTCTGGCCGATCCGGATAAGGCGCTGTGGAACGATGCACATGTGCACAAGCGCCAATTGCTTCTGCATTGCACGGCGCATTGGGCCGGACGCGAGACGCAGGGGCAGCAGGCACTGGCGCGTCTGGCCATGTTGCAGACCGAACTTGAGCAGTGGGCGTTCGCCGATTTGTTCAACCATTGTCACGAACAACAGTTGCTCAGGCCCGAACTGGCGGCTGTCTCGTCGGCGGATGCCTGGCATTACCTCGACCGGGAAGTGGCCCACGGGCATGCGTTGGCGCATTACCGGATCAACCCGATCGGCCTGCCGTTGCATCTGCTGCGTGCCACGGAGCGTTCGGCGCAAATGTCACGACTCAGCGCCACGCGCGGTTGGGCTGAAGAATTGCCAGGTGCCGAGTTGCACTGCATCGACGTACCGGGCGATCACCAGAGCATGATGAAAGCACCGCACGTTCAGGCTCTGGGGCAGGCCCTGACTCAGGCGCTGGAAACGGCAACTGCGCCCGCGCCAGCGGCGTATCAGCCGATCCTGACCATTCAGACCGGTCACACCGGGCATGCACCGATTTTCTGCGTGCCGGGTGCCGGCGACAGTGTTACCGGGTTCCTCCACCTGACTGAGGCGCTGGGGCCGGAGTGGCCGATTCATGGGCTGCAACCCCGAGGCCTGGACGGCGCGACGGTGCCGCACAGCCGGGTCGAAAGCGCCGCCACGTTCTACCGGCGGGCGCTTGAACAGCTGTATCCGCAAGGACCGGTGCATTTGATCGGGCATTCGTTCGGTGGTTGGGTGGCCTACGCCATGGCGGCGCAGTTGCAGGCGGCGGGGCGCGAAGTGGCATCCCTGACGCTGATCGACAGTGAATCGCCGGGCGGCAACAGTGTGGTGGGCAAGCCTTACACCACGACGGCGGCGCTGTTGCGGCTGATCGAGTCGCTGCAACTGTCCAGCGGCAAGTCCCTGGGCATCGATGCGCTGACCTTCGCCGAAGCCGACGACAGCACGCAAATGCGCCTGCTGCACGAGGGGATGGTGCGCGCGGGTGTGCTGTCGGAACGCGCGTCACTCGATGCGATGCAGGGCCCGGTGCGCACGTTCGCCACCGCACTGCGCACGGTCTATCGGCCGGCGCTGGCCTACACCGGTCCGGTGCGTCTGGCGCTGGTGGACGACCCGACGCTGGACGCCTCGGGCAACCAGCGCGAACAGGCGGCGATGCTCGAAGGCTGGCAGCGTGAGGCCAGGGATCTGGCGGTGTGGTACGGCCCAGGCAACCACTTCACGATCCTCAAGGCGCCCAACGTCTTCAGTCTTGCGGCGTGGTGGCATGACGGGCTGACGGTGGCGGCGGGCCAAGTGTTGTCCTGATTGAAGTTTTTATCCTGGAACCCGGCCGCTGGCCGGGCTCAACCCTGAACGGAATTGTGGTCATTTATGGAACAGTCGAAGGTGCGCAAAGTCGGTCTGGGAATCGCGTTGACGCTGGTGGCCGGGTTGGTGTTCTACACGGTGCAGGCGCCGGCCGAGGCACCGCAATACCTGACCGCCACGGTCGAACGCGCTGACATTGAAAACGCAGTGCTGGCCACCGGTTTGCTGGAGGGCATCAAGCAGGTGGACGTCGGTGCCCAGGTTTCGGGGCAGTTGAAGTCGCTCAAGGTCAAGGTCGGCGACAAGGTCAAGAAGGGCCAGTGGCTGGCGGAAATCGATCCGTTGGTGCTGCAGAACACCCTGCGTCAGGCACAGGTCGATGAGGAGAATCTGCAAGCCCAGCGCCGGGCGACGCAGGCTCAGCTGCGCCAGACCAAGGCCATCTACGAGCGCTATCAGAATCTGCAGGAAGACGCCTCGATCTCGCGGCAGGATTTCGAAACCGCGCAATCGAACTACGAAGTGCAGCAGGCCAATCTGTTGTCGCTGGACGCGCAGATCAAGAGTGCGCATATCCAGATCGACACGGCCAAGGTCAATCTGGCCTACACGCGGATCGTCGCGCCCATCGACGGCGATGTGGTGGGCATCGTGACCCAGGAAGGCCAGACCGTGATCGCCAATCAGCTGGCACCGATCCTGCTCAAACTGGCGGACCTGGACACCATGACCGTAAAGGCTCAGGTGTCGGAGGCCGATGTCATCCACATTGCACCGGGGCAGGAGGTGTACTTCACCATTCTTGGTGAGGACAAACGTTATTACGGCAAACTGCGCGGCACTGAGCCTGCGCCGCAGAACTTCCTCGAAACCCCGCCCGCCGGCACGCCGAAGCAGAACACTGCGGTGTTCTATAACGCGCTGTTCGAGGTGCCGAATCCCGATCACCGTTTGCGTATTTCCATGACCGCTCAGGTGCGGGTGGTGCTCGACACCGCCAAATCGGTGCTGACGATTCCGGTCGCCGCGCTGGGCCCACGCAACAGCGATGGCAGCTTCCCGGTGCGGGTGCTGGACGCCAAGGGCCAGGCGCAGTCGCGCAATGTGCAGACCGGGATCAACAACAACGTCAAGGTGCAGGTCAACGAAGGCCTGGCCGAAGGCGACCGGGTGGTGATCGGTGATCCGGTGACGAAAGTGGCAGGGGCATGAGCATGAGCGAACCTCTGCTGCAACTGACCGGCATCAGCCGCAGCTTCACGGCTGGCGATCGCGAATTCCTCGCGCTGAAGAACATCAACCTGACGATCAATGCCGGGGAAATGGTGGCGATCATCGGCGCCTCGGGCTCCGGCAAATCGACCCTGATGAACATCCTCGGCTGCCTCGATTACGCCACAGCCGGCAGCTACAGGATCAACGGCCGGGAAACCCGCGATCTGGACAGCCAGGCGCTGGCCGAACTGCGTCGCGACTATTTCGGCTTCATCTTCCAGCGCTACCACTTGCTGCCGCACTTGAGTGCGATGCACAACGTCGAGATGCCGGCAATCTACGCCGGCACGCCGGAACCACAACGCCATGCGCGAGCCCGTGAATTGCTGGCGCGCCTTGGGCTGGAAGGGCACCTGACCCATCGTCCGAGTCAACTCTCGGGCGGTCAGCAGCAGCGGGTCAGTATCGCCCGGGCCCTGATGAACGGCGGCGAAGTGATCCTCGCGGACGAGCCGACCGGCGCCCTCGACACCACCAGTGGCAAGGAGGTGATGCGCATCCTGCTGGAGCTGCACGCGGCCGGGCACACGGTGATTCTGGTAACCCATGACCCCAAGGTCGCGGCCAACGCCGAGCGCATCATCGAGGTCAGTGACGGCGAAATCCTTAGCGACCGCCGCAACGAGCATGACACCACGGCATTGAACAATGAGGACGCGGTCCCCAAATCCACGGGGGCGCGGCGTCTGGTGGCCAGCCTCGGGTTGTTCAAGGAGGCCTTCAACATGGCCTGGGTCGCGCTGATCTCACATCGGATGCGCACTCTGCTGACCATGCTCGGGATCGTCATCGGCATTACCTCGGTGGTGTCGATTTCGGCGATCGGCGAAGGGGCCAAGCGCTATGTGCTCAAGGACATTCAGGCCATCGGCAGCAACACCATCGATATCTATTCCGGCACCAGTTTCGGCGACAGCCGTTCGGCGGCCATCGAAACCCTGGTGCCGGCGGATGTAACGGCGCTCAACCAGCTGTACTACGTCGACAGCGCCACGCCGGTGGTCGGGCGCAATCTGTTGCTGCGCTATCGCAACATCGACCTCGATGCCCAGGTCAACGGCGTCAGCGATCTGTACTTCCAGGTGCGCGGAATCAAGATGGAGTCGGGCATTGCGTTCAGCGAAAACGATGCCCGACGCCAGGCGCAGGTGGTGGTGATCGATCACAACACCCGCCAACGGTTGTTCGGCGAGGGAGTCGATCCGCTGGGACAGGTGATCCTGATCGGCAACCTGCCGTGCACCGTGATCGGTGTGGCAGCAGAAAAGAAGAACATGTTCTCGTCGAGCAAGTCGCTCAATGTCTGGGTGCCTTACGAAACCGCAGCCGGTCGACTGTTGGGCCAGCGCTACCTGGACAGCATCAGCGTGCGGATCAAGGACGGCCAACCGAGCAAGGTTGTCGAAGACAACGTCAACAAGCTGATGCTGCAGCGCCACGGCACCAAGGATTTCTTCACCAACAACCTCGACAGCGTCATGCAGACGGTGCAGAAAACCAGCCGCTCACTGGCGCTGTTGCTATCGCTGATTGCAGTGATTTCGCTGGTGGTCGGCGGCATCGGGGTGATGAACATCATGCTGGTGTCGGTCACCGAACGGACCCGCGAAATCGGCATCCGTATGGCGGTCGGGGCGCGGCAGTCGGACATTCGTCAGCAGTTTCTGGTGGAGGCGGTGATGGTCTGTCTGCTGGGCGGGGCGATTGGAATCTCGTTGAGTTACGCCATCGGCCACCTGTTTTCGCTGTTCATCAAGGAATGGGAAATGGTGTTCTCGTTGAGCTCGGTGTTGACGGCGGTGATCTGCTCGACGCTGATCGGCATCGTGTTCGGCTTTGTGCCGGCGCGCAATGCATCGCGGCTCGACCCGATCGAGGCGTTGGCGCGGGACTGAGGGCCGGACATGAAAAAAACCGCCGTCCCTGGCAGGACGGCGGTTTTTTACCGGCGTGTGATCGATCAGGCCGCGTTGGACGGGTCGCAGGCGGCCGGGCAGTCTTCAGGTGAATACATCCAGCGCATCAGCGAATGGCGGCCGCTGATTCCCAGTTTGATGGCAGCACGTTTGAGGTAGCTCTCGACGGTATTGACCTTCAGTTGCAATTGCTCGGCCAGTTCAGGCGCGGTGCGCCCGGCCAGCAGACCGACGCACACTTCTAGTTCACGGTTGGACAGGCTCAGGCCCAGTTGCTGCACGCGCTCGCAAAAACGCAGGCGCAGGGTTTCAAGGCCTTGAAGCGAGGCTTCGGTCGCTGCGGCTTGCGCCTCGGGATCCGCACTCGCCGGTTGCAGCGCGTGGATGTGCTTTTCCACCATCGGCAGCAACACCGGGGAGATGTCCTGCAACAGACTGCGCTCGCGCGCGGAGAAGCGCTTCGACGGTCCGCAGCGGTACACGGAAATCACATAACGGTAACCGTCCTTGCGCCGGGTCAGGTGCAACTGCGAAGCATCGGTGACCGTGGAGGGTTCGGGGGCGGGCACGTCACTGTTGCCGGGATCGGTGCTCAGTTCGGAATACACCGTCTCGGCCGTCAGGGTTGCCTCTTTGGGGCATTCCGGCTCGGTGCGCGGTTGCGTACGTGCGACCGGCTCCACGCGCATCTGCCGGATGTGTGTGGCATCCACGGCCAGTTGGGTGAGGATCAGGTCGTGCAGCATCCGCGGAAAATGCCGGCTGCCGGTGCTGGCGATGACTTTGCCGATGTGAGGGAACAGGTGTGAGTTCATGTGTTTCATCCATGAGTAGCAATGGGGGAATTGCGCTTTCCCGAGTCTCCTGCGGATATCCTTGGCCGGCGACCTCAAATCGGGAAATTTGGATCCTATCCTAGTACAACGTTTGAGCGACCGTTTAATGAAGGGGTTATTAGCTCATAACGAACATTGAGTGCCGCAACCGCATTGCCTTCCACTCGTCGCATGTATCGAACGACGCAGAACCGAACCGGCTCTACCCGATGTCATCTTCGCGAGGCATTCGATATGTTTGATCAACGCAAAAAAGAGTCCCTGTCGGCCTGGCGCAATCTGGCAACACAGTCCCGGGAGCAGCTCGACCCACAGGATCAATATGATGAGTTGCTCAAGGGGGCCGACGAGATGCTGGAGCAGGGACTTATCAACGCTTCCGAGTGGCGACAGTTGGTGCGCGATGCAGGCCACATCTTTATCCGTCACGAAGACTTGTCTGCGCCACCGCTTGAAGGGTAGCAGGCACTCCGGACATTCAGCGGCAATGCGCGTCCACCAGTTCGATCCAGTGCCTGACGGGCGTGCGGCCGGCGCCGTCGAGGTGTGCCTGACAGCCGATGTTGGCGGTGGCGATGATCTCGGGATGACCACTCTCCAGCGCAGCGAGTTTGTTGTCGCGCAGTGACCTGGCCAGCGCCGGTTGGGTGATCGAGTAAGTACCTGCCGAGCCGCAGCACAGATGAGCGTCGGGGACCGCAGTCAGGTCGAAGCCCATTCGGACCAGCACCGACTCCACCACACCGCCAAGTTTCTGCGCGTGCTGCAAAGTGCAGGGGCAATGGAAAGCCACACGTTGATTGGCGTGAATGCCTAAGGATTCGAGCGGCTCTTCGCGCAGCACCTCAACCAGATCTTTTGCCAGCGCGCTGACGGCTTTGGCCTTTTCGGCATAAGTTGGATCGGCGCGAAGCAAATGCCCGTAATCCTTGATGAACGCACCACAACCGCTGGCGGTCTGCACGATCGCCTCGGCACCCTGTTCGATGGCCGGCCACCACGCATCAATGTTGTGGCGGGCGCGCTCAAGGCCGGTGGCCTGGGCGTCAAGGTGATAATCCACCGCGCCGCAACAGCCAGCCTCGCGGGCAGGAATCACGCTGATGCCCAGACGATCCAGCACCCGCGCCGCTGCGGCATTGGTGTTGGGTGACAGGCCCGGTTGCACGCAACCCTCCAGCATCAGTACTTGCCGGGCATGGCGGATGCCAGGATCTGATGCAGGCATTACCGCGTTGCGTGGCAGTTTGTCTTGCAAGGCGTCGGGCAACCATCTGCGCAACATCTGACCGCCATTGATCAACCCTTTGAACAACCGTGGATTGGGCACGATATTTCGCAGCCCTTCACGTAACAGGCGCTGCCCGAGCGGACGCGGGACGGCGGCGTCCACCACCGCCCGGCCGATGTCGAGCAGGTTGTGATAGTCCACGCCCGAAGGGCAGGTGGTTTCACAGTTGCGACACGACAGGCAACGATCCAGGTGTTGCTGGGTTTTCGCCGTGACTTCGTTGCCCTCAAGCACTTGCTTGATCAAGTAGATGCGCCCGCGCGGTCCGTCCAGTTCATCGCCGAGCAATTGATAAGTCGGGCAGGTCGCGTTGCAGAATCCGCAATGAACGCAGGTGCGCAGGATGCTTTCGGCCTCTTCGGCGCGGGGCAGTTGCCGGGCTTGCGGGCTGAGGGTGGTCTGCATGGCTCAAAGCTCCGCGTACAGACGCCCGGGGTTGAAAATGCCTCGGGGGTCGAGTTGTCGTTTGAGTTGGCGGTGATAGTGCAGCAGGGCGGGCGCCAGAGGATGGAACGGCTCGTCGATCAGACCGTGGCTATAACAGGTCGCATGCCCGCCGACTTCGTCGACCACTTTGCGAATGACCGCAGCTTCGGCCGTCGATTTGAGCCAGCGTTGCGCGCCGCCCCAGTCGAGCCACTGCTGGCCGGGCAGGTTCAGCGGCGGCGTGTTCAGCGGCACGGACAGGCGCCAGAGCGGTTGGTCTTCGTCGAAGAAGCCCAGGCGTTGTTCGTTGAGATCGGCCCAGAACGAACTGTTGAGCGGCTCGCCGCCAAGGCGATCATGGGCGGCCGCCACCGAACCTTCGCCACCCTCCAGGCGCAAGTGCAATTGCCGGCCATCGTGACACGCGGCGCTGATCGGCAACGGTTGTTGGCCCCATTCGGCCAGACGCTGCAAAGCTTGATCACCGGTCATTTCCAGGCTGAGGCTCAGGCACGCTCGCGGTTTGGGCAGCACCTTGAGCGAGACTTCGGTGATCACCCCGAGCGAGCCGTAACTGCCGGCCATCAGGCGCGACACGTCATAACCGGCGACGTTCTTCATGACTTCGCCGCCGAAGCGCAGGTGTTTGCCATGACCGGTGATGATTCGCGTGCCCAGCACGAAATCGCGCACCGATCCCGACCAGGGCCTACGCGGCCCGGACAGGCCCGTGGCGACCATGCCGCCGACCGTGGCATCGTCGGCGAAGGCGGGTGGTTCGCACGCCAGCATCTGTTGCGAAGCGTCCAGCACGGCCAGCAGTTCCACTAGTGGAGTGCCGCAGCGTGCGGTGATCACCAGTTCGGTCGGGTCGTAGCTGACGATGCCGCGATGGGCGCGAGTGTCGAGAATCTCGCCACCGACGATGCGCCCGAGAAACGCCTTGCTGTTGGCGCCCTGGATGCGCAGCGGGGTAGCGTTTTCCAGTGCCCGGTTGACCTGTTCGAGCAGCGCGGCGCTGTCATCGAAATCCATCGCGTCGCCCATCAGAACCGCTCCAGTTCGGGGAAGGGCAGTTGCCCGTGGTGTACGTGCAGGGCGCCGAATTCGGCGCAGCGGTGCAGGGTTGGAATGTTTTTGCCGGGGTTGAGCAGGCCGCCGGGATCGAACGCGGCTTTGACGGCGTGGAACAGGTTCAGCTCATCGCTGTTGAACTGCGCGCACATCTGGTTGATTTTTTCCCGGCCCACGCCGTGTTCTCCGGTGATGCTGCCGCCGACCTTGACGCACAGTTCGAGGATCTTGCCACCCAGCGCTTCGGCACGCTCCAGCTCGCCGGGCTGGTTGGCGTCGAACAGAATCAGTGGATGCATGTTGCCGTCGCCGGCATGGAATACGTTGGCGACTCGCAGGCCGTATTCGGCTGAAAGCTGTGCAATCGCATGCAGTACGCCAGGCAACTCGCGGCGCGGGATGGTGCCATCCATGCAGTAATAGTCCGGCGACAACCGGCCCACGGCGGGGAAGGCGTTTTTGCGCCCGGCCCAGAATCGCACGCGCTCGGCCTCGTCTCGGGCCTGGCGCAGTTCGGTGGCGCCGGCGTGTTCGAGCACTTGCCGGACCCGCGCGCAATCATCGTGGACATCGGCTTCAACGCCATCGAGTTCACAAAGCAGAATGGCCTCGGCATCCACCGGATAACCGGCGTGGATGAAGTCTTCGGCAGCGCGGATCGCCAGGTTGTCCATCATTTCCAGGCCACCGGGAATGATGCCGGCCGCGATGATATCCGCCACGGCGCGGCCGGCCCTTTCCACGGAGTCGAACGCCGCCAGCAGCACTTTGGCCGTCTGCGGTTTGGGCAAGAGTTTGACCGTGACTTCGGTGATGACCCCGAGCAGGCCTTCGGAACCGGTGAACAGCGCCAACAGGTCGAAACCGGGGGAATCCAGTGCGTCCGAACCCAGCGTCAGGCGTTCGCCATCGACGGTGAGGATCTCGACCTTGAGCAGGTTGTGCACGGTCAAGCCGTACTTGAGGCAATGCACACCACCGGCGTTTTCCGCCACGTTGCCGCCGATCGAGCAGGCGATTTGCGAGGAAGGGTCAGGTGCGTAATACAGCCCGAACGGCGCGGCGGCCTGGGAAATCGCCAGGTTGCGCACACCGGGTTGCACCCGTGCAGTGCGGGCCTTTGGGTCGATCTGCAGGATGTTGTTGAAGCGCGCCATCACCAGCAGCACGCCTTTTTCCAGCGGCAAAGCACCGCCGGACAAACCGGTCCCCGCGCCCCTGGCCACCACCGGCACCCGTCGTTCATGGCAGATCTGCAACACGCCCTGAACTTCATCGATATGCCGTGGCAGTACCACCAGCAGCGGCGTGGTGCGGTAGGCCGAGAGGCCATCGCACTCGTACGGTTTCAGTTCCTCGCGCTGATGCAGCACGTCCAGGTCTGGCCATTGGTGCTGCAGGGCTTGCAGAAGCGCGACTTTGTCGACGTCGGGCAAGGCGCCGTCGACCTGTTCGTCGTAGAGAATGTTCATGATCGGTGGGCGACCCTCCGTTGTCGTTATTCGAGGTCGGTGCCGGTTTCCATCATTGGGCCGCTGACACCGAGAAGTAAAGCGTAGCGTCCGGTAGTTCGTTGTCCCGCGTGCTCCTGTAATATGCCGCCACTTCACCCCAATGAGCATGGAATGCACTCTCACTCGATTCTGGCCTTTACCCAGGTTGCCGCGATTGCCATTGCCAGCCCTGGACCCGAGCCGCTTAGCCTGCGCTGTCCCGTTGGGCCATCCGGGTGGTGAGACCGGTTCATCGGCTTCGGGGCTGCGATTCTGACGATGCGTCAGCAGGTGCGTAGCTCACAGAGGTACGACTGAAATCATTCAATCATTTCAAGGAAGCATTGCGTGGCACTCAGGGTTTTAGTGGTCGGCGGTTACGGGAATTTCGGCAGCATTGTCAGCCGGCATTTGATTGCGATGCCGGACATCACGCTGGTGATCTCCGGTCGCGACCCTCAGAAACTGATGCGCAAAGTCGACGAGCTGAAAACCCTGTCGGGCGTCGTCTGCGAGAGTTGGTGCGGCAATGCGATGGGGGAAGGGTTTGAAGCGGTTCTGAAAACGATGAACATCCAATTGGTCATCCACACCGGGGGCCCGTTTCAAGGGCAATCCTATGCGGTCGCCGAGCGCTGCATAGACGCGGGTGTGCATTATTGCGACTTGTCCGACTGCCGAACGTTCGTCAACGGCATCGGAGCCCTCGATGCCCGCGCGAAACAGGCTGGCGTGGCAATTCTCAGCGGTTGCAGTTCGGTGCCGACACTTTCATCGGCCCTTATCGATGAGCATCAGTATCGCTTCTCTCGTATCGATTCGATCGAACATGGCATTTCCTCATCGGCGAAAATGCCGGGCCTTTCGACGGTTGAAGGTGTTCTGGCCTACGCCGGCAAGCCGATCAGGCAGCTCAGGAATGGCCAGGTTCATGAGGTGGCAGGCTGGCTCGACCTGACGTTGCGCAAGATGCCTCACCTGGGCGTTCGGGTGCTGGCGAATGTCGACGTGCCGGACATGGACATTTTTGCCAGCCGCTATGGTGCCCGAACCTTGAGTTTCAAGGCGGGTGCGGGCCTTAAGCTGGGTGGTGTGGCCAACGGCCTGTTCGCCCTGGCCCGCAGGTTTGGTGCGTTTCGTGATCATGTTCCCTGGGCGGCGCGGCTTCATCGTTGGGGCACCTGGTTCGAGCGATTCGGTGATGGCAAAAGCGCGATGTACATCGACGTGAAGGGGCTCGGCATCGACGGCAATCCGCTGGCCATGACGGTCCAGCTCACCGCCCGCAATGACAAGGGGCCGGAAATCCCAAGCTGCGCAGCCGTTGCCCTTGCTGCGAAAATCGCCCGGGGATATCGGCCCGAGGCTGGCGCGCGTCCTTGCGTGGGCGTGATCACTGTCGACGAATACATGGCAGCCATCAACGATCCGCAGAATCTGAGCCTGTCGATGCATTTCTCTGATGGGCAGAACTGACCGTGCTCTATCTGTGCCTCAAATACATTCACATCGTCGCCGCGGTTTTCCTGTTCGGATTCGGCATGGGCTCCTACCTCTACCTGATCGCCGCTAGCCGTACAGCCAACCCTTTGGTGATAGCGCACGTGTCGAGAATGGTCGTACGGTTCGACGCCTGGATCACCACGCCGGCGGGCTTTATCCAGATCGTGACGGGTTACGGGTTGACCAGGCTTGCCGGACTGCCTCTGACCACGGAATGGGTACTGACCTCCTTGATCATTTTCCTGTGCGTCGGGTCGCTCTGGTTACCGGTATTGGTGCTTCAGAAGCGTTTGTACATGATGGCGTCGAGCGCAGTCGAAACGGGGGGCGGGCTTGCCGATGAGTACCGTTGCGTGTACCGAAAATGGTTCTGGATGGGGGTTGCCGGTTTTCTGGGGATGTTCGTGATCGTGCTGCTGATGGTGACGAAGATGACGCCGGGACAGTGGGCTGACTTGTTGGTGTAGCGAACGCAACGCCCGATACAGACTTCGCACCGGACGTTGCGTCGTATCAGGTGAAGTTCAATCGAGATCGCTTGCTTGATGCCGTTCGGGAACCTGGCTCACTTCATCGCCCCACGTCCGGTTGACGCGCTGGCCGCGAATCACCGCAGGTCGTTCGGCAATCTCTTGCGCCCAGCGCTGCACGTGGGTGTATTCATGGGCGCTCAGAAACTCGGCGGCGGAGTACACATTGTTGCGCACCAGTTGTCCGTACCACGGCCAGACCGCTATGTCGGCGATGGTGTAGTCGTTGCCGGCAAGGTAAGGGCTTTCGCTCAGGCGGCGATCGAGTACATCCAGCTGACGCTTGGCTTCCATGGTGAATCGATTGATCGGGTATTCGAGTTTTTCCGGCGCATACGCATAGAAATGCCCGAAGCCACCGCCCAGATACGGCGCAGCACCCATTTGCCAGAACAGCCAGTTCAGGGTTTCGGTGCGACCCGCCGGATCGGAGGGCAGGAAGGCGCCGAATTTCTCCGCCAGATACAACAGGATCGAGCCAGATTCGAACACGCGAATGGCCGGCTCCACGCTGCGGTCCAGTAAAGCCGGAATTTTCGAGTTGGGGTTGATCTCGACAAAACCGCTGGAGAACTGGTCTCCTTCGTTGATGCGGATCAGCCAGGCATCGTATTCAGCGTCGGTGTAGCCAAGCGCCAGTAATTCCTCGAGCAGAATGGTCACCTTCACACCATTGGGCGTGGCCAGCGAGTAGAGCTGCAGCGGGTGCTTGCCGATCGGCAGCGTTTTTTCATGCGTCGGCCCGGCAATCGGGCGATTGATATTGGCGAATTGGCCGCCGGAAGGCGCGCTGTGTTTCCAGACCTTGGGTGGCACGTAAGACGTATTGCTCATGAAACGGACCTCATCGGTTAATGGCCGGAATGTTGTGAGCCCGAATGGGAACAGCGGGCTCATGACGAACAGCACACCACACAACGGCGTTTGAATGCCACCGGCGGGCGGATGAAAATTCGCGGGACTCGAGCGTGATATCAACCCAAAGAAAAGCCCGGCAGATGCCGGGCTTTCTGGGTTTCGGGAGCATCACGCCGCCACGTTGCCGGCCATCATTTCCTTTTTGTAGCTGGCTTTCATCGCTTCCATTTGTTCGCCCAGTTCATCGAGCTTCGCTTTGCCGAGGAGTTTTTTTGCCTGCGGAAACATCTCGGTTTCTTCCTCTTCGATGTGATGCTCCAGAAGCTCCTTGACCACTTTGACCCGGCCAGCGAACTCGGGCGTCCCCGGATCAGTCAGTTTGAGGTCTGGCAGCACCAGCGAATCCACGGTGCGGTGCTCTTCCTTGGCTTCGAAGTACATGATGTCCTGTTCCTTGGTGCCGGCTTCCTTGAAGGCCGGATAAAGGATTTCCTCTTCGAGTCGGGTGTGGATCGAGATCTCCATTTCCAGTTTGCCCAGTAGCTCGACACGTTTTTTCAGGGCCCGGTCCGTCGATTCGCTGAGTTGACTCAGGATCCCTTTGACTTTCTCGTGGTCGGCTTTCAGAAGGTCGATCGCGTTCATGTTGGTTGCCTCTGCTATTCAGGGTTAGAACACAGTCCGATGTCTCTCGGCGCCGTGGATTCCCGAAGAACAACGCATTTGCCATGCCAGTCGTGCGTCCCGGCCAAAGGCGTCTGGATCAGGGGTTGTGCGGTAGCAGGGTTGAGGGGGTTCGTGCAGCCTGCATGAACGACGTGCAATCGGCATTGCAGAACACGACCCGAAGGGTTGCAGGCGCGGCTTTCCGGATCAGAAGACAGAAGGCACGAAAGCCATCACGACGGATGTTGTTTGCCGGTGCTGGCGCTGTGGCAAGTACTTTTGCGCAATTGTGCCGGACTCACGCCAAGTCGTTGTTTGAAGGCACTTGTCAGGTGCGCCTGGGAATTGAATCCACAGGCCAGGGCGACCTGCGACAAGGCCGTTTTCCCGTCGCATATCATCGCCCGAGCCCTGGCCAGGCGCCGGTCGATCAAATAGCTATGGGGGCTTTTGCCCGTGGCTTGTTTGAAGGCGCGAGTGAAATAGCCTTCGGACAATTCGAGCAGGTGTGCCATCGACAGTACATCGAGCGGGCCACTGAGACCTGCGTCAATGAACTCATCCAGCCGTCGCATTCGGCTGTCGGTGATCGAGCCGCGGTGCACTGGCACGTCCTGAACGGCGGCGCGCTCAGCCAGCGCAAGCGCCCAGGTTTCCCAGTCATCGTCCCATTTGGGCTGCAACAGCGCGCTGCGCATTCGCTGGGCGAGGAGAATGGCCTGCGGGTCGGTGCGGTTGTTGAATGGCCGATCTCCGGCCAACGCATCCCCTTTGGTGCGGATGACCCGCAGGTATTCACCGCCCATGGGGGACTCGGACAACACATCACAGCCGACCGGGACGAACGCCAGGCCATTGGGCATCGCGTCGAAGGGACGTACCCGGTCAGTACCGATGGCATGCAGGCCGCGTTGGCTGTCGAAGGCAAAGCCAATCGCTGACTGGGTCGCCACGTAGCGAGCCGAGTAGGCTGCGCCGGGCAGCAATTCGATCGTCCACGAACCTGCCTCGATGCGACGGACCGGTTCCGCAAGGGGGGTGATGTGCTGACGGTTTCGATGACTCATGATCGTCATAGTAGTGAAGGGATGGCATAAAAGTCAGGTTCGTTTTTTGAAAGCCGACGCGACGCCTGCGTGCCTAGACTGGGGCAAAGCCAAGGAGACGCTCATGCATACACTCAGTCGCGATGACCTCGAACACGCTGCTCGCCAGGTTTACCAGGTGATGCCAGCTACCGCCCAGTATCGCTGGCCTCTGCTGGCCGAGCGATTGGGATGCACCGTTTGGGTCAAGCACGAAAACCACACGCCGACCGGTGCCTTCAAGGTGCGCGGCGGCATTACCTTCATGAACTGGCTGCGCCGTGAGTACCCGAGCGTCAAAGGCATCGTTTCTGCGACGCGTGGCAATCATGGCCAAAGTCTTGCACTGGCAGCCAGTGCCGTGGGGCTGAGGGCATTGATCGTTGTGCCACAGGGCAACTCGCAGGAAAAGAACAACGCCATGCGCGGGTTCGGCGGTGAGGTGGTCGAGTACGGGCGTGACTTCGATGAAGCTCGCGAAGAGGCTGCTCGCCTGGCGCAGGAACATGACTTGTACCTGGTGCCGCCATTTCATGCCGAACTGGTCAAGGGCGTTGCGACGTATGCGCTTGAGCTGTTCAGTGCAGCGCCAGAGCTGGACACCGTCTATGTACCCATCGGCTGTGGTTCGGGAATCTGCGGTGTGATTGCTGCCCGGGATGTGTTGGGCCTGAGTACCGAGGTAGTAGGGGTGGTGTCGACGGAAGCAATGGCCGCCAAACTGTCTTTCGAAGCGAAAACGATCTGTGAAACCGCGTCGGCCAACACTTTTGCCGACGGCCTTGCCGTGCGCAGGCCTGTTGCCGAGGCGTTCGACATTTATAGGAAGGGGGCAGCGCGGATCGTCTCGGTAAGCGAAGATGAAATCGCCGAGGCCATGCGCGTGTATTACACCGATACCCATAACCTTGCTGAAGGGGCGGGCGCGTCCGCGTTGGCGGCCTTGATGCAGGAGCATGAAAGGCGGGAGGGGAAAACGGTCGGTGTGATTCTATCCGGGGGAAATGTTGATCGAGCGATCTATGCGGGGGTGATTGGATGATTGCTACCTTATATAGCCGGTACGGGGGGTAGTTTTCGCAAACGCGACCTGGCCTGTTGAGTATGGAAAAGAATTTTCACACGGGGGTTGACCACCTGTTTTGATCCTGTATTATTCGCCTCCCGCTAGCGAGCAACTTGAGTTGCTTCTAGCGCAAGTGATTGAATTCAAATGAAAATAGTCACTTGACAGCAAATGAGGCTGCTGTAGAATGCGCGCCTCGGTTGAGACGAAAGATCTTAACCAACCGCTCTTTAACAACTGAATCAAGCAATTCGTGTGGGTGCTTGTGGAGTCAGACTGATAGTCAACAAGATTATCAGCATCACAAGTTACTCCGCGAGAAATCAAAGATGTAACCAACGATTGCTGAGCCAAGTTTAGGGTTTCTTAAAAACCCAAAGATGTTTGAACTGAAGAGTTTGATCATGGCTCAGATTGAACGCTGGCGGCAGGCCTAACACATGCAAGTCGAGCGGATGAAGGGAGCTTGCTCCTGAATTCAGCGGCGGACGGGTGAGTA
>NZ_FOYE01000009.1:0-356213 GCF_900115915.1 Pseudomonas sp. NFIX49 | reverse complement strand
CCGTGACGCTCTGCGTCACTGGACGCGGAGCGTCCCCAGAGGCATTCCCACGCGGAGCATGGGAACGATCACTGTGTGGGGCGTGGGAGCGTGGGAACGATCGAGGTCTGGAGTTCAGTCGCTGGGAATCTGGCGGAAGCTCACCGCCAGGCGATTCCAGCTGTTGATGGTGCTGACGGCCATGGTCAGGTCCACCAGTTCGGTCTCGTTGAACTGTTCCCGCGCCTGCTGGTAAACATCGTCAGGCACCCGGCTGTCCGCCAGCAGCGTCACCGCCTCGGTCCAGGCCAGCGCCGCCCGCTCGCGCAGGCTGAAGAAGCCGCTGTCGCGCCAGACCGCGATGGCGTACAGCCGTCGATCCGTCTCCCCAGCCCGCCGCGCTTCCACCGAATGCATGTCGGTGCAGAATGCGCAGCCGTTGAGTTGCGAGGCGCGGATCTTGATCAGGTGCAGCAGCGGCGGTTCGATGCTCAGGTTGCTGGTCAGCGCTTCCAGGCCAATCATCGCTTTCATCGCTTTGGGCGATGCGCTGTAGTAATCCAGACGCGGGGACATGGGCGGGCCTCGGGCAGCAGAAGAGTGATTTCACGGTAAGCGCTGGTTGGGCAACGTTACAGCCCCAATTCCACGAAAAAATGGCAGACCACTGATTCAAGTAAAACAACATTCCTGTGGGAGCTGGCTTGCCAGCGATGGGGCAATCACATTCAACATAGATGTCAGCAGATACACCGCTATCGCTGGCAAGCCAGCTCCCACAGGGCCCTATGCCAATTTGCGGGATTTGCACTACGCAACTTCTGTCGATACTGCATTCGGGAGTAATCTGGCCGGCACACTCAATCGCCCGGAGCGCCCCGTCGGTATGGAACTGCATGTCGTGATCAATGGCCGCAAGGATCTGGCCGGTCAGTTGTACCAGCAACTGCGCGGCGCCATTGAATCCGGGCGTCTGGCCGCCGGCACCCAGTTACCGCCCAGCCGTTTGCTCGCCGAGCAACTGGGGATCTCGCGCAAGACCATTTCCGACACCTACGCGCAGCTCACTTACGAGAATTTCCTCACCGGCGTGATCGGCAAAGGCACTTACGTCAACGCGCGCCCGGCGACCATCGAGCGCAAGCAAAATCACAGTGACCTGGCGAGCGCCGAAGTGATCGAGAGCTGGCGCAATCTGCCGGTGTTCCTGCGCCACCCGACGCTCGAGGGCTCGCTGCGCTACGACTTCATCGGCGGCGCCACCAGCAAGGGCCAGTTTCCCCAGGATGACTGGCGCCGCTGCGTCGCTCACGCGCTGCGGCAGATGGCCAATTCCAAAGGTTTTTACAGCGTGCCGGAAGGCCTGCCGGCGCTGCGCAATGCGATTGCTCGGCACATCGCGTTTTCCCGTGGCGTGAACTGTCAGGACGAAGACATCGTGGTGTGCAACGGCGCGCAGCAGGCGCTGGATCTGATCACCCGCGTGTTGATTCGCCCCGGCAGTCTGGTGGCGATGGAAGATCCCGGCTACCCGCCGGCGCGGCTGCTGTTCGGCACTCACGGGGCGACGGTGGTCGGTGTGCCGGTGGATGCCGAGGGCATTCAGGTCGAGCGGATTCCCGAGGGCACGCGGCTGATTTACGTGACGCCGTCGCACCAATTCCCGTTGGGCATGCCGATGAGTCAGGCGCGGCGCGAAGCCCTGCTCGAACGGGCTTATGAACTCGGCGCGATCATCATCGAGGACGACTATGACAGCGAGTTCCGCTACGAGGGCCGCCCGACGGATTCGCTGCACAAGCTCGATCAGCGCGGCATCGTCGCCTACGTCGGCACCTTCTCGAAAACCCTGCTGCCAGAGCTGCGATTGGGCTACGCGATCCTGCCGCCGGCGATTCTCGAAGCGGTGATCCGCGCCAAGCAGCTCACCGACCTGCACGCCTCCACCCTGCCGCAATGGGCGCTGGCCAAGTTCATCGCCGAAGGCTGTCTGCTCAAGCACATCCGCCGCTGCCACACCATTTATGCCCAGCGCCGCGAGCGGATTCTGGCGCGCATGGCCACCGACCTGTCGCCGTGGCTGGAGGCCGTGCCACCCAGCGCGGGTTTTCACATGGCGGTGTTCTGCAAGGTGCCGATCGATTTGCCGCTGGTGATCGAACTGGCGAAAAAAGTCGAAGTCGGGCTGTATGCCATCGACGGCTTCTATTATCAGCAGCCGGCCAGAAGCGGGATGTACTTCGGTTTCGGTGCCATCGAGACGCTGGACATCGACATCGCGCTGGACCGCCTGCGCGACATTCTGCAACAGGTCGTTGATTAAATTGGCCTAAGCGATTAACCGCCGATTGGTTATTGGTGATCCGGGGGGGCAGGCCTATCCTGCACAAGCGTTATCCCTCAATGAGCAGGATTCGTCCGGCCTGATTCAGGAGTGTGAGCAATGTCCAACGAAGTGATCAACACCGTACAGGTGCAGGCTGCAGCCGGCCGATCGGAGGAGCTGGGCAAGCAGTTGCAGAAGATCGTCGAAACCCTGCGCCAGACGCCGGGCTGCGATTCCTACATGGTCGACCGCTGCCCCGAGGACAGCCACCGCTGGACAGTCAGCGCCCGCTGGCAGTCGGAAGCGGCGATGCAGGCGCATTTCAATCGCCCGGAAGCTCAGGGCTTCATCGACCTGATCGACAGTCGTCTGGCCAATAGCGTGGATTTCAACTCCTTTCCGATCGTTTGACCTTAAAGACCCCATCGCGAGCAGGCTCGCTCCCACATTTGAATACGGTTGAATGTGGGAGCGAGCCTGCTCGCGATGGCGTACTCAAAAGCGCTGATATCCCCCAGATTGGTCACCCAAACTTCCCGAACATTGGCCGTTTGAATACCCCGGCACGCGGACTACTGTGATCACCGACTCCCCCACTTCATCAGGTGATCACCATGAAAATCCTGCGCTTGCTTGCCGCCCCGCTCGCCGCTCTGGCCCTCACCATCAGCGCTTCGGCACTGGCCCACGGCACCGATTCGCCGTCCGAGAAAATTTCGGTGCTGCAGGATCAGATGCTGAAAAACGTCCCCGGCAAAAAAGCCATGATGATCGAAGTCGATTACAAACCCGGCCAGTCCTCGATCGCCCACAAACACGACGGCACGGCCATGGCCTACGTGCTCGAAGGCGAGATCGTTTCCCAGGTCAAAGGTGAACAACCGATCACCTACAAGAAAGGCCAGTACTGGTACGAGCCGGCCGGTTCCGAGCATTTGATCTCGAAAAATGCCAGCAAGAGCAAGCCGGCCAAGTTGCTGGTGTTCATGGTGCTCTCGCCTGATGACAAAGTTCTGATTCCGCTGAAAAACGACTGAGACAGCACGAAAATTCAGAAGGGCCAATTGAACAGGGCCCTTCTTGCTTTCCGCTGCTACTCATTGGAATAAGGTTGATGGCGAATTCGAAGATAGCCATTGCGCCACCTTTAAATTAACGACCTTGTCTACTGTCAAGTCTTACAGTAGACAGCAATAGTGAAAAGCTAAATGATCCTCAGGAAGTTCCAAATCAATGAGGATCTGAAAATGTCCGGCAACCGCTCTCCCGCACATCTGGATGAAACTTTCGGCGAGAGGGGGAAAGTGACCATTCACATACCCGGCCCCAATAGCGGGCTATCGAGAATTCAGGGATTGGTCACTGACTCAAAAGACCGAACACTGTTGGTCAGCAGCACTGCTGATAACTTTGTATTGGGTCGCATTGCAGCCGATGGCACCACCGATGAAAGCTACGCAAATCATGGATTTGTACTGGACAAATTTGCCAACGAAGGAAAATCATCAGGATTAAGTATCAGGCTGCTGGAAGATGAAAGCATATTGCTTCATGGCTCACATCAGAATGACGGCCAGGCGATGGCCGCCCTTGCCTGCTTCAACAACCACGGAAATTACAAAACTGAGTTTGGCAAGAGTGGGAAGATCGTTATCCCGCTCCCCGTCTCTCCTGCGACGTCATCCCTGCCCGCACCATCATCGGAAGGTGGACACTCTTCAAGTGCGCCTATCGTATTTCCTGACGGAAAAATACTGTTCATCCACAACAACTACCTCATTCAAATTTTAAGCTCTGGTCAACCCGACAATGATTTCAACAATGGCAAGCCCTACATTGATATCAGGCACCCGGATTACCCAGCAAACATTTACAAAATTATTAAAGTTTCCGACAACCTGATCGGCGTAGCAGGCAACGCAAACGTCGACAACAGATGGGTGGGGTTAGTGGCCATGTATACGGCAGCCGGAGAACAAGTACGTAACTTTGCAGACAATGGATATCTGCTGCTCAAGCACTTAAACTTCCCAAACAATATTGTTTCCATTGCAAAGTCAAACTCGGGAACACTGCTCATTGCCGGTCAAAAAATGGGTTTCCCCAATAAAGGTTACATTACGAGCGTCACTCACTCGGGAGACATTGCGCAAGACTTCAATGAAGGTAAACCTGTTCTCACTCCTAACGACGAAAGCAGAAGTCTCTCTTGGCACGATAGCTTGATCGACCAACAGGGCAGGATTATCGCTACCGGTAATTCGATGGAATCGGGGACAGCGCCATCCTACCTTCCACTTGCCCGAATCCTGCAGAATGGCAAACCTGATTTGAGCTTTAACAAGGAGGGGTTGTTTACGCTGGATGACGTCCAGCTTTCGGAGGCAATTGCAATCGACAGTCAGGAACGGCTTCTGGTAGGCGCCATCATCAAGGTAAACTCGGAACTGAAACCGGTATTGATGCGAATTCTGGCTTAAGTCATCAAACGATGAACGCCCCTATTACTGAGCATTAACAATTCAATAGAAAAACTCGTTCATTCATAAGTAAAAAGCTCAAATCAGGATTTGAGCTTTTTTTATTTCCCGTCGCAATTAGAAAACCAAGAACACGCCAAACAAGACTATTGCCCTGCCAAACTTCACCTGGATCCCCATTTAATATAATTTTTGTCGGGGTAACATGAATCAGTGGCCGACAGCACGGCTGCCCAGGATTTTCTACTCAAGTTGTCTCACGGGAGAAACACCATGAAACCTGTGTTCGCCAGCATCTTGACCATTTCACTGCTGACACTGACTGCCTGCTCGATCCCCACCGCGCCCAAAGCGGTATCGTCACTCGACACCCTGCTGCCTCACCCGGTTGGCCGCAGCAGCATGACCACTGTGAAGGCCGGCCCGGCCGTGTCACTTGGTGTGATTTACAGCCCAAGCACCCAGACCAACCGCGACTACCTGCGCAACTACCAGGCCAACGCCGGCACCGGTTTCGGCCAGAGCCTGCTGGTGCAGCCGATCCACGACGCCTACGTCGCCACCTCGCAACCGGACATGGCGGTGGATTGGGTGAAAGCCTCGCTGCAACGCCAGTTCGGTTCGGTCACGGTGTATCCGGACATGCAAAGCCTGCGCGCGGCCAACCCGGATGTGGTGGCGATCGTCGACACTCACAGCCAGTTGATTACTTCACGCAGTTCGGACGTCAAGGCGGATGTGAGTGCTGATTTTTATGACGGGAAGTTCAACTATATCGGCACGGCCAAAGGGACGGATGCCAGAGCGCTGAGTCCGTTATGGGCGGATTACAAGCGTTCGGAAGATATCGTGGCGGATATTAATGAACAGCAGAACGTGCAAGTTCGGGCGCTGCAGAAGTTTGACCAGTCGCTCGGTAATTTATTGACCAGATCGGCAGGTAATGTGTCGATGCTTGAGCGTAAACAAGTACTTAAATTGCAGTGACTCTAATACCGCTATCGCGAGCAGGCTCGCTCCCACAGGGAAATGCGTTCCAAGTGTGGGAGCGAGCTAGCTCCGGGCGGCGTTCCGACGAAAGGGCCGGAACAAACAACACGAATCCAACAGACATAAAAAAGCCCCGGCATCTCACAATGCAGGGGCTTTTTCATTCAACGGTTACTCAAGCAAGCTCAAGCTCCGCCGTCGCCGCAGCAGGCACGACCGCCTGACCGCTCAGCGCCACGTCGTTCAGCTCACGGTTGGCCACCGCGTACATGGCGTAGTCGGTGCCGCTGGCGGCACGGATTTCCACCAGCATGGCGCGCCAGCGCTGGATCATCGCGTCGTGTTGCGCCATCCACAGCGCCAGACGCTCTTCCACGTCCAGGTTACCGCCGCCCGCTTGCAGAACGGCGATGGTGATCGCGCGTTGCTGCCAGTCGACGTCGTCGCGGAACGCTTCACGGGCCAGGGCCTGCCAGTTGTTTTCAACCGGCAAGGCGCTGATCTGCGAAATGTACCAGGTGATGTCCAGCGCGCTGCCCACGGCGAAGTACGCCTTGGCCACTTCGGCTGGATCCTGACCGGTGACGTCGGCGGCTTCGATGATCGGCAGCAGCGTGTAGAGGTGGGTAGTCCCCGCCACCATACGCGCCAGCAGTTCCGGTACACCGGCGGCGACGTACGCCTGATAGCGCGCCTGCCAGTTTTCGCGGATTTCGCCGCTCAACAGTTCGTCCAACTTCAGGCCCAGCTCTTTGAGGTGCGGACCGAAATGCGCGACGTCACGGGCAGCGTTCTGCTCGTTGCGGCGGGCACGCAGGAACCAGCGCGTGGCGCGACGGCCCAGACGCATCAGCTCGTCCATCAGCTCCAGTTGCACGTCAGCGCTGACCTGGTAGTCCAGCGCTTCGATCTGACGGAACCAGTGCGGGAGGTGGAAGATGTCGCGCACGATCACGTAAGCGCCAGCCACGTTCGCCGGAGTCATGCCGGTGGACTCTTTGAGTCGCTGAACGAAGGTGATGCCCATGTGGTTGACCAGATCGTTGGCGATCTGGGTGCTGACGATCTCGCGCTTCAGGCGGTGACGACGCATGGCTTCGGAGAACTTGCTGACCAGGGTCGGCGGGAACGCCGTTTCCATGTCGCGGGTCAGGTAATCGTCGTCCGGCACCAGGGAGCCCAGCAGCTGCTCCTTGAGGTCGATCTTGCTGTACGAGATCAGCACCGACAGCTCAGGACGGGTCAGACCATGGCCTTCAGCAACGCGTTCGGCCAGTTGCTCTTCGGTCGGCAGGAACTCGATGGCGCGATCCAGCTTGCCACGGCCTTCCAGGTCGCTCATCAGACGCTTGTACTCAGCGATGCGCGCGTAAGCACGGCGGGCCGCCAGGGACAGAGCCTGTGTCTGCTTGTAGTTGTTGCCCAGCACCAGACCACCGACTTCGTCGGTCATGCTCGCCAGCAACTGGTTGCGTTGCTTGTCGGTCATGTCGCCGGCCTGAACCACTTCGTTCAGCAGGATCTTGATGTTCACTTCGTGGTCGGAGCAGTCCACGCCACCGGCGTTGTCGATGAAGTCGGTGTTGGAACCGCCGCCATTGAGACCGAACTCCACACGACCCAGTTGGGTCATGCCGAGGTTACCGCCCTCGCCCACGACTTTGCAGCGCAGCTCGTTGCCGTTCACACGCAGCGCATCGTTGGCCTTGTCGCCGACATCGGCGTGGCTTTCGGTGCTGGCTTTCACGTAAGTACCGATACCACCGTTCCACAGCAGATCCACCGGCGCCTTGAGCAAGGCGTTCAGCAGTTCGGTCGGGGTCAGCTTGTCGGCCTGGATGTCGAAGCGCTCTTTCATCTGTGGCGAGATGGCGATGCTCTTCGCGCTGCGCGAGAAGATGCCGCCGCCTTCGGACATGATGCTGGTGTCGTAGTCGGACCAGGCCGAACGCGGCAGATCGAACATGCGCTGACGCTCGGCGAAGCTGGTGGCCGGATCCGGATTCGGATCGATAAAGATGTGCATGTGGTTGAACGCGGCAACCAGTTGCAGCTTGTCGGACATCAACAGGCCGTTACCGAACACGTCACCGGCCATGTCACCCACGCCGACCACCGTGATGCTGTCTTCCTGGACATTGATGCCGCGCTCGCGGAAGTGGCGCTGTACGCCAACCCACGCGCCCTTGGCGGTGATGCCCATTTTCTTGTGGTCGTAACCGGCCGAACCACCGGACGCGAACGCGTCACCCAGCCAGAAGCCGTAGTCGATGGCGATGCCGTTGGCGATGTCGGAGAAGGTTGCAGTGCCCTTGTCCGCCGCGACCACCAGGTACGGGTCATCGTCGTCATGACGCACGACGTTGGCCGGCGGTACCAGTTTGCCGTCCTTCAGGTTGTCGGTGATGTCCAACAGACCCGAGATGAAGATGCGGTAGCAGGCGATGCCCTCGGCCGCGATCTCGTCACGGCTGCCGCCCAGTGGCAGGCGACGCGGCAGGAAGCCGCCCTTCGCACCCACCGGCACGATGACCGAGTTCTTCACTTGCTGGGCTTTTACCAGACCGAGGACTTCGGTACGGAAGTCTTCTTCACGGTCGGACCAGCGCAGACCACCGCGAGCAACGTTGCCGAAGCGCAGGTGCACGCCTTCGACGCGTGGCGAGTAAACGAAGATTTCGAACTTCGGCACCGGTTTCGGCAGCTCAGGGATCAAGTGCGGGTTGAACTTGAAGCTGAAGTACGACTTGTTCTGGCCGTTGGCGTCGGTCTGGTAGAAGTTGGTGCGCAGGGTCGCTTTGATCAGGTCCAGGTAACGACGCAGGATGCGGTCTTCGTTGAGGACCTGAACGTCGTCCAGCGCGGTCAGGATCGCCTGTTCCAGACGTTGTTGCTTGTCGTCCAGATCATCGCTGCCGAGCTTGCGGGCCAGGTAGAAACGGGTCTTGAACAACCGGGTCAGTTCGCGAGCGATGTCGGTGTGGTTGTTCAGGGTGCTGGCGATGTAGCCGAGGTCGAAGCCCAGGCGGATCTGCTTCAGGTAACGAGCATAAGCACGCAACAGGGCCACGTCGCGCCATGGCAGGCCGGCGGTCAGCACCAGACGGTTGAACGCATCGTTCTCGGCATCGCCACGGACGATGTGGACGAACGCGTCCTGCAGGGTGTCGTTGAGTTGCTGGATGTCCAGGTCCAGGCCTTCGGCGGCGGTGAACGCGAAGTCGTGGATCCAGAACTCGCGGCCGTTGGTGTGGCGCAGACGGTACGGGAATTCACCGAGCACGCGCAGGCCGAGGTTTTCCAGGATCGGCAACACGTCGGACAGGGCCAGCGGGGTATCGGCGTGATACAGCTTGCAGTGCAGCTCGCGTGGGCCGGAGGCCAGCGGCTGGTAGAAGCTCATGGCCAGCGGCTTCTTCTCGCTCAGATTGAGCAAGTGCTGCATGTCGACCACGGCCGAATGCGCAGCGAAACGCTCGCGGTAGCCGGCCGGGAAGCCTTTCGGGAAGTCGGCCAGCACGTTGGTGCCGTTGGCTTCGCCGAAGGTTTCGACGGTCAGGGCGGCGTAGTCGTCCTGCCAGCTGCGGCAGGCCTGGATCACTTCGTTTTCCAGTTGCAGCGGGTCGATGTCGATGCGGTTTTTCGGGTCGACGCGCAGGATCAGTTGCACGCGGGCCAGCACGGACTCGGAGAAGAACGTCCAGAACTCGCAGTCGGAAGCTTTCAGGCGCTCCATCAGCACTTGCTGGATCTTCTGGCGAACTTCGGTGGAGTAGATGTCACGCGGCACGTAGGCCAGGCAGTAGCAGAAACGACCGTACGGGTCTTTGCGCAGGAACACGCGGATCTTGTTGCGTTCCTGGATCTGCACGATCGACATCACGGTGCTGAACAGTTCGTCGACCGGAGTCTGGAACAGGTCGTCACGCGGCAGCACTTCCAGCACCTGTGCCAGTTCCTTGCCCAGGTGAGCCTTGGACTGGAAGCCGGAACGGCGCTCGATTTCCTCGACCTTGCGGCGGATGAAAGGAATCACACGTACGCTCTCGCCATACACCGACGAGGTGTACAGGCCCATGAAGCGGTGTTCCTTGATCACTTTGCCGTCGGCATCGATTTCGCGAATCGACACGTAGTCCGGGTAGGCCGGACGGTGCACGCGGCTCGGATGCGCGGCCTTGGCGAACGACAGCAGTGTCGCTTCGCGCAGGTAGTTCACGGCATAGTCTTCGATGTGGCGGTCTTCATTGGTCAGACCGGTACGCAGCATCTTGGTCAGGCCGAGGAAGGAGTTCTGGTCGTATTCGATATGGCCGCCATCGGCCTGATCGACAACGGTGAACTCTTCGTAGCCAAGGAAGGTGAAGTGGTTGCCCACCAGCCATTCCAGGAAGCTCTTGATTTCGGTCTTCTCGTCGGCATCGACGGGGAATGCGCTGTTATCGAGCTTGGTGAGGATTTCCTGCACCTTGGCCTTCATCGGCTCGAAATCGGCGACCGCGACGCGGACTTCACCCAGGACCTGTTCCAGTTCCTTGGACAGCACATTCAATTCGGCCGCGTTGGCGCAGCGGTCGATTTCCAGGTACATCAGCGACTCGTGCAGCACGCCTTCGCCGGTGGTGCCTTTTGGCAGGATTTCCAGCAACTCGCCCTTGCTGCCACGACGCACGCTGAGCACGGTGGTCTGCAGGGTGTGGATGCTGTAGCCGCGACGGTTCAGCTCGGTACGCACCGAGTCCACCAGGAACGGCAAGTCATGGTGCAGCACTTCGACCGCGGTGTGGGTCGACTGCCAGCCGTGACGTTCGTAATCGGGGTTGTAGACGCGCACTTGCGGTTGCGCGTGATCGAAGCGCTCAAGCAGGCGCCACGCAGAAAGAGTACAGCCAGCGAGGTCGGAGAGGCGACGTTGGGTCAGCTCGTCCAGGGAAATGATGCCGAAGAATTGTTCAGCGAACAGCGCCACTTGTGGCAGTGCCTGTTCACTGATGTGCTGCGCCAGTGCCGCTTGCAGTTGGTGCTGGAAGTCGGCTTTGCTGGCTGCGGTGAAGAACGCCATCTGTGGTACTCCGCTTGGGCTTGTTATTGATGGAAAGCGTCGCGTGCAAAACCCCTTTCGGGGCGTTCCGTCGCCCTGTTCCTGAATCTCGGGCAGAGGAAACAGGGTGACAGGTGGGTGAAGCTGGACGAGACACTCAGGTCACATTCACCTTCCATGAATGGGCATCTGCAAAAACGACTGCCCGGCGCCGCTCGCGGGGCCCTGGCAATGCCTTTACGGGTGCTCATCCGTTGCGCAGCTTAATGGGTGCGACAATGTGTCTGCTTGCGGTGCTGCGACATATTCGGTCATTGGCACGTAAACCAAGGCCTGCGCATCGGTAAACACTAGCATTCATGGGGCGAAACGCCGGTCTGAATCCCCGTTTTTACGGTACAGGCGTGCCAGGAATGACCATTGACCTGTGTCGCGTTCACGACACATGCTCTGACACTCTCACATGCAGAAATTCCCGGGGGCTGGCAGAATCGCGCCCAATTGCGACCAACACGCCCGCCGAGGCAGGAATTCCCCATGCAAATGACCACCGCCCTTTTGATCGTCAACCCGTGCGACGACGAAGAAGACAACATGGCCATGCTCTGCTGCCACAGCGACAAGGGCGAAATGTTTCTGATGAGCCGCTATCCGGACGAGGATGAGCTGGAGATCACCCTGGATGGCGAGCCGTCCACGCTCGATGGCGTCAAGGTCACCCTGACCAGGACACTGCTGAAGATCGAAATCGCCGCGGCGGATGCCGATGCGCTGAACGGGGATGATGTGCTGGAAATCACCTACAACCCGGACATGGTCGATCTGGCCGAGGTTGAGGAAACCCTGAAAAACATTCTTGATGGTACTGGCACCTATATCAGCCAGATTTGATGGCGTCTGCACTGCCCTCATCGCTGGCAAGCCAGCGATAGGGCCAGAACTGACTCCCCACCTTTCCCTGTCTACAAAATTCCAACATTTACCCCGGTCATTTCCCGCACTTTGCGCAAAATGCCGTTAGTCGCCACCCCCTGCGATGGATTAAAGTAACGCCCCCAGCCCCGGCGTTATCCGAACGCCTGTGGCCACCCTTTCCAGGAACAGTCATCGATGGAACATCGTGAAGCGCTGCTGGCGCTGCGAACCTTTCTTTCAACGCAGATTCTCGGCCAGGAAAAACTCATCGAGCGCTTGCTCATCGCCCTGCTCGCCGACGGCCACATGCTGGTCGAGGGCGCTCCGGGTCTGGCCAAGACCAAAGCGATCAAAGAGCTCGCCGAGGGCATCGAAGCCCAGTTCCATCGCATCCAGTTCACCCCGGACCTGCTGCCGGCCGACATCACCGGCACCGAGATCTATCGCCCGGAAACCGGCAGTTTCGTGTTTCAGCAAGGGCCGATCTTCCACAACCTGGTGCTGGCGGACGAAATCAACCGTGCCCCGGCCAAGGTGCAATCAGCTTTGCTCGAAGCCATGGCCGAGCGTCAGGTCAGTGTCGGGCGCAGCACTTATGAGCTATCGCCGCTGTTTCTGGTGATGGCCACGCAGAACCCGATCGAGCAGGAAGGCACCTACCCGTTGCCCGAAGCCCAGCTCGACCGCTTCCTGATGCACGTGAAAATGGGCTTCCCGGATGCCGCCGTCGAACGCCGGATCCTGCAACAGGCCCGGGGCGAAGCCCTCAACGGCGAAACCAAGCCCGAACGTCGGGTCAGCCAGCAGGCGATCTTCGCCGCGCGCAAGGAAATCCTTGGCTTGTACATGGCGGACGCCGTGGAGGAATACCTGGTGCAACTGGTCATGGCCACGCGCAACCCGGCCAAGTTCGACCCGGAAATGGCCGAGTGGATCGCCTACGGCGCCAGCCCGCGCGGCTCGATCGCCCTCGACCGCTGCGCCCGCGCCCACGCCTGGCTGGCCGGTCGCGACTTCGTCAGCCCGGAAGACATCCAAGCGGTGCTGTTCGACGTGTTGCGTCACCGCATCATTCTGTCGTTCGAGGCCGAAGCCGCTGGCATCGACCAGGATCGGGTGGTGCAACGGATTCTCGACGTCGTAGCCGTCGCTTGACCCCGATGAACGCCTCCCTGCCGTCCGAACCGGGCATCCGCATCAGCCTCGCCGAGCTGATCGAGATGCGTCACCGCGTGCGCGAAGTGCAGCTGTTTTCCACGCCGAGCCAGCGCAGCCCGCTGATCGGCCTGCACCACTCGAAATTTCGTGGTCGTGGCGTGGACTTCGATCAGGTGCGGGTCTATCAGGCCGGCGACGACGTGCGCACCATCGACTGGCGCGTCACCGCGCGGACGCAGGAACCGCACACCAAACTGTTCCATGAAGAACGCGAACGGCCGATTTTCATCATGGTCGAGCAAAGCACGCGGCTGTTTTTCGGCTCCGGGCTGATGTTCAAATCGGTGCTCGCAGCGCAGGCTGCGGCACTGATCGGCTGGGCTGCATTGGGTCATAACGATCGGGTTGGCGGGCTGGTGTTCGGCGACAACGAGCATTACGAAATCAAGCCGCGCCGCAGCAAGCAGAGCCTGTTGCAACTGCTCAACCGCTTGGTGAAGGTCAATCAGTCACTGCACAGCGAGCGGGAGCCGGATCGCGATGCGTTTGGCGTGGCGTTGCGTCGGGCCCGCGAAGTGCTGCGACCGGGCAGTCTGGTGATCGTGATCTGTGACGAGCGCGCACTGTCCGACAGCGCCGAGCAACAGTTGAGCCTGCTGTCGCGCCATTGCGACCTTTTGATGCTGCCGCTTTCCGATCCGCTGGACCACGCCCTGCCCGCCGCCGGGCTGCTGAGATTCGCCGAACGCGGTGCGCAACTGGAACTCGACACCCTCAACTTCGACCTGCGCCAGACCTACCGCGCCCAGGCCGAAGCGCGGATCGCTCGCTGGGAACTGCTCGCGCAGAAGCTGCGCGTGCTGCTGATGCCGCTGAGCACCCAGAGCGAAATGGTCGAGCAAATGCGCGAATTTCTTAACCCGCAACGCCCGGGGAAAGGTCGATGAACGGCCTCGAACAACTGCAACCGCTGATCTCCCCGCCACCGATCGCCTTCTGGCCACCGGCGCCGGGCTGGTGGCTGCTGCTTTTGCTGCTGCCGGTGATCGGCTTTGCGGTCTGGCGTCTGCGGCGTTTCATTCCGATCAAGAAGAAACCGGTCGTGCGCGCCGAACTGCCGCTCGATCCGGTGCGCATCGCTGCACTCGCCGAACTGGCGCAGATGCCCAAACCCTACGACGGCGCCCCGGCCGGAGCCTGGCTGCAGCAGCTCAACGGCCTGCTCAAGCGCCTGTGCCGCAACCATTACCCCTACAGCCAGAGCCATACCCTCAACGGCCGCAAATGGCTGGCGTTTCTCGACAACCGTTGCCCCGCCGCCGGCCTGACCCGCTGGATGGTGCTCGTCGAAGGCGCCTATAAACCCGAGTGCAAGCTCGACGACAAAGCCATCGCCGGCCTTACCCAGGCAGTCGACACCTGGATCCGCAAACATGTTTGAGTTCGCCTGGCCGTGGATCTTTCTGCTGTTGCCGCTGCCGTGGCTGATGCGCCTCGTGCTGCCGGTGGCCGACAGCGGCGAGCCGGCGCTGAAAGTGAGTTTCCTGGGCGACCTCGAAGGTCTCGCCCGCCGTCGCGCCCGGGCCAATCTGCCGGCCTGGCGCCAACAGGCGCCGTTTCTGTTGTTGTGGCTGATGTTGCTGACCGCCGCCGCACGCCCGCAATGGCTCGGCGAACCGCTGCCGATTGCCGCCAGCGGCCGTGATCTGCTGGTGGCCGTGGACGTGTCCGGCTCGATGGATTTCCCGGACATGCAATGGAACGACGAAGACGTCAGTCGTCTGTCGCTGGTTCAGCATTTGCTCGGTGATTTTCTCGAAAGCCGCGATGGCGACCGCGTCGGTCTGATCCTGTTTGGCAGCCAGGCTTATCTGCAAGCACCCCTGACGTTTGACCGGCGCACCGTTCGAGTCTGGCTCGATGAAGCGCGGATCGGCATTGCCGGCAAGAACACCGCGATTGGTGACGCCATCGGCCTGGCCCTAAAGCGCCTGCGCATGCGTCCGGCCCAGAGCCGGGTGCTGATTCTGGTCACCGACGGCGCCAACAATGGGGGCGAAATCGATCCGCTGACCGCCGCAAAACTGGCCGCCAGCGAAGGCGTGAAAATCTACCCGATCGGCATCGGCGCCGATCCTGAAGAAAGCGGCGCCACGGCGTTGCTCGGCGGCAACCCGACCCTCGATCTCGACGAACCGGCGCTCAGGGCCATCGCCGAGGTCACCGGCGGGCGCTATTTCCGTGCCCGCGATGGCAGGGAGCTGCAAGCGATCAAGGACACCCTCGACCAGCTCGAACCGGTGACTCAGCAACCGACCCAGGCCCGCCCGGCACAGGCGTTGTATCAGTGGCCGCTGGCATTCGCGCTGCTGCTGAGCATTCTGCTGGTGGCCCGCGTGTTGTGGCCGGACAACCCGCTGCAACGGCTGTTCACCAAAGAGCTGTATCTGCAAAGCCCCCTGCCTGACTGGCGCGAGCGCCTCAAGCGCCTGCGTTTGCGGAGGCGCCGATGATCGCCCTCTGGCCGCACTGGTTCCGTCCTTGGTGGCTGTTGCTGCTGCCGGTGCTCGGCTGGCTGATCTGGCAGCTCTGGCACCGGCAGAAACGCGCCGGTCGCTGGCAGATGATTCTGCCGCCGGCCTTCCACGCCACGTTGCTCAGTGGCGGCAGCGGTCGCGACAGCAAGTTGCCTTGGGTCGCCCTGAGCGTGGCCTGGCTGCTGACGATTCTGGCGTTGCTCGGGCCGAGCTGGGAACGGGTCGAACAGACCAGCCAGAAACCCGCCGACCCGTTGGTGGTGGTGTTGGAACTGACCCCGGAAATGCTTGCCACCGATTCGCCGCCAACGCGACTGGAACAGGCCCGGCGCAAGCTATTCGACCTGTTGCAGGTGCGCAGCGATGCCCAGACCGCTATCGTCGTTTACGCCGGCAGCGCCCATACGCTGGTGCCGCTGTCGGATGACCTGGCGACCAGCCGCAACCTGCTCGACGCGCTCAAGCCTTCCCTGATGCCGGAAAGCGGTCATCGCGCCGATCTGGCGGTGAGCAAAGCGCTGGCGCTGCTCAAGCAGGGTGCGTTGGGTCAGGGGCGGATTCTGCTGATTGGCTCTTCGCTGTCGGAAGAAGAACGCCAAGGTATTCGCAATGCACTCAGTGGCCAATCGGCGCAATTGTTGATGCTCGGTGTCGGCACCGCCGAGGGCGCGCCGATTGCTCAGGAAGACGGCAGTTTCCTCAAGGATGCCCAGGGCGCGATCCGCGTACCGCAACTCGACAGCCCGGGCCTCGGCGCATTTCTCAACGCGGTCGGCGGCGAGTACCGCAGCGCACGGCTGGATGAATCCGATCTGGGCGACCTCGGCCTGCTCGATGGCCCGCGCAGCCTGCGCAGCGATGGCCAGACCGTTCGACTCGACACCTGGGCCGATCAGGGTTACTGGCTGCTGTTGCCGCTGTTGTTGCTTGCCGCGTGCGCCGGGCGGCGTGGCTGGCTGTTCTGCCTGCCGTTGCTGCTGGCATTGCCGCAACCGAGCTATGCCTTCGACTTCGAAGACCTGTGGCTGCGTCCCGATCAGCAAGGCCTGCACCTGCTCAAACAGAAGCGCCCGGCCGAGGCGGCGAAGCATTTCGAAGATCCGCAATGGCAAGGGGTGGCGTTGTACGAGGCCGGCGACTACAGTGGCGCCGCTCAGCGTTTCGCCGAGGGCAATGACGCCCACGCCCACTACAATCGTGGCAACGCCCTGGCCAGAAGCGGTGAGCTGGAAGCAGCGCTGGACGCCTACGAACAGGCCCTGGAACGCCAACCGGATCTGCGCCCGGCGCTGACCAACAAGGCGCTGGTGGAAAACCTGCTGAAACAGAAAAACGCCCCGCCGCCGGCCGAACCGCAAGACAAACCGGCGCAGCCAAACCTACCGGGCGATGAACCACCGCCAGCGACCGCTCCGCCGCCAGCGGTCAAAAGCGAAACCCAGAGCGAGCCGCAAACCGGTGAGTCCGTCAGCGAACCGCCGCCGACCACCCCGCCGCTGCCGGGTGCCAACGAGCTGCCGGACAGCGAACCGGACAAGGAACAGAACACCCCGCCGCTGCTGCGCCCCAATGAGGACACCCTCGAAGGCGAGCAACAGCAGGCGCTGGAACAATGGCTGGGCAAGATCCCGGATGATCCGGGCGAACTGCTGCGACGCAAATTCTGGTACGAACAGCAACAACATCAGGATCAGGAAAACATTCGATGACCCGTTTCACCGCTCTCTTGCTGCCCCTGCTGATCTGCACGGCCACCGCCCAGGCGGCCGAGCTGACCGCCAGTGTGGATCGCAGTCGCCTGAATTCCGGCGAGACGGTCGAACTCACCCTCGAATCCAACGATGTCACGCAGTTCGGCAAACCGGACCTGAGCCCGCTGGAGCCGCTGTTCGAAGTGCGCGGCACGCGTCAGGTCAACCAGTTGAACACCCTCAACGATGACAACCGCGCCACCACTCGCTGGATCATCACCCTGTTGCCCAAGCAGAACGGCAGCGTTGAAATCCCGCCGCTGAAACTGGACGACGTCGAGAGCCAGCCGATCACCGTGCAGGTGATCGAGAGTGACACCCGCGAAGAGAGCAGCGCCCGCGAACCGGTGTTCATCGAAGCCAGCCTCGACCAAACCAGTGTGTATGTGCAGGCTCAGGCCATCCTGACGTTGCGCATCTACCATTCAGTGTCGCTGTACGACGACAGCAGCCTGACGCCGTTGCAGATCGCCGACGCGCGCATCGAGCAACTGGGCGACATGCGCACCTACGAAAAAGACATCAACGGTGTGCGCCATGGCGTGATCGAGATGCGCTACGCGATCTATCCGCAGCACAGCGGCTTGCTGAGCATCGCCCCGCAGACCTTCAGCGCCACACTGGTCGATACCCAGCCCTCGCAGGACGCCACAGCGCAGGGGCCGAAGCCGGGCAAGCTGATGCACATCAGCTCCGCCGCGACTTCGCTGACGGTCAAACCCAAACCGATGACCTACCCCAGCGATGCGCCGTGGCTGCCGGCCCGCAGCCTGAGCCTGAGCGAAAGCTGGAACCCGGAGCCGGAACACACCCAGGTCGGCGACTCCCTGACCCGCAGCCTGACCCTCAAGGTCGAAGGCCTGGCCAGTTCGCAACTGCCCGCCCTGCCCGCCACCGAAGCCAACGGCCTGCGCCGCTACCCGGATCAACCGGTGCTGAACAACCAGAGCAGCGATCGCGGCCTGATCGGCAGCCGCGAAGAACGTGAAGCGCTGGTGCCGAGCCGCAGCGGCTCGATCGAGTTGCCAACGGTGGACGTGGTCTGGTGGAACACCTTCGAAGATCACCTGGAACACACCAGCCTGCCGGCGCGCACCCTGCAAGTAACGAACAACCCGAGCCTGCAAGTCGACACCCCGGCGGGCAACGCCCAACCGCTCAGCGCCGCCGACAGCGAAGCCTTGTGGTGGTGGAAGCTCAGCACGTTCGTTTTCGCCTGCACCACCCTGCTCGGCTTCGGCCTCTGGTGGCGTGCCCGCTGGCAGCCGGCAATCCTGCGCGCCGCGCAAACCGGCCCGAGCCCGCGCACCCTGCTCGACGACATCAAACGCGCCAGTCAGGCCAACGACCCCCACGCCACCCGCCAGGCGCTCGACGCCTGGGCCCGCCAGCAGCCGGAAACCCTGGCGGACATGGCGGCGCGGTTTGTGCCGCTGTCGGATGCGCTCGATGGTTTGAACGGCGCGCTGTACAGCGAGACGGGGCAGCATTGGCAGGGTGAGGATTTGTGGCGGGCGATCCGGACGATTCCGACGGCGGAGCGGGTGCAGGATCCGGTTGGGGATAGTGGGTTGCCGCCGCTTTATCCGAAGTAGGGTCTTCCCCGGGCGTCGATCAGTCGGTACCTGTCTTTGAAATACCCAACGCCCGATGCGATGCATCGGGCGTTGGGTGAAACAGGTGTAAACCTATTTCAGGACTAGAAACTATCAGTCAAGACTATATTTAACCTGAGTGCCGTTCGGCAAACTTTTAATCTTATCGGCTATATCGGCTCTGAGCCGCATTCCCTCTATAGCATTAACAACGTACAAATTATCCAAGGAAAACTCACCACCCATTACAAACGGAATCTTGGGCAACAAGCGCATCCCCGCAGCAATTGGACCGTTGCGCTTTTGCCATTGATGCGCTAACGGATATCCCGTCAACACCTCATAGTCGTTAAGAACCATTTGCGCCCAGCTTTCAATATCCGCAGCCAAGTACTCTAAAGACCCAGTTTCTGGATCAAATATATAGATCTTGTCGTCCTTGATACAAAACTGCCCACCAAAGATATCCTCAGCAAAAAAGACACCGCTATCGGCCAAGCCCTTATAACCACTGCGCCACAGATCGGTATGATTCCAATCAGAAAGCCCCGTTTCATTTTGACTCGACTCGCTTGGAAAGACATGCAATGCGCCTTCAAAAGCATAGAAGCCATTGCGCCGACGCAGCACGACCAGAATTTCCTCCGCCAAAATACCAGCCATGTTTCGCACTGGCTCAGTTATCTCTGGCTCGCGCTCACTCAAGGATGAACTTGCAATCGACAACAACTATCCACGGTACAAAGGGGACAGATTTATTTAATAAAATTAATCTGTCCCTTTTTTTCTTAAATTCAAAAAGAGACAACCCGTAAGAATTCTTCTATTTTCGCCTTATCTTCAGGATGACGCTGAAGGTACTTCTCACAAGCTAGCCGAAGATACTCAGTACAAACCGATTCGCTGACGACGATGGAGTCCTCATCACTCGGGGGATAGCCATAGGAAAATTCCACCCCTTCGAAGTGTTCTTCGTCGAACGGGCTGCTTTCATCAGGATAGTTACAGTATGCCCCATCCACACTGAACCCCCATCTTTTCACAAGATAGCCAACCGCCTCGATAAAACGGCCGTCAGTGTACATCCTGTCAAAATACCCTTTAACAATCCAAATAGGGTCTGACTGGCTATATGGCTGACCGAACAACTCTCTCATATGCACCTCAAATTTCTAATTCGTAAAAAGGAGGACAGATTTATTTAATCAAATAATTCCGCCCCCCTTTTCTTACCTCTTCTTAATTAACGTCCATCCGTAGCTCTTTTTATATAATCGAGATTTTTGCCCGCCCACCAAATAGACAAGAGCAACGTCAACGGCATACCAATCCACAGAAAGAGCACATTAAAATCAGGCTCGCAAAAAAAATATAGAAAAAACATCAGCAACGAAACCATCACCAAGGAAATTATAAAACATACTGACAACACCATCCCAAGCAGGCCGCAAAAAATCATCACACGAGAGACGATATTATTTCTCACTGTTTGCTTCCTTATAAAACCCAAACGACTTATTAGCCACGCCACCCAAATAAAAAGCCAAATAGATTCTAAAAAGGACTAAAAAATGGGACAGATTTATTAATCAAATAAATCTGTCCCATTTTTTCCGGGTGATACCTGCGCGGATGAGCCCAAGGTCTCCTGGGCCGAGCAAGTGAAAATCATTAGTCATTCATTAAAGCCTCTTGATCCGGGCAAGAAATCCCATGTCGCCCGAGTTAACAGTAAGCACTGCTTGCTCATACCCCTCAAGGTCATCGCCCAACCAGGGCTCATCTGGGCGGAGCACATGAACCTTGACCGTTGCACCGAATTCGTCGCTTGAAACGCTCCCCTGAAGAACACCCGGCAGACCGGATTTATTCCATTGATCAAGTACCAAGGACAACCAGGAAATGGCGGTGGCTAATAAATCATCGCTGACATAATCATCAATATGAACCGAGTTCACGAAACACTCATAACCGGTTCTGTCAGGGAAGCTATCGAGGCCCATATGACTTTGAGGATTCAGAGCTGCGATAAAAATACAACCATCACGCTCGACAAAATCAGAACGTGCAATACGCTCAAGCTCACCCTCCATAACAACGTGCGGCAGGTCAGCCAGCAGCGATTCCATTGCCTTGTTTGCTTTCACAGCAATCCTCAAACATCAGCTCACATTCTCAGCGCTATGGCTAAAGCCAAGGCGTTCCTTGACAGCTCAGAATTCACATTTTAAACCGCCAGTGCAGACACGGCTCTACGGGCAAATACCCGCCACCCTTTACTCCGCCTTAACTACTGTGGCACCTATATTTTCTCCGAAATGATTTCCAACTCATCCCACAGATGGGACAGACCAATACTGCTCATATAAGTCATGTAATCCACAAATCCGGGAAACTTTATTTCGTCGATTGAGAACCACGCCGCTTCGCACTCAGGGCAAATAAAAATAATTGACTCATTCGCTTTTATCATCGCTTTGATAACGTCGCCCTACTGACATCTTGGGCAAATCATATACACCTCCCCAAATATACAAAGGCATACAAAGGGACATACAAAGGGGACAGATTTATTCAATCAAATTAATCTGTCCCCTTTTCTTTCACAAGCATCAGACGCGCCAACACCTCCAGGAAAACACCCGCTTTTTCTTCATCGCTTATCTTGAAGCTCGTAAGTTCTACGCTCAAATGCTGCCAGATCGCGCCCATTGAGAGACCAAATGAACTGCTTGAAATGGCAGAGTACAAAGCTCCGATATTCATCTAAATTTCATCTCACAAAAAAGGGGCAGTTTTATCGAATCAAATAAACCCGCCCTGTTCTCAGTAGCTCTATCTCGGAATAACGATAGGGATAATCATCGGCGCTGGCGGCGCAGGCGGATTGATCATCCCCTTGCTTTCCACCACGAGAACCCCCTTTTTCTTGATGGTATCGAACAACCGTTCAGTTGCTTCCGCATCAACGTAGCCACCCTCGTCAATCGACGCACTCAGAGCCAGTTGTCGCCGTTCCTCCGTTAACTGAAGCTGCTTGGTACGGAAGAATGTATGAAGCGACATCGCTTTGATGTTCGACAATTCGACGTGCACGACCTCGACATACTTCAACGCTTTCGCATCCCACCCCTGGACATAAAGCCCCTTGGCAGTCAGCGCAAAAGTACAAAATTGGTAGGTCCCCGTATTTGACCCCGGCGTGGAGATAATCAATGAGCAGCGGCCGTGCTGGAGAATCGGATCACTCATAGAAGGATCGTCTTTTACGATCTGCGAAGAAAATTGCGCCCGATCATAGTAAACAGTTGCTTTGTCTACTGGCGTGGTGTTGCAGCCTGACACCAGTAAGGTTACGCCCAGCAACAATGAGATTCCGAAACAGCGCATAGTCATCCTTCAAAGAGAAAGCCATTAATAAAAAACGTAAAAGACGGGGATAAAAATGCGACGAACCCGCTTAAACACCCCACCGGCCAATACCCCCGCCCCATTCCGTAGCCTTGACTAAAAGTAAAGGATGCAGATTTACTTAATTAAATAAATCTGCACTCTTTTGCTCTGACTTTACTACTCCGACACCTATATTTTCTCCGAAATAATTTCCAACTCATCCCACAGATGGGACAGACCAATACTCTTCATATAAGTCATGTAGTCCACAAATCCGGGAAACTTTATTTCGTCGATCGAGAACCACGTCGCTTCGCACTCAGGGCAAATAAAAATAATCGACTTATTCGCTTTTATCATCGCTTTGATAACGTCGTCCTGCTCACATCTTGGGCAAATCATATACACCTCTCTATGGAACTGGATAGGCAGTAAGTACTGTGTTGGTTCCTGGTATGACAACGACTTTTACATTAGTCTCTCCCGCGGTCCCCACCACTCGCCCCATCGGCACAATATAGGCCCCAGGATCGTTCGCCACTGGATTCCCTCTCTTCGTCCAGGCCTCGTCAACCACACCCAGTATCTCCTTTCTATCCATACTGAAAACAGTGTGGTTTTGCTTGTTCGGATTCGGCTTGGCGTGTTCCAGGACGTGATTGATTCTAGTGCCCTGCCTGGTTCCTCGACCATATTCCAAGCCTGCCGGCGTCGTCCAGATTCTGGTAGCTTTATCAAATGTTAACTGAAACCCGCTTGTGGAGGTTTTCGGCGGTGCTCCACTACCAGCATTAACTGACAGCACCCGGCTAACTTGCCGGATTCCAAGATTCTTGATTTCTCCCAACGCAGAGTCAATAAGAAACTCGGCAGCCTTCACATAAGGATCGCCTTTCAGAACACTATTGACGTCTTTTTTATCCGCGTCGTTAAATTCTTTCAGTGTCTTTGGATCACGATCAGTCAAGAAGGCAGCTAAATTGATCGCCGACTCTTCCTTTACCCTTTCATACTCAGGGCCAAACGCCTCCTTCAGGGCAGCCTGGGCAGCGAGGCTTACAACCAGTTTAAACGGCCCCATGATGGCCTGAATGGAAAGCCCGATAGCCTGAATCTGTTCCTTCGGAAGGTTATCCGCAAGTTTCAATGCTGAAACGAGCGGACTCAGCATCGCTTCACCTGCATTTCGCGGAAGGTTACTGGTCACCGTCACGCCGATTTCATACGGCATTCCCGGCTTCCAGCCATCAGGCCCCTTGACCGTACAAGTTTTATTTTCGATACAAGAGTTCAGATTGCCATCGAACACTGCCGCTTTATCGGCAAAGTCCACCAACGCTTTCAGGATATTAGGATCGAGAGATTCCAGCGCCTCAAGATCGCCACCAGCGCGAACGATATTTTTTGCAATCGCTAGAGCGCGTTCTTCTCCAAACTCTTTACTAATACTTTTCGGAACATCATTAATATCTACATGTTGCGACTGGATTTTATTCCAGTTGTTTTTTATAGCATCGTAAACCTGGGTCGCTTGTACCTTCTGATTTTCCGTAAAGTCGGTAACGCTGTTTTCCCATTTATCGAGCGTCTTTCCAGGATGGCTGATCGCGTCTATGGAACTGCTGCTGACATACAGATCCGTACGATGCTCTTCGTCCTTGGTAATCTCATACGCCCTGTTCACATCGCGATTGAGACCGCTCGTGGAGTCCTGCCCCGTGGTCTTGTCGTGCCGTACAACAATCTGCCCCGCCCCCACGGTGGCATTGAGCGTCTGCTGACGATCCTTGTCGTACTTGTAACCCTCAACTGCCCAACTGCTCTTGCTCTCTCCTTCCATCCCTTTGTTGGGTTTGTCGGCCTGAGCGCCACCACTGCCACCGTTGGCACTGGCTCCCGTGTAGCTACCACTTACGTTCAAGTAGTAGCCGTGCTCATTATCCTTGCCGGTAATGTTGCGGTAGCCGAGGGTGTCGGTGTCGAGCTTGAGGTTGCCGTTGTCGGCAGTGACCACCGAACCATCAAGTTGAGTATGTTTTTCGGTACGGATATCGACTTTGCTTTTGCCGCTGATAACCGTCTGGTTGTCGACCCAATTGGTTTTGCCGTTGGTTTCGCCGTAACCCAGCGAACCACTGACCGTTGCACCGATGCTGAACGCGACAGTCAGGCTGGCGTCGAACTCTTTGCCCTCGACCTTGCCGGTGTTCGGAACAGAGGACACGGTTAAGTTGCGTCCTACATCTCCAAGGACTTCATCACCGCGCAGAGTGGCGCCAGCAATCGTGGTGTCACGCTTGCTTTCGAAGTTCAGCTTGTTACCTGCATACAGGTACGCTTCCTGCTGCTTCACGCCCTCGCGGTTCAGATCGCCGATACCGACATTTGCCGAGCCATAAACGCCGAATCCATCCTGGCCGGCGATGATGCCGCCTTCGGCACCCCAGCTACGGCGATCGTGTGAACTCTCATAGGCGTTTTGCGCCGACAGAATGTTCAGATCGTTAGCGGCCTTGAGGGAAATGTCCCGCTCGGCAATCGCACGGGTGCCTATCAGGGTCAGATCGTTTTTGGCATCCAGGTTAATACTGCCGCCGGCATTCAGTTGAGTCGCCGTCGAAGTCCCTTGAGTCGATTTGTCCTCGGTACCCGCATTGCTGACACCCACACCCAGCTTGAAGCCACCGTTGGTACCGCCCTTCACACCGCCCTTGCTCTGAGTCGAATGTCCGGAGCTGTCTTGCGAGCCATGCGCGACATCGAAGGTGATGTCTTTGCCTTTGACGTTGATATCACGCCCGGCATTGAACCGGCTGCCGATGACATTGACGTTGTTTCCGGCGTCCAGCGAGATGTCATTGTCTGCCGAAAGTGTCGAAGGCCGTTGTGTCACGGAGGTCTGAGTGTTACTGGAACTGACACTGGATGCGCCAATGTGTCCGTCATACTTCGGCCCGCTGAAGAACTGATCAAGGGTATCAACCGCTTTCAGTACGCTTGAACCTTTGCTGACTCCGTCTTCGCCTTTGCCCGTCCCTTTGAGCCCATCGATCGTATTGCCGATGTTATAGGCGGTGCTCACCGTTATGCCGTTGCGTTTGATGCTGTCACGGATGGTGACTTCGCTAGCCTCTTCCTTGGCATCGATATTGATATTGCGTTCGGCCTTGAAGCGGATATTGTTCTCCGCCACCACGTCGGACCCTTGCAGGTTGATATCGCGACCGGCGTTTACATTGATGTTCATCCCGGCATCGATGGCGCTGCTCGCAGCGGTGTATCCCTTGCTATTGACGCCATGCTGTACGGTTTCACCGCCGACGAACGTCGTGAACGCGTTGCTGTCGATGGTCTGTTTGATACCAACGCTCTTGTCCGTCTCCCAGCTGTTGCTGCGCTGACTGTCAATCGAAGCAACCACATTGACATCGCGACCTGCATCGAGCGAAGCGTTGTTGACGGCACTGATCCCGCTGCCAATGACGTTAATATCGTGAGCCGCATTGAGAAACGCATCGTTGCCGGCACTGACCTGACTTCCGACACTCACAGCACTGACAACTTCACGTCCCCTATTGTGAGAAGTTGCGAATGTCATGTCGGCACCGAACCCAGGCGTTCCGGCAGCCCACCCAATAGCGTCCTTCAACGAAAGACCGACTTTTTTCTTGTATTCCTCTGCACGGCTGTAGGCCTGATCATCTGCGGACGACAGGGTGATATCGCCCTCCTTGTCTACCAGACCGGCATGCAATTCGGCGTCGTTTTTGGCGCTGATTTCACTGGCGTTCAGACGAACATCTCGCCCCCCCAGAATCACCGCATCATGTCCGGCATCCAATTGACTACCGACCTGTGTCACAGCGGTCTGCAACTGGCTGCTGCCACTTTTCGACATACCGAACAGCCCGGTCTTGGTCTTCTTGCTGTAGGAGCCAGATTCTTCGGTGGCGGAAAGTACCGCCACATCCTGAGTTGCCCCCACCACCAGGTCATTACCGGCCTTCAACTGGCTGCCGATGATGGTGACGTTGCGTCCACCATCGAGACTGACCGAGCCATCCTCATCCTTGGAGGTGTTAACGGTGAGGTCGCGGCCCGCCTCGATCACCGAGGCGACATTCTCGCTTTCATAGCTTTGGCGCTCGGTCGTCTTGCTGCGCCCGAACGAGCCGTTTTTCTTCTTGTAGTAGTAGGACGAACTCTCGTCCTTGGCGGAAGCAACCGTGATGTCCTGATCCGCATCCAGGCTGACGTTTTCCTCTGCCTTGATACGACTGGCAATGATGCCCAGGTCGTTGCCCGCCTTCAGTGCAACGTCCCGCCCGGCGTTCAGTACGGATGCTTGTTGAGTGATGCTGTGGGTTTCGTTGGCGAACTTCTTCCCGCGCGAGACGTAATCGCTTTCGTCAGCAGCAGAGGTAATGACGATGTCCTTGCCGGCATCGACCTTGAGATCCCGCTTGGCATCCAGCCGACTGGCAACAACCGCCACATCACGATCGGCACTGATCGTCAGATCCCGCCCGGACTTTACCTGAGCCCCATGCTGGGTGATGGTCTGATTGAGGAAGTTGCTGCCACGCGAATCAGTGCGGCGATCCTGCACCGAGGTGATGTTGACATCACGGCTGGCATCGAGCGTCATGTCCCGACTGCTTTGCAATACACCGCCGATATTGCTGATATCACGCCCTGCGTCGACTTTCAGGTCATTGGCCGCTTCGATCCGCGCAGCGTTGTTCAGTACGTCGCGATGTTGCAGCGTGCCGCCGTAGTTGGTGTCATATCCGTAGACATCACGCTGGTTGATCACATCACCGTTGGTGGCCGTCAGGCTGACGTCACGACCGGAGATGACACCGCCGCCCTTGTTGACGATGTTGTTACCGGCCTTGAGGGTCAGACGGTCACCGGCCTCGATCAAACCACTGTTGGTGAGGTTGTTGCCCGCTTCCGCCAACAAATTATTCGAAGCCCGAAGTGTGCCGGCGTTGTTCAGGTCCGCACCGGCAATCAGGGTCACATCACCGCCCTGGATCAGCGCGCCATTTGGCGCCAGGCGATTGTTGGCCTGGGCCAGATATAACACCGGCACCAGGACTTTTTCGCCGTTAACTTCGTGCTCTTCGAGCCAGACGATGTCGTGGGTCAGCGCCGCCACTTGCTGGGCAGTCAGGGTGACGCCCAGCGACAGGTTGAGTTCATTCTTGCTGGTGACGGCGTTGTTCATGAGGTACTTGAACATTGCTTCGTCTGAGGTCTGGCCGTCGATGAATCGCTGCCCCGTGCGGGCAACTACAGCCTGCTGCACGAGGCGCTGTTCGAACAACCCATCACCGAGGCGCTTGGCGCTGGTGTCGGGGTCGTAGCCAAGCTTGCCCAGCAGGTAGTCCGAACTCATGAACTGCTTGAGGTTGGTCAGCGCCGGATTGGTCTCGATCAGATATTTGTGCGGGTTGGAACGCACGCTGGTGTCGGGCAGGCCTTGCACACGTGGTACGTCGAACGAAACCTGTCCACGGTTCGGCGCCATCACGCCAACCGGGCCGTCACCGGCGACCGCGTTGACATTGATCAGCGCGGTTTTGTCGTTAAGGTTCAGCGACGGACGCGAGGCCAGCGTCAGGTCACGTTTCTTCATCGAGACCGGATCGTTCTGGTCGAACTGCAGCTGGGTGGCCGACCTTACGGGCATGCCGTCCGAGCGCTGGGTGGAACTGGCAGCAATGGTGCCGATGGTCCAGTCGCGACCTGCTACGAGTTCCTGATCGCTGCCGTCCTTGCGGCTGAGACGGAACAGACCGTTGTCACCGGTTGGCAAGGTGAATCCTGGGAGGGCCAGCGGGTTGACCTGTTGCTGGGCCAGGTCCGGTGGCAACTGCTGATTCAAGAAAACCACGGTCGGCTTGGCCGAGCTTTTAACCCCGGTATCGGCCCCAGCCTTGGCCGTTCCGTCAAAGTTTGTGTATGGATTGAGGTTACCGTTATTGATCGTGCTTTTAGCGTTGACGGTTACCGCTTGTCCCGCCTGAATAATAGAAGGAACGCTGCCCCCACCGTTGGTGAAAATACGGTCGTCACGCTGCTTCACGCCCGCCAGAATAGGCGCAGGTACTGCGACCTCGGGCCCTATACCGAACTTTGTGTTGATTTTGCTGAGCAACTGCTTGTTCAGCGCCTGGTAATCCCAGTGTGTTCCGCCTTTGTCGGGTTCGTGCCAAGAATCAATATAGTCATACTGATACTTGGAATTCCGATCGGCATAATTCTGCAGATCATCGGTTATCCAACTCGGTCGTTTGTTGGGAAGGCCACCAATCTGGTAAACACGCATCCGCGTGAAGTTGCCCGATTGCAATCCAAAGTTATCGAAGGTATCGACATCCAGCTTGATGCTCTTGCCCGCCGAAATCAGCGATGCCGTATTGGTAAAAGAACCGACGTTAGCGGTCAGGTTTCCCGCTACCGAAAGCGTTGCCTGGGGCCCCGTGATCTTGGAGGTCGATTCAAAACTTTCATTAACGTAGAAAGTGGTGCCGGAAAAAGTAATGTCACCAGAGACAAACTTCTCCTCCCCGATCACACCTTCTGTCTTGTTATTGAAGCTGTTGGCCGACAGCGAAAAATCACCGTCGACATTGATCGACGCCGCCAGGTTGTTGATGGTATTGGCACGTCCGCCATCACTTCCGGCAATGGTCAGATTACCAATGCTGTAAACATCGGCGGTCTGGTTGGTGAAATCATTGGTCAGCAAATTCATATTGCCGCCGCTGAAGATCAGACTGCGATTGTTCACCAGACTGGCGGTCTTGATCGTCAGGTTTTGCCCGGCGCCCAACGTACCGGTGTTGCTCACGCCACCGGCGGCGATCGTCAGGTCACCATTGGATGTCAGTCGACCACCGGCATTGTTTAGTAGCCCGCCAATATTGAACGTGCCTGGCCCGCCGCTGCCGATTGTTGCGGCACTGCTCAAATTCATTTGTGCCGTATTGAAGGTCAAATCGCCCAGGCTGCTCACTCGGCCATTCCCGCCGTAGCTACCACCCAGTTGGATATCCATCCCGCCATCACTGGCAATCAACCCGTCGTTGTACCAGTTCACCCCGCGTCCTGTGAGCTGGTTCGAGGCCAGCACCTGGCCGCTGGCCGTTTGCGTGAAGTTGTTGATGTTGAGTGTCAGGCGCCCGGCCTGAATCACGCTGCTGTTGGTCCAGCTGTCGGCGTTGAGGGTCAGGCCGCCACGAGTCACCAGCAAGCCGCCGGCGTTCATCACGTTGGCGGTGGAGATGTCGAACTCGCCCACGCCCACGTGGGCCACCGAACCGCCGGCGTTGAGGAAGCTCGGCGCTGCCAGGGTGAAGTGGGTGTTGGCGGTTTCCACCAGGCCGTTGCGGTTATCGAATAGGCTGCCGATCTGGAAGTCAGTCTTGCCGCTGGTGCCCAGGGCACGCAGCTTGCCGCTCTGGTTGTCGAGGTTGGTGGCACGCACGGCCAGGGTGCTGGCGCTTTCGATCAGACCGCCACGGTTGCTCAGACCTGTCCCGGCACCGAGGTCGATAACGCTGCCGCTGACCTGGCCGGCGTTGTTGTTCATCGAGCCGGCGCTGACTTTCACCTGGCCTTTGGCGTAGATGCCGCCAGCGCTGTTGTCGAGCGCATTGGCGCCCGCATCCAGCAGGATGTCGCCGGTGTTGGCAGCAATACGGCCGCCGTCGCTATAGATGCCGCCGAGGGCGCGCAGGTCGAGGCGGCTGCCTTCGATCTTGCCGCCCTGGCCGTTGCGCAATACACCGGTCAGACGGGTTTGCAGCAAGCCCTTGAGGCTGGACAGCACCCCGCCCCGGCTGTCGAGGCTGGCGGCGGTGATGTTCAGGTCACCGGTCTGGGCGATGAGTTTACCGACCTGGTTGTCGATGGCCCCGGTGCCGGTGTTTACGGTCATCGCGGTGAAACTCTGCACCGCACCTTTGCCGTTGTTCAGTGCTGCGGCGGTCAGGTTGACGGCGGCATCACGGCTGGAGATCAGGCCGTCGGCGTTGTTGTGCAGGGTGCCATCGGCCTTGAGGTCGAGTTGGCCGTTGGCCGAAATCGTGCCGCCCGCGCTGTTGTTCAGATCACCGTGGGTCAACAGGTCGAGCAGGCTCTGGCTGATCAACTGGCCGCCGCGGTTGTCGAGGCTGGCCGAGCGCTTGATCACCAGCGGCCCGGTGCTGCCGAGCGCGCCGTTGACGTTGGTCAGGGCGCCAAGCAGGTCGAGGGTGACGCTGTCCTTGCCGACCAGACTGCCGCCGCTGTTGTCCAGTTGCGTACCGGTGAAGGTCAGCGCTTTGCTGGCCGTGATCCGGCCACCGGCGTTGTTCAGGGTGGCCGCGCGGACATCCAGGGTGTCACCGCTTTCAATGAAACCGCCGGCGCCGTTGCTGATCGTGCCGCCGGTGATGGTCAGGGTCTGTTTGCCACCACTGGTGACGGTGCCACTGGTGTTGTCCAGGCGGGTGGCCTTGATGGTCACCTCACCGATGCCGCCCAGCCCGCCGTTGCTGTGGTTGATCAACGCACCGCTGAGGTCGATGTTCAGGTTGCCGAGCAGGCTGGAGATGCTGCCTTCCTGGCTGTTGTCGAGGGTGCCACCATTGACGGTCACGCCCTTCCAGCCAGAGATCAGACCGCCCTGGTTTTTCAGCTCGGGCGCGGTGAGGGTCAGTTGATCGTTGCTGATCAGGTTGCCACCACGGTTGTCCAGGCTGTTACCGGTGAGGCTGAAACTGTTGACGCTGGAGATTTCACCTTTCTGGTTATTCAGGGCACGCAGCGTGGCGATGCTCAGCACGCCCTTGCTGTTGATCACACCGCTCTGATTATTGAGGTCGCGTAGGTGGGCAATGCTCAGCAGGCCTGTGCTGCTGATCATGCCGTCCTGGTTGTTCAGGTCTTGTGCGGTGGTGCCCAGGTCAATGGCCAAGCCGGCGATGCCCACCAGCGTACCGCCCTGGTTGTCCAGACCGGTGCTGTTAAGCGTCAGTTTTTGCGCTGCCTTGATGCTGCCTTTGTTGCGGTTGCTCAAGAGGCCGTCGACGGTCACCTCGAGATCGCTGTCGCTCAGCAACACGCCGCCATCGCTGTTATCCAGGCTCGCCGCCCGGATCCGCAACGCGGCGGCGGCGATCTTGCCCTTGATCGAGGTCAGGGTCTTGTCGATGGTCAAGGTGAGTTTCTGGTTGCTCAGCACCTGGCCGCCGCTGTTGTCCAGCGACGCGGCGATCAGGTCAAAGGCCTGCTCGCTGGAAATCTCGCCGCCCCGGTTGTTCACGTCACCGAGGTTTTTCAGTCGCAATTGACCGGGTGCGGAGACGAAGCCGTCCTGGTTGTTCAGCGCACCGCCCTTCAGGTTGAGACTCAGGTCGCCGGTACTGAACAGCTTGCCGCCCTGCTGATCGAGCCCCTTGATGTTAGCCACCAGAGCATTGGCTGCGCCGATGCTGCCGGAGGTGTTGGTCACTTGACCTGCGTTCAACTCCAGTTGATCGGCCGAGTAAAGGCTGCCCTGACTGTTGTTGAAGTCACCGGTGTTGATGTTCAGGCCGGTCTTGCTGCTGATGACGCCTTTTTGTTGGTTATCCAGGGCACTGCTGTTGATCGTCAGCGCGGTGTCGGTGAGCAGTTTGCCGCCCTGGTTGCTGACGGCGCCTCGGGTGTCGACCGTGAGGTTTCTGGCACTGGAGAGCGTGCCGCCGTTGTTGCTCAGGCTTTGGGCATTGATCGCCAGCGCGCCTTCGCTGATCAGGCTGCCCTGATTGTTGTTCAAGTCCGATGACAGGGTGATCGCCAGGTCTTTGCCGCTGCTCAGGCGACCGCTGTTTTCCAGCGTCTGCCCGGTCAGCGTGAGGCCGGTGTCACCACTCATCAGGCCCTTGTTGTGGTTGATGACCTGACCCACAGTCAGCGCCAGATTGCTGCCGGCGGCGATGTAGCCGCTGTCGCTGTTGTCGAGCCAGGCGCCGATCAGGCTCACACCGGCCTTGCTCGACAGCTCACCGCTGCGGTTGTCGACGCGGTCAACGGTGAGTGTCAGCGCTTTTGTGGACCCCACCAGACCTTCCTGACGGTTGTCCAGACGGGCGGCCGTGACGCGCAGGCCATCGTCGGCGATGACTACGCCGGCCTGGTTGTCGAACAGGTCGGTCACGGTCAGGTCGACCTCGCCGCGCCCACGGATTTCGCCGCCGGTGTTGTCCAGGCTGGCACTGCGGCTGTCGAGGCCGGCAGAGGCAATCAGGCCCTTGATGTTGCTCAAGGCCTGATCGACAACCAGGGTCAGCTTTTGGTTACTCAGCAACTTGCCGCCGTCGTTGTTCAGGCTTTGCGCATTCAGGCTCCAGGCGTTCGCACCAGAGATTTCACCTGCGCTGTTGTTCACCTCGGCAAGGTTTTTCAGCAGCAGCTGACCCGGCGTATGCAGGTTGCCGCGCTGGTTGTTCAACAAGCCGTGGTTCATGTCCAGCGTCAGGTCGGCGTTGCTGAACAGCTCGCCGCCATCCTGCTCCAGCGAATTGACCGACACGTCGAGTTGCTGCTGGCTGCCGATGCGCCCGCCGGAGTTGTCCAGGTGGGCGGCTTTCAGCTGCAGGGTGCCGTCGGTGGCCAGACTGCCTTCGTGACGGTTCTTGAATTCACCGGTGGTCAGCGTCGAATCGGCCTTGGCGCTGATGATGCCCTGGTCGCTGTTGTCGAGACTGCCGCTGTTGAACACCAGGCCTTTTTGCGAAGCGATCAGACCGCCCTGGTTCAGCACCGCGCCGGTCGAGGTCAGCGCCATTGCCTCAAGGCTGGACAGTTTGCCCAGGCGATTGTCGAGGCTGCCGACCTTGAGGGTCAGCCGCCCTTCGCTGCTGACCAGACCGCCCTGGTTGTCCATGGCCTCATCGAAGGTCATTTGCAGATCCGCCTGGCTGACGATCCGCCCGCCGACGTTGCTCAAACCAATGCCACTCAGGGTGCTCGCGCCCTTGCTGAAAATCAGGCCATTGGTGGCGTTGATGATCTGCGCGACCTTCAGGCCCAGCGTAGTGTCGGACAACACCTTGCCGCCTTCGCTGTTATCCAGACGTGTGCCGTTGACCAACAGCGCTTGCTGGCTGGACAGCGAACCGCCGCGGTTGTCGATCTGCTCGACATTCACGGTCAGATTTTTCAGTGAGCCGACCAGACCGTCCTGGCGGTTGTCGAGGTTTTTGCCGGTGAGCAGCAGATTGCCTTCGGCGACCAGTTCACCGCCCTGCTGGTTCAGGGTGTCGATGTTGGCGTCGATATCAGCCTTGCCGGACATTCGCCCGGCGGCGTTGTTCACTTCGCTGGCCTTGAGCGTCATCAACCCGGTCGAGGTCAGCAGGCCGCCATTGCGGTTGTCCAATTTGTTGCCTTCGAAGGTCAGTGCCGCTTTGCTTTCGAGCCGGCCCTTGTCGCGGTTGTCCAGTTCACCGACCAGCGCCTTCAACGCCTTGTCCGAGCGAATCACACCACCCCGGTTATCCGTGTTGGCGCTGCTGACCGTCAGGTTGTCGAGGCCGGAAATCTTGCCGGCGCGGTTGTCCAGGCGAGTGGCCTGCACGTCCATGGCACCGTTCGCCTGAATCAGGCCCTTGTTCTGGTTGTTCAACTGGCCGCTGATACGGGTGGTCAGTGCACCTTCACTGGTCAACTGGCCTTGCTGGCTGTTGTCGAGATTCTGTGCACGCACGTTCAGGGCAGTCTTGCCACCGAGTTTGCCGGTGGCGTTGTTAATCGCTCCCGACGCGGTGATGTCCAGCATCCGCCCGGCCATCAACAGGCCGGCGACGTTATCCAGCGACGTGACGGTCAACACGGTATCGCCCTGACTGCTCAGTTCACCGTTGCGATTGATGAGCTGTCCGACCGTGCCGGTCAGGTTGCCCGCGCTGTTGATGACGCCTTGGGTGTTGAGCACCTGACCGGCGTTGAGGTTCAGAGAAGCGCTGCCCAGCACGCGGCCGGCATTGCGGTTGTCCAGCGTGCCGGCGGTAACACTAGTGTTCTGGCCGCTGAGTGTGCCGCTCTGGTTATTCAGAGTCTGTGCGGCGTTGACAGTCAGGTTGCGGCTCGCGACCAGGCCTTTGCCGCGGTTGTCGATGGCTTGCGCACTCAGGCTCAGATCCCCATTGGCATTACGACCACCGTCAGCATTGACCCCGGCTTCAATGGCCCCGGCGTTGGTCAACTGACCGCCCGCACTGAGGCTGATGCTGTCCCGCGCCGCAAGCGTCTGTCGGTTGGTCAGATCGCCCTGAGTCTGCACATTCAGCGAGGTGCCGGCGTAGACCGCCGAGCGAGTTTCCAGGCTGGCGGCCTTGACGTTGACCGCGCCGGTGGCCGAGGTTTCGGCCAGGCTCAACTGGCCGTTGGCGTCGAGCTGGATGTCGCCGCCGCTGGCGATCAGTTTGCCGTCGAGCTTCACCCCGACCCCGGCCTCGGTGCCGACCAGTTTGATCGCCCCGGCGTACATGCCGCCCAGCGCCGAAGAGTCGATGGCCAGTTGCGGCTTGGTGCTACCGTCGTCGGCGCGGGCCGTAGCATTGAGGTTGTCGGCGTTGACGTCGTTGCGCCCGGCAACGATGGTCAGGTTTTTCGCCTGAATCTCGGCGTTGATCTTTGCGCTGCGGGTGATGATTTCGAAGCGGTCGACATTGGTTGCGTTAAGCCCGGCGCCTTCGATCGCGACGCTGCCCTGATCGACCTGGAAACGGTCCAGGCGACCGCTGCCATCCAGCACCGGTTTGCCGGTGGTCAGCGTGACCCGTGGCGAATTGATGAAACCGCAGCCATTGCACGTGATGCCGTACGGGTTGGCGACGATCACCCGCGCCGACTGCCCCGCCACTTCGGTGTAGCCGCGCAACTGGCTCGGGCTGCCACCGATGACTTCGTTGAGGATCGCCTGTGCCGAACCACTGTTTTTCAGGTGCGGGTTGTCAACGATGTACCCGCCCAGTTGGGTGGACGAAGCCTGGTTGGAGCCGTTGTTGAGGATGACGCCCTGCGCGCCGACGTTGTAGTCATGAAACTGGTTGTGCGACAGACCTGCCCCGTTGGGTGTGGCGATGTTGATGATCTGCACGCCGTTGCCGGCGCGGTCGAGCGTAGTGCCAGGGTTGGCCACCACAATGCCGTCGGCCTGGGCCCACATCGGTTGCCAGAACATGACGTTGGCCAGCAAAAACGCCAGCCCGCGCTTGGGCATGCCCCAGAACTGATCACGGCTTTTTACGGCAGCAGATGGCAGGCGAGCAAGAAAGGCGTACTGACGAACGTCCATGTAAAAGTCTCAATGCAACAGGCAGGATGGGCGATTTGAAGGCAGGCGCGACAACCCCGACGGGCGCACGGTCAGCGCCAGTCAGAGCGAAGTGGGTTAGGGAGAAAGTTGCGCAAGGCAATCCAGCGTCGCCCAGTCGATCACGGCAAATGCCATGAAAACCTGTTCGTTCCCTCGTAGCGGCACACTGATATCAAATTAATGGCGCGATATTAGATGGCCACTATTTTGACGTCAATTATTGAATGCAACAGCGGTGCGCTGCCGATGAACGGTCATGGCCAAGTTGAGCGTCAATAAGACCGTCCTCCCGGCCTCGGTCAGCCCTCCTGACACAATAATCTGTAAACTCTCCCCTCTTTCGCCGCCCTCTCATCCCGGCGGCCATCACCTCTTTATATTGCGGAGTCAGCCTTGCGTCTGTTTCACACCTCCGACTGGCACCTTGGGCAGAACCTGCACGGCCAGGAGCGCGATTTCGAGCACGCCTGTTTTCTCGAGTGGCTGCTGCGCCAATTGAAGTTGGCGCAGCCGGACGTGCTGCTGATCGCCGGCGACATCTTCGACACGGTCAATCCGCCGGTCAAAGCCCAGGAACGCCTCTACGATTTCATCGTCAGCGCCCACGAACAGCAACCGTTGCTGACCATCGTGATGATCGCCGGCAACCACGATTCCGGTTCGCGGATCGAGCTGCCCGCGCCGTTGATGCGGCGTTTGCGCACCCATGCGTTGGGTCGGGTACTGTGGCTGGATGACGGACAACTGGATGCAGAACGTCTGCTGTTGCCGTTGCCGAATGCGTCCGGCGAGATCGCCGCGTGGTGCCTGGCGCTGCCGTTCCTTCGGCCTGCCGAGGTCACCGGCGCGCATCTGGGCGACAACTATTTGCGCGGCATTGGCCAGGTGCATGAATGGCTGATCGAAGCGGCCAATGCCAAACGCCAACCGGGCCAGGCGCTGGTCGCCATCAGCCATGCGCACATGGCCGGCGGCTCGGTGTCGGAAGACTCCGAACGCAGCCTGATCATCGGCAACGCCGAAGCGCTGCCCGCCAGCCTGTTCGGGCCGAGCATCAGTTATGTCGCGCTCGGCCACTTGCACAAGCCGCAGAAGGTCAACGGCGAAGAGCGGATTCGCTACAGCGGCTCGCCGATCCCGTTGTCGTTTTCGGAAATCAGTTATCAGCACCAGGTGCTCGACGTCGTTCTGGACGGCGAAACCCTGGTCAGCGTCGAGCCAATGCTGATCCCTCGCTCCGTCAATCTGCAACGCCTCGGCCCTGCACCATTGGCGGAAATCCTGCTGCAACTGGCGGACCTGCCGAACATCGATCTGCTGGCCGAAACCCAGCGCCAACCGTGGCTGGAAGTGCGGGTGCGCCTCGACGAGCCGCAACCGGATCTGCGCCATCAGATCGAAAGCGCCCTGCAAGGCAAGGCTGTGCGACTGGTGCGAATTGCCGCGGAGTACGCCGGCAATCGGGGCGCTGACGGCGCCGAGGACGGCAGCGCGCTGATCGAGCTGGACCAGCTTACGCCGCAGGAATTGTTCAGCCGCGCCTGGCTCGACAACTACGGCAACGAGGTCGACGAGCAAACCCTCAAGGACTTCGCCGAACTGCTGCAAGACGTACAAATGGAGGGCGAGCAGCCATGAAGATTCTCGCCATTCGTTTGAAGAACCTCGCGTCGCTGGCCGGCCCGTTCGAGATCGACTTTACCGCCGAACCGCTGGCCAGCGCTGGCCTGTTCGCCATCACCGGCCCGACCGGCGCCGGTAAAAGTACTTTGCTCGATGCGCTGTGCCTGGCGTTGTTTGGCTCTGTGCCGCGCTTGAACAACACTAGCCGTGACGCCAAGGTGCCGGACGCCGACGGCGAAATCGCCACCGGCGACCCGCGCACCCTGCTGCGTCGCGGCACCGGTGAAGGCTTTGCCGAAGTGGATTTTGTCGGCGTCGATGGCCGTCGCTATCGTGCGCGCTGGGAAGCCAATCGCGCCCGGGAAAAGGCCGGTGGCAAGTTGCAGGCCAGCCGTCAGAGCCTGCGCGACATCGATCAGGATCAACTGCTCGCCAGCCAGAAAGGCGAGTACAAGACTCAGCTCGAGGCCGCGCTGGGCCTGAACTTCGAACAATTCACCCGCGCCGTGCTGCTGGCCCAGAGCGAATTCAGTGCGTTTCTCAAGGCCGATGACAACGACCGCAGCGAACTGCTGGAAAAGCTCACCGACACCGCGCTCTACACCCGCCTCGGCCGCCGCGCGTTCGACAAGACCAAAGAGGCCCGCGAAGCCCACAAGCAGTTGCAGGATCAGGCCACCGGCGTGACTCCGCTGGCCCCCGAGGCCCGCGCGGAGCTGGACGAGCGCTTCAACGCCGCCCAGCAACAACTGAAGTTGCAGCAGGCGCAGCTCAAGCAGATCGAGCAACAGCACGACTGGCTCAAGGAGCTGCTGCGGCTGCAAGACTCGCAACAAGCCGCTGCCGAGCAACTGCGCAGCGCCGAGCACGAGCGAGAGTCGCTGGCCGGCGAGCGCCTGAAGCTCACCCGCCTGGAACAACTTGCCCCGCAACGGCACCAGTTCGCCCGCAAGACCGAACTCGATGCACAGCTGACGCCGCTGGCCGCACAGATCCACGCGCACACCCGGCAACATGGCGAGCTGACCGAGCGCCAGACACGACTGGAACAGGATCTCGCCGCAGCGCAGATCGCCCTGACCCAGGCGCAAACGCAACTGAGCGAAAGCGCGCCGCTGTTGCGTCAGGCCTTCGAGGAGCAGAGCACCCTCGCCCGCCTCGCCAAGGACGTTGCGTCCGGCACCGAAGCGAAGCAAGCCGCTGAGCAAGCCTGTGCCCAGGGCCAGAGCGCGATCCAGACCCTGCTCGATCAGCAAAAACAGGTCGCCGAACGCTTGCAGCGCATTGCCGCCGATCTTGAGCAAAGCGCTCACTTGGCACCGTTGAGCGAAGCGTGGAATGCCTACCGCGACCGCTTGCAGCAACTGATGCTGATCGGCAACCGGTTGAACAAGGGCCAAAGCGAACTCGCTTCCCTCGAAGAAAACGCCGCCCGCGCCACCGAAGCGCTCGCCACGCAGAAGCAACAGCTTGAAGTGCTGTTCAAAGAGGCCGGCGCCGAACCGGACGCGGTCGCCGAGCAGATCGGCATCCTCGGCACTCTGTTGCAGGACAACCGCAAGCAATTGCGCGCCGTCGAGGACCTGACGCGCCTGTGGGCCAGTCAGCAGGAGCTGGACAAACGCAGTGCCGAGCTGCAACAGCGTCAGCTCGATGCGCAACAGGAACGCGAGCGCCTGACCCAGGACGGGGTGAAGACCAAGTCCGAGCTGACCGTCGCCGAACAGACCCTCAACGTCACCCGTGAACTGCTCGAGCGTCAGCGTCTGGCCCGCAGTGCCAGTGTCGAAGAGCTGCGCGCGCAGTTGCAGGACGACCACCCGTGCCCGGTCTGCGGCAGCAACGAGCATCCGTACCACCAGCCGGAAGCCTTGCTGCAAAGCCTCGGCCGTCACGATGAAAACGAGCAGGCCAGCGCGCAGCAAGCAGTCGATCAACTGAAGGAAAAACTCACCGAGCTGCGTGCCAGTGTCGGTGGCGTGATTGCCCAACAGAAAGAGTTGCTGCAACAGCAGGAACAACTGGCCGCCCAGCAGCAGGCGCTGACGCCGAGTATCGAGGCGCATCCGCTGGCGGCGTCCTTGCTGAATCAGGACAGTGACAAACGCGCTGCGTGGCTGACTCGCCAGAATGAACAACTGAACCAGAGCATCACCCAGGACGAACAACGCCAGACCGCCCTGCTCACGCTGCAACAGGACGCGGCGCGCCTGACCCAGCAATTGCGTCAGGCCGAGACGGCGCACCAGCAAGCGGCGCAGCACCTGAGCAATCAGCAACGCGAACTGAGCGCTGACCGCCAGCGTCTGGACGAAGAGCTGGCGGCCTTCGCCACACTGCTGCCCAGCGACACCCTCGAAGCCGTGCGCGCCGAACCGGCGGCGACCTTCATGCAGCTTGACCGGCAGATCGCCGAACGTCTGGCGCAAGTCGATCAGCAGAAGGAAGAACTGGCCGAACAGCAACAACGCCAGCAGACGCTCGAGAAAGAACAGGACCGCCAACAGGGCCGTGTGCAGCAGCTGCAAAACGCTGAACAGCAACTCAACACGCTGACCGGGCAACAACAGACCAGCCAAGAGAAGCTTGCGCAATTGCTGGGCGATCACACCTGCGCCGAGCATTGGCAGCAGCAACTGGAACAGGCCGTGGAACAGGCACGCAACGCCGAATCCACCACGACTCAGGCGCTGCAGGACGCGCGTACGCAGCTCGTGCAAATCGCCGCCGAGCTGAAAGCGCAGCAGGAACGTCTGCAAGCGCTGGAAACCGAAGATCGTGATCTGGCCGGCAAGATTGCCGACTGGCGCGCCCGTCATCCGGAGCTGGATGACGGTGGCCTCGAAGACCTGCTGCGGATTGATGACGCGCAAGTTGATGAGCTGCGCCAGCGCTTGCAGCGCAACGAAAAAGCCGTTGAACAGGCCACGGTGTTGGTGCAGGAACGCGATCAGCGTCTGCTCGAACATCAGGGCCAACACAACGGCAACCTGGACGCCGAACAACTCGCCAGCGCCCTCGCCGACCTGCAAAACCAGTGCACGGCCAGCGAACAGCAATGCGCCGAACTGCGCGCCGAGCAGGCCGAAGACCAGCGCCGCCAGAACGCCAATCAGGCGCTGGCGCAGCAGATCGCCGATGCCTATGCCGAATATCAGCGCTGGGCGCGGCTCAATGCGCTGATCGGCTCGGCCACTGGCGACACCTTCCGCAAGATCGCCCAGGCTTACAACCTCGACCTGCTGGTGCATCACGCCAACGTGCAGCTGCGGCAGCTGGTCAAGCGCTACCGCCTCAAGCGCGGCGGCAGCATGCTCGGCTTGCTGGTGATGGACACCGAAATGGGCGACGAACTGCGTTCGGTGCATTCGCTGTCCGGTGGAGAAACGTTTCTGGTGTCGCTGGCTCTCGCCCTGGGCCTGGCCTCGATGGCGTCGAGTACGTTGAAGATCGAATCGCTGTTCATCGACGAAGGCTTCGGCAGTCTCGATCCGGAATCCCTGCAACTGGCCATGGACGCCCTCGATGGCTTGCAGGCGCAGGGCCGCAAGGTCGCGGTGATTTCCCACGTGCAGGAAATGCACGAGCGGATTCCGGTGCAGATTCAGGTACAGCGCCAGGGCAACGGTCTGAGCACACTGGAGGTGAAATGAACACGCTGTATTCCTTCCGCCGCTGCCCGTACGCGATGCGGGCACGGATGGCCCTGCGTTATTCGGGCGTGCCGGTGGAGATCGTCGAAGTCAGCCTCAAGGCCAAACCGGCCCAGATGCTGGCGATCTCGCCCAAGGGCACGGTGCCGGTGCTGGATGCGGACGGTCAGGTGATCGACGAGAGCCTGGAGATCATGCACTGGGCGCTGGCGCAGCATGATCCGGATGACTGGTTGCTGGGTGGCGATTCAAGGATCGCCGAGTTGATTGAAGCCAACGATCAAGTGTTCAAGATTCACTTGAATCGCTACAAGTACGCCGAGCGTTATCCGGAACAGCCGATGGAGGTTTATCGCGCCGAAGGTGCTCTGTTCTTGCAGAAACTGGATGAGTTGCTCGAGGGTCGCGATTACTTGTTGACCGCGCATCCGAGCCTGGCCGATATCGCGCTGTTGCCGTTCGTTCGCCAGTTTGCTCACGTTGATCGTGACTGGTTTGCACAGACGCCTTACGTGCGGTTGCAGGCCTGGTTGCAGCGGTTTCTGGAGTCGGAACTGTTCACCGGCATCATGAAAAAGTAGGCGCGTTACGCCAACACTTCACACATGCCGATGACCGAGCAATCCACTTCGAACGGGCCGAGAAAACCGCTGGCGGTTTTCGCCGGCGGATTGCCGGCCAGCAGCCCCAGCGCATTGGCCCGTTCGATGTTGTGCGCGATGTTGTGGTTGGCCTCTATGGCCCGGGCCAGCCCGCCGACCGAGCCTTGGCCGAATCCCAACAGGGAAGCGCCGTTGGTCATGAACGCCAGTCCGGCAATGACCCAGAGTCTGTAGCCTTTCATGCTCCGCCGACTCCCGCGAGCTCAGCTGAACCGACCGCTGCGTTTTGTGAGCGAAGTTCGAACTGGATGCCGGGATGTGCAACGTCGATCGGTGCTTCGAAGCTGTGTTGCGACTGCGACGCCAGACTGACAAACAGCACCATGACCAGGTACAGACCGATGGCCACGTAGGCGCCGCGTTTGGCGGAAGTGATGATTGAAGTGGCCATGATGTGTGCTCCGTGGACAATGTTTCGAGGTCCACAGAATCGATCAAAAAAGCCGGGGTATCCACTCAGGGTTTTCCATAGTAACCATCAGCTTCGTTGATTATTTAGCCGATCTATCTCGTCGTTTGAAAATAGCTATCGTCGGTCGTTGCGCAGGCAAAAAACTGCCCAAGGCTGCGATCTTTTGATTTTGCTTTTTCAGGAAACAAGATCAAAGGATCGCAGCCTTGGGCAGTTCCAGGGCGTAACGGAAATTTCAGTGTTGAGCTTTGTGATCCAGCGCGGCGTAGAAGTTGGCGCTTTGTTGCAGGTATTTCTGGGTGTAGCTCTGGGTGTGGGATTTTTTGTCGCTGATTTCAACGTTGGCACTGGCTGGCAGAGCCACGGTGGCGGAGATGGCGGAAGCGGCAATTACGGAGAAGAGATTGAAGTTCATGGCGGTAACCCTCGTGTTCAGTTGGCTTGCTTGCCCGGTTGGGCCGTGGAGCAAACTTAACGCTCGAGGGTCGATCGCTTGAAATGCTTTGCAACATTACCTGTTATCAGCAGGATTAATACATAGCTTCAGGCCCCGTAGAACGGGGCCTGCGGCTTATTGACGCATGAGGAACTTGATATCGCTCGGGGCGTCCATCGGCAGTTTTTGTACGGTTTTGCCCAGCAGACCGGTCTTGCTGTCGCGCTCGACCACGACAATCTGGTTGCTCTTCTGGTTGGCGATCAGCAGGAATTTGCCGCTTGGGTCGAGGCTGAACTCACGGGGGTGATCGCCTTCCACCGAACGTCGTTGCAGTTCCTTGAGCTGGCCGCTGGCCGGATCAATAGCGAATACCAGCAGCTGATTGGCGGTGCCACGGTTGCTGACATAGAGAAATTTGCCGTCGGCGGACGCGTGCAACGCGGCGGCAGCCTTGTCCGAGGTGGGTTGGCCGGCCGCCAGATCGACCAGTTGCGTCTGGGTCAGCACGCCGTCGTGGTAATCGAACACCGCAACCTGGGCGCTCATTTCCATGGTCAGCCAGGCGTGTTTGCCTTCGGCGCTGAACAACAGATGACGCGGGCCGCTGCCGGCGGGCAAAGGCACAGAAGCGGTCATCGCCGGCGTCAATGGCAAGTCCGGGTTGGCCTTGGGATCGAACAGGTAGACAAAGACCTTGTCCGCGCCCAGATCGTTGGAGAACACATAACGACCGTCCGGCGAGGAAACTGTCGAGTGCACGTGGTTCGAGGCCTGACGCTCGAGATTGATCCGGCTCGCCGGGTGCGCGCTCATCTGCACCACCGGTTTGAGCTTGCCGTCGCTGCCCACCGGCAATACCGCAAGGGTGCCGCCCGGATCTTCCATCACCGAATAGTTGCTGACGAACAGATGGCTGGCGTCGCCGCTGAGGCTGGAATGGGTCGGCTCGTTGCCCAGGCTCTGGACCTGATTGATCAGGGTCAGTGCGTGGGTCTTCGGATCGATGGAATAACTGCTGACGCGACCGACCGGGTCTTTCTGCCCAGGGCCGTTTTCGTTGACCACAAACAGCCGACGCTGATCCTTCGACAGGGTCAGCCATGACGGGTTTTCACTCTTGATCACTTGCAGCGGCTTGGCGTCGATCTGGCCGGTAGCGCTGTTGAAGTTCATCCGGTAAATGCCTTCGCTGGTATCGGCGGTGTAGGAGCCCACCAAAAACTGGAAGCTCTCGGCCGAGGCACTGGAAAGGCCCATCGCGCCGACGCTGCCGGCTATCAGCAATGGCCAGAATTTACGCATGTTCATTCAGTTTCGTCCTCGTCGTCGGCACTGCTCAGTACATCACCGAGGCACACCAGACGGTGCTCGCCGACGGTTTTGGTGTCGCTGGCAAAACCGACGATCAGCCAACTCTGCAAATCTTGATCAAACGTCGCCGCTGCCACCTGCGCCGGGGTGAACTCCCAATGCTTGGCTGCCCGGCCATCGATGCATTCGATGTGCAGGTTGTCGTCTTCGTCGAGGGCGAATTCGAAAGCGTGCAGGCCGTCGATTTCGACCATACCGCAGTGTTCGAGGGCGTTGAGAAGGGTTTCGGTTACGGCAGTCATGGCAATCATGTCTTTCAGGGGGAAAGGGGCAATGATAGCTCAAAGCCCCTGCTCTTGATCGTTCCCACGCTCTGCGTGGGAATGCCTCAAGGGACGCTCCGCGTTCCAGCTCTCGAATGGGACGCGGAGCGTCCCGGGCTGCATTCCCACGCGGACGGTTCGACGCCTCGACGTGGGAACGATCATGGTGTGTGAGTTAAAGGGCTTCGCGCGATGGCTTGCCATCGACCAGCCGCTGTATGCGCAACGGGTTGGCGTTTTTCAGCGGTTCCGGCAGCAGACTGTCGGGGTAGTTCTGGAAGCACACCGGACGCAGGAATCGATCGATCGCCAGCGTGCCCACCGAAGTGCCGCGGGCATCGGACGTCGCCGGATAAGGCCCGCCGTGCACCATCGAATCGCACACTTCGACACCGGTCGGATAACCATTGAGCAGGATCCGTCCGACCTTCTGCTCCAGCAACGGCGTCAGCTCCGGGAAGCGCTCGAAATCCGTCTGCTCGCCGATGATGGTCGCCGTCAGTTGCCCGTGCAGGCCCTGCAACGCCGCGCTCAACTGCGCCTTGTCGGCCACTTCGACAATCACCGTGGTCGGGCCGAACACTTCTTCCTGCAGCACTTCATCGCCATCGATCAGCAGGCTGACATCGGCCTTGAACAACTGCGGCTGCGCCTGATTGCCCTGCTGCGGATTGCCCGCCAGATGCTCGATGCCGGCGTGCGCCAGGAGTTTTTCCAGGCCTTTGCCGTAGCTGCCGAGGGTGCCGGCATTGAGCATGGTTTGCGCCGGTTGATCACCGATCAGCGCCGCGACTTGCTCAACGAATGCGGTGAACTGTGGCGAACGGATGCCGATCACCAGGCCCGGATTGGTACAGAACTGACCACAGCCCTGTACCACCGACGCGGTCAGATCGCGGGCGACGGTTTCCGATCGCACGGCCAGCGCCTGGGGCAACACAATCACCGGGTTGATGCTCGACATCTCGGCGAACACCGGGATCGGCTGAGGCCGCGCGGCGGCCATGTCGCACAGCGCCCGTCCGCCCCGCAGCGAACCGGTGAAACCAACCGCCTGAATGGCCGGATGTTTGACCAGCCATTCACCGACGCCACCACCGTAGATCATGTTGAACACACCGGCCGGCATCGCGGTTTTTTCTGCTGCACGAATCAGCGCATCGGCGACCAGCTCAGCGGTGGCCATGTGGCCGCTGTGGGCCTTGAAAACCACCGGGCAACCGGCCGCCAGCGCCGATGCGGTATCGCCGCCAGCAGTAGAGAACGCCAGCGGAAAATTGCTAGCGCCGAACACCGCCACCGGCCCCAGGCCGATACGGTACTGGCGCAGATCCGGACGCGGCAACGGCTGACGATCCGGCAACGGCAGGTCGATCCGCGCACCGTAGAAATCACCGCGCCGCAGGACTTTGGCGAACAAGCGCATCTGGCCGCTGGTGCGCCCTCTTTCGCCTTGAATCCGCCCGGCCGGCAGCGCGGTTTCGCGACAGACCACGGCGACGAAATCATCACCCAGTGCGTCCAGCTCATCGGCAATCGCATCGAGAAACTGCGCGCGGCGTTCGGCGCTGAGGCTGCGATACGCCGGATACGCCGCCGCAGCGGCCTTGGCGGCAGCGTCGACTTCCGCTTCCGTGGCCTGAATGAAATCGTGGGGCAGTGCCTCGCCCGTGGTGGCGTCGACGCTCTGCAGCTTGACGCTGCCCGCCGCGCTGCGACGACCGCCGATGTAGTTGTGACCGAGAATCTGAGTCATGGGATCTCCTTAAAGGGTGCCAATGCTGTCCGGTTCGAATGCCGCTGCGACCGGGGCGATGCCGTTGACCAGCGGTGCGCCGAATTCGGCCTGGCTGATCTCGAACACGTCGCCCGGCTGAGTGCGGATGCCATCGGCGAACGACAGGGTCGCGGTGCCGAAAAAGTGAATGTGCACGTCGCCAGGACGCAGGAACTGGCGGTACTTGAAGTGGTGGTATTCGAGGTTCGCCAGGCTGTGGCACATATTGGCCTCGCCGCTGAGGAACTCGTTCTGCCACAGCACTTCGCCGTCGCGCAGGATGCGGCTGGTGCCCGCCAGGTGTTGAGGCAATTCACCCGTGCGAAGTTCCGGGCCGTAGCTGCAACTGCGCAGCTTGGAGTGGGCCAGGTACAGGTAATTCTTGCGTTCCATGACGTGATCGGAAAACTCGTTGCCCACCGCAAACCCGAGGCGATACGGCTTGCCGTCGTGGCCGATGATGTAGAGGCCGGCCATCTCCGGTTCCTCGCCAGCGTCTTCGGCAAACGGCGGCAGCGGGAACGGCTGACCGGGACGCACGACAATGCTGCCGTCGCCCTTGTAGAACCACTCCGGCTGCACCCCGGCCTGCCCCGCAGCCGGTTTGCCGCCCTCCACGCCCCATTTGAAGATGCGCATGGTGTCGGTCATCGCCGCTTCGTCGCCGGCCTGCTGGTGCATCTTGTCCCGGGCCGACGCGCTGCCGAGGTGCGTGAGGCCCGTGCCGCTGACAAGCAAGTGCGCCGGGTCCGGGTGATCAAGTGGCGGCAGGATCCGCAGTTGGGCCAGCAACTCGGCGTAATCATGGCTGATGCCCAGGCCGAGGGTCTGCACTTGCTGCGCGAGCGTGTTGCCGGCCTCGATTGCCGCCAAGGCAAGATCACGAACCGTGCGCGCATCCTGCACTTCACGCACCAGACCGCCCTCGACCACCCCGACACGGCGCTCGCCGTTACTCAATTCGAATTGAACCAGATGCATGATGTTCTCCTGTTAAAACAAATCCTGGATCGAAATCAGGTGCGTGTCGCACCGCGTGCGCTCGCTGCAAATTGCTCGACTGGCAGCACATGCTTGCGCTCCAGCAAGCGATAGACGACACCCGTCAGAATCAGCCCGAACACCATCACCCCGGACAGGAAGTACAGGCCCGAAGCGAGGTTGCCGGTGTATTCCTTCAGCGCGCCGATCACGAACGGGCCGATGTAACCGCCGAGGTTGCCCACCGAGTTGATCAAGGCGATCCCGGCCGCCGCGCTGGCACCGGCAAAGAATCGGCCCGGCAGCGTCCAGAACACTGCCGTGCAGGAAAACAGCGCAAACGCCACCAGACACAACGCCGCCAGTTGCGCCACCGGCAAGGACAGCCAGGCGCTGAGGAACAGGCCCATGGCACCCAGCACATAGAGCACCGCCAGATGGCCGTAGCGGTCGTTCAAGCGGTCGGAACTGCGCGGAATGATCAGCAGGCCGATGATCCCGAAGATGTACGGCACCGAGGACACGAAACCGGTGACCAGATCACTGCCGCCAAACTGTTTGATCAGGGTCGGCAACCACAGGCCCAGGCCATAGATGCTCAGGGTCACCGGCAGGTAGAACAGCGCCAGCAGCAATACGCGTTTGTCTTTCAGCGCATGCAGCGGATTGCCGTGACGGGTCTGGCCGTATTCCTGCAGGTCCTTTTTCAGCTCGCCGGTCAGCCAGTCCTTCTCGGCCTGGTCCATCCATTTCACTTGCTGCGGGCCGTCCGGCAGCCAGCGCAATACCGGCCAGGTCAGCAGGATCGCCGGGGTGCCGATAACGATGAACAACCACTGCCAGCCGTGCAGGCCGAGGATGCCGTCCATGCCCAGCAGGCCGCCGGACACAGGGCCGGTGATCATCATCGCGATGGGTTGGGAAAGGATGAACAGCCCGAGGATCTTGCCGCGATGGCGCACCGGGAACCATTGGGTGATGTAGTAAAGAACGCCGGGAAAGAACCCCGCCTCCGCCGCGCCGAGCAGAAAGCGCATCACGTAGAAACTGTGCGGGCCCTGGACGAAGGCCATGCCGATGGTGATCGCGCCCCAGGTGATCATGATCCGCGCAAACCAGCGCCGCGCGCCGAAGCGTTCGAGCATCAGGTTGCTGGGGATTTCAAACAGAAAGTAGCCGATGAAAAACAGCCCGGCGCCGAGGCCGTAGGCGGCATCGCCGATACCGATGTCGGCGCCCATGTGCAGCTTGGCGAAGCCGACGGCGGAGCGATCCACATAGGCGATCAGGTACAGCAGGATCAGGAAGGGAATCAGTTTCAGCGTGATGCGCCGGACAAGCCGCAGTTCCTGGCTCATGAGATCGGTCTCCGATTGTTGTTTTTATGGAACCTCGGGGGACGCCTCTCGCGGAAAACCGCCAGGGCCATCCCTCCGTCGAAAACGACTATATAGTAATACTAATTACGCAACAACACTTCCAAACCGGCGATTTTGCGCTTATGTTTAGCCAAAGCTCGCAAACAATAGTCTTACAATAAGAGAATCGATCATGTCTGATAAGAAACCCACCCTGCGCTCCGCCCAATGGTTTGGCACGGCCGACAAGAACGGCTTCATGTACCGCAGCTGGATGAAGAATCAGGGCATCGCCGACCATCAGTTTCACGGCAAGCCGATCATCGGCATCTGCAACACCTGGTCGGAACTGACTCCGTGCAACGCGCACTTCCGCCAGATCGCGGAACACGTCAAACGCGGGGTGATCGAGGCTGGCGGCTTCCCGGTGGAATTCCCGGTGTTCTCCAATGGCGAATCGAACCTGCGCCCGACCGCCATGCTCACCCGCAACCTGGCGAGCATGGACGTCGAGGAAGCGATTCGCGGCAACCCGATTGACGGCGTGGTGCTGCTGACCGGTTGCGACAAGACCACCCCGGCCCTGCTGATGGGCGCGGCCAGTTGCGACGTACCGGCGATTGTCGTCACCGGCGGGCCGATGCTCAACGGCAAGCACAAGGGCAAGGACATCGGCTCCGGCACCGTGGTCTGGCAGCTCAGCGAACAGGTCAAGGCCGGCACCATCACGATTGACGATTTCCTCGCGGCCGAGGGCGGCATGTCTCGCTCGGCCGGCACCTGCAACACCATGGGCACCGCGTCGACCATGGCTTGCATGGCCGAAGCACTGGGCACGTCCCTGCCGCACAACGCGGCGATTCCGGCAGTGGATGCGCGGCGTTATGTGTTGGCGCACATGTCCGGCATGCGCGCGGTAGAGATGGTTCGTGAGGATCTCAAACTGTCGAAGATCCTGACCAAGGAAGCCTTCGAAAACGCGATCCGGGTCAACGCAGCGATTGGTGGTTCGACCAACGCGGTGATCCACCTCAAAGCCATCGCCGGGCGCATCGGCGTCGAGCTGGATCTGGACGACTGGACGCGCATCGGTCGCGGCATGCCGACCATCGTCGACCTGCAACCGTCCGGGCGTTTCCTGATGGAGGAGTTCTACTACGCGGGCGGTTTGCCGGCCGTGCTGCGGCGTCTTGGCGAGGCCAATCTGATTCCCAACCCGAACGCTTTGACCGTCAACGGCAAATCCATCGGCGAGAACACCAAGGACGCGCCGATTTACGGTGAAGACGAAGTGATCCGCCCCCTCGACAATCCGATCCGCGCCGACGGCGGCATCTGCGTGTTGCGCGGCAACCTGGCACCGCTGGGTGCGGTGCTCAAGCCGTCAGCCGCCACGCCGGAACTGATGCAGCACCGTGGCCGCGCCGTCGTGTTCGAGAACTTCGACATGTACAAGGCGCGGATCAACGACCCGGAACTGGACGTCGATGCGAACTCGATTCTGGTGATGAAGAACTGCGGGCCGAAGGGTTATCCGGGCATGGCCGAAGTCGGCAACATGGGTTTGCCGGCCAAGCTGCTGGCGCAGGGCGTGACCGATATGGTGCGCATCTCCGATGCACGGATGAGCGGCACCGCTTACGGCACCGTTGTTTTGCACGTCGCCCCGGAAGCAGCGGCCGGCGGGCCTTTGGCAGCGGTGAAGGAAGGTGACTGGATCGAGCTGGATTGTGCCAGCGGGCGCTTGCACCTGGACATTCCGGACGCCGAACTGGCAGCGCGCATGGCGGATCTGCAACCGCCGCAGCAACTCTTGGTGGGTGGGTATCGTCAGTTGTACATCGACCATGTGCTACAGGCGGATCAGGGTTGCGATTTCGACTTCCTCGTTGGTTGCCGAGGGGCTGAAGTCCCGCGCCATTCCCACTAAAACCGCCGACTGATCGTTCCCACGCTCCGCGTGGGAATGCAGCCCGGGACGCTCTGCGTCCCATTCGAGAGCTGGAACGCAGAGCGTCCCTTCAGGCATTCCCACGCAGACGGTTCGACGCCTCGACGTGGGAACGATCATTGCCTCGCTCCAGATTACGCCGTGCCTGCTATGATGCGCGGCATCTCCATCGCTCAGGATCGCGTCACTCCCCATGGATTACCGCAAACCTTCCGACCGTAAAAGCATGCACTCGCGCATCGTCCAGGAACTGGGCATGCAGATTGTTTCCGGACGCTTTCTGCCCTGCGACAAACTGCCCGCCGAAGCCCTGCTCTGCGAGGAGTACGCGGTCAGCCGGCCGGTGTTGCGCGAAGCCACCCGAGTGCTGGTCGCCAAGGGCCTGGTGTATTCGAAACCGCGCGTCGGCACCGTGGTCAAGCCGCGCCGCGAATGGCACATGCTCGACCCGGACGTATTGCACTGGTTGATGCAAAGCAGCCCGCAGAACGAGTTCTTCAATGTTCTGACCAGCGTGCGCAGCATCATCGAACCGGCCGCCGCCGCCCTCGCCGCCCAGCACGCCACCGATGCCGACATTGCGTCGATTGCCGAGGCTTACCAGCGCATGGAAGCAGCGCCAACGCCTGAGGCCTTGCTGCAACCGGATCTGGACTTTCACAGCCGGATTGCCGACGCGACCCACAACGATTTGCTGGCCAACCTGTGCAACATGCTTGCGGTGGCGATTGCCGAGGCGTTGAAGCATTCGAACCAGCGGCCGAATCTGCATGAACTGGCGTTGCCTCGGCACAAGGCGATTTTGACGGCTATCGAGAATCGGGATGCGTTGGGGGCACGGCATGCGACGTTGGTGCAGTTGGATGATGCGCGCAGTGCCTTGAGTGTTGTGCTGGGGGCGGATCTTTCGTAAGCCTTGAGACCGCCTGCCCTCACCCTAGCCCTCTCCCGGAGGGAGAGGGAACCGATCCGGGGATATTAGCGATCTACACCGACTTGAACGACCTGCTTTGAATCCATAATCGACTCGGTTTTCCAGGTCGATGTATCACGCGAGACATTGCGGTCGGTCCCCTCTCCCTTGGGAGAGGGCAAGGGTGAGGGGGCTTTTGATCTCACACCATAAAAAAAGCCGCAACCCTTCAAGGTTGCGGCTTTTTCATTTCAGCCAAACGGATCAGTGAGCAAACAGAGAATTGCCCTTCTGCCCCGCCAGTTTCTCCGGCTTGATCAGGAACTTCGCCAGTGCCGGCAGCAGCCACAGCGCACCGAACATGTTCCACAGCAACATGAAGGTCAGCATCAGGCCCATGTCGGCCTGGAACTTGATCGCCGAGAAGATCCAGGTGCACACGCCGATGGCCAGGCACAGACCGGTGAACAGCACTGCCTTACCGGTGGATTTCAGGGTCTGGTAATAGGCTTCCTGCAACGGCAAACCGGCACGCAGGAAACTTTCCAGACGGCTGTAGATGTAGATGCCGTAGTCCACGCCGATCCCCACGCCCAGCGCCACCACCGGCAACGTCGCCACCTTCACGCCGATACCCATGAACGCCATCAGCGCGTTGCCCAGCACCGAGGTCAGCACCAGCGGCAGCACGATGCACAGGGTCGCCGCCCACGAGCGGAAGGTGATCATGCACATGACCGCCACGCAGATGTACACCAGGATCAGGATGGTCAGCTCGGACTTCTTGATCACCTCGTTGGTGGCCGCCTCGATCCCGGCGTTACCGGCCGCGAGGATGAATTCCAGGCCTTCCTTGTTGTTTTCCTTGGCGAAGTCCTGCACCGCATGCACCGCGCGATCCAGGGTTTCAGCCTTGTGGTCGTTCAGAAACACCAGCACCGGCGCCAGCGAGCAGCTGTTGTTGTACAGGCCGTCAGCACGGGCGATGGAGTTGTTCAGCACGTCAGGGTTGCGTGACAGGGTTTCCCATTTCAGGTTGCCCTCGTTCATGCCCTTGATCATCTGCTTGGACACGGTCACCAGCGAGATCGCCGACTGCACGCCCTCGGTGTTCTGCATCTTCCACATCAGTTCGTCAATCGGCGCCATGGCTTCATAGCGCGAGCAGCCTTCGGACTTGGTCTTGACCATCACCACCAGCACGTCGGAGCTGGTCGAATAGTTGCTGATGATGAAGTTGTTGTCCTTGTTGTAGCGCGAGTCCGGACGCAGTTCCGGCGCGCCCTGGTCAAGGTCGCCGATCTTCAGGTTCTGGCTGTACCAGAGGCCGCCACCGAAAGCGACCAGCGCCAAAGCGATGGAAATCGGGGCGACTTTCGGGTTGGCGAAGTTCGACAGCAGGCGCCAGAACGGATGTTCGCGGTGCGCGTCCTTCTTGCTCTTGGCGATCGCACGCTTGCTGATGCCGACATAGGAAATCGCCACCGGCAACAGGATCAGGTTGGTGAACACGATCACCGCCACGCCGATGGAAGCGCCGATGGCCAGCTCGCGAATCACGCCGATGTCGATGATCAGCAGCGTGATGAAGCCGACGGCGTCCGCCAGAATCGCGATCATGCCCGGCAGGAACAACTGACGGAAGGTCCGCCGTGCGGCCGTCAACGCGTTGTCCGCCTCACCGGATTGCAGGGCGATACCGTTGATTTTCTGCACGCCGTGGGAAATGCCGATGGCGAAAATCAGGAACGGCACCAGCATCGAATAAGGGTCGAGGCCGAAGCCGAAGAAGTGCATCAACCCGAGTTGCCAGACCACCGCCACCAGCGTGGTGCTCAACACCGCCACGGTGCTGCGCAGGCAGTTGGTGAACCACAACAGCAGGATCAGGGTGATGACGAAGGCGATGCCGAAGAACATCACCACCATCACCAGGCCGTCGATCAGGTCACCGACCTTCTTGGCGAAACCGACGATGTGGATCTTGACGTTGGGGTTCTGCGCTTCGAACTTGTTGCGGATCTTGTCTTCGAGCTCATGGGAAAACTGGCGATAGTCCAGCGCCAGCAGCTTGCCCTGGTCCTGCGGGTCCGGGTAGGACTCCAGCAGCGGGATGTCGACAATGCTCGACTTGAAGTCGTTGGCCACCAGACGCCCGACCTGACCGGACTTGAGCACGTTGTTACGCAGCAGATCGAGGCTGTCCTGGGAGCCGTTGTAGCTCTGCGGGATCACTTCGCCGCCGGCAAAACCTTCCTCGGTCACTTCGGTCCAGCGCACGCTCGGGCTCCACAGCGACTTGAGGCCGGAACGGTCGACGCCGGAGATGTAGAACACCTCGTCGTTGATCTGACGCAGGGTCTCCATGTACTCCTTGGAGAAAATGTCGCCGTCCTTCGCTTCCACCGAAATGCGCACGGTGTTGCCCAGGTTCGCCAGATCGTTGCGGTGCTCCATCATTTTTTCAATGAACGGATGCTTGAGCGGGATCATCTTTTCGAAACTGGTGGACGGACGGATCAGCGTGGCCTGCCAGAACAGGAAAATGCTGACCAGCAGGCAGATCACGATCACTGCCGGGCGGTTGTTGAAGATCAGGCGCTCGAGAAACGTCGCCTTGTCCTGATGATGAGTGCTCAAGGAAGTCATAGCCCCGCCTTCTTATTATTGATTCGGCTCATTTGCCCAGCTCGGCGCCGTTCGCAGTCGTGACCCGAACGCCACCCTGCCCGCTCAGGATCAGATTGCCGTTGCCGGCGGCGGTGACCGACGACAGCGAGATGCGATCCGGACGGTTGAACACGCTGAAGGTTTCGCCGTTGTCACTGCTGCTGACCACCGAGCCGCCGTTGCCGACGATGACGATGGAGCCGTCCGCAAGCAGTGTGGCACCGGACAGGCCGAACTCCAGCGAACCGCGCGCGGCTTTCAGTTCGACCTGCTCCCAGGTGCTGCCGAAATCGGTGGAGCGGTAAAGGTTGCCCCGCAGACCGTAGGCCAGCAGGGTTTGCGGCTGCGCCGTGCCGATCACGCCGAACAGCGAGCCTTCGTACGGGCCTTCGAGTTTTTCCCAGGTCTGGCCCCAGTCGGCGGAGCGGAACATGCTGCCCGACTCGCCAACGATGAACAGACCGGCGTCTTTTACCGCGCCGATGGCGTTTAGGTGGAACTGGTCTTCGTTGTCGAGGCGATCGCTGACGTCTTCCCAGTTTTTGCCGCCGTCGGTGGTTTCCAGCAGCGCGCCGTAGGCACCCACGGCGAGGCCACTGTTGACATCCTTGAACCAGACGTCGAGCAGCGGCGATTCGCGCTTGAGGTCTTCGAACTGTTTGGTCCAGGTCAGGCCGCCGTCTTCGCTGGCGAGGATCTGTGCGTCGTGGCCGACGGCCCAGCCGTGCTTGTCATCGACGAAATAAACGGCGGTCAGCAACTGGCGGCTCGGCACTTTGGCCTGGGTCCAGGTCTTGCCCTGATCGTCGGAATAGAGAATGTGCCCGCGATCCCCGACCGCCACCAGCCGGGTTCCGGCGTGAACGACATCGAGCATCAGGCTTTTCGAGGCCTTGGCCGATTCGGTGGCATAGACCACGTCGGCGGGCGCTTCGGCGGCGAGAACCGGCGCCGACAATGTGGCAAAGCCCAGCAGAGAGAGTGCTGTGGCCAGCAACGCGGTGTTGCGTAACGCCGGCGGGCGGCAACGACTCATAGACCTTCCCCTGTTTATTATTGTTGGTCATGGACCTTAAGGGCGCCGCAAGGGTGCTCACGGTGACTGCCTGGTCACAAGCATAGTCCTGAAACCCGCTGTCCAGAGCCCCTTCGGAAGCTGGCTCATCCTATCGGGCATTCGAAACGTCTGACAATCGGCGCAACGTTATCTTTTGTTAACCGAAAGGGACTACAGCGGCAGCTGAATGCGCGGGCATTCGTCCGACTGATGGCAGGGATTCTTGCGAGGGGGACTTGCGCGATCGGTATTATGGTATACCATCAGACGCACAGACACTCTTTACCCCCTACGGAGCAGCTCATGAGTTTCGAAATTCGCAAGATCGTCAGCTATGTCGAAGAGACCTTCATTGAAGGCGGCAAGGCGTCCGACACCCCGGTGACCATGGTCGGCCTGGCTGTCGTGATGAAGAACCCGTGGGTCGGCAATGGCTTTGTCGAAGACCTCAAGCCGCAGATCCGCGCCAATTGCTCGGACCTCGGCGCGATGATGGTCGAGCGTCTGGTGGGGATCATCGGCGGCGCCGAGAAGATCGAGGCTTACGGCAAAGCCGCGGTGGTCGGTGCCGATGGCGAAATCGAACACGCGTCGGCGGTGATCCACACCCTGCGCTTCGGCAACCACTACCGCGAAGCGGTCAAGGCCAAGAGCTACCTGAGCTTCACCAACAAGCGCGGTGGTCCGGGCACTTCGATTCAGATCCCGATGATGCACAAGGACGACGAAGGCCTGCGCTCGCACTACATCACCCTGGAAATGCAGATCGAAGACGCCCCGCGCGCCGACGAAATCGTCGTGGTGCTCGGTTGCGCCGACGGTGGTCGCCTGCACCCGCGCATCGGCAACCGCTACATCGATCTGGAAGAACTGGCCGCCGAAAAAGCCCAGTAACCACAATAAAAAAGGCATTGCAGGAGCGCTCCATGATTCGGCTCACCGCTGAACTCACCCCGGCCGGCACCAGTTATCTGGCGACAGGCGTTGGCCAACCCGTGGTGTTGATCCACGGCGTGGGCCTGAACAAAGAAATGTGGGGCGGCCAGATTGTTGGCCTGGCCACGCAATACCGGGTGATCGCCTACGACATGCTCGGTCATGGCGCCAGCCCGCGCCCGGCCAGCGGCACCGCCCTGCTCGGTTACGCTGATCAGTTGCTGGAGCTGCTTGACCACCTGCAATTGCCCGAGGCATCAGTGATCGGCTTTTCCATGGGCGGTCTGGTGGCGCGGGCGTTTGCCCTGCATTACCCGGAGCGCCTGAAAAGCCTGGTAGTGCTCAACAGCGTGTTCAACCGCAGCGAAGAGCAGCGCGCCGGGGTTATCGCCCGCACTGCGCAAGCGGCCGAACACGGACCGGACGCGAATGCCGAAGCGGCGCTGTCGCGCTGGTTCAGCCGTGAATATCAGGCGGCCAACCCGGCGCAGATCGCTGCGATCCGCCAGACCCTGGCCGGCAATGATCCGCAAGGCTACCTGACCACCTACGAACTGTTCGCCACCCAGGACATGTACCGCGCCGACGACCTGGGCAGCATCCAGGCGCCGACGCTGATCGCCACCGGCGAGCTGGACCCCGGATCGACCCCGGAAATGGCCGAGCAACTGGCCGCGCGCATTCCCGGCGCGAAGGTTGCCGTGCTGCCCGAGCAACGGCATATGATGCCGGTAGAGTCGCCACGGCTGGTAAACCAGACGCTGCTGGAATTTCTCGACACCGCACACGCCCGACAAAACCATATAAAGGGGATCGTTGCATGACGCTCGCACGCTTCCAGATGTGCATCGGCGGAGAATGGGTCGACGCCCTCTCCGGCAAGACGTTCGAAAGCCTCAACCCGGCGCTGGCCGAACCCTGGGCCGAACTGCCCGACGCTGACGAGGCCGACGTCGAACGCGCCGTGCAAGCCGCGCAGACCGCCTTCGACAGCCCGGCATGGCGTGGTCTGACCGCCACCGCGCGCGGCAAACTGCTGCGTCGTCTCGGTGACCTGATCGCTGAAAACAAGGAACAACTGGCGCAGCTGGAAAGCCGCGACAACGGCAAACTGATCCGCGAAACCCGGGGTCAGGTCGGTTATCTGCCGGAGTTCTTCCACTACACCGCCGGCCTCGCCGACAAGCTCGAAGGCGGCACCCTGCCGCTGGATAAACCCGATCTGTTCGCCTACACCGTGCACGAAGCCATGGGCGTGGTCGCCGCGATCATTCCCTGGAACAGCCCGCTTTACCTGACCGCGATCAAACTGGCGCCGGCGCTGGCTGCCGGCAATACCATCGTGATCAAACCGTCCGAGCATGCCTCGGCGACCATTCTGGAGCTGGCGCGTCTGGCCCTCGAAGCCGGGATTCCGCCGGGGGTGGTCAACGTCGTGACCGGCTACGGCCCGAGCACTGGCGCCGCCCTCACCCGTCATCCGCTGATCCGCAAGATCGCCTTCACCGGCGGCGCGGCCACGGCCCGGCACGTGGTGCGCAGCAGCGCCGAGAACTTCGCCAAGCTGTCGCTGGAACTGGGCGGCAAATCGCCGAACATCATCTTTGCCGACGCTGATCTCGACAGTGCGATCAACGGCGCCATCGCCGGGATCTACGCCGCATCCGGTCAGAGCTGCGTATCCGGTTCGCGACTGCTGGTGCAGGATGAAATCTACGACGAATTCGTCAGCCGATTGGTGGAACGCGCCCAGCGCATCCGCATCGGCAACCCGCAAGACGACAACAGCGAAATGGGCCCGATGGCTACCGCGCAGCAACTGGCGGTGGTCGAAGGTCTGGTGGCTGATGCCATCGCTGAAGGTGCGCGTCTGCGTCTGGGCGGCAAGCGGCCTAGCGGCGTCGGTGACGGCTGGTTCTACGAGCCGACGCTGTTCGAATGCGATCGCAACTCGATGAAGATCATGCAGGAAGAAGTGTTCGGTCCGGTGGCCTCGGTGATCCGTTTCAAGGACGAAGCAGAAGCGCTGGCGATTGCCAACGACTCGCAGTTCGGCCTCGCCGCCGGCATCTGGACCCGCGATCTGGGCCGGGCCCATCGCCTGGCCCGGGACGTGCGTTCAGGAATTATCTGGGTCAACACCTACCGCGCGGTGTCGGCGATGGCACCGATCGGCGGCTTCAAGAACAGTGGCTATGGACGCGAAAGCGGCATCGATTCGGTGCTGGCCTACACCGAACTGAAAACGGTGTGGATCAACCTCTCCCAGGCGCCGATGCCTGATCCGTTTGTGATGCGTTAGGAGTCCTGCGACATGATCGAACCCGGCATTTACAAAGACGTCATGAGCTCGTTTCCGTCCGGGGTCACGGTGGTCACCACCCTCGACCCGGACGGCGGCATCGTCGGCATCACCGCCAGCGCCTTCAGTGCGCTGTCGATTGATCCGGCGCTGGTGCTGTTCTGCCCCAACTACGCCTCCGACACCTACCCGGTGCTGCGCGACAGCAAGCGTTTCGCGATCCATTTGCTGTCCGCCGACCAGACCGCCGAGGCCTATGCTTTCGCCGGCAAAGGCAAGGACAAGGCCAACGGCATCGAGTGGCACTTGAGCGAGCTCGGTAACCCGATCCTCGCCAAGGCCACGGCGATCATCGAATGCGAACTGTGGCGCGAATACGACGGTGGCGATCACGCGATCATCGTTGGCGCGGTGAAGAACCTGATCCTGCCGGAGCAGCCGGTGACGCCGATGATTTATCACAAGGGCAAGCTCGGCGCGTTGCCGACACTGGGTTGAGCGGAGAAACACATGAGCAACGAAAAGTACGAGCAAGGCCTGAAGATCCGCACCCAGGTACTGGGCGAAGCCTATGTGCAGCGCTCGATCGAGAATGCCGACGACTTCACCCGCCCGCTGCAGGAAATGGTCACCGAATACTGCTGGGGCCACGTCTGGGGACGTGAAGGCCTGTCGCTCAAGGAGCGCAGCATGATCAACCTGGCGATGATCTCGGCGCTCAACCGCCCGCACGAACTGAAACTGCATGTGCGCGGCGCCTTGCGTAACGGCCTGAGTCGTGAGCAAATACGCGAAATTCTGCTTCAGGTCGGTATTTATTGCGGCGTCCCGGCAGCCGTGGACAGTTTCCGGCTCGCCCGTGAAGCCTTCGCCGAAGCCGACGCCGAGGCCTCCAGTTAACCCCTCGGCTGTTTTGATGCCCGTCTGGCATGGACAGCCACCTTAAAGAGCGGACCCCATGAAACGCCTGCCACTCGACGACAGCTTCAAGGTCAATCGCAACCCCGTCACCCTGCGCGAAATCGTGCTGGATAAACTGCGAAGCGCCATCATGAACTTCCAGCTGCTGCCGGGCGACCGCCTGGTGGAGCGCGATCTGTGCGATCGCCTGGGCGTGAGCCGTACGTCGGTGCGTGAAGCCTTGCGTCACCTGGAATCCGAAGGTCTGGTGGAGTTCGCTGACGCCAAGGGCCCGCGCGTGGCGATCATCACCCTCGCCGATGCCGTCGACATCTATGAACTGCGCTGCGTGCTCGAAGGCCTGATCGTCCAGTTGTTTACCCTGCGCGCCAAGGCCAAGGACATCAAGGCCCTGGAAAAAGCCCTCGACGAGAACCGCAAGGCGCTCAAGGACGGCGAACTGCAGCAGGTGATCGACTCGGTGCAGGGTTTCTACGACGTGCTGCTGGAAGGCTCGGGCAACCATGTCGCGGCCACCCAGTTGCGTCAGTTGCAGGCGCGCATCAGCTACCTGCGGGCGACCTCGGTGTCCCAGGAAAACCGTCGTGGCGCGAGCAACCAGGAAATGGAAAAAATGGTCGAGGCGATCAAGAGCGGCGACGCACTCGCGGCGCATCAGGCCTGCGTCGATCACGTCCGCGCCGCCGCTGCCGTGGCCCTCGATTATCTGAAGCGCAAACAGGAAGAGACCGGCGCCACACCGGCCATCACCCTGCCCATCGCGCTGAAAGAACCACGCATAGGTCACTGACATGTTCAGCCCGAGCTTTTGCCCGAAATGCGGTGGCGCCGACCTCGGTCAGCAGGTGCCGCCGGGCGATACGCACGAGCGCCTGATGTGCCGCGGCTGCGGCTACATCCACTATGTGAACCCGAAAATCATCGCCGGCTGCATCATCGAGCAGGACGGCAAATACCTCTTGTGCCAACGGGCGATTCCCCCGCGCCCGGGCACCTGGACCCTGCCCGCCGGTTTCATGGAAAGCGGCGAAACCACTGAACAGGCCGCCCTGCGCGAAGTCCGGGAAGAAAGCGGCGTACGCGCGGAAATCGTCTCGCCCTATTCGATCTTCAGCGTGCCGAAAATCAGCGAGGTCTACATCATCTTCCGCGCCCTCGCACTGGAAATCACTGGCGAGTACGGCCCGGAAACCCTCGCCTGCAAATTCTTCGCCCCGGAAGACATCCCGTGGGAGCAGATCTACTACCCGGCGATCCGGCAGATCCTCGAACGCTACATCGAGGAACGCCAGGCCGGGGTGTATGGCATGTACATGGGCAACGACGACAGCGGCAAGATTCATTTCATGCGTTGATCAGCCGTCACTTGCAAGAGATACAGAGCCCGGCCCGATTCCTCGGTAGATAGGTGCTCAGTCCGGCATCGCACGAATGATATCCGCCAGATCATCTTTGGTGATTTCATTGGCTTTGAGAGCAGCGGAGATGTCTTTCTTGGAGAGCGGGAAACGCTTGAAAATGTCTTTCAAGGTATCGGCATCAATATTGGCCAGCCAAAGAGGATCGATAAAAGAACCGCCATATTCAGGTTTCATTGGGACTTCTTCGTGGGCAATGGCACCTTTGTGATTCAGATACACAACATAACGATCGTGCCCTTCAGGAAAGCTTTTATCGTGATATAGCGTTGTTCCCATCGGCAGGACATAGTAATTGTCATCGCCACCTTGCCCTTCGATCAGCAGTGGCTCTTTAGTTTTAATCATCTTCATAGTGTGTTCCTTTGCAGTATCGCCAAAAATCAGAAAAGCCATAAAGACTGCATTTACAAATAAGGCCGCCGTCAGCCAAAAGCCAATCTGCCTATTTGTAAACATTCTTTTTATCATAGTGCGCCTCAGTATTCCCTTCGAGCATGGCTTGTAAATCCGCAGGCATGAAAATCCCGTCCTGAGGTTTGGTCTGCGTGCGCGCAGCCTGCCTTTCCAGGAATGACAATCCACGCATTTCGCTATATTTGGACGGATTCTGCACGATTGGCTTACCCGAAATTTTGGCTCCCGCTATCGTTACAGTTGTGCAGTTATTGGTGGTTGGATGATAGTTGGACGGCAATACATAGCGCGCAGACGTTGCTGTCTTTCTTCTCAGCTCCTTTTTCTGGGCGACAATACCGTCGAAGTGAGCGATAACGGCCTCAGCGGTTGCACTATCCAAAAAATAAACAAATCCAGTTGTTGTGCGCCCCAAGCTGTTCTCACCCGAGATGTACGCTTTGAAGGATGTCCAAACGTTCAGCACTCCCTCCCCTTCGCTATCAAACGTCCCCCAGGTTTTTCCATAGCGCCCAAAGTCATAGGTGATGTCTTTAGAACCAACCACTACGTGTAAAGCAGCATGTCCGAAAGGATGCTCTTCCTTGTCACGGGTGTAAGGGCCACCCACAAGTATCTCCATATATGCACCCGACACGACTACTTGGTTGGTTTTTGTAGTTTTCCCCGATGCGCCTGTACTTTTTGCTGCCTGTGTCGTGCTGGTAGTTTTAGTAGGCTGAACCATTAAAGATGTTCCGTATCTTCAAGTTTCGGGAATTTAATACTGCAACTTCCCCTAGGGATGTTTGCAACATGCACGAAGCCGTTTTCGTCAAGGACACCTGTCATCAACGTTCCATCGGGGAGTGTCAGTTCGTACGCCTCGTTGGCAACAGGCTCATCTCTATCGTTCAGCAACTGAAACTCGACAAACGTCTTTTCTTTCAGGAACTGCGAGAAAAAGCTAGTGGGCGCCCCCCCACCGGATTCACCCACGAAGGTATCGGGAGACCCGGCAGTGATCGTCGCTCCGCAGGCTGTCTGCGAGCCTACGTGTGCTACATCTTTTCCCAGACCGAACACGTGAGGAGCACCCGTCGTTATGGGATTACTGCCGTGAACCGGGCAGGAATATGTGTCTCCTACCAAAGCAACAGGCATTGAGTTAACGAAAATAGGGCTCGATCCAGTGGTGATATTTCCGCCGTGACTTCCTGGGTCTCCAAGTCGTGCGACTGGCTTTCCTGCCATCGTTTCTCTCCTTTGAACGTCACAATGGCTGGATAGTAACCGATCCTTGATCACTCCTGAACGAGCAAAATACGAAACGGAACCGGCTTACAGGACTGGTTGCGTTTTCCGGCGTGCCGCTGGTTGACGGCCCTAGCCCCACTCCCTATCCTCACGCCTGTCACGACTCATTCGTGATCGGGTTTGACGGCCCGTAATCTTCTCACGACGTGCATAGCCTTCTCTGCTCGAGCACTCCTGTGTCCGATGCATTCTTTATGGCGACTGTGCGCGGGGCATCTTCGGGTGCGCCGGTGTCCGTGAGAGCCGGTCCGTCAACCCACGCACAGTTGCCACCCAATTTCGTTTGACGGCGTTTTTGTGGCAGCTCTACTGGATCTTACGGAGCTACACCCATGACGGAATCGACCATAGAACTCATCCCCTACACTCGCCGCGATCGACTCAGACAATTCCTGGTCGACAATATGTCGATAGCGCTGAGAAGAACCTTCACAGGCAATCTTCAGGCAGGTGCTGGCGTATGAATACCCACATTTCAATGACCCACAACGAAGACAGCATTCCAGTGCTCCTGGTCTCAACACAGGCGCCGCTGGACGTTTTGCACAGCAGCGCGGCGAGCAGGTTTTTGGCAGCTACACAGATGATGGAAAGCCTCGCCAGCCTGGATATTTCAGCTGCCAAGGGTGTCGATGTGCAGCAACTCGCCCACGCAGCAGCGATTTTGCTTCGTGATGGCTGTGATGTAATGGACGTATTAGGGCGGAAGATTCAAGCACAAGGCTGAGCAACGAATCACAGTCCTTAACCGCTGATAGCTGCGATCTTCTGATCACGAAAAAGAGCATCAAAAGATCGCAGCCACCATCGATTCGCCAGTTCCTCTGGAATCGTAAACAAGCGCTTACGGCGCCATCCCTTCAACGATGACAATCTCTGCCCGCGCCCACTCCTCACGGTAGCTCTTCGCTTTCTGATACGCCGCCGAGCGATAGCACGCCACCGCCTGCTCGTAGCTGTCGAACTCGATCACCACGCTGCGCTGCGGCGTCGCCCTGCCTTCCATCGCTTCGCTGCGCCCGCCTCTGGCTAAAAACTTCGCGCCGAATTCGGCGAACGCTTTCGGCGCGCGCTGGGTGTATTGGCTGTAGTGATCGGGATCGGTGATGTCCACGTGAGCAATCCAGTACGCCTTCATAGTGACCTCTTGGTTGATTTTGTATTATGGTATACCACGAATTTCATCCACATCGAGAGTCCAGCATGGCCTTCAACAGCATCGAAGAAATCATCGAAGATTATCGCCTCGGCAAAATGGTGTTGCTGGTCGATGACGAAGACCGGGAAAACGAAGGTGACCTGCTGCTGGCCGCCGACCGTTGCACGTCCGAGGCGATCAGTTTCATGGCCCGTGAGGCTCGGGGGCTGATCTGCCTGACGTTGACTGACGATCATTGCCAGCGTCTCGGGCTGGAGCAGATGGTGCCGAGCAATGGCAGCGTGTTCAGCACCGCGTTCACGGTCTCCATCGAAGCGGCGGTCGGCGTGACTACCGGGATTTCCGCCGCTGACCGCGCTTGTACGGTGGCCGCTGCGGTGGCGCCGAACGCACGCGCAGAAGACCTGGTGCAGCCCGGTCATATCTTTCCGTTGCGCGCCAAGGAAGGTGGCGTGCTGACCCGTGCCGGTCACACCGAGGCTGGTTGTGATCTGGCGCGGCTGGCGGGTTTCACGCCGGCCTCGGTGATCGTCGAAGTGATGAACGACGACGGCACCATGGCCCGTCGCCCGGATCTGGAAATCTTCGCGCGCAAGCACGGGATCAAGATCGGCACCATCGCCGACCTGATCCACTATCGCCTGAGCACCGAACACACCATCGAGCGCATCGGCGAGCGGGAACTGCCGACGGTGCATGGCACCTTCCGTTTGATCACTTTCGAAGATCGCATCGAGGGCGGCGTGCACATGGCGATGGTCATGGGTGAGCTGCGCCGTGAAGAGCCGACGCTGGTGCGCGTGCACGTGATCGATCCGCTGCGGGATCTGGTGGGTGCCGAGTACAGCGGGCCGACGAACTGGACGTTGTGGGCGGCGCTGCAACGGGTCGCTGCCGAAGGGCATGGCGTTGTGGTGGTGCTGGCCAATCATGAGTCTTCGCAGGCGTTGCTGGAGCGCATTCCGCAACTGACTCAGCCGCCTCGGCAGTTCAGTCGCTCGCAATCGCGGATCTATTCGGAAGTCGGCACCGGGGCGCAGATTCTGCAGAATCTGGGCGTCGGCAAGCTTCGCCACTTGGGGCCGCCGCTGAAATATGCCGGGTTGACTGGCTACGATCTTGAGGTGGTTGAGAGCATTCCGTTCACCGAGTGATTCGATGTTGCATTTCAAGCGGCTAATGCTGCCCTCACCCCAGCCCTCTCCCAGAGGGAGAGGGAGCCGACCGAGTTGTTTTACCGCTATACATCGACCTGAAACTCAGAGTCGAACTCGAGTTTTGAACAGCATAGAGATCTGCTCCCTCTCCCTCCGGGAGAGGGCTGGGGTGAGGGGTTGGATCTAAAATTCAGCCAAAATCCCCACATCGAACACCTCAAAAACCATAAGCCGCCAGATAGCCGGTACGGCAAAGTGCTTGCACAAAGTTTGGAATACCATAATATGATATTCCATAGACCGGACGACCTGAAAAACCGTCCAGCTACTGCTCCCGACAGGCGGGCAACAACGCAAGCCCGCTCAAAAACACAACAATGAGGGCGTAAAAATGGTGTTGAACAAAGCTGCAACCGCGATCTTTTTCGCGGGACTGCTGAGCGTGACCGGTCAGGCCGCGATGGCCGCCGAGAGTGTGAACTTTGTCAGCTGGGGCGGTAGCACCCAGGATGCGCAGAAACAGGCCTGGGCCGATCCGTTCAGCAAGGCCAGCGGCATCACCGTCGTGCAGGACGGCCCGACCGACTACGGCAAACTCAAGGCCATGGTCGAGAGCGGCAACGTGCAATGGGACGTGGTCGATGTCGAAGCTGACTTCGCCCTGCGCGCCGCCGCCGAAGGCCTGCTCGAACCCCTCGATTTCAAACAGATCCAGCGCGACAAGATCGACCCGCGTTTTGTCAGCGACCACGGCGTCGGCTCGTTCTTCTTCTCCTTCGTCCTCGGCTACAACGAGGGCAAGCTCGGCGCCAACAAGCCGCAGGACTGGAGCGCGCTGTTCGACACCAAGACTTTCCCCGGCAAACGCGCCCTCTATAAATGGCCAAGCCCCGGCGTACTTGAACTGGCCCTGCTCGCCGACGGCGTAGCAGCCGACAAGCTCTACCCGCTGGACCTCGATCGCGCCTTCAAGAAACTCGACACCATCAAGAAAGACATCGTCTGGTGGGGCGGCGGCGCGCAGTCGCAGCAACTGCTGGCCTCCGGTGAAGCGAGCATGGGGCAGTTCTGGAACGGCCGGATTCACGCCCTGCAGGAAGACGGCGCACCGGTCGGCGTGAGCTGGAAACAGAACCTGGTCATGGCCGACATTCTGGTGGTGCCAAAGGGCGCGAAAAACAAGGACGCGGCGATGAAGTTCCTGGCCAGCGCCAGTAGCGCGAAGGGCCAGGCCGACTTCTCCAACCTGACCGCCTACGCCCCGGTCAACGTCGACAGTGTGCAGCGTCTGGATTCGACGCTGGCCCCGAACCTGCCGACTGCCTACGCTAAGGATCAGATCACTCTTGATTTCGCGTACTGGGCCAAGAACGGTCCGGCCATCGCGACACGGTGGAACGAATGGCTGGTCAAATGAAAATGGCGGCCACCGCGTCCCGTCCCTCCACTGCCACCGGGAGCGCCGCGAGCGCTACCGGCCTGGCATCCGGCAAGGCGAGTGCAATGGCGCAAGCCCCGTCCCTCAAGCAACGCTGGCGCGGCGCCGGCAATCTCGCGCCGGCGCTGTTGTTCCTCGGTCTGTTCTTTCTCGCACCGCTGATTGGCTTGTTGCTGCGCGGCGTGCTGGAGCCGGTGCCGGGCCTTGGCAACTATGAACAACTGTTCGCCAACTCGGCGTATGCCCGTGTGCTGTTCAACACCTTTTCGGTGGCGGGATTGGTGACGGTGTTCAGCCTGCTGCTGGGCTTTCCGCTGGCCTGGGCAATCACCCTGGTGCCACGGGGCTGGGGCCGCTGGATCCTCAACATCGTGCTGCTGTCGATGTGGACCAGCCTCCTCGCCCGCACCTATTCGTGGCTGGTGCTGTTGCAGGCTTCGGGCGTCATCAATAAGGCGCTGATGGCGCTGGGCATCATCGATCAGCCGTTGGAAATGGTGCACAACCTGACCGGGGTGGTGATCGGCATGAGCTACATCATGATCCCGTTCATCGTGCTGCCGTTGCAGGCGACCATGCAGGCCATCGACCCGATGATCCTGCAGGCCGGTTCGATCTGTGGCGCGAGTCCCTGGACCAACTTCTTCCGGGTGTTCCTGCCGCTGTGCCGGCCGGGTCTGGCGTCCGGTGGGTTGATGGTGTTCGTGATGTCGCTCGGTTACTACGTCACTCCGGCGCTGCTGGGCGGGGCGCAGAACATGATGCTGCCGGAATTCATCATTCAGCAGGTGCAGTCGTTCCTCAACTGGGGCCTGGCCAGCGCCGGCGCCGCGTTGCTGATCGTCATCACGCTGGTGCTGTTCTACGTCTACCTGAAGCTGCAACCGGAATCCCCGGTTGGCGCCAGTAACGCGAGGTAAGCCGAGATGCTCCTGACGCCCAATGCCATGAGTCGCCGGATGCGCTTCGGCCTGTATTTCACCACCGGGCTGATCGGCCTGTTCCTGTTGTTGCCGATCGTGTTCATCGTCCTGCTGTCGTTCGGTTCGTCCCAGTGGCTGGTGTTCCCGCCACCGGGCTGGACGCTGAAATGGTACGTGCAGTTCTTCTCCAACGCCGACTGGATGAGCGCAGCACTGGCCAGCCTCAAGGTCGCGGTGCTGACCACAATCTGCGCCGTCGCCCTCGGTTTGCCGACGGCCTTTGCGCTGGTACGCGGACGCTTCCCCGGCCGGGAAATGCTCTACGGTCTGTTCACCCTGCCGATGATCGTGCCGCTGGTGATCATCGCCGTGGCGGTGTACGCGCTGTTCCTCAAGCTCGGCTACACCGGGACGATGTTTGCCTTCGTCGTCAGCCATGTGATCGTCGCGCTGCCGTTCACCATCATCTCGATCATCAATTCGCTGAAGCTGTTCGATCAGTCGATTGAAGACGCGGCGGTGATCTGCGGTGCGTCACGCCTGCAAGCGGTGTTCAAGGTGACCTTCCCGGCGATTCGCCCGGGGATGGTGGCCGGCGCCCTCTTCGCCTTCCTGGTTTCGTGGGACGAAGTGGTGCTCAGCGTGATGATGGCCAGCCCGACCCTGCAAACCCTTCCCGTGAAAATGTGGACCACCCTGCGCCAGGACCTGACGCCCGTGATCGCCGTCGCCTCGACGCTGCTGATCGGCCTGTCGGTATTGGTCATGGTGATCGCCGCCGCCCTGCGCCGGCGCAACGAAATCAGCGCCTGAGCGCCCAGGAGTACGACATGAGTGCCGTGATCAAAGACGCATCCCAGCAGAACGACAAACCCCTGGTCAGCCTGCGCAACCTGAACAAGCACTACGGCGATTTCGCGGCCGTGGACAACATTTCGCTGGACATCAAGGACGGCGAATTCCTCACCTTCCTCGGCTCCAGCGGCTCGGGCAAAAGCACCACGCTGTCGATGCTCGCCGGCTTCGAAACCCCGAGCAGCGGCGAGATCCTGGTCAACGGCCAGTCGCTGGTCAACGTGCCGCCGCACAAGCGCGACATCGGCATGGTGTTCCAGCGTTATTCGCTGTTCCCGCATCTGTCGGTGCGCGACAACATTGCGTTCCCGCTGGCGATCCGCAAACTCGCCGCCGCTGAACGTGACAAGCGCGTCGATGCGATGCTGAAACTGGTGCAGCTCGAACAATTCGCCCATCGCCGCCCTTCGCAACTGTCCGGCGGCCAGCAGCAACGGGTCGCCATCGCTCGCGCTCTGGTTTACGAGCCACGCATTCTGCTGATGGACGAACCGCTCGGTGCGCTGGACAAGAAACTGCGCGAAGACCTTCAGGACGAATTGCGCCAACTGCACCGCCGCCTCGGCATCACCATCGTCTACGTGACCCACGACCAGGAAGAAGCCATGCGCCTGTCCCAGCGCATCGCGATTTTCAGTCACGGCAAGATTGTCGGGCTCGGCAGCGGTTATGACCTTTATCAGAATCCGCCGAATGCGTTTGTGGCGTCGTTTCTGGGTAACTCGAACTTTCTCAAGCTCAAGGCGCAGGGCAATGCGGCGGCGAGTTTTGAGGGGCAGTCGCTGTCGATTCGCCTGACTGCCGGATTGCAGACCGGGCAGGATGTTTTGCTGATGGTGCGTCCGGAAAAGGCTTTGGCGTTGAGTGTGCAGCAGGCGATCGATGAACCGCTGGCGGCGGGTTGGAACGAGGTTTCGGCGAAGGTGGTCGAGGTGTTGTTTCTGGGTGAGAGTCAGACGTGCAGTGTGGTGACGTCAGGCGGGACTTCGATGACGGTGAAGGCGTTGTCGGCGGCGGGGATGCCGCTGAGGGCTGGAGATCCGGTTCGGGTGCGTTGGGCGACGGCGGATGCATGCGTCTATACAGAGTGGGCGGAGAGCGATTTGAACAAAGCGGCGGGGGCTCATTAACACCGAGTCGCCTGCCCGCCCTCACCCCAGCCCTCTCCCGGAGGGAGAGGGAGCCGACCGAGGTGTCTTGCGCTGTACATCGACCTGAAAAACCGAGTTGATTATGGATTCGGCACAGCATTCTGGTCGGCGGCGATTATGGATTCACTGCGGAGCTTTCAGGTCGGCGTACTTCTCGAATATTCCCCAATCGGCTCCCTCTCCCCCCGGGAGAGGGCTGGGGTGAGGGCCAGCGGCCGACTCGGTCTCACTTGATAGCCGCAAACCCCTCAATCTGATCAGGCCAAGCCGTCAACACTTCAAACCCGTCCTCCGTCACCGCCACCATATGCTCCCACTGCGCCGACAATGACTGATCCTTGGTCACCACCGTCCAGCCATCCGCCAGACTTTTCACATGCCGCTTGCCAGCATTGAGCATCGGCTCAATGGTAAAGATCATCCCCGCCTTCAGCTTCATGCCCTGCTCCGGATAACCGTAATGCAGCACCTGCGGTTCATCGTGATAAACCTTGCCGATCCCGTGCCCGCAATACTCGCGCACCACACTGAACCCTTCTTTTTCCGCCAACGTCTGGATCGCATGACCGATGTCACCCAACGTAGCGCCCGGACGCACCACGCGGATGCCGGCGCACATGGCGTCGTAAGTGGTCTTGATCAGATGCCGCGCCTCGGGCGTCGGCTTGCCGACCACGTACATGCGGCTGGTGTCGCCGAACCAGCCGTCCTTGATCACCGCGATATCGAGGTTGACGATGTCGCCGTCCTTCAGCACGCGCTTCGAAGGAATTCCATGGCAGACCACTTCGTTGACTGACGCGCAGACGGTTTTCGGGAAGCCGTGGTAACCGACGTTGGCCGGAATGGCTTTCTGCACATTGACGATGTAGTCGTTGCACAACTGGTCGAGTTGATCGGTGGTGACGCCAGCCTTGACGTGCGGCACCAGCATCGCCAGCACCTCGGCGGCCAGTCTGCCGGCCTCGCGGGATTGAGCGATTTCGGCCTGGGTGTTGATCTTGATCGGGTTTCTCATGCCTTTACCGCCTCTTTGACCGAGGCGTTCTGCGCGGCATCCGCCAGTGCGCAGACTTGCTGCAGATCCAGACCGCCCGACTGCTCGGCGCGAATCAGCAACCGGCAAATGGCGTGGTGATCAAGGTCTGGATACAGCTCGGCGAGCATGCCGATGCGCATCCAGTGTTCGGCCTGCGCGTTGATCGAGCGGCTGAGTGCGTTGCTGGAAATGCGCAGATTCTCGTGCATGTCCTCTGAAATCTTTACGATGCCCATGGCAATATCCGATACGAAGTGTATATGGATCGTATATTAATCGTGTGTCGCTCGGGATTGCAAACGCTGCATACCCGGTAAGTCGCTGAGAAAAAATCTTCCCGGCACCGGAGACTGGTTCTGACGAGCATCAATCAGCATTTTTCGCTGCAAGATTTTTACTACCGGATCAAGCGCTTCGTGACGCTGAAGACGCCCTTTCAATACTCGATGACGCCTGCGTATAAACCCCTGCAAATCACTTCCTTCACCTCTCCGATTTCGTTCTATCGTTAGATCGAAATGGCAGTATTTCCGGCTGTATAAAGGTTGCGACAGCTCAGGTCTGAGCCTATGTTGCACGCGAGCTTTTTCCCCGCGAATGGAACGCGATCAACACCACAAAGAGGTGAAGAGATGTCAAAGGATTCACGCCCTGCCGTACTTGGGCTGATCGGCAATACGCCGCTGGTACAAGTCACCCGCTTCGATACCGGTCCCTGCACCCTGTTTCTCAAACTCGAATCACAGAACCCCGGCGGCTCGATCAAGGACCGCATCGGTCTGGCCATGATCGACGCCGCTGAGCGCGACGGTCGCCTGCAACCCGGTGGCACAATCGTCGAGGCCACCGCCGGCAACACCGGTCTGGGCCTGGCCCTGGTCGGCCGCGCCAAGGGCTACCGCGTCGTGCTGGTGGTGCCGGACAAAATGTCCACCGAGAAAGTCCTGCACCTCAAGGCCATGGGCGCCGAAGTGCACATCACCCGCTCCGATGTCGGCAAGGGTCATCCCGAGTATTACCAGGATGTCGCCGCGCGTCTGGCCAAGGACATTCCCGGCGCGTTCTTCGCCGACCAGTTCAACAACCCCGCCAACCCGCTGGCCCACGAGTGCAGCACCGGGCCGGAAATCTGGGCCCAGACCGAGCATGACCTGGACGCGATCGTGGTTGGCGTTGGCTCGGCCGGCACGCTGACCGGCCTGACCCGCTTCTTCAAGCGCGTACAACCGGATCTGGAAATGATCCTGGCCGACCCGGTCGGTTCGGTGATGGCTGAATACAGCCGCAGCAAGCACTTGGGCACCGCCGGATCCTGGGCAGTGGAAGGCATCGGTGAGGACTTCATTCCGTCGATCACCGACCTGTCGAGCGTGCGCAGCGCCTACTCGATCAGCGACGAGGAAAGCTTCGATCACGCGCGCCAGCTGCTGAAAGCCGAAGGCATTCTCGGTGGTTCGTCCACCGGCACCCTGCTCGCTGCCGCGCTGCGCTACTGCCGCGAACAGACCGAGCCGAAACGCGTGGTCAGCTTCGTCTGCGACACCGGCACCCGATATCTGTCGAAGGTCTACAACGACCAGTGGATGACCGATCAGGGCCTGCTGCAGCGCAAACGCTACGGCGACCTGCGCGATCTGATCGCCCGACGCTTCGAAGACGGCAAAGTCGTCAGCGTCGGCCCGGACGATACGCTGATGACCGCGTTCCAGCGCATGCGCCTGGCCGATGTTTCGCAACTGCCGGTGCTGGTGGATGGCAAGCAACTGGTCGGCGTGATCGACGAGTCGGACATTCTGGTGCGCGTACACGAAGACGCCTCCCTCTTCAGCAAACCCGTCGCCAGCGCGATGACCGACAAGTTGCAAACCCTCGCCCCCGGCGCCACGCTGGCTGAACTGGAAGCCGTGCTCAGCAGCGGCCTGGTGGCCATCATCGCCGACGCCTCAGGCTTCCACGGCCTGATCACCCGCGTCGACATGCTCAATCAATTACGGAGATCCCTGGCATGAGCCAGCATGACAAGAACGCCCGTCAACAAGGCTTCGCCACCCGCGTGATCCACGCCGGGCAAACGCCGGACCCGACCACCGGCGCGCTGATGCCGCCGATCTACGCCAACTCCACGTACCTGCAAGACAGCCCCGGCGTGCACAAGGGTTTTGACTACGGCCGCTCGCACAACCCGACGCGTTTTGCCCTGGAGCGCTGCGTGGCGGATCTGGAGGGCGGCACCCGGGCGTTCGCCTTCGCGTCCGGGCTGGCGACGATTTCCACCGTGCTCGAACTGCTCGACGCCGGCTCGCACATCGTGTCCGGCAATGACCTGTACGGCGGCACGTTCCGTCTCTTCGACAAGGTGCGTCAGCGCAGTGCCGGGCATCGTTTCAGCTACGTCGATCTGGCGGATCTGTCGGCGTTCGAAGCGTCGTTGCAGGACGACACGCGCATGGTGATCGTGGAGAGCCCGACCAACCCGCTGCTGGGTCTGTCCGACCTCGCCGCCATCGCCCGTATCTGCAAGGCGCGCGGGATCATCTGCGTGGCCGACAACACCTTCGCCAGCCCGTGGATCCAGCGTCCGCTGGAACTGGGTTTCGACATCGTGCTGCACTCGACCACCAAATACCTGAACGGTCACTCCGACGTGATCGGGGGGATTGCCGTGGTTGGCGACAATCCTGCGCTGGCCGAGCGTCTGGGCTTTCTGCAGAACGCAGTCGGTGCTATCTCCGGCCCGTTCGACGCGTTCCTCACCCTGCGTGGCGTGAAGACGCTGGCGCTGCGTATGGAGCGTCATTGCAGCAACGCACTGGATCTGGCGCGCTGGCTGGAACAGCAACCGCAGGTCAAACGCGTCTACTACCCGGGTCTGGAATCCCACCCGCAGCACGAACTGGCCAAGCGTCAGATGCGTGGTTTCGGCGGAATGATTTCCCTGGATCTGAACAGTGATCTGGCAGGCGCCCGGCGCTTCCTGGAGAACGTGCAGATCTTCGCCCTGGCCGAAAGCCTTGGCGGTGTGGAAAGCCTGATCGAACACCCGGCGATCATGACCCACGCGACCATCCCGGCCGAAACCCGCGCCAAGCTCGGCATCGGTGACAGCCTGGTGCGTCTGTCGGTGGGCGTCGAGGACATCGAAGACCTGCGTGCCGATCTGGCGCAGGCGCTGGCCAGCATTTAACGCCCGAAAACGTCAAAGCCCGCACAAGGCGGGCTTTGGTGTTCGAGTAGGCGGCCAGTGCTGGTCTCTGGCTTACAAGGTTTATCAGGCTTCTCACAGTACCGGACCAAATTGAAAGGGGTACGGTCTCGGCTGCTTCACACGGCATAAGGGCTGGATCTCAGCGCGGAGATCTTTCTAACCGTGTACCCTTCGGAACGCGCCCCACGTCCCCTTGCTATCCGCTTGCGCATCAGTCTGCGTCTTCGCCTACATTCTTGAGCCTAGCAAACACGCTGCATTGCGCTACGCGGTTTTTAGACTGATTGTTTTCAAGCGCCGGCCTGCAAGGAAGCTAACCGACTATCGCCTTCACGACCCTTCAGCCTGCCTCCCGCCAAGGGCGAACTATACTTTTCAGTTCGCTGTCCAGATTTCCTGTAAACCGTCGACACCCGTGCACCTTCCGGTGCCCCCGTGCCACTCACCAATCATCTGGTTGACCCCGGGCCGACGAGCCTTCCGCCAATGAACGAATGACGGGGAAGCTCGGTTGCTGTGTGGCTGATGGGGCGTGGAGAACATCATGAAGCACACGCTTTGGCCGGGCCTCGTCCTGGCAGTTGCGGCAACAGTGGCAATGCCCAGTGTCTGGGCTGCGCAGGCGCAGGCATTGGCGTCGGATGGGGCGGATCATGTGGGGGCGGGGGCCGTAGCCTCTGACGGCGCAGATCATGTCGGCGCTGGGGCCGTCGCCTCTGACGGCGCGGATCATGTCGGCGCCGGGACCGTCGCCTCTGACGGTGCAGATCATGTCGGCGCAGGCGCCGTTGCCTCTGACGGCGCGGATCATGTCGGCGCCGGGGCCGTCGCTTCTGACGGTGCAGATCATGTCGGCGCTGGGGCCGTCGCCTCTGACGGCGCAGATCATGTCGGCGCTCGGGCCGTCGCCTCTGACGGCGCGGATCATGTCGGCGCTGGGGCTGTCGCCTCTGACGGTGCAGATCATGTCGGCGCCGGGGCTGTCGCCTCTGACGGCGCGGATCATGTCGGCGCCGGGGCCGTCGCCTCTGACGGCGCAGATCATGTCGGCGCTCGGGCCGTCGCCTCTGACGGCGCAGATCATGTCGGCGCTCGGGCCGTTGCCTCTGACGGCTCCGACCACGTCGGCGCAGGCGCTCTCGCCGCCGATGGCGCAGACAAGGTCGGTGCCAACCGACTCGCCTACTCCCGCGCAGGCGTCGGTTCGGACCAGGTGGCTTCCGCCCTCATGAGCGGCAGCTATTCCGACCAGTTCAACAGCCCTCAATAACCGCTATCGGCGCAATCAGCCCACCGCTGGTTGCGCCGCACTAGCACATTTGTGCTAATCGACCACCCCGTTCCCTGGCGTTATATTCCCTCGCAACCCCCGACGCTCCCCAACATTGCCGCTGTGCAGTGCGCGGGATCGTTGTGCCTGGAAAAACAACAACACCAAGGAAGAAACACCATGAAACTTCAGCTCAGCCTCGCCAAGATTACAGTTCTCGGTGCCCTGCTCCTCGGCGCCAGCGGTTGCCAGACCGCCAAACCCACCGAAGACAGCATGCGCGAACGTGCCCAGACCGTCATCGGCCAACCGGTCACCAAGATCGGCAACATCCGCAACGACAGCACGCTGACCTACTACACCGCCTACACCGCCGCCGGCGAATACAACTGCGAGTTGCCCAGCGGCGCGATCATCGCGGTGGCCAGCATGGGCATCATGACGCCTCCGCTGTCCTGCCTGCCCAAAGGCGCGTCGCCGATTCCGTACCAGTAATCCGGCGCAGGAAAACCGTTCAACGCCTCTTCTCATCCGGTAAAGGATTCCGTTCGACCATGAAAACACTCATCGCCACCCTCAGCCTCGCGGCCGTCGTTCTCACCGGCTGCGCCACCCCCAAGCAATGGGAAGCCACCGGCGGCAGCAAGACCGACGGCGTTGTCCAGGTCTCCTATGAACTGGGGCAGTTCGAAAGCGGGCAAACCTCCGCCGCTCAAGGGTTGGCCGCGGCAGAAGGCCGTTGCAAGGTCTGGGGCTACAAGAGCGCCGAAGTGTCCGGCTCGGAGAAAAACATCTGCCGCACCATGGGCCAGTACAACTGCCTGCAAACCACCATCACGCAGGACTATCTGTGTAAGCGCTGACCGCTTCGGCCTGCCGGTCGCGCAGCGCGCGCAGGGTCGCGCGCAGCTCGGCCGGGCGTATCGGTTTGGACAGAATGGCGATCTGGCGATCGTGCAGGGCCGCCTGAATTTTTTCGATGTCGTGCCCGGTGATGATCATGGCCGGCACCGCATAACCGCGCTGACGACGAACCTCGTCGATGCACTCGATGCCGGTACTGTGGGAGCCGAGGTCATAGTCGGCAACGATGATGTCGCAGTCCGTGACCAGGCCCTGCCCGCTCAGCTCGGCCTGCACCACGCAACCCCAACGCTCGAGTAACGCCGAAGTCGCCAGCAAAACGTTGCGATCATCCTCCACCAGACACACCTTCAACCCCGTCAGCAACCCGACCTGTCGGGCCTCCTCCCGATTGACCGGCACCTGCGGCGGCGCCAGCGGCAGTCCATGCAAGGTCACCGCCGTGCCATGCCCCAGCCGTGAGCGGATCGCGACATCAACACCTATCAATTGCCCCAGACGCCGAACAATCGACAGCCCCAGGCCCACACCTTCGACGTCCTTGTCGCGCAACTGGCGAACCCGATAAAACTCCTCGAACACCTTGGGCAAATGCTCTTCGGCGATGCCGCTGCCCCGGTCATAGATCGCGATGGCCAACCCCGCGCCGCGCTTGCGCACACCGATCAACACCGGTCGGTGCGCACCGTATTTGAAGCAATTGGAGAGCACGTTCTGGACCATGGTCGCGAGCAGCGCCGGATCGGTGCGCACCCAGTGTTCGCAAGGCCGCAAGCGCAGTTCAACACCCGCCCAGCGTGCGGCTTCGGCGTTCTGACGGATCAGATCCGCCAGCCATTCGCCCAGCTCAAGCGTTTGCAACCGGGGCAGAATCCGCCCGTTGTCGAGGGTGTAGAGATCGAGAATCGAACGAAACAACTGCGACACGTTGAGCAGCGAACGGTCGATGCTGTCCACCAGCCGCCGCTCCTCTTCGCCCAGCCGCGACTCACGCAGGCACGCGGTAAACAGGCCGATGGAGTGGATCGGCTGGCGCAGATCATGACTGGCCTGAGCCAGGAACCGTGATTTTTCAAGGTTGGCGGCGACCGCCTCTTCGGACGCCTTGCGCGTGCGCTCCAGCAGCAGGTGCGCATACACCGGAATCACCGTGCTGGTGATCATCAGCATCAACACCATGAACGGTTGCGCCTGCCAGTACGGCGTCAACCGATAGACCGCCAGCAGCGCCAGCAACGCCAACACCGTGGCGATCGCCAGATAGCGCGAGCCGTAGCGCATGCCGTTGCCGAGATTGACCCAGACCATGACGGCGTAGATGGGCAGCGCCGCCTCGCCGCCGACCACCAGCCCGAAACTGGTGCCGGTGTAATCGTGGAGCATGCCGAAAATCCGCCGCGCCGGATAATGCCCCGGCCAGCGCACAATGGCCTGGCGCAGCACGACGGAGGCCAGCAGAAACAGGGAAATGTAGGTGACCACCGGCAGGTAAGTATCGAAGCGCTGGCCCGGCAAAAAACCGAGCACGGCCATGTAAACCAGCGCAATGCTGGCGATGATGATGCGCAGATTGGCCTGGTCAAGCTCGGTGTTCTTTTCGAACTTCATGGGGGAACGTCCTTGTGCAGCAGTCGTCATAAACGCACGAATCAACAGGCAATGCCTTCGCCCGATGCTAAGGTGCATGCCATGAGCAATGCAGACCCAGGGAGGGTTGCGCCATGGCGTGCCGAATCATCATAGCCGACGATCACCCGTTGTTTCGCGAAGCGCTGCTGCGCACCGTCCAGCGTCTGCTGCCCGAAGCCCTGATCGAAGAAGCCGGCGACCTCGACACCGTGCTCGCCCTGCTGCCGGTGGGCGATGAGCCTGACACCTTGATCCTCGACCTGCGCTTTCCCGGCCTGACCTGTGTGACCCAGCTCGCGGAACTGCGCCGGCGTTTGCCGCGAACCACCCTGATCGTTGTGTCGATGGTCGATGACGAGGCGCTGATCGGCGACGTCATGGCGGCCGGCATCGATGGATTCATCGGCAAGAACATCGCCCCCGATGAGATCGGTCAGGCGATCCGGGCGATTCGTGAAGGTGAGGTGCTGGTGAAGTTCGCCCCGTCCGGCCTGCTGCCGCTGGACACCGGCACCGCCCTCACCCCGCGTCAGCAAGAGGTGCTGCGGCTGATCGCCCAGGGCAAGACCAACAAGGAAATCGCCCGCGAACTGGATATTTCGCCGTTCACGGTGCGGATTCATGTTTCGTCGTTGTTGCGGGTGCTCAACGTGCCGTCGCGCGCCGCAGCAGCGGTGAAATACTCCGGAGCCTTGTAGCCGGCCTCCAGGTCAGCCGTGCGGGTGGACGGTCAGTGCGACCAGTTTCACCACAATCGGCCGGACCACGAGAATGCACAGAAATGCCACGGGCATCGCCAGTTTGTAGGCGTGCAGCGCATTGCTAAGGTAATCGGCATCAATTCCGAAATTGGAGGCGGTGATCACCAGCGACATCAGAAACGCCATGATGGTCGCCATGTACAACGCAAATACGTACGGCATGGCACGGGCAGACAGCTTGCGCGGGCTGAACGCCTTGGTTCTTGGGGATAGTCTCTGATTCATGTCAGTCCTTGTTGACCGAAGTGGATAGGCGCCAAGCACCCTAACAAGTCTGCCAAGCCGTAACTAGACTGATCGCCGTGAGCAATTTATAAACAAAATCTTATTAATTCATCCTCGCCGGGATCCACGCATGAACCTCTTGGGTGCAATCGATTGTTTTATCAAAGTCGTTGAGGCGGGATCGATTGTCGGCGCCGCCAAAACCCTCGGGGTGAGTGCCGCCGCCGTCAGTCAGACCCTTGGTCGCCTTGAGACTCACCTCGACACACGCCTGCTGCAACGCACCACCCGCAGCATGGCGCTGACGGAGAGCGGTTCGGTGTATTTCGAGAAAGTAAAACGTATCGCGCTCGATCTGGAGTCCGCGCAGAGCGCCATCAGCCACGCGCAGACGCAACTCCAGGGACACTTGAGTATCGCCTCCACCGCCGGGTTCGGGCGCCATGTACTGGCCCCGGTCATTGCCGGTTTTGCCGAACGCTACCCGCAGTTGACGCTTGAGCTCTCGACCACCGACCGCAAAATCAATCACCTCCACGAAGGTATCGACCTGAGTCTGCGCATCGAGCCGCAACTGGAAGACGGCATCATCGCGCGCAAGGTTGCGACGGTGCCGTTCGTGATTTGCGCCAGCCCTGACTACCTGCAAAAGGCCGGTCGTCCTTCTACTCCGGCGGATCTTCAACAGCACGCCTGTCTGGCGTTCCGCTATCCGCTGGACGGACGGTTACTGCGCTGGTGGTTCGTTGAGCAGGGTCAGCGCTTTGAGGCTGCGATCAATGCGACCGCCATCAGCGACGATATCGACGCCCTGGCGCAAATGGCTGCTCATGGTGCCGGAATCACCCGACTGGCGGAATTCGTTGCCGCGCCCTATCTGGAGAGTGGTCAACTGGTCTCTTTATTCGAACCGGGCGGCGGCTCGACCTTTGCCAGCGCCGCACCGCTCGAGATCTACGCCTGCGTGCAGGAGCGCGCCGCCATGACTTCCAAGGTCAAGGCCTTCACCGAGTTTTTGCAGGAGTTCCTGCATACCCGCTGGCCCGCTCGATGAGGATCAAGGATCAACCTGCGCCATCAGTTCAGGCACCGATTCCTGCCGCTTCGCATAGCGCTGCGCCAGCACCGCGCAGACCATCAGTTGAATCTGATGGAACAGCATCAGCGGCAGAATCAGCACGCCAATCGCGCTGCCGGCAAACAACACCTGCGCCATCGGCACGCCAGTGGCCAGGCTCTTTTTCGAACCGCAGAACAGAATGGTGATGCGGTCTTCCAGACTGAAACCGAACAGCTTGCCCAGCACTGTGGACGCCAGCAGCACCAGCGCCAACAGAATGCAGCACACCACCACTAGCCCCAGCAGGTCGATCACCGGAATCTGGTGCCAGATGCCCTCGTTCACTGCCTCGCTGAACGCGCCGTAGACCACCAGCAGAATCGAGCCCTGATCGACGAATTTCAGCCAGTTCTTGTTGCGACCGACCCAGGCGCCGATCCAGCGACGGGCAACCTGGCCGGCAATGAACGGCAGCAGCAATTGCACGCTGATTTTCACGATTGCGTCGAGGGTCGAGCCGCCGTCGCCGTGGACGTTGAGCAGCAGCGTCACCAACAGCGGCGTGAGGAAAATACCGAACAGACTGGACGCCGCCGCACTGCAGATCGCCGCCGGAATGTTGCCCCGCGCCAGAGAGGTGAAGGCAATCGCCGACTGCACCGTGGCCGGCAGCGCACACAGATACAGCATGCCCATGTACAGCTGATCACCGATCAGCGGCGACAACAGCGGCTTGAGCGCAAGACCCAGTAGTGGGAACAGGACAAAGGTCAGGCCGAACACCAGCAAATGCAGGCGCCAGTGGCCGGCGCCGGCGATGATCGATTCCCGCGACAGCTTGGCGCCGTGAAGGAAAAACAGCAGCGCAATGGCGATGTTGGTCAGCCAGCCGAAACCGGTCGCGACCTGACCGCTGGCGGGCAGGAAGCTGGCCAGCAGCACCACGCCGATCAGGGTCAAGGTGAAGTTGTCGGGCAAAAATCGTGGGCGCGTCATGGTTTGCTCATCCGGGGGGTTGCCAGTACGTGGAAGCGACTCTAACGTGACTGGAAATTACCGACTAACGCCGAAGAACCCACAGATGCCGCCAAAAGGACACGAAAAGAGCGTCAGACGCAGCATTCCCGGGCTGCCCAGCCTGCCGCGTCCGCTCTATGGGCGCACCGAATCGCTGCCCAATCGCGCGTTGACTCGCCGTCACAGTCATCCGTGGGTGCAGTTGTCCTACGCAATCCAGGGCGTGCTCGAGGTACAGACTGCCGTCGGTCGTTTCGTTGCGCCGCCGGAGCGGGCGGTGTGGATTCCGGCGGGCGTACCGCATCGGGTTTTCAGTTCGCCGCACACGGAAATGCGCAGCCTGTACATCGATTGCAGCGTCGCCAGCTGGGCACCGGAGCGTTGTCATGTGCTCGGGGTCAGTGATCTTTTGCGTGAGCTGATTCGGGCCTTCAGTCAGATTCCTGTCGAATATGACCAGAGCGGCCCGCACGGGCGTCTGGCCCAGGTGATCCTCGATCAACTGGCCGATGCGCCGCCCATCGATCTGATGCTGCCACTGCCGCAGGACAGTCGCTTGCGCCAGATCTATCAGAGTCTGGAGCAACATCCGGAACAGCAGACCACCCTGGCGCACTGGAGCGAAAAGTTCGGCGTTACCGAGAAAACTCTGACTCGGCTGTTCCTGCGCGATACCGGTTTGACCTTCCGCACCTGGCGCCAGCGCCTGCGCCTGCTGGGTGCGCTGACACCGCTGGAACGCGGCGAACGCGTCACCGACGTGGCTTTGGCCTGTGGTTATGACTCGACATCGGCGTTTATCGCGGCGTTTCGCCAACAGTTCGGCGAGACGCCGGGAGAGTTTTTCCGATGAAATTAACCGATATTTATCGACTTTATACATGCCATTGGGCAAATTTCAGGGTAGAGTTTCGCCCATCAAGAACCTTTGACATCTTTCGACGATAACAATGATCAACCACCCTTTAGCGAACCTGTCGGCGGTAACAGCATGATCGAAGTCACTGAAGTTTCCATTGCCCAATTGCGCGCGGCGCTCGAGTCCGGCCAGACCACGGCGGTTGAATTGGTGCAGGCCTATCTGGCGCGCATCGACGCCTATGATGGCCCTGAAACCGCCACTGCGCTGAACGCGGTGATCGTGCGTAACCCCGACGCACTGAAAGAAGCGCAAGCCTCGGACGCCCGTCGTGCCAAGGGCGAAACCCTCGGTCCGCTGGACGGCATCCCGTACACCGCCAAGGACAGCTATCTGGTCAAAGGCCTGACCGCCGCGTCCGGCAGCCCGGCCTTCGCCGATCTGGTGGCACAGCGCGATGCGTTCACCATCGAGCGCCTGCGTGCGGGCGGTGCGATCTGCCTGGGCAAGACCAACATGCCGCCGATGGCCAATGGCGGGATGCAGCGCGGGGTCTATGGCCGCGCCGAAAGCCCGTACAACGCTGATTACCTGACCGCGCCGTTTGCTTCGGGATCATCGAACGGTGCCGGCACTGCCACCGCTGCCAGCTTCTCGGCATTCGGTCTGGCGGAAGAAACCTGGTCGAGCGGTCGTGGCCCTGCCTCGAACAACGGGCTGTGCGCCTACACGCCTTCGCGCGGGGTGATTTCGGTACGCGGCAACTGGCCGCTGACGCCGACCATGGACGTGGTAGTGCCGTACGCCCGCACCATGGCCGACCTGCTGGAAGTGCTCGACGTGGTGGTCGCCGAAGACACCGACACCCGTGGCGACCTGTGGCGCCTGCAACCGTGGGTGCCGATCCCGAGCGTCGCCTCGGTGCGCCCGGCTTCCTATCTCGATCTGGCAGTGAACAGCGATGCACTGGCCGGCAAACGCCTGGGCGTGCCGCGCATGTACATCAACGCCGACCCTGAAGCCGGCACCAGCGAAACGCCGGGTATCGGCGGCCCGACCGGCCAACGCATCAACACCCGCGCTTCGGTGATCGATCTGTGGAAACAGGCCCGTCAGGCCCTCGAAGCCGCCGGCGCCGAAGTGATCGAAGTGGATTTCCCGCTGGTCTCCAACTGCGAAGGCGATCGTCCGGGCGCGCCGACCGTGTTCAATCGCGGCATCGTCTCCAAAGAGTTCATGCACCACGAACTGTGGGACCTGTCGGCCTGGGCGTTCGATGATTTCCTGCGCGCCAACGGCGACCCGAAACTCAATCGACTGGCAGACGTCGACGGGCCGAAAATCTTCCCCCACGACCCTGGCACCCTGCCCAACCGTGAAGGCGACCTCGCTGCCGGCATGGACGAATACGTGCGCATGGCCCAGCGCGGTATCACGCCGTGGGATCAGATTCCGACGCTGCCGGACGGCCTGCGCGGCCTGGAGAAAACCCGCAAGCTCGACCTCGAAGACTGGATGGATCGCCTCGGCCTCGACGCCGTGCTGTTCCCCACCAACGCCGACGTGGGCCCGGCCGACGCCGACGTCAACCCAGCCTCGGCGGACATCGCCTGGAGCAACGGTATCTGGGTCGCCAACGGCAACCTCGCGATCCGCCACCTCGGCGTGCCGACCGTCACCGTGCCGATGGGCGTGATGGCCGACATCGGCATGCCGGTGGGGCTGACGTTTGCCGGTCGCGCCTATGACGATTCGACACTGTTGCGCCTGGCGGCGGCGTTCGAAGCGACCGGTTCCAGGCGTCTGGTGCCGCCGCGTACGCCAGCACTGGCGGCAGGCAAGTAAATGCAAAACGGCGGGATCGATTGATCCCGCCGTTTTTTTATCGTTCTGCCAGTTCTTCCAGCAAATCCGCCGAAGGCACAAAGAAAAGGCTGCCAGTGACCGCCGTGCTGAAGTCCAGCAACCGGTCGTAGTTGCCCGGCGGCTTGCCGACAAACATGTTCTCCAGCATCTGTTCCAGCGGCTCCGGCGAACGCGCGTAGCCAATGAAATAAGTGCCGAACTCGCCTGCGCCAGGTCGGCCGAACGGCATGTTGTCGCGCAGGATCTTCACCTCTTCGCCGTCCTTGGTGATGGTCGTCAACGCACTGTGGGAATTGCTCGGCTTGACCGTCTCGTCCAGTTCGATATCGGACAGTTTGGTGCGCCCGATCACCCGCTCCTGCGCTTCGACCGACAATTCGTTCCACGCCTTCATGTTGTGCAGGTACTTCTGCACCAGCACGTAACTGCCGCCACTGAACGGCTGATCTTCATCGCCCACGAGGGTGAAATGCTCGGCTTTGCGACCGACCGGATTTTCCGTGCCGTCGACAAAACCGATGATGCTGCGCATGTCGAAATAGCGGAAACCCTGTACTTCGTCGGTCACCGTCACGGCGCCGTCCAGCGCCGACATCAACTGCGTTGCCAGCTCGAAACACAGGTCCATCTGATCGGCACGAATGTGCAGCAACAGATCGCCAGGCGTGGAGACGGCGCGCCGCCCTTCTACACCGAATTCGCGAAAGTCGTGCAAGGACGCCGGGCGTGGACTGCCGAACAGACGATCCCAGGCGTTGGAAGAGAACCCGCAAACACAGGACAGGTTTCCCGAAGGGACACGCTTGCCGACCGAGCGCGTCAGCCCCGCGACATCGGCGCACCAGCCGCGGACTTTTTCGGCGGCCTCGGCCTCGGCGTTGAGGGTCGCCACGATGAAGATGGCAGCGCTGGTGATCGGGCTGCAGACGGCTTGAGGATCTGGCGTTTCGATGATCGTGACTCCCAAGGGATGATGGACTAACTCGAAGGGAGGTTAGCAAAGAAGCACTGACTGAAATACCTTCCGTCACCCCGTTGCCAAGGCAGACACTTCGTTAATAACGAACAATACCCACGAAATAAACGATTTTTCTTTGTCGGAAAGCTCCTACTAGCATGGCCCCGTCTACCCCGAAAAACATAAAGACAGGGAGAACGGCATGCACCCCATCAACATCGGCGAACCCTGGATGTGGGTCGCCTTCATCGTTTTTGTCCTCGCCATGCTGGCCGTCGACCTGTTCGTCTTCGGTGGGCGCAAGGCGCATCGGGTCTCGGTACGTGAAGCCTCATCCTGGGTGTTCGCCTGGTGCATGCTGGCGATGGCCTTCGCCGGATTGCTCTGGTGGTATCTGAACGGCGAATTCGGCCCCGAAATCGCCAAAGTCAAGACCCTGGAATTCCTCACCGGTTACCTGATCGAGCAGTCGCTGTCGATCGACAACATGTTCGTCTTTGTGATGATCTTCAGCTACTTCGCCGTGCCGCCGGAGTTGCAGCGCCGGGTGCTGCTATACGGCGTGCTCGGGGCAATCGTGATGCGCGCGGCGATGATCTTTGCCGGCGTATGGCTGGTGTCGCAGTTCACGTGGCTGCTGTATGTGTTCGGCGTGTTCCTGATCATCACCGGGATCAAGATGCTGGTGTTCGCCGAGCAGCAACCGGACCTCGATAACAACCCGCTCCTGCGCTGGGTGCGCGGGCATCTGCGAATCACCAACGGCTTTCACGGCGAGCGCTTTTTTGTGCTGCAGAACGGTGTGCGCTGGGCCACGCCGATGTTTCTGGTGCTGGTGCTGATCGAGGCCAGCGACCTGATGTTTGCGGTCGACAGCATCCCGGCGATTTTCGCGGTGACCACCGACCCGTTCATCATTTTCACCTCAAACATCTTCGCGATCATGGGCCTGCGGGCGCTGTACTTTTTGCTGGCAGACATGGCTGACCGCTTTCATCTGCTCAAGTACGGACTGGCGCTGGTGCTGGTGTTCATCGGCGGGAAGATGACGGCGATGCCATGGTTTCACATGCCGGTGGAGTGGTCGCTGGCGATTGTTGGCGGGCTGATTCTGGCGTCGGTGGTGCTGAGTCTGATGCTGACGAAGGACAAGTCGCCCGAAGAAAGTCAGGCGAAATAACAGTCGGGGGAGCAAACGTGGTTCGCTCCCCCGGTTTTGGGACTATTTGTCGGACTTGATGCTGGTCCACACTCGGGTCCGCACCCGCTCCAGTTTCTGCGGCAACGGTTGCACCACGTACAGTTTCTTCAGCGCTTCGCTGGTCGGCGTCAGGTTCGGGTTGCCGGTAATTTCCTTGTTGATCAGCGGCAGCGAATCCTTGTTGGCATTCGGGTAGCCGAGGAAGTCGCTGATCGAAGCGATGACTTTCGGATCGAGCAAGGTGTTGAGGAACTCGTGGGCCTCTTCGACGTTCTTCGCGCTCTTCGGAATGGCGAAGGTGTCGAACCAGATCGGCGCGCCTTCCTTCGGGAGGCGCCAGTCAACCACCACGCCGTTGCCCGCCTCTTTGGCGCGGTTGCCGAACTGGTAGAAGCTGCCGGAGTAACCGATGGCCACGCAGATATCGCCGTTGGCGATGTCGGTCATGTACTTGGCCGAGTTGAAGTAGGTGACGTAAGGGCGAACCTTGAGCATCAGGTCCTTGGCTTTCTCATAGTCGGCCGGGTTCTGGCTGTTCGGGTCCAGGCCCAGGTAGTGCAGAGCCAGCGGCAGGATTTCCGACGGCGAATCGAGCATCGCCACGCCGCAGGATTTCAGCTTTTCCATGTTCTCCGGCTTGAACACCAGATCCCAGCTGTCCACCGGCGCATTCTCGCCGAGAGCAGCCTTGACCTTGGCAGGGTTGAAGCCGATCAGCACCGTGCCGACCATGTAGGGCACGCCGTACTGATTGCCGGGATCGTTGGCGTCGAGCAACTTGAGCAGCGCCGGGTCCTGGTGGCTCCAGTTCGGTAGCTTGGACTTGTCGAGCTTCTGGAACACGCCAGCCTTGATCTGGGTATCGAGGAACTGGTTCGACGGCACCACCAGGTCATAGCCGGAGTTACCGGTCAGCAGCTTGGCTTCGAGGGATTCGTTGGTGTCGAAGGTGTCCCAGGTCACTTTGATGTTGCTTTTGGCGGCGAAATCCTTGGGCACCGACGGCAGGATGTAATCCGCCCAGTTGTACACCCGCAGTTCGCGCTGTTCGGCCTGTACGGCGCTAGCCAGCAGCGTCAGCCCGCAAACAGTAGCGCCCAGAATGCGTTTCATCGTGACCATGTTGTGTTTCCCCGAATGCAGCGTGAGTCGATGGTTTTTATGTTCTGTACACGGCAGCGGCTTGCAAATCAGCCAAGGGCAAGGAAGGTGCAGCATCTAGTTGTGGCTTCGATTCTTCCTGACAGCGTAGACGCAGCACAGTAGCCGGTTGGCCAAAAGGGGATCGAAATGGCCAATTTGCGTGACCGCCGGGATGCGGAAACAACAATGCCCGGCGAAGTGCCGGGCATTGTTTGAACAGCTTGCGAACGCTCAGTCGGTAAAACCCAACCGCGCCGCCCTGCTCTGCTGAGTCTGGCCACGGGTCGCGAGGCAGTAATACAGCGGGCACGTCACGATCAGGCCGACCAGCCACGACAAGTCAGCACCTTCCACGAGATTGGCGTACGGCCCGACATACAACGATGTGTTGGCGAACGGCAGCTGCACGATGATGCCGATGAAGTAGGCAATGATCGCGTGCAGGTTGAAGCGCCCATAAATGCCCCCGTCGGCGCGGAAGATCGAAGCGATGTCATAGCTGCCGCGCTTGATCAGGTAGAAGTCGATCAGGTTGATCGACGCCCACGGCACCAGCACAAGCAGCAGCGCCAGAATCAAACCGATGAATTCGGAAATGAAATCCGCCGACGCGCCCAGCGCCACCACGCAGCAGCCCGCCAGCACCACGCTCGACAAGATCACTCGCACTTTGATGCTCGGCGTCCATTGGCTGGCAAAGGTCTGGATCGAGGTGATGATCGACAGCACCGCACCATACAGATTCAGCGCGTTGTGGCTGATGATGTTGAGCAGAAACAGCACCATCAGAATCGGCCCCAGCCAACCGGTCGACTGCTTGACCGCCGCCATCGCTTCGGTGCCATCCGGGGTCGCCAACACCGCGACCGCGCCGAAGGTGAACGACAGAATCGTGCCCAGCGTGGCGCCCAGATAAGTCGCGATAAACGGTTTGCCGATCCCGATGTCCGCCGGCAGGTAACGGGAATAGTCGGAGACGTACGGCGAAAAGCTGATCTGCCAGATGATCCCCAGCGACACCGTCGCCAGCCATCCGGACAGGTTGAAGCTGCCACGGGTAAAGAAGTCCGCCGGCAACTCATGGGCAAAGATGTAGATGAAACCGGCGAGCAGCGCGCTGCCCATCACCCAGGTGCCGATGCGGTTGAGCGTGTGAATGAAGTTGTAGCCCATCACGCCGATGGTCGTGGCGCTGAGGGCGCCGATCAGAATGCTCAACGGCGCCGGCACCGACGGCGCGATGCCGACGATGGACTTGCCGGCCAGCACGATGTTGGAAATGAAGAAGCCAATATAGATGATCGCCGCGAAGAACACGATCAACAGCGCGCCGTAACGCCCGAACTGACCCCGACTCTGGACCATCTGCGGAATGCCCATGCGCGGGCCTTGCGCCGACGCCAGGGCGATCACCACCCCGCCGATCATGTGCCCCAGCGCAATGGCCAGCAGCCCCCAGAACAGGTCGAGATGAAACACCTGAACCACCATGGCGCCGGTGACGATGGGCAGTGGCGCAATGTTGGTGCTGAACCATAGGGTGAAAAGATCGCGGGCCTTCCCGTGGCGTTCCGCGAGTGGGACGTAGTCGACCGTGTGATTCTCGATCAACGGATCTTGCCGGGACATCTGGGACATAAAAATGAACTCGATTGGGTCTGTTCTTATCGTTGTATGAAGCCAAACCGGGGGTGCTTTGTGGTCGCCCCTCAGATGCAGACCATATTATGGTATTCCAACATTTTCACAAGACTGATCCGCTGTTTACGACGGCATCTGATCCGGCATCCTCCCTGATAGCCAGCGTTCACGGCTAGAGCAAAGCCCCGTAAATGCTGAGTTTCCGACGGATGAACCACGTTTATCGTTTCACCAAAAAAGCGCTTGCAATCGATGTATTACGGTATACCATCAGACCCATAAACACATAAAAACACGCTTCACCGCACTCGAGGATTGACCAATGATCGATGCTGCCGTCTACAAACAAGTCATGGGCTCGTTCCCGTCCGGCGTTACCGTCATCACCACCCTGGATGACGACGGCCAGATCGTCGGCCTGACCGCCAGCGCTTTCAGTTCGCTGTCGATGGATCCGGCCCTGGTGCTGTTCTGCCCCAACTACAGTTCCGATTCCTACCCTGTCCTGATCAAGAACAAACGCTTTGCCATTCACGTCCTGTCCGGCGGCCAGCAGAGCGAAGCCTATGCCTTCGCCCGCAAAGGCAAGGACAAGGCGCAGGGCATCCAGTGGACGCTGAGCGAACTGGGCAACCCGATCCTGGCCAATGCGACAGCTATCATCGAATGTGAGCTGTGGCGCGAATACGAAGGCGGCGACCACGCGATCATGGTCGGCGCGGTGAAAAACCTCATCGTCCCTCAGCAGGACGCCGGCCCGCTGGTGTATTGCCACGGCAAGATGGGCGCCCTGCCCGCCTTCGCCTGATCCGCACGATTGCACTTAAACAGGCCGGCAAGCGACCGGCCGACCACAAGAGATTCGAGGTAGCGTCATGAAATTTTCCCTGTTCGTACACATGGAGCGCTGGGACGAAAGCGTCAGCCACCGTCAACTGTTCGAAGACCTGACCGAACTGACGTTGATGGCCGAGGCCGGTGGTTTCAGCACCGTGTGGATCGGCGAACACCACGCGATGGAATACACCATCTCGCCGAGCCCGATGCCGTTGCTGGCCTACCTCGCGGCCAAGACCACCACCATTCACCTGGGCGCCGGCACCATCATCGCGCCGTTCTGGCATCCGCTGCGGGTCGCCGGTGAATGCGCGCTGCTCGATGTGATCAGCAACGGCCGGATGGAAGTCGGCCTGGCGAGAGGCGCCTATCAGGTGGAATTCGACCGCATGGCCGGCGGCATGCCCGCCTCCAGCGGTGGACAGGCACTGCGGGAAATGGTCCCGGTAGTCCGCGCGCTGTGGCAAGGCGACTACGCCCACAACGGCGAGATATGGAAATTCCCTACCTCCACCAGCGTGCCGAAACCGATCCAGAAGCCCAACCCGCCGATGTGGATCGCCGCCCGCGACCCGGACTCGCACAACTTCGCCGTGGCCAACGGCTGCAACGTGATGGTCACGCCGTTGATGAAGGGCGACGAAGAAGTTCTCGATCTGAAGAACAAGTTCCAGACTGCGCTGGACAACAACCCGGATGTGCCGCGTCCGCAATTGATGGTGCTGCGTCATACCCACGTGCATTCAGTGGATGACCCGGAAGGCTGGAAGGTCGGCGCGAAAGCCATCTCACGTTTCTATCGTACGTTTGATGCGTGGTTCGGCAACAAGGAAGTGCCGGTTAATGGTTTCCTCGCCCCGAGCCCGGAAGAGAAATTTGCCGGGCGTCCGGAGTTTGAGTTGGAGAGCCTGCACGAGACGGCCATGATCGGCACGCCGGGAGAGATCATTCCGCGAATCAAGTACTACCAGGAACTGGGCGTGGATGAGTTCAGTTTCTGGTGCGACAACAGCTTGCCGCATGCGGAGAAGAAGAAGTCGCTGGAGTTGTTTATCAAGCATGTGGTGCCGGCGTTCAGATAGGCCTGCTGCCCGGAATACGAAAACGCCCCGAGATGTTCGGGGCGTTTTCATTTGGGGCGTCAAGGCAACGATGGCTCTGTTGGATCAGGCAGAAAGAAGCGCGCTGTCAGCCAGCATGTCGCCATTGCCGTGACGAACAGCACGACCATTGCGAACATCTCATCCGAAAAGGTCGCTCTCTTTACATCCGATACAACGGCCAGAACAAACGGCGTCACCCATAAAGTGGCCAACGCGGCACCCGACAGAGCAATCACTGAACAGGATCGACCCGTCCGTTTGACCTTCATCAGTGCAATCACCATCGCGAACAGCAAAAACGGTACAAGAAATACCACTTCGGCGAGCAAGGGGCCGAGGAACGGCATCAACATCAACTCCCCTCCCACGACCTCTCCCATCAGCCGTGGGTTCATGGCCAGATGGAAGATCGTTGCAAGGGTCTTGATGATGCTTGCGATAAACCCTGGAACCAGTGGGCAGAGAAGAAAGGCCAGGAACACTTTCAGACGCGGGTATTTTTTTACTTCACTCAAATCCTGGATCCTTTGCGCACAAACCGGGACACACCACGTATCGAAATATCTCTGAACGTGGTCTGCCCTATTTACGTTTTGTATTCAGAAGAGAAAAAACACAAGCATGTACAAAAACATCGCTACTCCCGCCAGCACCGCTCGGTGCATTGGATCATCTTCAGGGCCCATTCCTCCCGGCCCAATCGTGACCCATCCATCGCGCAAGTAATTGTAGACCGCTTGACCAAACCATATCTGTCCCAAGACCATCGCAAAGAAACGCTCCCGGTCCCCGTTGAACCGTATAAAGCCAGCGACTAATGCGACCACCAGTAATGTCAGACCAATTACATGTTTGTACCGTTTGAGCTCTCCCAACATTTACTTGTCCTTAAAAAAATCCAGCGTTCTGTCCGCAAGCTTATCCCAGGTATTGGCCATGCCGAGAGTATTCGAAGCCTTGCTGGCTACCTCCTTCGAGAAACCACTGGCGACAACAAATTTTTCGAAACCGGCACTTAGCGCTGTGCTCGTCAACGCCTTGTTAAAATCCTCAGGCCCCTTCAAATAGCCAGATAACAACCCTGCCAGCGTTGATCCGTTGGACAGCAGAGTGGCTGTCAAACCTGCAGCCGGGACTGATGCAGCGCCCATGAACCATCCGGCATTGCTCAATGCTTCGATATTGGCGGCGCGTATCCATTGAAGGGTTGCCGTATCACCAAAGTCGATGTTGGCCCCCGCTGCAAGACAATCCGTGCTTGCACAAGAATGATAGCGCGGGGTGTAGGTGTTGCCATCGATGACAACAGGTACTCTGTACCCGCCTTTGTCATCCATGGGATAACCTGTCAATGGATCTCTTTTACCCGGTCCGTCAGGCGTCTTCGACCAATCATGCTTGTCATTCAGAGAGCCGAATCCGGTTTGGGCCGTTAGCGTCCAACCGTACGCGCCGGTATTTTCTTTGATAAAGGCAATAATGTCCCTGTCAGCAGGTGCAAAGTTCTGCAGAAACATCCCGTTGCCCAAGTCTATCCAATTACCACCGGTATCGTAGATTCCGCCACTCGGCACGACTATGTCTGTTGCGGGTGTGATATTCGTACCATTGACAGAAGACAATCTCAGTTGAGCTTCAATTTGCTCAACCGTGTACTTTCCACCACTCCGCGCGGCCAATTGTGCAGCAAGGTCCTTATCTTCCTTGTGTAGTTGACGGTTGAACTGCGTAGCAAACTTTGCGAACAAAAGGGGACAGATTTATTAAATTAAATGAATCTGTCCCCTTTTCTATCCAATTTTGGCCGAGTCAATTCAAGTCCGGCCATTGTGCAAGATGGCTTTCCATTGATGCCATTAAAAAGTCTGAAAAGCTATTCCAAGCTTTAATGCTCGAACTTTCCCCTTCAAAAAATTGAAATACTGGCGGATCATCAGAGACGGGTAGGAAATAATTAATTTCATATCCTTGATGCATGCAGAACACCTTAGCATCCGCAGGCAAAAAACCAGAGAGATTTAACTCATCAAGCAACTCTTCCGCTTCAAACTCCAGGTCAAGTAATCTTGGATAAAATATATCTACACCAGAAAAAATCTTACCAGCCGAACGTCCCGCAATCGTCAAAAAATCACGATATGCCAACGGAATTTCACAACCAAAATGTTGCTCAACTGATGCAATATCCACTTCGGAGCAACCAACAAGATTATGCTCTGAAATCACTCCTCGCAGCACTAACCCGTGAAAAATATCCCGAACGCTCTTCATCTTGGCCTTCCTGTTTTTCCAAACAAAAGGGGACAGACTTATTAAATATAATAAATCCGTCTCCTTTTCTCTAAATAAATCAGCCCCCCTTTTCTCTTTCTCTTTTTTCTCTCCGACCTAATAACGAATCCACTTTCCTGTAGGTATTAACGCTGGACCAGCGGGATCAACCAAATAAAGCCATTCTGGCTCATGACCAACCGTACCGATCAAAACACCTAACGTTTCAGGATGATCGGGCATCGCACCTGAATGGATTGCACCAACATAACTACCTTCACCGTACGAATTGCGTAACTGATAACGTAATGAACCATCAGCATTATAAATCGCGGCATTGTTTGGGTACCCAAAAAACCATGGAGCCTTGGAGCATTTGAATTTGTTAGGTTTTTGCTCAAACACCACCAACACTCCTGTTCTATCAGGGAGTATGTAGGGAATACCAGCAGCAAGGAATGGGACCTCTTCACCATCCTCAACGACTATAAAAGTCACCATATCTACCACTGGACTAACCTTTACATACTTAAGGTGTTTCATTTCAACTTCAAAATCAGTCTTGCATCCCTGCCAGTCGTAGAACTCTTCAAAAACTGTTCCATCAGCATGGACTATCTCATTCCGAACACAGAAAACAAGATCATTCATTTCAATAACCTCAAGCTATCAACATCAACATCATATAATTCAGGATTTGTCCGAGGAGTTTTATCCATGAAATTAACTTGATGCGCACCACCTGAAAGTCTAACTTTTTGATCTGCGTCCCACATATCACCTGCAGCTCCCTCGCGAACCCCACTCCCGGCTTCACGGTAAATTCAACCTTGTACAAACTTCCCGTTTTAAACTCGGTAAAAAAAGGGGACAGATTTATTAAATCAAATGAATCCGCCCTCCTTTTTTTCCTTTTCTTCTTACTTAGCTATAAATGATAACCAAAAAATCAAAAATAAGAACCAATCAAACCCTCTGAAATATCATCACATAACAACCGTAAAAGGTGAGACAAGGTAGAGCCTAGCTTTCAAAAAAGGGTTCACTTGAAGAAACACTTCCATATGCCGCACAACAAATATCTACCCGACCTCCATCAGCACTAACGGTATCAGCTAGCCCGCATTTCATGCCAGCAACGGATGCGGCTGCATAATTTGCTGGCAAACCAAAATGCGCTACCTCAAAATCATCTATAAGAGAGCCTTCATAGACTGCAGAATTCGGTGAGTGGTTAACAACGTTTACTCTAAATTCTCCAGCTGCCGCTAGGTAATGCAATCCAAGCATCGCGTACAAGGTCCTGGCCCCTCTAGGCTCCATGGACAAAAAAGGGGACAGATTTACAATTAAATAAATCTGTCCCCTTTTTTTACTTTTTTTATTCCTTTTTTTATTGCCTTTTTTTATTTTTGGCTTTTTATTGGAATTGATCCGTTGAAGTCAAGATCGCCTGATGTAGGTATAAAACTGCTTACTTCTGCACCAACGAACCAATTAAAACGCTAATACTATTCGTAAATCTTGGATGCAAACAATATTTTTGCAAATGTCTGCCAACTAGGGGTGAAGGCTTCCTCATCTCCAGAGTTCATTGCATATAAATTCATTGCTCGAATCCAAGCTTCCATTGCATCCAAAAACCTTTCCAGCGTAGGGTTTTCCCACTCGCCTGAATTCAACTCCAAGTCTTCCTTAAGCCCACAAATAAAATCTGCAAACTCCTCTCTTGTTTTAATATTCTCAATCATTTTATCTAAATCCACAAGTCACCTATTTACAAACCCCACGAACACAAATTATAGAGCCGTTGTTTGGTGTAGTCATCTTCCTTCCAATTTCCTTGAAAACAAAAGGGGACAGATTTATTAAATCAAAAGATAAATCAAATAAATCCACCCCCTTTCTTTTGTTCCTTTTTTCTATTTTTATTAATTAGTTATAAATTAATAAAAAAAATTAAAGATAAGAACCAATCAAACCCTCTGAAATATCATCACATGACAACCGTAAAAGGTGAGCCAAGGTAAAGCCTAGCTTTTCAAAAAAAGGTTCACTTGAAGAAACACTTCCATATGCCGCACAACAAATATCTACCCGACCTCCATCAGCACCAACGGTATCAGCTAGCCCGCGTTTCATGCCAGCAACGGATGCGGCTGCATAATTTGCTGGCAAACCAAAATGCGCCACCTCAAAATCATCTATAAGAGAGCCCTCATAGACTGCAGAATTCGGTGAGTGGTTAACAACGTTTACTCTAAACTCTCCAGTTTCCGCTAGGTAATGCAATCCAAGCATCGCGTACAAGGTCCTGGCACCTCTAGGCTCCATTGCTTCAAGCACTATGCTTCGCACTCCAGCCAGTTCAGCCCGGTCATTTACACCAGCGAAATCAGACTTATGAGCTCTGAACCATCTACAATCAGAAACATGAGGCTCATCGCACCAAAACCGAAATTTACCCAGTCGCCCAAAACCACCACTAACAATCATTGCTGCCCCCAAAACTTTAACCAATTAGGATTGAAAGACCCAGGCTCAGCAGCGTTAATAGCATTGATAACATCTGGGTGATAAACACTGTATGGTGAAACCTGGTATTTACCAAGTGCCCCTTGGTGCGCAGAACTATAGTCCAAGCCCTTATTCATCATGGTATATTCAGACAACTCATGAATATAGAAGCTCGCATCTGCACCTTCTATTGGTCGCCCTTCAGCTAGCGCTGCCCGCAGCCTATTAACCATCAATTCATTCTCTGGTACAACCCCAAACTTTTCCAAATGGCTCTCTACTATATATAAGCCTCTATCAGAAACATTTACTTTTCGCTCCGTCAGTTTACCAAGGCCTGTTCCGCCATTAACACCTTCGAGGAATGCACCAGTCCCCTTAGCCCCGCTACCCAGTTGCTCAGCTTCAAGTGGCTCGGCCAGATTATCCCCAGTCTTCGGTTTCAGTCCATTTCCCCCCGAAACCAGTACCGAAGACCCGGTCCTCTCCAGATACTTCGCTGCCCCCTTCAACAACGCCATTTCCAGCGCAGCTTTCGCAGCCTCCGTGCCGTAATCACGAAGCGGATTTACATCACCGGGATATGTATCACTGCTGAAGGACGCACTTACTCTGTCGCCCTGCGTGTATTCGTAAGGTGCAAACAGTCGGCCAGTGGCTTCCCAGCCATCCCTGAAGGAAACGGCCCCCCCCAATGCGGACATTGCTGGCAGCGTGCAACCAACCACACTCACACAGGCCGGGCTTAAGGCTACCGCGCCCCCGTAACCGGTTACAGCACCCACAGCGCCAAAGATCGCTTGTCGCGCAGCAATTGAGCGCTGAGCGCTTTCTTCATTACGCCCGAGTGCATCGTTGGCCTGGTCCCACTTTGAGTACTCGTCAAACGCCCCTGATGCGAGCAGAGCGTCTTGCGCCCCCTTGAAGCCTTTGCCGGCGGTTTCTAGATCCTTGAACTCCTGATAATTCGGATCACCCGTTGGTATTGACTCACTGCAATGAACCAACGCACATGCAGCCGCTTTGAGCTCATATGCTTTATCCGGCGACTCTTTCTGCAACTTCTCCAGCGCTACGGTTTCTTTCAGATGGAGCTGACGGTTGTACTGGTCAGCTATCAACGCGACCCAGGCCCCCTTATTGACATCCCCCCCCCGCCAATCCAGCGGCGGTCAAACCGACAATTTGAGAAAAGGCCTGGCGTAACTCTGGTTTATTTTCGAAAGTGGAGTTCAGAACGCCAGCCATTGCCTGATTGGCACCCGCCGCAACTGCACCGGTTTTGAAATCGCCCCCAGTGGCACTGGATACAGCGCCGCCAAACAACGCATGCATGGCGGTACGAGCAATACCACCCTCTTTCCACATCGCCATGCCGACCGAATCGCCCGCTTCTTTTGCTTCTTGCCAATGACTCTGGGCGTACCCTCCAACAAAGTTGAACGCTGTAGCGGCTACGACATTACCGGCCTGCGCCACCAGACTCTGTTGCAGATTCTGGCCGAGACTGCCTCCTCCAATAGCCGTCTTGATTGCCCCCGCAGCGAGCCCCTGTGCCCCGGCATGAATTGCGAGACCACCAATGCCCCCGACCGTATTAAGGTCGAAGCCTTTGGTCAGGTTATTGAACGGTACTGTTTTGCCTCCCAGATACGGGTCGATTACCCCTTGAGTAAACGCACCGGTTGCTCCCGCAATTGCGGCATTCCTGAGGCTTTCTTTGCTGAAGGTGTCTTTGGCAACTGCACTTAACTTGCCCTTATTGCTGATCGCACTATTGGCCGCGGTCGTCTCCAACGAAACGAAGGCCAGATTTGCAGCGGTCGCATAAATGGTCCCTTCCGCCGCTCCAACCAGCGCAGCCCCTGCCCCTCCCGTCACTGCCGCCAGCAGGATGGCTAATATCAACTGCGCACCAGCGCCAAGCCCCGAGTGCTCGTATTTGAAACTCTTGTGTATTTCCTCCACGCGATGCCAGTCGATATCGCCCCTGGCTTCCGCCTCCTTCAACCAGCCCAGTTCAGGATCCGTAGCGACCATCGCATCAACGGCTTGGCTGACAGTCTGTTCATTCAGCTTGCGAACATCGATTTTCAAACCATCGACGGCATGGATGGTCAGCTTTCCTTTTGCAACCAAAGCACTTTGGCGCAACGTTTCGTCTGTGTTGCCTTCCCCTTTCATCGAAGTCCAGGCAAGGCTGTCGCTGCTTTTTACATGGCTTTCATCATGGAGATCCTTCACCCCTTCGAAGTAAATCTGCCCACCACTGTCCAGCGTGATGCCCTTGCCACTTTCAAGCTTCGCCACCTGATAGCGCTGATCCCCCTCGCTAACCAGCGTGAGACTGCCCCCAGTCTTGATCTCGCTACCCACATGAGTGATCTGGGTAACCTCGTCGCGCTTCATTTTCTTGGCGCCGAAACCACCCTTCTCTTTCATGTCGTACAGGGTGTAGTCCTTGTTCTGCGCGGCCAGCAGACTCAGGTCATTACCCGCATACACATAGGCTTCATTGCCCGCGCTGATCTTGCTCGCCACCAACGTGGTATCGCGACCGGAAGTGGTTTTTACGTCGCCGCCCGCAATGAACTCGGCGGCTTTCTGGACGGTGTGGTTGTCTTCTTCGTGGACGCGTTTCTTGCCACTTTTGCTGTTGGTCTCGACATTGTGTTCGTCGCTCGCCGAAGCCATATTCAAGTCTTGTTTCGCGTCGGCAAGCAGATCGCCTTTGGCTTCTGCAGTACTGGCAAGGACGTTGATGTCACGACCGGCATCGAGCTTCAGGTTGCCGCCACTCTTCACGCTGGACGCGAGGTTTTCCACGGTTGTGGTGACGGTCGAGCGATGTCCGCCGTTCTCGATTGTGTGGATCTCGTTGACGTTCTGAACCGCCAGTAAGTTGATGTCGCGGGTCGCGCTCAGGTCTGCATCGGCGCCGCTGGTGATCGTGCCGGAGTTGGTCAAGTCACGGCCGGACTTGATGCTCAACGTATCGCGGGCGCTGATGTTGCCGCCGTCATCAAGGGAAGTGCGCAACCCCTGCCCCGGGCTGTAAGTCACGGCGGTCCGGTCGTTGACAATGTCACCCTTGAGGGTGCTCAGACTGACCTGATTACCGCGAATATCACCGGCCAGCGCATTGCGGATGCTGTCGGTGGCCATCAGGCTCAGGCGTTCGTTGGCCTCGACCAGACCACCGTTATAGAGGCTGCCTTTGACGTCTGCCGTGAGGTTGTTGGTGGCCCGCAGAGTGCCGACGTTGACCAGGTCATTGCCGGCGATCATTTCCAGATCACGCCCCTGAATCAGGCTGCCGCCGCGCACGTTGCGCGACTCGGCCTGCGCCAGATACAACACTGGCACCAGTACTTTCTGGCCATCGACGACGCGCTCTTCCATCCAGACGATGTCATGCGTCAGCGCCGCCACCTGCTCGGACGTGAGGGCGACACCCACCGCCAGATTCAGCTCGTTTTTGCTGGCGAGCGCGTTGTCCATCAGGTAACGGAATTGCTCGTAATCGTTGTTCAAGCCACCGGCCAGAAAACGCTGGCCGGTTTGAGCCAAGACGGCATCGCTGATCAAACGCGATTCGTAGCGGCCGTCGCCGAGGCGACGGGCAGCCTCATCTGCGCTGAAATTGAGTTTGCCCAGCAGGTAGTCCGAGCTCATGAATGGCGCGGTCTGAGTCAGCTCCGGATTGGTTTCGATCAGGTAGCGGCTCTGCGGATTCGGGCTCTGCACGAACATGCCGTACGGGCCCTTGGGCAGCCTGAACGTCGACGATGCCGTCGGGTCTACGGCGGTAAACGGAACGCCCTTGAAGTCGATGGGTACGAAACTGATTTGCTTCACGCCATCGGCGTCCAGGCGCTCGATCCGCGTCACATCCCTGGCCACCTGAGCGTCCGCTGGGCCGCTGCGTTTACCCAGGTTGATATTGAGAACCCCGACACCCAAGGTCTGATCGCTGTCCAGTTTGCCGGTCAGCTGATCGTAGGTGTTGTCGTGCAGCGTACCGTTCTGAAGGTTGTTGCTCACGTTCAGGCTGACGCTACCCCCGGCCTGCAGGGTTCCCGCATACACCGTACTGCCAGCGTCCTGCCAATGGATCTCGACCATGTCAGGATGTTTGAACCGGCTGTCCATCGTGGTTTCAACCAGTTCCTCGAAACGGGCTTCATCGAAATGTCCCGCAGCGGTGGCTGCGTTGAACGCGGGGACATCAATGAACTCCATCCTGTCCCACAGACTATTGTCGATGTGGCCAGGAGTTCCGATGATCTCTGTCGAGTAGCCGTCACGAGACTTGGCACCTTGGTTGAGCAGATTGTCTGCGGTCAGGCTGAGGTTGCCGTTGGCAGCCATCAGGCTGTAGCGGTTTTCGACATTGCCGCCATGAATCGTCAGGTTTCTACCGGCGACAAAACGCGCAGCGGTCGAATCCTTGAGTACGACATCCCTGTAGGTTCGGTTGATCGTAATAGTGCCGCGCTTCCAACCATCGTGACCGCCACAATGCTGGCCACACACCCAACTGATGTCGCCGGAGTTCAGCCCATGAGAGATCTCGAAAACCGCTTTGGCGTTTTCCACCGACACCGCATTGATGTCGATATCCCCCTCGCCCTCGACCGTCCCCGACAAGTTGCTGAACAACGCAGCACGACCACCACCCACGGCGTCGACCGTGAGATTGCCCCGGCTGTAGATGTCGCCGTAATAGTTGCTCAGGCTGCTGCCATGCAACTTCATCGTGCCGCCGCTGAACAGCAGCGTATCGGCTACGTTGGAGATGCCGTTGGCGGCGTTGAATTCCAGATTGCCCTGGGCGCCCAAGGTGCCTTTGTTGTTGATCTGTGCAGCCGTCACCGTAAGGTTCTGGTTGGCGATCAGCCGACCGAGGTTGTCCAGCGTGCCGCGCAAGGTCATCACGGTATCGCCACCGCTGACGAGTCGACCGTCCTGTTGAATCACGTCGTTGGCGTTGATGGTGAGTTTTTGTTGAGCCGACACTCGACCACTATTGATCAAGCTGCCGCCAAGGGTCAGCGTCAGGTCGCCATCGCTGAGCAGTTGCCCGGCGTTGTTCAGATTGGCGACATTCAGGTTCAGCGCCGAAGCACTGGCGATGCGATCCCCGACATTGAGGTTCAAATCCTGCGAACTGGTGTAAGTCAGCCCACCATTGAGTTGCCAGGTGCCCACACCATTGACCGCCGCAACATCCCAGACGCCTTTGCCCAGACCGGTGAGGCTGCCCTGCGTGCCCGTCAGGTTATTCAGATCCAGGTTGAACAGCCCTTGCGCGGCGTGACGCACGCTGCCGCTGAGGTTGTTGAGCTGGATGCCGGCGAGTTCCAGATCCTGACTGCCGATCTCGATGACGCCGTTCTGGTTGTTCAGGTTGCCGGTCAGTTTGATCTGGCTGGACGCTCCGCCCAGTGCGCGAATCTGCCCGCCAGCGCTGTTGTTCAGTTGGCCGCTGATCAGTTTCAGGTCCGTGCCCGACTCGATCAGTCCGCCCTGATTGAGAATCTGACTGACCGCCTCGAGGCCCAGTCGATTGCCGCTGATTTCGCCGCCTGCGTTGTCCAGGGTGGCCCCATCGAAAACGACCTGGTCTTTGCCGAATAGCTTGCCGGCGCGGTTGGTCAGACGTGTCACCGTCAACTTCAAATCGCCCAGCAGGCTGGAGATCAAACCGGCCTTGCCGTTGACTGCGCTGTTGTCGAGGTCGGCGCTGGTGATGTCGAGGGTGTCGGCCTGCAGCGTGCCCCCCTGGTTCTGCAGGTTGCCGGTGCCCAGCGCGAGTTCTGCGTGGCTGCCATTGGCGAGGATTGCGCCCTGCTGGTTCAGCAGTGTGCTGCCGACGATTTTCAGACCATCGCTGCCTGCAATGATCTGGCCCGCGTCACGGTTGTCGATCGACGTACTGGTGATGTCCAGACGCTGGCCGCGCAATGTGCCGCCGCGATTGTCGAGTTCGACCAATTGGTCGAGCAGCACGCGTTGCTCGCCAGCATCGACCACGCCCGTGACGTTTTTGAAGACCCCGGCAATTTTCAGCGCAATGTTGCCGCCCGTGCCGACGATGCCGCCCTTGTCGCTGTTGTTCAGTCGGGTCGCGGTGACTTCGAGGGTTTTACCGAGCAGGACACCGGCACTGTTGTCGACCGTATCGCTTTCGATGTACAGGTCGGCGTCGCTCTGGATCCGGCCCTTTTGATTGAGCAGTTGCGATTGACCGGCGACGGCTTGCTTGAGAATCAAGCGGGCACCGTCAACACCTGCCGCCAGCAGACCGCTGTCGCTGTTATCGAGGCTGGTCGCTTGCAGGTCGAAGCGATCGCCGATCACCCGTCCACCACGGTTGTCGATGTGGCCATTGCGAGCGACCAACAGCAATTGTTGCGCAGCCACCACGCCTTTGCGGTTGTCGACACTGTCGGCGTGAATATCTACATCACCCTGGCTGGCTTGTAGTCGGCCCAAGGCATTGTTCAGGTGCTTGTTGACGACCAGCGTGAGCTTGCCGGTTTCGGCACTGATCGCACCTTTGTCATTGTTGGTGAGATTGTCCAGCGTCGCATCGACAACACCGCCGAGCAGTTGGCCATTGGCGTTGCCCAGATCGCGTGCGGTCAGGTTCAGGGTCGTTTTGCCCTGAATCAAGCCCTGAGTGTTGTCCAGGTCTTCGCTGGACAGCACGCTGTCGTCGGATGAAATCGTGCCTTGGGTGTTGTCGAGCTTGCCGCGACTGGTCAGCTCAAGGGTTTTACCGGTCAGACTGGCATTGCGGTTGTTGATGCTCTGGGTAGCGACGCTCAAGTGTTTCGATGCCTGCACCTTGCCGTCGTGGTTATCGAAATCCTGATCCAGCGTCAGATCAACATTGCCGTTTTCGGCACTGATGACACCCTTGCTGCTGTTGTCCAGCCGAGTGCCGGTGATCCGGATCGAATCGGCGGCCAGCGTGCCGCCCTGATTGAGCAACTCGGTGCCCGAAACGACGAGGTCGGTCTTTGCCTGGATCTTGCCTTTGTCATTGTCCAGACGTTCGTGGGCAACGACTTTGGTGTCGCTTTGGCTGGCAGCAAGCAGGCCGCCAGCGTTATCGAGTCGCCGGGTATCGATATCCAGACGTCCGGCGATGATCTTGCCGTCGTCGTTGTGCAGCGCCCGCGCATTGAGTTTCAAACTACCGCCGGCGATTTCAATCCGGCCTTTGCGGTTGTCCAGATTGTCGACCGAGAGCGCCGCCGTCTGACCGTCGGCGAAGCGGATCAAGCCACTGAGGTTGACGATAGCCGGGACGTTGAACGCGAGACTGGTTTCGCCGTAGATCCGTGCGTCAGCCCCTTGGTTGACCAGGCGAGTGGCGCTTAGGGCGACGTCTTTGGCCTGGACGATACCGTTCTGGTTATCGAAAACACCTGCGGCACTCGCGCTCAGCGAGCGACTGGCCAATACACTGCCACGGTTGCTCACCGAGCCGCTGTTGATGGAAACATCGCCATTGCTGTTACGGCTGTTATCCGCATTCACTCCGGCTTCGATCACGCCGGCGTTGGTCAATGTGCCGCCGTTGGTCAGGCGAACGCTGTCCCTGGCGGCAAGGCTTTGCTGGTTGACCAGATCCTTAGCGGTTTGCACGGTCAATTGCGTGCCCGCGTAAACGGTTTGCTGCGCCTCAAGACTGTTGGCCTTGATGTCGACCGCATTGCTGGCCGTGACTTTGGCCAGCGTCAGTTGGCCATTGGCGTCAATCTGGATATCACCGGCGCTGGCCGCCAGTTCGCCTGCCAGTTTCACGCCGACACCGGCCTCGGTCCCGACCAGTTTGATTGCCCCGGCGTACATCCCGCCGAGTGCCGAAGAGTCGATCGCCAGTTGCGGCTTGGCGCTGCCGTCATCGGCACGCGCCGTGGCGCTCAGCGTTTCGGCGTTTACATCGTTGCGACCGGTGGTGATGTTCAGGCGTTTGGCGTGGATCTGCGCGTTGATCTGCGCACTGCGGGTAATGATTTCGAAGCTGTCGACGGCGCTGGCATCCAGACCTTTGCCATCGATGGAAACGCTGCCCTGATCGACCTGGAAACGATCCAGCCGACCCGCGCCATCGAGTAACGGTTTACCGGTGGTGAGGGTGACGCGTGGTGTATTGATGAAGCCGCAACCGTTACAGCTGATGCCGTACGGGTTGGCGACGATCACCCGCGCTGACTGCCCTGCCACTTCGGTGTAACCGCGCAACTGGCTCGGACTGCCGCCGTTGACTTCGTTGAGGATGGTTTGCGCAGCTGCTGCGCCCACATCGGTTGCCAGAACATGACGTTGGCCAGCAGGAACGCCAGTCCGCGTTTGGGCATGCCCCAGAAGTGTTCACGGTTTTTTACGGCAGCAGAAGGCTGACTGGCCAGAAAGGCCAGTTGGCGGAACTCCATAGCAGAATCTCGGAAAGGGCAAAAACTAGAGGAAGAAATCCACGCGGAAATAGATCGGCGCTTCGCGCTCGGTCAGCACGTCAGGGCGTTCCAGGGAATGGGCAAAAGTCACACTTGCTGCCACGTGTTCGCCACGCGCAAACAGCTCCAGCGAGTTGCTCGACATGCGCCCGTGTTGCTCGCCGTTGTAACGGTCGCCACGAATCACGCCCTGGTCGTAGCCGAGGCTGGTGCCGTATTCGGCGAACACCGGGCGCAGCCATTCGGCGTTGATCGGGCGCGACCAGCGCAGGTCGTTGCGCCAATAGCCGCCGCTGTCGCCTGACAGCGATTGATCCTTGTAGCCACGGATCGAAGACGACCCGCCGAGGCTGGTGCGCTGCGGGCTGAACAGCACGTCTTCGCTGCGCTGGCCGGTCATCAGGCTGCTGAAGCTGAAGGACTCGCCCCACACTTTGAATGGCTGCAGATAGCTCAGGGTCGCGGTGTACTTGCGATAGCGCGCGTCGGGCTCGCCGGGACCCGGATCGTGGCTGCCCTGAGCGTCGAATGCACCGATACCTTCCTGCATGCCGGCGTCGAAGTTGACGAAGGCGCTGCCGACACGACGTCCGTGGTTGAAGCCGAACTGCGCTTCGCTGATGCGGTTGCTGCTCAGCTTGAGCTTGCTGTCTTCGATGAAGTTGTTGGTGCGCAGATACGACAGGCCGGCGTTGAGGGAGGTCTTGCTGACAGAGTCGCGATGGATCACCCGCTCGGCGCGCAACTGATGGTTCTCGCTGTCGCCGGTCTGCTTGAAGTTGTAGCCGTTGGCAGCGATCTGCGAGCGGTACTCACTCTGGCTGTAGGTGTAGCTGAAGTTCCACCAGCCCCACGGCAGGTTGTAGTTGAGCATGGCGTTGTTGGAGGTGTGCTGGTGATCGGTCATCGCGTCGTGACCACCGCGCAGACTCAACTGGTCAGCCAGACCCAACGGGCTGTCCCAATCGAACGTGGTGCCCCACTGCTGTTCACCGGTGCTGCGCTGGCCGTCGTTGCTACGCGACAGCCCGGCGCGCCATGGTTTCTGCGGGGTGTTGGTGACCAGCACCTCACTGCCGCCAACGTTCTTGCCTGGCGACAGCTCCATTTTGGCCTGGTTGGAAGGGAGGCGATTGAGCTGATCGACCATTTGCTCGATCTCGCGCAGGTTCACCAACTCACCGGCCTTGCCGGGAAACGCCATCGACAACTCACGCTCCGAAAGCTTGCTGTTGTCGGCGCCTTTCAAGCCCTCGAGTTTGCCTTCCACCACCAGTACTTTGAGATGTCCACCGGACAGATCCTGCTGTGGCAGGTAAGCACGGCTGGTCACCCAACCCTTCTCGATGTAGTGATCGGTGATGACCTTCAGCACTTCATTCAGCTGAGGCACACCGAGGCACTGGCCGAGGTAGGGTTTGAGCAAACGGCTCTTGTCGCTCTCCGACAGGCTGTCGGCGCCTTTGAGCTCGATGTCGTTGATCTGAAAGCAACGCGTGTCGGTGGGGGCTTCCGGCTGCGCCGGTTTGGCCTCTTTGCCAGGTAGATCCTTGAGTTCTTCGAGCCGTCGCTGCTGCTCTTCGAGCAGACGGTTCTGGCGTTCGCGGATCAGGTCGGTTTCACCGGGGGTGGGTGCTGCAAGTGCGGTTTGGAGCGGAGACAGGCATAGCAAAGCCAGGCACAACCTCGCCACGAGGGCGGGTGAGGACATGTTCGATCCCTCGAGACGGAAAGCGATATCAGAATAGTGGCACCATGTTAAAGAGCCACTATTCTGACGTCAATTTAAGGATTCACCGAAATAGTGTGGCCGACGAGCGGCATCGGTGAAATCGTCCGACTCCGACAGAGATGCAGGATGTTTCGTAGATCAACCAAGGAAAAACGGTCACCAAATCAGAGAACGTTCCGAAAAACGAAACATCCGACAGACCCCGCTTACTTCACCTCAGTGCTCAACCGCCAGTTTCGTCGCCACATCTTCCGGCGCCAGCACCCGACCATCGGCCGACAGCAACTGAAGCTTCCTGATCGGCTGACGCTTTTGCGCATCTACCATCACCGACCCGGGCTCGCCAGGCTCGAACATGAACTCCCCACCCCACTGCGACAACGCAACGATCACGGTTTGCAACGCCCGGCCTTTTTCCGTCAGCACGTACTCCTTGTAGGCGCTGCCGTCGGACGCCGGCACCAGGCGCAGGATGCCCCGCTCCACCAGCCCTTTGAGCCGCATGCTCAACATGTTCTTGGCGATTTCCAGGCTCTTCTCGAAATCGCTGAAACGACTGATGCCCTCCAGCGCGTCGCGGATGATCAGCAACGACCACCAGTCACCGATCAGGTCGAGTGTCCGGGCAACCGGGCAGATGTTGCCCTCCAGGCTTTTGCGTTTCATTCAGCGTTCTCCAGCAAAACGGTCATCAAATCGTGGTTGCATCTTACAACTCTGACGCCCGCAGGCGTCTACGCTGATCGGCTGGCGAAACTTAGCACCTGCGTACAAGTAGACCAGACGCTTAACCGCGATAGTCAGCGATGCCATCCCGGCAACCACACACGCCCCGACATAAGGAGTTTTCATGAGCACCTTCACGACCCAAGACGGCACCGAGATCTATTTCAAGGACTGGGGCAGCGGCAAGCCCGTGCTGTTCAGCCACGGCTGGCCGCTGGATGCCGACATGTGGGAATACCAGATGGAATATCTGAGCAGCCGTGGCTACCGCACCATCGCCTTCGACCGCCGCGGCTTCGGCCGTTCCGAGCAGCCGTGGACCGGCTACGACTACGACACCTTCGCCGATGACATCGCGCAACTGATCGAGCACCTCGACCTGCGTGACGTGACCCTGGTCGGCTTCTCCATGGGCGGCGGCGATGTCAGCCGCTACATCGCGCGTCACGGCAGCGAGCGTGTCGCCGGGCTGGTGTTGCTGGGCGCGGTAACGCCGCTGTTCGGCAAGAAACCGGACTTCGCCGAGGGCGTCGACAAGTCGGTATTCGACGGGATCAAGGCGGGTCTTTTGAAGGATCGCGCGCAGTTCATCGCAGACTTCAACACGCCGTTCTATGGCCTCGATAAAGGTCAGAAAGTTTCGGACGGCGTGCTGACACAAACCCTGAACATCGCCCTGCTGGCCTCGCTCAAAGGCACCGTGGATTGCGTCACTGCGTTCTCGGAAACCGACTTCCGTCCTGACATGGCGAAAATCGATGTGCCGACGCTGGTGATCCATGGTGACGGCGACGTCATCGTGCCGTTCGAAACCACCGGCAAACGCGCCGCCGAGCAAATCAAGGGTGCCGAGCTGAAGGTTTATGCCGGTGCGCCGCACGGGTTTGCCGTGACCCATGCGCAGGCACTGAACGAAGACCTGCTGGCGTTCCTCAATCGTTGAATTCGATGTAAATCAAGCGCCAACTGAAAAGGGCCGTCGACACACCTGTCGACGGCCCTTTTTTTCGTTGTCCCGGATTCCGGTGCCAGGGCGAAGCCCCTTGTTTACGGGGCTTTCAGACCTCTGCATCACGTTTTTATCTTCACATGCCAGCTTAATAATATTTTACCGATAACCACCCCCTCCCTAGTCTGATCCCAAGCACAGAGAACAGGTCGACAGCGACCTGAATCCAACGGCCTCGTGAGAAGGGATCAGAGATGACCACTGAAATAATAAAAACAGACACGCTTGTTGTCGGCGCCGGTCAAGCGGGTGTGGCCATGAGTGAACACCTGAGCAAACTCGGTGTGCCGCACCTGGTGCTGGAGCGCAGCCGCATTGCCGAACGCTGGCGCACCGGGCGCTGGGATTCGCTGGTGGCCAACGGTCCGGCGTGGCACGACCGCTTTCCGGGGATGGAATTCGATGATGTCGATCCGGACGGTTTCGCCCACAAGGAACGCGTCGCCGACTACTTCGAAGCCTATGCGAAGAAATTCAATGCGCCGATCCGCACCGGCGTCGATGTGAAAAGCGTGGTGCGCAATGTCGGGCGTCCGGGCTTCACCGTCGAGACCTCCGAGGGCGTGATCGAAGCCGCCCGCGTCGTCGCTGCAACAGGTCCGTTCCAGCGTCCGGTGATCCCGGCCATTGCGCCAAAAGATGAGCGTCTGCTGCAAATTCACTCGGCCGACTATCGCAACCCGCAACAACTGCCGGCCGGCGCAGTGCTGGTGGTCGGTGCCGGTTCATCGGGCGTGCAGATCGCCGATGAATTGCAGCGCTCGGGCAAGCAGGTTTACCTCTCGGTCGGCGCCCACGACCGCCCTCCCCGCGCTTACCGCAACCGTGATTTCTGCTGGTGGCTGGGCGTGCTCGGCGAGTGGGATCAGGCCGCGATGAAACCCGGCCGCGAGCACGTGACCATCGCCGTCAGCGGTGCCCACGGTGGCCGCACCATCGACTTCCGTGGTCTGGCCCATCGCGGCATGACCCTGGTTGGCGTCACCGAATCGTTCAGCGACGGCGTGGTGACCTTCAAACAGGACCTGCGCGACAACCTCAAACGTGGCGACGAGAACTACCTCGCGCTGCTGGATGCCGCCGACGCCTACATCGAACGCAACGGTCTGGATCTGCCGTTGGAACCGGAAGCCCGCGAGACTTATCCGGACCCTGAATGCGTGAAAAACCCGCTGGCCGATCTCGATCTGGCCGCCGCCGGCATCACCTCGATCATCTGGGCCACCGGGTTTGCCGTGGACTATTCGTGGCTGAAAGTCGCCGCTTTCGACGACAACGGCAAGCCGCAACATCAGCGCGGCGTGTCCAGCGAATCGGGTGTGTATTTCCTCGGTTTGCCGTGGCAGTCGCGGCGCGGGTCGTCGTTCATCTGGGGCGTGTGGCACGACGCCAAACACGTGGCCGATCACATCGCCACCCAACGCAAATACCTGGCCTATCGCGATGCCGAACAACGCGAAGCCGCGCTGCACAACCACGCTGTCGACACCGTCGACGCTTGATTTCCCTCTTCAATCCCGGCGCCCGTCGCGCCGGGTCCGATTTCGTCAGGAGCCTCACATGAGTCAGCCAACCCACACCCGCATTCGCATGTTCAACACCAAGGACACCTACCCGAACCAGACCCTGGACAACGACCTGTGCCAGGCCGTGCGCGCCGGTAACACCGTGTACGTCCGTGGTCAGGTCGGGACCAATTTCGATGGCGAACTGGTCGGCCTCGGCGACCCGCGCGCGCAGACCGAACAGGCGATGCGCAACGTCAAGCAACTGCTCGAAGAGGCCGGCAGCGACCTGAGCCATATCGTCAAGACCACCACCTACCTGATCGACCCGCGCTACCGCGAGCCGGTGTATCAGGAAGTCGGCAAATGGCTGAAGGGCGTGTTCCCGATCTCCACCGGGCTGGTGGTGTCGGCTTTGGGTCAGCCGCAGTGGCTGATGGAGATTGATGTGGTTGCGGTGATTCCCGAGTAATTCGACCTTAGCGAAAGGAGGCCACACATGACATTTTCCATCGCCGCCCGTTGCCCCGAAACCGGTCAGTTCGGCATCGCCATCAGTTCCTCCAGCATCGCCGTCGGCGCCCGCTGCCCGTGGCTGTTGCCGGGGGTTGGTGCGGTGTCGAGCCAGAACATCACCCTGCCATCGCTCGGCCCGGAAGTGCTTGCCCTGATGGAACAAGGCCTGGCACCCGAGGCTGCACTGGACAAGGTGCTGACCCGCAACGGCTACAGCCAGTACCGGCAGATCACGGCGATCAATCACCTCGGCCAGACCGCACATTTCAGCGGCGCGCAGACCCTCGGCGTGCACAACGCCGTGTCCGGCGAACAATGCGTGGCGGCCGGTAACATGCTCGCCGGGCGCTCGGTGATCGAAGCCATGGTCAGCGCGTTCGAAGAAGGCGAAGGTCAATTGGCGGATCGCCTGATCAACGCCCTGCACGCCGCCCAGGCCTTGGGCGGTGAAGCGGGCCCGGTGCATTCGGCGGCCGTGGTCGTGGTCGGTGAACTGACCTGGCCCATCGTCAACCTGCGGGTGGACTGGGCCGATGAAGACCCGATCGGGCAATTGCAGAAACTCTGGGACGCCTATCGTCCGCAGCTTCAGGACTACATCGACCGCGCCCTCGATCCGGCCAAGGCGCCGGGCTACGGGGTTGCCGGAGACGACCGATGAGCGACAGCGTCGCGTTGCTCAAGACGCTGGTGGGGTTCGACACCACCAGCCGCGAGTCCAACCTGCAATTGATCGAGTTCGTGCGCAACTACCTCGAAGGTTTCGATGTGCCGTGCGAGCTGATCTACGACGATGAGCGCAGCAAAGCCAACCTGTTCGCCACGATCGGCCCGGCCGATCAACCGGGCATCGTGCTGTCGGGGCACACCGATGTGGTGCCGGTCGATGGCCAGCCGTGGACGATGCCGCCGTTCGAACTCAGCGAGCGCGACGGCAAGCTTTACGGTCGCGGCACCGCGGACATGAAGGGCTACATCGCCTGCGTGCTCGCGCTGGTGCCGTCGCTGATCGAAGCACCGCTGCGTATGCCGGTGCATATTGCCCTGTCGTACGACGAAGAAGTCGGCTGCCTCGGTGTGCGCTCGCTGCTCAAGGTGCTGGAGCAACGTCCGGTCAAACCGCTGCTGTGCATCATCGGCGAGCCGACCGAACTCAAACCGGTGCTTGGGCACAAGGGCAAACTGGCGATGCGCTGCGATGTCCAGGGTCACGCCTGTCACTCGGCTTACGCGCCACTTGGGGTCAACGCCATCGAATGCGCCGCCGAGCTGATCGGCGAGCTGGGACGCATCGGCCGACAGCTCAAGGATGAACACCTCGATCCGCGTTTCGACCCGCCGTACTCCACGGTGCAAACCGGCGTGATCAGCGGTGGCAAGGCGTTGAACATCGTCCCCGCCGATTGCCGTTTCGACTTCGAAATCCGTGCCCTGCCCTCGCAGGATCCGGCGTTGGTCGCGCAGCAACTCAAGGCCTACGCCGAGCAGCAAATGCTGCCGCGCATGCGAGCCGTCAGCGAGCAGAGCGATATCCGTTTCAGCGAATTGTCGGCCTATCCGGGGCTCGCAACCGATGCCAGAAGCAAGGCTGCGGAACTGATCGCCACGTTCTGTGGCTCGGACGATTTCGGCACCGTGGCCTTTGGCACCGAAGGCGGATTGTTCGACGCGGTGGGGATTCCCACGGTGGTGTGCGGCCCCGGCAGCATGGATCAGGGCCACAAGCCGGACGAGTTCGTCAGCCTCGACCAACTCGAGGCCTGCGATGAGATGCTGCAACGGATGCTGGTTTCGATTCGCCTCTGAAAAAACCGGTCTGGCTGCGGGTTGAAGTTCGCAGCCGAGCCGCAGGCTCACCGACAGACAGCTGCTCCGATGGAGGTCAGCTGCGTTGTCGTTCACCGGGCTGAAATACCCGGGACAGAGCGTTTTCAGCTAACCGGAGAGCCTCGTTTTTTTAACGCCTGAAGCAACAAAACTACTAATTTATCTCTGCCCTTTCCTTGCCCATGATCACCCCAACAAGAAATGCGCCGTCCGTGCCGGCGCTCATTGAAGTACGTCCACGTACTCGTCCTTGCCTTGGAGTTCGTCATGACCACCTCTGCATCAACGTCTGCACCGCTCATTGAAAAACACACGATCGGCTACGTGCCGCCCGAAGATCGCCACGGAAAGGTTCGGGATCTGTTCACCCTCTGGTTCGGCGGCAACATCGCGCCGCTGCCCATCGTCACCGGCGCTCTCGGCGTGCAACTGTTTCACCTGAATCTGGTGTGGGGCATCGTCGCCATTCTGGTCGGCCATCTGGTCGGCGGTGTGTTGATGGCGCTGCACTCGGCGCAAGGCCCGCAGATGGGCATTCCGCAGATGATCCAGAGCCGTGCGCAGTTCGGCTCCCTCGGCGCGCTGCTGGTGGTGTTGATTGCCGGCGTCATGTACATCGGCTTCTTCGCCTCCAACATCGTGCTCGCCGGCAAGTCCCTGCATGGCGTGGTCGACAGCGTTCCAGTGCCCGTCGGCATCGTCATCGGTGCGCTGGGCTCGGGGATCATCGGGATCATCGGTTACCGCTTCATCCACGTGCTCAACCGCATCGGCACCTGGGTGCTGGGGATCGGCATCGTGATCGGTTTCGGCTACATCCTCACCCACATCCAGACCGATGATTTCCTCACGCGCGGCAGCTTCAACCTCTCGGGCTGGCTGGCAACGGTGTCGCTGGCGGCGCTGTGGCAGATCGCGTTCGCGCCTTACGTGTCGGACTACTCGCGTTACCTGCCGGCGAACGTGCCGGTGGCGGCGACCTTCTGGACCACCTATCTGGGATCGGCGCTGGGCTCCAGCCTGTCGTTCGTGTTCGGCGCCGTCGCGGTGCTGGCAACCCCGGTGGGCATGGACACCATGGACGCGGTGAAACTCGCCACCGGCGCCATCGGCCCGCTGATGCTGGTGCTGTTTCTGCTCAGCGTCATCAGCCACAACGCCCTCAACCTTTACGGCGCGGTGCTGTCGCTGATCACCCTGGTGCAGACCTTCGCCTACCGCTGGATTCCAACCGCCAAGAGCCGCGCAGTGATTTCGATCATCGTCCTGCTGGCTTGCTGCTTCGCTGCGGTCGGCGCCTCGGCGGACTTCATCGGCCACTTCGTCGACATGGTGCTGGTGCTGCTGGTCGTGCTGGTGCCGTGGACGGCGATCAACCTGATCGACTTCTACGCCATCCACAAAGGCCAGTACGACATCGGCTCGATCTTCCAGGTCGATGGCGGCATCTACGGCCGTTACAACCCGCAAGCCTTGCTGGCCTATGCGATCGGTATCGCGGTGCAGATTCCGTTCATGAACACGCCGCTGTACGTCGGGCCGGTGTCGGCGCACATCAACGGCGCGGACCTGTCGTGGCTGGTTGGCTTGCTGGTGACCTCGCCGCTGTATTTCTGGCTGGCGACCCGTGACAGTGCTTATCGTCGGCGGCTGACCTCCGGGAAACTGGCGGGCAGTCTGTAAGCCATTCGTTCTGCGCTGACACACGAAGGCCCTCGCAAATGAGGGCCTTTTTTGTTTTGGATGGGGCCGCCTATTTCGCTTTGAACGCCTCACGCCGCGCCTGTCGTTCCGCGGCGTACGCCTCTTGCGGCTGGCTGATCAGATCCTCACGCCGCAACACTTCACCGCAGTGATCGCACAACGGCCCGAGGCCGGCGCTGTGGTTGCAGTTCTTGTGGGTCATGTTCACCGCCAGCCCCTCCTCCGGCGATTTGCACCAGGTCTCGCCCCAGGCGCGCAACGCAATTATCACCGGGTAAAACGCCTCGCCCTTCGCGGTGAGGTGGTACTCGTAGCGTTTCGGCCGCTCGTTGTACAAGCGGCGCTCGACCAGTCCGTCCGCCTCCAGGCTTTTCAGACGGGCGGCGACCATCTGCGGCGTGCCGCCGGTCTGCGCCAGGATCTCGTCATAGCGATGGCTGCCCATGAACAATTCGCGCAAAACCAGCACCGTCCAGCGGTCGCCGACGATCGACTCGGCCCGGGAAATCGGGCACAGCGTGTCGGGAAGACTATCGTTTACAGCCATCAGGGCTTGCCTCTTTCACAGTTACTATGATTATCATATCAACACGATGCGGGAACAAGCCCTGAGCATCGATCACTCTCATTGCCGGAGTCCATCGTCATGTCGAAACCTCTCTATCCGCTCGACAGAACCGCCTACCTGCTGGTCGATCCGTACAACGATTTTCTCTCCGAGGGCGGCAAGATCTTTCCGCTGCTCAAACCGATGGCCGAGCAGAACGGCCTGCTCGACAACCTGCGCAAACTCGATCGCGCCGTGCGGGCCCTGCCGATCCCGGTGGTCATCGTACCGCATCATCGCTGGGTCAAAGGCGACTACGAGAACTGGGATCATCCAACCCCGACCCAACAAAAGATCATGCACATGCACCACTTTGCGCGCGGCGAATGGGGCGGTGAATGGCACCCGGATTTCGCGCCGAAGGACGGCGACATCGTGGTCCAGGAACACTGGGGCTCCAGCGGTTTCGCCAACACCGACCTGGACTTTCGCCTGAAACAGCAAGGCGTCACCCACGTGATCATCGTCGGCCTGCTGGCCAATACCTGCATCGAGGCCACCGCGCGCTATGCATCGGAACTCGGCTATCACGTCACGCTGGTGCGCGATGCGACCGCCGCGTTTAAAGAGGAAATGATGCACGCCGCCCACGAACTCAACGGCCCGACCTTCGCTCATGTCATCACCACTACAGACGAACTGATCGCCAACCTTCAGTCGCAAGGTGACGCAAAATGACTCTGACCGGCCACATGCTGATCGGCGCCGCTGACGTCCCCGCCACCGAGGGCACGATGAAGGCGCTGAATCCGGCAACCAACACGCTGATCGAACCGGAATTCGCCTTCGGCGGTGCAGCGCAGGTCGATCAGGCGGCAACCCTCGCCGACGCGGCCTTCGACAGCTACAGCCACACTTCGCTGGCCGAACGTGCGGCGTTTCTCGAAAGCATCGCCGACAACCTAGACGCCGTACGCGAAGAATTGGCCGCCCGCGCCGCGCTGGAAACCGGCCTGCCTCAGGCGCAGCTCGAAGGCGAAGCCGCCCGGGCCGCGACCCAGTTCCGTCAGTTCGCCGAGGTGGTGCGCAAGGGGCGCTTTCTGCAACTGGCGATAGACCCGGCGCAACCTGATCGCCAGCCGCGACCACGGATGGATCATCGCCTGCAGAAAGTCGCCATCGGCCCGGTGGCGATCTTCGGTGCGAGCAATTTTCCGATCTCCTATTCGGTAGCCGGTGGCGATACTGCGTCGGCACTCGCGGCCGGTGCGACGGTGATTCTCAAGGCGCATAACGCACATCCCGGCGCATCGGAAATCCAGGCTCGCGCTATCCGCAAAGCGGTGCAGTCGCATGGCTTGCATGAAGGGGTTTTCTCCATGGTGCGCGGTGGCGGCAATGCGATCGGTGAGGCGCTGGTCGATCATCCTTTGATTAAAGCGGTGACGTTCACCGGTTCAGAGGTGGGCGGCATGGCGCTTTATCGCCGCGCGCAGTTGCGGCCTGATCCGATTCCGGTTTTCACCGAAATGACCAGCGTCAACCCGACGTTCATTTTGCCCGCAGCGCTGTCCGCGCGTGGCGGAGAAATCGGCGATGGCTTTATCGAGCGGATGCTGGTGAATGTCGGGCAGGCCTGTCTGTGTCCGTCGATTCTGATCGCGATTGAAGGCGAAGGTCTGCAAGCGCTGCGCAATGCGATGATCAAACGGGTCAGCGAAGCGCCAGCGCGTACGATGCTGACGCCGGGGATTCACGGGTCATACGTTAACGGCCTGGTGGCGATGGAAAGCGTGGGGGCGAATCTGGTGGCGGTCGGCGCGCCGTCGGATGGCCAGTTTGAGGGCCGCTCGGCGTTGCTGGAAGTCGGTGGTCAGCACTTTCTCAACGAAACCGCACTGGCCCATGAAGTGTTCGGCCCGGCTGCACTGCTGGTGACGGTCAGCGATGAGGAAGAACTGCTGGCAGTTGCCCGCACGTTCAAGGGCCAACTGAGCGCAGCCATTCACCTTGAAGACCGCGATCTGGATCTGGCCCAGCGTCTGCTGCCGATCCTCGAACGACGCACCGGACGCATCGTGGTCAACGCCTTCGCCCATCCCCAGGAAGTGACCTTCGCCACCGTACACGGCGGCCCATTCCCGGCCACCTCGGACAGCCGCTTCACCTCGGTCGGCATGACCTCGATCGAGCGCTTTTTGCGGCCGGTGGCGTATCAGGGCTTTCCCGATGCATTGCTGCCGGAGGTGTTGCGCGACGCCAATCCACTCGACCTGCCTCGCAGCATCGACGGCCAATGAAAAATGCCCGGTTCGGCGAATCACCGAACCGGGCACGCTTTTCAATCAAATGAGCAGGTCTTCATGGAGAAGACCCGAACCCAGAGCGTCAATTCTCTTCTGCACGCACCACACCGCGCTCCTCCAGCAAACGCACAAACATACTCAGACTGCGCGACACCGTGCCCCGGCGCCACACCAGCCACGTCGTCAGATAACGAAAATCCGACGCCAGCGGCCAGACGCTGACCGTCGCGCAACCGGGCATGCTCTGCAGCATGCTGCGCGGCATCAATGCCAGACCGGCGCCCGCGCTGACGCAGGCGAGCATGCCGTGATAGGACTCCATTTCGAAGATCTTGCCGGGCACCGCAGCGTCGGTGCTGAACCATTTTTCGAAGTGATGGCGATAGGAGCAGTTCGAGCGGAACGCATAGATGTTCTCGCCATTCACGTCCGCCGCGCGCTGGATCGGCCCGTGGTGAAGCGGCGAGATGACGACCATTTCCTCTTCGAACGCCGGAATGCCCTCCAGCGCCGGGTGCAAAACCGGGCCGTCGACAAACGCGGCCGCCAGGCGCCCGGAGAGCACACCGTCGATCATCGTCCCGGACGGACCGGTCGACAGGTCCAGATCGACCTTCGGATGTTGCTGGTTGTAGGTCGCCAGCAGACCGGGAATCCGCACAGCCGCCGTACTTTCCAGCGAGCCCAGCGGGAACGCGCCTTGCGGTTCCTCGCCGGCCACCGTGGCTCGCGCTTCCTGCACCAGATCGAGAATACGCCGCGCGTACTCGAGAAAACTCCAGCCCGCCGGCGACAGGCGCAAGCGGCTTTTCTCACGGATGAACAGGTCGACGCCCAGGTCCTCCTCCAATTGCTTGATGCGCGTCGTCAGGTTCGACGGCACGCGATGGATCTGCGCCGCCGCAGCGCTGATGCTGCCGTGCTCGGCAACGGCCTTGAAGATTTCCAGTTGCACCAGATCCACAGTCATTCTCCAATCGTGAAAGAAACGCTCTTTATTATTCAGTTTCCAGAAACCAAACGCCACCCTACTCTGAGCGCATCCACTGACCTCGCAGGACGACGCCATGAGCCCGATTTCCAGCCAGACCCACGCTATCTCGATCAATCCCGCCACCGGCGAGCAGATCGGTCATTACGCCTTCGAATCCGCCGAAGCCCTCGATGCTGCGCTGACCCGCGCGGCGTTCGGCTTCAACAAGTGGAAACGCAAACCGCTGCAGGATCGCTCCCGCGCCCTGACTGCGCTGGCCGGTGCTCTGCGTGACAGCAGCGAAGCCATGGCGACCATGATCACCCGGGAAATGGGCAAGCCGATCGCCCAGGCCCGTGGCGAAATCGAGAAATGCGCCAAGCTCTGCGAGTGGTACGCCGAACACGGCCCGGCCATGCTCAACGCCGAAGCGACGCTGGTCGAAGGCGGCAAGGCGCGCATCGAATACCGTCCGCTCGGCCCGATCCTCGCCGTGATGCCGTGGAACTTCCCGATCTGGCAAGTGCTGCGCGGTGCGGTCCCGGCCCTGATCGCCGGCAACACTTACGTGCTCAAACATGCGCCGAACGTGATGGGCAGCGCCTACCTGCTGCGCGACGCCTTCACCCGCGCCGGTTTTGCCGATGGCGTGTTTGAAGTGATCAACGTCACCCCGGAAGGCGTTTCGACCGCCATTGCCGATTCGCGCATTGCAGCCGTAACCCTGACCGGCAGCGTCCGCGCCGGCATGGCCATCGGTGCACAGGCCGGTGCCGCGCTGAAGAAATGCGTACTGGAACTGGGCGGCTCCGATCCGTTTATCGTGCTCAATGACGCCGATATCGACGAAGCCGTGCAAGCGGCGGTGATCGGTCGTTACCAGAACTCAGGGCAAGTCTGCGCCGCCGCCAAACGCCTGATCATCGAAGAAGGTGTGGTCGAAGAATTCACCCGCAAATTCGTCGAAGCCACCCGCCAGTTGAAGATGGGCGACCCATTGTCCGCCGACAACTACATCGGCCCGATGGCCCGTTTCGATCTGCGTGACGAACTCGATCAACAAGTGCGCGACACCCTGGAAGAAGGCGCCACCCTGCTGCTCGGCGGCGGCAAAGTAGAGGGTTCGGGCAACTACTACGAGCCGACCGTACTGGCCGACGTCACCGACCGCATGACCTCGTTCAAGCAGGAACTGTTCGGCCCGGTGGCCTCGATCATCACCGCTCGCGACTGCGCCCACGCTGTAGCGCTGGCCAATGACAGCGAGTTCGGCCTGACTGCCACGATCTACACCGCCAACGTCGCCCTGGCCCAGCAACTGACCAGCGAACTGGAAACCGGCGGCGTGTTCATCAACGGTTACTCCGCCAGCGACCCGCGCGTGACCTTCGGCGGCGTGAAGAAAAGCGGTTTCGGCCGCGAGCTGTCGCACTTCGGCGTGCGCGAGTTCTGCAATGCGCAGACGGTGTGGCTGGATCGCCGCTGATCCAATGAAAAAAGCCCGGAAGCGTTTTGCGCTTCCGGGCTTTTTCATTTATGCCGCAGCCTGTTGGGGTTCCGACACCGTCCGATCTTTGCTTAATAGCCCCAGCACCACAGCCGCCGACACCAGGGTGATGATCGTCAGGATGTGCAGCAGATATTGGAACGCCGAGGCGTAACCCTGCACCAGACGTTCATTATCCAACCCCGGAACCGTGTTGATCGCATGGGCCATGTCGCCGGTGGTCACCCGGTGCGCCGTCTCCGCAATCAGCGCGGTGTCTGCACCGCTGGCTACGGCTTGCAGATCGGTATGCAGCAGCGAGGCAAGAATCGCCGCGACACTGGCCAGTGCAATCCCCTCACCCGCCACCCGTACCGTGTTGAAAATCCCGGCCGCCATGCCGGCGCGCTCTTTCGGCACCACGCTGACCGACAGTCCGTCCATCAAACCCCACGGCAGACCCGCACCGATTCCGATCAATACCATCGGCACCACCAGCGCAAATTTCGGCTCGCCGACGTTGTACAGGCTCAGCCAGTGCAGCCCCATGGCAGCTATCAGGAAACCCACGCCCGACAGGATGCCGGCCGAGACAAACCGGGTCATGGACGCCGCGAGCATCGGCACCACCAGCATCGGCGCCGACAGCGCCAGCAACAGCAGGCCGGCATCGATTTCACTCAAGCCTTCGACGCCGATAAAACGCAGCGGTAGCATGACCACGAGCACGATGTAGCAATAGCAGGTGCCGATCGGCAGCATCTGCACGCCGACGAAGCGCGGAAAGCGGAACAGCGTCAGATCGAGCATCGGACGTTTGACGCGCATTTCGATGCAGACGAACAGCGCCAGCAACAGCGCCGAAGCACCCAGCAGACCAACCACCAACGGACTGCCCCAACCGCTCTCGGGTGCCTGAATCACACCGAACGTAAACAGCGCCAGCATCGAACTGAATGTCACGGTGCCCGGCCAGTCGAGACCGCTGGCGTCGGGGTCGCGGGTTTCGCGCATGCGCGGCAGACCGAAGACCATCGCGATCACACCGATCAGCGCGGTGAACACAAAGATCGCGCGCCAGTTGAACGCCTCGATCAACGCTCCGGCCACCAACGGGCCGAACGCGAGACCGATACCAAACGTGGTGCCGAGCATGCTGTACGCACGGGTGCGCGCATGACCTTCGAATTCCTGCGCCAGCGCCGCCGAACCACTGGCCAGAGCCGCCGCACCGGCCACGCCCTGAACCGCTCGCAATACGTCGAGCCAGAACACCGAAGGTGCCAGGCTCTGGGCAATCGACGCGGCGGTGAACAACAGCATTCCGCTGGTGAACAGGCGCTTGCGTCCATAGACATCGGCCAACGCCCCTGCTGCCATCAGCAAACTGCCAAACGACAACATGAACGCATTGGTGATCCAGGTCAGCGCCACCGGGCTGCCGCCCAGGTCACCGCCAATGGCCGGCGTTGCCACCGCGCCACCAGTGAAACTTAACGGAAGGACCAGAGCCGACAGGCAAATGGCTGCGAGGATCAGCAGCTTGTCGCGCGCGCCCGTGTGTTGGGAGACGTTTGTCATGATTTCATCCAATGAAAAGAAAATCAGGCTGCGATCAATAGAGCGCAGCCTGCGATAGCTTCAACGAGGGGCCAGGTCAGTCCTTGAAATCCGTGGACAACGCCAGCTCATTCCACTCGGCCAACTCCTGCGCCACCAAGCGGTTCTTCGCTTCGATTCGCGCAATCGTGTCGCTGCCCAGCGCCAGCCGTTGCGGCGGGTTCGGCGCGTTGACCAGCGCCAGCATCGCTTCGGCAAACTTCAGCGGATCGCCCGGCTGGGCATGGTTGGCCGCTTCGGCAAACGTGCGCATCTTGCCAACGGTTTCGTCGTAGTCCGGCAGCACCAGTGCGGTCTTGATCAGCGATTGTTCGTCGAGGAAGTCGGTGCGGAAGAAGCCCGGTTCGACCACCGTGGCATGAATGCCCAGCGGCGCCAGTTCCTGATGCAACGCTTCGCTGATGCCTTCCACTGCGAACTTGGTCGAGCCGTAGACACCCCAGCCCACGTAGGCCTGATAACCGCCAATCGACGAGATGTTGATGACCCGTCCGCTGCGCTGGGCACGCATGTGCGGCAACACGGCGCGGGTGACGTTGAGCAGGCCGAACACGTTGGTGGCGAACAGGCGCTCGGTTTCGCTGGCGCTGGTTTCTTCGACGGCGCCCAACACGCCAAAGCCGGCATTGTTGATCAGCACGTCGATGCGGCCGAAGCGCTTGATGCCCTGTGCCACCGCTTGATGGGCTTCCTCTTCGCGAGTGACGTCCAGCCGCACCGCCAGCAGGTTCGGGTGATCGCCGAGGCGGTCGGTGATGTCTTGCGGGTTGCGGGCGGTGGCAATCACCGCGTCACCGGCACGCAGGGCCTGTTCAGCGATAAGGATGCCAAAACCACGGGAAGCTCCGGTAATCAGCCAGGTACGCATATCAACTCCTCCTGTCGGTGACCCTGGCGAGATTGCCGGGCCTTCTTGATGAGTTGAGTCGACTTTAAAGCCGTGCTACTGATGTGATAATCCCAACAAATTTGCATGACTTTGTGAAAGGTGTTCACAAATGAAAAACCCGTCCACGGCGGATCTGTCGATCTTTCTTTGCATCGCCCAGCACCTGAATTTCAGCCGTGCAGCGGTGGATCTGGGCCTGACACCGTCGGCGCTGAGCCATTCGTTGCGCGCTCTGGAAAATCGCCTGGGCGTGCGCCTGTTCAATCGCACCACTCGCAGTGTGGCGCTGACCGAAGCGGGCGAGCGGTTATATGCGCGGCTGAAACCGGCATTTCGCGACATCGACGACGCGCTCGAAGACCTCAATCACTTTCGCGACAAACCTTCCGGCAACCTGCGTATCACTGCCGGACGTCAGGCCTGCGAACTGGTGTTGCTGCCGATTGCCGGGGCGTTCCTGCAGGCCTATCCGGACATCCGCCTGGAAGTGGTCGAAAGCGATGCGCTGCTGGATATCGTCGCCGCAGGTTTTGATGCCGGGGTGCGGTTCGGCAATCGGCTGGAGGCGGACATGGTGTCGCTGCCGATCGGCCCGACCTTGCGCTCGGTGGTGGTCGCCTCGCCGGCATTTCTCGAGCGGCACGCCGCGCCGCAAAAACCCGAGGATCTGCACGCCCTGCCCTGCATCCGTCACCGCTTTCCCAGCGGCGCGCTGTATCGTTGGGAATTCGAACGCGGTGGCATCGATCAGGAAATCGAAGTCAACGGCCCGCTGACCCTGGGCGATGTCAGCCTGATGGTCGGCCCGGCGTTGCAGGGCTTGGGACTGGCGTATGTGTTCGAGGACATGGCCCGCGAGCACTTGGCAAGCGGGCGGCTGGTGCAGGTACTGGCGGACTGGTGCCCGTACTATCCCGGCCTGCACCTGTATTACCCGAGCCGGCGCCATGTGCCGGCGCCGCTCAAGGCGTTTATCGACTTCGCCCGCCATGCCCGCGATGGCAAAACGGGCTGAGCCGTTCTACAGATACTTCAGCCAGGCAATGTCGCGACGCCGGGCCTTCAATGCCGAAAACCAGCGCACGGCCGGGAACAACGCGACCGCCAGCACCATCGCCGCCAGCCAAACCGCCGTCACCGAAGAGAAACCGAAATAGGTGCCCTGATTAAGCCCGAACAGCGCCACGCCGATCAGGTACAGCACCTTCAGCACATACAGGTGCAGCAGGTAGAAAAACATCGGCGCCGAGCCGAACACCGTCAGCCAGCGAATCCAGCGCCGATCCTGTGCGCGTTCGAACACCAGCAACAGCAACAGTCCGACACTCACCGTCAATGTGATGAACAACAGCGACGGCGGGTATTTGGTGATGTTGAAAAAACTCATCAGGGTTTGCACACCGCTGTCACCGAAGGCCCAGGGTTTCTCGCCGTAACCGTTGACCAGCCGCAGCGCCACAAAGCCCAGCAAACCGGTGATGCCACCGATCAACAAACGGCGCTGACGCACCCCGGCATCGGCCGCACGAGCGAACCACGGCCCCAGCGCGTAACCCAACCCGATCACGCCGATCCACGGCAACAACGGGTACGAGGTGCGCAGACGCAAGGTCTCGCTGGCCTCGATCCAGCCCCGGTCATGCAGGATCGCCCACGGTATGTGCAGCGCCGACTCCGCTGCGAAGTGCAGTCCGTCGAGCAGATTGTGCCCGGCGATGATCGCCAGGCTCAGCGTCAACAACAGCCAGCGTGGCAGCCAGACCAGCAGCGACAGCGCGATCATGCTCAGGCCGATCGCCCAGATCACTTGCAGGTAGATCACAGTCGGTGGCAGCTGGAACGTCCAGGCAAAATTCACCAGGGTGAATTCGAGCGCCACCAGAAACAAACCGCGCTTGAACAGAAAGGCACTGACGTCAGCCTTGCCGTCGTACTTCTCGCCGAACAGCCACGCCGACAACCCGGTCAACAGCACGAACACCGGCGCGCACAGATGCGCCAGGGTGCGACTGAAGAACAGCGCCGGTTCCGTGCTGGCGATGTCCATCGGGTCGGTGACCTGACGATGCAGCAGAAAGGTTTCGCGCACGTGGTCCAGCAACATGAACAGAATCACCAGGCCACGCAGCGCATCAATGGACAGCAACCGGCCAGTCGCCGAGGGGGCAGAACGGGGAACCGCAATCGTCATGGAAGTATCGCAATCGAAAGGTTGATCGATGCAGCCGCCCGAAAGCGGCCGTAAAATTTGCGTTACCTTATAACATGAAAAACCGATCTAATCGCTAGCGGTTCTCAAACAGCGATCACGCGGTGCGCAGGGTTTCCAGCACGACCTGCAACGGATGGCGCAACTGTCGATCGGCCTGGCGCTTGACCTGACTGCGGCAGGAATAGCCGGTGGCCAGTGCTTCGCCCTTCTCCAACGGCGCCTCGATCTGCTTCGCCCAGGATTGCTCGTAGATCACCGCCGAGGTCTCGCGATTACGCGCTTCGTGCCCGTAAGTGCCGGACATGCCGCAGCAACCAGTGGCCTGGGTCGCCAGCTTCAGACCGACACGCTCGAACACCTGCTCCCATTGCCGAGTGGCGGCCGGAGCGTTGGTTTTTTCGGTGCAGTGCGCCAGCAGGCGGAAGGTTTCGTCGCGGCGCTTTCCGACTTGCTCCGGCATGATCTTGAGCAGCCACTCCTGCACCAGCGCCACCTCCGGGCATTTCTCCATGCCCGGGACTTTCAGATATTCCTGGCGATAGACCAGGGTCATGGCCGGGTCGAGCCCTACCAACGGCACACCGATCTCGGCCAGCGCGCGCAATTGCCCGGCATTGCGCAACGCCGCGCGATTGAACGCCGAGAGGAAGCCCTGCACATGCAGCGGCTTGCCGTTGGCACTGAACGGTGCCAGGTAGACCTGATAGCCGAGACGCGAAATCAGCTCGATCAGATCCGCCAGCAACGGCGCCTCGAAATACCGGGTGAAGGCGTCCTGCACCAGCACCACGCTGCGTTCGCGCTGGGATGCAGACAGCGCCGACAACGCCTCGACCGATGCCGGCTGAACCTGCCAGCGACGCATAGCCGCGTGGAAATCGAAACGGCTGAGCAACGGCACATCGACCATGCCGCCAAGACGTTCGATCAAGCGCCGGCTGAACGAGGCGCCCATCAAGCCGTTATAGAGAAACGGAATCCGCGCCATGTACGGAATCGTGTACTCCAGTGAAGCAATCAGATAATCCCGCGCCGGCCGCAGATAGCGGGTGTGATACAGCTCAAGGAACCGCGAACGGAAGTCCGGCACGTTGACCTTCACCGGGCACTGCCCCGCGCAGGACTTGCACGCCAGGCACCCGGCCATGGCGTCGTACACCTCGTGGGAGAAGTCCTGTTCCTGCGCACGGCTGTTACGCCAGCGCTGCAGCAACGTGCTGAAAAACGGCGGACGGCGACTGGCATCGGCCAACACGTCGACCCCCGCCTCGCCCTGCAACCGCAGCCATTCGCGAATCAGCGAGGCGCGGCCCTTGGGCGATTGCGCACGCTGGCGGGTGGCTTTCCACGATGGGCACATGGCGTCGTCGGGATCGAAGTTGTAGCAGGCGCCGTTGCCGTTGCAATGCATGGCCGCGCCGTAGTCCTGCCAGACTTTCTCGTTGATCTGCCGGTCGAGTTCGCCGCGCAGGGTCACTTCGTCGATCCTCAGCAACGCCGCGCCGGGAATGTCCGGCGTAGCGATCTTGCCGGGATTGAACTGGTTGAATGGATCGAACGCCGCCTTCAAGGCTTGCAACGCCGGGTACAACTCACCGAAGAACGCCGGCGCATATTCCGAACGCAGGCCCTTGCCGTGTTCGCCCCACAGCAGGCCGCCGTAACGCTGGGTCAGCGCGGCGACGCCGTCCGAAACGGGACGCACCAATGCGGCTTGCTGTGGGTCTTTCATGTCGAGAATCGGCCGGACGTGCAGCACGCCGGCATCGACGTGACCAAACATGCCGTACTGCAATTGGTGGCTGTCGAGCAGGTCGCGCAACTCGGCGATGTACTCGGCCAGGTGCTGCGGCGGCACGGCGGTGTCTTCGACGAACGGCTGCGGCCGCGCTTCACCGGCGACGTTGCCGAGCAAACCCACCGCGCGTTTGCGCATGCCGTAGACGCGATTCACCGCCGCATGCCCGACGGCCAGCGTGTGGCCCAGGCGCTCGACCGTGGCGTCGTTGCCCAAGTGCTGGACGAAGGCTTCGACCCGGCGTTGCAGCTCCTCGGGATCGTCGCCGCAGAATTCCACCAGGTTGATCCCCAGCGTCGGCCGCTCGGCGCTTTCCGGAAAGTACTCGGCGACGCCGTGCCAGACGATGTCCTGCATCGCCAGCAACAGCACTTTGGAGTCCACTGTTTCAATCGACAGCGGCTTGAGCGCCATCAGCGCCCGGGCATCGCGCAAGGCATCCATGAAGCCGGCGTAGCGAATGTTCACCAGCATCGTGTGCTTGGGGATCGGCAATACGTTGAGTTTGGCCTCGACCACAAACCCCAGCGAACCCTCGGCGCCGCACAGCACGCTGTTGAGGTTGAAACGGTTGTCGGCCTCGCGCAGGTGCGCCAGGTCGTAGCCAGTCAGGCAGCGGTTGAGATCGGGGAAGGTTTCCCGGATCAGCTCGCCCTGCTCATCGATGATCTGCCGCGCACAGCGATACACCTCGCCGGCCCGGCCCTCGCGGGCGCATTCCGCTGTCAGCTCGCTTTCTTCCAGCGGGCGACCGTGCAAGCGCTCGCCACCGCGCAGGACCATGTGCAGTTCCAGCACGTGGTCGCGGGTCTTGCCGTAGGTGCAACTGCCCTGGCCGCTGGCGTCGGTGTTGATCATGCCGCCGACCGTAGCGCGGTTGGAGGTCGACAGTTCCGGGGCGAAAAACAGCCCGGCGGATTTCAGGGCGGCGTTGAGTTGATCCTTCACTACGCCGGCCTGCACCCTTACCCAACGCTGTTCAACGTTGATTTCGAGAATGCGGTTCATGTGCCGCGACAGGTCGACGACTATGCCGTCGGTCAACGACTGGCCGTTGGTGCCGGTGCCGCCACCGCGAGGGGTGATCACCACTTTCTGGTAAGCCGGTTCGGCGATCAGACGGGCCAGCAGCGCCACGTCGTCGGCGTCACGCGGGAATACCGCCGCTTGCGGCAAGCGCTGATAGATCGAGTTGTCGGTGGCCAGCACCACGCGGCTGGCGTAGTCGGCACTGATTTCGCCACGAAAGCCGCTGGTTTCAAGGGCTTTGAGAAACTGTTGGTAGTCAGTGTTCAACGGGGTGGAAGGCGACAGCTGAGCAATCATCGGAAGTGCAATCTCGGTCAAAAACGGGCCGTGTGGCGGTGAACAGTTGTGCGCAATGAATGATTGCGTCACGCTCCCGCCATCTCATAGGCCTTATGTTCATTGCAGAGCGACGCCGGGACAACCGTAAAATCGACCCGCAATCCATGACTAAAACGAATGAATCCGCGAACCCTCACTCCCTCGATGTCGTTGCTGCTGGCATTTGAAGCCGCCGCACGCCATGAAAGCTACACCCGCGCCGCCCACGAACTGTCGCTGACCCAAAGCGCGGTCAGCCGGCAGGTGCAGATTCTGGAAAAGATGCTCGGCATGCGCCTGTTCAGCCGTGAAGGCCGGCGGGTGATTCTCACCGACGTCGGGCGCATGTATCAGCGCGAACTGTCCGAAGCCCTCGGCCAGATCCGAAGTGCGACCTTGCAGGCCATGGCGTTTGGCTCTGGCATCCACAGTTTGCGCCTGGCGACCCTGCCGACCTTCGGCTCGAAATGGCTGCTGCCGCGCTTGAAGGATTTCTACACCGCGCACCCTGGCATGACCGTTCACCTGCATTCACGCATCGAGACGATTGACTTCGACACCAGCGAAATCGACGCGGCGATTTGCGTCGGTGGCGGTGACTGGCCGGGGCTGACCGCTCACCGCCTGCACACCGAAGAACTGGTGGTGATCGCCAGTGCGCAGCTGTCCGATGCCGAACGCCGTGCGGCCGACAAGGACATCGCCGGGCAACTGCTGCTCAATGTCAGTAGCAACGCTCAGGCCTGGTCCGAGTGGTTCAGCCATCATGCCCTGCCCCATCGCAGCATGCGCATTGGCCCAAGTTTCGAGATGACCTCGCACTTGATCCAGGCCGTGCGCGCCAATATCGGGATCGGGCTGGTGCCGAGGATTCTGGTGGAAGATGAATTGCACAACGGCGAGCTATTGCAACTGGGTGAACCGATCAGCAGCCGGCGCAGCTATTACCTGGTGTACCCGGCGCGCAATGAGTCGCTGGCGTCGCTGAAGGCGTTTCGCGACTGGTTAATGCGCACGCTTTGAAACAATCGAGGGCGCCGTTTGGCGCCCTCTGGTTTTGCTCGATCAGAATCGCGGCTTCAGCGCTTTCCAGTCAGGTTTATAGCGTTGCATCTGCCGCACATCATCGCGCTGGCGAATGCCGCAGGTCAGGTACTGGTCATGCAGCTTGCCCAGTTGATCGTGATCCAGTTCCAACCCCAGGCCCGGCGCACGCGTGATCGTCACGCAGCCATCGACGATCGGCAGTTTGCCGCCCTTGATCACCTCTTCATCCGGCTCCTGCCACGGATAATGGGTGTCGCAGGCGTAGTCCAGATTTGGCACGGCGGCCGCCACGTGCGCCATGGCCATAAGGCTGATGCCCAGGTGTGAGTTGGAATGCATCGACACGCCGAGGCCGAAGGTGTCGCACATTTTCGCCAGGGTCTGGGTGTCACGCAGGCCGCCCCAGTAATGGTGATCGGCGAGAACAATCTGCACGCTGTTCTGCGCCACGCTGCGGCGGAACTCGTCGAAGTCAGTGACCACCATGTTGGTCGCCAGCGGCAGCCCGGTGCGTTTGTGCAGCTCGGCCATACCGTCGAGACCCGGGGTCGGATCCTCGTAATACTGCAGATCATCACCCAGCAACTCGGCCATGCGGATCGAGGTTTCCAGCGACCAGTTGCCGTTGGGATCGATGCGCAGCGGATAACCGGGAAAGGCCTTTTTCAGCGCTTTGATGCACGCCACTTCGTGCTCCGGCGGCAACGTGCCGGCCTTGAGCTTGATGCTCTTGAAACCGTACGCCTCGATCATCCGCGCCGCCTGGGCGACGATTTGCTGCTCGTTCAGCGCCTCGCCCCAGTTGTCCGGTTTGTACGGTGAATCGACGTGCTGCGCATACTTGAAAAACAGGTAGGCACTGAACGGCACTTCGTCGCGCACCGCACCGCCCAGCAGATCCACCAGCGGCACATTCAGGTAACGGGCCTGCAAGTCGAGAAACGCCACTTCGAACGCCGAATACGCGTTGCTGACGGCCTTGCTGGCGTGAGAACCGGGGGCGAGTTCAGCCCCCGCCAGAGTGGCCGGTTTGTTGGCAGCGACCGTCGCCTGAACGATCCGACGCAGCTGATTGAGGTTGAACGGATCGAGACCGATCAACTGCGACTGCAACTGTTGCTGGATCGCCAACGCCGGGGCATCGCCATAGCTTTCGCCGAGGCCGATGTAGCCGTTGTCACTCTCGATCTCGATGATCGAGCGCAGGGCGAACGGTTCATGGATGCCACTGGCGTTGAGCAGCGGCGGATCACGGAAAGCGATCGGAGTGACGGTTACGCGAGTGATTTTCAAAATGACGCTCCTGTTGAGTCGGAATCAGTGGCTCGCCACCGGGTTGGCCGTCGGCACAACGGCAGTTTCGGGTTCAGGCTTTGCCGGGGTTTTGCCTTTGGCGCCTGGCGCCATGCGGGCGAAGAAGATCACTACTGCCGCTACCAGCGAAGTCGCGGCCAGGCCATACAGACCGCCCTCGATAGAGCCGGTGGTCTGTTCCAGAAAACCGAACGCGGTCGGCGCAACGAAGCCGCCGAGGTTGCCGATGGAGTTGATCAGCGCGATCACCGCCGCCGCGATGCGCGCATCCAGATAGCTTTGCGGAATCGGCCAGAACAGCGCCGAAGCCGCCTTGAAGCCGATGGCCGCAAAACAGATCGCGACGAAGGCGAAAATCGGCCCGCCGGTGGTGGACATGAACATGCCGAACGCGGCGATCACCAGGGTCAGCGCGACCCACGCCTGCTGGAATTTCCACTTGCCCGCCAGCGCCGCAAAGCCGTACATCGCGATGATGGAAATGATCCACGGCACCGAGTTGAGCAGCCCGACCTGGAAGTCGCCGAGGCTGCCCATTTTCTTGATCATGCTCGGCAGCCAGAAAGTGGCGCCGTAGATGGTCAGGGCGATGGAGAAGTAGATGAAACAGAACAGCGCAATCTGCCGGTCCGCCAGCAGTTTGAACATCGAAGGTCTGGCGACGTGAGTCGCTTCGCGGGCGCGCTGCTCTTCAGCGATTGCCGTCACCAGCGCTTCACGCTCCTCCTCGCTCAGCCACTTGGCCTGACGCGGATGGGATTGCAGCCAGAACCAGACAAACCCGCAGAGCACTACCGACGCGGCACCTTCGATCAGGAACATCCACTGCCAGCCGTGCAGGCCCAGACCGCTGATATGCAACAGCGCTCCGGACACCGGACCGGAAATTACCGAAGCGATTGCCGAGCCGCTGAGAAACACCGCCATGGTCTTGCCGCGCTCAGAGGCCGGCAGCCATTGGGTGAAGTAATAAATGATCCCCGGGAAGAACCCGGCCTCGGCAGCGCCCAGAATGAAGCGCAGCACGTAGAAACTGGTTTCGCCTTTGACGAACGCCATGGCCATCGCCGCTGCGCCCCAGGTGAACATGATCCGCGTCAGCCAGGCGCGGGCGCCATAGCGTTGAAGAAGCATGTTGGACGGCACTTCAAACAAGGCGTAACCGATGAAAAACAGACCGGCGCCAAGGCCATAGGCAGCGACGCCGATACCCAGATCGGTTTCCAGATGACTGCGCACGAAGCCGATGTTGACCCGGTCGATGTAGTTGACGATGAACATCACCACGAACAGCGGCAGCACATGGCGCTTGACCTTGGCGGCGGCGCGGGCGAGTACCGTGATGTCCGGCGGACTCTGGAGGGTATTCAAGGGGCGACTCCCGATCTTTGTTTTTGTAGGGATGGCCTGTTCAGGCGTAGAGCGATCATGGACGGGGTGATTGATCCCGTCTAATCTAACTTGGCATTCGATTGATACCTGGATTAGATCAATGTTCGAATTGACCCAACTGCGCTGCTTCACCACTGTCGCCACCGAACTCAACTTCCGCCGCGCCGCCGAGCGGTTGAACATGACCCAGCCGCCACTGAGCCGGCAGATCCAGTTACTGGAACATCACCTGGGCGTCGACCTGTTCACCCGCAGCACACGCAGCGTGGCGCTCACCGCTGCCGGCCGGGCGTTTTTCATCGAGGCGCAGAATCTGCTCGAACGCGCACAACAGGCCGCCGTCACCGCCCGACGTTTTGCCGAGGGTGATATCGGCTCGGTGAACATCAGTTTTGTCGGCAGCGCGGTGTATGAATTTCTGCCCAAGGTGATCGCCGAGGCGCGCCTCAAGCAGCCGCAGGTGAAGATCGACCTGACCGAAATGAACACCTATCAGCAACACGAGGCCTTGCGCGCCCGACGCATCGACCTGGGGATCGTCCGCGCGCCGTTGCTGGAGCCTGGTTACGCCACCGAATGCCTGGTGCGTGAGCCGTTTGTGCTGGCGGTGCCGAGCGGCCATCGACTGGCCGAGGCCGACGAGGTTTCAGTGAAGGATCTGGATGGGCAGCCGTTCCTGATGTATTCCCACGCGGCCTATCCGCCGTTCAACGAATTGCTCACCGGCATGCTGCGCTCGGCCCGGGTCGCCCCGGATTACGTGCAATGGCTGGGGTCTTCGCTGACGATTCTGGCGCTGGTCAATGCGGGCATGGGCCTGGCGCTGGTGCCGCGTTGCGCGACCAGCGTGGTGTTCAGGAATGTGGTGTTTCGCGAGATCGATCTGGGCGAAGGGGTGCAGAGCGAGCTGCATCTGATCTGGCGGGAGAACAACGACAACCCGGCGTTTGCGATGTTGCTGGAGGGCATTCGCCGGGCGGTGAAGGATGGATGGGGTTAGGAATGGGCTTGCGGATATGGAGGGTATTTCGGCGGTGGAGGTGCCTTTGATGCCTCGATCAATGGTTTCTCCAGCCGCTTTCCGTCCGGCCCTACAAAAAGACGCTTTATATGTGGCGGTATTGGTTGTGATGCTCTGGCGGTCATGATGAACCCTCTGATACAGGGCTGAATTCAACCCATTTAACCCTCGTGGAATCTATCAGCAAAAATTCCGCACTAATAGGCACCTCCGTTCCATCCTCGTTGATCCAGCAGGGATATTGCATCACAAACTGCCCGCTGGTTGACTCGGGTGGCCAGTCCACCGGCCAGCCCAGGACGCGCCTTTCATCATCCAAATGCAGGGTGATAACGCGATCATATTTCGCAAATGCGCTGAACCATTGACTGGGGTAGGAAGATTGTTTCGTGACGTTTCTGCTGCGCAACCAACCATGTAACTTGCCATTCGCTGACAGGCAACAGGCCAACAACCCGAGTACCAGCGACGCAAAAAATGCCCACGACGCTTCAGCCTTCGCATCCCACTTTCCTATGGAAAACCCCTCCTCCCCCACCCACACACAAACCGCCCCAATCCCCAGCACCATCCCGTGAATCACAAACGTGAAAATCAGCGCCTGCACAATCTGGCCGAACGTATCCGGTCGCTTGAAGGCCGTCAGCGTGTAGAAAATCCAGGTCGAAACAAACCCCGGGACCAGGTATTGCAAAAGCGGAATCACTTCCTTCACCAGATCATCCATGATCGGTCGCTCCTTGAATCAAGAAACACTCCTCCCAAAACAGCAATCCCGGCCTGTAATGGTCCGGCATTCAAAGCCTAGTGCTCGCGGGAAAAAAGCCCGCAATCAACTGTCACCGCGCATTACACTTCCCGCAGAATCTGATCCGCGCCGTTCCCTGCCGCCATCAACACCGCCGCATGAAGGTTGATGCACGAGCCGGATCGTTTCATCATCGCGCAAGGTTTCGAGGAGTAACGCCATGACCCGTTATCAGCCGTTGAACTGTGATCTGCACGACTACTTGGAAATCGCCTGCCTGCGCGGCTATCAGCTGGACATCGAGCTGGTCGACGGTCAGCGTCTGATGGCCCGGGCCGTGACCACGCGAACCAGCAGTGACAAAGAAGAATTTCTGGTGATCGAACAACAGGGCGCGCAACAGGAAATTCGCCTCGACCAGTTGCTCGCCATCACACCTCAGGAGACCAACGCCGAGTTCGGTCGGGTGGTACTTACCGGAGAGGTCTGCGGAATCTGAACGAAAAAAATCCCGCCCAGCGTCAACCGGGCGGGATTGTCTGCGACACGTCGTTTTACGCGACCACGGGAATCATCGGATCCGCAGCCGCCAGCGCGCTCGCGCGGTCAGCCGCCGGCGGGTAGATCCACTGGGTGTTGATCTGGGTCTTGAGCGACTTGCCCTCCTCCTTGACCAGTTTCACCTGACGATCCCAGCCTTCGGTGTACACCGCGCCCCAGGCGCCGAGGTCGAGGCAGGTCACGTATTTCGGCTGGCTGTACGGCGTTGGGTCGACCCCGAGGATCTGCGCTGCGACGTTGTTGCCGGCGTGACGACCAAGGGAAATCGCGTGCTGGCAGGTCATCAGGGCGAAGTTGCCGACATCGTCGGTGGCCGCGTAAGCCACGTCGCCGGTGGCGAAGATGTCGTCCTGGCCGATGACTTTCAGGTTGGCATCAACGTGCAGACGGCCCTGACGATCACGCTCGGCAGGAATCTGCTCGGTCAGGGAGCTGGCACGTACACCGGTGGTCCAGACCACGGTTTTTGCCTCGATACGCTGGCCGTCCGACAAGGTCACGCCGTTTTCATCGACGGACACCACCGACACACCCAGTCGCCATTCCACGCCCAGCTCTTCGCTAGCTTCAGCAATCGACACGCTGATCGCTTCGCCCATGGACGCGCCGACTTTTTGCCCGCGATCAACGATGATCACTTGAATATTGGCATCGTCGCCCAGCACGGCCCGCAGACGCGCCGGCATTTCAGTGGCGGTTTCGATACCGGTGAAACCACCGCCGGCGACGACCACGGTGTTGCGCGCCTGGCTTTCAGGCTGGCCGATCAGGGAATCCAGATGGTTTTCCAGGCGGATCGCAGCTTCGATCTGGTCGACGTCAAACGCATATTGCGCCACACCCGGGGTGTCCGGCAGGGCCAGGCCGCTGCCGGAGGCCAGCACCAGTTTGTCGTAGCTGAACACCTGTTGCGCACCGGCTGCGTCGGTGTAGCCCACGGTTTTCGCCTGTACGTCGATGGTGTTCGCGGCGCCCTTGATGAAATTGACGCCAACCGCGTCGAACAGATCGCCCAGTGGCGCGGCCAGTGTGTGGGCATTCGGCTCGTAGAAACGTGGGCGAACGCGCAGCTCGGCTTGCGGCGCCAACACGGTTACGTCGATGTTGTCCCGATTGTGAATGTCGACCAGACGCGTGGCGCTCAATGCCGTCCACATGCCACCGAAACCTGCGCCGATTACCAGAATGTGCTGTTTCATTGTTCTCTCCAGGCACGAAGCCAAGTCACTGAATGAGGTGGAAGGATTCACATCATCGGGAGCGGACACGTCTGTATTTTTCAAGAACGCGGAAGGCTGCTCACCGGATAACGGCGACTGTATTGGTCGCCGTTATATCCGACAAGTCAGATTTTGTGATGATTAGCATCGAAAACTTCGATAGCTCAGATTGAACGGAGCCACCCTCTTCGACTCGTTGATTCAGCTGAAATCAAGAAATCCGGGATCCTAATAGCCAAACACTCAAGGCGCTCTCGATTTGTTTGCCACGAACAACCCTGATAACATCGGCGACAAATACAGTCGGAGATAGTTATGTCGCTTTACAGTGCGGGGGTCGAGTACGGCATTCACTGCCTGGCCTTTCTGGTGGGCAGCGGCGGTGACAGTCGTGAAGCCAGCGTGCGTGACCTGGCAGAGCTGCAAGGGGTGCCGCTGGATTACCTGGCGAAGATCTTCACCAAACTGGCCAAAGGCAAGCTGGTGGAATCCACCGGTGGCGTGCGCGGCGGCTTCACCCTGGCGCGTCCGGCGGAAGAAATCACCCTGCTCGACATCGTCAATGCCATCGATGGTCCCAAGAACATTTTCGAATGCCGGGACATTCGCGGACGCTGCGCGCTGTTCGATGGCTCGCCGCCGGACTGGGCGCTGGACGGCACCTGCTCGATTCACGCCGCGATGATGACCGCGCAAAAGCGCATGGAAGAAGCCCTCGCCCAGCAGACCATCCTCGACATCGCCAGAAAGGTCGGGCGCAAGGCACCGGCGGGGTTCAACAGTCAGGTGGAAGACTGGATGCAGGATCGCCGGGAAAAGAAGACCGGCGGCGCCGGCATTCCGCTCACCGACATCTCGGACTGAGCTCGATCAGCAGGCAAAAAAAAGCAGAAACCGATCTCCGGTTTCTGCTTTTTTTATTTCGACCTCACAGGCAGTCGCGCACCGCTTTGCGCAACGATCCGGACTTCGCCCACGGCGGCCCCTGATACAGGGAAACGCGGCTGCCGTCCTTGTACTTGACCACATCGAGAATCTCGTCAGCGGTGACGATGCTCGGCGCGGTGATCCGGTAGCCATTGGAAATCGCTGTCTGGGACGTCTTGGCAACGTCCTGCTGCCACAACGGCAATACACACGCGGCGTAGTCCTTGGGAGTCTTGTTGCTGGTCTTGCTGACATTCGGCTCGCCCGGCACCAGTGACGCAGGCAACGAACAACCGGCCAATGCTACCAACAGCATGCCCCCGATCAACATCCGCATGGTGATTCCTTCATCTGAAAAAAACGCGAATGTAACCTGTAACTGTTCGGACATCCATCGTAGCGCTCTGCCTGTACTCCTCGAAAACCGGACCAATCAGCTCACCGACAGATGACCTTGCCCCACTCCCAAAAAATGCGGCTACTCTGTTTTACCGAGAATGTTCCGGAGGTGATCATGCGGCTCAATGAATACGAACACGAACTTCAACGTGACCTGCAAAGCGTGGCATCGGACTTGAGATGGTCGGCGGTGGACCTCAAGCGCATTGCCGAGCAATTGCGCCAGTCGGGCAACGAGGCGGACGCCCAGGCGGTACTGCGATCCTGCGAGGTGCTGCAAAGCGATGAAGAGCGCCTGCAGCTGTATGCCCGGGAAGTGAAAGCCCGCGCCATCAGCCGAACCAAAGTCCACTGAAACCCACCCGGTCCACAACAAAAAGCCCCGGACATCCGGGGCTTTTTCTCCACAGGCCTTCAGCCTGTCTTGCGACCGCGTACACGGCTTTTGTACCCCGGCAGTGCGGCGGCGTAGGCCAGCGCTTCTTCGCGACTGGCAAACGAAGCGAGCCGGTCACCCTGCGTGCAGACCCGCCACGGGCCGTTGTTCACGCTGAGTACGTCGTAGCCATTCATGTGCATTTTGTTCAGCATCGCCATGCTCATAGGCACCTCCTGTCTTCTAACGAACTTTTGCACCTTACACCCGCAACACGCAGTCGTGCCGACCGGACGTCGCACCGCAGCCGCGTCAAGTCTCCGGCACTTTTGCCGCTGCCGGGCACTCAGAAGCTCTAAACCGGCAGCGGCCCAAATATTGCTAATTCATGACAGATTTATGACAAACGGCAATCGGGTAACACATGAAAGTACGAGCAACCGTCATCTGCGAACAGGATCGACACATTCTCCTGGTGCGCAAACCCAGATGCCGCTGGACGCTTCCGGGGGGCACCGTCGAACCGGGAGAGACCCGCGCGCAAGCCGCCGCCCGAGAACTCAAGGAAGAGACCGGCCTGGACAGCGATGACATGCTTTATCTGATGGAGTTGCAGAACGGCAGCACCCGCCACCACGTCTACGAGGCGTCGGTGCTGAACATTGAGCAGGTTCGCCCGCTGAACGAGATCGTCGACTGCCTCTGGCACCCGCTGGATGCGGTGCAGAATCTGAACGTCAGTGACGCCACGCTGAGCATCGTCCGCGCCTTTCAACGACGCCTTTGACTCTCAGCCGGCGAACGCCCGGCGTCCGGCGCTCATTTCCGTGCGCAATTCACCGATGAAATTGGAGATGTCACGAATGGTGACCAGATGCTCAGGAGAAACACCATTGAGCAGCAACTCGACACGCCCGCTGTCGGGTTCGTAAACCTTGATCTGCAAGAGGCCCTGCGCCGTTTCGGTGCAGTCGCAATACAACGGCGAAAAGCCGGATTCGACGATGCGGCAAATGTCGGCAATGGCAATCATGGGGGCACGCCTCACAGGCTTTGGCTCGGGCGACCCGATCAGCATAGATGAGCTTTCACTGCCCCGCCCCTGCCGCCCAGTGTAAAAATTGCCAACCGCTTCACAACTTCAAATCGCGGTTCTCAATGGGCGTCATGGTCCCAGATCCAGTTCCATATTCCCGGCAGATTCACCGGTTTCGACGACTCGCGCACCGTGCGCGCCAGCGCAGCTTTTTCCAGCGCCGCGCGATCGTCATAGAACGGTTTGCCTGCCAGTCGTACGCCGGTGGCGGCGGCACTGTCGAGCAGAATCTGCAGATACTCGCGGGTGTGGCGCGCGGTGTAGCGGTTGAGGTCATGGAAGGTCACCACCACCGGAATCACCCCGTCCACAGTGGGCAGTTCGCCAAGAGCAATCCGTTCGCGGACTTCCGACAGTTGTCGCAGCATGTTCGCCCGCCGCCGGGGGCTGGCGTTGAAGCCCCAGATCTTGCCGTCGTTGGCGCTCAGGTCGGTCAGCAACACCTGCATATGGTGCAGCTGATAGGCGGCGAAGGTGCGTTTGTCGTAGTTCCAGAATGGCGGACGCAATAACGTCGGCGGCGCGCCAGTGATTGCCGCGATGTCCGCCGAACCGTTGGTCAGCGAGGTTTCGAGTTCTTGGGGATCGAGCAATCGATGATTGGTGTGCCAATGGGTGGCGGTGTGAAAGCCCAGAATGTGCCCTTCAGCGTGCTCGCGGCGCATGACTCGCCGACCGATCTCGCTGTTGCCCGCTCGGGGTGCGCGGGTCTGGACGAAAAACACCGCTTTGATCCCCGGTTGCAGCGGGTTGTCCTTGAGGCTGTCGAGTACGGTGTCGGTGGGGTTGAAAAGACTGGAAGCGCTGGGGCCGTCATCGAAGGTCAATAGAAAGCGCACAGGCGCCTGAGTCTTGAGCCGGGCTTCGGTCTGCGCGGTCATTTCGATGGGAGCGGCGATGCATCCGGCCAACCCGACGGCTACCGCCATCGCACAGAAAAGCTTGAACCACTGTGTCATGTTTTGCCTTGAGCCCGACCGTTGCGGTCATGTTGTCGATTGGCAAAACTCCTTCGCCGCTGCTGCCTCCCTGCGACCCATTGAGATGGGCCGAGGTTGGATAAAGATACACAGGGTTTGGTTCCGGCGCTCGCTCAGCGCGCCAGCGCCTGTTGAAACGAGCTGTCGATGATACCGGCCGTGGCCAGCGGAGCCGGCAGCGCCTTGACCTTGAACAGGAAGTCGGCCGTGCTTTGCAGATCGGCGGCAGCCTGCTGATCCACCGGGCCGACCGTCATGTGCGCCTGGCGCAACCAGTGCCGCGAAACCTGTTGATCGAGGTTGGCCTTCTTCGCCCACAGGTCGGCGTACTCGTCGGTGTGGCTGTCGACCCAGGCCCTGGCCTGCTTCAAACGTCCGAGGAAATCGGCGATCGCTTCGCGCTTGCTGTCGATGGACGGCGCAGACGCGGCGATGGCGCTCAAGCCCGGCATCAGGTTTTTCGCCGTGAGAATCGGCCGGGCGCCGGAGAAAACGATCTGCTGGGAAATGTACGGCTCCCATACCGGGAACGCGTCAATGCTGCCTTGCGGTAGCGCGGCCGCCGCATCGATTGGCATCAGTTTGACGAAGTCGACGTAATTTTCCGGCAAACCGCCCTGCTCCAGTGCCCGCAAGGTCAGTTGCTGACTCCAGGCACCCGGCCAGTAAGCGACTTTTTTGCCCTTCAGGTCCTCGATAGTTTTCACCGGAGAATCCTTGGGCACCAACAGCGCGATGGTGTCCGGATTCTGTCGTGACACACCGATCAGCTTAACCGGCGCTTGTTTAGCGGCCAGAAACAGAAAACCCGAATCCCCCAGGAAACCCAGATCCAGCGACCCGGTCTGCAACGCTTCGGCCAACGGAGCAGCGGCCTGGAAGTGTTTCCAGTCAACCGTGTAAGGCGTGTCCTTCAATACGCCGGACGCTTCTATGGACGCGCGGATGTTGTAGTAATTCTGGTCGCCGACGTGCAGGACCAAGGGTTCGGCAGCGTAGGTCAATGGCGTGGCAAACAGTGCGCTGGTCAACGCGGCGCGTAGGAAACGTGAGAGCTTCATGGCGAGTCCTGCAGAAGGGATTTTTATAGACCATAACGCTCTTACAAATGAGATTTGAAATTCTATTAGCGCATAAGCTCAGCACCTTCCAGTTGCACTGTTTGCCGAGCAACAGTGGCTCGGCACAGTGTTTTCCCTGCAACACTTCAAACCTGCAAAACCGGCGTCACCCCCCGTAAATACGGGACAAAACGTACATGGCACAGAGCCTGCAATATTCCATTCATGCAGGAAGCATTCGATAAAAATATCTTTTTGGACATAAGAATCTGTTGCCTTGCCGGAGCGTGCCCATGAAACCCTTCTTACCGTTTTCCCGCGTCAAAACGCTGCTCGCGGCCTGCGCTGTAGCCCTGAGCCTGCAACCTCTGGCCCACGCTGCCGAAGCGCCGCCGGCCGAAGTGCATCTGGATTACGCCTATTACTCGCCGGTCAGCCTGGCGCTGAAACATCTGGGCTACCTGGAAAAAGCCTTGCCCCAGAGCAAAGTCAGCTGGGTGCTGAGCCAGGGCAGCAACCGCTCGCTGGAATACCTCAACAGCGGCGGCGTGGATTTCGCCTCGTCGGCCAGCCTCGCCGCCGTGCTCAGTCGCGCCAATGGCAGCCCGATCAAATCGGTCTACGTCTACAGCCGCGCCGAGTGGACCGCGCTGGTGGTGCGCAAGGACTCGCCGATCCAGTCTGTCGCCGACCTCAAGGGCAAGAAAATCGCCGCCACCAAAGGCACCGATCCGTACCTGTTTACCCTGCGCACCCTGCAACAGGCCGGGCTGAAAAAGGACGACGTGGAACTGGTGCACCTGCAGCACCCGGACGGCCGCACCGCGCTGGAGAAAGGCGATGTCGACGCCTGGGCCGGCCTCGATCCGCACATGGCCGCCAGTCAGGTGCAGGCCGGTTCGCGCCTGCTGTACCGCAATCGCGACTTCAACAGCTACGGCGTGGTCAGCGTCACCGAGCAATACGCCAAGCAACACCCGCAAACCATCGACACCGTGATCAAGGCCTATGAGCAGGCCCGCGAGTGGTCGGTGAAGAACCCCGACGAATTGGCCAAATTGCTCGCCAGCGAATCCGGTCTGCCGCTGGACGTGGCCAAACTGCAATTGTCGCGCACCGACCTGAGCAGCCCGCAGTTGACCGCCAGGGACGTGCTGGCCTCGAAAGCCGCCGCGCCGATTCTGGTCTCCGAAGAACTGGTGCGCCGTGGGGTGAATGTCGATCAGGTCATCGATCAGTTGATCGACACCGGTTTCCAGCAAGTCGCCGCCGCCCAGTAACCGATCAGGCTCATGACAAGTCCGCGTCCGTCGCGGATTTGTCGTGAGCGGAGAACCGTCCATGAGCAACGACTTGCCCGCCCGCCTCGCCGTGCCGGCACCACGCCGAAGACTCCCACTGCTGAATCCGCTCTGGCGTCGGCGCCTTAAAGGCCTGGCCCTGCCACTGCTGATCGTGATCGCCCTGGAATTTATCGTACGCATCGGCTGGCTGCCGTCCTACCAGATGCCGGCGCCGAGCGAGATTGCCCTGACCCTCACCGACCTCGCCGAAGGCGCCCTGTGGAATCACATCGGCGCCAGCCTTATTCGCGTGCTGCTGGGGTTTGCCATCGGCGCGAGCCTGGCGCTGGTGTTTGCCGCGTGGGTCGGCCTGAGCCGTGAGGCCGAGGCCTATCTGGAACCGACGTTCGCCGCACTGCGGTCGATTCCCAGCCTGGCCTGGGTGCCGCTGTTACTGCTATGGCTGGGGATCGACGAGACCTCGAAAATCGTTCTGATCGCCATCGGCGCGTTCTTCCCGGTGTACGTCAACGTGGTCGCGGCGATCCGCAACATCGACCGCAAACTGGTGGAGGTCGGGCACATCTACGGCTTCAGCCCGCTGCAACTGGTGCGACGGATACTGTTGCCCGCCGCCCTGCCCGGCCTGTTCACAGGATTGCGCAGCGGCATGAGCCTGTCGTGGATGTTTCTGGTGGCGGCCGAGCTGATCGCCGCGACCAGAGGTCTGGGTTACCTGCTCAGTGACGGTCGCGAAACTTCGCGGCCGGACATCGTGCTGGCTGCGATCATCGTCCTGGCGCTGCTGGGCAAACTCAGCGACGGCCTGCTGGCCGTGCTGGAGCGTCGCTGGCTGGTCTGGCGCGACGCGTTCACCGGTCAGGGCAGCAAGGATTGAACCGTGCAACTAAGCTCAAACCTTCAGGCAGGTGTTCGCCGGAGGGTCGGCCGATGTGCGGAAGACTGTCGCAATACCGGGGTATCCACGATTTCGTCGCAGTGCTGAGTATTCCCGATGCGCTGATCAATCACGTCGGCGACGCCCCGCTGGCGCATTACAACGCCGCGCCCACCACGTCACTGGCGATCCTTCATCAGCACCAACAACGGCTATACGCCGACAATCTGCGCTGGGGCTGGCGCCCGCACTGGGCCAGGGATCGCGCTGCACCGATCAACGCGCGGCTGGAAAAAGTCGCCCACGGACCGTTCTTTCGAGCGATCTGGCGTCATCGACTGATCGTGCCGGTCGACAACTGGTTCGAGTGGGTCGATGCACCCGACAAGAGCCGACAGCCCTGGCTGATTCGTCGGGCCGATCACCAGCCGGTTTTCTGCGCCGCCATCGGCCAGTTTCCGATACCCGGCGAACCTTCACGGGAAGACGACGGCTTCGTCATCATTACCGCCAACAGCGAAGGCGGCTTGCTCGATGTGCATGACCGGCGCCCGATTGTGCTGCGCGCTGATCGGGTGCAGGAATGGCTCGATCCCGCCACGCCCACAGAGCGTGCCGAGCAGATGCTGTTGTTCGAAGCCGAACCCAGCGAAGCGTTCCAATGGCACAAAGTCGGCAAAGCGGTGGGCAACTCCCGCAATCAGGGTGCGGAATTGATTGATGCCGTACCGTAAATAAATGTCGACGTGGTGCGTTATCAAAAGCAGGAATTCACGAATCGAATCCTGCGTGTTACACGCGGTGTTTCAAACGCGAAACATTCAACCTAAACAGTCGTTTGATTGAACTAACCGCCTGTCTGACATTTCAACCGTCATACATACATTTACAAACACTACGGATAGCATGCGCGCCGCATTTCCTTTTGGCATACCAGTTGACCAAAGAGTCAGCAAAACCAGGAATCCCCCACAAACTTACAAGCCTTGCAGAGAACCAAGTTGCGCGACGATTTTGCAATCAAACAGGTCACAGGCCTGAAGTGTATTCATCTGTCCACGACAGAACGCTTTGAACTCGACTGTTTTATCGGCCACTACATAAAGACTCGAAACCTGCGTGACGTACCCGATATCGACCGCATCCTGCGCGCCACCCTCGAAAGCTATCCCTGCCACCCGCCGGTGATGGTCAACGAGCTGAATGCCTGGATCGACAAGACCTTGGGTTATCGGGCCTCCCACCCCGATTTCACACTGCTGGAAGATCTTTGATGAAACGAAAAAGCCCCGCAATCGCGGGGCTTTTCGTTGTGGCGTTCAGGGTTTCAGCGGGCGTTCCTGATCACGGTCGGACAACTCGCGGCTGTCGTCATGCTTCCAGGTCTGCTCCTTGTGTTTCTCCCGCTCGAGCTCTTCTTCACTCGGTTCGTCATCTTCTTCGGGACGTTTCTGCTCGGTTGCCATGTTCACCTCGCTAATGGAATTCATCCATTAAGCGTAGAACTTAAAGCCACCAGCGCAATAGAAAGAAGAACGCCATGCTCAACAGCATGCTGAGCAATGTATTACGCGTGTAGATCACCAGGCCGATTGCCACTAGTGAACTCAGCATATAAGGGTTGTCCCACTGCAGATTCAGTTGTTTGTCTGGCATGAATACAATCGGCCCGCAAATCGCAGTCAACATGCCCGGAACGGCAAAACCGAGAAATTGCCGCGCGTTGCTGCTCAGACGCACCGGCAAACGTGGTTCGAGAAACACGTAACGGTTGAGGAACACCAGAATCCCCATGCCGATAATCACTGCCCAGACCATCATGTGCGCTCCCGATACAGCTTGTTGCAGATAAACCCGGCGGTCATTCCGGCCAGTCCCGACAGCACCAGCGCCGAACCCCATTGCCAGTAACTGAACAGCACAGAGCAAAACAGCGACACCGCCACGCAGAGCACCGTCGGCACATTGCGCACCACCGGGGTGATCAGAGCAATGAAGGTGGCGGCAATCGAGAAGTCCAGCCCAAGGTGTTCAAGCCCCGGAATGCTGCTGCCGAGCACAATGCCGGCCAGGGTAAAAAGGTTCCAGGCGATGTAGAACGTCAGGCCGACGCCCAGGGCGTACCAGCGGTTGAACTGCTGACGATCGTGCTGACTGGTCAGGGCGAACAGCTCGTCGGTGAGCAAAAAGCCCAAGCCGATGCGCCAACGTCCCGGCAACGGCGAAATCACCTGACGCATGCTCATGCCGTAAAGCAAGTGCTGCGAGGTCAGCAGCAGCGTGGTCAGCAGAATCGAGAAAATCCCCGCGCCGCCCTTGAGCATGCCGATCGCCACCAATTGCGCAGCGCCGGCGAACACGATGCTCGACAGGCCCTGCCCTTGCAGCGGTGTGAGATTGGCTTCAATCGCCATTGAGCCGGCCAGCAGCCCCCACGGCGCGGTCGCCAGGGATAACGGCATGATCGCCGCGGCGCCGCGAAGGAAGGCACTGCGCGGCATTAATGAGTCAGACATAACACGTTTCAACCGTGAGACAAGGCCCCGGACTCTGCCAGCAAACGCCCTTTCATGGCTTGAACAATCTTGCGCAGTTGGCGCAAATCCTTCCTTCCGTCAGTCGTTTACGGGCGTAACATGGCAACCATTCACACACGCGTCAGGGAGACGACATGCTGTATCGAATAGCCGCCGACGGGCTGGTGCTGTTTCATTTGCTGTTCATTCTGTTCGTGCTGTTCGGCGGGCTGCTGGTGCTCAAGTGGCCGCGGCTGATGTGGCTGCATTTGCCAGCAGCGGCCTGGGGCGTGGCGGTCGAGGTGTTGCACCTGACCTGTCCGCTGACCTATTGGGAAAACTTGATGCGCCACGCCGCCGGGCAAACAGAGTATGCCGGCGGTTTCATCGAACATTACGTCTGGCCGATCATCTACCCGGCCGGGCTGACCCCGCAGATTCAGTTGGTACTGGGCAGCGTGGTGCTGGTGGTCAACCTGCTGGTCTACGGGCGCCTGATTCGCCGCTGGAAACTCAGACGCGCCGCGCGCATTCCGTTTTAGCGCGCTTTCAAGGTTTCCAGCCAGGCCGGATCGAGGCGCGTCTGATCGGTGTCCAGACCGAGCGCCTCCATCCGCGCCTTGTGTGCTTCGACTTCCCGGTGCAATTGCGCGTGATCGCTGGAGTTGCCGTCCAGTTCATGCATCTGGGTCAACCCAAGGTGATAGAAACGCAGCACCTTCATCGCCACCGGATCACCCTTCTCCACCGCCGCCGTCACCTGATGCATCACGTTGGTGACGCTCATCAGGCTGCGCTTGAGCCGCCAGCCATACACCGCCGGAGCCATCCAGGTCTGATTCCAGAAACGCCCGCGCAGCAACGCCGCCGTCAGCAGAAATGCGCCAAATACCCCGCCGATATTGAACCGCAGATTATCCCCGCCCGGCTCGCCGAACAGCGCCACCGCCGCCGTCGAAAACGCCATCGCCAGCACCAGAAACAGCACCGCGATGATCAGCGTGCTGCGCCGGGTCTGCTGGCGATAAGTGATGGCATCGATCGGTTGAATCTCGAACATCGCGACAGGCTTCCATGGCTTGAAATAAAAAGAGGCCGGCGCATTATCGCCTCTGAGGCGGATTTAGCTATGCTGGAGCGCCTTTTCATCTTTTCAAAGTCCAACGGGGACATGGCGATACCACGCAGATCGTGCCATCTTCATTCATGGATACACACTATTCAGATGCCATTGGCCGTGCCGGCAATGACATCGTTTTAAGGATCACTGCATGACCCAACGACACGTAATCAATGCCTCGGTCAGCCCGAAAGGCAGCCTCGAAACCCTTTCCCAACGTGAAGTTCAGCAACTGAGCCAGGCCGGAACCGGCAGCACCTACACCCTCTTTCGCCAGTGCGCCCTGGCCATCCTCAATACTGGCGCCCATGTCGACAACGCAAAAACCATTCTTGAAGCCTACAAAGACTTCGAAATCCGCATCCACCAGCAGGATCGCGGTGTGCGCCTGGAACTGCTGAACGCCCCGGCCGACGCCTTCGTCGACGGCGAAATGATCGCCAGCACCCGGGAAATGCTGTTCAGCGCCCTGCGCGACATCGTCTACACCGAAAACGAACTCGACGCCCTGAGCATCGACCTCAGCACCTCCCAGGGCATCAGCGACTACGTCTTCCACCTGCTGCGCAACGCGCGCACCCTGCGTCCGGGCGTCGAGCCGAAAATCGTCGTGTGCTGGGGCGGCCACTCGATCAACACCGAAGAATACAAATACACCAAGAAAGTCGGCCACGAACTGGGCCTGCGCAGCCTCGACATCTGCACCGGCTGCGGCCCCGGCGTCATGAAAGGCCCGATGAAAGGCGCGACCATCGCCCACGCCAAGCAACGCATTCATGGCGGCCGTTACCTCGGTCTGACCGAGCCGGGCATCATCGCCGCCGAAGCGCCGAACCCGATCGTCAACGAGCTGGTGATCCTGCCGGACATCGAAAAACGTCTGGAAGCTTTCGTCCGCGTCGGCCACGGCATCATCATCTTCCCGGGCGGCGCCGGCACTGCCGAAGAGTTCCTGTACCTGCTGGGCATCCTGATGCACCCGGACAACGCCGGCCTGCCGTTCCCGGTGATCCTGACCGGGCCGAAACATGCCGCGCCATACCTGGAACAACTGGACGCCTTCGTCACCGCCACCCTCGGCGAAGCGGCGAAAAAGCACTACGAAATCATCATCGACAACCCGGCGGAAGTGGCGCGGCAGATGACCGCGGGCCTGAAGGCCGTGAAGCAGTTCCGCCGCGAACGCGCCGATGCATTCCACTTCAACTGGCTGCTGAAGATCGACGAAGGCTTCCAGCGCCCGTTCGATCCGACCCACGAGAACATGGCCAACCTCAAGCTGCACCGCGATCAGCCGCCCCACGAACTGGCGGCCAACCTGCGCCGCGCGTTCTCCGGGATCGTCGCCGGCAACGTCAAGGACAAGGGCATTCGTCTGATCGAGGAACACGGGCCGTATCAGATCCGTGGCGACGCCGCGATCATGCAGCCGCTCGATCTGCTGCTCAAAGCCTTCGTCGCCCAGCACCGGATGAAACTGCCGGGCGGCGCGGCGTATGTGCCGTGCTATCGCGTGGTGTCCTGACCCGAAGAGACAGGTGCCCGAAGCGCAACGCTTCGGGCACTCCTTATAAAAAGAGCGAACCATGGATCACATCAACCACATCCTGATCGTCGACGATGACCGCGAGATCCGCGAGCTGGTCGGCAATTACCTGACCAAGAACGGCCTGCGCAGCACCGTGGTCGCCGATGGCCGGCAGATGCGCAGTTTTCTGGAAGCCAACACGGTCGACCTGATCGTGCTCGACATCATGCTCCCCGGCGATGACGGGCTGGTACTGTGCCGCGAGTTGCGTGCCGGCAAGCATAAGGCGATCCCGATCCTGATGCTCACCGCCCGCGACGACCAGACAGACCGAATCCTCGGCCTGGAAATGGGCGCTGATGATTACCTGACCAAACCCTTCGCCGCCCGCGAGCTGCTGGCGCGGATCAATGCCGTGCTGCGCCGCACGCGAATGCTGCCGCCCAATCTGCTGATCACCGAAACCGGACGCCTGCTCGCGTTCGGCCGCTGGCGCCTGGACACCACCGCCCGCCACCTGCTCGATGAAGACGACACCATGGTCGCCCTCAGTGGCGCCGAGTATCGCCTGCTCCGGGTGTTTCTCGATCATCCGCAACGGGTGCTCAGCCGCGATCAATTGCTGAACTTGACCCAGGGGCGCGACGCCGACCTGTTCGACCGCTCCATCGATTTGCTGGTCAGCCGCCTGCGTCAGCGTCTGCTGGACGACTCCCGCGAGCCGACCTACATCAAGACCGTGCGCAACGAGGGTTATGTGTTCTCCTTCGCCGTGGAGATGCTCGCCGAATCCTGATGGATTTGTATCACTCTGTATAAATTCGCCGCGCAGATACGTAACCGGTGTTTTTGGGCCGTAACACCACATATCAGCGATACACCTTCGCGTTTGAATGAACCCACCAGAAAGCACTGGTTCACTCATCATCAAACGCAAGGAGAAGCACCATGTTCAAGTCCTCGAAATCCCTGGTACTCGCAATCAGCCTGCTCGGTGGCCTGGCCCTGACCGACCTGGCGTCCGCCAGCTCCCAGCCGCTGGTTGCAGAATACGGCTCGGAAAACCTGCAGAAGGATCGCGTAGCCGAAGGTGGCGCGGATCGCTTGCAGGAACTGCGTGAACGCGTGGCTGAAGGCGGCGCGGATCGCTTGCAGGAACTGCGTGAACGCGTCGCTGAAGGTGGCGCCGACCGCTTGCAGGAACTGCGCGAACGTTCGGCCCGCAGCGTACTGGTCGCCGAGAACCGTCCCGAGTTCGGTTCCAAATACCAGCGCTACTGATCGTTTGTACCCGCCGTTGTCGATTCCTGCCGGGGGCGCTCTGCCCCCGCAGCGATCACTACCGATAAGCCTTGTTCTCTGACACAAAAGCCCCGCTGTTTCCCCACGACAGTCATCACTGCTCGTACTAAGCTGCGCGATTGATTTGTTCAGGGACGATCCATGAAACGATTTGCCGCTTGTCTGCTGTCCATGCTGGCCCTGACGGCCACTGCGGCGGACCTGCAACTGCTCACCGACAACCACCCGCCCCTGCATTTCATGCAAGGCAATCAGCTCGCGGGATTCGGTGTGGACGTGGTGCAGGCCCTGGCAACCCAGACCGGCGATCGTATCCATCTGCAACAAGTCCCGCTGCTGCGCGCCCTGCGCATGGCCAGCGACACGCCCGACACCGGCGTATTCACCGTGCTGCGTACCGATGAGCGCGACGATCGCTATCAATGGGTCGGGCCGCTGATCGAAGTCGAAACCGCGCTATACGCCCGCGACAATCTCCAGCCTCCCGTGCACAGCCTGCGTGAAGCCGATCACCTGGGCCGGATCACCGTGCCGCGCAAATGGCTGGTCTACAGCTACCTGCAAGGGCAAGACCTGAACAACCTCTACGGCGTGGAAACCCCGGAGCAGATGATGCGACTGTTCAGCCTGGGGCGTACCGATTTCGTGGTCTCCGATACCTGGTCCAAAGCCGCCCTCGCCCGCGAACAAGGCCTGGAGCCGGGACGCTTGCAGTACCAGATCCCGCTGATGAAACAGAACACCTACATTGCCTTTTCGCCGCAAACCGATCCGAAACAGGTCGCACGCTGGCAGCAGGCGCTGGATACATTGCGGGCCGATGGCCGTCTGGAGCAGCTGCGCCAGCGCTGGCTGAGCAATACCCTACCGCGCTGATCGCGCATCAACACCTTCGATAACAACTATGCGCAAGGGTGTTTTCACATCAAAACCCTCCAGCACTACAGTGGGCCCCATCTTCTCCCCACTCTCTGGAGCAACATCATGAAAGACATCATCGCACTCGGCTTCATCGTTTCCCTGATCGGCGCCACCTCCGCCATCGCTGCCCCACACGCCAGCACTCCAGTTGTCGCGGCTGCGACCGTTGGCCAGTCCGGCACCCTGAACGTCGACACCGTCAGCAACGACGCCGAACACCAAGGCCTCAAACTGCAACAGAACGCCGAACAGACCAAACTGTACGTCGCGGAAAACCGCCCGGAATTCGGTTCCAAATATCAGCGCTACTGAGTGATCGGTTTGAGCTGCCAGAAACAGGAAACCCCGCCGAAGCGGGGTTTCTTGCATTCGGGCGTCAGCGCACCAGTCGCGCGGCCAGCGCCTTGGCCTGCAACGCCACGTCGGTGACAGCGGTGCTTTCCCACCACATGCCACGCAGCGGCGGGCCCATGGCGAACAGGCGGTTCGAGACCCGACCCTCTTCATCCAGCACCGCACCGTCCACCGCCGCCGCGATGCCCAGCGCCAACGGCCCCGGGCGAACCAGACCGCGCGCCAACAATTGCTGTGGCAAAGGTCGCGCGACCCGGCGCCAGTCGTATTCGATGCCGCTGGAATTGATCAACACCGCGCCCTGCACCACGCGGGTCTCAGCCTTACCGCGAGGGCGAATACGGATACTCACCCCGCCATCCGACGCCAATTCAAGACCCTTGTAGGACGCAGCATGAATGCGCAATCGCCCTTCCCGGTGCAGACGCTCGACCAGTTCCGCGCTCAGCGGCGGTGAACGATGGTGATGACTTTCCCACCACGGTCGCACATGCCGTACGAACTGCCGGCGCTGCGCATCGCTGGCCTGACTCCATAACCGGCCGATGTGCGCACGCACGGTGTCCAGCGGCGCCTGCCAGTCGATGCCTTGGGCGATGGCGTCGCGGCAATGCCGACGCAATTCGCGCAATAGCTGGCGCGGTGTGCGAATGCTGTGATCCTCGGCGAGGAAGTCCACCCACGCGGGCGGTTGCCGACGAACATGAGGCAGCAGCCCGTGCCGGGAAAACACCTCGATCGGCCCGCGATGCCCGGCCTGCTCCAGCGACACCACAGCATCGACCATGGTCAGGCCGGAGCCGATGATCAGCACCGTCGATTGCGGATCGAGCTGACGCATGGCCCCGACATCCCACGGATCGAGCGCCGCCGCGTTGAGGCCGCTGGAGTCTTTTTGCGGTGTGCGGGCAGCCGGGAACATACCGGTCGCCAACACCGCATAAGCGCCCCGCAGTTGCTGGCCGTCACTCAAGGTGAGCTGCACGCAATCGCTGGAAGCCTGAACATCGACAACTTCGGCCCGTACATGCTCGACTGTCGAACCCTGTTGCGCACCCACCTGCTGCGCTTCGGCCAGACGCTGCTGGACGTACACGCCGAACAGCCCCCGAGGCGGAAACAGTTCGCTGACCGGTGCATGTTGCTGATCCGACTCCGGCCAGCCACCGCCAGCGATGTGATCGGTCAGCCATTGAGTCAGGTCATCGGCATTGTCCGGATCGACGCTCATCCGCGCCGCATTGCCGTTGAGCGTGTGGCCCAGCTCCACCGCGCTGTACGCTTCGCCCCGGCCCAGTTCGGCCCGGGGCTCGATCACCAGAATCGTTCTGCGCCCCGGCAAACGCAGCAATTGCACCGCCAGCATCGTACCGCTGAGGCCGCCGCCGACAATCAGAATGTCGGCGTGACGGGTGGCGGTTGTATCGGTTTGAGTCATGCCGTTCTCGCAGCTGAGGATATGCTCGGGCCAGTGTCATTCAGACGCCGCGAAGACGTCTAGACAGACGCGACCTTTTTCTCCTGCAGATGCAGCTCGCCGAGGTTTCGATAGCCGCTGCCCGGATGGATCTCCGGCAGTCTCGGCCCTTCGCCAAACAGCTTCTCGCGCAAGGTTCCCGGCGCGTACTCGGTCTTGTAGACACCGCGCTTCTGCAACTCCGGCACCAGCAATTCCACGGCGTCGATGAAGGTTTCGTGGGTCAGCGCGTAGGCGAGGTTGAAGCCGTCGACGTCGGTTTCGTCGACCCATTCCTGCAACAGGTCCGCCACCGTTTCCGGGCTGCCGACGAACAACGGGCCGAAGCCGCCGATACCGACCCAATCGGCCAGTTCGTTGGGGGTCCAGACCTTGTTCGGATCCGCTGTGGAAAACGCTTCGACCGCCGACTGAATCGCGTTGGTGTGTACGTGTTTGAGCGGTTCGTCCGGTTTGAAGCGTCTGAAGTCGATGCCGGTCCAGCCGGAAATAAGCGCCATCGCACCTTCGTAGCTGACCCAGGATTTGTATTCTTCGAACTTGGCTTTGGCCTTGGCGTCGGTCTCGCCGAGGATCACGGTTTGCAGATTGAAGATCAGGATCTTCGACGGATCGCGCCCGGCCTCGGCGGCGCGGCGGCGGATATCGGCCACCGTTTTCTTCAGCAGCACTTTCGACGGGGCAGCGACAAAAACGCATTCGGCATGCTCGGCAGCAAACTGCTTGCCCCGGCTGGAAGCACCCGCCTGATAGAGAACCGGCGTGCGCTGCGGCGACGGTTCGCAGAGGTGAATGCCCGGCACCTGGAAGTGTTTGCCGTGGTGGCGGATCTCGTGGATCTTGCTCGGGTCACTGAAAATCCGCCGCTCGCGATCCCGCAGGATAGCGCCCTCTTCCCAACTGCCTTCCCACAGTTTGTAGCAGACCTCCAGGTATTCCTCGGCGAAGTCGTAGCGCGCGTCATGTTCGGTCTGAGCTTGCTGGCCGATGTTCTTCGCACCGCTCTCCAGATAAGAGGTGACGATGTTCCAGCCGGCACGGCCCTTGGTCAGGTGATCGAGGGTCGACAGGCGTCGGGCGAATGGATACGGATGTTCGAAGGACAACGAGGCGGTCAGGCCGAAACCCAGGTGCTCGGTGACCAGCGCCATCGGAGGAATCAACTGCAACGGGTCATTGACCGGCACCTGCGCCGCCTGCCGGATGGCCGCTTCGCCGTTGCCGTTGTACACGTCGTAGATGCCCAGCACGTCGGCAATGAACAAACCGTCGAACTTGCCGCGCTCGAGGATTTTCGCCAGATCGGTCCAGTACTCCAGATCCTTGTATTGCCAGGAGCGATCCCGAGGGTGAGCCCACAGGCCCGGCGACTGATGGCCGACGCAGTTCATGTCGAAGGCGTTGAGACGGATTTCGCGGGGCATCAGACAGCACTCCCGATTGTCAGGAGGCGTTTGAAGGTGTGAATTGAGACGATCATGTGAGGCGACTCCGTTGTTTCCGGATGAGGATCCAGAACCCGTAGCAGGAGTCATGCCTTAATGTATTTAACTTATTTATCAATATGTTGAGATAACAACCTAAAGCAGTCTGCACGCAGGATGGAGCAAACTGTTTATCCGCTGTCGGCCCTGCAACAGTCAGATCACCACATTGCGCACGAAGCGCGCGGCCACTTCCCCGTCATTGCGATAGGTGTGCGGCTGATTGCTGGCGAACATGAAAAACTCCCCGGCGGCGATCTGCTGGGGTTGATCGCCGAGCATCAGCGTCAGGCAGCCTTCGAACACAAAGATCTGTTCGCTCCAGCCCTCGGCGTCCGGTTGCGAGGGATAGACCTCACCCGGTTGCAGGCACCATTCCCACTGCTCCACCGCGCGGGTGGCATTGGCCTTGGATAGCAAAACGGCTTTGCTGCCGGGGATGCTGCCGGCCCAGGCAAGTTCGTTGATACGGCCCGGATCGCGATTGTCCGGGGCCTGGATGAGATCGCTGAAGGCCACTTCGAGGGCTTCGGCGACACGGTCGAGGGTGGTCAGGCTGACATTCTTCTCGCCGGCCTCGATGGCCACCAGCATCCGTCGGCTGACCCCGGACTTTTCCGCGAGGGCGGTCTGGCTCATGTCGGCGGCGTGGCGCAGGCGTCGGACATTCTGGCTGACGTGTTGCAGGACCGAAGCCCGCTGAACGGAATCTTTGTGCACTATATTGCTCACTGGCTGGGGTTGGGCAGTATACTGCGCAACATTTGGCGCATTGTGCGTCTCCTCCTCAAAAGTGCGCAAGGTCATGACGTCAGCCAACTCCCCTCAAACTCCCCTGCGATTTTCCCGGTTCAGCAAAGCCGAGTGCGTGCTGGTGTTGATCACCATGCTTTGGGGCGGCACCTTCCTGCTGGTACAGCACGCCATGACCGTCAGCGGCCCGATGTTTTTCGTCGGCCTGCGCTTTGCCGCCGCCGCAGGCATTGTTGCGCTGTTCTCCTGGAAACACTTGCGGGAACTGACCCTGTTCGAATTCAAGGCTGGCGCCTTTATCGGCGTGGCGATCCTGCTCGGTTATGGCTTGCAGACCGTTGGGTTGCAGAGTATCCCAAGCAGCCAGTCGGCGTTCATCACGGCGTTGTACGTGCCGTTCGTGCCGCTGTTGCAATGGCTGGTGCTGGGCCGGCGCCCGGGTTTGATGCCGAGCATCGGCATCATGCTGGCGTTTACCGGGCTGATGCTGCTTTCCGGGCCGTCCGGTGCTTCGCTGAATTTCAGCCCCGGTGAAATCGCCACGCTGATCAGCGCCATCGCGATTGCGGCCGAAATCATCCTCATCAGTAACTACGCCGGGCAGGTGGATGTGCGCCGAGTGACGGTGGTGCAACTGGCGGTAACCTCGGCCCTGTCTTTCTTGATGGTGGTGCCGACCGGCGAGGCGATTCCGGATTTCTCGTGGCTGTTGCTGAGCACCGCCCTGGGCCTGGGCGCGATGAGTGCGGCGATTCAGGTGGCGATGAACTGGGCGCAGAAAAGTGTTTCGCCGACCCGCGCGACCTTGATCTACGCCGGTGAGCCGGTGTGGGCCGGGATCGTCGGGCGCATCGCGGGAGAGCGTCTGCCAGCGATCGCATTGATAGGTGCGGGGCTGATCGTGGCGGCGGTGATCGTCAGTGAATTGAAGACCAAAGGCAAAGGGACACAAACGGTCACGGAAGAATTGGAACACGAGACCGAAGGCTAAACGGGGTTTTTACGGCTACTTTGTAGGATTCAGAGACATCCTCGCGTTTGGCGATCCGGGAGCTGGCACGTATGATGCTTCACAAACTTCCGCAGATTAGAAGCCTATGTCCCTGATAGTTCTACTGCTTCTGCCTTTTCTGGGCAGCTGTCTGGCAGCCGTGCTGCCGCACAATGCACGTAACGCCGAATCCCTGCTGGCAGGTCTGGTCGCACTGATCGGCACTGTCTCGGTCGCGCTGCTGTATCCGCAGATCGCCCACGGCGGCGTGATCCGCGAAGAATTCACCTGGCTGCCCAGCCTGGGCCTGAACTTCGTCCTGCGCATGGACGGCTTCGCCTGGCTGTTCTCGATGCTGGTGCTGGGCATCGGCACTCTCGTCTCCTTATATGCCCGTTATTACATGTCGCCGGACGATCCGGTGCCGCGCTTCTTCGCGTTCTTTCTGGCGTTCATGGGCGCCATGCTCGGGCTGGTGATCTCCGGCAACCTGATCCAGATCGTATTCTTCTGGGAGCTGACCAGCCTTTTCTCGTTCCTGTTGATCGGCTACTGGCACCACCGTCACGACGCCCGCCGTGGTGCTTACATGGCGTTGATGGTGACTGGCGCGGGAGGATTGTGCTTGCTGGCGGGGGTCATGATCCTCGGCCATGTGGTCGGCAGCTATGACCTGGACAAGGTCCTGGCCGCCGGCGATCTGATTCGCGCACATGCCCTCTACCCCATCCTGCTTCCGCTCATTCTTATCGGCGCCCTCAGCAAAAGCGCCCAGTTCCCCTTCCACTTCTGGCTGCCCCACGCGATGGCGGCACCCACACCGGTTTCGGCGTACCTGCACTCGGCGACCATGGTCAAGGCCGGGGTTTTCCTGCTGGCCCGCCTGTGGCCGTCGCTGTCCGGCAGCGAAGAATGGTTCTACATCGTCAGCGGCGCCGGCGCTGCTACGCTGTTGCTCGGCGCGTACTGCGCGATGTTTCAGAACGATCTCAAAGGGCTGCTGGCCTATTCGACCATCAGCCATCTCGGCCTGATCACCCTGCTGCTGGGCCTGAACAGCCCGCTGGCTGCTGTGGCAGCGGTGTTCCACATTCTCAACCACGCGACCTTCAAGGCTTCACTGTTCATGGCCGCCGGGATCATCGACCACGAAAGTGGCACCCGCGACATCCGCAAGCTCAACGGCCTGTTCAAACTGATTCCATTCACCGCCACCCTGGCGATGGTCGCCAGTGCGTCCATGGCCGGCGTGCCGCTGCTCAACGGTTTCCTGTCCAAGGAGATGTTCTTCGCCGAAACCGTGTTCATCAATGCCACCGCCTGGGTTGAAACCAGCCTGCCGATCGTCGCGACCATTGCCGGGATGTTCAGCGTTGCCTACTCGCTGAGATTTACCGTCGACGTATTCTTCGGCCCGACCGCCACCGACCTGCCGCACACCCCGCACGAACCGCCTCGTTGGATGCGTGCACCGGTTGAGTTGCTGGTGTTCACCTGCCTGCTGGTGGGGATTTTCCCGGCCCAGGTGGTCGGCCCGTTGCTCGCCGCTGCCGCCTTGCCGGTGGTGGGCGGCGTGCTGCCGGAATACAGCCTGGCGATCTGGCACGGCCTCAATGCACCGATGATCATGAGTTTGATCGCCATGTCCGGCGGCATCGTGCTGTATCTGCTACTGCGCAACCAACTCAAGCGTGGCCGCTTCAAGTATCCGCCGCTGGCGGGCCGCCTCAACGGCAAGCGAATGTTCGAGCGCAGTCTGGTGGCGATGATGCGCCTGGCTCGACGCCTGGAGCGACGAATCGGCACAAAGCGCCTGCAAGCGCAATTGTTCCTGATGGTCCTGGCGGCGGTGCTGGCCGGGCTGATCCCGATGCTGCACAGCAGCCTGAGCTGGGGCGACCGGCCGAAGATTCCGGGCTCGATCGTGTTCGTGACCCTGTGGCTGCTGGCAATCGCCTGCGCCCTGGGTGCTGCGTGGCAGGCCAAGTATCACCGTCTCGCCGCACTGACCATGGTCAGTGTCTGCGGCCTGATGACCTGCGTGACCTTCGTCTGGTTCTCGGCACCGGATCTGGCCCTGACGCAACTGGTAGTCGAAGTGGTGACCACCGTGCTGATCCTGCTTGGCCTGCGCTGGCTGCCACGGCGGATCGAAGAGGTTTCGCCGCTGCCAAGCAGCCTGCGCAAGGCGCGGGTTCGACGTCTGCGCGACTTGCTGCTGTCGATTGCCGTTGGTGGCGGCATGGCGCTGCTGTCCTACGCGATGCTGACCCGGCAGACGCCGAACGACATTTCCTCGTTCTATCTGAGTCGCGCCCTGCCCGAGGGCGGCGGCAGCAACGTGGTCAACGTGATGCTGGTGGATTTCCGTGGTTTCGACACCCTTGGTGAGATCACAGTGCTCGCCGCCGTGGCACTGACCGTGTTCGCCCTGCTGCGTCGCTTCCGCCCGCCGAAAGAAAGCCTGCAACTGCCGGCCCAACAGCGCCTGCTCGCCCCCGACGTGGTCACCGATCTGGTCAACCCGCGCTCGGCCAGCGACACCGCGCTCGGTTTCATGATGGTGCCGGCGGTGCTGGTGCGCCTGCTGCTGCCGATTGCGCTGGTGGTGTCGTTCTATCTGTTCATGCGCGGGCACAACCAGCCGGGTGGCGGTTTCGTCGCCGGTCTGGTGATGTCGGTGGCGTTCATCCTGCAATACATGGTCGCCGGCACTCAGTGGGTCGAGGCACAAATGAGCCTGCGGCCGCTGCGCTGGATGGGCACCGGCCTGCTGTTCGCCACCGTCACCGGCCTCGGGGCGATGGCGGTCGGTTATCCGTTCCTGACCACCCACACCTGGCACTTCAGCCTGCCGCTGCTGGGTGACATCCATATCGCCAGCGCGCTGTTCTTCGATATCGGCGTCTACGCCGTGGTGGTCGGCTCGACCTTGCTGATCCTCACCGCCCTCGCCCACCAATCAGTCCGGGGCCATAAAACCGCTGCCGCCAAAGGAGCCGTCTGATGGAAGAAGTCATTGCAATCGCCATCGGCGTGCTCGCCGCGTCCGGGGTCTGGCTGATCCTGCGACCACGGACGTTCCAGGTGGTGATGGGCCTGTGCCTGCTGTCCTACGGCGTCAATCTGTTCATCTTCAGCATGGGCAGCCTGTTCATCGGCAAGGAGCCGATCATCAAGGACGGCGTGCCGCAGGACCTGCTCAATTACACCGACCCGCTGCCCCAAGCGCTGGTGCTGACGGCCATCGTCATCAGCTTCGCCATGACCGCATTGTTCCTGGTGGTGTTGCTGGCCTCACGGGGCCTGACCGGCACCGACCACGTTGACGGAAGGGAGCCCAAGGAATGACGGCGATGACTCACCTGATCGCCGCACCGATTCTGCTGCCGCTGCTGACTGCCGCCATCATGCTGATGCTCGGCGAAAAGCACCGTCCGCTGAAGGCGAAAATCAACCTGTTCTCCAGCCTCCTCGGCCTCGGCATTTCGGTGATGCTGCTGCAATGGACCCAGACCACCGGCGTGCCCGGTTCGATTGGGGTTTATCTGCCGGGCAACTGGCAGGTGCCGTTCGGCATCGTGCTGGTGGTCGATCGTCTGTCGGCATTGATGCTGGTGCTGACCGGAATCATTGGCGTCAGCGCCCTGCTGTTCGCCATGGCCCGCTGGGACGGCGCCGGGTCGAGCTTCCACGCGCTGTTCCAGATTCAGTTGATGGGGCTGTACGGCGCGTTCCTGACCGCAGACCTGTTCAACCTGTTCGTGTTCTTCGAGGTATTGCTGGCCGCGTCCTACGGTTTGCTGCTCCACGGCTCGGGCCGGGCCCGAGTGTCGTCGGGGCTGCATTACATCTCGATCAACCTGCTGGCGTCGTCGCTGTTCCTGATCGGCGCGGCGTTGATCTACGGCGTGACCGGCACGTTGAACATGGCGGATCTGGCCCTGAAGATCCCGCTGGTGCCGGAAGCCGACCGTGGCCTGCTGCACGCCGGCGCGGGAATTCTGGCCGTGGCGTTCCTGGCCAAGGCCGGCATGTGGCCGCTGAACTTCTGGCTGGTGCCGGCCTACTCGTCGGCCAGCGCACCGGTGGCGGCGATGTTCGCGATCATGACCAAGGTCGGTGTCTACACCTTGCTGCGCCTGTGGACGCTGCTGTTCTCCGGCCAGGCCGGCGCTTCGGCGTATTTTGGCGGCGATTGGTTGATCTACGGCGGCATGGCGACCATGGCCGGCGCGGGCGTGGCGATCATTGCCGCGCAACGCCTGGAACGCATGGCCAGCCTGAGCATTCTGGTATCGGCAGGGATTCTGCTGTCGGCCGTGGGTTTCGCCCAGCCAAACCTGATCGGCGCCGCGCTGTTCTATTTGGTCAGCTCGACCCTGGCGCTGAGTGCGCTGTTCCTGCTGGCCGAATTGATCGAACGTTCGCGTACCGCCATCGAAGTGCCGCTGGAAGATGAAAACGAACTGCTGCCACGTCCGCAGGAATGGCAGCGTCCGGTCAAGGGCATCAACCTCGACGACGATCAGAAAGCGGTGGTCGGTCAGGTGATCCCATGGACCATGGCGTTCCTCGGTCTGAGCTTCATTGCCTGCGCGCTGCTGATTATCGGCATGCCGCCGCTGTCCGGGTTCATCGGCAAGCTGAACCTGATCGGCGCCCTGCTCAATCCACTGGGCCTCGGCGCAGGCGAACCGATCTCGAATGCCGCCTGGGGCTTACTGGCCTTGCTGATTCTTACAGGCCTCGGCTCGCTGATGGCGTTCTCGCGCCTGGGGATCCAGCGCTTCTGGTCGCCCGAGGAGCGACCGTCGCCGCTGCTGCGCAAACTGGAATGCACACCGATTTTCCTGCTGCTCGGCCTGAGCATCGCGCTGACCTTCAAGGCTGAACCACTGCTGCGTTACACCCAGGCAGCGGCCGATGCCCTGAACAATCCGCAGCAATACGTAATGGCGGTACTCGGCACCCGCGCCGTGCCGAGCCCGGAAGCCAAGGCTGCGCTGCTGGAGGTGCAACCATGAAGCGTCTGTTTCCGGCTCCGTGGTTGTCGCTTGCGCTGTGGTTGCTGTGGCTGGTGCTGAACCTGTCGGTCAGCCCGGGCAACCTGCTGCTGGGTGCCGTACTCGGTTTCTGCGCCCCGCTGATGATGCGCAAATTGCGCCCTCAGCGGATCCACATCCGCCGCCCGGGCACGATCCTGCGATTGTTTCTGCTGGTCGGGCGTGACGTGATCGTCTCGAACCTGCAGGTGGCCTGGGGCGTGCTCAACGCCGGTCGCCGCCCGCCTCGCTCGCGCTTCATCAAGGTGCCGCTGGACCTGCGCGACGCCAACGGCCTGGCAGCATTGTCGATGATCACCACGGTTATTCCCGGCACAGTCTGGTCGGAACTGGCGCTGGATCGCAGCATTCTGTTGCTGCACGTCTGGGATCTGGATGACGAGGCGCAGTTCATCCAGCACTTCAAGGTCACTTACGAGCGGCCGTTGATGGAGATTTTCGAATGAGCCCGCTGCTGTCGAACGCGATTCTGCTGACGCTGTTCCTGTTTTCCCTGGCCATGGTCCTCACGCTGGTGCGCCTGTTCAAAGGCCCGTCGGCGCAGGACCGGGTACTGGCGCTGGATTACCTGTACATCGTCGCCATGCTGATGATGCTGACCCTGGGGATTCGTTATGCCAGTGACACCTACTTCGAAGCGGCGCTGCTGATCGCGCTGTTCGGCTTCGTCGGCTCGTTTGCCCTGGCGAAATTCCTCCTGCGTGGCGAGGTGATCGAATGAACGCTGAACTGTCTTTGTGGGTGGAAATCCCGGTGGCAATTCTGCTGGTGCTCAGCGGTATTTTCGCCCTGATCGGTGCGACCGGCCTGCTGCGGATGAAGGATTACTTCCAGCGCATGCACCCGCCGGCGCTGGCCTCGACACTCGGCGCGTGGTGCGTGGCGCTGGCCTCGATCATCTGTTTTTCCGCACTCAAGTCCGGGCCGGTGCTGCACGCATGGCTGATCCCGATTCTGCTGTCGATCACCGTGCCAGTGACCACCCTGCTGCTGGCGCGGGCGGCATTGTTCCGCAAGCGCATGGCCGGGGATGACGTGCCGGCCGAGGTCAGCAGCCGGCGTACTGAAACCGGCAGCTAGATCCAGGCGACAGCCAACAGCCCGGCTCCCAATATCAGACACAGCGGCGAGTAAACCCAAGTGTCGAGCCGGGCAAACCTCGATCCCTTCACTTCCTTGAAAAAACCCACCAGCTCCGAATCGCCGATCGCCCGCGCAAACATCAACAGCGCAATCGCGCTGATCACCCATTGCAGCGCCCAGTGATGCACGGCGGGCAGCCACCACCCCACTCGCATGCACACCAGTGCGGCAATCAGTAGCAGAGCTGCCGCCACCACCAGCGTGATCCAGCCTGACGGCTTGAACGCAGGCCTGAGGGTCAGCCCGCCGTTATCCACCGGAACCTGCGGCACCACCGCAACGGCCGCCCACTGCCCACCCATCGCCCAATACACATGCATCAGGCTGATCACCGCGAATGTCGTCACCAGCCATTGAGCCAACACAAAGGTCATGGTCGAGAATCCTTGAAAGGGATTTGAACAAAACATCCTAGTCGGCATTTTTCCATGTGCACGACCGATCGGCGGTGCGGTAAAGTGCCGCCCCATGAAATTCACCCGTACCGATCGCTCACTGCTGGCCTGGATGCTCTATTGCTGCGTCCTGTTCAACGTGTTCGCCTGCAGCATCGGTCACGGACAAATGGTCGGTATGCAGCTCAACGGTATCGGCGGACAGTTCTGTGCCGTCGACCCGAGCACCCAGGCGCCGCTCGCCTCAAATCCCGCCGAAGAAAAACTGCCGACCCTGGCCAAAGCCTTCGGCTGTCCGCTCTGCTCCACCGGAGGCATGGGCCCGGCGTTCAACTCCAGCCTGACCCTGGCGATTCTGCCGGAACAACACAGCCCGCCGCTGCCGGCCATCGTCAGTGCCGACCTTCCTGCCCGCTTTATCTGGCCTTCGGCCAATCCCCGCGCCCCGCCGCTCGCCTGAGTGCCCTTGCCTTTTTGATCTGTCAGCCCACTGCGCCAACGCGCGGCGTTCGCCTGTGCGCTGACTCCGAGAACAAGCATTCAGGATTCAATCAATGAAACAACTTACCTTGCTGGCGAGCCTGTGCGGCTGCCTGTCCGTCAACGTCTGGGCGCAATCCACCGTGGATCTGGCGCCGATCACTATTGACGGCGAGTCCGGCGCCGAACCCGGCCTGAGCCTCGACCAGTCCAGCGGCATGGCCTCGCGCCTCGGCCTCAGCGTGCGTGACACCCCGGCCTCGGTGGCCATTGCCAACCGCAGTGACATCGAACGTCGCGGTTCGCAAAACTTTCAGGACGCGGCCAACACCTTGCCGGGTGTGAACGCCAGTGCACCGCCGGGCTTTGGCGGATTCGTCTCCTATCGCGGTTTCACCAGCAGCCAGATCACCCAGATGTTCAACGGCGTCAACGTTTCCGGCGGGCTGGCGCGCCCCGTGGATTCATGGATTTATGATCGGGTGGAACTGGTCGGCGGCCCGTCATCGTTGATCAACGGCGCCGGCTCGGTCGGTGGTTCGCTGAACTACGTGACCAAACTGGCCACCCGCGACGAGCAAGCCATTGAAGGCCGGGTCAGCTATGGCACCTACGACACCACCGAAACCGCGTTCGGCCTCAATCACGCGCTGACCGACCCCGGCGCCGACGTGCAGCACTACGCGCGTCTCGACGTCAGCCACAACACCAGCAACGGCTACATCGACCGCCAGGAACGCGATGCCTGGAGCGCGGCGTTCTCGTTGCTCAGTGACCTGACGCCGAACCTGTCGCACACCCTGGCCCTGGAATATCAGGACGAACACGAGGACAGCCCGTACTGGGGCACGCCGGTGCTCAGTCCCAAGGCCGGCGAGTTGAAGATCGACAAGCACAACCGCTTCAACAACTACAACGTCGAGGACGGCCGCTACGAGCAGCGGACGATCTGGGTGCGCTCGATCATCGATTACCGGATCAACGACAGCACCACCCTGCGCAACACCCTCTATCACCTCGACAGTCAGCGTGATTACCGCAACCTGGAAACCTATCAATACAACGCCGACAACAGCGCGGTGAACCGCTCCACTGCGTATCAGGTGCGACATCAGGGCGAGCAGAACGGCAACCAGTTCGAACTGCGCCACGACAACACCCTGTTCGGCCTCGACACCACCTGGTCCGGCGGATTCGAGTACAAGGTCAACCAGACCACCAACTCGCCGCTGAACGTCAAAGGCGCCAGCGCGGTGGACCCGAACAACTACCGACCGGGGCATTTCTATGACATCCCCGGAACGATGCCGGGTTTCGTCAGCGACAAGACCAACGAAGTCACGACCAAAGCGCTGTTCGGCGAAAACCGCCTGGCACTGACCGACAAGCTCTCGCTGCTGACCGGTCTTCGCTATGACGACATCGACCTCGACGTGACCAACCATCGCACTGTGACCGCGAGCAACCCGCGTCATTTGAAGCGCAGTTGGGAACCGGTCACCGGGCGTGTCGGCCTGACGTATCAGTTCATTCCGTCAGCCAATGTGTACGTGCAATACAGCACCGCCGCCGAGCAACCCAGTGGCACCCAGGACTTCGACGTCTCGACCGGCAAACAATGGGAAATCGGCAGCAAGTTCGACTACCTGAACGGGCGCGGTTCGGCGACGGTGGCCGCCTACACCATCGAGCGCAAGGACTTCGCAGTGACGGATCCACTGGACCCGACCAGCAGCATTCCGGTCGGCCAGCAGACTTCGAAGGGCATCGAGATTGCCAGCTCGCTGCGGATCACCGACAAGTTGCTGGCCGAAGGCAACTTCGCCTGGGTCGATGCGCAATACGATGAGTTCAACGAGAAGAACGCCGCCGGTGTGGTGGTTTCGCGCAAGGGCAATACACCGACCAACGTGCCGGACCGGGTCGGCAATCTGTGGCTGACCTACGATTTCTCGCCGCAATGGCAAGGCGGGGTCGATGCACGGTACGTGGCGTCGGTGTTCGCCGACACGGCCAACACCATGACCGTGCCGTCGTACACGTTGTTTGGCAGCTTTCTCAGCTACAAGGTGGACTCGCACACAACTGTGACCGGACGGGTGCGCAACCTGACGAATGAGGTGTATGCCGAGTTCGCCCATGTGTCGCCGGCGTATTACCTCGGCACACCGCGCACCTTTGAGCTGGCTGTGCAAACCCGCTTCTAAAAGCTTCGCGGGCAAGCCCGCTCCCACAGGAATCGATGTGTTTGCAACGCTCAGAGCACACCGAAAAACCTGTGAGAGCGGGCTTGCCCGCGATGAGGCCCATCGGTACGACCTCTATTTCAAATCAGCTGAAACCTTATCTGCCACATCCTTCGGCAGCCACGCCTGCCACACATCCGGATGCGCTTTCATGAACGCTGTCGCCGCATCCCGAGGTGGCGTGTGTTTTTCACTCATCTCGGCCAGCGCCTTGTTCAGATCATCAATCGGAAAGTCGACCTTGCTGAAGAACTCGGCGATCTGCGGATACTGCTTCTGGAACGGCGTGGACACCCCGATCGACAGCTTCGAGGCCAGTGACCGGGTCGGTTTCGGATTGGGGTTGTCGGCGTCGGTCAGGGTCTTCCAGGCCTCGGCATCGAACGGCGGCTCTTCCAGTTGGATCAGCTTGAACTTGCCGAGCAACGGTGTCGGCGACCAGTAATAGAACAGCACCGGCTTGCCGCGGCGGATCGATGAACTGATCTCGGCATCCAGCGCAGCACCGGAGCCACTACGGAAATTGGTGAAGTCATTCTGCAAGCCATAAGCCGTGAGCTTCTGCTTGTTCACCACCTCCGACGTCCAACCGATCGGGCTGTTGAGGAACCGGCCCTTGCTCGGGGTTTCCGGATCCTTGAACACGTCCTTGTACCTCTTCAGATCGCTGACACTGCGCAGATCCGGCGCCAAGGGTTTGATGCCCTTGGCCGGGTCGCCCTTGATCACGTACTCCGGCACCCACCAGCCTTCAGTGGCACCCTTGACCGTATCGCCCAGGCTGGCGACCTTGCCTTCGGCCTCGGCCTTGACCCATACCGGACTGCGCCCGGCCCACTCTTCGCCGATGACCTGAATGTCATTGTTGGCCAGCGCAGTCTCAAGGGTGATGGTGGTGCCCGGCAAGGTATCGGTCGGCAGGCCATAGCCCTTCTCGACAATGATCCGCAGGACGTCGGTGATCAGGCTGCCGCTTTCCCAGTTCAGATCGGCAAAGTGAATCGGCGCCTGTGCCGCGCTCACCGAAGGCACCACCGTCATCAGGCCGAATGTGGTCAACCCAGCAGCCAGCAACCGTCGAAATCCGTTCATGCTTTTGCACCTCGTGCCGTTCACAGCAATAGCAGGATGGCCTGACAGAAGACCGCAAGCCTCTGAATACTCAGTCAACTGACTGTAGACGAGGTTCCTGCTTTTTCAGGGGCATAACACGCACGAGGCTACTTTTCAGACATTTCCTGCAGGCTCTTCAGCTCGCGTCTGACCATGCTGGCGTATTCCGCAGGCTGCAAGGCGTAGATTTGCGAGGCGACCCAACCCAGCCAGGCACCCTTCAATTCAGCCTTTGCCGTGAACAACCGACGTGCTTCCTCGCGGGCGCTGTCGAGGTTCTGCAAATGGAAATCGGCGCGGCTCACTCGCTGGCCTTGAACGTCACCAGTTCGCCCTTGCGCCACTTGGCGGCTTTGGCGGTGACGGCTTTCAAGGTTTTGGTCAGGCCTTCCTGCAGTTGTTCATTGGCGGCGAACACGGTAACCGCGCTGTGGCCTTCCTTGAACACGATGGCGTGGCCATCGGCCGTGGTGACGAACGCGTAGTCGCCCAGACCGTACACGGTCATTTTGATTTCGCGAAAGCGGATGTCCATCTTGCCGCCTTCACGGCTGGGCAGTACCGACGCGCTGAAATGATCGCCGACCTTGAGCTTGAGGCCAGGTTTGTCATCGACCACCAATGCGCTTTCGGTGTCGATCTCGGCAACGTAAATGCCTTCGGCGTTTTGCTCGGTGATGTAAACAAAACGCGATTGAAACTGCTTGACCAGCTTTGCCCGCAAATCACCCAGCACGAACAAAGCATGCATATCGAGGTTACTGACTGCCAAAGAAACATCCCCACACTTGAAAAGAGTGCCATACGCGAAAGCGCGCACAGCAAAAAAAGTCGGCCGGGCCGAAGGTGTTGCGCGATGACTCGAATATACGCCTGAGGGAGCGAAGTGCTCATTCAACGCGAGTTGCACAAGACTACTGGAATGCCACTCGCGAAACCTGCAAAGACGTTCTCCAAATGTTGAAGGAAAACGCGTCACGGCCGGCCAGGAAAAAACTGACTACGAACTTTAGGGAAAAAACTCACCAACAAAAGCACTTTTCCGACATATCGCACGCAAAAAATTGCTTTAGATAGGGCCATGCCGTCAACAGGTGTTGGCGATTCTAGAGCAGCGATGCTGTTCGCGACTACCCGCAACACCCTGTAAATGCGGGCCAAACCATGAAAAGGACTTCATATGTGCACTATGACGCATTTTGCCGTGACTCACGAACCCGCCTTTGCCTTGAACACTCCAGCCTTCGAGACTGTTCCTGCAATCGAGTCTTGCGGTCAGGCACCGTTGTTTCAGGTAATCCCGGCGGGCAACGGCTTTTTCCATATCAGGGAAAAGTCGACGGGGCTTGTCAGAGGTTTCCGTGAGAATCACAACGCCGCTTGCGCCCTCGCCCGTTCACTTGAATCCCGGATCGAACTCCTGGCCAGCGAGCACCTCAGATAAAGAGAGATCGACCCCGCCATCTTTCAAGGAGCACACCATGGAACTGCCTGCCTACAACCTGACAACCCTGTTCGATCAATTAGGGCTGCCTTCGGAGGAAACGGCGATCGACGACTTCATCGAAGCCCATCCGCTGGATGCCGATACCAAGCTGATCGACGCCGACTTCTGGAGCCCACAACAGGCGCAAATGCTCAAGGAGTGGCTGCGGGCCGATGGCGAGGAAGCCATCATGGTCGATGAGCTGAATGTGCGCCTGCACCGGGGCAAGTAATCTTGATCAGTGCAGGCTGTCACCGGTTTCAGCGCTCAATTGCGCAAGCCATGCAGCCCTGCACTCTTCCGCCTCGTTACGACTTGCAAACGCAGTGCCCCGGCGTTCGCCATTGAGCAGCACCACCCAGCAGACACTTTGCCCCATCGCGCGCAGACCGGCGGGTACACCGGTGCCGATCATCACCGCGACATCGACTCTGCATTGCATGTTGACCTCCCAATTTCATTAGCAACCTAACTATGTGGGCATGTTAATGATTTGGATCAAGAGGAAACAGCAACTCCGCTGCACAGCTTAATTGCAGTTCCGGCAACAATGGCTCAGCGCGGCTTCTCCGGTTTATAGCCCAGACGCAACCCGCCCCAATGCCGGCCCTTGACCATGATCGGCACCGACAGGTCGTGCATCAGCTCTCCGGTATCGCGGGTGTAGGTCTGCAACAGCACCGGTTGCTGATGGCTGCCGCAGCGGATGCCGGTGCGGTCGGCGAATTTGCGTTTGGTGCGATTGTTCACGGTATCGACCTGCACATCCCCGGTCAGTGGCTGGCTGAACACCTGATTGTGGGTCGGCACGTAACCCTGCTGCGTGCAAGCGATGGCGAACACCAGGCCTTCGTGGCGCGGCAGTAACGGTTCCTGGATGGCCGGCAGCACCTGATCGGTGTAGCGATCAAAACGAGTCTGGAACTTGGCGGGCTGGGTGTCTGGAATCGGCTGATACTGACGGTCGAACAGGTCCTCAAGACTGATGCGTCCCTGCTCGACATCGGCCTCGAACCGCGCGGCAATCTGACTGGCCCCTTCGCGGGCAAGATCGTAGATGCGCTGGTGATAGTCATCCAGCCCGACTTCTGCCAGACGTTCGCTGATGGTTTCCGCCTGCTTTTCCATCTGCACTGCGGCCTCGGCCAGACGCCGGGTCTGTTGGTCGCTGATCGCAAGATCGCTGCGCATCTGTTCGATGGCGGTGAACAGACTGTCGAGCTGTTCACGATTGGTTTCCGCGCCTCGGGCGATTTCGCCAACCTGGGTTTCCACCCCGGCCGCCAGTCGCGCAATGTTTGCCAGGTGCTGACCGGTGTGTTCGACTTGCTCGACACCCATGTGCAAATCGTCGGAGAGCTGCCGAATCTGTTCCACCACCTGCGCCGTGCGTTGCTGGATGTCGGCGACCATCTCGCCCACTTCGCCAGTGGCCGTCGCGGTACGCGCCGCCAAGCCGCGTACCTCGTCCGCGACCACTGCAAATCCACGACCGTGCTCGCCGGCCCGGGCCGCTTCGATGGCGGCGTTCAATGCCAGAAGGTTGGTCTGGCTGGCGATGGATTGAATCACCAACGTCACGCGCTGAATGTCGTCACTGCGCTGGCTCAAAGCTTCGATCAGTTCGCGGCTGGCATTGGCACGCTGGCTGAGCTGATGCATGCGCGAAATGGAATCCACCAGCTCGGTGCGCCCCGCCGCGCTGCTGTGATGGGCTTCGCTGGCAGCGCCCAAGGCTTCACGGCTGAGCTGCGAAGTGGCCTGCTCAGTGGCGATCATGACTTGAGCGTTGTTGACTATCTGCGCGGCGGCGTCGAGTTGCGATTGCAGCTTGCCGGCCAATTCCTTGACGGAAAATGCCACGCCGGCGGCTGACAGCGCGTTATGGCTGGTGGTGTAGGAAAGATCGCGAGTCAGCTCGGACATCGCGTTGCTGCTGTCGACCGGTTGCGCATCGGGGACCGCCCGGGAACGCAGGCGCGGCAGCCAGACGATCAGCACCGCCAGCGGCATGCCAATGTACAAGGGCCATTCGCCCAGGCTCATTCCGGCCAGCAACAGCATCAGAGCGATGCTTTGCAGGGTCGGCGTCAGCCAGCGATTCTTCGGCAAAACAACTGGTGCAGGCAGAGCCGCAACCAGAGATCCATCTCTCGTCATTTTGTTACCCCACGCTTGTTCTCATTGTTGTGACTGCATTAAACGCCACTACAACGCCATTATCCATGGTCCGTTAGTCGTGGGTCTGTGGCAGGTCAATGGAATGGCGGGGAGACTTTCCGGCAGACGAGAAAAAGCAAAGATCGCAGCCTTTTGCAGTTCCCGGAGGAGCTGCAAAAGGCTGCGATCTTTTCGCGACGACCCGCATTGAAGGGGTCGCCTCAGGAATCAGGCCTGACGCTGGTGCTTGTCGATCTGCTCGTGACGCTCTTGAGCTTCGATGCAGTACTTGGTGGTCGGGCTGATCAGCAGGCGTTTCAGGCCGATCGGCTCGCCGCTGTCGTCGCACCAGCCGAAGCTGTCTTCCTTGATACGCTCAAGGGCCTGCTCGAGTTGCGGCAGCATGCGCTGGTCGCGATCGATCGCGTTTACCAGCCAGGTGCGCTCTTCTTCCACCGATGCGGCGTCCGCCGGGTCAGCCGGGGTGTCCAGGCTTTCGATGGCAATACGGTTCTGCTCAATGCGCTCATGGGTTTCGACTTTCATGTTCTGCAACAGCTCTTGAAAGAAAGCGTGTTGCTCGGCATTCATGTAGTCATCTGCCGGCATGGCCAGCAACTTGTCCTTTGTCATTGATATCTCTATAAAAAACGTGCATTAAGGCGAATTAGGGAGCGTTCCGGCGAACCGCCTGCGGTCATCGGAAAGGCATCGTTTATTGCAAACGCCACCCGGCACTCAATTTACGAAGGGGCGGCAGTCTAAGGCCCGTTTGAGGCCTCAGCAACTGTAAATACCGGGAATTTGTCCGACAAGGCCCGGAAACTGCTCTGACACAGGCTTCACAGCGCTCATCGGAGTGCGTTTATAGCAAGAAATTCAGTCGAGCGGATGTATATAGAAGACAAACGTCGGACGAGCGGCGCTTTGTCGCAATTCGTTACGGTCGGTCACCGCAAAACCCACCCCCTCGCAAAGACTGACAAATCCCCCCAACCTCGGCTACGTTATGCCCTCCCCGGTTCGACTAGAAGGAACGCGTCATGAAACTGATCGGCATGCTGGACTCCCCTTACGTGCGCCGCGTGGCGATCTCTGCCAAATGCCTGGGGGTCGAACTGGAACACGACCCGGTCTCGGTGTTCCGCCACTTCGAACGTTTCCAGCAGATCAACCCGGTGGTCAAGGCGCCGACCCTGGTCCTTGATGACGGCGAAGTGCTGATCGACTCGACCCTGATCCTCGACTACCTCGAAGCCCTGTCCGGCAAAACCCTGCTGCCCACCGACCTGACCCAACGGGTCAAAGCCCTGCGCCTGATCGGCCTCGGTCTTGCCGCCTGCGAAAAAGCCGTGCAGCTCTACTACGAACGCAACCTGCGCCCGGCCGACATTCAATACCAGCCGTGGGTCGAACGCGTCGAAGGCCAACTCGCCGCCGCCTTCACCGCCCTCGAACACGAACTCGAAAAACACCCGCTGCCCACCGACGGCCCTCTCCAACAGGACGGCATCACCCTCGCCGTCGCCTGGAGCTTCACCGGCCTCGTCGTCCCCGACCAGATCGACGCTCAATGTTTCCCGCGCATCGCCCAATACACCGCGTACGCCGAAAGCACCCAGGCGTTCATCGACACCCCGATGACCTGACCATGAGCGCCACCGAAACCGCCGCCCCGGCCCTCAAAGAAATCTTCAACGCCGAACGCCTGCAACACATCGCCACAGAAATGAGCGCCGTGTACCCGGCGTTCAAGGCCAAGGCATTTCTCAAGCACGCCAACGACGGCCTCGCCGACCTCTCCGTCATGCAACGCATGGCCCGCGTCAGCGAAAGCCTGCACGCGGTGCTGCCGCTGGATTACGCAGATTCCCTCGCTGTGCTGCGCGAACTTGCCCCACGCCTGAACAGCGGCTTCGTCAGCATGTGCCTGCCGCACTACGTCGCGTGCTACGGCGCGCACGCGTTCGACACATCAATGGAAGCCCTGAAGTACTTCACCACCTTCGGCTCCTCCGAATTCGCCATCCGCCACTTCCTGCGCAGCGACCTGGAACGCTCGCTGGAACTGATGCACGACTGGACCCGAGACGAAAACCACCACGTCCGAAGACTAGCCAGCGAAGGCAGCCGCCCTCGCCTGCCGTGGTCGTTTCGGCTGGAACCGGTGCAGGCGGATCCGCTGTTGGCTGCCGGGATTCTCGACCGGTTGAAGGCGGATGAAAGTTTGTACGTGCGCAAGTCCGTGGCGAATCATTTGAATGATGTAACCAAGGAGCATCCGGAATGGGTGCTGGATACGGTTGAGGGGTGGTCACTGGAGAACAGGCACACGGCGTGGATTGCCAGACATGCGTTGCGGAGTTTGATCAAACAGGGGAATTCGCGGGCGCTCACGGTTATAGGCGCAGGGGCGAAGGCTGAGGTTGAATTGCTGGATGTGAAAGTGGAGCCGGCGGTTGTGCGGCTTGGGGATACGATTACATTGTCGTTTACCGTGCGGTCGTTGGTGCCGGTGGAACAGCGGTTGGTGATTGATTATGCGATTGACTATGTGAAGGCGAATGGCGGGACTTCGGCGAAGGTTTTCAAGTTGAAGACGTTGGAGCTGGAGGGGTTTGGGAGTGCGGTTGTGGCGCGGCGACAGGTGATTAAGGATTTCACTACGAGGAAGCATTATGCGGGGGTGCATGCGGTACATGTGGTGATTAATGGGGAGCGGCTGGGGAGTACGGCCGTCAATATCATCACTCGATAAACTTTAAAAGCACTTTATTTATCAAGTAAGAAATCGCAAGTGGAGGGGAAATCTGGCATGCCGGCTTTCTCGGAAAATAGCAAAAAGTCCCGGACAGTGGTCCCGAAGCCTATAGCTTGACAAAAAATATCCATAAACAATACCAAGCACTACTAAAGAGGAACGAATCATGCTCGAACATGTAAGCATTGAGGATCTGAATAAATTTGAAGGTTCCCTTCCAAACCACTCAAAGATTGAAGGCGCACTATCCTCGCTAGGCGGCCCTGGATGGGAGGGCTTTGGCTTTAAGGTCAAAGTACTGAAAGAGCTAGGTTATGACGTCGATGCGAAAGATAACACTGACGCAATGAAAATCAGGGCTTACAACACAGTAGCTGACGCGTTCAACAAGCTTGGTCCAAAAATCACCGCGAAAAAGCTTCTAGCAGAGTTAGGCATTAACTAACATTCCACTAAACAAAATACTACAAGGGACAAAATACTACAGGGGACAGATTTATTTTCGAGAGATAGGTCTGTCCTCTCCCTACTAAAAGGCCGGCTTCAGATGGGATTGAAGGTCAAACTATCAAGATCAATCTCGGCGTAACACCCAACATCTCCCTTGTAAAGCGAGACTCTGGAAACTTCCAGCTCGGACTGTAAAAATTCGACAAGTGCTCTAAGGTTCTCGTTTTTAGACATTGACGTAGGACGCACTACCGTCGCCTGACCGGGTTCGTCATCGTAAACCCTAATCAGAAACACATTCTCTTCGTTCTGTACATCGTATTTGTAACCACGGTATTCATACCCAAGATCATGGTCAACATCATCAAAGCGAGTAGATTTCACGATTTTCAAAACAGCATCCAGTATCCAGGTTCCATAAAGGAAAAATGGGAAGGGAATTATTTTTTAAAACTTGCCCTCTCATCCCCAATATCCAAGAATTACCAACTGCCATACGGAATGCCGTACTTCTCGATGTAGCGCTTGGACTTCTCACTGACTGGATACGCGTAACGTCCTTCGTTCTTCCCCTGCTCCGGGCCCAGTGGTTCGATCTCACCTTGCATTCGGGCCACTTTGATCGGGCGTCGACACGAATCTCTCACCCAAACCTGTACCACTCCACCTGGTGCCAGCCCTAAATAAACCGAGGCCATGAACCGCGCAGTTTTCTCCGGTGTTTCAGGGCAGCGCTGGCTTGTGGACTTCACCATTATTTGTCTGGCCTCTTCCGGTATATCCACCCATGCCTGCCAGGTTTTCTGTTCCACAATTGATTGCCAGCGAACGTAGATACGAACTGGTAAGTCAGCACCTACAACGCGTTTTCCGCTACCGCCCACGCCTGTCCAACCACGGGCAGACTCGGTTCCATCGTCAGGCTCTCCGCCTGCTGCTGTTCCTCCACCTGTTCTGAAGAAGACTTTGCCCGTAATGTCTTGCACAGAGCTGTCTTCCACCCAAACCTTCATGTAATTCGGTTCAGTGAAAGCTAATTCCCACCATTCAGACTTGGGGTCATTTTTTGCTGACAGTGGGTCAGCAGACTGACAACCGGTCATGAACAACGCGCAGAGCAGGGTGACAAGGAATTTCATTACCAGAGTGTCCAGTCAGGTACGTGAGGATGTTGCACGCGAATCGAGTCTGCCGTTGGAGCGTTAATGTAGACGGCTCTGATACCACTTCCATCTCTTCGCCCAAGGGGATGATTCCAGTTTGCGGACGTGTGAATGTACTTCAGTTTCAGTAATTGTTCTTCTTGCGGGGTGGTGCTGTAGTCACCGCTCAGAAACCGATCGCACAGCGCTTACAGCTCTGAGGGAACAGCCAAGGCAGCGGTCCCGGGAACATCGTTGAAGCGAACACCTTTTTCTTTTGCCAAGTGATGCATCACTCGCAGGTAAACCCTGGACAGCATGCCGCTGACAGGTCGCTTGAGCTGGACGGCCGCATAAATACGTTTCGCACGTGGACTGAGTCTATCTCGCAGGTTACTCGGTATAGGAGCCGCATCAGGCGTGACGATTTCGAGCATTTCTGCTGGCCATCCTTTGCCAATCCACTGTTCTCTGGCCGCTACCGCATCACGGTAAATAGAGGTCGTGGTGACATCAGTACTCTGAGACACATCGAGGGTTTGCATAGGACTTACGAGCACATTTTCCTGTGCATCTTCGAGATAACCACCGCCAAGATCGGAATGAACACCCGGCAGAGTGATTTCCGTATGGTCTGGCTTGACGCGGCTGAGGGCGAAATTGGCGCGGCACTCGTCGCGAGCGGTTAGCTGGACGACATCACTGAAGAAACGACGATCAAGGTACAACTTGATACCCGTTGCGACGGGGCTTTTGATATTGCCCAGATTGGACCATCCGGCGATTGACGGCACTGTGTCAAACAGGCCAATGAAGCCCATGTTGATACTGCTTTTGTACTGAGCATTGAAAGTTGAACTGAGGTCATTGGCATTGCTGCGCAAAACTTCACCGAGAGGCCCTTGTTCGCCACGCACGACTTCATTTGCAAAATGTCGAGCAGCAGCGGCGCCACGACTAAAGCCGAATGCATCGAACGTCAGAGAGGTGATTTCACAATTCGGATGTTCATCCAGCACATCTTCAATGCGCGATTTAATCTCTGCGAACGAAAGCTGAACACGACCTGCAACCCCCGTTTCACCTCGACCAGTACCAGCCCCAAGCGTGCTGTCCTCCATGCCTGAGCGGGTACCGATCCCCTCGACATATACCATGCGAAAGGCTTGCTTCTGCGAACCCTCCCCTTCGGCTTTCTGAGGTGCGCAGTACAAGTCACTCAGTTTCTGCACATTGCTGGTGTCATTACCGTAGCTGCTGTCCGGATCTTTCATGAACGGCTTGCAACTGGCATCAATATCTTGAGCAGCAATGGGATGATGGGCACCGCAAAGTAAACCCGCAGCAGCGTTATTGGCATTATTCCCCGTCCCATCGAAGAACACTCCGATCCGCAGGGCTATGCCAATTTTTTCACGTGCCGATGCCGGTTCCTTCCCGTGTTTCTCATATTCAGCCCAACGCTGGGCATGAATATCGACGGGGTCGGTTCCTTTGTTGCGATAGTTTTTAGGCGGGTTGGGAATGTAGCCACTCAATCCTTGATTCCTTCTTCTGATCCTTGAAGAACGGGCCGAAGGGTGACAGCGGAAATCGGGGGGCGCAAGGCGTGGCCGCGTGCCAGCACTTGGCGCTCTTTCTCCCTGCCTGCAATGGTGGCGCCGAGCCACGAATGATAAGGTTCAGCCTCAAAACCAGGGACGACACCTCGTGCACAAACAATGTCTGGCAGCAGCAGTAACCTTCGCCATCAGTTTTTCCGCTCTTGCCTCTCCCGTACCGCAGGAAGAGCTCGAAGAGTGCCAACGAATAGAAAACTCGGCCAAACAGGTCATGAAAACCAGGCAGCAAGGCGTGCCCATGGCTTCGGTGTTGGAACTGGCCGAAGCGGCAGGTAAGCAGAACGAGTATGTGGGTGAGGTGTTCAAGTCGTTGATTCGCGAGGCGTACGAGATTCCTCAATACTCAAGCGAGAGTTTGCAACAGAAAGCGATCAGCGATTTCCATTCCAATTTCTACAAGGCTTGCATCGTGACAGCGGAAAAGAGAGCAAACGCCAACGGCTGAGCTCAAACAAACAAAAAAGGGAGCAGATTCAGGTAATGAATCTGCTCCCTTTTTCTGAAGGACAGCCTTAAGTCTTCAGTTCGACGTTATCCAACGCCTGATTCACCGCCAATTCTCCGAGCATCACAATCTGCGCAATCCCTATCGCGGTCTTACGGTGAGCGGGCTCCAGCGTGGCCGCAAAGTTGTTCAGCATTTCGCTGGCCGAGCCTAGGGATTCGCTGGCATTGGCGAGCAGTGATTCGGTGTCATACGCCGGATTGGCCAGGTACATCGGATCGTGTTTGTGATGACTCCCCATGACCCGTTGTTGCGGAGTGAGGTAATGATCGAGCGCGCGTTCGGCGGCTTCGTTGAGGGTTCGGGAGTCGGGGAATTTGTAGGGTGAAACCGGATCGGTTTCCGGGGGATTCGGTGTTGGTTTGATCATGGTGAAACTCCTGATTTTCAATAGGAGCTACCAGCATCACTTGCAGATGATGGGTGGCAGCCATGTGCGGGTCTGCAAGACCGGGAAACCAGGCACCCGGCAGACCCGAGGGTCTCCCGCACAAAGCCGCCATTGAGCGGACGCAAACAAGCGTCCTTTTGGCAGGCTGTGCGACTGGTTTTCCGGCGGGCTTGCAGACCCGATCACTGATGGGCAGTGACGGGAATCAAGTTACGGTCGGAGGTCCAGACGCACAAGCCGGCGGATTCTGTCTTAGGTGTAGGGGACGGCGCAAGGCGCTGTGGGCATCCGGGCGTGGCTGCAGGACTGATTTAAACAACCAATGCGCACCGCGTTTAACTCCGGGCAGAAGCCGGACTGTCACCCAGGCCGGCCCCCTCGTCACAAAAGCACATTTCAGTTTCCTGGCCAAAAAGCCCCATCACCTTCGCCAGCAGTAAAAGCCGCCCCTTCAATGTGATAAACCTGCGGCTCCTCCGAAAAATACCCCTCCAATCCCAGCATAAAGACCCTGTGGTCTTCCCCTGCTTCAAACTGCGTGTGAGCCTCAAGCGACTCCCACCGCACGATCAAATTGAGCCGCTCCGGCGTTTCAATCCCCTGCGCAAGCATGTGCCCGCCATACCCATTCGCACGGCGGAGCAAAGGCGCAACCTCGGCAAATGCACCTCTGAACTCATCAACGCGTTCTGCATGAACAGGCAGCAAAGCGATCTCATAAATCATGATGCATCCTCCACAGAACCCGAACGAAGCGCCGGCACGACCGCAATCGCAATCTTCCCTTGAAGACCGTTATTGGGACTTTCCAACCGAGCATGGGCCAGCGCAATCTCCGCAAGCGAATACACCGCGCCAACATGTGGCCGCAGTTGACCGTGTTCCACCAGGGCACTCAATTCATCGAGCTTGCCGCGGTTCTGGCGGGTGAACACGAAGTGATAGCTAGCGTTCTTGCCCCAGGCCTGAACCAGGTTTTGTGGCTGGGCGATGTCGACAATCGAAACCACGCGGCCAAGTTGCGCGAGGGCGTCGGGGCTGCGAGAGAGGGTGTCGCCGCCGATGGTGTCGAACACCACGTCCACTCCGAGGCCATTGGTTTCTCGCAGGATGGCGTCGACGTAGTCTTCCTTTTCGTAGTCGATGATCACATCGGCGCCCATGCGACGGACGAACTCGGCGTTTGCTTCACGCGCGGTGGTGAACACTTTGGCGCCCATCGCTTTAGCGAGCTGGATGGCGACGTGTCCGACGCCTCCCGCGCCGCCGTGGATCAGAATGCTCTCCCCCACTCTGAGCGCTGCCCGCACGACCAGGGCTTCCCACGCCGTCCCGCCGACCAGGCTCAAGCTGGCAGCTTCGAGGTGGCTCAGCGAGGAAGGTTTTTTGCCGATGATGCTGGCGGACGCCACGTGGTACTCGGCATAACTGCCGGGGCCGTCGAAGATTTGCGGCGTGTACCAGACTTCGTCGCCCGGTGCGAAAGCCGTCACGCCGGGGCCAACCGCTTCGACTACGCCGGAGACGTCATGTCCGGTGATGGCCGGCAGTTGCACCAGATCCTGATAGTCGCCGCGTCGGACTTGATAATCCAATGGGTTGATCGAGGTCGCGTGTACCCGGACCAGCACTTGCCCCGCTTCCGGCACGGGTTTGGGTACGTCGCAGAGTTCGAACGATTCAGGGTTGCCAAATGATTCAAGCAGCATCGCTTTCATGGTGAATCCTCGTATCGACAATAAGGGATATCGAGATATCTCGATATCATGCGGTAAATTTTTTTACAGCTCTTTCCCTATGACCTCGGCCAAGGCGCTGATGTTGGCTTCATTGCGCTTGTAGTAGGTCCACTGACCGATGCGCCTGACTTCAACCAGGCCCACGCGCTGCAGCGTTGCAAGATAACCGGACACCGTTGACTGCGAGAGTCCGATTCCCTCTTGAATACTGCTCACACACACGCCCACCGTGTGAACGTCGCCCTCGTCCTGCGGGGGGAAGTTCTTTACGGGGTCCTTCAAGCCTTTCAGGATTTCAAGCCGTACCGGGTTTGAGAGTGCTTTGAATACTTCGATCAGGTCCATGCCGCGAGAATATCGAGATTATTCGATATGTCAATACGCTGATTGACCAGCGGAAAACGAACCGCTGGCCGGATCATCGTGAAGATGTCCTCACTTCGTGCCGCTAGCCAGATGATGAGCAACCAATGCGTTCGCATGCCCGTGACCCATGCCGTGTTCGGTCTTGAGCCATGTGACCAGTTCCATGTGTTTTTTGTCGGTGATGCTGGCGAGCAGATTCAGCCAGTGGTCGATGGGTTGGCCGTACTTCTTTTCGATTGAAGGAAAGTAGGATGCCGGGCCTTTTACTTTTGCGTCTTCGCTCATGCTGCAAGCTCCCTGTTTGCGATGGAATGTCATGACCTCAAAGATTGAAGGCCATGACGTTTACGCAGTCCAGTACAAGCAGGCTGATACGTCAGGGAACGACCATCGGCGGCACACTTTTTTGCAACCCGGTTGATTCAACACCAGAGCGCGACACCGTCTCCGGCACCGCCACCCAAAGCAGCACCAGCGCCGCCATCGCCACCCCCGCCAAGGTCAGGAACGCAGCGCTGTACCCCGCCTCCTGAACCACAATCCCAGCCAGGCTGTTGCTCAACGCCGCACCCAGACCGAACACCGTTGAAATCGCCCCGAGGCTGACATTGAAATGCCCGGTCCCCAGCGTCAGGTCTTTCACCACCACCGGAAACAGCGCGCCGAAAATCCCCGCGCCGATGCCATCGAGCAACTGCACCGAAACCAGCCACCACGGATCGTTCGACAGCACATACAGCACACCGCGCAACGGCAAAATTAGAAACCCCGCCAGCAGCAATGGCTTGCGCCCCCACAGATCGGCCTTCGCCCCCACCAGCAGCGCGACCGGCACCATCACCAGTTGTGCCGCGACGATGCAGGCGGACGTGAGCGGTGTGGCCATCTGCAGATTGGCCTGCGCCAGCTTCTGGCTCACCAGCGGCAACATCGCCGCGTTCGCCAGATGAAACAGCGCGCAGCAAATCGCAAACATCAGCAGCGGGCGGTTGGTGAGCAACAAGGAAAAGCCCGAAGGCTGCTTGCCCTGCCCCGCTTCGCTGGGGGAAAGACCTCGGGCGAGATCGTGGTCAATGGCGTCGGCCGATACGAACGAGACAGCAATCACACTGGCCAGCGCCATGACCGCCATCAAATAAAACACCGCAACCGGACCAAACAGGTACGCGGACAAACCGGCCAACAACGCGGCGCAGGCGTTGCCGGCGTGGTTGAAGGTTTCGTTGCGCCCGGTTCTTCGCGTGAAGGCACGAGGCCCGGTAATCCCGAGGGTGATCGCGCAAATGGCCGGCGCGAAAATCGAAGCGGCAGCAGCGCTGATGGCCTGCGTCAGCGCCACCAAGCTGAACGATGTCACGAACGGCAGCAACAGGCAGCTTCCGGTGACCACCAGCGCGGCAATCGCTATCAGCGCCCGTTTGAAGCGTGTGCTGTCGACCAGCGCGCCTGCCGGGGTCTGGGTGATGAGCGCGGCGATCCCGGCAATAGACATCACCAGACCAATGCTCGCCGGCTCCCAGTGGTGAACCGCCAGCAGGTAAATCGCGAGATAAGGACCGAGCCCGTCACGCACGTCGGCGAGAAAGAAATTCAGACTGTCGAGGGACAGGTTATTGCGGCGATCGAGGTGAGTGGCCACGGGAAACGTCTTCGTTGTCGAGGTTCTGCGAAATGACTCAACCTCCGCAAATCGAATGACCTTTCGCCGGGCGTTTTAGTTGCATGAAACAGCCGTCTTTACTGGCCCATCAACAACTCGCGCTCGCCTTCGCAAAGCCCCACCACGTAATCCCAAACCACCCGCAACCGTACCGACTTGTGCAACTCGCGCCGCGTGCTGATCCAGTAACTGCGCTCGATGCTCTCATCCGGTAAAAGCGCCACCAGATCCGGATCCGACGCCGCCATGTAACAAGGAAGAACGGCAATGCCGAGACCTGAGCGCGCCGCCTGCTGCTGGGCGATCACGCTGGTGCTGTGAAATACCACCCGTGGGTTGCGGCAGAAGCTGTTGAGAAACATCAGCTCCTGACTGAACAGCAGATCATCGACATAGCCGATCCACGCATGCCGGCCAAGATCCTCGCGGCTGCGCAATGGCGGCGCGTTGTCCAGGTAGGCGCGGCTGGCATAGAGCGCAAGCCGGTAATCGGTGAGTTTACGGGTGACCAGCATGTCTGCCGCCGGCCGCTCCAGGTGAATGCTGATTTCCGCCTCGCGGTTGAGGATGCTGACGAAGCGCGGCACCGCCACCAGTTCCACTTCCAGCCCAGGATAGCGTTCGAACAACCCGATCATGCGGCTGGCCAAAAACATGATGCCCAGCCCCTCCGTCACGCCAACGCGAATCTTGCCCAACGGTGCGGTGGATTGAGTGATTTCCTCCTGAGCCAGCAGAGCGACGTTCTCCATGGCTTCGGCATGCTTGAGCAGCGCCTCCCCCGCCGGAGTCATTTCGTAGCCCTGGGCATGCTGGACGAACAACGCGGTGCCGAGGCTTTTTTCGATGGCCTCGATATGCCGGGCGACGGTGGCGTGCGTGGTGTTCAGGCGACGGGCGGCGGTGAGCAGTCGGCCGCTGCGCTGCAACTCAAGAAAGAACCGCAGATCGTTCCAGTCGAACATGGCTTGTCCTTGTCGGCTATCGTCAGGGAGCGCTGTTTGAAAACGCACAGCGGCTGCGCAAAAACTAACATTCTTTTGACGAAAGCTAACAACTAGGATGACCGACAACAAAAACAATAAGCGAGGTCAGGGAATGCAGACGTCCCTTGATGAATTCGATTACATCGTGGTCGGCGCCGGGCCGGCCGGGTGTTTGCTGGCCAATCGGCTGTCGGCCGATCCACAGCAGCGCGTGCTGTTGCTGGAGGCTGGCGGGCGCGACAACTATCCGTGGATTCACATCCCCGTGGGTTACCTGTTCTGCATCGGCAACCCGCGCACCGACTGGTGCTTCAAGACCGAAGAACAACCGGGCCTCAACGGCCGCGCGCTGAGTTATCCGCGCGGCAAGGTGCTGGGCGGCTGTTCGTCGATCAACGGCATGATCTACATGCGCGGCCAGGCCAACGACTACGACGGCTGGGCTGCCGAGGGCAATCCGGGCTGGGCCTGGAATGACGTGCTGCCGCTGTTCAAACAGAGCGAAAACCACTTTGCCGGCGCGGCGGACTTTCATGGCGACAAGGGTGAATGGCGCGTTGAACGCCAGCGCCTGTCGTGGCCGATTCTCGATGCATTCCGCAGCGCTGCCGAACAGAGCGGCATCGCCAGCATCGATGACTTCAACCAGGGCGACAACGAGGGTTGCGGCTACTTTCAGGTAAATCAGAAAGCCGGGGTGCGCTGGAATGCGGCGAAGGCGTTTCTGAAGCCGATTCGCGATCGGGCCAATCTCACGGTATTGACCGAAGTCGAAGTGGATCGAGTGTTGTTCGAGGACGGTCGCGCCTCGAAAGTCAGTGCCCGTTGGCAGGGTCAACAAAAGAGCTTCAAGGCGCGCAAGGAGATCGTGTTGTGCGCCGGCTCCGTGGGCTCGCCGAGCATTCTGCAACGCTCCGGAATCGGGCCGCGCCCGCTGCTGGAAAAGCTCGGCATCGGTGTGGTGCATGAACTGCCGGGCGTCGGCGGCAACCTGCAGGATCACCTGCAACTGCGGCTTATCTACCAACTGGAAAACGCCCGCACCCTCAACCAGATCGCCGGCAGCGTGTGGGGCAAGATGGGCATGGGCCTGCGTTACCTGTACGACCGCAGCGGGCCGTTGTCGATGGCGCCGAGTCAGCTGGGCGCATTTGCCCGCTCCGGGCCGGAACAGACTTCGGCCAACCTCGAATATCACGTGCAGCCGCTGTCGCTGGAGCGTTTTGGCGAGCCGCTGCACAGCTTCCCCGCATTCACCGCGTCGGTGTGTGATTTGCGGCCGCAGAGCCGGGGCCGAATCGAAATCCGCGCCGCCGATCCGCAAACCGCGCCGCTGATCCAGCCCAACTACCTCAGCCATCCCGAAGACCTGCGCGTGGCCGCCGACGCGATTCGCCTGACCCGGCGCATCGTCAGCGCCCCCGCCCTGCAAGCCTTCAATCCGGTGGAATACCTGCCCGGCGCCAGCCTGCAAACCGAAGAACAACTGCACGAAGCGGCGGCGAAGATCGGCACGACGATTTTCCACCCGGTCGGCACTTGTCGCATGGGTAACGACGCGGAAGCGGTGGTCGATGCGCAATTGCGCGTGCACGGCGTACCGGGGCTGCGGATTGCCGATGCGTCGATCATGCCGCGCATTACCTCGGGCAACACCTGTTCGCCTACGCTGATGATTGCTGAAAAAGCGGCACAGCTGATTCTCACCCCAACCGCCCGGAGTTTTCCCGCCGAAGAAAAAGCACTGACCGCACTCTCTTGACCAAAGGAACAGCGGCGCACGCCCACAAGGTCGGCGCCGACAGTGGAAACAACAAAAACAATCACTGTGAGGGATACCGATATGTCAGAACACGTTCAGCCTCTGGACGCCGTGCGCAGCGCGGACGCCAGCCCCGATACCCGAAAGGTCATCTTCGCCTCGTCCCTGGGGACGGTGTTCGAGTGGTATGACTTCTTCCTCTACGGCGCCCTGGCGGCGGTCATCAGCAAGCAGTTTTTCGCCGGGGTCAACGACACCACGGCGTTCATCTTCGCGCTCATGGCGTTTGCCGCAGGCTTCATCGTGCGGCCGTTCGGGGCGCTGGTGTTTGGTCGGTTGGGGGACATGATCGGGCGCAAATACACCTTCCTCGCAACCATCATCCTGATGGGCGTGGCGACGTTCGCCGTGGGCCTGCTGCCGACCTACGCCAGCATCGGCATCGCCGCACCGATCATTCTGGTGATACTGCGCATGCTTCAGGGCCTTGCCCTCGGCGGCGAATACGGCGGCGCCGCGACTTACGTGGCCGAACACGCGCCGATCGGCAAGCGCGGGTTCCACACCAGCTGGATTCAATCCACCGCGACCCTTGGTCTCCTGCTGTCGCTGCTGGTGGTGCTCGGTTGCCGCTACTTCACCGGCGATCAATTCGAAGTCTGGGGCTGGCGTATTCCGTTCCTGCTGTCGATCGTGCTGCTGGGCATTTCCACCTGGATTCGCCTGAGCCTGCACGAATCGCCGGCCTATCTGAAAATGAAAGAGGAAGGCAAGGCCAGCAAGGCGCCGATCCGCGAATCCTTCGGCAAATGGGAAAACCTCAAGGTCGTGCTGATCGCCCTGTTCAGTATCAACGCCGGGCAAGCGGTGACCTTCTACGCCGCGCAGTTCTACGTGCTGTTCTTCCTCACCCAGTTCCTGAAAATGGACCCCGCGGTGGCCAACAGTCTGCTGATCATCAGCGTGGTGATCGGCGCGCCGTTCTTCATCATTTTCGGCTGGCTGTCGGACAAGGTCGGGCGCAAACCGGTGCTGATGCTTGGCTTGCTGCTGGCCACCGCGCTGTACTTCCCGATCTTCAAATCCCTGGCCCACTACGCCAACCCGGCCATCGACCACGCCAGCCGACAGGCACCAATCACCGTGGTGGCGGATCCGGCGACCTGCACCTTCCAGTTCGATCCGGTGGGCAAGGCCAAATTCGACAGCCCGTGCGACAAGGTCAAAACCTTCCTGGTCAAACAAGGCCTACCCTACTCCAGCGTCGCCGCGCCGGCGGGCAGCACGGTGCAAGTGAGCGTCGGCGATGTGAAACTCGACGGCTTCGACGAAGCCGCCCTGCGAGGCGCCATCACTCTGGCCGGCTACCCGCAACAGGCCGACATGCAGCAAATCAACAAACCGATGATCGTGGCCCTGATCGTCGGCCTGATCATCATCTCGGCCATGTGCTACGGTCCGCTCGCCGCGCTGATGGTCGAACTGTTCCCGACCCGCATCCGCTACACCTCGATGTCCCTGCCGTATCACATCGGCAACGGCTGGTTCGGCGGATTCCTGCCAACCGTGTCGTTTGCGCTGGTGGTGTACACCGGGGATATTTTTTACGGGCTGTGGTACCCGGTGCTGATTACCGGAGTGAGCCTGGTGGTGGGGATGATCTGTCTGCGTGAGACGAAGAATATCGATCTGGACAAGAACTGATTGATATTCGTGTGGCGGGGGCGCAATGCCCTCGCCACCCTGCTGGATCTCAGACCTCCGCGTCCAGCAACTCAAACTTCACCTGATCGGGATAAAACGCCACGTAATCCTTGATCTGGCTGACCGAAATCTTCGGATTTTCGTACGTCCACACCGCATTCGCCCCTTCATGCCCCGGCACTTGCAGACTGAAATAGTTGGCATCGCCCTTGTACGGGCAGTAGGTGGTGTGGTCGGTGCGGGCGAAGTATTTTTCGTCGATATCTTCGCGCGGGATGTAGTAGACGGGCGGGTAATTGGCTTCGAGCAGCACCAGGGCTCGGGCCGAGGCGGCGACCTGTATGCCGTGGAATTTTACAAGCAGGCAGCCAGGCTGCTCGGCGACGGTGATGACGGGACTGGGACCGGACGTTTTCATCGGTTTCTCCTGACGGCGGCGAAGGCACCGGTTCAGGTATAACCCATGCGGGGGAATCTCGTCGGATTCGCAGCCGAACGGTTTTTCTCCGATCAGATATGACCGCCGCTTGCGGAGGCGGCGGATTCTGGTTTCATATCACGCCCAAAACGCCCACCGACAGGAGTCATCATGCGCAAGGATTACCTGGCTTTTTTCATCTCGCTGTTCCTGTCACGGCTGGCGGATCAGATCCTGTTGTTCATCGTGCCGCTGGTGGTGTTCCAGACCACCAACAGCGCGTCCTGGGCGGGGCTCGCATTTTTCGTCGAGTCGCTGCCGCGTTTTCTCGCGTTTCCACTGTGTGGGGCCCTGTGCGACAAGTTCTCGCCCATCAGGATTCTGCACATCAGTCAGGTCTACCGGGCGCTGCTCTGCGTGTTGGCGGTTGGGCTTTATGCAGTCTTCGGCGGTATCGCGTGGCTTGTGGTGCTGTCTGCGCTGTGCGGCGTGCTGACTACTCAGGGCATCATGGCCCGCGAAGTGCTGATGCCGCATATTTTCCAGCACTACAGCTACACCAAAACCCTTTCCTACTCGCAGATAGCCGACCAGACCGGACTGGTTCTGGGACCCTTGGTGGCGGCATTGCTGCTGGAGGTTTCGGCCTGGCACTGGGTGGTGCTGTGGGTGGCCGGGCTGTTCCTGCTGGCCGACCTGAGCATGCTGGTGTGGCAACGTTTCAGTCGTATCACCCTCGAGGTGTTTGAGCAGCATCAGGACATCTGGCTGCAGCCTCTGCGCATCGCGTTCAGGCATATCCGCGAACTGGCGGAGCTGAAAAAGATCATCACCCTGGCGATCGGGGTCAACCTGATTGTCGGGGTCACCCTGGCCACTTCGGCGGCCATGGTGCTCGGTCAATACAGCGCCGGCAAGGACGACTACGCCGTGCTGCAAGCGGCTGGCGCGGTGACCACCATCGTGATTCTGTTTTTCCTCGCCCGGGTGGTATTGCCGTTGCGCGTATTGGGTGGCGTTGCCTATTCGATGCTCGCCGCCGGCGCCTTCATCAGCGCCCTGAGCCCGAACCTGGCGGGTTATGTGCTGGGTTTCCTGTTGATCGTCGGCTTCGACAAGATGTTCAACGTTTATATGCGCAGCATTCGCCAGCGAGTCATTCCCCCTCAGGACTTCGGCAAGACCGTGGGCGTGATCACCCTGCTCAACAACTTGTCACAACCGCTCGCGGGACTGCTTGTTGCGCTGCTCGCCGCGCCTTTGGGGGCACAACGTGTGATCCTGATCCTGGCTGTGCTGGCGACGCTGCTGGGCGTTGCGGCTCTCTGGTGGTTTGCCAGAGTACGTAATACATCCGCCGCTTCGATCCTCGAAACCGAGCAGTAACCGATTTCAATGTCGTAGAGCGATGTCCGAAAACAAAAAAACCGCAGCCTGCGAAGGACTGCGGTTTTTTCGTTTCAGATTTTCCGTTTTCAGATCAGGCGACGATATCGGTCGCCACGGCCTGCCCCACCACACCCACGGCGAAGTCCACCGAACCCTGGCCTGTCAGGTCGATCATCAGGCTGGTCTGGTTGGTCTGTTCGAAGTAAGTGAGGATCGCATCGCCCGCGTGGCCGGTGAAGCCGCTGACGAAGTTCAGCGTGGCTGCGCCGGTGGCGAACCCGGCGATGCCCGACAGGTCGATCTTGTCCAGGCCACTGGTGAAATCCATGATCCAGTCCGGCGCGGTCAAGGTCGAGTCACTGACCGCGCCGAACACGAAGGTGTCCGCGCCCTCACCGCCCCACAGCGAATCACCGCCGCCACCGCCGTAAATGATGTCGTTACCGGCGCCACCGATCAGGTCGTTGGCCGCCGCGTTGCCGATCAGCAAATCATTGCCCGAACCGCCAATGGCGTTTTCCACGGTCACGCCGTGAGCGATGGACACGTTGCCCACCAGACCGCCGACATCGGAGAACGAGCCTTCATTGAGGTTGATCTTCTGGTTCTGGCTGAAGCCGGAGAAATCCAGGGTGTCGTTACCACCGCCATCCCACACCGAGAACACCACTTTGGAGGTGTTCTCGGTGGCGCTGTAGAAGTCGCGATCAGCGTTGGAGTTGAAGCCGTACACGGTGTTGTCGGCACGGGTTTCGAAGTTGGCGCCGTAGAGTTTCTGCACGGCGACGATGTCGTCCATCAACGGTGCCGAGGCGTAGGCGCCGCTGCCGTCCTTGCTGAAGTTCTGGTCGGTGTTGGCTTCGCTCCAGTAGCTCATCAGGCTGTAGCCACGGGTGTCTTCGGCGTACTTGGCGTCACCGTAGGTCGGGTTGCCGTTGCCGGCGTTGTAGGCGCCCGGGTGCGACAGGCCGAGGGTGTGGCCGATTTCGTGGGTCAGGGTCTGACGCCCGTAGTTGTTGGTGTCCGGGGTCTTGTTGACCTGGTACTGATCGTTGATCAGGTACCACGACTGACCGTCGTAGCTGCTGCCCTGCGGCAGGTAGGCAAACGCCGCGCCGCCAGTGCTGACGTCGTAGTTGCCGAAAGTCATGTGGCCGTCACCGCCCTTGCCTTCAGTGAAGGTCACGTTGGCCACGTCCGACCACGATTGCATCGCCAGCACGGCCTGGGCCTTTTGCTGGGCGCTGAACTCGCTGAAGTTGCCGAGTTTCGGATTGTAGTTGGACGGTTTGTCGGTCAGGAAGGTGTAGGTCAGGTCAATCTTGCCGTCGGCATTCTTGTCCTGCCACGACATGCCCTTGCGCAGGATTTCGTCGGCGGCCTGGTCGGCGGTGAACGACGGTTTGCCGTTTACGGTACCGGTGCCGCGATCGTACAGGTGGCTGAAGGTGTCGACGGCGGTGAAGGCGCTGCTGGCCTGGGAGGAAGGTTGAGACATGGTGTACGTCCTTGTTTCTGAAAAGTCAGTGTCAGACAGAAAAGCGGCGATCTTCTGGCGAGATCGTCCTGTCACTCGCCCTGTCAGGCAGATTGACCCTGCCACAGCCGCCAACGGGGGCGCTAATCAATTTCTCGATAGCGTCCGGATTACCCTGGCGACGGCTGTCATGACCGGCAATCTTTTTATCTGTATATCCATACAGATAAAAGTTGCCCGTTCGCCCGAGTCAGGCCATCCTGTGCGCCTCTTCGGGCAATGATCGACGACGGTGGTTATGCGGCTGTACCTCTGTGAAAAACCTTCCCAGGCCAAGGACATTGCGGCCGTGCTCGGCGCAAAGCGTCGGGGCGACGGCTGCTGGCTGGGAACGGACGTCACGGTGACCTGGTGCATCGGCCACTTGCTGGAAACCGCGCCGCCGGACGCCTACGACGCCAAATACAAGCGCTGGGTGCTGGCCGACCTGCCGATCATCCCGGACAAATGGAAAATGACCGTAAAGCCGCGTACCGCCAGCCAGTACAAGGCGGTCAAGCGCCTGCTCGGCGAGGCCAGCGAACTGATCATCGCCACCGACGCCGACCGCGAGGGCGAAATGATCGCCCGGGAGCTGGTGGAGCATTGCCGCTATCGCGGGCCGATCCGCCGCTTGTGGCTGTCGGCGCTGGACGAAGCCTCGATTCGCAAGGCGCTGGCGGCGCTCAAACCGGGCGCTGAAACCTTCAGCCTGTATCATTCGGCATTGGGGCGCTCCCGGGCGGACTGGCTGATCGGGATGAACATGAGTCGCCTGTTCACCCTGCTCGGGCGGCAATCAGGCTATCAAGGTGTACTGCCGGTGGGCCGGGTGCAGACGCCGACGTTGCGGCTGGTGGTGGATCGCGACCGCAGCATCGCCGATTTCGTGCCGGTCGCGTATTGGGCCATCGATGTGCAACTGCTGCACAACGGCACGCCGTTCACGGCGCAATGGCGGGCGCCGGGCGATGCCTGTGACGATCAGGATCGCTGCCTCAATCAGGCCCTCGCCCAGCAAGCGGCCGCCGCAATCGGCAGCGCTGCCAGTGCCCGGGTGGTCAAACTGCGTACCGAGCGCATGCGCGAAGTGGCGCCCCTGCCCTTCGACCTCGGCACCTTGCAGGAAGTCTGCTCGAAGAAGCTCGGCCTCGGTGCCCAGGAGACCCTCGACATCGCCCAGGCTCTCTACGAAACCTACAAAGTCATCACCTACCCGCGCAGCGATTGCGGCTACCTGCCCCTGAGCCAGCACAGCGAGGCGCCAGGGATTCTTGCGGCGCTGCGTCAGGCCGACCCGAGCCTCGAAGCGCTGCGCGAGCATCTGGAGCCACAGCGCCGCTCCCGCGCCTGGAACGACGCCAAGGTCAGCGCCCACCACGGCATCATTCCGACCGCTGCCGCGAAAAACCTGGAGCGTCTGACCGGCAAGCACCGCGCGGTCTACACGCTGGTTCGCGCGCGGTATCTGGCGCAGTTCCTGCCCAATCACGAATACGACCGCACCCAGGCCGATTTCGATTGCGCCGGGGAAACCTTGCGCGCGGTCGGCAAGCAGATCATCGAGCCGGGCTGGAAACGCGCGTTGCCCGAAGCGCTGGCCCCGGCCAGGGGGCGTGAAGCCCCCGCGCCACAGACGCTACCGACACTGACCCAAGGCGCCGAGTGCGCCGTGGCGGACGTGAAGCTCAAGGACCTGTGGACGCAACCGCCCAAGCCCTACACCGAAGGCGACCTGATCAAGGCCATGAAGAACGTCGCCAAACTGGTGGAAGATCCGCTGCTCAAGCAGAAACTCAAGGACACCACCGGCATCGGCACCGAGGCCACCCGCGCCTCGATCATTCAAGGGTTGCTGGATCGCGGTTATCTGGTGAAGAACGGCAAGGCGCTGTCCGCCACGCCCGCCGCCTTCAGCCTGATCGACGCCGTACCGCGGGCGATTGCCGACCCCGGCACCACAGGGATCTGGGAGCAGGCGCTGGACATGGTGCAGAGCGGCGAAATGAGTCTGGAGGTATTCGTCACCAAACAGGCCGCGTGGATGAGCAAGCAAGTGACCCGCTGCGCCGGGCTGAGCCTGACCATCAGCGGCCCGCCACCTGCCGGCAAGGCCGCTGCGCCATGGAAGAACAAACGCAAGACCACTCGGCGCAAAACCACCGGAACCGGCAAACGCTCGGCGAAACCGGCGGCCAAATAGCCCGCTGCGCGCTACTGTTTCAACAGTGATGGTCAGGAGGCAGCGGCATGTCTGTCATCGAACTGCGCGTCGCCCGACGCGACGAACTGGACACCCTCGAAAACCTGATGCAGTTCTACACCTATGACTTCAGCGAGTGGCTGCCGCTGAAGCTCGGCGGGCATGGTTTCTTCCCGATCCAGTTGAAAGACAATTACTGGCGCCAGCCGGCGACGCGGCCATTCCTGATCCACGTCGACGGCGAACTGGCGGGGTTCGTGACCGTGGATGACCACCTTCTCATCGAAGGCGCCGACTACAACATCGGCTATTTATTCGTCAGCCGGCGCTGGCGTGGCCAAGGCGTCGCGCAGTTTGTCGCCTCTGCCCTCTTGAGCCACCTGCCCGGTCGATGGCAGATTTTCCATGTCGACGCAAACCTGCCTGCACAGCGGTTCTGGGCCCGGTTCATCCCCGAGCTGAGCGGCGGCGACTTTACCCGCCAGACCAAAACCGTGGACGGCTATCCCTGTACGTTCTACTGCCTGCGCAGCCTTTCTCCCGCTGTCTGAAGACCTCTTTTTTCATTCCAGAATGACTTTGTCCGACAATATGTAGTGACCAAAAATAATCACTACAAAACCGTTGACGGCATCGTTTTGCTTTTGCATGATGCAGACGTCTCCCCGATCGGGAGCATTGGCAACACGCTTGAGCAAGCTCGTCTGACCGCCGAGCTGTTTTTTCCGGATACACGCTGCCCACAAGGCAGATTGAAGAAGCTGACCTGGCCTGAACGTCCAGTACAAGGACGAGAAGCGCTGGCGAAAATTCTCAAGACGCTTGTGGTCGACCCTGAAAACGTCGTCAAGGAGCCTCCCGGTTTTCGCTGCTTCTCCTCGTTGTGACGCTTTTGCGTAGCAGTTATTCAACACGACTACATGCAACAGACGCATGACCCCGTACTTCATACGGGCGACCGCTGACGTCCTGGTTTCGGTGCCAGGGATCAACTAACCGATGGGCTACCTGTATTAGCGAATCAACTTTGAAAGATCACCAGACTGGTCAAGGGGCAATATCATGAATCTGAACAATCAACCTACTATCGAAGAACTGGCTCGTATGTTCGCGGCGCAAAAAGACAGCCACGACAGCCATATTCTGTGGATCAGCAAGTCGGGTCAGGTCCATATCGACTGCCTGTCGCCCCATGCTGGTGAAGAAGAGTTCGACCGGAACAACCAGAACCTGCTGGCCCGCCTGAAGATGTACCGCCGCGGCCACGGCTATGTCGGCAAGAAAGCCGCGGCCGACAAGGACTTCATCGGTAATGTTCTGCAGACGCTGAAACAGGCGTGGGACTCGATGCAGAACAACAACGAAGTTCGGGTGATTGATCGGTTCTGCTAAGTTAAAACTTCAATAAAAAAGGGCCTGCTTCGAAAACGAAGCAGGCCCTTTTTATTGCTCGCAAAAAAGCTCATGAACGAGTTTCCAGCACCAGCTTCATGAACGCCTCTGCCGCCGCACTGTGATAGTTGTTCTTGCGCCGCAATAACGCCGCTCCCCGCTGCGGCGCCTCGCTCTCGACACGCAAGCGGCGCAGTGCCCGGTCCTCGGTCGCAATCGCTTCCGGCAACATGGTCGCAATCGGCGCATGCCGGATCACTTCCAGCAACGTGCTCACCGAATTCACCTCGATCTGCACCTTGGGCGTGATGCCGTGCTGGCGGAAGTATTCATCGATCGACAGGCGCGTGAAAAAATCCGGCGCCAGCAAGGCGAAATCCAGCTGCGCGATGTCCTCCGGCGTCAGCACAGAAGCACTGGCATACAACGGATGTTCACGCCCGACCATCACCCCCAACGTCTCGACAAACGCCGGAATGCAATCAATGTCCGGATTACGCACCGGCGTGAAGGCAATCGCGATATCCAGCGAGTCATCCGCCAGCCCGGCCTCGATGTCATCCATCGACAACTCGAAAATCTCCAGGTGAATCCCCGGATACCGCGCCACGTAGTCGCGCACCAACGGCCCGACCAGGTACGCCATGAACGTCGGCGTCATGGCCAGGCGCAGCGAGCCTCGGGACAGATCCTTCACGTCATGCAACGCGCGCTTGCCCGCCTCCAGCTCCACCAGTACCCGTCGCGCGCATTCGATATAGGCCTGGCCGGCGTCAGTCGGTTTGACCGAGCGCGAGGTGCGGTCGAACAGATCCACACCGAGGCTTTCTTCCAGTTGGCGGATCTGTTGCGACAGGGTCGGCTGCGACACGTGCAGCGCCTCGGCCGCCCGGGTGAAACCACCGTGATCGGCCACGGCCAGCAGGTATCGCAAATGTCGCAGCAGCATGGGACGCTCCATCTATAGGCAGTGCTTATGCTTGGCATTGTATATCGGTCTTGGACGCTATGGATCAATCGGCAGAAGATGAATCCACACAGCAAGCCAACCCCGAAAGGAGAAGCACCATGCAATCCCAAGCCTACAACGACAGCCGCATCGCCCTGACCACCCGCGCCCTGGATGCCAAGGCTCAGAAAAACCTGTCGTGGCAGGATCTGGCCGACGGCACCGGCCTGAGCCTGGCCTACGTCACCGCCGCCCTCCTCGGCCAGCATCCACTGCCAAAAGCCGCGGCCGAAGTGGTCGGCGACAAGCTTGAGCTGAGCGCCGAAGACGTCGCCGCCCTGCAAATCATCCCGCTGCGCGGCAGCCTCGACGGTGTGCCGACCGACCCGACCATCTACCGCTTCCACGAGATGATTCAGATCTACGGCACCACCCTGAAGGCACTGGTTCACGAGCAGTTCGGCGACGGCATCATCAGCGCGATCAACTTCAAGCTCGACATCAAGAAAGTCGAAGACCCTGAAGGCGGTTCCCGCGCTGTGGTCACCCTCGACGGCAAGTTCCTTCCGCTGCGTCCGTTCTGATCCCTCCGGGCCCGTACACCGCGTGCGGGCCCCTCCAAACCTGATTTGCCAAGTCATCACCACATCTGCCTGGAGGCTGCCCCATGCAAAAAATTCTGTTGACCCTGGCCCTGCTCACCGGCCTCGCCGCCCAGGCCCAGGCTGATGAAGAGGCCGTCGCCTACCGCTACGGCATGTCGCTGGACATCGCGCAAGTCGTGAGCATCACCCCGGTCGCCGACGTCTGCGGCGTAGTGCCAGTCGAGATGACTTACCTCGACAGCCACGGCGCAAAACACATTCTTCAATACAGCGAATTCGGCACCGGCTGTTCGAACTGAGAGGACACACCATGAAAAACCTGATCGAAGGCTTCCTGAAATTCCAGAACGAAGCGTTTCCGCAACGCACCGAGCTGTTCAAACACCTGGCGACTACCCAAACCCCGGGCACGCTGTTCATCACTTGCTCCGACAGCCGCGTCGTTCCGGAACTGCTGACCCAGCAGGAACCCGGCGAGCTGTTCGTGATCCGCAACGCCGGCAATATCGTGCCGTCCTACAGTCCGCATCCGGGCGGGGTTTCGGCGACGGTGGAATACGCGGTGGCCGTGCTCGGCGTAACCGACATCGTGATCTGCGGCCACTCCGATTGCGGCGCCATGACCGCCATCGCCCAGTGCAAATGCATGGATCACCTGCCCGCCGTCAGCGGCTGGCTGCAACACGCCGAGTCGGCGAAAGTGGTCAACGAATCGCGGCCACACGCCAATGACGCCGCCAGGCTGAGTTCGATGGTGCGGGAAAACGTGATCGCGCAACTGGCGAACATCCAGACTCACCCGAGCGTGCGCCTGGCCCAGGAGAAAGGCCTGCTGAATCTGCACGGCTGGGTGTACGACATCGAGACCGGCTCGATCGACGCCCTGAGTGCCGACCGCCGTACCTTTGTCTCGCTGGCCGAGCAACCGTCGACGTGCGCGGTGTACGGCCAGGCAGTCGATGCGGCTTGAAAACACAACGCCGCGCCCGTCATTGCGACGGGCGCGGCGTTGTTCTGTTCAGCGTTTTACGCCCAGATCGATTTGCGTCATGCGGCTGCGCACGGTGAACACACCGTCGCCGGAGAGAATCGCGCTGCGAGCAAACAACCGACCGCTTTCCCAGTTCGAAAGACCCAGTTCCGGCTTGTTCAGCGCGTACTGGCCATCGACCCAACGGGTGATGCCGTTGCCCACGAACGGCGCATTGACCGCGCTGTAGAAACGTTCCTGAACCGCTGGATCTTCGCTGATCAACGACACCGTGAATTGCGGGCTGTAGCGATTGAACAGTGCGGTGGCCTGATCCAGATCGTCGACGATCATCAGGCTGGTTTCCGGGGTTTCTTCCCACTCCCATTCGCGACCCAGTTGAGCTTCCGGCAGCGGTTCGGCCAGGACTTCAGTCTGGTAACCCTCGGCGCGATAGACCTCGACCGTTGCGTTCTGCCAGTCGCTCGGCAGATAGCTTTCGCTGCCTTCGACGATGTGCAATTTGCAGCCCTGACCGCGCGCGGTACCGGCCTGTTTCAAGGCATCGAGGAACAGCGGCACCAGTTCAGCAGCACGGTCACGCTGGATCAGGCAGACGTTCAAGGTGTTGCAGACTTTGCGATCCAGCGAGTTGCGCACCACAGCGGCGAAGCGTTTGGCATCGGCATCACGATCAGCAATCAGCCACGCACCACCGGTGCCGTGCAGGCTGACGGCGGTGCCGGCCTGCTGGGCGATGCTGCCCAACTGACTGACCGCACGACCCGAACCACGGGCCACCGCCAGCGACAGACGCCGGTCGGCGAACATCGCCCAACCGGCGGCGTGGTTGACGCTCTCCACCAGCGACACCGCACCCGCCGGCAGACCGGCATCGGCCAACGCCGGGTTCAGGGCGTGGGTGACGATGGCTTGCGCGGTGCCCAGCGCATCGCTGCCAATCCGCAGCACGGCAGTGTTGCCGGTGCGCAGTACACCAGCGGCGTCAGCGAAGACGTTCGGCCGGCCTTCAAATACGAATGCGACGATGCCCAGCGGTGACACCACTTGCTCGACCTTCCAGCCGTCGTGCTCGACGCTGCTGATCACTTTGCCACGGGTCGCCGGCGCATCACGCCAGGCGCGCAGGCCGGCGATCATGTCGCGGCGCATGCGCTCGTCAGCGAGCAACCGGGTAGTGGAACGACTGCGAGCCTTGGCCCGCTCGATGTCGGCGAGGTTGGCGGTTTCGATCAGCGCCCAGGCGTCCGGGTTTTCCAGACGTTGGGCAAACAGATCGAAGAAGCGGCTGATGGCCTCGTCCGACACCGCGGACAACGCGGTAAACGCCGCCGCTGCACGCTCGATCGCCACCGATGCAGCCTGCTGATCCACCACCGGAATCAGCAACAGCTCGCCGCTCACCTGCTCCACCAGCAGATGGTCGCCGGGTCGGAAACGCTCGGCCAGTTCGGGGCTGACCACGGTGACGCGGTTACCGGCGAAAGGGATAGGCGTGCCAGCGACGAGACGTTCGAGCGCGAGAGACATGGAGCGGATTCACCATATTGAGGGCGGCCGGAAAATGTATAGGTTGGCCTCCCTCAACGCAACACGGGCTCAGAACACCGACCAGCCAATCCGCGAACTGAGCATTTCCAGCGCCGCCATCCCCGCCAGCGAATTGCCCGCCGTGTTCAACTCAGGCGACCACACGCACACCGTGAACTGCCCCGGCACCACCGCGACGATGCCGCCACCGACGCCGCTCTTGCCCGGCAGACCAACGCGGTAGGCGAAGTTGCCCGCCTCGTCGTACAGGCCGCTGGTGGCCATGATCGAGTTGACTTGCTGGGTCTGGCGGCGAGTAAGAATCTGCTCACCGCTGTGCTTGCAGAAACCGTCGTTGGCCAGGAAGCAGAACGCCCGGGCCAGATCGATGCAGTTCATGCGCAACGCGCAGTGGCTGAAGTAGCTGCGCAGCACCGCTTCAACGTCGTTGTGGAAATTGCCGAAGGATTGCATCAGGTACGCCATCGCCGCGTTGCGCGCGCGGTGCTGGTATTCGGAGTCAGCGACCTTGCCGTCAACCATCACCTGCGGGTTGCCCGACAGCCGCCGCACGAAGTCGCGCATCGACAAGGCCGGTGCGGCAAAGCGTGACTGGTTGATGTCGCAGATCACCAGCGCCCCGGCATTGATGAACGGATTGCGCGGACGGCCGCGTTCGAACTCCAGCTGCACCAGCGAGTTGAACGGCTGGCCGGACGGCTCATGGCCCAGACGCTCCCAGATGGCCTCGCCAGAATGTTCGATGGCCTGCACCAGGCTGAATACCTTGGAAATACTTTGCACCGAGAACGGCGTCTCGGCGTCGCCGGCGCAATACATCTCGCCGTCGTTGCCATACACGGCGATGCCCAGCTGATTGGCCGGCACGGTGCCGAGGGCGGGAATGTAGTCAGCCACCTTGCCCTGCCCGATCAGGGGCCGGACAGCGTCAAGGATCTCGTTCAACAGCGCTTGCATGCCGGGTCTCGAAGTCTCGCCCCATGGGATTGCGGGGACACGGTGGCTAGACGCTGCGCCCGGCAATCGAATCACACCGGCGCGGTGTATCGCAGTGTGTACGGCCCGACGCCCGACACATCCCGCCCACAAATCCGGCCCTTCGCGACACATCACCGATACAGCCCGGCGTTCAAATGAACCTGTCGATCGGCAACCCCGATCAAGCCTTTGAACTCACCTATCGCATCGGAGATTCACCATGACCAAGCTCTCGAAAACCTCCCTGACTCTGGGCCTGCTGCTTGCCGGTGGCCTGGCCCTGTCCAACGCCGCTTCGGCTTCCGAAGCGTTCACCGTCAAGCAACTGGATCACGGCTACAGCCAGACCCAGGCCAAGGCCGACTCGGCGGAAAAAACCTCGGAAGGCAAATGCGGCGAAGGCAAGTGTGGCGCCGGCGAGTAACCCTTTTCACGGGGCACGTTGGTGCCCCGTTTTCTTTCGAATGAATGGAGCCTTCCCATGACCACAGCTCTCTCGTCGGCCGTCAAAGGCCTGCACTGGAACCTCGACCGCGCCGGCCAGTGGCTCGCGCCGCTGACCTTGCGCCTGTTCATCGCCTGGGAATTTTTCGAATCGGGGCTGGAGAAATTCAACGGCCAGAACTGGTTCGAAGACATTCAGGAGCGGTTTCCGTTTCCCTTCGACCACTTGCCGGCCACGCTGAACTGGGAACTGTCGATGTGGGCCGAGCTGATCTGCGCGCTGGCGATCCTGATCGGATTCGGCACGCGGATTTCGGCGATTTCTCTGATCGTCGTGACCGTGGTCGCCACCGCTGCCGTGCACTGGCCGGCGGACTGGTCATCGTTGAGTGAGCTGGCCCAGGGTTACGCGATCACCAACAAAGGCTTCGGCAACTTCAAGCTGCCGGCCATTTATTTGGCTGCGCTGGTACCGCTGGTGTTTGCCGGGGCCGGCAAGTTGAGCGTGGATGCGTGGCTGGCGCGGTTTTTCTGGAAACACGCCAGCCACTGAGGATCAATGCGCCCGGTCCAGCCCCGCCAGCAACGCGCTGTCACGGCTGTAGATGTCCGGCGCGTAGAGCACACGACCCTGGCCGTCGACCTGTGCCGTCCAGTAAGTCATGAGGATCGGCACCGGATTGCTCAGGCGGAATTCATGGGTGGTGCCGGTGGCCAACAAGGTGTCGGTGCGCGCCTTCTCCGCCGGGCTGAGCAGCAAATCGCGCAGCTTCATCGGATGCTCGACCCGCACGCAGCCGGAACTGAACGCCCGTGGCCCCTTGTCGAACAGCGCCTTGCTCGGCGTGTCGTGCAGGTACACCGAAAACGGGTTGGGGAAACGAATGACCATTTGCCCCAGCGGGTTGCGCGGCCCGGCGTCCTGACGCAGGAGGATGTTGCCGGGGTTGTCCCAGTCGATGTCGGCGGCAGCCAGCGGCTGGCCGTTGGCGTCGAGCACTTGCAGGTTCTGGCGGCTGAGGAAGGTCTGATCCTTGCGGATTTCCGGCAGTTTGTCTTCCTTCCAGATGGTCGGCGGCACGGTCCAGGTCGGGTTCAGCGTCAGGCGCGTGACCCGGGATTTGAGCAGCGGGGTCTGGCGTTCGGCGCGCCCGACCTGGGTGCGGGTCTGCCACACCGGCAGGCCACCTTGATAAAGCGTCAGCTCGGCAGCGGCGACGTTGACCAGCAGACCGTCCGGCTCCATGTCTTGGGCCATCCAGCGGAAACGTTCAAGGTTGACCCGCAACTGTTCGCGGCGAGTCAACGGACTGATGTTGAGTTCGGCAATCGTCCCCGGCCCGACCACCCCGTCGGCCTGCAACGAATGGTTGGCCTGAAAGCTCTTCACTGCCTCCACCAATACGCCGTGATAAGCGTTGTCCGGCGTGCCGACCACACTGCTCAGGTAGCCTTCGCTGTACAGCCGCCGGGCCAGTTCCGGCACGCGTTTGTCTTCCATGTCCGGACGCAGCAACGGCCCATTGCCCACCGACGTCCACTGCGGCAAGGCTTTCAGGCGTTGAGCTGCGTAGAGATGGCGCAAATTCTGATACTGCGCCAACTGCGGCCGGGCCAGATCGAAGGCGGCGGGAACGTTGTGCACGCCCGGCACGGCGATCGCCAGCAATTCGGCCTGCCGGTCGCGTGGCGTTTCGTCGGAATGCCACAGCGGTTCGAAGTGCGATTGCAACAGGCGGCCGTAATGCAGATCCTGCAGGGCTTGCAGGTAATAGCGGCTGATCTCGATATCGGCGCACAGTTCGCCGTCCTGCGGGGCAGTGAGCGCTACCGGATAGCGTTTCGGGTTTAGGCCATCGTCGGCCAACAGCTGCAATTGCGCATGCAAGGCCGGCAATTGCCCGCCATCGGCCCACACTGGCAGCCAGTCCTGCTGCTGGTAGAACGCGCGCAACTGATCCAGCGCCGGGCCGTTGAGGCTGGTGCCGATCGTCGGGCACGCCTGGGGCAGGCTGATCAGCGCAGCCTGCAACGGGCTCTGCGGTTCGATGGGCATTTCCGTCGGCACGGGCGGCAGCGTCGGAAGTCCCGGCAACGGCTCTTCGGCGCAAGCGACAAACGGCGCAGCGAGCAAACAAATGCTCAAGTAGCATGCGTACTTTTTGAACAACTGCTTTACTCCAATCCATGGCCGTCTTGATTGACGGTCAACCTTACCTCAGGTGCGGTGCACAGTCAGGCCCGATTCGCGGGCTTGCCGGGAACGACTGGACGTCAGGAGCCTAAGTGCCAAACAAGTAGCAAGTGGAGACTCACTTTAAATGTTGACGTTTTTGCGCCGACTTCTGCTGACTGCCACCGCCCTTGGCGTGCTGACCAGCCCAGCCTTTGCCGCCGGCACCTCTTCGCCGGTTCTGTACACCAGCCTCGCGCACGCCGCTCCGGAACTCAATCCCCAGGCGCTGAAAGGTGCCTTGAACGCCATGCAATGTGCGATCAACAACGGCGCGAAGCAGTCCCGTCACCTGGCGATCATCGACTATTCGCAGCCGTCCACCGAGCGCCGGCTGTGGATCTTCGACCTGACCCGGAAAAAACTGGTGCTGCGTGATCTGGTCGCCCATGGTTCAAATTCCGGGGAAAACTTCGCCACCCGGTTTTCCAACCGTGAAGGCAGTTTTCAATCCAGCCTCGGCCTGTTCCGCACCCAGGAAAGTTACCAGGGCACCCACGGTTACTCGCTGCGCATGGACGGTCTGGAACCAGGCATCAACGACATGGCCCGTGACCGCGCCATCGTGATCCACGCCGCCGACTACGTGAACCCGTTCTGGAGCAAACGTACCGGCCGCCTGGGCCGCAGCCAGGGTTGCCCGGCGGTGCGACCGCAGGTTGCCAAACGGGTGATCGACAGCCTGAAGAATGGCCAATTCATGTTCTCCTGGTACCCGGATCAGCAGTGGCTGAAATCCTCGCCGTACCTCAACTGCCAGCCACAACAGATCGCGAGCATTCTCAGCACTCACGCCAGCTGAATACTCTGTGGGAGTGCGCTGGCTCCCACAGGTTCGGTTTATTACAGATTTGTCATCGAGTTGTCGGTTTGCCGAGCGGATCGCCCGGTAGCTTGAAGTTGTCCCGGCCAGAACGCCGATCAACTTCAACGACTCGAGTGCCCCATCATGAAAACCCTGATCCTCGCCTTCACCGCCCTCCTCGCCACCGGTTCCGTGTTCGCCGCGCCTGCGCCGGACGCTGCCGTCATTCATGACAAAACCGGCTTCTTCGTGCACCTGGATGTCGACAAAGTCCTCTCCAGCACCGATATTTCCCAGGCCTGCGGCGTGATCCCCGCGCAGCTCGACTACCTCGACCACCAGGGCCGTGAACATGTGCTGGACTATCAAGTACAAGGCAGCGGCTGCACCAACGACCATTGAGGCGCAGTAGCCATGAATATCCTTGTTGTCGAAGACGAACCCAAGGCCGGCAATTATTTGCTCAACGGCCTGCAGGAACTGGGCTACAGCGTGAGCCTGGCCCGGGACGGCGCCGATGGTCTGCACCTGGCGCTGGAATTCGACTTCGATGTGATCGTGCTGGACGTGATGATGCCGAAAATGGATGGCTGGGAAGTCCTGCGCCGGCTGCGCAAGGAAACCGACACGCCGGTGCTGTTCCTCACCGCCCGCGATGACATCGCCGACCGGGTCAAAGGCCTGGAATTGGGCGCTGACGATTACCTGATCAAGCCGTTTTCCTTCGCCGAACTGGTGGCGCGCCTGCGCACCCTGACCCGGCGCGGGCCGATCCATGAAGAAGAGCAATTGCAGGTGGCCGATCTGCAGATCGACGTGCTCAAACGTCGAGTCACCCGCGCCGGCAACCGGATCACCCTGACCAACAAGGAATTCGCCCTGCTGCAACTGTTCGCCACCCACACCGGGCAAGTGCTGTCGCGCTCGCTGATCGCCTCGCGGGTGTGGGACATGAATTTCGACAGCGACACCAACGTGGTCGATGTCGCCGTGCGCCGCCTGCGGGCGAAAATCGACGATCCGTTCCCGCTCAAGCTGATCCACAGCGTGCGCGGCATCGGCTACCGCTTCGATACCCAGCCATGAAAATCGCCGGCACTTACTCTCTGACCTTGCGTCTGGCGCTGGTCTTCGCCGTGCTCGCCTTCGCCGCGCTGGGAGGCCTGGGCGCGGCGCTGTACAACCAACTGGAAGCAGCTCTGATTCGCCGCGACGACATCCAGTTGGTCAGTCGCGTCGATCAGTTGCGCACCTTCCTCAACGACAGCAACACCCTGGAACTGATCAAGAACAAGCCGGCGCTGTTTCAGAACATGCTCGGCAACCGCGAAGCCTTGCTGACCATCGGCGCACCCGGCCAGCCGCCGTTGCTGGTGGTCAACCCCGGCAACCTCGCCACCCCGAACTTGCCCGCCGTACCGATCGATCACCCGATGGCCCTGAGCGATGTACAGCACTTGCCGAGCGTCGACGGTGTGCCATTTTCGGCGGTGGCGGCGACCATCGACTCGGGCGATCTGGGCAACCTGCAGGTGCTCACCGGACGCCTGATGACCGAGCGCACGGCAATGCTCGCCAATTACCGGCTCAGCGTGTACGGCCTCGCTTCATTGGCCGCGATTGTGCTGGCGCTGGTCGGCTGCCTGCTGGTGTATCGCGGTTTGCTGCCATTGCGGCGGATTGCCCGGCATGCCCACGGGATCGGCATCGCCAACCTCGGCGAACGCCTCGACCGCCACGGCACGCCCCGGGAATTGCAGCCGATGATCGAAGCTTTCAATGCGATGCTTGACCGGCTCGACCGAGGGGTTGCGCAACTGAGCCAGGTCTCCACCGACATGGCCCACGAACTGCGCACGCCGATCAACAACCTGCTTGGCGAAACCCAGGTCGCGTTGCAACAGAGCCGCAGCGTGGACGCCTATCAGCAGTTGCTCGCCTCCAACGTCGAAGAACTCGAGCGGCTGGCGCGGATGCTCGACAACATGCTGTTTCTTGCCCGCACCGACCCGGCCAGCGCGCTGAGCCAGCGTCAGGAGCTGGACGCCGGCGATGAGATGCAACGCATTGCCGATTACTTCGAGGGATTGGCGGCGGACGTCGGTATCACCATCGAGGCCAGTGGCAGCGGTGTGATCTGGGCCGAACCGATGCTGCTGCGCCGGGCCCTGGCCAATCTGTGCGCCAACGCGATCAAGTACGGCGCGGCAGATTCGACGCTGCAGGTCGAGGCCGTGGCCGAAGCGGACGGCAGTTATCTGCGGGTACGCAATCAGGGCGCGACCATTCCTGCCGAACACCTGTCGCGGCTGTTCGAACGCTTCTACCGCGTCGATCCGTCTCGCGAGCGCTCTGCCCAATCCAACGGACTGGGCCTGTCGATTGTCGCGACCATCATGCAATTGCATCAGGGCCGCTACAGCGTCAGCAGCGCCGACGGGATCACCTGCTTTGAACTGTTCTTTCCGGCCCGACAACCCCGCGACTGATTTCGCCAAGTTCTCCCTGTGGGAGCGAACCTGGTCCCACAAGGAAAATGCAGTGCGACGGCGCCATTGTGTGCGCGAAGTCTGCGCCTAACGCGCATCCCCGCCAGCGGGCTTATAGAACAGGAATTTCCTGGTCTCGGCGGTTTTCCTGTACTCCTTCGCCCAGCTCGGATGAACGTTGCGATCGTGGAAATAAAGCGCGCCGTGGGTGCGGTCGGTGAGCTGGCGGTTCAGCGCCTTGCCAGCGATTTCCTTGGCCAGCGCGTATTCGGCATCTTCCTTGACCTGATCCGGACGCCCGTCGCACCACCAGGAAAACTGGCAGCTCCTGCTTTCCGAGCCCTGCTTGACCACCGCGCAGACCGTGCCTGGAAAGCCGTCATGCCCCAAGCGATTCATCACCACACTGGCCACGCCTTCCATGTCGGCATTGTCCTTGCCCTTGGCTTCCCAATAGATGCTGCGCGCCAGACAGGTGATCGGATCGTCCAGTGGCGCAGCGCCGGCGGGGTCGACCGCCTGGGCTTCGGTCGGGGTGATGGCTTCGGATTTGGGTGCCGGGGGCGCGTCGGGCTTGTCGGCCGCCTTCTCTTCCAAAACCTCGGCTTTCGCCTCGGCCTTTTCCTTGATCGGTGCCTGATCGGTGGCCAGTGCCGCGCCGCTCAGCAGGGTCAACGCAAGACAGCAAAGCAACCCGTTCAATCCCATGATCATTCTTCCGGCAGGGCCCGCTGCGGGCAAAGTGTTACGTGGTTGAGACGCCCGGATCCCGGGCTCTTCGCGAAGTGTAGACGGCAATTTTCACAGCATCGTTCCGCAGAAAAATCCGTGCCATGAAGAAAAAGACATTGCACCAACCGGGGCCCTTTCGCGCATGATGTGCGCACTCAGCCCAAGGGAGATTTCCATGCGCTTCATGCCATCCGTTCTGCGACTCGCCGCGTTGTCCGTGGGCCTGGCGCTGGCCACTTCGGCCATGGCCACCGACGAGTCGCAATTGATCGAATCGATCAACAGCTACCGCAGCCAGCCGCAGCGTTGTGGCAGCCAGGCGTCCAGCGAATTGCCGCCGCTGTCGGCCGATCCGCGCCTGATTCTGCCGGCCACCGGCGTGGTGGATTTGCAGCAGGCGATGTCCAGCGCTCGCTACCCGATGGTCAACGTGCAGGCGATCACCCTGAACGGACCACGGGACGCGGCGTCGGCGATGAAGGCGATTCAGGAAAGCTTCTGTCAGGTGGTGCTGGATCCGCAGTTCGTCGATATCGGCGTCAGTCGCGCCGACCGTGACTGGCGCATCACTCTGGCCCGACCGCTGCTGTCCGCCCGCCTCGGCGACGGTCAGGCGGAAGGCCAGAAACTCCTCGAACAACTCAATGCCGCCCGCGCCCAACCGCGCCAGTGCGGCAGTCAGGCATTCGCGGCGACCACGCCGCTGGCATGGAACGCCGTGCTTGGCGGCGTTGCCCAGGAACACAGCCGCGAGATGGCCAACAACAATTATTTCGACCACAAGGACCGCAACGGCGGCACTCCCGGCGACCGCGCCGAACTGGCCGGTTACAGCGGCCAGCAGGTCGGCGAGAACATCGCCGCCGGGCAGGACACGGTGCAGAAGGTCGTCGCCGGCTGGCTCGCCAGCCCCGGTCATTGCGCCAACCTGATGAACCCGCAATACCGCGAGCTGGGCGCTGCCTACGCGGTCGATCCGAAGAGCAGCGCCGGGATCTACTGGACCGCGATGTTTGGCGGGGAGTAAACCTCAAGGCATCCTCCCCTTTAGGGGAGGATGAAAAATGCAGGCAATAAAAAACCGGAGCCAGGCTCCGGTTTTTTTATGCTCAGTGAGTTCTCATCCCCGCCGCGTACATCGCCAGTTTCAGCAGGCTCGCCACCACCGCCAGCGAAACCACGCTGCCGGACCAGATCAACAGCAACCAGCCCAGGCGTTTGTACCAGCGGCTTTTCACTTCACGCATCTCAATGGTAGCCATCGCCAATCCTCACTTTGCCGCGGAACACGTAGTAGCTCCAGAAGGTGTACATCAGGATCACCGGCAGGATGAACAGCGCGCCGATCAAGGCGAACAACTGACTGGTGGCCGGTGAAGCCGCCGCCCACAGGCTGACCGACGGCGGGATGATGTTCGGCCAGATGCTCAGCGCCAGACCGATGTAACCGAGGAACATCAGCACCAGGGTGAACACGAACGGCCAGTGGGTGTGGCGCTGACGCAGCGAACGCAACAGCCCGAACAACGCCAGCACCGCCAACAGCACCAGCCCGGCGAACACGGTCAGGTGCGCATGGTTGAACCAGCGGCTGGCCAGTTCCGGGTGCAGTTGCAACGTCCACACGCCGATCACCACCACCATCGCCAGCAGCAGCCACGCCAGTGGACGGCTGTAGTGACGCATCCGCGATTCGAGCATGCCTTCGGTCTTGACCAGCAACCAGGTGCTGCCGAGCAAGGCGTAGGCGATCACCAGACCGACGCCGCAGACCAGCGGGAACGGCGCCAGCCAGTCGAGACCGCCACCGGCGAACTGCCGATCCACCACCGGAATCCCCGCCACATACGCGCCGATCACCACGCCCTGGGAGAACGTCGCCAGCAGCGAACCGCCAATGAACGCCCAGTCCCACAGATGGCGTTTTTCAGCCGGCGCCTTGAAGCGAAACTCGAACGCCACCCCACGGAAAATCAGCCCCGCCAGCATGAAGATCAGCGGCAGATACAGCGCCTCGAGAATCACCCCGTAAGCCAGCGGAAACGCGCCGTACAACGCCGCCCCGCCGAGCACCAGCCAGGTTTCGTTGCCGTCCCACACCGGTGCGACGGTGTTCATCATCACGTCGCGTTCCTGCTCGTCGCTGATCATCGGGAACAGGATCCCGAGGCCCAGATCGAAGCCGTCCATGATCACGTACATCATCACCCCGAAGGCAATGATCACGCCCCAGATCAACGAGAGATCGATACCTTGAATACCCATGACTCAATGCTCCTTTTTCAGTGGACCCGGGTCGCGGATTCGAGGTTGTCGATGACCGCCGAAAGTGGCCGGCGCGGGGTCTGCACCTGAGTGCCTTCGGGCGGATGTTCGTGGTGCGGCTGCGGGCCCTTGCTCACCAGTTTCATCATGTAGCCGATGCCCACGGTGAACACCGTGCAGTAGATGACGACGAACAGCGCCAGCGAGGTGCTCATCTGCGCCACCGAGTGATGGGACGCGGCGTCATGAGTGCGCATCAGACCGTAAACAACCCACGGCTGACGCCCGACTTCGGTGGTGATCCAACCGGCCAGCAGCGCGATCAGACCGCTCGGCCCCATCAGCAGCACCAGCCGCTGGAAGCCGCGATGCCGGTAGACCTTGCCGTTGCGCCGCAGCGCCAGGCCCAGCACACCGACCAGAATCATCAACATGCCCAGCCCGGCCATCACGCGGAAGCTCCAGAAGATCACGGTCGAGTTCGGCCGGTCTTCTTTCGGGAAGCTCTTGAGCGCCGGAATCTGCTTGTCGAGGCTGTGGGTGAGGATCAGGCTGCCGAGGTACGGAATCTCGATCGCGTATTTGGTCTTCTCCGCCTGCATGTCCGGGATGCCGAACAACACCAGCGGGGTTGGACCGTTGTCGGCGTTTTCCCAGTGACCTTCGATGGCGGCGATTTTTGCCGGTTGGTGTTCCAGGGTGTTCAAGCCATGGGCGTCACCGACCACCGCTTGAATCGGCGCGACGATAAGCGCCATCCACAGCGCCATGGAAAACATCTTGCGCACCGGTTTGCTGTCGTTGCCGCGCAGCAAATGCCAGGCCGCCGAAGCGCCGACAAAGAACGCCGTGGCAACGAACGCGGCAATCGCCATGTGCGCCAGCCGGAACGGGAACGACGGGTTGAACACGATCGCCAGCCAGTCGACCGGCATCACCCGGCCGTCAACGATCTCGAAGCCCTGCGGGGTCTGCATCCAGCTGTTGGAGGCGAGAATCCAGAAGGTCGAGATCAGCGTGCCGATGGCGACCATCACCGTGGCGAAGAAGTGCAAGCCACGGCCGACACGGTTCCAGCCGAACAGCATCACCCCGAGGAACCCGGCCTCGAGGAAGAACGCGGTCAGCACTTCATAGGTCAGCAACGGCCCGGTGACGCTGCCGGCAAAGTCGGAAAACCCGCTCCAGTTGGTGCCAAACTGATACGCCATGACCAGCCCCGACACCACGCCCATGCCGAAGTTGACGGCGAAGATCTTCGACCAGAAGTGGTAAAGATCGCGGTAAGTGTCGTTACCGGTTTTCAGCCACAGGCCTTCGAGCACCGCCAGGAAACTCGCAAGACCAATGGTGATCGCCGGGAAGATGATGTGGAACGAAACCGTGAACGCGAATTGAATTCGCGCCAGGTCCAGTGCCTCCAGGTTGAACATGATGATGTCCTCATCCAGGCTGAAAAGCGGCAGCACACGGCCGGGCCACCGCCAGGCGCGAACGCCTGCAGCCAGTCAAATTGCAAAAGGGTTGGATCGCGTGGGTCGGTCAGGCCACCGACGACGGAATCAGGTTGCTCGCCTCGGCCGCTTCGAGGCGGATCGCCACGAATTTGGAGGTCGGCGTGTAGGTGCGGTCACCGTAACTTTCCAGCGGCACCAGCGGATTGGTTTCCGGGTAGTACGCGGCAGCCTGCCCGGCGGGAATGTCGTAGGCGATCAGGGTGAAACCGCTGACCCGACGCTCACGCTCGTCGCCCCACAGCGCCACCAGATCGACCTTTTGCCCCGGTTCGAAACCGAGCCGGCGGATGTCCTGTTCGTTGGCGAACACCACGTCGCGCATCCCGTATACACCGCGATAACGGTCGTCGAGGCCGTACAGCGTGGTGTTGTACTGATCGTGGGAACGCATGGTTTGCAGGATCAGGTGCGGTTTGACCGGTAGGTTGCGCACGCCTTCACTGATCAGATGTTCCGGCAGCACGCACGGGGTGAACTGGGCCTTGCCGGATTCGGTGTTCCAGACCCGGTCGGAGGCGTTGTTGCCGAGGTGGAAACCACCGGGGATCAGCAGTTTCTCGTTGAAGTTCTCGAAGCCCGGAATCACGTCGGCGATCAGGTTGCGGATGCGCCCGTAGTCGCCCACCGCCCATTCCCAGTCGATCGGGTGTTTGCCCAATGTGGCGGCGGCGATCCCGGCAATGATCGCCGGCTCGGATTTCAGGTGCGCCGACTTCGGCTTCAGTTGGCCGAACGACAAATGCACCATGCTGAAGGTGTCTTCCACCGTCACGCCTTGCGGACCTTCGGCCTGGACATCGATGTCGGTACGGCCCAGGCACGGCAGGATCAACGCATCACGCCCGGTCACCAGATGGCTGCGGTTGAGCTTGGTCGAAATGTGCACGGTGAGGTCGAGTTTGCGCATCGCGGCGTGGGTGCGCGGGGTGTCCGGCGTGGCTTGAGCGAAGTTGCCGCCGAGCCCGATAAACACCTTGGCTTCGCCACGTTCCATGGCGCCAATCGCCATCACCGTGTTGTGGCCGTGCATGCGCGGCACCTTGAAGTTGAAGCGTTTTTCCAGGGCGTCCATCAGCTCGGTCGGGGCCAGTTCGTTGATGCCCATGGTGCGGTCGCCCTGCACATTACTGTGGCCGCGCACCGGCGACAGCCCGGCGCCCGGACGGCCAACGTTGCCGCGCAACAGTTGCAGGTTGATGACTTCCTGCAGAGTCGGCACCGAGTGTACGTGCTGGGTCAGGCCCATGGCCCAGCACATGATCACGCTCTTGGCGCGGGCGTACATGCGGGCGGCCAGTTCGATGTCATGCAGCGGCACGCCGGACTGCTCGACGATGTGCTCCCAGCTCGTGGCATCGACTTCGGCCAGGTAGCTGTCGAGACCCGACGTGTGCTCGGCAATGAAGGCGTGATCGAACACCGGTTCGCCGCCAGTGGCCTGGGCTTCGCGCTCCCACTCCAGCAGGAATTTGGCCATGCCGCGAATCATCGCCATGTCGCCGCCCAGTGCCGGGCGGAAGTACGCGGTGTTGGTCGCTTCCCAGCCGTTGCTGAGCATCTCGATCGGGTTCTGCGGATTCTGGAAGCGCTCCAGCCCACGCTCCTTGAGCGGGTTGATGCACACCACCTGCGCGCCGCGTTTCACCGCTTCGCGCAGCGGTTCGAGCATGCGCGGGTGGTTGGTGCCGGGGTTCTGGCCGATCACGAAAATCGCGTCGGCGTGGTGCAGGTCTTCATAGACCACCGTGCCTTTGCCGACGCCCAGGCTCTCGCCCATGCTGACGGCGCTGGCTTCGTGGCACATGTTCGAGCAGTCCGGGAAATTGTTGGTGCCGTAGGCGCGGACGAACAACTGATAGAGAAACGCCGCTTCGTTGCTGGCGCGACCCGAGGTGTAGAACTCGGCCTCGTGGGGCGATTTCAGGCCTTTGAGGTGCTTGGCGATCAGCGCAAAGGCGTCGTCCCAGGTGGTTTCGACATAGCGGTCGACCCGCGCGTCGTAACGCATCGGATGGGTGATCCGGCCCTGATACTCAAGCCAGTAATCGCTTTGCTCGGCCAGGCTCGAGACTGTGTACTTGTTGAAGAACGCCGGATCGACCAGGCGGCCGGTGGCTTCCCAGTTCACCGCTTTGGCGCCGTTCTCGCAGAACTTGAGCATGCTCGCGCCGGGTGCTTCACCCCAGGCGCAACCGGGGCAGTCGAAGCCGCCGTTCTGGTTGGTCTTGAGCATGGCGCGGATGTTTTTCAGGGCATTTTCACTGCCCAGCCAGTTCTTGGTGAGGCTGATCACAGCGCCCCAACCCGCAGCGGCGCCCTTGTAGGGTTTGTAACGGTCGACTTGTGACATGGGACTTCTCCACGACGATGCACACAGGCAAAAACCTGATCGGGTTTAAACAGCGACGACTGACTTTCAGGTTAAAAAAGCGGTCGTTTCGTTTGACGGGGCCAAGGATAGAAACCGCTGCAAAACCTTGTCTAATCGCTATTAATGACTGCGTTATCGAAAGCATCTATCACCAACTTAATCCCTTTAAATCCGGGCACTTGCAAAACCAGGAAGGGAAAAATGACGAATAAATTTTTCATCATCGACAGCATCAATCGGCCGGTAATCAAGAGTGATTGGACGCTGTTCGAAGTTGCTCATAACCTGCGCCGACCCAATCCCTTCAATAGCGGATTTCACCCAAGCGAGGCTGTCATGTCAGAGCGCGTCTTGATCGATGGTTACAACCGCCGCGTCGACTACCTGCGCATGTCGGTCACCGACCGCTGCGACTTCCGCTGCGTGTATTGCATGGCTGAAGACATGCAGTTTTTGCCGCGCCAACGGGTGCTGACGCTGGAGGAGATCTATCAACTGGCGCAGAGCTTCGTTGCACTGGGCACCCGCAAGATCCGCCTGACCGGCGGCGAGCCGCTGATTCGCCCCGGCGTCGTCGGCTTGTGCAAGCAGATCGCCGCCCTGCCCGGCCTGCGCGAACTGTGCCTGACCACCAACGGCTCGCAACTCGGCAAACTCGCCAGCCCGCTGTTCGACGCCGGGGTCAAACGCCTCAACGTCAGCCTCGACAGCCTCGATGCCGAGCGCTTCAAACAGATGACCCGCACCGGCGACCTGGGCCAGGTGATCGACGGCATCGACGCCGCACGCGCCGCCGGATTTACCCGCACTAAACTCAATTGCGTGGTGATGCAGGGCCGCAACGATCACGAGATCAATGATCTGGTGCAGTTCGCCATCGAGCGGGATCTGGACATTTCCTTCATCGAGGAAATGCCGCTGGGGATCATCAGCGAACACAGCCGCGCCGAGTCGTTCTTTTCCAGCACTCAGGTGCGCGAAAAGATCGCCGAGCGCTACACCCTGATCGACTCCGCCGAATCGACCCAGGGCCCGTCGCGTTACTGGCGGCTGGCCGAAGCCCCGCACATCCGGCTGGGGTTTATTTCGCCCCACAGCCACAACTTCTGCGGCACCTGCAACCGGGTGCGGCTGACGGTCGAGGGGCGTTTGCTACTGTGTCTGGGGAACGAGCATTCGGTGGATCTGAAAGCGGTGCTGCGGGCTCATCCGGGCCAACCGGAACGGCTCGAGAAAGCCATCATTGAAGCGATGAAACTCAAGCCTTACCGGCACAACTTTGAAGTGAACGACGACGTGCAAGTGGTGCGTTTCATGAACATGACCGGCGGCTGATCCGCCACGTTTGCAAGGCAGAGAGCCGCATGATTATCCGACCCAAGGTCAATCAATTCGCCATTCTCTTCACCCTCAAGGGCTCGATTGCCAAGCGCATCGCCCTGCGCGCCCTGATGGTGACGCTGCTGGCGTCGGCCATCGTGCTGGTGGAAATGCTCCACCCGAGCAACTTCACCAAGGTCAACGCCACACCGTTCACCCTGCTCGGCCTGTCGCTGTCGATCTTCATGAATTTTCGCAACAACGCCTGTTACGACCGCTGGTACGAAGCGCGCAAGGCCTGGGGCGAAGTGATCGTGCATGTGCGCTCGGTGATCCGCGAGACCCATGTGATTCGCGAATCGGCCCAGCGCCGTCTGTTGCTGCTCAACCTCGCAGGTTTTGCCCACGCGCTGAATGCGCGGTTGCGCCGGGAAGACGAAGCCGCCGCCAGCGCCGAGTGGATCACCCCGCAACACGATGCGCAGGTACCGGACTACAGCGGGCGAATCCTGCAAACCGTCGGCCAGCAATGTTCCGATCTGCACGAATCAGGTGATCTCAGCGAATGGCGCTACATGCTGCTGGCCAATCACCTGACCAGCCTGACCCAGGCGCAGGCGGTGTGCGAGCGGATCAAGAACACGCCGCTGCCCTTCCCTTACACCTTGCTGCTGCACCGCACGATTTATCTGTTTTGCATCCTGCTGCCGTTCGCCATGGCCGAACCGCTGGGCTGGCTGACGCCGCTGTTCACGGCGATTGTCAGCTACACCTTCTTCGGGCTGGATGCGATTGCCGATGAGCTGGAAGACCCGTTCGGCCGGGATGAAAACGATTTGCCGACCGATGCGCTGGTGCGCAGCATCGAGCGGGATATTCTCTCGGAGCTGGGAACGGAACCGTTGCCGCCAGCGCTGAAACCGGTGGACTACGTCCTCAGTTAATCGACTGCCTCCATTTCCGGGAAGGGAGAGTCATTAATCCAGATGCGCCCAGGTCATGCGGAACGACGCCCCGCCCCATGATGAATCGCCGACCTCGACCTGCCCGCCATGGGATTGCGACACCCGCCGCACCAGCGCCAGGCCGAGGCCGAAGCCGCCCGTGCGGCGGTCGCGGCTGGCGTCCAGACGCGAGAACGGTTCGAAGATTTTCTCCCGTCCATCCAGCGGCACGCCCGGGCCGTCGTCGTTGACCTGCACTTCGTATTGATCACCGATGCGCACCAGCGACACCTCGACACGCTGCTCGGCATACCGGATGGCATTGCGCAGCAGATTGATCACCGCCCGCGCCATGAACCGCGGTTCGATCCGCACTTCATCGACCCGGCAATCAACGATCAATAGCTGCACCCCGGCCGCCTCGGCCTCCAGCGCCACGCTGCCGACCACGCTGTCGAGCCAGTTGGCAGCTTGAATATTCTCGCGGGTGATCACGGTCGCGCCGCGTTCGAGGCTGGCGTAGGTCAGCAGTTCGGAGACCATTTCTTCCAGCTCGCCGAGGTCGGCATACATGTCGGCGATCAGTTCGCGGTTCTGGCTGGCGTCCGGTTGCTGCTTGAGCTGATCGAGCTCGAACGACAACCGGGCAATCGGCGTGCGCAGTTCGTGGGAGACCGCGTTGGTCAGTTCGCGCTGATTGGCGATCAGGCCTTCGATGCGCGCCGCCATCAGGTTGAAGTGGCCGGCCAAGTCGCGGATGTTCGAGCGTTTGGACAGCTGGATCCGCACCGAAAGATCGTTGTCGCCGAAACGCTCGGCGGCCAGCCGCAGTTTTTCCAGATCGCGCCAGTGCGGACGAACCCAGAAGTACAAAACGATGCCGAGCAGCACCGCCAACATCATATAGGCCCCGGCAATGTAGAACGGCATCAGGCTCGGCTCGGGCGGCAGCTTGATACTGAGCAACTGCGAACCACCGTCGATGTTGCTGATGAACTGGGTGTAGTCATCGCGGATCACCAACACATCCTGGGCCAGTTCGGCTTTTTCCTGATCGCTGAGGTTCAATTGGTCAGCCTCGACCAGGCTCAACGTCAGCCCGTAGTGCGGCCGTAACGCCTCCAGTTGCGCCTCGCGCGCCGCGCCCTGCTGGTCGCGCATGTGTTCGACCAGCGACCAGGCCTGACCGCGCACCGCTTCACGGTTGTAGGCCTGCATCTGGTTGTCGAGCAACGCGTTGAAGGTGTGCTCGACGGTTTGCAGCGCCGCCACCAGCCCGACGGTCATCACCAGAAACAGCCCGAGAAATAACCGCAGCATCTACAACTCCCACGCGAACGGATTGAACAGGTAACCCTTGCCCCACACGGTCTTGATGCACACCGGCTCGCGAGGGTTGTCCTTGAGTTTGTTGCGCAACTTGCTGATGTACACGTCGACGCTGCGGTTGAGGCCATCGAAGGCGATGCCGCGCATGCGGTTGAGAATGTCATCGCGCGACAGGATCTTGCCGGCGGCGCTGGCCAGCAGCCACAGCAGCTCGAATTCCATGGTGGTCAGCTCGATCAGCTCGCCCGCCAGACGCACTTCGCGGCAACTGCGGTCGATGATCAGGTTGCCGAACTCCAGTGAACTGACCACGCCGCTGTCCGGCACCTGCCGGCGTTGCAGGGCACGCAGGCGTGCGAGCAGAACCGGCGGCTTGATCGGTTTGATCACGTAGTCATCGGCGCCGGACTCCAGGCCCAGAATATGGTCGAGATCGTCTTCCTTGGCGGTCAGGATGACAATCGGTGTGTCCGACACGCTGCGGATTTCCCGGCACACGTGCAGGCCGCTCTGCCCCGGCAGCATCAAGTCGAGCACCACCACTTTGGGCTTGAATTCGAGAAACGCGGCCACGGCCAGGTCGCCGCGATGCACCGTGCGCACCTCGTAGCCGTGTTGTTCGAGAAAGTGGGCGATCAGCGCGGCCAGCCGCTCATCGTCTTCCACCAGCAGGACTCTGCCAAAACCCAGGTTATCCATAACAACCGCCGCCAACCGCTTTGTGAAGTGGGCGCCATTATGGCGGCATTCGCGGGCGAGTCGTTTATCGCAGGCAGCAAAAACCGGGCTCCGGGGCCGGTTTTCGTTGATGTTTCATACTCTTAAGAGTTTTTAACAATTCATGCCGCGACAGGTACGCCGCTGTGGAAACGGAATTCCTCGTCCGGCGATTCGATCAGGTCCCGCTCGGCGGCGCGGACTCTCTCGATCACTTGGGCGATGTCCTTGGCGTCGCCGTACTGATAGGCCAGTTTCAGGTAACCCTGAAAATGCCGGGCCTCGCTTTTCAGCAGGCCGAAGTAGAACTTGCCGAGTTCTTCGTCCAGGTGCGGCACCAGCGCTTCGAACCGCTCGCAACTGCGCGCTTCGATAAAGGCGCCGACCACCAGGGTGTCGACCAGTTTCACCGGTTCATGGCTGCGCACCACTTTGCGCAGGCTCGAGGCATAACGGCCTGCATGCAGCTGGCGCAGTTCGATCTTGCGTCGCTTCATGATGCGCATCACCTGCTCGTGGTGCACCAGTTCTTCCCGGGCCAGACGCGACATCATGTTGATCAGATCGACATGGGAATGGTACTTGGCGATCAGGCTCAAGGCGGTGCTGGCGGCCTTGAACTCGCAGTTCTTGTGGTCGATCAGCAGGGTTTCCTGATCGGCCAGCGCGGCCTGGACCCAGGCGTCAGGCGTGCGGCAACCAAGGAAGTCGTGGATTTCGGGAAGGATCATGGGGCTCACGGTCAAAAGGTGTTCGAGCGAAGGGCGCCGATTATACCGGCCTGCCCGCAGACCACCAGCGGCCGGCGTTGATATGCATCAAGTCGCAGGCACGGCAGCAGCAACTATAGTTGTGCAACGCCGTGCCTTTTCATTGCTGGAGACTCCGCTATGCAAGCCATTCGCAGCATTCTGGTGGTTATCGAACCCGAACACGCGGAAAGCCTGGCGCTCAAGCGCGCCAAGCTGATCGCCGGGGTGACCCAGGCCCATCTGCACCTGCTGGTCTGCGACAAGAAGCACGATCACGCCGGCATGCTCAGCGTGCTCAAGGCCGCGCTGCTGGCGGACGGCTACAGCGTCACCACCGAACAGGCGTGGAACGAGAGCCTGCACGAAACCATCATCGACGTGCAGCAGGCCGAAGGTTGCGGGCTGGTGATCAAACAGCATTTCCCCGACAGCTCGCTGAAGAAGGCCCTGCTGACCCCGGCGGACTGGAAACTGCTGCGCCATTGCCCTACTCCCGTGCTGCTGGTGAAAACCGCCGGTTCGTGGAAGGACAAGGTGATTCTTGCGGCGGTCGACGTGGGCAATGCCGACGGCGAACACCGTCATCTGCACACCACGATCATCGACCACGGCTTCGACATCGCCAGCCTGGCCAAGGGGCATCTGCACGTGATCACCGCCCATCCGTCGCCGATGCTGTCGGCGGCCGACCCGACGTTCCAGCTCAAGGAAACCATCGAGGCGCGCTATCGCGAGCAATGCCGGGCGTTTCAGGCTGAATTCGACATCGATGACGCTCACCTGCACGTCGAGGAAGGCCCGGCCGATGTGCTGATTCCGTTCGTGGCGCACAAGCTGCAGGCGGCGGTGACGGTGATCGGCACCGTGGCGCGCAGCGGGGTATCCGGTGCGTTAATTGGCAATACCGCCGAACAGGTGCTGGATCAGCTGGAAAGCGACGTGCTGGTGCTCAAGCCTCAGGAGGTTGAAGACCATCTGGTGGAGTTGGCGGTCAAGCATTGACCTTTGCGGCCAGGGAGCAATCTCCCTGGCCGTAAGCCAACCTCAGTCGCCGAGCGCATCCTTAAGAAAACCGGGCGCGATGTAGCGCTGATAGTGCGCTTCCGACAGCAGGAAAAATTCCCGATCAATGGCATCGCGCAGTTCCGGCAGGTTCCAGTCGCGAAACTCCGGCAGCAGCACCATGCCGTAGGCTTCCAGATTAATGATCACCCGCGCGCCCCGGGCGATCAGCTGATACGCCCAGCAATATTCCGACTGATGCGGCACGAAGCGGATCTTGCGCTGTTCCAGCTGCAGACGCAGGCGCGCCGGATCGAAGACCTCGACCTTGCTCGCCATCACTTGTGACAGCAATTGCTCAAGACGCAGCCAGACCGCGCGCTTTTCCTCCTCGTTGTAACCGTTCCAATGGATCACTTCGTGGTGGAAACGCTTGCAGCCACGGCACACCAGATCACCGTAAACGGTGGAGCAGAGGCCGACGCAGGGGGTCTTGATGGTCTGATTGGGCATAGAGTGGGCAAAACACTTGAAACGCGGAACAGGTCGGCATGTTAGCCCTTTGTCCGCCATTCATCACCCCTCAAACGTCAGGGGCAAGCGCCGGATCAGGGTTTGCCCCACCTGCGCACAACGCAACCAAAGTCCAATAGAGCGCGACTTACCTTTAAATTTTTTTTGCCGTAGAATCAGCCAGCCTTTTTAGGCGCCAATGTCCGTTAGAAGCTGTTTTCAAAGCGTCACGAGCACAGTCGTTCCTTCAGAGCGGTGTTGGCGTAAGGTTTTTCCAGCGGGGAAAAGCCATACGCCAACCCTCATCAGCTCCCCGTTCTGCAGGCGTAAAACTTTGAAAGCAGCTTCTGTAAGGAATTGCCGGTAATTCTGGCCGAACGACCCACAACGTCGTGAGGAGCATGAGTACGGCAATTTCGGGATGAGCGTCCCGGACACCCATTTGGGACCACTGATGAGGGTAATAACTGTGCTTGAAGCCTACCGCAAACATATCGAAGAGCGTGCAGCCCTGGGTATCGTTCCCCAGCCGCTTAACGCCGAACAAACTGCAGGCCTGGTCGAGCTGCTGAAGAATCCTCCGGCTGGCGAAGAAGCTTTCCTCGTTGACCTGATCACCAATCGCGTACCACCAGGAGTGGACGAAGCCGCCTACGTCAAGGCCGGTTTCCTCTCCGCACTGGCCAAGGGCGAAGTCTCCTCCCCTCTGCTGGACAAGAAGCGCGCTGTAGAACTGCTCGGCACCATGCAGGGCGGCTACAACATCGTGACCCTGGTTGAACTGCTGGACAACGCCGAGCTGGCGCCAGTGGCCGCCGAGGAACTCAAGCACACCCTGCTGATGTTCGATGCCTTCCACGACGTGGCTGAAAAGGCCAAGAACGGCAACGTTCACGCCAAGGCCGTGCTGCAATCCTGGGCTGACGGCGAGTGGTTCAAGAAGCGTCCGGTGCTGGCCGACAAGATCAGCCTGCGCGTCTTCAAGGTGACTGGCGAAACCAACACCGACGACCTGTCCCCTGCTCCTGACGCCTGGTCGCGTCCAGACATCCCGCTGCACGCCCTGGCCATGCTGAAAATGGCCCGTGACGGCATCGTTCCGGACGAGCAAGGCAAGACCGGCCCGATGAAGCAGATCGAAGAAATGCGCGGCCAGGGCTTCCCTATCGCCTACGTCGGTGACGTGGTCGGTACCGGTTCCTCGCGTAAATCGGCGACCAACTCGGTTCTGTGGTTCTTCGGCGACGACATCCCTTACGTGCCGAACAAGCGCGCTGGCGGTTTCTGCTTCGGCAGCAAAATTGCCCCGATCTTCTACAACACCATGGAAGATGCCGGCGCACTGCCAATCGAGTTCGACGTATCGAACATGAACATGGGCGACGTGATCGACCTGTACCCGCACGCAGGCAAAGTCTGCAAGCACGGTACCGACGAAGTCATCACCACCTTCGAAATGAAAACCCCGGTCCTGCTGGACGAAGTCCGCGCCGGCGGCCGTATCCCGCTGATCATCGGCCGTGGCCTGACCGAGAAGGCTCGCGCCGAACTGGGTCTGCCAGCGTTCGACCTGTTCAAGAAGCCGGAAGCACCGGCTGAAAGCACCAAGGGCTTCACCCTGGCGCAGAAAATGGTCGGCAAGGCTTGCGGTCTGGCAGAAGGCAAAGGCGTTCGTCCTGGCACCTACTGCGAACCGAAGATGACCACCGTAGGTTCTCAGGACACCACCGGTCCAATGACCCGTGACGAACTGAAAGACCTGGCGTGCCTGGGCTTCTCCGCTGATCTGGTGATGCAGTCCTTCTGCCACACCGCGGCTTATCCAAAGCCGATCGACGTGACCACCCACCACACCCTGCCTGACTTCATCATGACCCGCGGCGGTGTTTCCCTGCGTCCGGGCGACGGCATCATCCACTCGTGGCTGAACCGCATGCTGCTGCCGGACACCGTCGGTACCGGTGGTGACTCGCACACCCGTTTCCCGATGGGCATCTCGTTCCCGGCCGGTTCCGGCCTGGTCGCGTTCGCCGCTGCCACCGGCGTCATGCCGCTGGACATGCCGGAATCGATCCTGGTGCGCTTCAAAGGCAAAATGAAACCTGGCATCACCCTGCGTGACCTGGTTCATGCCATTCCTTACTTTGCCATCCAGAACGGTCTGCTGACCGTCGAGAAGAAAGGCAAGAAAAACGCCTTCTCCGGCCGCATCCTGGAAATCGAAGGCCTGGAAGGTCTGACCCTGGAACAGGCGTTCGAACTGTCCGACGCCTCGGCCGAACGTTCGGCTGCCGGTTGCACCATCAAGCTGTCGAAAGAGTCGATCACCGAGTACCTGCAGTCCAACATCACCCTGCTGCGCTGGATGATCGGCGAAGGCTACGGCGATGCGCGTACCCTGGAGCGTCGTGCTCAAGCGATGGAAGCCTGGATCGCCAACCCGCAGTTGATGGAAGCCGATGCCGACGCCGAGTACGCCGAAGTCATCGAAATCGATCTGGCCGATATCAGCGAGCCTGTACTGTGCGCGCCGAACGACCCGGACGACGCCCGTCTGCTGTCCAGCGTTGCTGGCGAGAAAATCGACGAAGTGTTCATCGGTTCGTGCATGACCAACATCGGTCACTTCCGCGCTGCCGGTAAACTGCTGGATCAGGTCAAGGGTCAGCTGCCAACCCGTCTGTGGCTGTCGCCGCCGACCAAGATGGACGCTCACCAACTGACCGAAGAAGGCTACTACGGCATCTACGGCAAGGCCGGCGCCCGCATGGAAATGCCAGGCTGCTCGCTGTGCATGGGTAACCAGGCACGCGTTGAGCCGAACAGCACCGTGGTGTCGACCTCGACCCGTAACTTCCCGAACCGTCTGGGCGACGGCGCGAACGTCTACCTGGCTTCGGCTGAGCTTGCGTCCGTTGCTTCGATCCTGGGTCGCCTGCCGACCGTCGAGGAGTACATGGAATACGCTGGCAAGATCGACAGCATGGCGGCCGACGTTTACCGCTACCTGTCCTTCGACCAGATTGCCGAGTTCCGTGAAGCTGCTGCGAACGCCAAGATCCCGGTCGTTCAAGCCTAACGCTGCAACGCAATGAAAAACGCCGCCCATCGCGAGATGAGCGGCGTTTTTTTATGCCTGCTGAACGGCTGGCGCTGATCGTTCCCACGCTCTGCGTGGGAATGCCTCTTGTGACGCTCTGCGTCACGGTTCAGGACGCAGAGCGTCCTTGGCTGCGTTCCCACGCAGAGCGTGGGAACGATCATCTTGGAAGCGAACCTGCCCGCGAAGATCGCAGGCACAAAAAAGGCCGACCCGCGAGGCAGATCGGCCTTTGTGTTTCACAAGATCAATCGGGATCTGGTGTTGAACCTCAAGCCGTCAGCGAATAGATCAACGCCGAAATCGCCACCAGACCCACTGCGGTGACAAACACGTTCGACATCTGCCCACGATAACGGGCCATCGCCGGCACTTTGCGGATCGCGTACATCGGCATCAGGAACAGGATCGCCGCGATGACCGGGCCACCGATGGTTTCAATCATGCCGAGGATGCTCGGGTTCAGGGTCGCCACGATCCAGCACACCACCAACATGAACGCCGCCACGATGCGGTCCAGCGCCTTGGCGCCCGGACGCTTGCCGCTCTTGACGATCAAGCCCTTCAGGCCTTCGCTGGCACCGATGTAGTGGCCGAGGAACGACTTGGAAATCGCCACAAACGCAATCAGCGGTGCCGCGAACGCGATGGTCGGGTTGCTGAAATGGTTGGCCAGGTACGACAGGATCGACAGGTTCTGCGCCTTGGCTTCGGCCAGTTGCTCCGGCGACAGGGTCAGCACGCAGCTGAACACGAAGAACAGCACCATCACCACCATCAGCAGGTGCGCGCGAGACAGGATCTGCGAGCTGCGCTCATCCGCGTGAATGCCGTAACGACGCTTCTGATCCACAGCAAACGCCGAGATGATCGGCGAATGGTTGAACGAGAACACCATCACCGGAATCGCCAGCCACAACGTGTGCAGCAGCGCGGACGGTGCCGGCACTTGCGAAGCGGTGGTCAGGATGCCGCCGTTCCAGTGCGGAATCAGGTACACCGCCAGGAACAGCAGCGCGACGATGAACGGATACACCATCAGGCTCATGGCCTTGACGATCACTTGCTCGCCGCAGCGCACCACGGCCAGCAGGCCGAGGATCAGCACGAACGACAGCAGCGCGCGCGGTGGCGGCGTGATGTGCAGTTGGTGCTCGAGGAAACTGGCGACCGTGTTGGTCAGGCCAACGCTGTAGATCAGCAGGATCGGGAAGATAGCGAAGAAGTACAGCAGGGTGATCAGCGCGCCGGCCTTGATGCCGAAATGCTGTTCCACCACGTCGGTGATGTCGGCGCCTTCGCGACCGGAGAGCACGAAGCGGGTCAGACCGCGGTGTGCGTAGAACGTCATCGGGAACGCCAGCAGCGCGAGGATCACCAGCGGCCAGAAGCCACCCAGACCTGCGTTGATCGGCAAAAACAGGGTACCGGCGCCGATGGCCGTCCCAAACAGTCCCAACATCCAGGTAGTGTCATGGCGATTCCAGCTCGACAGTTCGGCTGGTGCTGCCGCCTCAAAGCGTTGTTCGACGCTATTGGCCTGATCATTCATCCGGTCGGATCTCCGCATTCCGGTCACTTGCCACTCGGTCAGGACGCGTCGGAAAAAACCGACAGACATGCTCCGGCCGAAACAGGGGCGCGATTCTCCGCGATAAATGAGCAGAAGCAAAGACTTAGCTGAGGAATGGTTGTGCGGAGCAGATCGGAGGCTTGTCGCTTTTGGGAAAAAGACTGTCGGCACCAGATACGCCAAATGTCGTTTTATGGCATGCGCAGGCGCCGAATGAGCCATGGGAAAGCCCGATCAGATCAATCGGGCCAATATGAAGCCAAGGGACATGCAGAAGATGCCGAAGCCAAATAACCCCAACATCGGAAGCATTTCACCTTTGTGTTTGATGCGCATTCTTTCGACCCACTCATCGTGCTCTCGCTCTGAGCGTTCCATTCTGGCCTTGCGGTCATATGTACTCATGCTGATCTTCCTCTGGGTTCCCTGGGCCTGACTGTTTTGAAAGGCGAACACTCAAAATTTGAAAAAAAATCCTGCTACTGCAGTGAATGCAGTCAACACCCCACCAAATACCGCGACTGGATACAAGTTTGCCTCCCACCTCAGCTTCTTTTCCTCCGCCAGCAGCTTTTGTCTTTCAGCCACGAGCTTTCGTGACTCATGTTCCAACCTGTCGAGTTCCAGACTTTCACGATCGTTATGAAGCATTGGCCTTCCTTGGCTGATGGCAATTTCCGTCCGGGTTGCCGCTCCGTCCTGAAGAGCGCATCCCGTCCTGCTCTCTATGGTTCCGCGCTTCTCACCCCGCCGTATAGCGGATGAATCCGGCAGCACTCGTAGGCAACATCCGTAAATCCCGCAGGACGGTGCGTCCATTTCCTAACGTTTTTAAACAACCTCACTGACCGGCATTTTTCGGCTATACCCAATGGCGAATTGACTGACATTCCCGTCCAGTCCCCCTCGCCTGTGGAGCCATCCCATGCCCCTCGTCCGCGTCGACATCAAGAAGAACCCGGACCCGACGTTCGCCAAACGCATTGGCGAAGTGATCTACGCCGCCCTGCGCAGCGAGATCAATGTGCCGGAACACGACAACTTTCAGGTGCTGGCCGAGCACGACGACCAGCACTTCGTCTATGACCCGCAATACCTGGGGATCCAGCGCAGCGACGGCATCGTGTTCATCCAGCTGACCATCAGCGAAGGCCGCACCGTCGAGATGAAACAACGGCTGTTCCAGACCATCGCGCGCAACCTGAACCAGCAACTGGCCGTGCGTCAGGAGGATGTGTTCATCAATCTGGTGGAGGTGAAAAAAGAGAATTGGTCGTTCGGCAACGGCATCGCCCAGTATGTGACCTGATCCTGTGACCACGGGCGCCGGCCTCACCTTCTGACGAAGCACCCGCGCGCTCCCCGCATCAGCTCCTACACTGCCTGATGCGGGGCCGCGCCAGCCATTGCCAAACCGCTCTGGAGTCAGCACTCTGAACCGACTTTTGCGCCCGAAGACCGACGATCACAGGAGCCGAGCAATGCCCGCCACCGTTCTGGTACTGGTTGAAACCATCAATGACTATTTGCCGATTCTCGAACATCAGGGTTTTCACCTGATTCTTGCACCGACCCCTGCCGAACGCGCGCAAGCCATCGCCACCCATGGGGCGCGGATTGACGCGGTGCTGACCCGCGGCCCGCTGGGTTTATATGCTGAAGAGATCGCCGCATTGCCCGCGCTGAAAATCATCTGCGTGATCGGCGCCGGTTACGAGCAGGTCGACCTGCAGGCCGCCAGCGACCGGGGTCTGATCGTGACCAATGGCGCCGGCGTCAACGCTTCGTCGGTGGCCGACCACGCCATGGCCATGCTGCTGGCGCTGGTGCGGGACATTCCGCGCTGCGATGCGGCGGTGCGTCGGGGCGAGTGGCCGAAAATCATGCGCCCGTCGCTGGCCGGCAAGCGCCTGGGGATTCTCGGGCTGGGTGCGGTGGGGATGGCGATTGCCAAACGCGCGGGCCTGGGCTTCGACATGGAGATCAGCTACCACAACCGTCAGGTGCGCAGCGACGTGCCTTACGCGTTCTGCTCGACCCCGACCGAACTGGCCCGGGCCTCGGACTTTCTGGTGGTTGCCACGCCCGGCGGCATCGGCAGCCAGCATCTGGTGACCCGCCCGGTGCTTGATGCCCTGGGGCCCAATGGTTTCATCGTCAACATTGCCCGTGCCAGCGTGATCGCCACTGCCGACTTGATCACCGCACTGGAACAACGTCGAATCGCCGGCGCAGCGCTGGATGTGTTCGATCACGAGCCACAAGTGCCCGATGCGCTGAAAAACCTCAGCAACGTGCTTCTTACCCCTCACGTCGCCGGGTTGTCACCGGAAGCCACCCAAGGCACCGTTGAGCTGGTGGGCAAGAATCTGATGGCGTTCTTCTCCGGGCAACCGGTACTGACGCCGCTCCAGCTACCGCCGAAACTCAACAACCAGCGCGTGCACTAAAGCACGCCGAGCAAGGTCCACAGACGCCGGGATTCGGCGTCTGCCGAAATCAACTCGCCGAGCAGCTCGCTCAACGGTTTGTTGCCCCACTCGACCCCGCGCCGGATCAGATACGGCACCGGGCTGTGGGGTTCGGTGCGGGCCAGGTACTCGGCGATCAACAGCAATTGCCGATAAGCCTCTTCGCGGCTGGCCGGTTCGCGATTCACTGGAGCTGCTTCGGGCGCGGTCATGACAGAAGCTTCAACCGGAGAGACCGCGACCGGTGCAGGCGGCGGTGCCGACAGCGGTTGTTGTGGGTGCATGGCGATAAACTCCTGAACCAGTGTCAGCAACGCTTGAAGGGTGTCCTGCAACGGCCCGAGCCCCGGTCCCTGATCTCCCAGATACGCATCGCACCAGGCATCGAGACGCTGCAGGTGTTGCAGGCTCAGCAGCAGATTGCCTTGATGGCGCAGCCAGAAGGCCATGGGCGTGGTCCGCACCTGCTCGATGAGTTTCTTGTGTTCGCTGCGCGCAGTTTCGGCTGACGCCTTGGCGCCTTTGGAGTCGTTGGCCTGCACCTGCTGCATCTGAATCCGTCGCCAGGTTTCGAGGGTATAACCCTCAAAGTCGCTGTTGTGCGTGCCAAATAAAGGCACCCGGGTCAGCAGCACTTCACTGTAGCGACGCACCAGCCACTCCAGCGGAATCGCCCGCCACGACTGGTCACCGTCATCGGCCTGCGGGTGCAACTGTTCGGGATAGCGCTCACACAGACCGGCAATCAGCGCCAGACTGCCCGGCAGTCCATCGAGTGCCTGCAGGTGCAGCCAGGCCTCGCCCAACCAGGCGCTGAGCATCAGGTCCTTGCTGCGCTCGAGCAATAGCAGGGTGGTCAGCCGCTCGACTTCCGGCCAGTTGGCCCGTTTCAGGGTCGACTGCCAGACGCCGGTGGGCAAACTCGCGTCGTCCTCACGGCGCAGATCGCGCAACTGGTCGTACTCGCGCTCATAGCGCAGGTCCGCACCACAGGGCGCGTCGTCGCTGATGGGCGCAAGCAACTGATCGATCAGGTCAGGCAATGGGATCGAGGGCAGGCTCACAAATCCTCCTTCTGCGATTCAAGGGCGGCGGTGGTACCGGTCACCTGGAACGGCGAACGCGGCGCACGGGTCGGCAACGTCGGAATCGACAACGGCAGTTTCGAGCCCTGGCTCATCAGCGACACGCGCACGAACATCCGGGTGAATTCGCTGGTGACGCTGTCATTCTGCGCGGTCACCGGCAGACGCAGGCTCAACGGAAAATCGGTGTAATCCATGCTCGGCTGACGTTGCACCGAGAAGTGCGCGCGCATCAGGCGCAGCAGCGACCACGGCCCGCCATACTCCCAACCGGCCTCCAGATCGCGCACCACCAGGTTCGGTTGCAGCGGGTCGTTGACCGGACGCTCCTTGCCGTTGCGCGCCCAGCGCAGGGTCAGGCGGATCGGCTGACCGGGCATCCAGCGCAGGTTCGGCTGGTCGGCAGCGGGATAGCTGATCTGCTGATTACCGGCCAGCAAGCCCCAGGCAATCACCTGATCGGCGCCCTTCTCTTCTTCGCGATCGGTGCGCCAGCGCACGTCGAGTTCGACGCCGAGAATCCCGCTCTTGTCCCGCACGAACAGCGGCGTCAGCCAGACGCTGGCCTGTTTCACCCGGTTGAGAAAATCTTCCGCCGCCAGCCGCTCCGGGGTCTGGCTCAGAACCAGTCCGGCCTGAGCCACCGGCAAGCACTTGTCGATGATTTCCAGAAAGTGCTGAACCCGCGCCGGGTCGGCATCCTGAGCCTGAACACCGTTGGCAAAAGGAAAGCGATCGGCCAAGTACTGATTGAAATAGCCGGCCAACTCGTTCCACGCGGCGGCTGCCTGTTGCTGTTGCAGGAGCTGGCAGCGTTGCAGGGCCGACTGCTGCAGCTCCACCGCACGCATCGCCAGGGTGCCACGCCCGCCGGTCAGATTGGCGGTCTGCAACACCTGCACGCAGGAGCCGGTGTCCATTTCAATGAAGTCGCGGCTGACCAGTTGCTCGATCTGCGCCGGTGAACTGGCGGGGTTGGAATCCTTGTACTTGAGCAATTCGTCGTTGAGCGCGCTGAACTGGGTCACGCGCTCGTAATCCAGCGCCGACAGATTGCCCTGCTGGGTCTTCAGCCACTCCAGCGCCGGAGCGCGACGCTCGGTGATGCCGAGCATGGTGTTGAATTGCTGCTTGAGGCTCAGTTTCAGATCCTGCACATCGCTGGCGCCATAGAGTTGCAGGCCGAGGTTTTTCGAGCCGTCCCACTGGCTGATTTCCGTACGGCCGCCGAACAGCGGCTGCGCGGTAATTTCATCCAGCCCGCCGACAATCTGCGCCATCGCCCGGCGGTTCAACGCCCCTTGCAGACGCGCCGCCAGATCACTGCGATGCACCTCGACAAAGGCCTTTTGCAGGTTCATTGCCTGCACCGCCTGCACGTTGAACACCGCGTAGGCATGAGTCTGGTCATCGTGATCCTTGAGGCTCAACCACATCGCCTGCGCCGCGGCGGTTTCAGCCGCTTGCAGCAATGCTTCGCGATAGGCCGGCGGAATGCGCGGCAGCTCTTCGGCAACGTAAGTTTTATAGCTGGCGAAATAATTCAGAGACACGTTGAGGTCATCGCCGTCCACGGTCTGACCTTGCCGATTGACGCTGTTCTGACTGGCGCGCAGGGCAATCGAGACAAAGTCGCGCTTGAACAGGGCCTGCACCGCATTGTTGAGCTTGACCACCTGATCCTGCAGCGCCAGTTGCCCGCTGCCCTGCTGCACCAGCAGATTGCCCCGCGAACCCACCTGGGCGATCCATTGATCGCGAAAACTCTGCTGCAACTTGCCGGCCTGCGCATCAAGCTGCTGCTCTACGGGCGGGCCCAGCAATGAACTCTTGCGCACCTTGTCGAGAAATTCGCGATAACCCGGCACCAGCTCCTGACCCTTGCCGCGACTCCAGGTCGAGTTGGTCAGGGCGATCGCCGCTTGCAGGTCGTCGATCAGGGCGCGCAGGTCTTCCAGTTCGGTGAGGCTGTTGCCACTCCCGGCTTCAAGCTGTTCCAGATGCAACTTGAGGTAGCCGGCCTTGCTGACGAAGTTGTCGGCCAGAAAATACTGATCGAGCCAGCGCTCCATCAGCCCGGTGAAATTACTCACGATCAACGGCCGTTCAACGCTCAGATCCAGAGCCTGGAAGTCGCCGCCATCACTGGCTGCGAGCAGCCGGTTGTAGTAGGCGGCATGGGGCAAGGTGCCGGCGTTGAGGTTGAGTGACAGCGCGCTGTTGCTCAGCTGCGCCAAATCCTCCAGCGGCGTCCGCTGATTGTTCTGTACCTGGGCGAACAACTGATTCTGTTGTTCCAGACGCAAGGCCCGCTCGACCAGATCCGTGGCCTTCTGATAATTCTGCCACTGCGCCGGGTCTTCGCTTTCGACGCTGGCGCGCCGGTCGGTGGCGCGGATCGCCTTGATTTTCGCGAGCTCCGCGACCAGCAGATCGTGCAGCGGTTGCAGCATGTGGCGCTGGGTCGACCTGAACACTTCCTGTTCGAGTCGCCCGTCCAGCGAGGAAAACCATGACGTCGGAAAGGCCAGCGAAACGTAGTGCCAGTGCGGCGCCCGTTCCAGCACCCGCCAGAAGTTCTGCACGTTGCGCCGGGTCGGCTCGACCCGATGCTCGTCGTCGGTGACCGCCACGTAATTTTTCTGCGCGCCCTGCAGCAGCCGCGCCAATTCATGGGCGTCCTTGACCGACGCCTGCCAGACCCAGAGCATCGCCACCGCCCACACCACCCCGACCACCAGCGCCACCCCGGCGGTGACTCGCTGCCAGCGCTGGCGCAGGCGCAACAGGCGCGGTACGCCCTGGGCCAGCCCGCGTTCGCCGACTATTCGCTGACGCCACAACTGACGGACAAATGCACTTTGCTGCAGACCGCTGTCACCGGCAGAAAAGCCGTCCAGCGCATCGTCGGCCGGCTGATTGGCCGTCAGGTAAACGCCACGAAAACACGGTGCCTCACCCTGAGCATTGCCTTGAAACACTGGCTCCAACACGCTCTGCAAACCTCGGCGCAAGGTTTCAAGGCGTTCCGGCAAGGCGTACAGATCCGCACTCAAATGCCCGGACAAGGTGCCGATTTCGATCACCGCTTCCGCCACCGAACGGTGCAGCCGATCCAGCGCCTGATCGCTCCATTGCCCCTGCCACACCGCATCGCGGGCATAGGGCGACGACCAGCCCAGGGTGCGATCGCGAGCCTCGTCCGGCAAGGCGCTGATCAGTTCCTGAAATCCCGGGAGTTCTTCCAGCCCGGTGATGACCACGTACACCGGCAGGCTCAGACCAAAGCGCTGCAACAGATCGATGAAACGCCGACGCGCCGCCAGCCCCAGTTGCGTAGCCTGTTCCAGATTGCTCAACCGACTGACCGGCACCGTCCAGATCACCCCGTCCAGCGGGCGCTTGCTGCGCAGGCGCAGGATCAACCCGAGCAGACGCCACCAGCCGCCGCGTTGCAGGTGCATGCCGTCTTCCGGCAAAAACAGTGCTTGCGGCACCACCAATACCGCGCCTTCGGAGTCCGACCACCAGCGACCGAACCACGCCGGTTTATCGGTCGGCTGCAAACGCCACTGGGTGGCAAGTTGCGCGCCCTGGGTTTCATCGCCGAGCATCAGCAGCCACGGCATCTGATACCGGTCGTGGGCGCCCTGCTCCTGTTCCATGTGCCGCACCGCAGCGTAGAAACTGCGGATCGCCGCGCCGCTCTGGGTACGCAACCACCACACCGCCACCGCGATGATCACCAGCAGCAGAAGGATGACGACCACCCAGGCCACGATCGTCAGGCTACTCATGAGTCTTGCTCCGGCGCCGCCAGCGTGTCGGGCGCCTGCAACACCGGCTCCAGTTCCTGACGGATGTCACGCCACAGAAACTGCCCGAGCCCGGTCAGCAGCAGAATCATCGCCAGAATGCCCAGCGCCAGACGAAAGCCATCGGGCAACGCCGTGCGCACCGGCAACTGCAAGGGTGTCGCCAGCGAAGGCTGTACCAGACGCTGGCTGACACCCGCGTAATCGGCCTCGTCCTGCCAGGCAAACGTGAACAGCGCCCGCCGCCATTTCTCTCGCTGCACCTGGCCCTGCTCACCGCGCAGGCGTCCGTGAAAACCGAGGATCAGACACTGCAAATACACGTTGGCCAGATCGCGGGTGGTGGGCTGCTGTTCATCGAGCAGGGTCTGGATCGCCGCCGGCACTTGCTCGCCGGCCTGACGGCTGGAATACAGTCGCGACTCCAGGGGCTTTTCCTGCCAGGCACTCTGGCCCGGCCACGGGCTGAACAGCAGGGTTTCATCGACCAGCGCGACAAACGCGTACACCAACGCCTTGACCTGCTCGGTCGCCGAATCGCCGACCCGGGCAAACGCGGTGCGCCACAACCGTTGCGAAGCCTGGGTCGAGAGTTCGACCACGGTTTCGACCAGCGCCGCTTCGTCCTCGCTGTCCTTGGGCAACTGGCTCCAGTCATGCGACCACTGCTGCCAGGTGTGGCGGAACGCACTGCTCAGCGGAGCGTCCTGCAACCCGAGGCTTGCGGCACTTCCTTGCGACATACGACGTTCCTTGTGTGATCAGGCACGTTCACTGTTCTGGGCGACAAACAACACTACTTGCCACGGACTGCTGGTCAGCCGGGTGGCCGGCGCGGCGATCATCAGCGGCAGTTGCGCATCGAACCAGCTACCTTCGGCGGTCACCACGAACAACCGGGTGTCGTCGCCGACGCTGTAGGCCACCTGCTCGCTGCGGCTCATGGCCTGATGCGTCAGACCGCTCATGCGTTGACGGCTGAGCAAGGTAATGTGCGGAGCCGAGGCGATGATCGCGCCGCGCAGCCATTCGTCGGCCGCCTGCTCGCTGGCGCCGTTGGGCATGCGCAGGCCGATGACCAGACGCTGGCTCGGTTGCTCGTCCGGCAACTGAATGGAAAAACTCTGCTCGCCGCGCTCGAATGCGATGCTGCGGTAACCGGCGCGGATCAGCTCCAGGGTGTTTTCCAGCCAGTCGAGCAGCGGTTCGTAACCGCGCTGCAATTCGAGAAAATCCAGTGGAGCAAAAGCCGGCACGCCCGCCAGCGGGTCCAGCGCCGACCACGCACCGGCGAGTCCCAGCAGTTGCACATAAATGCTTTGCGGATGAGCGACACGGCTGATCAGCGCCCCTTCCACTTCCGGCAACCGCGCCCACAACGCCGTCATCTGCCGACGGATTTCCAGCGCGTCATCCTGATTGCCGGCCTGTTGCGCCTGGCGCAATCGCCCGCCGAGAAACAGGCACTTCTCCCGCGCCCGCGCGCAGAGCCCGGCCACCCGCCGACCCAATGGGGATTCCGGCAACAGGACCGGTGTCGGCGGCGTATACGGCAATGGCAGGAAACCGCCGCCCTCCTTGCGGATTTTCAGCAGCGGCAGGCAGATCGAATCGGCCTTGTTCAGTTGCGTGCACAGCCGTGGATTGGGGCGCCACACCGTGATCGATTCAGGAAATTCACCGCTGGTGAGATCCGGCAATGCCTCGCCGACCACCGATTGCAAACGTCCCTTGAGCGGCAACAACTGACCGGCGCGCCACAGCGGACTGATCGCCAGATAAACCGTCACCGTCGCATCCTCCGTGGCGTCGATCGCGGCAGCGACGTCCAGCTCCAGCGTCGGGTCGACGCCGACTTGCAGATTGACCGGCAGACCGTCCGGCATCGTCCCCTGTAACGACAGCACCCGCACCACCCCGGCGCTCATCGCCGACGGGTCGAACTCCATGTGGCTGACGCCGAAGAACCACGGATTGCACGACTGAGCCAGATGCGCTCCAAGGGCCTCGGCCCGCAGGCCCTGTAACTGAAAATGCTGGGGCAGCAATTGCATGCCTTCATGCCAGCAGACCGCGTCAGGTAGCAGACTCATACGACTCCCTTCGACTGCACCGCGAACCGGCGGCGGACGGTGTGTTTCAGTTTTCCTTGCTGACCAGGCTCATCTCGCGACTGTCGAACTTGAGCCATGCGTCGCTCTGATCGTCCAGCCGCAGGCGGTGCGCTCCGGGAGTGTTATAGCTGGCGAAGACCAAAAGTCCAGCCGCCCGCTTGCCCCCCAAAGGGAACGGCTGGCGGTCGATGAATTGCCCCGGCACCAGCTCCAGTCCCCACACGCTCATCAGCTGACGATAGTCGCGCTGGTACTGCTCGCGCTCGGCAAACCACTGGCGGGCACTGATGCCCGACAATTGCTTGAGCAGATCCGGATCGTTGACCGCGATGAAATCCACGGCGATCGGGGTGTCGTCATTGGCCTTGGGGGCGACGTCGAGGGTCAGGCTGTCGAGATCGACTTTCGGCCCGAAAAACGAACAACCGGCGAGCAGCGCAAACCCGATTGTTAGAAAAAGTCGTGCAGACAAAATGAATTTTCCTTTTCGCCAGTCAGTCCAAAAAAGTTTTTCGCTTGCATTTTTATAGACCTGTTCTAGCGTCTTGGGTAGTTCGGTTCCTACAGCCGAATGAGGAAGGTTTGTCAAAGGAACGACAGGTCATCTGCCACCCTTTCTAACCTGTGGTCCAGCAAGGGAAAGCGATGAACGGGCCTCCCCGATGCATTGCGCCCGCTCATCGCATCGGAGTCCGCCGACATGGCAGAAAGTACCCAGCACAAGCTCGACCGGGTTCGCCCGCCCCGCGTGCAAATCACCTATGACGTCGAAATCGGTAATGCCATCGAGAAAAAGGAATTGCCGCTGGTGGTCGGCATCCTGGCCGACCTCTCGGGCAAGCCGCTCGAACCCTTGGCGAAACTGACCGAACGCCGTTTCACCGAAATCGACCGCGACAACTTCAACGACGTCCTCGCCTCCATCGCCCCCCGCGCCACGCTGCAAGTCAACAACACCCTCAGCGGCGACGACAGCAAGCTCAATATCGAACTCAACTTCAAGCACATCGACGACTTCGACCCGGTCAAGGTGGTGGAGCAAGTCACGCCGCTGCGGCGCCTGTTCGAAGCCCGCCAGCGCTTGCGCGATCTACTGACCAAACTCGACGGCAATGACGATCTGGACAAGCTGCTGCGCGACGTCATCGCCAACACCGAAGGCTTGCAGGAAATCAAGTCGGCCCGCCCGGACACCGCTGTCCCGGCCGCTGATGCCGAAGCTCCGGCCGAACCGCAAGCCTGATCGTCCACCTGACCGAGGAAGAATTCGCCATGCCCGCCGCCGCCCAGAATCAAGCCAGCGAAAATGCTGCTGCCGAGACTTTATCCCTGCTCGACCGAATCATCGCCGAGGGCCGCATGGCCCATGACGACAGTCAGCAGGATTACGCCCGCGACATGCTCGCGGAATTCGCCACCCAGGTACTCGACGAAGGCATGGCCATCGACAAGGACACCGTGGCGATGATCAACGACCGCATCAGCCAGATCGACGAGCTGATCAGCGCCCAGCTCAACGAAGTGCTGCACCACCCGGACCTGCAAAAGCTCGAAGCGTCCTGGCGTGGCCTGCACATGCTGGTGCAGAACACCGAAACCAGCACCCGGCTGAAACTGCGCCTGCTCAACGTGACCCAGAAAGAGCTGCAGAACGACCTGGAAAAAGCCGTCGAGTTCGACCAGAGCGCGCTGTTCAAAAAGATCTATGAAGAGGAGTACGGCACCTTCGGTGGCCACCCGTTCAGTCTGCTGGTGGGTGACTACACCTTCGGCCGTCACCCGCAGGACATCGGCCTGCTGGAGAAACTGTCGAACGTCGCCGCCGCTGCCCACGCGCCGTTCATTGCCGCCGCCAGCCCGCGCCTGTTCGACATGAACAGCTTCACCGAACTGGCCGTTCCGCGTGACCTGTCGAAAGTGTTCGAGAGCCAGGAGCTGATCAAGTGGCGCTCGTTCCGCGAAAGCGAAGACTCACGCTACGTCTCTCTCGTGCTGCCACACTTCCTGCTGCGCCTGCCTTACGGCCCGGACACCTCGCCGGTGGAAGGCATCAACTACGTCGAAGACACCAACGGCACCGACCACAGCAAATACCTGTGGGGCAACGCCGCATGGGCGCTGTCGCAACGCATCACCGAGGCCTTTGCCAAATACGGCTGGTGCGCGGCGATCCGTGGCGCTGAAGGTGGTGGCGCAGTCGAAGGCCTGCCGGCGCATACCTTCCGCACCAGCTCCGGTGATCTGTCGCTCAAATGCCCGACCGAAGTGGCGATCACCGACCGCCGCGAGAAGGAACTCAACGACCTCGGTTTCATCGCTCTGTGCCACAAGAAGAACAGCGACATCGCGGTATTTTTCGGCGGCCAGACCACCAACAAATCCAAGGTCTACAACACCAACGAGGCCAACGCCAACGCACGGATCTCGGCGATGTTGCCATACGTGCTCGCGGCATCGCGTTTCGCCCACTACCTGAAGGTGATCATGCGCGACAAGGTCGGCAGTTTCATGACCCGCGACAACGTCCAGACCTATCTCAACAACTGGATCGCCGACTACGTACTGATCAACGACAACGCACCGCAAGAGATCAAGGCGCAATACCCGTTGCGTGAAGCGCGGGTGGACGTCACCGAAGTCGCCGGCAAGCCCGGTGCCTATCGCGCAACGGTGTTCCTGCGGCCGCACTTTCAGCTTGAAGAGCTGACCGCATCGATCCGTCTGGTCGCGACCCTGCCGCCTCCGGTAGCAGCCTGACCTGTCTGCGCCCGCAGGATTTTCCTGCGGGCGCTCCCCCGTTTGCCTGGCACGACACCTTTCAGGAGTTTCAAGCGATGGATGCAATCATTCTCGACCTCGGCGGCGACATCAAAGGCGACAGCCTGCTCGAGGGCTACAAGGACAAGATCGAAGTCATGTCCTACAGCCACAACGTGGCGATGCAGGTGACCAACGACGTCAGCAACTCGGAGCGTACCTCCGGCCGGCCGCACATCGGTGAATTTACCCTGACCAAATTCATTGACAGTTCGACCCCCTCGCTCAACGAGTATTGCTGCGCCGGCAAGCCGATCCCGGAAGCCAAGATCACCATCGGTCGCAACGCCGCCGAAGGCAGCGGGCAGATCATGCCGTTCATCATCTACACCTTGACCAACGTGGTGATCTCAAACGTCAGCGTCAGTGGCGGCACCGGTGGCAAACCGGTGGAGACGCTTTCCCTGAACTTCACCAAAATCAAATGGGAACTCACCGCGCAAAAGGACGACGGCACCAAGGAAGGCACCGCCGGCACGGTCTGGGACCTGGCGGCGAACAAGGCCAGCAAGTAACCGGACGCAACGGCCATGGCAGGCACGGGCATTCTCCCGCCGCTGTTCGAACGCATCGCGTCCAGCGAGACGGACGTCGTGCAGGTGTTCGATCGCCAGGACCTGCTCGATTCGGTGCACACCGAACTGGCGCGCCTGTTCAACACTCGCCGTGGCCCGCGCACCCTGACCTCCCCGCCCAGCGTCATCGATTACGGCATCGCCGACTGGAGCGCCCTGCAACAACAGCGCAGCGATGACCGTCGTCGGCTGGCGCGGGACATTCGCGAAGCCGTCACCCATTTCGAACCGCGTCTGCTGCTCGGCGAGGTTCAGGTCAATCCCCTGCCCGAGCATCCGCAGCGCCTGAGCATTCGCCTGCTCGGCGAGTTGCGCAGCGGCTCGCAGCACTGGCCGGTGGCCTTTGTCATCGAGCCCGGCAATGAAGGGCTGGAGGTGCGCCATGAGCGACTCGATTGACCCGCAACTACTTGACTACTACCAGCGCGAACTGACCTGGCTGCGACACGCCGGCGGACAGTTTGCCGAGCGTTATCCGAAAGTCGCGCGACGTCTGGAATTGTCTCCCGGCGAATGCCCGGACCCGCATGTCGAACGATTGCTGGAAGGTTTCGCCCTGCTCGCCGCACGTCTGCAACGGCGGCTGGATGACGACTACGCCGAGTTCAGCGACGCATTGCTCGAACAGCTTTATCCCTTGGCCATGCGCCCGCTGCCGTCCTGCGCCATCGTCCAGTTCGAGCCGGATCCGAGCAAGGGCAACCTCGACGGCGGCTATCCCCTGCCCCGGGACACGCCGCTGTTCGTCACCACCAGCAAGGGCGAAAGCATTCACTTTCGCACCAGCGCCGCTGTGCGGTTGTGGCCGGTCGAAATCAGCGAAGCCTTGTTGCTCGGCAGCGATGAAGCGCAGGCGCTGACTGGCGTTGCGCAGTCCCGCTCGGCGCTGCGCCTGAGCCTGCGTTGTCTCGGCGACAGCCAGTGGTCGGAGCTTGGCATCGACCACTTGCGCATTCACCTGGCCGCGTCACCGGTGGTCAACGCCAGCCTTTATGACTTGCTCGGCGCCCACGCGGTGCAAGTGTTGGCCGGCTTGCCCGGGAGCACTCCTGCCAGCGTGAAAGGCCTGCCGAAGATCGTCGGTTTCGCCGACGACGAGGTGCTGCTGCCGGACGAAGACGGCGTGCATCCAGGTATGCGCCTGCTGGCCGAGTACTTCGCGTTCCCGGACAAATTCCACTTCTTTGATCTGCCACTGTCCGGCGTGTCGAGTGACAGCCAGACGCTGTATCTCTACATCGTTTTTGATCGGGCCCCGGCCGGCCGCTTGCACTTGCAGGCCAGCGATATCGCGCTGGGTTGCGCACCGGTGATCAACCTGTTTCCGCGCACTTCGGAGCCGCTGCGCCCGGACGGCACCCGCAGCGAATACCGACTGATCGCCGACAGCCACCGGGAAAACAGCGTCGAAATCCACAGCATTCGTAGCATCCGCGCCAGTTCCGCCAGCGGTGTGCAACGCCTGCCGGCGTACTACGGCAGCCAGCACAGCAGCGGTGACCGGCAACGTTACTGGCATGCGCGACGGGTCAACGGACAGACGCCGAACCGGCTCGGCAGCGATCTTCTGGTCAGCATCGTCGACACCCGTTTCGAACCGCAGACCGACCTGCCCGATTACAGCCTGACCGCCGAATTGCTGTGCACCAACCGGCATCTGGCCCAGAGCCTGCCCGCCGGTACGCCGCTGGGTTTCGAACGGCCGGGCCCGGTGGCGTGGGCACGTCTGCGCAATCCGCCGAGTCCGCAAAGTCTGCCGCGGCTGGACGGTGATTCGCGCTGGCGGCTGGTGTCGCAACTGACCCTCAATCATCTGTCGCTGGTCGAAGGGCCGCAGGCGCTGGATGCGCTGAAGGAAATCCTGACCCTGCACAACCTGCGCGATGAGGCCAGCGCCCTGCGCCAGATTGAAGGTCTGCTGAGCCTCGGTTGTGAACGAGTGATCGGACATGTCGGCGCCGATGCCTGGCGCGGCTGGCGCAACGGGCTTGAAGTGCAATTGCAGCTTGATCCACAGCATTTCGTCGGCAGCAGCGCGGTGTTGTTCTCGGCGGTGCTCGCGCAGTTCTTTTCGGTGTACGCAACGGCCAATCGCTTTGTGCGCACGGTGCTCATGCAGGCAGACAAGGAGGTCAAGACATGGCAACCCCAAGCCGGCATGCCCCTGTCGCTCTGACCCTGAGCCAGCGCCTGCGCCGTGATCCGCAGGCGTTCGAATGGTTGCAGGCGTTGCTGTTGCTGGAGCGCGAACAACCCCAGGCCGACTCCCTTGGTACGGGTACATCGCCACAGGCCGAAGCGCTGAAATTGCGCGGGCCGCTGACGCCGTTGTTCGCCGCCAGCCAGATCGAAAGCCTGGAGGAAAACCCCGGTGAACCGCTGACCCTGAACTCGCCGATGTTCGGCCTCGGCGGCCCCGACGGCCCGCTGCCTTACGCCTATCAGGAATGGCTGCAACAACGGGCACGAGCCAAGGATCATGCGCCCGCCGAGTTCCTCGACCTGTTCCAGCATCGGTTGCTGAGTCTGCTGTACAAGGTGATGCGCAAACACCGGATCGCCCTCGGTTTCACCACGCCCGGCGCTTCGCCGGTGCAGGCGCAACTGCGGGCGCTGACCGGGTTATTGCCCAAATCCCTGCAAGAGCGCCAGGCGATTCCCGACTGCGCCGTTCTGGCATGCACCGCGTTGTACGCCGATGGCCGCCGGTCATTGGCGGGGTTCGCGGCGATTGTCCGTGAGCAGTTTACCGTGGCGGTGGAACTGAGCGCTTATGAAGGGGCGTGGCGTGAGATTCCACGCGCCAGCCGCAGCGTCATGAAGGCCGGCGGACGCAATCTGCAACTCGGCCGCAGCGCTGTCGCCGGTACTCGGGTCTGGGATGAACATGCCGGAGTTCGTTTGACGCTGGGGCCGTTGTCTTCAGCGCAGGCTGCGCGATTCTTGCCGGATGGTGAAGCGCATCCGGCGCTGGCCAGCCTCGCTGCGCTCTATTTCGGCCCGGATCTGGACGTGAAACTGGTGCTGCTGGTGCGCGGTGCGGGGCCACTGCAACTCGGCCGACAAACCCCGGCCCTGTTGAGCTGGAACGGTGGCCTGCAACGTCAGACCAGCCTGGCCGTGCAACGGATCGAAACCCGCCTGCGTCAGCTGGAGATCACCTGAAATGGAACTGGCCAGCCTGATCGGACGCCTCAACCCGGACAACCGCCGCGCCCTCGAACGTGCCGCGCAACGGTGCTTGCAGCGCGGGCATCACTTTGTCGAGATCGAGCATCTGTTGCTGGAGTTGCTGGATATCGAGGGCGGCGATTTTGCGTTTCTGCTGCCGCGTTTTGGCTTGGAACGGGATGCGCTGACGGCGGAAATCAACAAGGCGCTGGACTTGTTCAAGGCTGGCAGCACCCGCACACCAGCGCTGTCTTCGCACACCCTGGGATTGCTGGAAGACGCCGTGGTACAGGCCAGTGTGTTGGGGATCGACAGCATTCGTTCCGGGCTGCTTTTATTGGCGTTGATCGACCGTGACGAGCGCCGCAGCTTGCTGCTCAACAGCGCGTCGTCATTGCTGCGAATTCCGAAAGAAGCCCTGCGCGCGAATCTGCTGGAGTGGACAGAAAACTCCCGCGAGCACGTTGGCCCGCGCACTTCATCTTCGGGGAGTTCAACGCCACGGCAAGACTCGGTGCTCGATCAATACACCCAGGACTTGACTGCCGACGCCCATGCCGGGCGCATCGACCCGATCGTCGGTCGCGATGGTGAAATTCGCCAGTGCATCGACATTCTGCTGAGGCGCCGGCAGAACAACCCGATTCTGGTCGGGGCACCGGGCGTAGGCAAAACCGCCGTGGTCGAAGGTCTGGCGCTGCGCATCGCCGCCGGGGATGTGCCACCGTCGTTGCAGGACGTCAGTTTGCGGGTGCTCGATCTCGGTCTGTTGCAGGCAGGTGCCGGGGTCAAAGGCGAATTCGAACAGCGGCTCAAAGGTGTGATCGACGCGGTTCGCAGCGCCGACAAGCCGATCATCCTGTTCATCGACGAGGCCCACACGTTGATCGGCGCTGGCGGTGCCGAAGGCGGCAGCGATGCGGCCAACTTGCTCAAACCCGCGCTGGCCCGAGGTGAGTTGCGAACGCTGGCCGCCACGACCTGGATGGAATACAAAAAATATTTCGAGAAAGACCCGGCCCTCGCCCGCCGTTTTCAACTGGTGCAGGTGGAAGAACCGGACGAAATCACCGCCGTGGAAATGCTCCGTGGCGTCGCCGCCAAACTCGAACAGCACCACGGCGTGCAAGTGCTGGATGCGGCAATCCACGAAGCGGTGAAACTCTCCCATCGCTACATCTCCGGTCGCCAGTTGCCCGACAAGGCCATCAGCGTCCTCGATACCGCGTGCGCCCGGGTCGCCCTCGGCCAGCACGACGTGCCGCCACCGCTGGAGAGCCTGCGCCATCGTCAGCAAAGCCTCAAAGAAGAAGTCGAACGTCTGCGCCGGGAACAGGCCACGGGGCTCGATCACCGCGAGCGCATTACCCTGCTGGAAAGTGAATCGAAGACCAACGTCCAGGCCATCCGCGAACTGGAAACCCGTTGGGGCGAAGAGCGTGTCGCCGTGCGTGAACTGCTCGACACTCGCCGCGAGTTGCTGGCATTGAGCGAAAGCGCCGACAGCGACAAGCCCGACGAAGCCATCGACAGTCGCATCGACCACCTTGCCGCCGAACTGCTGCGCCTGGAAGCCGGACTCGATGCGATCCGTCAGGACGATCCGCTGGTGCCCGAGCAGGTCGACGGCAAAACCGTCGCCGCCGTGATCGCCGGCTGGACCGGCATCCCCGTCGGCAAAATGCTCGCCGACGAAGCCCATGCCGTGCGCACTCTCGGCACACGCATGGGCCAGCGAGTGATGGGCCAAAGCACTGCGCTCAATACCATCGCCCAACGATTGCAGGCCTATCGTGCGGGGCTCACCGATCCGCAGAAACCGGTCGGTGTGTTCCTGCTGGTCGGCCCCACGGGCGTTGGCAAAACCGAAACCGCGTATGCGCTGGCCGACGCGTTGTATGGCGGCGAACGCAATCTGATCAGCATCAACCTTTCCGAGTATCAGGAAGCCCACACCGTCAGCCAGCTCAAGGGCGCCCCGCCCGGTTACGTTGGTTATGGAAGTGGCGGCGTGCTCACCGAAGCCGTGCGGCGCAAGCCGTATTCGGTGGTGTTGCTGGATGAAATCGAGAAGGCGCACCCGGATGTGCTGGAAGCGTTTTACAACGTGTTCGACAAGGGCTTGATGGAAGACGGGACCGGGTTGGTGGTCGACTTCAAGAACACCGTGATGCTCGCCACCAGCAATGTCGGCGCTGAGTTATTGCTCGATACACCGACTGCACAACTCGGCTCGGAAGCGTTCAACGAAGCACTGCACAAAGTCCTCCTGCAAGCCTTCCGCCCGGCGTTTCTGGCGCGCATGACGGTGGTCGCGTATCGACCACTGGATGAGCAGACGCTGGAAGGGATTGTGCTGGCGAAGCTGGAAAAACTGCGGGGCCGTTACAAGGCGGCTACCGGCAAGCAGTTCGAGTTTGATTCGGGAATCGTCAAAGCCGTGCTCGCCAAATGCAGCGCGGCAGGCGCGCGGGATGTCGAGAATGTGTTGATGACGCAGGTGACAGGGAAATTGGCGGAGTGGGTGTTGGAGTAGGGAAACGCTATTAGCCAGTCACAGCATTGCAGGCACAGGTTTTTACTGATGTCAGAGAGAAGGCGACACGCGCATGGAGCTTAGCAACCAATACGATCTGGCCAAGATTTCAATCATTCTGGGCTCGCTCGCCAGCGGGCAAAACTGGGTCACCCATGCTTATGAGCAATCCAGGGCTTTTGATATCCAGGAAGTGCAGTGCGCGTTCTTTCAGGGTGAGGAGCGTCTTTTTATTGCAGCAAACCCACGTGAGCACACGGGTGTCCTCAATATGCTCAATCGTTGCGGCGTCACCAATCTCAGCAGCCTGATGCAACTCTTGTATAAAGCGCACAAGATTTTCAGTGCACCGAGTGTGACCTTGCACTCGCTGGGTATGGCGTACTTTTACTCGGCCCAGGATCGAGACGGCTACAGTGCCGTCCACGCCGTCAATGCATCATTCAACCCCGCCCCCCTGACCGCAGAACAAACGACCAAGATCAAAAAAATTGTCGATATTGAAACAAAGCTGCCAAAAGACATCGAGGCTCCGCATGCCTGGCTGTATAAAAAACTGGCGGGCAAAAGCATTGATCCCAAGAAACTGAACACCACCACCGGCAGCCTTCACCTTGTGACTTCGTTAGCCAGCATCGGTACACAAACCGTCAACGTGATCGAAAACAATGAAGAGAACGTTCACGCTGAATTGGCGCTGCTCAAGTTTTTTACGAAGGGCATGGTCGAGGGTCATTTTTCAAAGAGCAAAATCTTCCTCGGTGGCAAAAAAGCCGCCTGTGAGAATTGCCAGAAATGGATTGATAACTACAAGAGGATTCTCGTGAACGGCGCCTCACTTCATACCCCGGAAGATGCCCGTCCATCGACTACCGCGACCGACTCCACCTGCCCTTCAGAGTTCATACCAGCCCTCGTGGCGCCTGGACTGTGCAAAGTCGACACCGCTAATCCTCGTTTCAATCTGCTGTTTAGCGGCAACAGAGTGGATGCAGTCACCTGGCCGGCGCCCGTTGTCACCGTGCCCGTGGCCGTCGAGGTGTAACGGTCGACGGGAAATTAACGGTTTTTCCCCTCCAGCAGTGCAGTGACTGCTATCTCATGTTCAACGAGTGCGAAGGAGTGCGTATGTACCGGACTGTTCTATATCGAGGCACCACTGAACTATGGGAGCAGGCTGTTATTGAAGCCAGCCTGCCGCCGATCAATGCCCCGATTGCCGTAGGCAGCTATCTGCAGAAGGTAAAGATCATCAAACCCAACCTGGAAAACGAAATACGCACCCGGATCGCGCAAAAACCTTGTTCTACATTGCGCAGCGGCAAGGAAATCATCCTCGGAAATGTTCCTGTCCCGTTAAATCAATTGAACGCCCAGCAGATCAATCAAGAGATTGTTGCTCGGGTGGGTGTGGAAACGGCTTTCGGTACGCCCAATTACTACAGTCATTTTGTGCCGTGCGGGACTTACTCCGGTATTTCCGAGAATTTCGGTCACGGTGGTTACTACCGGTTCGAGATTCAGGGAAAGATTTACGGCCCCACCCTGCAAGACATCGAAGAATACGTCGCCGAACGCCATACGCTGCCTTCCTATGTCATCCCGTTGTTTCGGGGCGGCAGTAACGAAGTGCTTGCCTATACCGGAAGCCTGATTACTTCGGTGGTTTTGATGCGCGGCAGCGATGTGTATCGAACGGTTCTGAACTCACTCGATTAGTCGTAAAGAGCTTGCAGAAGGAGCGTTGCATGTACTCGATCATGATCTGGAATACGCAGCACTTCGATAATCAGCGGGCCAAGCTTTCCAGCGCGTATTCGGATAAAAAGCAGTTTCTGGACTATTTCATTCAGCAAAAGAAGCCAGACATTATTGCTCTGTTTGAAGTGGGCAAAACCGGATCGATCAATGAAAGTCTGGTCAGCGACTTGATGGGCAGCTACACCCTCGCCTCAGTGCTCGCGCAGGAAGGAGGCAAGAAGAAACACACCACTCTCGGTTCCATGGTGCTGATTCGCGATGCCATCGCCAAAGAGTTCGACGATGTCACCGAGCGTTACATTCTGTCGGACACCGAGCAACGCGCACCGCTGATCATTCGTCACAAAGCTTCAAGTTATGGTTTTGCGTTCTATCACGCCAACGCGTCCTACATGGCACCCGGCAACATTCTCGACACCATCGGTTTCATCGAAAGCAACGCCGATAACCTGGGTATCAAACAGTTGCTGTTTTTTGGCGGCGATCTGAACGTGAATGCCGTCGAAGGGCCCGAGACAATGCTCGGCATGAGCAGATTGCTGCCCAAAGGTGCCGGCTATACCCATTTGAGCGTACGTAATGTCACCTTGCAGCGGGCGACCAACGAACTGCGCCTGCGCCAGGAATTCGGGCAGGACATGCACCATACGCCGCATTCCTATCTCGACCACTACATGAACATGGAAGCCATCGAGCGTTGCGAAATACTGCCCATCCTGCTGATGCTCGACTACGCCTATGTTCATGCCCCACACGCTTGGGAGGCAAGCTGCGACGGTAGCGTTCAAATCGAAAGCGACATGGATGGAAACACCGTCAGCATCGCGCCGCGCTGCCTGGGCCAGGCCATTCGCAGCGACCATTTCCCGGTGCTGTTCACGCTCAAGGCTACACTCGAATAACTCTCGTAAAGGTCGTTCAATGCCCCGTTCCACCGACAGCAACACTACGCTCTCCCTCACCGCCACCTCGCTGTCGGCGCTTTACCCTGATTCGCTGTCCGGCGACGAAACGCTGAACGTTCTGGGCTCGCAAACCCTCAACGGCCTCAACGACGGCACCACTCTCACCCTGACCACCGCCATCGCCACCCACGTCACCACCACCCTGCAAAACGACGCCCAGCTCCGTCCCTTCGACGCTTTGGTCGCCGAGATCCGCCAGCTCCCCGCCGACGCGACCGCCGAGCGCTATCAGCTGGTGCTAAGGCCATGGCTTTGGTGGCTGACCCTGGCCAGCAACAACCGCGTATTCCAGAACCTCGCCACTTCAGACATCGTCACGACGATTTTCAAGGCCCACGGCTTTACCGACTTCAAGCTGTCGCTGACCGGCAGCTACACCCCACGCGAATACTGCGTGCAGTACGGCGAGACCGATTTCGCCTTCGTCTCGCGGCTGCTGGAGGAGGAAGGCATCTTCTGGTTTTTCACCCACGACGAGGGTAAGCACACGCTGGTGCTGGGTGATAGCAACGATGCATTCGTGCAGATCCCCAACGGCCCGAAGGTCAAGTATCTGGGTCAACAAATGGGTGAGCGTGAGTTGCACGGCATCCGCTCAGGCCAGGTGTGTCTGCAAGCGGTGGCCGGCGTGTACAAGGCAACGGATTACGAATTCACCACGCCGACCACTTCGCTATACGGGCAGGCCGAAGCCGTGGCCGGGCCGCGTTCGATTTATGAACATCCCGGCGGTTACAACGCCAAGGCTCGGGGCGATGCGTTGACCAAGCAGCGGGTCGACGGTTTGCGCAGTGAAGAGAAACGCTTCGTCGGCGAGAGCGATTGTCGCTGGCTGATTCCGGGTCACTGGTTCACCCTCGACGGCCACGAAGATGCGACCCTGAACATCGATTGGGTCGTCACTCGGGTGACCCACGACGCCAGCCACGAAAGCTATCGCAATCGCTTCGAAGCGATCCCCAAGGCCACGCCATTTCGTCCGCAACGCCTCACACCAAAACCGCGCATGCATCCACAAACCGCCGTCGTGGTCGGCAAGTCCGGCGAAGAAATCTGGACCGACGAATACGGTCGGATCAAGTTGCAGTTCCCCTGGGATCGCGACGGCAAGAACGATGAAACCAGTTCCTGCTGGGTGCGCGTGGTGCTGCCCTGGAGCGGCAAGGGTTTCGGCATGCAGTTTGTGCCGCGCATCGGTCAGGAAGTCATCGTGACCTTCATCGACGGCGACCCGGACCGGCCGCTGGTCACCGGTTGCGTGTACAACGGCGACAACGCCCTGCCCTATGCCTTGCCGGCGAACCAGACCCAGTCGGGGATCAAGACTCAATCGTCCAAGGGCGGTGGCGGGTTCAACGAGCTGCGTTTCGAGGACAAGAAAGACGCCGAAGAAGTGTTCCTGCAAGCGCAGAAAGATCTGAAGATCAACGTGCTCAACGACACCACCGCCACCGTCGGCCATGACGAAACCCTCACGGTACAGAACGCCCGCACCCGCACGGTCAAGGACGGCGATGAAACCGTGACGCTGGAGAAAGGCAAACGCAGCGTGACCATCCAGACCGGCAGCGACAGCCTCGATGTTAAGGACAGCCGCACCGTGAAGGTCGGCGCCGACCAGAACCACAGTACCGGCGGCAACTACACCGACAAGGTCACCGGCGATTACAGTCTGACGGTGGATGGCAACCTGACGATCAAGGTCAGCGGCACCCTCACCCTGCAAAGTGGCGGCAGCTTCACGATCAAGAGCGGCGCGGATCTGGCGACTTCGGCCAGCACCTCGATCACCCAGAAGGCCGGCACCGCCATGACCAATCAGGCCGGTACCTCGCTGGACAACAAGGCCGGGACGACGCTGACCAACGACGCCGGTATCAGCCTGACCAACAAGGGCGCGGCTTCACAGACCGTGGACGGCGGCGGCATGCTGACCATCAAGGGCGGACTGGTACAGGTCAACTGACAAGGAGAAGCCATGGCAATCACACTGCTGGACCTGCAGCAGGACGACAAACACCTCAAGGGGCGTCTGCAGGACGGCCAGCTCGACGGCCCGTTGAATATCAAGGATGACGGTCGCCCGCAGGCAGATCTGAATTACAGCCAGGGCGAATTGCAGGGTACGTCCCTGCTCTATCACCCCAACGGCAAGGTCTCGGCGCAGATGCCGTTCGTGCGCGACAAGCTGCAAGGCATCGCCAGTTTCTACGCACCCGAGGGCTGGTTGCAGCGCAAGGCCACCTACCGCCGCGGGCTGTTGCATGGCGAGGCGTTCAACTACTTTCCCGACGGAAAAGTAGCGGAGGCCGAGTTCTATCGCGATGGCGTGCGTGAGGGGCGCTATCAACGGTTTCATCCCAATGGCAAACCGGCGGTGGATGCGCGCTATCTGAATGGACAGTTGATGGAACCGGAACAAGGATTTGCCGAGGACGGGCGGCCGCTGGATGCCGATGGCAAGCCGATTTCCCGGATGCGCTGGTGGTTGCGCAAGTGGACGGATCCACAGCAAGCCTGAATCAGGGAATCAACATCTGCATCTGCCCCGGCATCACGATCTTGATCACCCCCGCCCAGTTGCATATCAATGTGCTGTTGGCATCGATCGCCGGCATCCCGCCCAGCAGCAACGTCGGAGGGCCGCCGGGAATCCACGGCGTGGCGGTAGCGGGAATGCATGGCATCGGCGTCAACACGCCCAATGCCGCAGCCGTGGCAGCGGCGACCATCGGGTTGGCCATGCTCATGCACATGCCGAAGGTGGTGACGTTGACCAGCGGAATATGATCCATGATGTTCGCCGCCGGCATCCCGCCGGTCAGCGTGCGGTTGACCGGCAGCACGTTGAGCACCGCCGGTGCGGCGCCGAAACTGCATTGCAGGGTGGCGCTGGCACAGACTTGCGGGCAGCCCATTTCAAAGCTCCTTTGTGAACAAGGCATCTGCGCTAAACCTTAGTCGCCAGCGGCCTGCCGCGCACATTCCCAAAGGTGATTATCGTCCAACACGCTAACCTATAAGACCGAACCGCGCTTGTGACCGCCCGAGCGCGCCATTAGATTAGCCAATGATGTCTGGCCTCCAAAATAAGCAGAAGGGATAAGCATGGCGCTTACTGACCAGTCCACCCGTATCCGCTCTGGCGAAGAACTCGATGCCAGCCTGATCGATCCGTACCTCAAGGCGCATATTCCGGGCCTGACCGGCACACCGCAGATCAGCCAGTTTCCCGGCGGCGCGTCGAACCTGACCTACCTGCTGGAATACCCGGACCAGGAATTCGTCCTGCGCCGTCCGCCGTTCGGCCACAAGGCCAAGTCCGCCCACGACATGGGCCGCGAATTCCGCATCCTCAACCAGTTGCGCGACGGTTTCCCGTATTGCCCGAAAGCCTACGTGCACTGCACCGACGATTCGGTGATCGGCGCCGAGTTCTATGTGATGGAACGGGTCAAGGGGATCATTCTGCGCTCGGACCTGCCGCCGGAGCTGGGGCTGGATTCGGCGAAAACCGAAGCCCTGTGCAAGAGCTTCATCGACCGTTTCGTCGAGCTGCACCGGGTCGATTACAACGCCTGCGGCCTCGGCGATCTGGGCAAACCGGAAGGCTACGTCGCCCGCCAGATCAAAGGCTGGAGCGAGCGTTACGAAAAAGCCCTGACCCCGGACGCACCGCACTGGGAACAGGTCAAAGCCTGGCTCAACGACAAGATGCCGACCGATCACCCGACCTCCAGCATCGTCCACAACGACTACCGCTTCGACAACGTCATCCTCGACCCGAGCAACCCGATGCAGATCATCGGCGTGCTCGACTGGGAACTGACTACCCTTGGCGATCCATTGATGGATCTGGGCAACACCCTCGCCTACTGGATCCAGGCGGACGACCCGGCGCCGGTACAACTGATGCGCCGCCAGCCAAGCCACGCCCCGGGCATGCTGACGCGCCGCGAATTCGTCGATTACTACGCCGAACGCTCGGGCATCCAGATCGACAATTTCGACTTCTACTACACCTACGGCCTGTTCCGCCTGGCCGGCATCGTGCAGCAGATCTACTACCGCTTCTTCCATGGCCAGACCCAGGACAAACGCTTCGCGCAGTTCATTCACATGAACAAACTGCTGGAGCAGATGAGCCTGCAGGTCATTGCCAAATCCAGCCTCTGATGACGGCGTTATAACAAGGCTTACTACAAGGGAATCCCATGTCCAAGACTCAGTTGTTCGACCTCGACGGCAAGATCGCTTTCGTCTCCGGCGCCAGCCGTGGCATCGGTGAAGCCATCGCCAAACTGCTGGCCCAGCAAGGCGCACATGTGATCGTTTCGAGCCGCAAACTCGAAGGCTGCCAGCACGTGGCCGACGCCATCATCGCCGCCGGCGGCAAGGCCACAGCAATCGCCTGCCACATCGGCGAAATGGAGCAGATCAGCCAGGTCTTCGCCGGAATCAAGGAACAGTTCGGCCGGCTGGACATCCTGGTCAACAACGCCGCGACCAACCCGCAGTTCTGCAACGTGCTGGACACCGACCTTGGCGCCTTCCAGAAAACTGTCGACGTGAACATCCGCGGCTACTTCTTCATGTCGGTGGAAGCCGGCAAGCTGATGCGCGAAAACGGCGGCGGCAGCATCATCAACGTGGCCTCGATCAACGGCATTTCGCCGGGGATCTTCCAAGGAATCTATTCGGTGACCAAGGCCGCCGTGATCAACATGACCAAAGTCTTCGCCAAGGAATGCGCGCAGTTCGGCATCCGCTGCAACGCCCTGCTGCCGGGCCTGACCGACACCAAATTCGCCTCGGCCCTGGTGAAAAACGACGCGATCCTGAAACAGGCCCTGACGCAGATCCCACTCAAGCGCGTAGCCGACCCAAGCGAAATGGCCGGCGCCGTGCTGTACCTGGCGAGCGATGCGTCGAGCTACACCACCGGCGTGGCGCTGAACGTGGACGGCGGCTTCCTGTCCTGATCCGCCTCTGACGCAAAAGAAAAGGCAGCCCAGGGGCTGCCTTTTTCATGCCTCCAGAACCTTCGGCAACTGCCAGCCAAAATGCACCGACAACAACCGCAACAACAGACACGCCGCCCCCGCCAGCAACGCGGCCGCCACCGGCGGCACGCCCAGCCTGCGCCCGACAATCAACACCGCCGCGCCGACAAACGCCGAACTGGCATACAAATCCGCCTGCAACACCACCGGCACCCGCGCCAGCACAATGTCACGCAGCACCCCGCCACCGACCCCGGTAATCGTGCCCATCAACATGGCCACAAACGGCGAGATCCCGAAATTCAACGCCTTCTGCGCCCCGGCCACGGCAAACAGCGCCAATCCCGCCGCATCCAGCACGATCAGCGTCGAACCGGACCAGCCCAGCACCCGCTCATGAAAAACAAACGCCACCCCGCCCATGGCAAATGCGAGCGCCGGATAGCGCCAGTCCGCCACAGCCTTGGGCGGCGTGGCACCGATCAACAGATCACGGGTCACCCCGCCACCGAGCGCGACAATGAACGCAATCACCATCACCCCGAGCAGATCTAGCTGACTGCGCATCGCCGCAATCGCGCCTTCCACGGCGAAGACTGCGGTGCCAACCAGATCGGCCACCAGCACAATCCACTCGACCCGCGCCTTTAACGGCGCCCGGCTTATTGAGTGACGCAACGGGTCTTGGTGATGTGTCGAGTCACTTGCCCGTCGGCATAGGCATCACCGGCGACCTCGGTATTTTCCATGACCTGACAAGTGCGCTCAGGTGGCGGAGGCGGTGCTGCCGGCGGAGGGGGTGGAGGACTGGCACAACCACTGAGCAGCACCAGACCGAAAGCCGACAACAACGAAGCACACACGCGTTTCCCAGGATTGTTCATAGGATGACCCGCGATGAATGGAAGAAAACTCCCGTCGCCGAGCAGAACAACGCCCGGCTATGGAAACCGAACCACTCATTCCTTATAGACCAGTGGACTGCAAGTGCCAGTGAAATGGCTCGAACTGGCAGGATTTGCTGTCGATTTTCGGAATGAGTCGACTGATCAATCGCCACCGCCGACAAGCCATCACCTATAGGTGAATGTCAGATTGGGACGCAGAGCGTCCCGGGCTGCATTCCCACGCGGAGCGTGGGAACGATCAAACAAGTCGGCTTAGCGCTCTTCACCACTCACCACGATGAGCGTTAGCTCGAGCACCGCTTTTGATCGCAGGGCCCGTCGGCAGGCTGAGTGGAGGGATTGATCCGGGGGGTGGGAGCGCAGCGACCGTTTGGCGAAGCCAAACACATCGAGAGGAGGTGCAGCGAAGCAAACCGGAGGCGATGCCCCCGGATCAATCCCGGAGCGAAGGAACCCGAGCCACAGCGAGGGCCGTACGTCAGGGTAAAGCCTTTTGGGTTACCTTTTCGGCGTTTGGAAAAGGTGACTCGCCGTAAGGGCGAAACCGCCAGCGGCTGCACCCGAAGAACCGGATATTCACCCAAACCGAACAAGAACCTGGTCGGCCCAGAGGCCGCCAAGTTCACCCCGGCGTTCGCAACGAATTACTCTCAAGCTCATACCGCAACTCATCAACCAAAGCATCCACCGCCTCCGAAGTACGCAACGCATCCAGACTCAACCCACTAATCACCAGATCAACCTGCCCTGAAGCCGGGTGATACAGCTTCACCGTAAGCGAATGATCCCCATCCACCACACACTCACAAGCCAACGGCGAAAAACTACGCTCAAGTTGCGCCCGCAACTGCGTCAGATAAATCATTGCGCCAGCTCCGAAAATCGACGCAACACGCCAGGTTCAATGACAAACAACACATTCATGGTCTGATCCAATAACAACGACGGAAGGGACACGATCACGAACGAAACCCGCATCGCACCCCACCAGCCTAAGAACAGCCTGCCTTGTCAGACACCCGAATTTGCACCCCATGAACTAGTGCATTTGCACCTTACCGCTGCCCCCGGCTGCTCCCCGAGAACAACCCCCGTTCGCGGGCCCAGACAATCGCCTCGCTGCGGCTGTGCACATCCAGCTTGGAATAAACCGTCGCCACATGATTGCGCACTGTATTCGGCGCCAGTTTCAACCGTGCAGCAATTTCCTTGTCCGCCAGCCCCTCGCAGATCAGCCCCAGAACATCGCGCTCGCGGGCGGTGAGATCGGTGAACGAAACGCTGGGCAACTGCGGCGAGTTGATCTTCTTCACATTGGCCAGCTTTTCGATCAGCGTGCGGCTGAACCACGACGCATCCTTCATCACCTCTTCAATCGCTGCCACCAGTTCAAGCTCAGTGTGCTTGCGCTCGGTGATGTCCATCAGCACCAGCAGATAGCACACCGTGTCCTGGATGTTGACGGTGTCAGCGGACACCGCGCACTCCAGCACTTCGGCGTTTTTCTTGCGGATTCGCATATCGGCGCGATCGACCCGGCCGGTCTTCTCCAGCGCCGCCAGCAACCGGGCGCGCTCAGCCTGTTCATCGATGAAGTCCAGTTGCGCGACGGTCTTGCCGAGCACGTCGTCGCTGTCGTAAGCCAAGGTATCGAGGAAGGCCTGGTTGACATCGATCAGCCGCTGCTCGTCGGCACTGCAAATCAGGATCGGCACCGGCGTCAGGCGAAAGGCCTTGGCGAACCGCTCCTCACTCTGGCGCAGGGCGACCTCGGCCTTGTGCCGTGGCTCCATGTCGACGAACGAAAACAGCATGCAGTCTTCGTCGTTGAGCACCAACGGCTGGCCGGCGACGATAACCTGTTTGCTGCCACCGTCCGGCAGACGCAGTTCGGCCTGCATCTGCGGAATGGTCGCGACATCACGCAGGCGCTGGATCGCCAGGTCCTTGCGCTCGGCCCGTTCTAGAATATCCAGCTCATAGGTCGAGGCGCCGATCACCTGATCGCGGGCGTAGCCGGTCATTTCCAGAAACCCCGGATTGACCTTGATGTAACGCAGGTCGCTGAGGCGGCAGATCACCGCCGGCGCCGGGTTGGCATTGAAGGTTTTTTCGAAGCGTTGCTCGGCGTTGGCCCAATCGGTGACGTCGCTCATGATCAGCACCAGCGACTCGACCTCGCCATCGCGATCGGTCAGCACCATGCTGCGCACACTGTGCACCCAGGTGCGTTCCTCGTCACTGCACGGGGAGACTTCGACCAGCACGTCGCTGAAGGTTTCGCCGGCGGCCACACGGCAGATCGGGTACTGCTCCGGTGCCAGCGCGTGGTTGTTGCGATACCGCAGATTGAAGCGCTCGGCATATTCCCCGGCGTTGTTGCCCAGCTCGCCGATGCGGCTGACGCCATGCATCGTCAGCGCCGCTTCGTTGGCCCAGAGAATCGTCTGGTCGATCTCCAACAGAATCACCCCGTCAGACAGCCCGGCAATGATTTGTTGCAACTGACGGCGATTGGTTTCGGTGGTCAGGACGTCCCGGCTCATTGATTCTCCACAAGTTCGCGCATGTGAAATTTACGACCGCGGACGGTTGTGATCGTGCCAACCACGATTGAGCGTTGACTATTCGCGCCTCGCGGCTTTCTCGTCTAACGTTAGTACCTCGACGGATTGTGCCCGCGCCTGCGGCCGGGCATCTGATCAAGGAGAGACAAAAATGACGAGCGACCGTATTACCGAACGGACCTATCGCACGTGGTCCACACCCATTCTGTTGGAGCTGAAAAAGCGCGAACACCAGATGGACCCGGCAGAGCGGCAGGCACTGGAAAACGTGATGATCGAAAGAAGGCTGTTGAACATCGGCAGCCCGGATGGCAAGGAACGGCGCAAGGCAGAGCTGAGCCACAAAAGAACAACTTGAGCCGGGTGTCTGTGGCGATCTGCCAGATCGCCACAGTCTCTTGACTACCCAACCCTGGCTTTACGCCGCGCGTTGCTTGCCCGCCACCGCCGCCGAAGCCGCCAGCATCGCCCGCAGCAACACCGCACACCCGGCCGCCAGATCATCCGGCGCGGCGTTTTCGATTTCGTTGTGGCTGATGCCGCCTTCGCACGGTACGAAGATCATCCCGGCCGGGCCCAGTTCAGCGAGGAAAATCGCGTCGTGGCCGGCGCCGCTGACAATGTCCATGTGCGACAGGCCCAGACCTTTGGCGGCGCCGCGCACGGCTTCGACGCAGCCTTTTTCGAAGTACAGCGGCGGGAAGTCGGCGGTCGGGGTCAGTTCATAGGTCAGGCCGTGTTCTTCGCAGGTCGCTTCGATGACTTGCTTGACCTCGGCGATCATCGAGTCGAGGCGTGCCGGTTCCAGATGCCGGAAATCGAGGGTCATGCGTACTTCGCCGGGGATGACGTTGCGCGAGCCGGGATAGGCTTGCAGGCAACCGACCGTGCCGCAGGCGTGGGGTTGGTGGCCGAGGGCAGCGCGATTGACCGCGCCGACGATCACCGAGGCGCCAACCAGTGCATCCTTGCGCAGGTGCATCGGGGTCGGGCCGGCGTGGGCTTCGACGCCGCGCAGTTTCAGGTCGAACCACTTCTGCCCCAGTGCGCCGAGTACTACGCCGATGGTTTTCTGCTCGTCCTCAAGAATCGGGCCTTGTTCGATGTGCGCTTCGAAATAGGCGCCGACCTTGTGCCCGCTGACCTTGCGCGGCCCGGCGTAGCCGATGGCGTTCAACGCTTCGCCAACCGTTACGCCGTCGGCATCGACCTTGGCCAGGGTTTCTTCGAGGGTGAATTTTTCGGCGAACACGCCGGAGCCCATCATGCACGGGGCGAAGCGCGAGCCTTCTTCGTTGGTCCAGACCACCACTTCCAGCGGTGCCTCGGTTTCCACGCCGAGGTCGTTGAGGGTGCGCAGAACCTCGACCCCGGCGAGCACACCGAAGCAACCGTCGAACTTGCCGCCGGTGGGCTGGGTGTCGATGTGGCTGCCGGTCATCACCGGCGGCAGGTTCGGGTTACGCCCGGGGCGACGGGCGAAGATGTTGCCAACTTCATCGACCGTGACGTTGCAACCGGCGTCCTTGCACCACTGCACGAACAGGTCGCGGGCCTGGCGGTCGAGGTCGGTCAGGGCCAGGCGACAGACCCCGCCCTTGACCGTGGCGCCGAGTTTGGCCAGTTCCATGAGCGACGCCCACAAGCGGTCGCGGTTGATGTGCTGATGGGTCGATTGCAGAACGTCTACGGCTGCGTTCATGGGGATCTCCTCAGGCAGTTGGTTCCCACGCTCTGCGTGGGAATTCATCCATGGACGCTCTGCGTCCGCTGTGGGGACGCGGAGCGTCCCGGGCTGCATTCCCACGCGGAACGTGGGAACGATCATCTGCTACACCGGTGATTTCACTACCGAAGGCGTCGCACGCATCGCGCACAACCCGTAATAGATCAACCCGCCCAGCGCCGAGCCGGTGAACCAGCCGTAGCTGTAGAACCAGCTGAATGCGCTGCTGCCCAGCGACAGCAGGGTCAGCACCACCGGCACGCCGAAGGCGATGAACCCGGCCCAGTTCCACGCCGGGTACACGTCGTCGCGGTACAGACCGGCCAGGTCCAGTTGCTGTTTCTTGATCAGGAAATAGTCCACCACCATGATCCCGGCAATTGGCCCGAGCAGGCTGGAATAGCCCAGCAGCCAGTTCGAATACACGGTTTCCAGGCTGACATCGGAGACGATCAGCCCAAGCTTCTTCAGCAGTTCATGACCCATCAGCGCCAGCCCGACGAACCCCGTGAGAATCACCGCTTTGGTGCGGTTGATCACCTTCGGCGCGATGTTCTGGAAGTCGTTGGTTGGCGAGACGATGTTGGCGGCGGTGTTGGTCGACAGCGTCGCGATAATGATCAGCGCCATGGCCACCGCGACCCACACCGGGCTCTGGATATGGCCGATCAGCGTCACCGGATCGGAGACGCTGACGCCCACCAGTTTCACCGAAGCGGCGGTCATCACCACGCCCAGCGCGGCGAACAGGAACATGGTCAGCGGCAGGCCGAAAATCTGCCCGAGGATCTGATCCTTCTGGCTGCGGGCATAACGGCTGAAGTCAGGAATGTTCAGCGACAACGTGGCCCAGAAACCGACCATCGCCGTCAGCCCGGCGGCGAAGTAGCTGACCACGCTCGCGCCTTCGGGACGCTTCGGCGGGATCGCCAGCAATTCAGTCATCGACACATTGGGCATGGCCCACACCAGCAACCCGATGCCGACCGCCACCAGCAGCGGCGCCGACAGGGTTTCCAGCCATTTGATCGACTCGGCGCCGCGGATCACCACCCACAGGTTGAGCGCCCAGAAGACCATGAAACCGATCACCTCCCCCGTCCCGCCGAGGGATTTCCAGCCGTCGAACACCGACCCGAGAAACAGGTGAATCGCCAGCCCGCCGAACATGGTCTGAATGCCGAACCAGCCGCACGCCACCAGCGCCCGGATCAGGCACGGCACGTTGGAGCCGAGAATCCCGAACGACGATCGCAGCAGCACCGGAAACGGAATCCCGTACTTGGTGCCGGGAAACGCATTGAGCGTGAGGGGAATCAGGACGATGACGTTGGCAAACAGAATCGCCAGCAAGGCTTCGCCGACGGTGAGGCCGAAATACGCGGTGAGCACACCACCGAGGGTGTAGGTCGGCACGCAGATCGACATGCCGACCCACAGCGCAGTGATGTGCCATTTGTTCCAGGTTCGTTCGCGCACCTTGGTCGGTGCCATGTCGTGGTTGTAACGGGGACTGTCGAGGACGTCGCTGCCGGCTTCGAGTTCGAACAAGCCGTCGCGCTCGGTCACTTGCGATCTGTTCTGTTGCATGGCCGCTCCACTGTTCTTCTGATTATTTTTTTGCTCATCAGGCGGCTGCACACGCAGGTGCGAGCCGGACGATGGCCGGAGGAACTGACAACTTTCATGCACCGGCCATGGTGTCAGCGGCGGCATCAATAAACGTGCCGGGGGAACCGCTTGGCGCTGGGGCCGTGCTTCGATCTTTTTGTAACTGACTGATGTTTATCAGTTTTAATTATTCACCTTGTGAGGCCGCGAAAACTTGACTGAACACTCAGGCTAAATGCCAGGCAAGTTGTCCGAACTGTCAGGACTCAATCTGGTGCACTGCATTATTTTTCTTTAGAACGCATCACCCGCAGCTCAACTTCAAGCGGCTGATTTCACATAGGAAATCTTGCTCATATTTCCAACCTGTCAAGTGCGTCAAAATGGTGAAGTGCCTCACCATTTTGGTGATTTTGTATTTTTATCGTTATTTATCAACAAGTTAAAACAGTCATAAGCTTATAAAAAATAATCTTGATCAATTGCAGAACTGCGACTAGCGTCTATTCCTGACAGCGCTGACAAGATTACGCATCTGGCGCCGCAAACAATAAAACACTAGAGCCGGCACAAGTCGGTCATGCCTGCGAGGAACTCGGAATGTCTCTGTTGATCCGTGGCGCCACCGTTGTTACCCATGATGAAAGTTACCGCGCCGATGTCTATTGCGCCGACGGCGTGATCAAAGCCATTGGTGAAAACCTGGATGTTCCCGCCGGCGCCGAAGTGCTCGACGGCAGCGGCCAGTACCTGATGCCCGGCGGCATCGATCCGCACACCCACATGCAACTCCCGTTCATGGGCACCGTGGCCAGCGAAGATTTCTACAGCGGAACCGCCGCAGGCCTGGCCGGCGGCACCACCTCGATCATCGATTTCGTGATTCCCAATCCGCAGCAGTCGCTGCTCGAAGCCTTTCATCAGTGGCGCGGCTGGGCGGAAAAGTCCGCGTCCGACTACGGCTTTCACGTCGCGATCACTTGGTGGAGCGAGCAGGTGCGGGAGGAAATGGCCGAGCTGGTCAGCCATCACGGGATCAACAGCTTCAAGCATTTCATGGCCTACAAGAACGCGATCATGGCCGCCGATGACACGCTGGTGGCGAGCTTCGAGCGCTGCCTGGAACTCGGCGCGGTGCCGACCGTGCACGCGGAAAACGGCGAGCTGGTCTATCACCTGCAACGCAAGTTGATGGCCCAGGGCATCACCGGGCCGGAGGCGCATCCACTGTCGCGGCCCTCGCAGGTCGAAGGCGAAGCCGCGAGCCGGGCAATCCGGATCGCTGAAACCATCGGCACGCCGCTGTACCTGGTGCATGTTTCGACCAAAGAGGCTCTCGACGAAATCACCTATGCCCGCACCAAGGGCCAACCGGTTTACGGCGAAGTGCTGGCCGGGCATCTGCTGCTGGACGACAGTGTCTACCAGCACCCGGACTGGCAGACCGCCGCCGGTTACGTGATGAGCCCGCCGTTCCGTCCGCGCGGGCATCAGGACGCGCTTTGGCATGGCTTGCAGAGCGGCAATCTGCACACCACCGCCACCGACCATTGCTGCTTCTGCGCCGAGCAGAAAGCCGCCGGCCGCGACGATTTCAGCAAGATCCCCAACGGCACCGCCGGCATCGAAGACCGCATGGCGGTGTTGTGGGATGAAGGGGTGAACTCGGGGCGGTTGTCGATGCAGGACTTCGTCGCCCTCACCTCCACCAACACCGCGAAAATCTTCAATCTCTATCCGCGCAAGGGCGCGATCCGCGTCGGCGCCGATGCCGACCTGGTGCTGTGGGACCCGCAGGGCACCCGCACCATCTCCGCCAGGACCCACCATCAGCAGGTGGACTTCAACATCTTCGAAGGCAAGACCGTGACCGGCGTACCGAGCCATACCGTCAGCCAGGGCCGGGTGGTCTGGGCCGATGGCGACCTGCGCGCCGAGCGTGGGGCGGGCCGGTATATCGAACGGCCGGCGTATCCGGCGGTGTTTGATTTGCTGAGCAAGCGGGCGGAGTTGCATCGCCCGGTTGCCGTGAAACGCTGATCCCTGGATTACCGATGATCGTTCCCACGCTCTGCGTGGGAATGCCTCAAGGGACGCTCTGCGTCCAGTGACGCGGAGCGTCACGGGCTGCATTCCCACGCGGAGCGTGGGAACGATCAACAGATGATCTAACCACTGCCCGACAGAGGCAGAAAACCTCAAATAACCGTGAGGCAAAAAACCGTGATCGAGACCCTGAACCATCTCCCGCACCCGCAAGAAAGTGCGGCCGCCCTCGCCGGCCATTTCACTGATCTGGCGCCGCCGCTCAACGACCGTCAGGCGCATCTGGAAGCCTCGCGCTGCCTGTATTGCTACGACGCGCCGTGCGTGAACGCGTGCCCGAGCGAGATCGACATTCCGTCGTTCATCCGCAATATCCATCAGGACAACGTGCCAGGCGCCGCGCAGAAAATCCTTTCGGCAAACATCCTCGGCGGCAGTTGCGCCCGGGTCTGTCCGACCGAGATCCTCTGCCAGCAAGCCTGCGTGCGCAACAACGCCCACGAATGCGCGCCGGTGCTGATCGGCCTGCTGCAACGCTACGCCGTGGACAACGCGAACTTCACCGAACATCCATTCCAACGCGCCGCCGTGACGGGCAAACGCATCGCCGTGGTCGGGGCTGGTCCGGCGGGTTTGTCCTGTGCCCATCGCAGCGCCATGCACGGTCACGACGTGGTGATTTTCGAAGCGCGGGAGAAGGCTGGCGGGCTCAACGAATACGGGATCGCCAAATACAAACTGGTCGACGACTACGCGCAGAAGGAGCTGAATTTCCTCCTGCAGATCGGCGGCATCGAAATCCGCCACGGACAGAAACTCGGCGACAACCTGACTTTGAGCGAACTGCATCAACAGTTCGACGCAGTGTTCCTCGGCCTCGGTCTCAATGCGAGCAAGCAACTCGGCCTGGCCCACGAAGACGCCCCTGGCCTGCTCGCCGCCACCGACTACATCCGCGAACTGCGCCAGGCCGACGACCTGTCGCAACTGCCGCTGGCCGAGCGCTGCATCGTCCTCGGCGCCGGCAATACCGCCATCGACATGGCCGTGCAAATGGCCCGCCTCGGCGCCCGCGACGTCAATCTGGTCTATCGCCGTGGCGCGGCGGACATGGGCGCCACCGGTCACGAGCAAGACATCGCCAAAGCCAATCAGGTGCGACTGCTGACTTGGGCACAACCGGACGAAGTGCTGCTCGACGCTCAAGGCAAGGTGCGCGGCATGCGCTTCGCCCGCACCCATCTGGTGGAGGGGCGCCTGCAAACCACGGGCGAGACTTTCGAGCTGGCCGCCGATGCGATCTTCAAAGCCATCGGTCAGGCCTTCGACGGCAGCGCCCTTGCCGACCCGCTGGCCCGCGAACTCAAGCGTCAGGGCGATCGAATCCAGGTCGATGAAAACCTGCGCACCAGCATCCCCGGCGTGTATGCCGGCGGCGACTGCACCAGCCTCGATCAGGACCTGACCGTGCAAGCGGTGCAACACGGCAAGCGCGCCGCCGAGGCGATCAACGCTCAACTGATGCTCAAAGTGGAGGCTGCGTAAATGGCCGATCTCTCGATTGTCTTCGCCGGTATCAAAGCCCCCAATCCGTTCTGGCTGGCCTCCGCGCCGCCGACCGACAAGGCCTACAACGTGGTCCGCGCCTTCGAGGCCGGCTGGGGTGGCGTAGTCTGGAAAACCCTGGGTGAAGACCCGGCGGCGGTCAACGTGTCGTCGCGTTATTCGGCGCATTACGGCGCCAACCGCGAAGTGCTGGGCATCAACAACATCGAACTGATCACCGACCGCTCGCTGGAAATCAACCTGCGGGAAATCACTCAGGTGAAAAAGGATTGGCCGGACCGCGCGCTGATCGTTTCGCTGATGGTGCCGTGCGTCGAAGAGTCGTGGAAACACATCCTGCCGCTGGTGGAGGCCACCGGCGCTGACGGCATCGAGCTGAACTTCGGCTGCCCCCACGGCATGCCCGAGCGCGGCATGGGCGCGGCGGTCGGTCAGGTGCCGGAGTACGTCGAGCAGGTGACGCGCTGGTGCAAGACCTATTGCTCGCTGCCGGTAATCGTCAAACTGACGCCGAACATCACCGACATCCGCGTCGCCGCCCGCGCTGCACACCGTGGCGGCGCCGATGCGGTGTCGCTGATCAACACCATCAACTCGATCACCAGCGTCGACCTCGAACACATGGTCGCCCTGCCCACCGTCGGCAGCAAAAGCACCCACGGCGGGTATTGCGGCTCGGCAGTGAAGCCGATCGCGCTGAACATGGTGGCGGAAATCGCCCGTGATCCACAGACCCAGGGCCTGCCGATCTGCGGCATTGGCGGCATTGGCAGTTGGCGTGATGCGGCGGAGTTCATCGCACTGGGCAGCGGCGCGGTGCAGGTGTGCACGGCGGCGATGCTGCATGGTTTCCGGATTGTCGATGAAATGAAGGATGGTTTGTCGCGGTGGATGGACAGTCAGGGTTACGCCAGCATCGCGGAGTTTTCCGGGCGCGCGGTGGGTAACACCACGGACTGGAAGTACCTGGACATCAACTATCAGGTGATCGCGAAGATCGACCAGGAGGCATGCATCGGTTGCGGGCGTTGTCACATTGCCTGCGAGGACACCTCACACCAGGCGATCAGCAGCCTGAAACAGGCCGATGGCACGCATCAATATGAAGTGATCGATGACGAGTGTGTGGGGTGCAATCTGTGTCAGATCACCTGTCCGGTGGCGGATTGCATCGAGATGGTGCCGATGGAGACAGGGAAGCCGTTTCTGGACTGGAATCATGATCCGAGGAATCCGTATCACGTCAGTGCCTGAATGATCGTTCCCACGCTGAAAGATCGTTCCCACGCTCCGCGTGGGAATGCAGCCCGGGACGCTCTGCGTCCCACTGGAACGCGGAGCGTCCCTTGAGGCAATCCCACGCAGAGCGTGGGAACGATCAGTTACGGCTCCAAGCCTATCCCCCGCAAAATCACGCTGGTCACCGTCTGCACCGCCCGCTCGAACTGCATGTCCGACAGCGGCTGGTGCTCATTCAGAATATTCACCTGATGATCGAAGTCCGCATAGTGCTGCGTCGAGGCCCAGATCATGTACAGCAGGCTCGACGGTTCCACCGGCAGAATCCGCTTGTCCTCGACCCACTGGCGGATCTTCGCCTCTTTCATCTTCGCCCAGTCGTACAGGCTGACATCCAGCGCCTCGCCGAGGGTCGGCGCGCCGTGGATGATTTCGTTGGCCCAGACTTTCGAGCCATAGGGCCGGCTGCGCGAGTGGTTCATCTTGGCGCGGATATAGCTGCTGAGCACCACGCGCGGATCGTCGAACATCTCGAAGCACAGTGCGTCCTGCTTCCACACTTCCAGCAGGTCGAACAGCACCGCGCTGTACAGCTCGCTCTTGGTCGAAAAGTAGTAATGCAGATTGGAGCGTGGCAGCTGCACTTCAGCGGCGATGTCCGCCATGGCGGTGCCGCCGAAACCCTTTTCGGCGAAGACTTTTTCCGCCGCCAGCAGGATCTTGTCGACGTTGGTACGGCGGATTTCGATCTTGTGATTGCCCATGAGGGCTCCCTGAAGACAACGTTGTTGAAGACTAGCATCCGCTCTGGGCAAGGGGCGACAGCCTAGAACGATTCTTCACACACTTGGGCTTTTTTCTGGTTTAGGATCGCCCTCCTTCTCCCCGTCAGACACTGAAGGATTCGTCCATGACCATTCGAAAGCGCACCGCTGCGGATGATCCGCAGCTCGCCGCACTGTGGGAGCGCTCGGTCCGCGCCACCCACGATTTCCTCCCGGAAGACGATATCCATCGGCTGTTCCCGCTGGTGCGTGACACCTACCTGCCCGCGCTGGATGTGCAGGTTTTCGAGAACCCCGACCACTCCCCGGCAGGCTTTATCGCCACCGACGATGACACCGTGCAGATGCTGTTCATCGACCCGGCCCAGCGTGGCCAGGGCATCGGCCGACGCTTGCTCGACCACGTCCGCCGCCCGCTGCTGAAGGTCGACGTCAACGAACAGAACCCGCAGGCCCACGGCTTCTACCGTCACTACGGATTCGAAGACATCGGCCGCTCGGCACTCGACGGCGAAGGCCGGCCCTTTCCGGTCATTCACATGCGCCTGAAAGCCCTGTGATCCACGTTCTATACTCAGCCCGCCATTTCACTGAAAGGAATCTTTCCATGTCGATGAAAAAACTGTTCACCGCTGGCGCGCTGCTGGCTTCGCTGATCGTCACTTCCCAGGCCTTTGCCCACGCCCATCTGAAAAGTCAGATTCCGGCCGCCGACAGCACCGTCGCGGCACCGGCGGATCTGCGCCTGATGTTTTCCGAAGGCGTCGAAGCCAGCTTCACCAAAGTCACCGTGACCCACGATGGCAAGCCGGTGGCGGTCAAACCGCTGACCACCGAAGGCGACAAGAAAACCCTGATCGTCACCCCCGAAGCACCGCTGACCGCTGGGGAATACAAAATCGAATGGCATGCGGTGTCGGTCGATACGCACAAAAGCGAAGGCGCCTATCAGTTCAAGGTTGGCCAGTAATTCATGAGTGAAGCGCTGGTGCTGTGCCGGTTCCTGCATTTCATCGTGGTGTTGATGCTGTTCGGGGCCTGGCTGTTCCGGCCGCTGCTGCTCAAGGGTGAAGCGCCGCTTCTGGATCGGCAGCTGGCGCGACTGACTCGCTGGCTGGCGGCGATTGCCCTGATCAGCGGCGTCATCTGGGCGTTGTTGATTACCGCAAGCATGGCCGGTTCGGCGGCTGCCGCGTTTGATCCGGCCACCGTCGAGCTGGTTCTCGGTCATACGTTTTTCGGTCAGGTCTGGCGCTGGCATCTGCTGATCAATGCCCTGTTGCTGGCGCTGTTGTTTACGCCGTGGCGTTCGAACCAGCCATTGCGGCTGGGTCTGAGTGCGGTGCTGCTGATGACGCTGGCACCAGTCGGACACGGGGCGATGCTCGATGGCTTCAGCGGGCAGATGCTGATCCTCAATCAGGTCATTCACCTGACTTGCGTCGGCGCCTGGCTCGGCGGGCTGCTGATGCTGGTGATGATCCTGCGCCAACCTGACAAAGACATGCGCGAAGTCTTGCAGCGTTTCAGCGGGCTCGGTTACGCACTGGTCGCCGGCCTGCTGATCACCGGGCTGATCAATGTGCGCGTGCTCACCGGCCAATGGTGGCCGACACCGCTGTTCTCGGGCTTCGCCCTGATCCTGTTGATCAAGGCGCTGCTGGTGTTTGGCATGCTCGCCCTGGCGCTGTTCAATCGCCTGCGGATCAACGATTGCGAACAACGGCTCGACACCCTCAAGCGCAGCGTCATGCTCGAATGGCTGCTGGGGATCGGCGCCGTGGCGGCGGTTTCCGTGCTTGGCACCCTGCCGCCGATGATCGCTGCCTGAGGTCAGTGTTTCTGGGTATCGCCCGCCGCCGTATCAATGCTGACCACCACCGACATCCCCGGCCGCAAACGCTCGCTCTCCTGCTGATCCGGATCGATGGTGATGCGCACCGGCACCCGCTGGGCGATTTTCACGAAGTTGCCGGTGGCGTTGTCGGCCTGCAACAACGCGAATTCGGAACCGGTGCCCGGCGAGATGTGCTGCACGTGGCCGGTGAACTTGCGGTGGTTCAAGGCATCGACGGTGAAGCTCGCCGGCTGCCCAACGCGTACATTGTCCATCTGGGTTTCCTTGAGGTTGGCGATCACCCATTTCTGGTTCGGCACCAGCGCCATCAACTGCGCCCCGGAGTTGACGTAGGCGCCGAGACGCACGCCGATCTGCCCGAGCTGACCGTCGCGCGGGGCGATGATCCGGGTGTTGGACAAGTCGATCCGCGCCAGCTGTACCGCTGCCTCGGCGCTGGCCACCGCCGCTTCCAGCGAACCGCGATTGACGATCACCGTTTGCAGATCCTGCCGGGCGATTTCCAGATTGGCCTTGGCCTGCGCCACCGCCGCAATGCTTTGCGCGTTGGCGGCCAGCGCCACGTCCATCTCACGTTTGGACACTGAACCGTCATTGACCAGCGCCTTATTGCGACGCAAGTCGGCCTCGCTTTTGCGCAACTGCGCCTCGCTGTCGGCCACCACCGCCTGCCGCAACTTGATAGTGGCTTCGGCGCTGTTGCGCTGCTGCACCACGTTGGCCAGCGAGGCCTTCTGCACCGCCAGTTGTGCCAGCGACTGGTCGAGACGTTGCTGATAGATGCGGTCATCGAGACGCACCAGCAAGTCGCCCTCCTTCACAAACTGGAAATCCTGCACCGGCACTTCAAACACATAGCCACTGAGCTGCGGGCCGATGATCGTTACCTGCCCGCGCACCAAGGCGTTTTCGGTGGTCTCAACTGCGCTGCTGAACGGCGGCAGTTGCCAGGCGTAAAGCACGATCAATACGCCGACGATGGCAATCGCGGCAAACCCCAGCGACGAGATGATCCGCACCCGCAACGAGCGCGGCTCGGTGTTCGGTGATGACGGCGGCGCCACACCTTCAGGGGTGGCGGCGATGGCATTGGTGGTCGTAGTGGTCGGTTCGGTCATGAAGAAGTGGCACCGCTGGAAGGTACGGAAGGTGTCGGGGTTACGGCTTTGGTGGTACTGATCAGCCACAGCGCACGGATGGAAATCCAGATCATGGTCAGGATCGCGATGACCGCAATCAGCATGAACACATCGTTATAGGCCAGTACGTTGGCTTCGCGCGTGGCAGCGTTGGCCAGGCTGCGAATGCCCTGCAGATTGCGCAGACTCGGGTCGACAATCACGGAGCCGACCGCCGATCCGCCGCTCTGCACCCGGGCGGCTACACGCGGATCGGACAGCACCAGTTGCTCGACGATGTGGCTGGAATGAAATTTCTCGCGCACGATCTGGAAAGTCCCCAGCAACGCCGCGCCGATCAGGCCGCCGAGGTTGTTGCAGATCCCGAACAACACAGAAAAACTCACGAGGTTGCGCGGGTTGGTCAGCACGTTGCGCGTGCCCAGCACCATGGTCGGGCCGAGGAAGAACGTACTGCCGAACGCCAGCAGGAACTGGCTGAAATACAGGTTGCCGGGGCGGGTCAGGTTGTTCGATGAGCTGTCCATGATCGAGCCGGTGGCCATCAACGCCAGCGAAACGATCAGCGGCATCAGCAGGTGTTTCGGGTCGATGGTCAGCGCACTGGTCAGCAGCCCGGCGACGCTGCCGATCAGCATCACCACGTACAAGCTATGAAGCTGCTGGCTGCTCATGTTCAGGTTTTGCATGAAGCCCACGGCGCCGGTGGATTGCTCCGAGGTCACCATGCGAATCAGGATCACCGCCAGCGCCAGACGGATCATCACCCCGCTACCGAGCCAGCGGGTCATCAGCATCGGGTTGCTGCGGTTATGTTCGATGGCCAGCCCCGCGAGAATCAGCGCAATCGACGCGGCCAGGGCGATGCCGATCCAGTCTGCTTCCAGCCACCAGTCGATCCGGCCCAGGGACAACACGGCGCAAAGCAAGGCCACGCCACTGGCAAGGATCGCAAAGGTGAGGAAATCGAGGGGTTCGAAGGTCTTGAACCGGTCACCCGGCGGCAGTTTGAGCATCAAGACGCAGCCTAACGACAGCAACGCCATGCCCAATTCGAACAGGTACAGGCCGCGCCATTCGGCGATCTGCAACAGGTCTTCGGAAAACAGTCGCGCCAGTGGCAAGGCCAGCTGTGAGGTGCCGAGGCCCAGCACCAGCGCCTTCATCCGCCATTTGGCCGGGAACGCCTGCACCATGTAATACAAGCCCAGCGAACTGAGCGCCGCGCCGACCATGCCGTGGGCCGCCCGCACCGCGACTGCTGAATTCAAGTCATTGACGAACAGATGGCCGAAGGTCACCAGCGCATACAGCACCAGAAACACCTCGGTGAACGCCCGCAGCCCGAACTGCTGGCGAAACTTCACCAGCAGCAGGTTCATCGACACGTTGGTCATCACGTACGCCGCCGGCAGCCAGGCCATTTCCGCAGTCGTCGCCCCGAGCGCACCTTGCAGATAAGGCAGGTTGGCGACCACCAGCGCATTACCCAGCCCACCGGTCACCGCCACCAGCAAGCCCACCAGCGCATAAGCCAGGCGCTTGGGGTTGGAGTGCAGCGGCGTCGAGGGAGAACCGGGCAGACTGGGCTTCTCGTGCGGCTGCCAGTTGCGCGGGGCGTATTGATCCATTGAAAGGCCTTGTCTTGTAGTCGCTTAAGTGTGCCGCAAATCCTGGCCAAACACCTATCCAGTGTGGGAGCGAGCCTGCTCCCACAAGGGATTTTGGGTGGATTCGTAAATTTTGTTTAAAGGTCATCTCGCCCGCAGCGGATTTTTCCCAAGCGTAGCGGATGCCAACCTTGCCGCACTTCTCAACCTGCAAGGTGCCCGATATGACCACTCCCCGCAGGCAACGCTCCCCGCGTCTGCTGAAAAACCTGCTGGCCGCCACGCTGTTGCTGCCAGCCCTCGCTTTTGCCCAGGAACGCCCGTGGCCGGACGGCTCGCAATTGGTGATTTCGGTGTCGATGCAATTCGAAACCGGCGGTCAGCCCGAAGGCGCTGAAAGTCCGTTTTCCGGTACACCGCTGCCAAAAGGCTACCCGGATCTACCGGCGCAGACCTGGTTCGATTACGGCTACAAGGAAGGCCTGTGGCGCATGCTTGATCTGTGGGATCGCACCGGCATCAAAGTCACCTCTCACGTGGTCGGCGAAGCGGCGCTCAAGCACCCGGACCTGGCCAAGGCGATTGCCGAGCGCGGCCATGAACTGGCAGCCCACGGCATGCGCTGGGCCGATTCGTACAACATGAATTACGCCCAGGAAAAACAGTTCATCGGCGACGGCGTTGCGGCGGTGGAAAAAATCACCGGTCAGCGCTCGGTCGGCTACAACGCCAACTGGCTGCGCCGCAGCCCCAATACGTTGAAGGTGCTGCAGGATCTGAACTTCACGTACCACATCGACGACGTCAGCCGTGACGAGCCGTTCGTGACCATGGTTCGTGGACGCAAATTCGCCGTGGTGCCGTACACCCTGCGCAACAACGACATCGTGCTGGTCGAGGGCCGGCATTTCTCTGCCGAGCAGTTCTATCAGCAACTGGTGCTGGAATTCGATCGCCTCTACGCCGAAGGCGCGAGCAAGCGGCGGATGATGTCGGTGAGTCTGCACGACCGCATCGGCGGCACCCCGGCGATGGTCGAGGCCATGGAGCGCTTCATCCGGTACGCCCAGTCGCATGCGAAGGTGAGTTTCATGCGCAAGGATCAGATCGCGCAGATCGTGCTGACCGAAAAAAATCCCCTGATCGATAACACTGAAGCGCTCTACAACCAGTAAACGTGCCGAAAGCAGCCCTCTTCACAGCGCTTTGAGGGCTGCCCGCTCACCCAAAGTCATCGTACGACGCCCTGTTGACTTTTCCGGAAAACCTCGCAAATATCCGCAACCATGTTGTACGACGACGTATAACAAATAATAAAAACAACAAATGAAACAGGGAGCGTCACAGTGAGCACACTCGTCTGCAATTCCGTCCGCACGTCCCGTTTTTCCATCCCCCGCCCGCGTTCCACCCTGAGCCTGATCGGCTGCGGCAGTCTCGCCCTCGCCTTGCCGATGAGCGCCGATGCCGAGGGTTTCCTCGAAGACAGCAAAGCCACGCTGAACCTGCGCAACGCCTACTTCAATCGCAACTTCGTCAACCCGAACTATCCGCAGGGCAAGGCTGAAGAGTGGACGCAGAACTTCATCCTCGACGCCAAATCCGGCTTTACCCAGGGCACCGTCGGCTTTGGTCTGGACGTGCTGGGTATGTATTCGCAGAAACTCGATGGCGGCAAAGGCACAGGCGGTACGCAGCTGCTGCCGATTCACGATGACGGACGCCCGGCGGACAATTTCGGGCGACTGGGTGTTGCGCTCAAGGCCAAGGTGTCGAAGACCGAACTGAAGGTGGGTGAATGGATGCCAGTGTTGCCCATCCTGCGCTCGGACGATGGTCGCTCCCTGCCCCAGACGTTTCGCGGCGGGCAGATCACATCCACCGAAATCAACGGCCTGACCCTGTACGGCGGGCAGTTCCGTGGCAACAGCCCGCGCAACGATGCCAGCATGGAAGACATGTCGATGAACGGCCGCGGCGCCTTCACCTCCGATCGCTTTAACTTCGGCGGCGGCGAATACACCTTCAACGACAAACGCACGCTCGTCGGTCTGTGGTATGCCGAACTCAGCGATATCTACCAACAGCAGTACTTCAACCTCAGCCACAGCCAGCCGCTGGGTGACTGGACGCTGGGCGCCAATCTCGGTTTCTTCACCGGCAAGGAAGACGGCAGCGCCCAGGCCGGCGACCTCGACAACAAAACCGCATTCGCCATGCTCTCGGCCCGGTACGGCGGCAACACGTTCTACATCGGCCTGCAAAAGCTCAGCGGCGACGATGCCTGGATGCGCGTCAACGGCACCAGCGGCGGCACCTTGGCCAACGACAGCTACAACGCCAGTTACGACAACGCGCAGGAGCGTTCCTGGCAGATCCGCCATGACTACAACTTCGTGGTTCTCGGCGTCCCCGGGCTGACACTGATGAACCGCTACATCAGCGGTGACAACGTGCACACCGGCACCATCACCGACGGCAAGGAATGGGGGCGCGAGTCGGAGTTGGCCTACACCGTGCAGAGCGGTCCGCTGAAAAACCTCAACGTCAAATGGCGCAACGCGACGATTCGTCGGGACTTCAGCACCAATGAATTCGACGAGAACCGGATCTTCATCAGTTACCCGATTTCGTTGTTGTAAACCCCGGCATGGGGTGAACGGAGGGTGAATCGGCCTTCCGTCACTTACACCGAAAGTCGCGTTGACAAGTTCCGGAAACCCTACCGATACTTCAGCGCAGTCATACGACAACCTACAACAAACCTAATAACAACGTGTAAGGGATTGCCATGACGTCCACCTCCACCGCCCCAACTCCGTTCAATCGCCTGCTGCTGACCGGCGCCGCCGGTGGCCTGGGAAAAGTCTTGCGCGAACGTCTGCGCCCCTACGCCAATGTGTTGCGCCTTTCGGACATCGCTACCCTCGCCCCGGCCATCGATGACCGCGAAGAAATCGTGCTCTGCGACCTCGCCGACAAAACCGCCGTGCATCAACTGGTCGAAGGCGTGGATGCGATCCTGCACTTCGGTGGCGTCTCGGTGGAGCGCCCCTTCGAAGAAATCCTCGGCGCCAACATCTGCGGCGTATTCCATATCTATGAAGCGGCACGCCGACACGGTGTGAAGCGGGTGATCTTTGCCAGCTCCAACCATGTCATCGGCTTCTACAAGCAGGACGAACGCCTCGACGCCAGCTCCGCTCGCCGCCCCGACGGCTACTACGGTCTGTCCAAGTCCTACGGCGAAGACATGGCCAGTTTCTACTTCGATCGCTATGGAATCGAAACCGTCAGCATCCGCATCGGCTCGTCGTTTCCCGAACCACAGAACCGCCGAATGATGCACACCTGGCTGAGCTTCGACGATCTCACCCAACTGCTCGAACGTTCGCTGTACACCCCCAACGTCGGCCACACCGTGGTTTATGGCATGTCCGCCAACAAGGATGTGTGGTGGGACAACCGCTTCGCCAGCCACCTCGGTTTCGAGGCCAAAGACACCTCCGAAGTGTTTCGCGAAAAGGTCGAGGCGCAGCCCATGCCGGCAGCCGATGACCCGGCGCGGATCTATCAGGGCGGAGCCTTCGTTGCGGCCGGCCCGTTTGGCGATTGACCGGCGCGATTCACGTCTCCAATAAAACCAAGGGAATGAGTATGCAAGCCGAATTGATCGTCGACGCCCGCAACGCGGTGGGTGAAAGCCCGGTCTGGGTATCGCAGGAGAACGCCTTGTACTGGGTCGATATCCCCAACGGCGGCCTGCAGCGCTGGAGCGCCGACACTGGCCATGTCCATGCCTGGAAGACTCCCGAAATGCTTGCCTGCATCGCCCGCCACAGCAAGGGCGGTTGGGTTGCCGGGATGGAGAGCGGGTTCTTTCACTTGCAACCGCATGGCGATGGCAGCCTCGACAGCGACCTGCTCGCGACCGTGGAACACAACCGCCAGGACATGCGTCTGAACGACGGTCGCTGCGACCGCCAGGGTCGGTTCTGGGCCGGCAGCATGGTGCTGAACATGGGCCTGAATCTGCCCGAGGGCCGGCTCTATCGTTACGGTGCCGGGCAAACAGGCGTGATCGAGGCACAGCTTGATGGCTTCATCGTGCCCAATGGCCTGGGCTTCAGCCCGGACGGCAAAACCATGTACCTGTCGGACTCGCACCCGAACGTCCAACTGATCTGGGCTTTCGACTACGACACCGAGACAGGCACACCCTCCAACCGGCGGGTGTTCGTGGACATGAACCATTTTTACGGCCGCCCCGACGGCGCAGCCGTGGATGCCGATGGCTGCTACTGGATCTGCGCGAACGACGTCGGCCTGATCCATCGTTTCACCCCGCAAGGTCGCCTTGACCGCTCGCTGTCGGTGCCGGTGAAAAAACCCACCATGTGCGCCTTCGGCGGCAGCCGGATGGACACCTTGTTCGTGACTTCGATTCGCCCCGGCGACGACCAGGATCCGCAGTCCCTGGCCGGCGGCGTGTTCGCCCTCAACCCCGGCGTCAAAGGCCTGCCGGAGCCAATGTTCGACGATCTGCTGTAACCCGCCCTTGCTGCATTGCTGTGCCTTGAACACAAAAATAACAAGACTGGAGAACCCCTCATGGACTTCAAACGCACGTTGCTCGCCGTCGCCCTCCCCCTCGCGCTCACCTTCGGCAGCGCGGCCCAGGCGCTGGAAATCAAATTCGCCGACATCCACCCCGCCGGTTATCCGACCGTGGTCGCCGAAGAACAGTTGGGCAAGACCCTGGTTGCCGAAAGTGACGGCAAGCTGACCTTCAAAATGTTTCCCGGCGGCGTGCTCGGCTCGGAAAAGGAAGTGGTCGAACAGGCTCAGGTCGGCGCCATCCAGATGGCCCGCGTCAGCCTCGGGATCGTCGGCCCTGTGGTGCCGGACGTGAACGTGTTCAACATGCCGTTCGTGTTCCGTGACCAGGCGCACATGCGCAAAATCATCGACGGTGAAATCGGTGACGAGATCCTCGACAAGATCACCAACTCCGAATTCAACCTCGTGGCGCTGGCGTGGATGGACGGTGGCACGCGCAACATCTACACCAAGAAACCGGTGCGCAGCCTTGAAGACCTCAAGGGCATGAAAATCCGCGTGCAGGGCAACCCGATGTTCATCGAGACCATCAACGCCATGGGCGGCAACGGTATCGCCATGGACACCGGCGAAATCTTCAGTGCCCTGCAGACCGGCGTCATCGATGGCGCGGAAAACAATCCGCCGACCCTGCTCGAACACAACCACTACCAGAACGCCAAGTTCTACAGCCTGACCGGGCACCTGATCCTGCCAGAACCCATCGTGATGTCGAAAATCACCTGGGAAAAACTCAGCCCCGATCAGCAGACGCTGGTGAAAAAAGCCGCCAAGGCTGCGCAAGCTCAGGAGCGCACGCTGTGGGATGCCAAGTCGGCCAGCAGTGAAGAGAAACTCAAGGCCGCCGGCGTCGAGTTCATCACCGTCGACAAGAAACCCTTCTACGAGGCCACCGCTTCGATTCGCGAAAAATACGGCGCGCCCTACGTCGACCTGATCAAACGCATCGAAGCCGTTCAGTAACCTCCCTGCCCTCAATACAAGGCCCGGCAGCGCTGGCGTCGCTCGACGCTCACGCGTGCCCGGTTACGGTGGAACCCGATGAAGAATTTGCTGCTGCGCATCAATGACCGGATCTACATGGCCTGCATCTGGGTCGCCGGTCTGTCGGTGCTGACCATTTCCCTGATCATTCCCTGGGGCGTGTTCGCCCGTTACGTCCTCGGCACCGGCTCGAGCTGGCCGGAGCCCACCGCCATCCTGCTGATGATGGTCTTCACCTTCATCGGCGCCGCCGCCAGCTATCGCGCCGGCGCGCACATGGCGGTGGCGATGGTCACCGACCGTCTGCAACCGAACATGCGTCGAACCATGAGCATCGTTTCCCAAGTGCTCATGGGCACCATCTGCCTGTTCATGACCATCTGGGGCACCAAGCTCTGCCTGTCGACGTGGAACCAGTTCATGAGCGCCCTGCCGACATTGCGCGTCGGCATCACCTACATGCCGATCCCGATTGGCGGCGCGCTGACGCTGATTTTCGTGCTGGAAAAACTCTTGCTCGGCGATCAAAGCAATCGCCGCGTGGTGCAGTTCGACCTGGTTGAAGAAAACGAAGGGGCTGCCTGATGGACGCATTGATTCTGCTGGGCAGTTTTATCGCACTGATCCTGATCGGCATGCCGGTGGCCTATGCGCTCGGGCTGTCGGCGCTGATCGGCGCGTGGTGGATCGACATCCCGTTCCAGGCCCTGATGATTCAGGTGGCGGGCGGGGTGAACAAATTCTCGCTGCTGGCGATTCCGTTCTTTGTGCTCGCCGGCGCGATCATGGCCGAGGGCGGCATGTCGCGACGGCTGGTGGCGTTCGCCGGGGTCCTGGTGGGCTTCGTGCGTGGCGGGCTGTCGTTGGTCAACATCATGGCCTCGACGTTTTTTGGTGCGATTTCCGGCTCGTCGGTGGCCGATACCGCGTCGGTGGGTTCGGTACTGATCCCGGAAATGGAGCGCAAGGGCTATCCCCGGGACTTCTCCACAGCAGTGACCGTCAGTGGTTCGGTGCAGGCCTTGCTGACCCCGCCGAGTCACAACTCGGTGCTCTACTCGCTGGCGGCTGGCGGCACCGTGTCCATCGCTTCGCTGTTCATGGCGGGTGTCGTGCCGGGCCTGCTGATGAGCGCGTGCCTGATGGTGCTGTGCCTGATTTTCGCGCGCAAACGCGACTATCCCAAAGGCGAAGTGATCCCGATGCGCGAAGCCTTGAAGATCTGCGGCGAAGCGCTGTGGGGGCTGATGGCGATGGTGATCATTCTCGGCGGGATTCTGTCGGGGATCTTCACAGCCACCGAGTCGGCGGCCATCGCCGTGCTGTGGTCGTTTTTCGTCACCATGTTCATCTACCGCGACTACAAATGGAGTGAGCTGCCGAAACTGATGCATCGCACGGTGCGCACCATTTCCATCGTGATGATCCTGATCGGCTTCGCCGCCAGCTTCGGCTACATCATGACCCTGATGCAGATCCCGGCGAAAATCACCACGCTGTTCCTGACCCTGTCCGACAACCGCTACGTGATCCTGATGTGCATCAACGTCATGCTGCTGTTGCTCGGCACCGTGATGGACATGGCGCCGCTGATCCTGATCCTTACGCCGATTCTGATGCCGGTGATCCTCGGTATCGGCGTCGACCCGGTGCAGTTCGGCATGATCATGCTGGTCAACCTCGGTATCGGCCTGATAACGCCGCCGGTGGGCGCCGTGCTGTTCGTGGGTTCGGCGGTGGGCAAGGTCAGTATCGAAAGCACGGTGAAGGCGCTGCTGCCGTTCTATGCGGTGCTGTTCCTGGTGCTGATGCTGGTGACCTACGTTCCGGCGCTGTCGCTGTGGTTACCGCACCTGGTGTTGTAACGCGATCACTGTGGCGAGGGCGCCTGGTCCCTCGTCACAGACTTCATATCAAGCCCGCAGCAACATGTAAGCCGCAACCACCAGGCACACACTGGCAAACCCCACCTGCAACGTCCTCGCCGGTACTCGCGCGCAAAGTTGGCGACCGATGATCATGCCGACGATGCTCGCCACAATGAACGCAGCACCCAGTCGATCTATCCGCACGCCCGCGTGGAACGCGCCGATCACGCCGATGGCGGAAATCAGGCTGATGACCATCAGTGAAGTGGCGACGATCCCGCGCATCTGCACGTCGGTCAGTTGCTTGAACGCCGGCACGATCAAAAACCCGCCACCCACCCCCAGCAAACCGGACACCACACCGGTGACCGCGCCCAGTGCCGCGAGGGTCGCGGTGCATTTGGCGGTCCAGTCGAAACGGCCGGTCTGTTCATTGAGCATGCAGTTCTTCTGGCCCCAGCTGGCGTGGCCATGATCGCTCGGCCCCTCCTGCTGGCGTTCACGGCGCAGCATGCGCCACGCCACCATCACCATCAGCAGGCTGAACAGAATCATCAAAACCTTTTCCGGCAACTGATGGGCGAAGTAGATGCCCACTGGCGAAAACACCGCGCCGAGCGCTGCAATCAGCAGCGCCGCGCGATAGCGCACCAGACCGTGACGCAAACCATCGATCGCGCCGACCGCCGCCGCGCTGCCCACTGCAAACAACGCCACCGGCGCCGCTTGCGTCATCGTCCAGCCCAGCCCCAGCACCAGCGCCGGCACCGCGAGAATCCCACCGCCGGCCCCGGTCAGACCAAGGACCAATCCCATCACCACGCCAAACAGACTTGCCAGCAACATAGCGTGTTCTCAGTCGACCCTGGACAGACGCGTCAGCCATTCGCGGCCCTTGAGCATGCCGTTCCAGTAGAACCACGGCAGCAGCGTCGCCTTCAGCCACCACGCGGAGCGGCGCGGCACGGTCGGGTCGAGGGGAAAGGTCGGCAGCAATTTTCCGCCGTAGCCGAACTCGGCGAGGATCACCTTGCCCTTCTCTACCGTCAGCGGGCAGGAACCATAGCCGTCGTACTTGAGCGGCAGTGCCAGATCCTTGCGCAGGGCGAGAAGGTTTTCCGCCACCACCACGACTTGCTTGCGCACTGCCGCGGCGGTTTTCGCATGGGTGGTGCCGCAGATATCGCCCAGGGCAAACACGTCGGGATAACGCGGATGTTGCAGCGTGTGCGGATTGACCTCGCACCAGCCAGCGGCGTCGGCCAGCGGACTTTGCGCGATGAAATCCGGTGAAACCTGCGGCGGGACGACGTGCAGCAGATCGAAAGTCTTGGCCTGGCGGGTGACGTTGCCGTCCGCATCCTTGACGTCGAACCAGGCGGTTTTCGCCGGGCCGTCGACCTTCACCAGATTGGAATTGAACGCCAGCCGCGCGTTGTATTTGTCGATGTACTTCATCAGCGGCGGTACGAAGGTCGGGACGCCGAACAATGCGGCGCCGGCCAGATTGAACTCGACCTCGACCTTGCTCAGCACGTTGCGCTTGAGCCAGTGATCGCAGGACAGGTACAGCGCCTTTTGCGGCGCGCCGGCGCACTTGATCGGGATCGGCGGCTGGGTGAACAGCGCTTTGCCGCCGCTCAGTTTCTGCACCTGATCCCAAGTGTATTGCGCGTGCTGATAGCTGTAGTTGGACGTGACGCCGTGCTGGCCGAGGCTTTCCTGCAAGCCTTCGATCTTCTCCCACGCCAGGCGCAGGCCGGGGCAGACGATCAGGTTCTGATAGGCGACGGTGCGTTGATCGTTGAGGGTGAGACGGCGCTGGTCGGGGTCGATGCCGGTCACTGCAGCCTGAATCCAGGTGGCCTGACGCGGCATCACTTTGTTCATCGGTCGGGCAGTGTCTTTGGCATCAAAGGCACCACCGCCGACCAGCGTCCACGCCGGCTGGTAGTAATGCAGGGTGCTCGGCTCGATCACCGTGATTTTCAGGCCGGGATCGCGCTTGAGCAGGCTCGCGACAAAACCGATGCCGGCAGTGCCGCCGCCGATGACCACGATGTCCGCACTGATGGATGGGCCCCAGTGTTGATCGTTCATTGTTTGTTCCTTATGGCTGCACGCAAGGATAGCCGGGTCTATTGCGCCCAGCTTTTGAGCACGGCTCCGCAGTAGAGTCCGGAAAGGGTTTTCATCACCTGGATCACTTCGTGACTGGCGAGACCGTAAAAAATGTACTTGCCTTCACGACGGGTCGCGACCAGCCCTTCATCACGCAGGATACCCAGCTGCTGGGACAGGGTCGGCTGCCGCACGCCGGTCATTTTCTCCAGCTCGCCGACGTTGCGCTCGCCCTGGGTCAGCTGGCACAGGATCAGCAGCCGATCTTCATTGGCCAATGCCTTGAGCAGCGAACAGGCCTTGGAAGCCGAGGCGCGCAGTTGGGCGACTTCACATTCGGTCAGACTGGATTGCATTTGCAGGATGCCTTCAACGTCACTTAAGCTGCGGACATTATGTGTTTACATAAAGTGTTGCAACCCACGACTGACTTTTCGTCCTCTGCCACAGGTTCATGTCCATGCCCGCGTTGATTGAAGCCTTTCTCGACCCCGCCTCCTCGACCTACAGCTACGTGGTCTACGAAGCCGACGGTGGGCAATGCGCGATCGTCGATCCGGTGCTCGATTACGACGGTGCCGCCGGTCGCACCTGCACGGCACAGGCGGACAGGATCATCGCCTTCGTTCGCGCCCACGACCTGCAAGTGCAATGGCTGCTGGAAACCCATGCGCACGCCGATCACCTGTCCGCCGCGCCGTACCTGCGTCGGGAACTGGGCGGGAAAATCGCGATTGGCGAATCGATCAGCAAAGTGCAGAACGTGTTCAAGGCGCTGTTCAACCTGGAACCGGAATTTCGCGTCGACGGCTCGCAGTTCGATCATCTGTTCGCACCGAACGAGTCATTCAGGATCGGCAATCTCAAGGCCACCGCCTTGCACGTCCCCGGCCACACCCCGGCGGACATGGCCTATTTGATCGATGGCGAGCAGATTCTGGTCGGCGACACACTGTTCATGCCCGACGTCGGCACCGCCCGTTGCGACTTTCCCGGTGGCAACGCGCATCAATTGTTCAATTCGATTCACAAGCTGCTGGCCTTCCCCGCCAGCGTGAAGCTCTACGTCTGCCACGACTATCCACCCGAAAGTCGCCAGGCACAGTGCCAGACTACTGTCGGTGAACAGCGCAAAAGCAATATCCATGTGCATGACGGCATCGATGAAGCCACGTTCGTTGAAATGCGCACGCGGCGGGACGCGGGGTTGGGAATGCCGACGCTGTTGCTGCCGGCGATTCAGGTGAATGTGCGGGCGGGGGATTTTCCGGCGGCGGAAGATAACGGCGTGGTGTACCTGAAAATTCCGCTCAACAAATTGTAATCAACTGATCGGAAGCGGGACGCGGAGCGTCCATGGCGGCATTCCCACCCAGAGCGTAGGAACGATCATCTTCAAGCACCCAATGTCAAACCGTTCGCCGGCAACGGCAACGCCGTCTTGTAGCGCACCTGCTTGAGCGCAAAGCTCGACCGGATGTTGGCCACACCCGGCACCTTGGTCAGAAAGTCCATCATGAAGCGTTCGAGCGACTGGATGGTCGGCACCAGCACCCGGATCAGATAGTCCGGGTCGCCGGCCATCAGGTAGCACTCCATGACCTCCGGGCGATCGGAAATCGCCTCTTCGAAATGCTGCAGGGCCTCTTCCACCTGCTTCTCCAGGCTGACGTGAATGAACACGTTGACGTGCAGCCCCAGCAGGTCGGCATCCAGCAGGGTTACCTGCTCGCGGATCAGCCCCAGTTCCTCCATCGCCTTGACCCGGTTGAAGCACGGCGTCGGCGACAGATTGACCGATCGCGCCAGGTCGGCGTTGGTGATGCGCGCGTTCTCTTGAAGGCTGTTGAGAATGCCGATATCGGTACGGTCCAGTTTGCGCATGAGACAAAACCACCTGTTTTTTATGTTTATGCAGAATTTCTATCTGCAAATGATCTTCAGCGCAACGAAACAGAGAGAAATATTCTTCTTGGCCGGGCCTATGATTGTTGTAGGACAAGATTTCTTTTATCGAAGAATGACTGCCAGCTCACTACAAGAAATTCACAAGATCGAGCGTAGAAGCCATGACCCAAGCGTATGAACCGCTGCGTCTGCACGTCCCTGAACCCTCGGGCCGCCCAGGCTGCAAAACCGATTTCTCCTACCTGCATCTGACCGATGCCGGCACGGTGCGCAAACCTTCCATCGACGTAGAACCGGCCGACACCGCCGACCTGGCACGTGGCCTGATCCGCGTGCTTGATGACCAGGGCAACGCCCTCGGCCCATGGGCCGAAAACGTGCCGGTCGAGATCCTGCGCAAAGGCATGCGTGCCATGCTCAAGACCCGCATCTACGACAACCGCATGGTGGTCGCCCAGCGCCAGAAAAAAATGTCGTTCTACATGCAGAGCCTCGGCGAAGAAGCCATCGGCAGCGCCCAGGCCCTGGCCTTGAACATCGACGACATGTGCTTCCCGACCTACCGCCAGCAAAGCATTCTGATGGCCCGCGACGTGCCATTGGTCGACCTGATCTGCCAACTGCTGTCCAACGAGCGCGATCCGCTCAAGGGCCGTCAACTGCCGATCATGTACTCGGTCAAGGACGCAGGCTTCTTCACCATTTCCGGCAACCTTGCCACCCAGTTCATTCAGGGCGTGGGCTGGGGCATGGCCTCGGCGATCAAGGGCGACACCAAAATAGCCTCGGCCTGGATCGGTGACGGCGCCACCGCCGAATCGGACTTCCACACCGCCCTCACCTTCGCCCACGTTTACCGTGCGCCGGTGATCCTCAACGTGGTCAACAACCAGTGGGCGATTTCGACCTTCCAGGCCATCGCCGGTGGTGAAGCCACCACCTTCGCCGGACGCGGCGTCGGTTGCGGCATCGCCTCGCTGCGGGTGGATGGCAACGATTTCTACGCGGTCTACGCCGCCTCCGCCTGGGCTGCCGAACGCGCCCGCCGCGGCCTCGGTCCGACCATGATCGAATGGGTCACCTACCGCGCCGGCCCGCACTCGACCTCCGACGATCCGTCCAAGTACCGTCCTGCCGACGACTGGAGCCACTTCCCGCTGGGCGACCCGATTGCCCGCCTGAAACAGCACCTGATCAAGGTCGGCCACTGGTCGGAAGAGGAGCACGCCGCCGTCAGCGCCGAGCTCGAAGCCGAAGTGATCGCCGCGCAGAAACAGGCCGAACAGTACGGCACCCTCGCCGGCGGCCAGATTCCAAGCGCCGCGACCATGTTCGAAGACGTCTACAAAGAGATGCCGGAGCACTTGAAGCGCCAGCGTCAGCAGTTGGGGATCTGACATGAACGATCACAACAACAATATTCAGTTGGAAACCGCCATGACCACGACCACCATGACCATGATCCAGGCCCTGCGCTCGGCCATGGATGTGATGCTTGAGCGTGACGACAACGTGGTGGTGTTCGGCCAGGACGTCGGTTACTTCGGCGGCGTGTTCCGTTGCACCGAAGGCTTGCAGACCAAGTACGGCACCTCGCGGGTGTTCGATGCGCCGATCTCCGAAAGCGGCATCGTCGGCGTCGCGGTGGGCATGGGCGCTTATGGCTTGCGTCCGGTGGCCGAGATTCAGTTCGCCGACTACGTGTACCCGGCGTCCGACCAGATCATTTCCGAAGCCGCCCGTCTGCGTTATCGCTCGGCCGGCGAGTTCACCGCCCCGATGACCCTGCGCATGCCTTGCGGCGGCGGCATCTACGGCGGCCAGACCCACAGCCAGAGCATCGAGGCGATGTTCACTCAGGTCTGCGGTCTGCGCACCGTCATGCCGTCCAACCCGTATGACGCCAAAGGCCTGCTGATCGCCTCCATCGAAAACGATGACCCGGTGATCTTCCTCGAGCCAAAACGCCTTTATAACGGCCCGTTCGACGGCCACCACGACCGCCCGGTAACCCCGTGGTCGAAACACCCGCAAGCCCAGGTGCCGGACGGTTACTACACCGTGCCGCTGGACGTGGCCGCCATCACCCGTCCGGGCAAGGACGTGACCGTCCTGACCTACGGCACCACCGTTTACGTATCGCAAGTTGCGGCTGAAGAAAGCGGTGTTGACGCTGAAGTCATCGACCTGCGCAGCCTGTGGCCGCTGGACCTGGAAACCATCGTCAAATCCGTGAAGAAAACCGGCCGTTGCGTGGTCGTTCACGAAGCCACCCGCACCTGTGGTTTCGGCGCCGAACTGGTGTCGCTGGTGCAAGAGCATTGCTTCCACCACCTGGAAGCGCCGATCGAACGCGTCACCGGTTGGGACACCCCCTACCCGCACGCGCAGGAGTGGGCGTATTTCCCTGGGCCGTCCCGAGTGGGCGCGGCGCTGAAACGGGTCATGGAGGTCTGAATGGGCACGCACGTTATCAAGATGCCGGACATCGGCGAAGGCATCGCAGAAGTAGAACTGTCGCAGTGGCACGTCAAGGTTGGTGATCTGGTCGTTGAAGATCAGGTGCTGGCGGATGTGATGACCGACAAGGCGATGGTCGATATTCCCTCGCCAGTCCATGGCAAGGTGATTGCGCTGGGCGGTCAGCCGGGTGAAGTGATGGCGGTCGGCAGTGTGCTGATCAGCATCGAGGTCGAGGGCGCCGGCAATCTGAAGGAGTCGGACAAACCGGCGCCAGTTACGGCGAAAGAAACGCCAGTCGCACCCAAAGTTGAAGCTGTCGTTGAAAGCAAACCCGCCGCGCCGCGTACGGCTCCGGTTTGCCAGGGCGCGGTGGTCGCTCGCGAAGCCGATGAGCGTCCGCTGGCCTCGCCGGCCGTGCGCAAGCATGCGCTGGACCTGGGCATTCAATTGCGTCTGGTGCGCGGTTCCGGCCCGGCCGGTCGCGTGTTGCACGAAGACCTCGAGGCGTATCTGGCGCAAGGTCAATCGAACGCTTCGGCGCCGGTCGCTGCCGCGTACGCCCAGCGTCACGATGAAGAACAGATTCAAGTGATCGGCATGCGCCGCAAGATTGCCCAGCGCATGCAGGACGCTACTCAGCGTGCTGCGCACTTCAGCTATGTCGAGGAAATCGACGTCACCGCAATTGAAGAACTGCGTGCCCATCTGAACGAAAAACACGGCGCCAGCCGTGGCAAGCTGACCTTGCTGCCGTTCCTGGTGCGTGCACTGGTCGTTGCCCTGCGCGACTTCCCGCAGATGAACGCCCGCTACGACGACGAAGCCCAGGTCATCACCCGCCTCGGCGCGGTGCATGTCGGCGTCGCTACGCAAAGCGATGTCGGCCTGATGGTGCCGGTCGTGCGTCACGCAGAAGCTCGCAGCCTGTGGGACAGCGCGGCGGAAATCTCCCGCCTGGCCACCGCTGCACGCAACGGCAAGGCGAGCCGCGATGAGCTGTCCGGCTCGACCATCACCCTGACCAGCCTCGGCGCCCTTGGCGGCATCGTCAGTACCCCGGTGCTGAACCTGCCGGAAGTGGCCATCGTCGGCGTGAACAAAATCGTCGAACGTCCGATGGTCGTCAAAGGCCAAGTGGTGATCCGCAAGATGATGAACCTCTCCAGCTCCTTCGATCACCGCGTGGTCGACGGTATGGACGCGGCGCTCTTCATCCAGGCCATTCGTGGCTTGCTCGAACAACCCGCGACCCTGTTTGTGGAGTGATGGCATGCAATCTCTGAACACCACGCTGCTGATCATTGGTGGCGGCCCCGGCGGTTACGTGACGGCCATTCGCGCCGGGCAACTGGGCATTTCGACCATTCTGGTCGAGGGCGAATCGCTGGGCGGTACCTGCCTGAACATCGGCTGCATTCCGTCGAAAGCGCTGATCCACGTGGCCGAGCAGTTTCACCAGACTCAACATCACAACCAGCATTCGGCACTGGGCATCAGCGTTTCGGCGCCGACCCTCGACATCACTAAAAGCGTCGAGTGGAAGGACGGCATCGTTGATCGCCTGACCACCGGCGTCGCCGCGCTGCTGAAGAAGAACAAGGTTCAGGTCATCAACGGCTGGGCCAAGGTCATCGACGGCAAGACCGTGGAAGTCGGCGATACCCGCATCCAGTGCGAGCATCTGGTGCTGGCCACCGGATCGAAAAGCGTCAACCTGCCGATCCTGCCGATTGGCGGGCCGATCATTTCGTCCACCGAAGCGCTGGCACCGAAGTCGGTTCCGAAACGCTTGATCGTGGTCGGCGGAGGTTACATCGGCCTGGAGCTGGGCATTGCCTATCGCAAGCTCGGTGCCGAGGTCAGCGTGGTAGAGGCGCAGGATCGCATTCTGCCGGCCTACGACGCCGAACTGACCCAACCGGTGCACGACGCGCTGAAGCAACTCGGCGTAAAGCTGTATTTGAAACACAGCGTGCTGGGTTTCGACGGGACTTTGCAGGTGCGCGATCCAAACGGCGACATGCTGAATCTGGAAACCGATCAGGTGCTGGTGGCTGTCGGTCGCAAACCCAATACTCAGGGCTGGAACCTTGAAGCCCTGAACCTGGACATGAACGGCTCGGCGATCAAGATCGACAGCCGCTGCCAGACCAGCATGCGCAACGTCTACGCCATTGGCGACCTGAGCGGCGAGCCGATGCTGGCCCACCGCGCCATGGCTCAGGGCGAGATGGTTGCCGAGCTGATCAGCGGCAAGACCCGCGAGTTCAACCCGACCGCCATCGCTGCCGTGTGCTTTACCGACCCGGAAATGGTGGTGGTCGGCAAGACCCCGGACGAGGCCAAAGCGGCAGGACTGGACTGCATCGTGTCGAACTTCCCGTTCGCGGCCAATGGCCGGGCGATGACCCTGGAATCGAAAACCGGCTTCGTGCGGGTGGTCGCTCGTCGGGACAACCATGTGATTGTCGGTTGGCAGGCGGTGGGTGTCGGGGTATCGGAATTGTCGACCGCGTTCGCCCAAAGTCTGGAAATGGGTGCGCGACTGGAAGACATCGGCGGTACCATCCATGCGCATCCGACCTTGGGTGAAGCGGTGCAGGAAGCGGCGTTACGTGCGCTTGGGCACGCGTTGCATCTGTGACTCTCGGTCGCAGATCGTTCCCACGCTCCGCGTGGGAATGCCTCCACGGACGCTCCGCGTTCGGCTGTTGGGACGCAGAGCGTCCCGGACTGCATTCCCACGCAGAGCGTGGGAACGATCAAAGGCAGAGATTTCGGGCTGCGAAACCGCTCAAGAATGAAGTATTGTTGTGCCCATCCAAAAAAACGTCAGAAGCCTTGAACCGCTTCGGCGGTTGTTCAGTGATAGAGGGTGTCATGGGTAACGAAAGCATCAACTGGGACAAGCTGGGTTTTGACTACATCAAGACCGACAAACGCTATCTGTCGTACTTTCGCAACGGCGAGTGGGACAAAGGCACCCTGACCGAAGACAACGTGCTGCACATCAGCGAAGGCTCCACTGCCCTTCACTATGGCCAGCAATGCTTCGAAGGCCTGAAGGCCTATCGTTGCAAGGACGGCTCGATCAACCTGTTCCGTCCAGACCAGAACGCCGCGCGCATGCAACGCAGCTGCGCCCGCCTGCTGATGCCGCATGTGTCCACCGAGCAGTTCATCGAAGCGTGCAAGCAAGTGGTTCGCGCCAACGAGCGCTTCATCCCGCCTTACGGCACCGGCGGCGCGCTGTACCTGCGTCCGTTCGTGATCGGCGTGGGTGACAACATCGGCGTGCGTACCGCACCCGAATTCATCTTCTCGATCTTCTGCATTCCGGTTGGCGCCTACTTCAAGGGCGGCTTGACCCCGCACAACTTCCAGATCTCCACCTTCGACCGCGCCGCGCCACAAGGCACCGGTGCCGCCAAGGTCGGTGGCAACTACGCCGCCAGCCTGATGCCGGGTTCCCAGGCCAAGAAAGCGCACTTCGCTGACGCCATCTACCTGGATCCGCTGACCCACAAGAAGATCGAAGAAGTCGGTTCGGCCAACTTCTTCGGGATCACCCACGACAACAAGTTCGTGACCCCGAACTCGCCGTCAGTACTGCCAGGCATCACCCGTCTGTCGCTGATCGAACTGGCCAAGTCCCGTCTGGGCCTGGAAGTGGTCGAAGGCGACGTGTTCATCGACAAGCTGTCGGACTTCAAAGAGGCCGGTGCTTGCGGTACTGCTGCGGTGATCACCCCGATCGGCGGCATCAGCTACAACGACCACCTGCACGTCTTCCACAGCGAAACCGAAGTCGGCCCGGTCACCCAGAAGCTCTACAAAGAGCTGACCGGCGTGCAGACCGGCGACGTTGAAGCGCCAGCAGGCTGGATCGTCAAGGTTTGATCTGACGGCCAGATGCACAAAAGCCCCCATCGAGTGATCGATGGGGGCTTTTTTATTCGTTTGGCTCGGTGGCCTTCATGGCAATCCGCTTGCCCGCGCGACCGGCAATCCCGCTCGCCTGTCCGTTCTGCTGCTTGCCCATTCGCGCCTGGGTAATCAATCCGGGAATCAGCTCTCCTTCCGGCAGGTTCTTCCAGAACCGCGTCGGCAAATGCCCCTGCATGACTTTCTCGTTCAAACGCGCCGGATTGAAGATATGGCTGTAGTACGTCAGCCATAAGTCCCCGTGGGGATCATCGACGTTCTGCGCCAGTTGCTGCCACTCCAGCGGACACTGACGTTCATGGATCAGTTGTTCACCATCGTAATAAACCCCATCGCGGGGCGTGGCGATCAGCCAGCGATGCCGGCCCATGCGCCCGATGAAGTGTTCGCTGGCGCTGTGCAGCATGTCATGGGCCGGTTCGTGCCATGCGACGTATTGCGGGCCCGGCAGCTCTGGCGGGCGCTCGATGAAACGCACGAACGCATGCAGATGATGGGCTTCGCGCTGCACCTGCTTGATCCGCCGCTGTAACTCGCTGCCCAGTTTGTCGCCGGCCATCATTGCCGTGCGATCACCATGGCTGACCCGCCACAGCACTTCATACAGCAGACTCCAGCGTTGATCGCCACGGTAGCGTGACGCCTGTTCCAGAGTGTCGAGCAACGCACGCGGAATACGCGCCTGAAATGGCCCCTGCCCCTCGGGCACCGACACGTCACTGGCAAACAGATCACTCACGCCTTCCGACGCCCAGCTCACCAGACTCGGATCGATTTCATGGCTGAGCAGCCAGCGCGCCTGTTGGCGCCAGATGTCGAACAGGTCGTCGCAGTCAAGGTTGATCATCCCCACAGCCCCATCTGTTGCGGCATTGGTCGGTCGCGCAATTGCTGATAAAGCATCTGGCTGGTGACTTCTGCCTGCTGCGGGTGGTAATCGCTGGTGATGATGAACGGTTTGGCCTTGGCCAGCACACAGCGCATGCGCGCCACGTCTTCGTAGCGAATGCGCCGCTGCCGACGCAGTTCCACCAGACGTTCGGTGGTGCGCAAGCCGATGCCGGGAATGCGTGAAATCAACGCCGGTTCGGCACGATTGAGATCCAGCGGGAATACCTCGCGATTCTGTAGCGCCCAGGCCAGTTTCGGGTCGATGTCCAACGCCAGATTGCCCGGCCCCGTGAGCAACTCACCGGCGGTATAGCCATAACCGCGCAACAGGAAATCCGCCTGATACAAGCGGTGCTCGCGCATCAGCGGCGGTGCGGCCAACGGCACGCTTTTCGGACTGTCGGGAATCGGGCTGAACGCCGAGTAATAGACCCGGCGCAGACGGAAGTTGCCATACAAAGCTTGAGCGCTGTGCAGGATGGTGCTGTCGTCGGTGTCATCGGCACCGACGATCATCTGCGTGCTCTGCCCGGCCGGGGCGAACTTCGGTGCGCGGGGTTCGTTGAGCACGGTCTGCACGCCGGTGTAGATGGTATTCATCGCCTGCTTGATCGAACCGATGTGCTTCTCCGGCGCCAGGGTTTGCAGGCTGGCATCGGTGGGCAATTCGATGTTGACGCTCAAGCGGTCGGCATAACGCCCGGCCTCTTCGATCAGCGCGGGATCCGCGTCAGGGATGGTCTTGAGATGAATGTAGCCACGGAACTCATGCTCTTCGCGCAACAGCTTCGCGACGCGCACCAGTTGCTCCATGGTGTAGTCCGCCGAGCGAATGATCCCCGAGCTGAGGAACAACCCGCTGACGCAGTTGCGCCGGTAGAAATCCAGCGTCAGCGTCACCACTTCCTCGGGCGTGAAACGCGCACGGGGCACGTCGCTGGAGCGCCGGTTGACGCAGTATTGGCAGTCGTAGAGACAGAAATTGGTCAGCAGAATCTTGAGCAGCGACACACAACGCCCGTCCGGCGTGTAGCTGTGGCAGATGCCCATGCCATCGGTCGACCCCAGCCCGCTCTTGCCCTCGGAACTGCGCTTGGGCGCGCCACTGCTGGCGCAGGAGGCGTCGTACTTGGCGGCGTCGGCGAGGATGCTGAGCTTGTCGATGATTTGCATGGCACGGACTCGATACTGTTCGCATATACAGTATAGAGAGCGATTGGCTCACACAAGGCGCAATACCGCTCTTCGTCGGAATGTCGCGCCGCAGGAGTCAGGTCAATTTGACTCAAAGGCAGTCAGATTGACTCGATTCCAAAAGAGTCATAATGACTACCAACCCTGCGCAACCCTTGATATCAAAGGCTGTCCGGCATGGCCCGAAAATTGACTGCTCCCCCGTAGCCATTTGGCTGAAGACCAAAAACGGGAGTCGAACATGGATCATGTTTTTCAGGGCAAGCTTGCCGTCCTCACCGGTGCCAGTTCGGGCATAGGCCTGGCCGCTACCGAGCGTCTGCTGGATCAAGGCGCGCGCGTATTGGCCATGTCGCGAAAACTCGGCGCACTGGCCGAACTGCTTGAACGGTATCCCCACCAACTGGTCTGGCATCCCGGCGATGTCACTCAAGCCTCTGACCTTGGCTCCTTGGCCGAGCAGGCTGCGAGTCTGGGCCCGGTGAGCTTCGTGGTGCCCAATGCCGGTATCGCAGAGCTCGCCGACGGGCTCGACAGCTCGGCGTTCGATCGCCAATGGGCAGTGAACGGCGCCGGCGCCCTGAACACCTTGGCCGCCCTGCGCCCGCACCTTGCAGACAAGGCGTCAGTGGTGTTCATCGGTACTTTTCTGGCCGGAATCAGTTTCGCGGGACTGGCCGCCTATATCGCATCAAAAGCAGCATTGATCGCCCACGCCCGAACCCTCGCGGTCGAGCTGGCACCCCACGGTGTGCGCATCAATTGCGTCTCCCCCGGCCCGACCGCAACGCCGATCTGGTCGACACTGGGCTTGAGCGACGAAGCGCTCGGCGACGTGGCCCAGGGCGTCAACAAACGGCTATTGGGCGGACAATTCCTGGAACCTGCGGCAGTGGCCGACGTCATTCTTTTTCAGTTGGGCAATGGCGCACGCGGCGTCGTCGGGCAGGATTGGGTGGTCGATAGCGGATACACCCTAAGCTAACGCGCATGCACCGATCCGGGCGGGGAGTCAGTCAGTTGGCGACCTGACGATTCCCGCCCGGACCCAGGCAAAACCAGTCCCCAGCGCGACGCCAGTTCCCGGCGCCCCTGCACCGTCAAAGTGAGCGCCCGACTGTCCAGATCCTGCGTCACCCATTTGCGCTTCAACGCGGCCTGCAACAACGCGGCCCCGAGCGAACCGCCCAGATGCGGCCGACGCATGCTCCAGTCGAGGCACGGGCAGGCAAAGCGGCGGCGCATCGTCGACAGATCCTTGACCTCAATGCCCAGCCCTTCAAAAAACGCCTCCCCGCTTTCACTGAGGCGATAAACCTGTTCATCGGTTTCCACCAGCCATCCCGCCTCAAGCAAGCGGTCATGCAGCAACACCGCCAGCGTCCCGGCCATATGGTCGTAGCAGGTGCGGGCAAATTGCAGGCGATCCGGCGTATGCGGTTTGAAGGTCGGCGCGGGGTTTTGGCCGATCACCATCAGCGCTTCCAGCGCCTGGGCCACGCGCTTGTCGGCGAGGCTGTAATAACGGTGACGGCCCTGCACATGCAGGCGCACCAAGGCCAGGTCCTTGAGCTTGGCCAGGTGCGCGCTGGCGGTCGAGGCGCTGACGTCGGCGAGGGTCGCCAGCTCCGTGGCGGTGCGGGCGTGGCCGTCCATCAGCGAGCACAGCATTTTGGTCCGCGCCGGTTCCGCGATGGCGGCGGCCACTTGCGAGACGCCGATGTCTTGATGTTCTGCGTGCATATTTCGCTCCCGGACGAATCATCGCCCTCAAGGACTGGAGATAGTAGCAACACTTTCCCCACCGACAAGGTTGCGATCCATGGACCCGATCATCGCTGCGACTCACGCCGATCCCTACCTCTACTACGCCGAACTGCGCGCGGCGGGCGGGCTCACGTTTAATCACGGACTGAAACTGTGGGTGGCCAGCAGCGCCCGGGCGGTGCGCGCGGCGCTGGCGCATCCGGATTGCCGGGTGCGTCCGGTGCAGGAACCGGTGCCCAAAGCCATCGTCGACGGCATGGCGGGCAAGGTGTTCGGCCAGTTGATGCGCATGAATGACGGAGAAGCTCAGCGCTGCCCGCGTTCGGCCATCGAGCCGCCGTTGGGGTTGATTGGTCGGGAAGAAGTCAGCGCGCTGGTGTCCGCGCGGTTGATCACGAACGATGCCGACGGCCTCTATAAAGCAATGTTTCGCGGCCCGGTGTGCGTGGTTGCATCGCTGCTCGGATTCACCCCGGCGCAGGCGCGGGTCGTGAGTGAACTAACGGCCGATTTCGCGGCGTGTCTGTCGCCGCTGAGCAATGACCTGCAACTGGCGGCAGCGCATCGGGCGGCGGAGCAATTGCGCGGTTACTTCATTGAGTTGCTGTCGGACCCGAACCCGTTTCTCGCCGACATTCGCCAGCGTTTTGTCGGCGATGCGGACGTGCTGCTCGCCAACCTGATCGGCCTCTGTTCACAGACGTTCGAGGCCACTGCCGGGCTTATCGGCAATGCGTTGGTGGCTTTACAGCGTCAGCCTGAATTACGCGCGGCGTCAGTGGATTCGTTACTGGCTGAAGTCCAACGCTTCGATCCATCGGTGCAGAACTCCCGCCGATTTGTGGCGAACACCTGCGAAATCGACGGCGTGCGGCTGGAAGCCGGCGACGTGATTCTGGTGCTGCTGGCCTCGGCCAATCGCGACCCCGCACTGAATGGAAACCCGGATCGCTTTATGGTGGATCGCCCGAACCGACGCAGCTTCACGTTCGGCAGCGGTCGGCATCAATGTCCCGGACAGATGCTGGCGATGACGATCGCCAGCGCCACGCTCACTGAAATTCTCGCCCGCGACATTGATCCGGGAAGACTCGCGTGGCACTACCGGCCTTCGCTGAATGGACGAATTCCGATGTTCAGCGAGATGCAGACTTAAGCATCGCTGCAATCAAGGATCAGGTGGCCCATTCCAGGGATGCAGGCAACTGGAAACAGAGGTCTACTTCCAGTTTTGCGGCGGCCGACAGGTTGACCAGCGCGTCCAGCGAGAACTTGTCGATTTTGCCGTTGAGTACGTCGTTGAGACGCGGCTGAGTGATGCCAAGACGCTTGGCCGCCTCTTTCTGGGGAAGCTCCCACGCACGAATCGTTTCGCAAAGCGTGCGCATCAGCTTGGCCCGCAGACGCATGTTGGCCGCTTCATGCGGCGTGTCTTCCAGTGCGTCCCAGATGTTTGAGAAACGTTGGGGTGGGTTTTGATGATCCTTCATGTTTCACCTGTTCCTGGCATTTGAACGTGCCACGCAGGCTATATCGAAACCGATATAAATCAAGCTCAAAGTGGCTTATTAAATATTCGGTATCACAAAGAGGATGTTCACAAGCAAACACGCTTCACAGGCCGACGGCGACCTTTTACGTGAGCCATAAAGCCTGACAAATGAAGCATCATTTTGCCCTCATCCGCGAGGCTACATCGCCTTGCGCCTTTGCCTACAACTACGCCAGAATCCGCCGGCTTGTGCGGTTTTGAGGGCGTCAGTAACTTGGTCCGCGTCACTGAATGGTCAGTGATCGGGTTTAGTCGCTCGATGATTTCTCAAAACTTTACATGTGCTCCAGACAGTCAGGTGACCTTCATCTGCACTCTATGGCGGCTGTGTGCAGGGCACCCTCGGGTGCGCCGGTTTTGGGAAGTCGCCGGTCGACTAACCTGCGTACAGCTGCCACCTTTTCGTTTAGTCGCGAGGTGGTGTCGGCATCACTTTGAGGCTTTCCCGAATGTTCAAATACGTCCCCGATCCACCCGAAACAGACAAACCCAGCGAATCCGATCCGGCCTCGCCCTACGCCTCCGCCGATTCCAGAAAACTCCACGAAGCCGCCGAGCGCGCCCTCGACCATTACCTGAAACCCACCGCCCCGAAACAACACTGCCCCGGCCGCATGTTCCTCGTCGCCCCCGACCTGGATCAACATGCGCTGCTGGCCCACGCCTGCGAATCGATGACTTCGGCCAGCGTGATGCTCAGCGACTTCGCCGCGCTGCTGGACCCACCCTACCGCAGCACCGTGCTGGGCATCGCCCAAGTGGTGATGTGTGGCGAACTGGCTGTGAACCGGGCGCTGGACACTCTCGATGCCACGACCTGAGGAACACCCATGGAAAGCAAATCCGATGCACACATCGTCGCCGCCCTGATCTCCATCGGCCTCAACGAGAAAGACAGCCAATGGGCCCAGAAAGCCTGTTTGCTACTGCTCGAGAGCGAACGGAAATCCATCGTCAGCGCCGCACTCACCGCACTCACCCAACTCGCCCGTGACCATGGCGAACTGGACCGCAGCCGCCTGCTGCCGGCACTCACCAGCGTAAAACGCAGATTCCCAAGCCTGACCGGCACGGTTGCCGCGACGCTGGATGAGATGGCGATGGCTGCGTAACACCTGGGGCATAAGGCAAGAAAAAACCCGCTGCCTCCGTGAAGGGAGGCAGCGGGTTTTTATGACTTCAGCGATGAAACGGGCAATCAATCCTCCCGCGTCAAAACCTCAAGCAACTCAATCTCGAACACCAAATTCGAATTCGGCGGAATCTTGCCCATCGTCCGCTCGCCGTAACCCAGATGCGCCGGCACCAGCAGCTTGCGCTTGCCGCCCACCTGCATGCCCATGATCCCTTGATCCCAACCCTTGATCACCCGGCCCGTGCCGATCACGCACTGAAACGGCTTGCCCCGGCTCCAGGACGAATCGAATTCGGTGCCGTCTTCCAGCCAACCGGTGTATTGGGTGGTGATCAACGCGCCTTTGACGGCGGCTTTTCCGTCTCCGGGCTGAAGATCGATTATCTGCAGTTCATCATTCATAACATTCGCTCTATTGTTCCGCTGGCCGCCGTTTTCCCAGAAATACCGGCCATTGGCAACCGTTTGACCCTACGTCGGCCGTGATGGATGATGGCCACCCGCTACCAATCCCGATCGATACGCCATGTCAGCGACGCTTGAATGACTCAACTCTGGATCAGCTTCGCCATTGTCGCTGTGCTGTTGGTCGTGATCGCCGTTCTGATCCGCCGAGTGCGCGAGCTTCGTCAGCAACTCGCCGAGTATCGCGAATTGCTCACCCGCGCCGCCGAGGGCCAGAACATACGTCAGGATGGCGATGCCGACCGCTTCAAGCGCAGCCAGTATTTCGCCCGGATCGGCACGTGGGACTGGGAAGTCGACACTGACCGGCTCTACTGGTCGGACGCGATCTTCGGCATGTTCGGGTTCAAGATCGGCGAAGTGACACCCTCCTACGCCCTGTTCTGCTCCTGCGTACACCCCGACGACCGCGCCCGGGTGCGCGCCGGGGAATTGCGGTGCCTGAAGACCGGTGAAAACCATGATGAGGAATACCGCGTGGTCTGGCCCGACGGCACGATTCGCTGGCTGCGGGAAACCGGTAACGTGGTGCGCAACGATCACGACGCGGTTATCAAGATGATGGGTGTGGTACGCGACATCACCGAAGAAAAGGCCTCGGCCAGCTACCTCCAGCACTTGGCTCACTTCGACCCGTTGACCGGCCTGCCGAATCGGCTGGTGCTGGAGGAACGGCTATCGGAAGCACTGGAACATGCCCGCGTGACCGAGACGCGGGTGGCGCTGGTGTTTATCGATCTCAACGGCTTCAAAGCGATCAACGACCGCTACGGTCACGCCGCCGGCGACCGCGTTCTGATCACCACCGCTACGCGCCTGAAACGCATCCTGCGGGTCAGCGACACCGTCGCGCGGATCGGCGGCGACGAATTCGTGGTCATCCTGCAAGGCCTCGCCCCCGGCCTGAACCTGCAGGACGAAGCGCGCAGCATCTGCCAGAAAATCTTCATCGAACTGTCCCCGCCGACTCCCATCGGCAACGAACAACGCCATATCGGCACCAGCCTCGGCGTCGCCGTATTCCCCGACCACGCACCGACCATGGACCGCTTGCTGCACATTGCGGATCTGGCGATGTATGAGGCCAAGCGCAGCGGGAATAATCAGTATCGATTGGGCGGCGGGCAAGCGCTGAGTCATGGCCGGGCTGATTGAGCCCGAGGCTATTTCTCCACCGGCTGAATCGCCACAATCGTCCCGTTGGTAATCATCACCATCACGTACTTGTCATTGATCTGCACCCACTGCGCTTGCGGTTCCGGCTGCTTGAGGCCTTTCTGTTTCCAGTTTTTGATGGCTTTTTCGCTGCGCTGGTAGATATCCGGGGCGCGGTCGTTGACGTTCAGTTCGCGGTTGCCGGTCGGTGATTGCTCGACAGTGTCGTTCGAGGTTTGCGCCGCTTGAACGAGGGGGCTGATCCCGGCGATGCCGGCGACTAGGGCCAGGCTGGCGATTAGGGTCTTGTTGTTCATCGGTGAACCTCCTTCAGATGTGTGATACCTGAACTCCGACTGCGGGGTTCCGGAATCATTCCTTGTTTATTGATGGAAGTTGAGATTGTAGCCACGCTCCGGAACGCGATCCGGGCTAACCCGCCACCGGGCCAATACAGTCAACGGCATCCATTTGCGATAAGATCGCGCGCCCCTGCCGAGTGAATAAGGACATCACCGTGAAAATCTATCTCATCGTCAATCTGGTGTTGCTGGCGCTGCTGGGGCTCTACGCTGTCAGTCTTTTCAACAAACTTGTTGCCCGGCGCAACGAGATCAAGAACGCATTTGCTCAGGTCGAAGTGCAGCTCAAACGCCGCTATGACCTGATCCCCAATCTGGTCAGCATCGCCAAGGGTTATCTGGCCCATGAGCGCGAAACCCTTGAAGCGGTGATCGCCGCGCGCAATGCCGCCGTGGCCGGACTTGAGGCTGCGCAGGCGAAACCGGGCAGCGCCCAGAACATCGCGCAACTGGGGCTGGCGGACAGCGCACTCAGCAGCGCGGTGGGTCGATTGAATCTGACGCTGGAAGCTTATCCGGAACTCAAGGCCTCCCAGAACATGCAACAACTGAGTGAAGAGCTGAGCAGCACCGAAAACAAGGTGAGCTTCGCGCGCCAGGCGTTTAACGACGCGGTGATGACCTACAACACGCTCAAGCAGAGTTTTCCGGCGGTGCTGCTGGCGGCCAGTTTTGGCCATCGCGAGGATGCGGTTCCGCTGAAGTTCGCCGATACGCTGGCCATCAAGACCGCGCCCAACGTTTCTTTCTGATTGCTGCTCTCCATGGATGGCCCGATGAATTTTTTTGAACGACAAACCCAGGCCCGGAACCAAACGTCACGGCTGGTTTACCTGATGATTCTGGCGATTGTCATGCTGATCGGGATGACCAGCCTGCCCTTCGTCTTCAATGGCTTTGAGGATTACCTGAGCGGGACTGGCACGCTGGCGGACGCGTTTCTGGCAATGGCCGTTATCGCATCGTTCATCAGCAGCATCGTGGTGATTGGCGGTCTGCTCAAATATCGGCAACTGCGCGCGGGCGGCAAAGTCGTCGCGGAGAAACTGGGTGGCCGCCTGCTCAATGGCAATGTGCGAACCCTGGACGAGCAGCGGTTGATGAACGTCGTCGAAGAAATGGCGATCGCCTCCGGCACCTGCCTGCCGGCGGTGTATCTGTTACCGGACGAAAGCATCAACGCCTTCGCGGCCGGATTTACACCGGAGGACGCGGCCATTGGTGTGACCCGTGGCGCAGTGAAACTACTGACCCGAGAAGAACTGCAAGGGGTGATCGCCCACGAACTCAGCCACATCTTCAACGGGGACATGCGCCTCAACACGCAACTGGTGGCAGTGGTGCACGGCCTGTTGGTGTTGGGGCTGGCTGGCACTTACATAATGGCCAGCCTGCTCAAGCGCGACAAACGCGACGTGCGGTTGATGCTGGTGGTTTTTGCGCTCGGTGCCGCACTGTGCGTGGCCGGATTTATCGGAAATCTCTATGGCAATTTGATCAAGGCGGCTGTCAGTCGCCAGCGTGAATTCCTCGCCGATGCCAGCGCGGTGCAATACACGCGCAATCCGCAAAGCATTGTCGGTGCCCTGAAAAAAATCGGCGCCCATGCACAAGGCTCGGTGATCAGCTCGCCCCGTGCCGCCGAGTTCAGCCATTTGTTTTTCAGTACCGGCGGCTCAGGTTTGCTGAGCCGGATGTTTGCGACCCACCCTGATCTGAGCGTACGGATTCGTCGGATCGATCCGCAGTGGGACGGGAGTTTTACGACGGCTGCCGCAGCGGGCAGACCGGTGCCAGATCAGATGGCGGCAACGGCGGATTGATTCAGACTAGATGAATTTCTTTGAACAACAGTGCCGGGCCAAACGTCGCTCGGTGCAGCTCGTGATCTTGATGTTTCTCGCCGTACTCGGCTTGATTCTTGTGTCCTGCATGCTCCTGATTCTGCCGTTCTCATACGGCAAAACGCTGGAGAACATGGCGTCGAACTGGCAGTTTTTCGCGACCGTTGCGACGCTGGTAACGGGTGTTGTGTTGCTCGGCGGGCTAATCAAATACGTCGAACTGACAGGGGGTGGAAAAGTGGTCGCGCGCCGTTTGGGCGGTCGTCTGATCAACCATGACGCGCGGACTCTGGAAGAGCGCCGCCTGGTCAACGTGGTGGAGGAAATGGCGTTGGCGTCTGGCACCGCCGTTCCTTGCGTGTATCTGTTGCCGGATCAGGGCATCAATGCATTTGCCGCCGGTTTCACCCCTCAGGATGCAGTGATCGGCGTCACTCAAGGTGCGATAAGCCTGTTGTCACGCGATGAACTGCAAGGCGTGATCGCACACGAATTCAGCCACATCTATAACGGCGACATGCGCCTGAACACCCAACTGGTCGCGATCGTTCACGGGATCATGGTGATCGGGCTGGCGGGAAACCATCTCTTGCGCGGTCTTGAAGACACACCACACTCATCTGCCAATCGTAAGCAGCCGACCATTCTGGTCAGCATGTTTGGCACTGCGCTGTGCATTGTCGGATTCTCCGGGACGTTCTTCGGCAACCTGATCAAGGCTGCGGTCAGCCGGCAACGCGAATTCCTGGCCGATGCGACCGCCGTGCAATACACCCGCAACCCCGACAGTATCGCCGGGGCACTGAAGAAAATCGGCGGGTATAAAATGGGCTCGACCCTCAAGGCAGCCCGCGCTGCCGAGTTCAGCCACCTGTTTTTCAGCCCTGGCACTTCCAGCGCTCATCTGCTCTCGGGCCATCCGGATCTGCGTGAACGCATTCGCAGGATAGACCCTGACTGGGACGGGACTTTTGTGAACATCGCCGCACCAGCGCAAGACTCGATGGTAGCCAGAACCGTACAGGCAGCGACGCCAAAACAGCTGCCATAGCACGCCATTGATCTGCATAGCGCATCAATCCATGCCAACAATGCAATTAACAAATCGATCCCTGCGCGCCACTATCCGCCCCAATAAAAACCGTGCGCCGCCTCCCCGTCGCGCACGTCATAAAAGCGGTGGAGTACTTTTCTATGACAGCCTCAATCCCACACGGCGGCTCGCGGGCCGGCGCCATTTTCCGGGTGACCTCGGGTAACTTCCTCGAACAGTTCGACTTCTTTCTGTTCGGCTTCTACGCCACGCAGATCGCGGCGGTGTTCTTTCCGGCGAGCAGTGAGTTCGCGTCCCTGATGATGACTTTCGCAGTGTTCGGCGCAGGCTTTTTGATGCGTCCGCTGGGGGCTATCGTGCTCGGCGCGTACATCGATGACGTCGGTCGTCGCAAAGGTTTGATTGTCACCCTGTCGATCATGGCCAGCGGCACGATACTGATTGTGCTTGTGCCCGGATATGAAACCATCGGCCTGTTTGCCCCGGCGCTGGTGTTGATCGGACGGCTGCTGCAGGGCTTCTCCGCCGGTGCCGAACTGGGCGGGGTTTCGGTGTATCTCTCGGAGATCGCCACGCCCGGTCGCAAAGGCTTTTTCACCGCCTGGCAGTCGGCCAGTCAGCAGGTGGCCATCGTCGTCGCCGCCGCGCTCGGTTATGGCTTGAACCAATGGATGGCGCCGGAAGCGGTCGCCGATTGGGGCTGGCGTATTCCGTTTTTCGTCGGTTGCATGATCGTGCCGTTCATCTTCTTTCTGCGGCGCAACCTCGCGGAGACCGAAGAGTTCGCCGCTCGTAAACATCGTCCGAGCATGAAGGAAGTGTTCCGCACCCTCGGCCAGAACTGGGGCGTGGTGCTGGGCGGGATGCTGATGGTTGCCCTGACCACCACCGCGTTTTACTTGATCACCGTGTACGCACCGACCTTCGGCAAAACCGTGCTGCACCTGAGCACTTCCGATGCATTGCTGGTGACGCTGCTGGTGGGCGTTTCCAACTTCTTCTGGCTGCCGATTGGCGGTGCATTGTCCGATCGCGTCGGCCGCCGTCCGGTGCTGATCGCCATGGCGTTGCTGGCCCTGGCCACCACGTATCCAGCGCTGTCGTACCTGGTGCAGGCGCCGAGCTTCAGCCACATGCTGTTGTCGCTGTTGTGGCTGTCGTTCATCTACGGTTTGTACAACGGCGCGATGATCCCGGCCCTGACCGAGATCATGCCGGTGGAAGTGCGGGTGGCCGGTTTCTCCCTGGCCTATAGCCTCGCCACTGCCGTGTTCGGCGGGTTCACCCCGGCAATGTCGACCTTCCTGATTGAGTACACCGGCGACAAAGCCGCACCGGGTTACTGGATGAGCATCGGCGCACTGTGTGCATTGTGCGCCACGCTTTATCTGTATCGCCGGGCCGGCGGTCGTCTGCAACCTGTTACTGCCTGAGAACATCACCATGAAAAAACTGTTTACCGTTACAGCCCTGCTCGCCGGTCTTGCGTTCAACGTTGCGGCCCAGGCCGAAGAACTGCGGGTCATGACTTCCGGCGGTTTCACCGCCGCCTACAAGATCCTCGGGCCGAAATTCGCCGCCGCCACCGGCAACACGCTGGACACCCAACTCGGTCCGTCGATGGGCAAGGCGCCGGAGGCAATCCCCAATCGCCTCGCCCGTGGTGAAAAGGCCGACGTGGTGATCATGGTCGGCTACGCCCTCGATGATCTGATCAAGCAAGGCAAGGTTGATCCGGCGTCGCGGGTGGAGCTGGCGGATTCGCGAATCGGCCTGGTAGTGCGCGAAGGCGCGCCGAAACCGGACATCAGCAACGTCGATGCCCTGAAGAAAACCCTGCTGGATGCAAAATCGGTGGCTTACTCCGACAGCGCCAGCGGCGTGTACATCGAGCAGCAATTGTTCAAAAAACTGGGTATCGAAGATCAGCTGAAACCGAAGGCGAAGATGATCCCGAAAATCCCGGTGGGCTCGGTGGTCGCCACTGGCGACTATCAACTGGGCTTCCAGCAGGTCAGCGAATTGCTGCCGGTGCCGGGTGTGAGTTTTGTGGCGAAGATTCCTGAATCGGTGCAGTCGGTGACCCGATTTGCAGCGGGCATTCCAGTGGGTGCGCAGCATCCGCAGGAAGCCAAGGCGTTGCTCGCTTATCTCGCCGCACCCGCCGCCCAGGCTGACGTGCAGGCCACCGGTCTGGATTCGGTCAAGCGCTGACCGTCGGCGGCTGGACTTTCATTTCCACCACCAGCCGCTCCAGTTCCAATGCCGCCGGGGTCAGCGTTCGACCCCGGCGTTTGATGATGCCGACACTGCGCATCACTTGCGGATCGGTCAACGGTACCCGCGTCAGAATCGGATGATCCGCCGCCGGCATCGCCATCAACGGCACCGCCGCCACGCCCAACCCCGCCTCCACCAGACCAATCATGGTCGTCACATGCCGCGTCTCGCAGATGCTCGGGCGCTGCGGCACCACTTTGGCCAGCGCCTGATCGAGCAAAAAACGATTGCCGGAAGTCTTGTCCAGCGAGATGTAATCCTGCCGGTAGAACTCGTCCCAGGTCACGCTCCTGCGCCCGGCCAGCGGATGATCGCGGCGACAGGCAACCACATAGCTTTCCTGTACCAGCGGCTCGAAATCCACGCCCGCCTCCTGGGTGCCCATGAAGCTCAGACCGAAATCCGCCTCGCCGTTGACCACTGCGCTCAGCACGTCGTGGGCGCTGGAATCGAGGACTTTGACTTTGATTCGCGGAAACTGCCGGTGATAACGGGCGACGACGCTCGGCATGAAGTAGTACGCCGCCGACGGCACGCAAGCGACGGTCACGTGGCCCTGCCGATTCGAGGCGACCTCACTGATGCCGAGCAACGCGACGTCCAGATCGTCGAGCAAGCGTTCGACGCTGGGCATGAAACCGCGTCCGGCCTGGGTCAGGCTGACCTTGCGCGTGGTGCGCTCGAACAGCTTCACGCCGAGAGCGTCTTCGAGCTTTTCGATGCGCCGGCTCAGGGCCGGTTGCGACAGGCGCACGGTGTCGGCGGCCTTGCGGAAACTGCCCTGCTCGACGACGGCGCGAAAGGCTTGCAGGTCGTTGAGGTCGAAGTTGATGGCCATGGAAGACTCGGGAGGAATTGATTCGCTGAGGCTATAAATGTAACCAATTGATGCAAATTATTACAGAAGCACATCTGCTCAATCAGGCTCTGCGCTGGATCTGCAATCATTTCAGCCTTTATCCTTGTCGCCCCCCGCCGTACCGCGTTACTGGAGTTCCGCTAATGCCCCATGAAGGCAATCTGTTACAAGCCGCTGTCGTCTTTCTTCTGGCCGCCGTGCTTACCGTTCCCCTGGCCAAGCGCCTGCAACTGGGCGCGGTGCTCGGTTATCTGTTTGCCGGGGTGATCATCGGCCCGTCGGTGCTGGGCCTGATCGGCAATCCGCAGAGCGTCAGCCATATCTCGGAACTGGGCGTGGTGCTGCTGTTGTTCATCATCGGTCTGGAGTTGTCGCCGCGACGCTTGTGGGTGATGCGCAAATCGGTATTCGGCGTGGGTCTGGCGCAGGTGCTGCTGACCGGTTCGGTGATTGGCGTACTGGCGCTGTCGGTGTTCGGTCAGCCGTTGAACAGCGCGATTGTCTTGGGCCTGGGTCTGGCGCTGTCGTCCACCGCGTTCGGGTTGCAAAGCCTGGCGGAACGCAAAGAGCTGACCAGCCCCCACGGTCGTCTGGCGTTTGCGATTCTGCTGTTCCAGGACATCGCCGCGATCCCGCTGATCGCCCTGGTGCCGATGCTCGCGGGGGTCGATCACCACACCAGCACCGCCGACGACGTACGCCACAGTTTGCAGGTGCTCGGCGGCATCGCGGTGGTGGTGATCGGCGGACGTTATCTGTTGCGTCCAGTGTTTCGCATCGTGGCGAAAACCGGTCTGCCGGAAGTCTCCACCGCCACCGCGTTGCTGGTGGTGATAGGCACGGCGTGGCTGATGGACATGGTTGGTGTGTCGATGGCGCTGGGCGCGTTTCTCGCGGGCCTGCTGCTGGCGGATTCGGAATATCGCCATGAGCTGGAAGCGCAGATCGAACCGTTCAAGGGCCTGCTGCTGGGGCTGTTTTTCATCAGCGTCGGCATGGGCGCCAACCTCAGTCTGCTGCTCAGCGCGCCGATCACGGTGCTGGGGCTGACGCTGCTGCTGATCGCCCTGAAGTTGCCGCTGTTGTTTGTGGTCGGGCGTCTGGCCGGCGGGTTGAACAAGGTCAGCGCGATTCGCCTCGGCATCGTGCTGGCGGCGGGCGGTGAATTTGCGTTTGTGGTGTTCAAGATCGGTCGCGATCAGGGGCTGTTCGAACCGCGTCTGTACGATCTGCTGGTGCTGACCATCACCCTGTCGATGGCGGTGACGCCGCTGTTGCTGTTGGTCTGCGCACGACTGGTCAGCCCGAAGGTTCAGCCAGTGGAAGTGCCGGAGAAATTCCGCCAGATCGAGACCGAAACCCCACGGGTGGTGATCGCCGGCATGGGCCGGATGGGCCAGATCGTGGCGCGGATCCTGCGGGCGCAGAACATCAAGTTCGTGGCGCTGGACACCTCGGTGGAGACTATCGAACTGTCGCGCAGTTTCGGTGGCGTGCCGGTGTTCTACGGTGACCCGATGCGTCCGGAAATCCTCAGTGCGGCCAAGGCCGGGGAAGCGGAGTATTTCGTGATTGCCACGGACGATCCGGAAACCAACATCAAGACCGCCGAGATCGTGCGCAAGCTCTACCCGCACATGAAAATCATCGCCCGGGCGCGTAACCGGCAGCATGTTCATCGGTTGGTGGATGTGGGGGCCGATCCGATCCGGGAGACTTATTACTCAAGTCTGGAAATGAGCCGCCGCACCTTGGTTGGCCTTGGCTTGACCCAGGCCCAGGCCGATGCGCGGATCAAGCGCTTCAAGCACCATGACGAACAGGTGCTGGAAGCGCAACACGCGGTGTACGACGACGCGGCCAAAGTCCTGCAGACCGCCCAGGAAGCGCGGGCGGAACTGGCCCGGTTGTTCGAGTCGGATCAACTGGAAGAACAATCGGGCAAGTCCTGAGTTCCCGCACACTGCGCGCGCCGACCGCCTGACCCTGATCGTTCCCACGTCGAGGCGTCGAACCGTCCGCGTGGGAATGCAGCCCGGGACGCTCCGCGTCCCTTCCAGAGCTGGAACGCGGAGCGTCCCTTGAGGCATTCCCACGCGGAGCGTGGGAACGATCTCGTGGGAGCTAGCAGGCTCAGGCTATCTCCAGCTCCCTCTCTTCTTTGGCCGGCGCTACAGCAAACCGATCCGCCAGAAACGGCGTGATGTCCAGCGGCAGCGGTTCATCGTTGACCAGTTTGTCCAGCAACACCCCGGTGATCGCCGACGTCAGCACCCCGGTACGGAAATGCCCGCAGGCGTTGAGATACCCCTCTACCCCGGCCATCGGCCCGAGAATCGGCAACTCGTCCGGCGAACCCGGCCGCAATCCGGCCCAGGTACGCTTGAGGTTGATGTCCGCCAGTTCCGGCAGGCAACGGACGGCGCCCTGCACCAGCCCGGCGATTTCCGGCCAGGTGGTGGTGACGTCGAAGCCTTTGTCCTCGGTGGTGCTGCCGATCAGGATTTCGCCGTTGTCCTTCTGCGCCATGTAGCAATCGCTGGTGGTCAGGCATCCGTTGAGGATTTTCGGCAGGCGCTCGGTCAGCAGAATCTGGCCTTTCACCGGTTTCACCGGAATCCGGATGCCCGTGGCCCACTCGCTCAAGTCCGCTGCCCAGGCGCCGGCGGCGTTGATCAGGGTTTTGCAGTGGAACACCCCGGCTTCAGCCGTCTGCACCCCGGTCACCCGCGTGCCGTGATGCAACACGCCGGTGATGTTGGTGTTGACGAACATGTCCACGCCATTCTGCCGGGCGCCTTCGGTGTAGGCGTCGGCCAGGCGGAACGGGCTGACCTGATGGTCGCAGAGAAACTCCAGCGCCCCGCGCGCTTCATGGCTGACGCTCGGCTCGGACTCGCGCAATGCCGCCTGATCCAGCCAGCGCACCTGATCGGCCAGATGCGGAATGCAGCCGACGATGTGCTCGGCGTACAAGCGGTCTTCATCGTCATAAATGACGAATTTCAGCCCGGTCCTTTCGAACTTGAAATCCATCCCGTGGTTGTCTTTCAGCTCACGGTGCAACGCCGGGTACAACGCATTGGACTGCAAGGCGAAATCGAAGAACGACGGCGGCAGAATGTGCGGCGTGCTGGCGTCCACTGCCACCGCCGCGCCCTGGGTTTCGCGCTTGCGGTTGGCCGACATCATGCGGAAGAAAATCACCCCGCAGCCCAGCCCCACCGACTCGCCGATGGCCCACAAGCCACCGGCCGAAGCGCGGGTCGCGTTGCCCGGGCGCTTGGCGTCGATCAGCGCAACCTTGAGGCCTTTGCGCTTGGACAGTTGATAGGCGATGGACGCGCCGATCACACCGCCGCCGGCGATGACCACGTCATAGAACTTACTCATGGGAAACGGCCTCCGTGCCGAGGGACTGGAATGCGGAAAAAGGTATCGGATCGATCGGGAAACGCGGGCGCAGCCAGCCGACATCCTTGCGCCCGGTGGCCTGTCGCAAACGATCGCTGCAATAGCCGACGCACATCCGCCCCTGACAGTCGCCCATGCTTACGCGGGTGCGCATTTTCAGGCTGGCGATGTCTTGCACGCCCTGCTCCAGCGCGCGGTCGATGTCGGCGCGGGTCGCGTGTTCGCAGCGGCAGATCACCGTGTCGGCGGCCGGCAATGCGGTCTGCCCGACGCCGCGTTCGGTGTAGCGATCCACCGCCGCGCGGAAGCGCACGATGGCTTTGAGTTTGCCCAGATAACGGTCGCGACGGACGCGCGCCAGTTCCTCTTCGAGCACACCGCGTTGCAGCAGGATCGAAGTGGCAGCGATCTTGCCGGCGAGCATCGCCGCTTCGCCGCCGCGAATCCCGCCCATGTCACCGGCCAGATGCACGTGGGGCTCGCTGCTTTGCTGCCAGATGTTGGCGTTGGCGCGCAGGTAACCGTCGTCGCTGAAGCCGTGATCCAGGCCCATTTGCTGACTCAGTTGCGTGCGCGGAATGAAGCCGTAGCCGACCGCGAGTGTCTTCGCCTCGAAGCGTTCGACGCGACTCATGTCCGGCTCCCACGTTGCCGAGTACGGCGCCACGCTGACGCTTTTCAGTTCGCCTTCGCCGTGCGCTTCGACCACGCCCCAGCCGTAGTTCATCGGGATGCCATGCAGTTTCAGATAAGCGAGCATGCTCAAGCCATCGAGGAACAGTTGCGGCTTGTTCAGCAGTGCCAGACTTTCCTTGGCGATCTTGCCGAATGCGCAGGCCTCGTAGACACCCGCCACACTCACGCCCGACGCATGCAACTGGGTCGCCACCAGCGGCAACAACGGCCCGGTGCCGGCGATCACCACCGGCCCCTGCGGTTTGACCACGCCGCTTTTGATCTGCAATTGCAGGCCGCCGAGCATGATCACGCCGGGCAGCGTCCAGCCTGGAAACGGCACGCTGCGTTCATGGCAACCGGCGGCCAGCAGCAACTGCGGGTATTCGATTTCGTGCAGACGCTCGTCGCCGTCCAGCACCACCAGCGAGCGCGTGCCTTCGGCGCCGACCACGCGGTGGTTGAGGCGCACGTCGATCAGCCCGGACTGCTCCTGAAAATCACCGTGCAGTTTGCCCAGCACCTCGGCATAGCGCGGCCCCAGGTAATCCAGCTGCACGCCGTCACGCAGCGGCCCGCGATAGACCACGCCACCCAGGCGCGAAGCCTCTTCAAGCAAGGTGCAGCGCACCCCGTGCAGGGCCAGTTCGATGGCCGCGGCCATTCCCGCCGGACCACCGCCCACGATCACCGGATGCAGGCTCATACCACCTCCTGCCCGTGAATACGATTGACCTGGGTCTCGATCAGCATGCCGTCGCGCACCACGGTCTGGCAGGCGCGGCGCTTGTGCCGACCGTTGATTTTCACCAGGCAGCACTGGCACACGCCCATGCCGCAATAGGCACCGCTGATCTGGTTGTGATCGTTGCGCGCGACCTGGCGCACGCCGAGGGACTGAATGACGCTGAGCACGGTTTCGCCGATGGCGGCGCTGACCGGGTGGCCGTTGATGTGGACAGTCATATCCGCCTGCGCCAAAGGCTGGATATCGAAGGTTCTTTCTAGGCAGTGCATTGCAATGATCATCCGTGAAAAGTTCAGGTGAGGTTGAAACAGCTCCTTGCTGCACTACACCTCGCCGGCACGTCGGGTGTTATCTCTCTATCGGGCCGGCAGGTTGGTTCCGCTCGCGCAGCAAAGTGCGCGCAAGCAATGTAGTCGATCCAGCGACAAGGGCCTGGAAATTTCACGGTAGGGGATATTGCGCCGACGAATATTGATCCAGGCCATGGAAATGACTGGTCGGTTCTGCGCCTTCGGCCCCGCGCAGAAAGCAAAAAGCCGCTTCAACCCGAAGGTGGAAGCGGCCAAGGCATGTGCCTCAAGGAATCAGTGCACGAACAGGGCGATCAGGATGATGATCGGGATCGGTACGCCGAGGAAAAACAGCAGTAGTGAGCGCATGGTGAGTCTCCTTGATTAACGGACTGGCGGCAGCGTGGTCGTGGTGTAGGTTTCGACTTCGACGTACTCGACCGCATCCCGGCGGCGACCGCCGAAGGTGGCCGAGAGGCTGGCGAAGAACGCACCGGCCAGCAACGCGATGAACATCCACAGCGAAGTCCAGGCAGCGACTTTGGCGGCGGTGTCGGCGGCTTGTTGCGCTTTAACCTTGGCGTCAGCGATTGCCTTCTGGGTGCGGGCGTAGATTTCATCGACCCGACGTTCGGCGTCGGCCTGGGTCAGGTTGGTGCGCTGAGCGACCAGTTGAGCGAGGTAGGTACGGTCTTCGGCGCTGAGCTGACCGTTGGCCAGGCTTTGGGCGAAGATTCGGGTCACGGTGCCACGGGCGGCGTCATCGCTGACGGCAGCAGGACGATCGTCGCGGAACAGGCTGTCGACGAAGTAGCCGTACTGATCGCTGTCAGTGTTGGCCGCTGCGCTGCCGGCTGCTTGGGTCATCGCACTGGCTGCGCCACCGGCAACACTGGCACCGGCCTGCACGCCACCGCTGACGATGCTGCTGACCGAGCCGACCACCAACGTTGCGGTGACCAGAGTCGCTACACACCAGGACAGGAAGCCATGGGCAGTATCGCGGAAATAAACCTCGTCACCGTGCATGTTGGCCCACTTCACCCGCAGGCGACCGGCGATATAGCCACCGAGCCCCGAGGCAATGATTTGCGTGGCGGCCAGCCAGATGATGGTGGAAATGCCCAGGCCTTTGGCGCTGACGCCCTCCCCGGCCCACGGTGAAACGGCGGAGAAGCCCAGACCGAAACCCAGCAGCACGAGAATCAGCGACAGCGCCGCCGCAGCGGCAGCTCCGGCGAAGATCGCGCCCCAGGACACGCCCGAGACGTTGCTCGACTCTCCTTCGTAGGCAGGATAAAACCCATCAGAGGATCTATTCATTGTTGTAGTGCTCCAGGCATGAAAAATGGTGTTACAACTCGTCATCAGATGAATTGCAGTGACCGTGCCAGTCGGCAACATTAAATAAATCGTTTTAATTCAATCAGTTAAAAACTCTGAACTTCTTAGGACCATGCAATTTGCAACAACGGCTCGATAACAGCGGGTTTTATGCATTGGCACAAAAGCCCGGTCGTAGCGTTTGTATCCGCTAAAACATGAAAGTTAATTTAAAGCGCCCGCGCAAAATCTTGGCAAAATGCTGCCATTGCGTTTGAACAGACCAGCAGGCCAACCATGACTCGCATCCTCACCATCGAAGACGACGCCGTGACCGCCCGGGAAATTGTCGCCGAACTGAGCAGCCACGGCCTCGACGTGGACTGGGTCGACAATGGCCGTGAAGGCCTGGACCGCGCCGTCAGCGGCAACTACGACCTGATCACCCTTGACCGCATGCTGCCTGAGCTTGATGGCCTGGCCATCGTCACCACGCTGCGGACCATGGGCGTGGCGACGCCGATCCTGATGATCAGCGCCCTCTCCGACGTCGACGAGCGCGTGCGTGGCTTGCGCGCCGGCGGCGATGACTACCTGACCAAACCGTTCGCCACCGATGAAATGGCCGCCCGGGTCGAAGTATTGCTGCGTCGCCAGAACAGCAACGGCGCACAACCGACCACGTTGCAGGTGGCGGATCTGCAACTCGATCTGATCAGCCACGAAGCCCGCCGCGCCGAGCAGGTGCTGACGCTGTTGCCGACCGAGTACAAGCTGCTGGAATTCCTGATGCGCAACAGCGGCCAGATCCTGTCGCGGATGATGATTTTCGAGGAGGTCTGGGGCTATCACTTCGACCCTGGCACCAACCTGATCGACGTGCACATCGGCCGCCTGCGCAAGAAGATCGACCCGCCGGGCAATGTCCCGCTGATCCGTACGGTGCGAGGCTCGGGTTATGTCATTGCCGAACCCGTCTGACGGTTGGCGTTCTTCCAGCAGTCGCTTGCTGGCGCTGTACAGTTCGTTGTTCGTGGCCTGGAGCGCGATCCTGATGGGGGTCATGTATTTCGAGGTGTCCGGTTACCTCGACAACCTGGCCAAGCATTCGCTGATGCAACGTCAGCATCTGTTTTCGCACTTTCGCGGCGATCAGCTGGAAGACGCGCTCGCCGCCAGCATGACCTTCGACATTCGCGGCATCGACGCCTACGGTCTGTTCGACGCTCAGCATCGCTACCTCGGCGGCGCGTTGCAGAGGATCCCCGAGGGCCTGCCGCTGGACGGCAAGATCCATATGCTCAGCGAATGCGCCGACTCCGACGACCCGACCCTGCCCGCCGACAGCTGCGACGCAGTCGCCACCCCGACCCGCGACGGCCGCTGGCTGGTGTTGTTGCGCGACAACGGCTCGCTGTTCGCGGTGACGAAGATCATTCTGCATGCCTTGCTCTGGGGTGTGTCGCTGACGATTGTGCCGGGGATCATTGGCTGGCATCTGCTGCGTCGGCGGCCGTTGCGGCGGATCCGGGCGATCCAGGACAGTGCCCAGTCGATCGTCGCCGGCGACCTGACCCACCGCTTGCCGCTGTCCAATCGCCGCGATGAACTGGACATGCTCGCCGCCATCGTCAACGCCATGCTTGATCGCATCGAGCGCTTGATGAACGAAGTCAAAGGCGTGTGCGACAACATCGCCCATGACCTGCGCACCCCGTTGACCCGGTTGCGCGCGCAGTTGTATCGCATGCAGCAACAGGCCGGCGAAGGTTCGCCGGAAGCGGCGCAACTGGATCTGGTGCTGGCCGAGGCCGATACGCTGATGGCGCGGTTTCGCGGTTTATTGAGGATTTCCGAACTGGAGGATCGTCAGCGGCGCTCGGGTTTTGTCGAACTCGATCCGGTGTTGTTGCTGCAGGAACTGCACGAGTTCTATTTGCCGCTGGCCGAAGACGACGAGTTGCGTTTCGAACTGAACATGCCGGAAACCCTGCCGATGCTGAACGGTGATCGGGCGTTGCTGTTTGAAGCGCTGGCGAACCTGTTGAGCAATTCGATCAAGTTCACCCCGGCCGGTGGCACGGTGGTGTTGCGCGGGGTCAATGATGCGGGGCATACGCGGATCGAGGTGCATGACTCCGGCCCCGGTATTCCCGAATCCGAACGGGAGGCGGTGTTCCAGCGCTTTTATCGCGCCGAGGGCGGGCAACCGCAGAACGGCTTTGGCCTGGGGCTGTCGATCGTTGCGGCAATCGTCAACCTGCACGGGTTCAGCCTTGAGGTGGGACGCAGCGATCTGGGCGGGGCGAAGCTGGTGCTGGATTGTCGGCAGAGCCTGATTTCACAGTCTTGAGATAGATCGTTCCCACGCTCTGCGTGGGAATGCCTCAAGGGACGCTCCGCGTTCCAGCTCCGGAAGGGACGCGGAGCGTCCCGGGCTGCATTCCCACGCAGAGCGTGGGAACGATCAGTGAACAAACTCAGGCGGGATAGTTGGCGCGCAGCGCTTCCAGGCCGCCCTGATAGATCCCGCTGAACAACGCCACCACTTCCTCATCGCTCACGCCCTTGGCCGTGAAGCGTCCCGACCACGTTACCTTCGCGCCCTGCCCCTGGGCTTCAACGCGAATCGTCGCCAGATAATCGGTGGCCGGAAACGGTGCCTGCAGAATCGAATAGCTGTAGGTTTTGCCCGCGTTATCGAACGTCTCAAGACGCTCGACCACCACCCCGCCGTCAGCGGTTTGCAAAGTGCGCACGCGCCCGCCTTCGCTCAGTTCGCTGTTGGGAATGAACGGCAGCCAGTCCGGCAGGGTGTTGAAGCCGCCAATCAATTGCCAGACCTGATCGGCCGAAGCCGGGATGTCGATCGTTGCTGATGCTGTTGCCATAAATAAAAAGTCTCTCTCAATGAATTCAGATAGTCAGGCTGTCGACCACGCCGCCGTCGACCCGCAAAGCGGCGCCGGTGGTGGCCGAGGACAGCGGTGAAGCGATGTAGGTGACCAGGTGCGCGACCTCTTCGACATCCGCCACGCGCTGGATGATCGAGCTCGGACGGGCCCGGCGCACAAAGGCGTCAGCCTCGTCCCGCAGGCTGCGGCCAGATTCGGCGGCAGCATCCTTGAGCATTTCCTCGACACCGTCGGTGAAGGTCGGCCCGGGCAAAATCGCATTAACCGTAACCCCGGTGCCAGCCAGACGTTTAGCCAGGCCATGGGACACCGCGAGGTTGGCGCTTTTGGTCACGCCGTAGTTGATCATGTCGGCCGGAGTGGCCACGCCGGATTCCGAAGACAGGAAGATCACCCGGCCCCAGCCCTGTTCGACCATCGCCGGTACGTAATGCCGCGACAGGCGAACGCCGGAGATCACGTTGATTTCGTAGAAGCGCGTCCACTCATCGTCCGGCGCATCGAAGAAATCCACGGCGTTGTAGATGCCGAGGTTGTTCACCAGGATGTCGGCTTTCGGTTCAGCGGCGAACAGTTTCTGCGCGCCTTCGGCCGTGCCCAGATCCGCCGTCAGACCGCGCAGTTGCGCGCCCGGCACTTTGTCTCGAATGCTTGCCAGCGCCTGCTCGACCTTGGCCGCGTCGCGACCGATCACCACCACCGTGGCGCCCGCCTCGGCCAGTGACTGGCTGATGCCCAAACCGATGCCCGCCGTGCTGCCGCTGACAATCGCCAGTTTTCCGCTCAGATCGATCTTCATGCTTTCACCTCGTCGATGGGTAATGGTGCTCGTTCGGACACCAGTTTCGCTTCACGCATGGCCTGCCAGAAACCGGCCGGAATGACCGCCGACAACGCCGCCACATCTTCAGCGATGCGCCCCGGCTTGCTCGCGCCGGGAATCACGGCTGCCACGGCCGGATTGGCCAGCGAGAATTGTAATGCAGCCGCTTTGACATCCACGCCATGGGCCGCGGCGATGCGTTTGATCTGCTCGACCTTCGCCACGATCTCAGGGCTGGCCTTCTGGTATTCGAAGTGCGCGCCGCCGACCAGGATCCCCGAGCTGTAGGGGCCGCCGACCACGATTTCAACGTTCTGCGCCCGTGCCGAATCCATCAAACGCTGCAAGGCGCGATCGTGGTCGAGCAAGGTGTAGCGGCCGGCCAACAGGAAGCCGTCAGGCTGCGCCTCGGTCAGGTCCAGCGTCAACTCGCACGGCTCGACCTTGTTCACGCCCAGGCCCCAACCCTTGATCACACCTTCTTCACGCAGACGGGTCAGGACTTTAAAGGCGCCGGTGCGGGCCTGATTGAAGTACTCGAGCCATTGATCGCCGTAGAAATCCTGAGCGATGTCGTGGACCCAGACGATGTCGAGGCGATCGGTTTTCAGACGTTTGAGGCTGTCTTCGATCGAACGCAAGGTGGCGTCGGCGCTGTAGTCGTTGACGATCTTGTTCGGGCGGCCGTGTTCGAACACCCCGCTTTTCTCGCCCAGATCCCGGGCGGCGGCGTCTTCGACTTCATCGAGAATCACCCGGCCAACCTTGGTGCTCAGCACATAGTCGTCGCGCTTGTAGCGGGACAGTGCTTCGCCGAGGCGAATTTCCGACAGGCCCGAGCCATAGAACGGCGCGGTGTCGAAGTAACGCACGCCGGCATCCCACGCTGCGTGCACGGTGGCTTGGGCTTCCTCTTCAGGAATGGCGCGGAACATGTTGCCCAGTGGCGCGGTGCCGAAGCCGAGTTGGCCGGGGAGTTTGTCTTTCAAGCTCATGATGCTGTCCTCGTAGTTCGTGGTCGGTGTTGACCGTTGAGCAGATCCTAGATTGCGCCACTCAGACCGTCCAAGACATAATCCGCAGTACTTGAGTCCTTGAAGGTCTGACATGATCGACATCCGCCAATTGCGCTACTTCGTCGCCGTCGCCGAGGAAGAACACGTCGGCCGCGCCGCCGAGCGCCTGCACATTTCCCAGTCGCCCCTGAGCCGACAGATCGCCCAGCTCGAAGAACGCCTGGGCCTGACCCTGTTCGAACGCAGCCAGCAGCGCATACGCCTGACCCGCGACGGCCAGACCTTTCTCGCCGAAACCCGCGCCCTGCTGACCCACGCCAATCGCCTGGAATCCCTCGGCAAACGCCTGGGCCGTGGCGAAGAAGGCGGCCTGTGCATCGGCTACATCGAGAACGCGATGCACGCCGGGGTTTTGCCCAATGCCTTGCGCGTACTGCGGGTCGACCGGCCTAACGTGCATGTCGCGCTGTACAACCTGAGTTCTGCCGAACAACTGGAAGGCCTGCGTCAGCGTAGCCTCGATATCGCGCTGGTCAGTGAGCCGCCGACGATCGACGACCCTGACCTGCTGGGCTTCCAGGTGCTGGACGACCCGATGTTGCTGGCGCTGCCCGAACATCACCCGCTGAACCAACTGGCATCGCTGACCCCGGCGGATCTGGCCGATCAGGAATGGATCGGCGTGCAGCCACGCCAAGGCGCTGACGATGAGTTCGTCAGCGCCTGCATCCGTGCAGGCTTCACCCCGGATGTGCGGATGCAGGCCACCGAGCCGTTTACCGCGCTGGGGCTGGTCGCTTCGGGTCTGGGGATCGCGATGATCCAGAAAGGCCTGAGCCACAACGCACCGCCGGGCGTGGTGCTGCGGGAAGTGCCGTGGCTGGCGTTTACCACGCCGTTGTGGGCGGCTTGGCACCGGATCAACCTGCGGCCGCTGGTGGAAACGTTTCGCAAGGTATTGACCGGCGTCGATCCCGCCCAGTGACCCGACAGCGCAAGACTTTGCTGCTTTACTGAAAAGACTCAAAAAACCAGCGAGTCTTCCGGCATGAACCGCAATGACCTGCGTCGCGTGGACATGAATCTGTTGGTGATTTTCGAAACCCTGATGTTCGAAAAGAACCTGACCCGCGCCGGGGAAAAGCTGTTCCTCGGCCAGCCCGCCGTCAGTGCGTCACTGGCGAAACTGCGCGACCTATTCGACGACCCGTTGCTGGTGCGCAACGGTCGCGTGCTGGAGCCGACCCAGCGGGCGCTGGCGATCCTCAAGGAATTGCAGCCGGCGATGGACACCATTTCCGGCGCGGTCAGCCGGGCCAAGGATTTCGACCCGCTGAGCAGCCGCGACGTGTTTCGCATCGGTCTGTCGGACGATGCCGAGTTCGGCCTGCTGCCGCCGCTGCTCAAGCAATTGCGCGAGGAAGCGCCGGACGTGGTGGTCGTCATCCGCCGGGTTAATTTCCTGCTGATGTCGTCGATGCTGGCGTCCGGGGAGATTTCCGTCGGCGTCAGTTACACCACTGAGCTGCCGGCCAATGCCAAACGCAAAAAACTGCGGGACCTGCGCTGCAAGATCCTGCGCGGCGATGATCGTCCCGGCGCGCTGACCCTCGACGACTACTGCGAACGGCCCCATGCGCTGGTGTCGTTTTCCGGCGATCTGGGCGGTGCCATCGACAGCGATCTGGCGCGAATCAACCGTGCACGTCGTGTCGTGCTGGCAGTGCCGCAATTCGCTCCGCTGCGGGCGATTCTGGCCGGCACCGACATGCTCGCCACCGTGCCGGATTTCGCCGCTTGTGCGCTGGTCGAAGGCAGCAGCGTGCTGCGCGCCGACGACCCGCCGTTCGACATCGTGCCTTCGGAGCTGTCGATGGTCTGGAACGGGGTCAACGACAACGATCCGGCGGAACGCTGGTTGCGCTCGCTGATTGCCCATCACATGTCGGCGCCGCTTCCGCCACAGGCGCACTGATCGGCTTGAACCCCGGATCGACCTCGCGCAGGTACACCGGCAGGTCGGTCATCGGCGGCATCTGCGGGATCTCGAAATACATCTGCACCACCCAGCCACGGTGGTAGTTGTTGTGGTTGATCACGTGCATCAGGATCGCCCCGGCGTTCATGGTGCCGCCATCGCCGGAAACAAATTTGAAATCGATCGAGCGGTTCAGCGAGGCTTCGGTCTGCTGCGCGCTCCAGGTGCGATACCAGCCATCGACTTCCTGCTGGGCCTGGCGCAACTCGCCGAGGTCGGCGTGCACCAGATCATGGGACGTCGTGAAACCGTGCTCGCGCCCTTCGAGGTGCGCCTGCCAGATCCGGTCGACCACGTAGATGTGGTTCAGCGTACCGATCATGTTTTTGAAAACCGTCTTGCGCTCCCTCGTCGTCTCCCCCGCCGGCAGCGCTTGCAGGCTGTCGAACAGACGCTGATTGGCCCAGGTCTTGTAGTCCGTGAGCAGATGGGCCGTGGCCAGATTGATCATCGCGGGTCACCGTAGGCACGAAAAAGGGCTTCGCCTAGGATAGACCTCTCTCGCGGGAATGGCGGTGGTGCTGACTATTGGTCGAAGGTGAATACCTTCCGCTTGCGCTCAAGCCCCCAACCGCGCCCACCCCGTCACCAGTTGCGCACTGATACTTACCCCGCCACAAACAATGATCACCACATCCCGTGCCCCCGCCAGCGCCGGGAGGTCAAGATACGCCACCTCCAGTGAAATCCCGCACGCCGTTGATCCTCCATACGCCGTTGCCAGCGGCTAAACGCCGGGGATCGTGCCGGGATCTACACTGAACGGAACAGCCCGTGAGGTGCCTATGAAAATGTCTGCGCAAATGACCGTGGTCGCCGTGCTCGCCACCCTCGCCTATCTGGGCCTGGCGATGTGGGGCATCGGTGGCGTGGCGGTGTTTTTTTCTCACGGCGCATTGGTCGTGGTGGCCCTGGCCACGCTGGCCATGGTGGTGGCGTCGCTGTTCACGGAAGTGAATCTGAGCACCGGCGAGCGCGAGGACCGGGCCAATCGCTGGGTGATTCCGGCGTTCGCCGTAATCGGATTGGTCAGTGCCTTTCTGCCGGCTTACTGCGACCGCATCGGCTTTTGGACCATCGGCCGCGAAGGCACCCGTTGGCTGGGAGCGCTGTTGTTTATCGTCGGCGGCGGATTGCGTTTATGGCCGGTGTTTGTGTTGGGTCATCGGTTCAGCGGGCTGGTGGCGATTCAGCCGGGGCACCGATTGGTTACCGACGGCATCTATCGACATTTGCGTAACCCCAGTTATCTGGGGCTGGTGATCAATGCGATCGGCTGGGCGCTGGCGTTTCGTTCGGTGGTCGGCCTGCTGCTGGCGGCGCTGACGCTGATCCCGCTGATCGCCCGCATCCACGCCGAAGAGGCCCTGCTGCGTGCGCAGTTCGGCGCCGAATACGACGCTTATTGCGCGCGCAGCTGGCGACTGGTGCCCGGGGTTTATTGAGGTTGCAGGCGCAGCTGGCCGTCGCTGTCGATGCTCAGCGCAATGTCGCGGTAACTGGCGATGGTCGCGTGGGTGGTTTCAAGCGGATGCTGGTGAGTGGTGGTGATGATCATCAACGGCGCGCCGGCGGCTTCAGCGGCCTGGATGCCGACGGTGGCGTCTTCGAAAATCAGGCAGTCCGCCGGTTCCAGGCCCAGGCGTTTGGCCGCCAGTCGATAACCGGCCGGATCCGGTTTGCCGGCGCTCACGTCTTCAGCGGTGATCATCACCGCCGGTTCAGGAATCCCCGCCGCCGTCATCCGCCGCAACGCCAGATCCCGTGGCGCCGAGGTCACCATGGCCCAGCGATCCGCCGGCAACGACTTGAGAAATGCCGCTGCACCGGGGATTTCGACAATGCCTTCGACGTCTTCGATTTCCGCCTTGGTGATGAACGCCGCTTGCGCCTCGGCGTCCACGCCCGGCAGGTTCAAACGCGTGATGGTGTCGATGGCGCGCACGCCATGGATGGTCGGCAGGAACGTTTCGACGTTCACCCCGTGCCGCACGGCCCAGGCGGACCAGATCCGCTCGGCGGCGGCGATGGAGTTGAGGACGGTGCCGTCCATGTCGAACAGGAACGCGCCGAACGCGCGGTTGAAAACAGTCTCGTGAGCTGACAAAAGATCACTTCCTCGCAAGGGGCCGGGCAACGATGCCCGGCAATGTAGCACTTGCAGGACGCTTCAGTGCAGACGCGGCGCCCTGGATTTGAACGCACTGTCCACGCAATCGAGCAACTGGCCGATTGCCCAAGGCTTCTTGATAAACGCTACCGGATGTTTCACCCCTGAGGTTTCCGGCGTTTCATAACCGGACATGACCATCACCGGTTTGTCCGGCCAGCGATCGCCGACCAGATTGGCCAGGTCCGCGCCGTTAAGGGTGCCGGGCATGGTGATGTCGGTAAGCAGCAGCGCCACTTCCGGCGCGTGCTCTTCCAGATATTGCGAGGCCGCATCGGCACTGTTCTGCGGCTCGACCTTGAAACCTTCCTCCTGAAGAATTTCGCACAGAAACTCCAGAATCAACGGATCGTCCTCAACTACCAGAATCAATCCGCCAGGAAGGTGCGCGCTCGACGTCGAAATTGGACACATGAACTGGCACTCCCTGAATTGCATGAACGATTTAGCGGCTTGATCCCGCTGCTTATCTGGTATGAGCAGCGCCTTCTACAGAAATTCATTTTTGATACAGCTCTTTTCGATAACACCCGTTCGACGGGCAGTCACCGACGCGTTATTGCGGTTAAAATGCGCGCCCTTTTGCTGGCCGATCCTGATTGATGAACCCTCAAGCCCTCGCCATTCTCCATACCCACCTGCTCAACGCGCTGACGTCGGCCCCGGCCGAAACCCGGCGCCTGTTCCATGGGCGTGGGCGTTGCTGGCCGGGGCTGGAGCAAGTCACCGTGGACTGGCTGCAAGGCGTGGTGCTGGTGTCGTTGTTCAAGGAGCCCGAGACTTCGCAGCTGGAAGACCTCAAGCGTCTGTTGCTGGAAATCACCGCTTCGGCGCCATGGCAGCAGTCCGGTGCCCACACTCTGCTGATCCAGCATCGTTACCTGCCGCAGAGCACCGCTGAATGGCTGTTGGGTGAAGAAATCGACGAAATGACCATCGTCGAGGGCGGCCTGAAATACCGCGTAGATCTGGGCCGCAAGCAGAACGCCGGGCTGTTCCTCGACATGCGTTACGGGCGCAACTGGGTGCGCGAACAGGCGGCGGGCAAACGGGTGCTGAACCTGTTCGCCTACACCTGCGGTTTTTCGGTGGCGGCCATCGAGGGCGGCGCCAGCCATGTGGTCAACCTCGACATGTCCCGCGCCGCGCTGAGCCGGGGCCGCGACAATCACCGGTTGAACGGGCATGATCTGAGCAAGGTGAGTTTCCTCGGCCACGACCTGTTCAAGTCCTGGGGCAAGGTGATCAACAGCGGCCCGTATGACCTTGTGATCATCGACCCGCCGTCGTTCCAGAAAGGCAGTTTTCTGCTGACCAAGGATTACCAGCGCGTGCTGCGTCGTCTGCCGGAATTGCTCACGGCGCAGGGCGCGGTGCTGGCGTGCATGAACGATCCTTCGTTCGGTTCGGACTTCCTGATTGATGGTGTGACCCAAGAGGCACCGAGCCTGCGCTTCGAGCAGCGGTTGGAGAATCCACCGGAGTTTCCGGATATCGACCCGGAAAGCGGTCTGAAGGCGCTAGTCTTCAAGCGCACTGAATAACTTCCTCGCCGGTTTCAGCGGAATAGTCCGAGGCCCATTTCGCGCGCCGCCTGCAGCTGCACCGCAGGATCGCTCGACTCGGACTCCAGCAACAACGCCGAGCCCGCCACTGTCGCCCCGCAGTAGTCGAAAATGCCGTGATCGATCTGCGTCTTCATCGCCGCGCCGTAGCCGTGGCGCTCGTAAGTGCGCACATCCGCTCCGCCGAGTCCGACCAGGTGTACGCGCAATCGTCCGAGTTTTTTCAGCGTCTTGTCGCCGTCGAAATCGTACGCCCAGCCATTGCTGAATACCCGGTCGATCCAGCCTTTGAGCAAAGCGGGCATCGACCACCAGAACACCGGATAGACCAGCACCAGCACGTCGGCGCGGTCGATGCGTGCCTGCTCGGCCAGTACATCAGCGGGTGGGGCGGATTCGCGGTGATGCACTGCCCAGTCGGCCACGCCAAAGCGTGGGTCGAATTCTTCGGCGTGCAGGTCGGCGATTTCGAAGGTGCTGGATGGATCGCTTTCCGACAGGCCTTTGGCAATCTGTTGCGCCAACGCGCGGGTCAGCGAACGTGGATCATCGTGATCTACAACAATCAATGCGTGCATGGGGAAATCTCCGGTTGGTGATTGCTGACCAAGGGCTTACCCTTGCGAAAAGCTACGATTGGTAAGCTACTACTAGCAAGTTACCTTCAGTAAGTTACGTTTGGTATATAAGCAATGTCAACCACTGAAATCCCCGAACACACACAACCCCGTCGACGCCTGTCCCGGGAAGATCGCCAGCGCCAGTTGCTCGACATGGCCTGGCAACTGATTCGCGAAGAAGGCACCGATGCCCTGACCCTCGGTTATCTGGCGGAAAAGGCCGGCGTGACCAAACCGGTGGTCTACGACCATTTCACCACCCGCGCCGGCCTGCTCGCGGCGCTGTATCAGGATTTCGACCGACGCCAGACGGCGCTGATGGACGCCGCGCTGGCCAACGCCGAAGCAACCTTGAACGGCATTGCGACGGTGATTGCCACGGCGTATGTCGATTGCGTGCTGACCCAGGGCAACGAGATTCCGGGAGTGATCGCCGCTTTGGCGAGCACGCCGGAACTGGAGAAGATCAAGCGCGAATACGAGGCGATCTTTCTGGAGAAATGCCGCAACGTGCTGTCGCCTTTCGCTGACGGCGCAGAGATCGGTCAGGCAGGATTACGTGCCATGCTCGGCGCCGCCGAAGCCCTGTCGCAAGCCGCCGCCACCAACGAAATCAGCGCCGAACAGGCCCGTGACGAGCTGCTGGCAACCATCATTGCGATGGTCGAAAGAGCCGCCGCCCGCGCCATCCTGGCAGGTGACTGACGGTACTTGAGCGCATCCCCCCACCTTCCTACGATGGAACTACGCAGTCGCTTGGTCCGCCAAGCCGTTGCGTAGGTGCGGGTGCTCTGAACCCCAATCAAGCCTGCACCTGGCTTCATGCGCATCTTGAGCCTCGCGGGCTCTACTTCCTCCCCATCAAAGAGTCTTGAGGCTCTTTTTTTGTCTCGGAAAATCAGCGTTCGGGTTCACGGCGGATCGAACGCCACGCGGCCTGAGCCAGCAATTCGCGATAGGCCTTCGGACTGCCTTGCACTCGCCCGGACAACCACGCGCGGCAATAGCTGTCGGCCTGACCGACGATCAGCGACGGCAACAACTCGGCCGGGCACTCGTTGAGTTCAGCCGCGCGCCCGGACTCGCTCAGCCAGGTACGCAAGCCGAGGTTGCGGGTCTTGTTGCGCTCGGCCAGTTCGTCCTTGTGCGGGCCCCGGGTCACGGCATAGCGCGCGTGATACTGGAACCGCGCCCACTCCGGCTGGTTCTCGACCCAATCCACGTAGCTGTAGACCAGCGCCTGCACGCCCTCTTCGGTGGTCGTCGCGTCGGCCAGATAGGCATCGCGCAGGCGCGCCTGGTCCTCCAGCGCAGTGAAGAACAGCGCGGCCACCAGCCCTTCCTTGTTGCCGAAGTGGTGGTAGATCGCCCCGACGCTGGTGTCGCATTCGGCGCGGATCATTTCGATGGTGGTGGCCTCGATGCCCTGCTCGTTGAACAGGCGCAGGGCCTTGCGAAAGATGTCGCGCTTGAGTTCGGCGCGGCGGCCGGGGTAGCTGCGTTCGAGAAGATCTGCGGTGTCCATGGGCCTTGAAAATCCGGGTAAAGGGCACGTCCGTGCCGGTGATCGAAACGCGCACAGGTTGACAGATTTCCCGCAGACAGAATACCGTTCCGTTACAGAACAATATTCTGTTACGGAACATGATTCTGTATATCCCCTAACCGCGAGGCTCCACCCATGAGTCAGTTTCTCAGCATGTTCAACAGTGTCGGTTCCCAGGCGTTCAGCCAGATGGCCTGCCAGGTCGCTCCCTATTTCAGCACCATCAACCCACTGGTCACCGAGTTGCGGGCAGGTTCCGCGCAGGTGCAGGTGCCGTTTCGCCGCGAGATCACCAACCACCTCGGCACCGTCCACGCCATCGCCCTGTGCAACGCCGCTGAACTGGCAGCCGGGATGATGACCGACGTGTCGATTCCCGCCGGCGCACGCTGGATTCCCAAGGGCATGACCGTCGAATACCTGGCCAAGGCCAAGACCGACGTGACCGCCGTGGCCAATGGCGAAGGGCTGGACTGGCAGACCGAAGGCGACAAGATCGTCCCAGTGGATGTTCACGACGCCGAAGGCAAGAAAGTGTTCACGGCGCGAATCACCATGAACGTGAAACTGCCCTGAAATCACCGGCACAAAAAAGCCCTTGCTGCGCTGATCGCAACAAGGGCTTTCGTCGTTTCAAAGAGAAGGGATCAGTGAACGGTCAGGCGCTGACGAACAAATTCTTCGGTGCGGCGGGTGACCTGATCCAGATGCCGATCGCGCTGTTTCTCGGCATCGAGCATCGCTCGCTTGCCGTGCTTTTGCAGCAGGTAGGTGTGGATCTGCTGCACTTCCAGCGAACGGTAGATCGGCGTCGTGTCGATAAACCCGCGCAACCCGTTGCTGCGGTAATGCCGAGTGCTCATCAGCACCTGCGTTTCGAGCTGGCCCAGCACCTCGAAACCCAGCGCTTCGAAATACGGCACCTTGCCGACGCTGCAGGTCAGTTCGGCATGGGGGTAACGCGCCACCATGTCCGCGATCAACGAACGGGCCACGCCCTGACGCCGATGCCCCTCGCGCACCGCCAGATAGGCCACGTTGCACGCCTCCCAATCACCCTGCACTGGCAGATACAACAGGAAGCCGATCACCTGCTCCGGATCATCGTCGTCGGTGGCCACCAGCAATTCCACCTCGGTGCCCTTCTCGCCGTTCAACGCCTCCAGATACAGATGCACCTCGTAGCCGACCGCGTACTGATAAACGTTGTACAGCAGGTTACTCGGACCCAGCCCGATGGCGCTGATGTCGGTGAGATAGTCGACCACCATCTGCAGGATCTGGCTGCTGACGCCTTCGGGGCATGGGGATTTGTAGTGGGTGATGCGGGGCATGGCGGGCGGACTCCAACGGTAAAACACAGGTTGCCGGGCGAGTTGAGCGACCGGCGAACCGCGACATCATACCTTGTGCACGCCTGACAAAAATTTCATCTGCCCGAGAACGGATCTTTCGCCGATTTGGCGTCCAATTTTTCAGCTGCGTTCATTCCCGACGCACGCCTTGAGGAGTTGCCATGAACGTTCTGCGTTCCGCGAAAACCATCAAATCCTTGCTCGCTGCCGCGCTGGTAGCGATCACCCTGTCGGGCTGTGTCGTCGAACCGGTTCGCCCGCATCGGCCACCACCGATCGTTGAGGTGGTTCCGGTCATGCCTGCGCCGGGTTATCACTGGGTCGCCGGGCATTACCGCTGGGCCGGCAACCAATGGCGTTGGATGCCAGGGCATTGGCGAGCGTACTGAGGCCGGTCACTGCGCGGGGGCAACGACCTTGAACTTGATGTCGATGTCCTTGGACACCACGGTGTCCGCCCACTCCCCTGCACCGAGCCCGAACTGGTCGCGCTTGAGCACCAGTTCGCCGTCAAAAATGCCGATGCTGCTGTCGGGTTTGAGTTGCACCGGCACCTGCACCTCACGGGTGATGCCTTTGAGCGTGAGATGGCCGTCGACCAGATAACGGTTGTCGCCGGCCGGGCTGAAGCGGGTCGATTCGAACACAGCCACCGGGAATTTCTCGGTGTCGAACCATGCCGGTTTCACCAGCTCGGTGTTGGCGTCCTCACTGCCGGCGTCGATGCTGGTCAGGTCGATGTGCAGCGTGGTGCGGGCATTGGCGAGATTGTCGCTGTCGAAATCCAGCGTCGCATCGAACTTGCCGAACGTGCCGTACATCCGCGAGCCCATCTGGTTGTAGGTGAAACTGATCTGGCTGGCGGTGGTGTTGACCCGGGTGTACTCCACCGCCTGCGCAGCAGGGACGACGATCAGGCAACACGCGGCAGCCCACAACAATCGAATCGACATGCAATGCTCCGGCGCCCGATGGGGCTCGAATGACTTAAGCAAACATCCGGCACTTGCGCCAGCCCCGCCAAGGCCCACCAAGGCCCGCCCGGCCCGTCACACCAGTCGCTCGATCTTCTGATGCTGCCAGACCCGTGTGTAATACAGCGTCTGCAGCACCAGCATCCCCAGATACGCGATCGGAAACGCCATCCACACACCCTGCAGACCGAACTGCCCGTCCAGCCAGTAGGCCGCCGGCAACTGCACACCGAGCACACAGATGATCGCCACGCCCACCGGCACCAGCACCGTGCCGCTGGCGCGCATGATGCCGCCGATGATCGCCTGGAAACCGAAGATCAACAGGCTCCACAACATGATGTGCAACAGGTGCTCGGCCATCGCCCGGGTCGAGTCTTCGGTCAGGAACAGCCCCAGCAACCAGTGCGACAACAGGTAACCCGACAGGATCAAGCCGCCGGTCAGGCACACGTTGATCCACAACCCGGTGCGCAGGATCGGGCCCATTCGCTCCAACCGCCCGGCACCGATCGCCTGAGCGCCGAGGATCGACGCGGTGATCGCAATCGACAGCGCCGGGAACTGCACGTAGTTGACGATCTGCGTCACCGCGCCATACGCCGCTGTCGCCTGCGAGCCGTGCTGGTTGACCAGCGCCAGAATCACCAGCTCCGACAGCGACAGCACAATCATCTGCACCCCGGTCGGCAGGCCGATACGCAACACCTTGCCGAGAATTGCGCCGTCCAGTCGCAGCGCCGCGAAGAACTCACGATCCGGCGCCAGCGGATGGCCCTTGCGAATCAGGCTCCATGACAGCCACGCCATCGACGCCAGCGTACCGGCCAGACCTGCAACCGCCGCGCTCTGGATGCCCAGTTGCGGCAAGCCGATCCAGCCGCGAATGAACGCCGGAGTCAGCGCCAGCCCGACAACGGTCGACAGCAGCAGCGCCAACATCGGCGACAGTGTGTCGCTCACCCCGCGTAACAACTGGGTGAACAGCACGTACACCAGCACAAACGGCAAGGTCCACATCATCACCCGGGCATAGGCCACCGCATCGTCCAGCACATCCGCCGGCGTGCCCAAACCCTGCAAGGCCTGACGCGCAAACACACTGCCCAGCACCGCCGCCACCAGCCCGATCAATACCCCCAGCAACAGCGTCGCCCCGGCAATCGCCTTGACCATGTGCGACTCACGCGCGCCCCACGCCTGACCGATCAACACCCCTGCCCCGGCACCCAGGCCGATGACCAGCGCGATAAAGAAAAAAATGATCGGAAACATCCCCGACACCGCCGCCAGCGCCTGCGTACCGAGCATCTGGCCGATGTAGATGCTGTTGACCGTGCCCGACATCGATTGCAGGAAGTTCGACAGCACCATCGGGGCCAGGAACAGCAGGTAGGTTTTCCAGAGGGGGGATTGAGCGGGGGTTTGCATTGAGGTCCGTCTCGGGTGGAGGATTGCCTGGATATTACGCTAGATGTTTTGAGACTTGTCGGAGGTAATAGCGGTGAAGGTTTTTCTGTCTGATTAAAAGCGGACGAAGCTGAGTTCATCGTTCAATCATGATCTGCAAAAGCGGCCAATCAAGATGCCAGGATTTGGCGCGGACACGCTCCAGATAGATCGAATGCTTCTCGGCGAGGAACCTGCTCGTAGGGCGGACAACGAGGGAAAACAGATCCTGCAGGCCCAAGGGTGCAGCTATTTCAATAACGCCGTTGGCACCAAGTCTGACGCCTATGGCTGTGGCCGTCTCAGGCCAGAACATCATTGCTTCGGTTGCACAAGCATAGGGCTGATCTGCGTTACGCTGATGCATTCTTGCCTGATTCTTGACCGACCAACTTATGCTGCTGTCCAGCGTCATTAGCAATGACTCCAACTGCGCGTCACGCTCTGGACTTGCGTCATCCGAGTCGTACCAAATGACGTCTACATCAGAAGGCAACGCAGAGAACGCCCGCCCATGAAGATGATCCCAGACCAGACTACGTACGAATCCGGCGGCGACCCAGCAATCACGCAACTGCAATCCTCTTACAATCTCAAGAATTTGCATGCGTGCGCGATCACTTGCCATGAGTGCATGAAGATTGGCTTTTAGCATCATTGGGTTTCTGCGGTCGTCATGACGAAGCTCGGTATGCATGGGTGCCTGAACTGAAATTCAAGCGGGTAAATACCGAATAACGCTCTCTTCCAGTAATTTGATCAGCTCAGGATCCATATACTCGTACTCATCCGGTATGTGCAGACAAACAACGTGCTTGTTCGCCAGCGCCGAGCGGAATCGACTGGAAAGTTTTTTGCGATGGGCTGGCTCCATCACACAAATCAGGTCAGCCCAATGCAGCAGTTCAGGGCTGACCGGGACATCCGCCTCGCGATCGGTACCCGCCGACGCAGTTTCCACGCCGGGCCAATCATCGAACCGTTGTTCGGCGGTCGGACTGCGCAAACGATTCTGGCTACAAATAAAAAGTACTTTCAACACCGGCTGACTCCATGCCAATACTCGACCATGACGCTCTTCCAACTCTACAAAGTTCGAGAATTTATCATGCTTCACTCTCCACGCCTGCTCGCCTGCACGCTCCTGGTACTGGTCACTAACACCACGCAAGCCGCCACAACGGGTGCCGTACCCGAATCCTTGCAACCTTTAGTGGCAACCCTGAACGAACGCCTGAACATCGGCGACCTCGTCGCCCTGACCAAATGGGACAGCGGCAAGCCGATCCAGGACAGCCCCCGTGAGGCGCAGGTGATCGACAACGCCCGCAAACTGGCCACCGAACGCAAGCTCGACCCGGAAGACGTCGCGCAACTGATCGCCGCGCAAATGGAGGCCAACAAACTGGTGCAATACGGTTTGCTCGCACAATGGCAAGCGGCCGGTGCCGCGCCGGACACGCCGCGCCCGGATCTGGGCAAGCAGATTCGCCCACGCCTGGACGAGTTGCAAACCCGTCTGCTGCAGCAATACGCCGACTTCACACCCTACCGTCAAGATCCGAACTGCCCGGTGTGGCTGGCCAAGGCACGCACCGGTCTGACCCGCGATGCGCTGCATGATCTGGCCCTGACCCGCGCCACCGGAGAGCTGTGCATTCGGCCGCTGGCGCGCTAGTCGGCTTTCAGGCTAGCCCATCCGACATTCACTTATTGGCATCGTTGATAAGTTGGAAGATCTTTGCGATCTCGTTGATCGGGTTGGCTTGATTACGTTTGAAGAGATTGCGAAAACCGCTACTCGCCGTAGCCTTCACATATTTTTTTGCGAGCTCGACTTTGGTCAGCGCCGTACCGATCGCGATGGTCCCGTCCTTTTTTCTGATCAAATACTTGCCGAACTTGCGCGGTAAGTACCATTCCACGGTGTAACCATGGGTAATCCAGGTTCTGTCCTCACTCAGTGCATCGAGAATCTTGTATTTCGAAGACTCATCCCGGGTACGAACACGCACGCCCTGGTCAAATTTGAAGTCATGATCACAATCAACAACCACGAACGAGTTCCTGTTGATGCTCAGCATGGAAATGGTTTGGCCGACCTTCAGAATTTCATTCGCCTGATAGTGAGAAAGGACAGAGCCACCGTACAAAACAAACGAATAGTGGACATTCTCCAAGGGGGATTTTTGCCTGTTCGTCTGACACCAACGCTCCAACCAGTACTTTATGTAGATGCGATCCGACGGACCTTCTACCCAAATCACGAAATTCGCCTGGTAGAGATCGCTGGCGCGCACACCCAATTCGTTCAATAACTGCTGCGGTGAGTTCTCTACACGAGGGCCATGCAAGGCACGGATGTGCTGGCCGTCGACATGAAAATGCGCAACGTCAACTGCTGGCTTCCTATCCGTAGATTTCCAAACCTCCGGGCTGAGAAATACCGAGGAATGCGATGAGACCAGCAATTGCAGATCCTTTTTCCTGGCCAGTGCGGCCAGCTTCATTGCCAGTACGCGTTGAAGGCGCGGATGCAAATGAGTTTCTGGCTCCTCGATAACCAAAATAGCGCCATTGTTTTGCTTCTTGACCCATGCCAGCAAACCTGAGGCAGCCTTCCAGCCTGACGGCAGATATTCAAACGGAACCGCTTGAGCAATGGTCGGATCGGCAGAAAGCCTCAAATTCACAGAAGCGGTATTTCGCAAGTCAGCGGCAGACGAGAGCTCCACCTCGTCGACCCCGGCCAACTCGGACAGAATACTTCTCAACGCGACGACAAAGTCTTTGCTTAAACAAACCTGTTCAGGCCCGCGCCAATAGCCGATAACAACCCCCATTCTGTCTACGATCTGGTTAACTTTATTCACCTCGGTGATCGTCATTCCTGCAGGAAGGATCCTTGAATAGAGCTCGTCCAGAATTATTTCATCGTGATTGGCCCGATCAAGTACGCGCAATGCCAGAACCGGTGGTGTGCGGGAAGACTCAAACTCCACGTGCAGAACCAGTGGAGAAGGAGACTTAGGGTATTTCGTGTTCCCTCCCCTGAAAGTGAGGTCCATGCCGTGAAAGACTTGCTGATTCAACGCTGAGCGCTTAAGCGTTTGAAACAATCGAGGCTCGGATAGGGCCCGCACCACATCTAGCAGCGTCGACTTGCCCGACCCGTTTCGTCCTCCGAAAACATTGATCTGTTCCAAATGAGCGCTTGGCAAATCGAGAAACCCGGCATCGGCTCCGAACATGTCATTACCGACATGAAAAATGACACCTCGTAACGCACTGAACTTGATTTTTTCTATGTGCAAAATTTCACCTGGTTAAACATTGGGAATACTCAGCATGATCGCGTTCATCCCCCGATCGGCAAAGCAACAGGCAACAGTCATTCAACTGTATCGGTAGCAGACTAGGTCGTTTGAGGCAACGACGTGACGGCAATGAACGAACACGAAAACATCCCTCACAAAACCGACATGCATTCATTGCTGGCGTCGATAGTCACCATCAGCTCAATGAAGTTCTCATAAAAAATCCGCGGCGTAACATCGGCTCCATACCCAACAAACAACCCCCCTGGAGCACACGATCATGAAACGCCAAATCCTTCTCGGCATCGCTTTCTCGGTTCTTGCAGTCAACGCTTTTGCAGCCAAACCTGCCCACACCATGATCGCCGAAGGCGGTTCGGATCGGTTGATTGAAAGTCGCTTGGCAGAGGGTGGTTCGGATCGTCTGATCGAACGCCGTGTGGCTGAAGGTGGTTCGGATCGTCTGATCGAACGCCGCGTCGCTGAAGGTGGTTCGGATCGTCTGATCGAACGTCGTGTTGCTGAAGGTGGCGCTGATCGTCTGATCGAACGCCGCGTTGCATAAGTAAGCAGCGCATAAAGATAAGCCCGGCCTGATCAGCCGGGCTTTTCTTTGCGCGCGCTTTTTGCGTTTGCTGGGTAAGCTCTTAGCCCGACGCTGCGAATTTCAGGTTTCCCATGGACATTGAACGACTACTGAAGAAAAAACAGCTCAACGTGCAGGAGCAAAACGCAGTCGTTGCGCATCGTTTGATGCTTTGCGCCAGTGAATGGCGCAAACAGGGTGTACCTGTCGCCCTGGCCCGATACGCAGAGTACCAAGGCATCGACTGGTCGTCGTCCATCGTGCTGGAACTGGAAATCGACTTTCCCGGCATGCCTCGCCTGTTCGGACTTTTGCTGGATCAAAACGAATGTTTCATCGCATTTGAAATCGATACGGACGCCTTCCATGAACACATTGAATCCGTGGATCGCTGGGAGGACGTCTCGTCGATGCAAAATACTTCGACATCTAATCCGGGCACAGGTAAAGGCTTTGCCTCGATCGCGCTGGACGTGAAGCGTCAGCTTGTTTGATCGCTCTTTGCGCAACGCTCACTCTTCGGCGTCTTGAAGTCGTCACTGGTTGAATATCTACGCCTCATCAAAAGGAGCACTCATTGAACATGGGCCCGAAAACCGAAACGCTGATCAAGGTACTGAATGAGCTAATCAGTGTTCTGGAAAGCGACGGAGAAGCGCACTGGAGCGCGTGGATGCGAAAAGCTCGCGCACGATTGCTGGACTCCGATTATTCCGGAATCACGTGGCTGCTCTCGGCCTATGGCGGGATGGGGTCCTTCAATGATGTCGTGCTCGGACAAACCAGCATCAACGGTGCATTTGCCTGGAAGCGCGGCTATGGCGAACTGAATGCAAAATTTGCCGAACTCCGTGAGCAAGCCTACGAGTTGGCCAATGAAATCAGGCACATGCAGCGATAACGGCATTCATTGCTGGCGTCGATAGTCACCATCAGTTCAATGAAGTTCTCATAAAAAATCCGCGGCGTAACATCGGCTCCATACCCAACAAACAACACCCCTGGAGCACACGATCATGAAACGCCAAATCCTTCTCGGCATCGCTTTCTCGGTTCTTGCAGTCAACGCTTTTGCAGCCAAACCCGCCCACACCATGATCGCCGAAGGCGGTTCGGATCGGTTGATTGAAAGTCGCTTGGCAGAGGGTGGTTCGGATCGTCTGATCGAACGCCGTGTGGCTGAAGGTGGCGCTGATCGACTGATCGAACGCCGTGTGGCTGAAGGTGGTGCTGATCGTCTGATCGAACGCCGCGTTGCCGAAGGTGGCGCTGATCGTCTGATCGAACGCCGCGTGGCTGAAGGTGGTGCTGATCGTCTGCAAGAACGCCGCGTTGCTGAAGGTGGTGCTGATCGTCTGCAAGAACGCCGCGTTGCTGAAGGTGGCTCGGATCGTCTGCTGGAACGCCGCGTTGCCGAAGGTGGCGCTGATCGCCTGCAAGAACGCCGCGTCGCCTGAATCAAACGCTCTAGCGCTGTACAAACAAAAAGCCCGGCCTGATCAGCCGGGCTTTTTCACGTCCAACCGGTGCTTATTGCACGGTTTTCAGTTTGACCACGTCACCGGAGACCTTGGTGGTGTAGCCGCTCAGGACCCATGCCCAGAACCAGTTTTCCTGAATCTGAGTGTTGATCATGGCATCGCCGCCCTTGGCCTGGATGGCGGCCTCTTGCGCACGGACGAAACGGCTGTTCTGCCGGATCGGGATCACGCCGAACAGCATCAGGCCGGTGGCAGTGGCTTCGCTGTGGCCAATCACGGTGTATTGGCTGCTGTCGTAATGTCTGGTGTTCATCGGGGTGCCGGTGCAACCTGCCAGAACCACACCGATCAGGGCGGCGGCGACTACTTTGCTGAGGTATTTCACTGCAAGACTCCATGGGTAAACGCCCGGGATCCGTCTCTCGGGCGGCGCACACTTTACCGAACACAGTGGCTCATTGATATCGGCCTCGGCAGACTTTCATTAAACGCCTTGCTGGCAGCCCGTCCGCGATGTCGCATACCATGGCGCCACTCCAATAAAGACAGCCATTTCTCCATGCTCAAAGCCAGTCTGCGTAGCCACCTGACTCTCTGGTTTGCCGGTTTGTCCCTGCTGACGCTGTTGAGCGTTGGCTTCTATGTCGGCCACATCGCCACCGAACAAATGAAACAGGCCAGCGGCAATGCCCTGTTGAGCACCGCACGGTCGGCCGCAGCATTGCTGGGTGAGCAATTGCGTGAGCGACAACTGGAGGTTTATCTGCTCAGTCGTGCGCCGCATCTGGAGCGTGGTGATCTGGATAACCCGGCGATCCTCAAATCGATGCAGCTGCGCACCCAGGCCCGCGCCGAATATGCGTGGATGGGCATCGCCGACGCCAACGGTCAGGTGCATCAGGCCGTCAACGGATTGCTGGTGGGCCAGTCTGTCCAACAGCGTCCGTGGTTCCAGGCGGGTTTGCGCGGTGAATACACCGGCGACCCACACGAAGCCGTGTTGCTGGCAAAAATGTTGCCGGCACTGGCGAATGGCGAACCGCTGCGCTTCATCGATTTCGCCGCGCCGATTCACAATGCCGACGGCCAGGTGATCGGCGTGCTCGGCGCCCACGCGCACTGGAGTTGGGTGACACGCATCGTCGAATCGGCGGCGCTTTCGCACAAAGGCGTCGCGCCGGACATCGAGGCATTGATCGTCGATCACGACGGCAAGGTGCTGTATCCGGAAGCGCTGGTTGGCCAGCAACTGGCAGCGAACAATCCCGACTCGCCGGGCTGGACCGTCGGCGACGGTTACCTGACCAGTGCGGTGACGGTGCCGACGCCCTTGAGCACCGCGTTATCCTGGTCGATTGCCGTGCGCCAGCCGTTGGACACCGCGCTGCAACCGGCGCGCCTGCTGCTCTATAAATTGCTGCTGCTGGGGGTGATGGCTGCGGTGGTGTTTGCACTGGTCGCCTACTATCTGGCGCTGTACCTGAGTCGCCCGATCGAGCAATTGGCACGCTCGGCTCAACAGGTGCAGAACAATCAGCCGGGGACGCGTTTTCAGTTGCAGCATCCGGTTCGGGAAATCGCCCAGCTCGGCCAGTCCATCGACACGATGACCCAATCGCTGCTGGCCAAGGAGCGCGAGTTGCAGGAAGCCAACGCTTCGCTGGAAGCCACGGTCGCACAACGTACCGCTGCCCTCACCCAGGCCAATGCCGAACTGCTGAGTCTGGCGACTCATGATGGTTTGACCGGCGCGTTCAACCGTCGCCGGCTTGACGAAAAGCTCACCGAGTACAGTCTTTTGTTTCGCCGTACCGGACGGCCGTTTGCGTTGTTGCTGATCGACGTCGATCATTTCAAACGCATCAACGATACCCACGGCCACGCGGTCGGAGATGACGTGCTGCGACAACTGGCGCAACTCATACAGATCAGCACCCGGGCCACCGATTTTGTCGCACGCTATGGCGGTGAGGAGTTTGCCGTGCTGCTGCCGGAAATCGCCAAACCGGACACCCCGGAAGTGGTCGCCGAGAAGATCCGGACCACCATTGCCGAAGCGACATTTCCGCTGGTCGGGCTCGTTACCGTAAGCATTGGTGTCGGCCTGGCCGACCCGGCCGACAACACCCCGACAGCACTGGTCAAACGTGCCGATCAGCGGTTGTACAAGGCAAAAGCGGCAGGTCGCAATCAAGTGGCCTGCCAGGCTTCGCTCATCGAGGTGAGCGAAAATGGCTGATGCGCACTCGATCCCGCCACGATTCATCCTCCACGAAACCGAACACTGGCTACTCAATCACCACATGGCATTCGGCAGTCTGGAGAATGCGCAGACTGCCACCGATGGCGCCGAGTTGATGTTGTTTATCTGGCGAGAGTTTGGCGAAAGCCCGACACCCCCTGCGATTCAGGGGGCGTCGATCAAAGATGTGACTGCGCGATTGAGGCTGGCGCTGAAGTAAACCGCTTTATTGCTTCATATCTTTGACCAGTTCAGCCATCAGCAGATCAGACACATGGGTAAATGCCTTGCGCAGGACTTCCGGATCTTTCGCGTATTGCTCCGGTAGATAGGCAAGGTTGTTGGCATCATTGAATACCGTGATCGTTTCAAAGTTTCGCCAGACCGCCGAACCCTTGCGCTTGATCTGGGCGTTGGCGCCGATCACCGGATACAGCACCTCGCTGAAGTTTTTGAGGCACAGCCCCCACTGTCCGATCATGATTTCGATTTCGGCGTCGGCCTGCTCGCCTTCTCCGACTATTGTGAACAGCCGCTCCTGCTGAACCCGGTCAACGAAACTCTGGCGGACCAGTTTGGCCAGGTCGATATCATTGGCCTTCATGTTGTTGAGGATTGCCCGGGAAATATCCCCCGTCAGCACATCACCATTTTTTGTCCCCGCAACGGACCCCGCGCCTGCCAATGCATTGACTTGTGTCGTCGATGCACCGGCCGCCATCCCGGTGGCCGCCCCGGCACCGGCCCCCAGTCCCGCGCTCCAGGCTTGAGTCATGCTGGTGTATTTGAAGTTATCGACGGCAACAAATACCGGTAGCACCTTCAGTGTCTTGATCTGTTGACGATCTTCGACACTGAAGTTCTTGGTGACGCATCCACATAACAGCAAGAGTGCGCCAATAACAACGAGCAATTTTTTCATGGTGGGGAAAGTTCGAGGGATTGGACATCAGACTTATCGCCCGCACTCGCCAATCCTTGAACCTGGCATGACTCATTGCCACGGAAAAATTGGGGCGCGTGCAAGGCTAACGCCCCGCCCCTTCAAATGTGCAGCTCCCGCACAGGCGCTTCATTACTGAGAAAACGTCTGCAGATACGCCAACAAATTATCAATCTTCTCCTCGTCACTCAGCCCCCAAAAGATCATCCGCGTCCCCGGCACCACCCCCTTCGGATCCTTCAGATACTTCGTCAGCGTTTCACGATCCCAGGTCAGGCCGGAGTTTTTCATGGCGTCGGAGTACACGTAATTCGCCGACGTCCCCGCCGGGCGGCCGATGATGCCGTTGAGTTCGGGGCCGAAGCCCGGGCGGGCAGATTCACCGACCTGATGGCAGCCGCCGCACAGGCGCGGGAAGATTTTTGCGCCGGCCTCGGCGTCACCAGCGGCCAGAACGGGTGTGCTGAGCAGGCCAGCGTTGAGGATCAGGGCGAAAGTCACTGCAGCGTTTTTCATCAGGGATTTCCAGAGCTTCGGCGGCGCCAAGGGTAATCCTGCGCGGTCACTTGCGCTACAGGTAGGCGCCCACGACCTGGCGGACTTTGAGCAAGGCTTGACGCAGGGCAAGCATGTCCACCGATCCCAACGCCAGACGAATCGCATGGGGCACATGGGCTGAAACGGTGAAGGGTTCTGCGGTCGTGACGGAAACCTGTTCGTGCATCAACTCCACCACGATATGGTCGGCCCGAACATCTTCCGGCAGCGGCAGCCAAAGGAAATACGAAGAGGGATGGCCGACAGTCGACAGTCCTTCGAGAATCTGCGCGGCCAGGGCTTGCCGGGCCTGGGCGTCGCTGCGTTTTTGTGCTTCGAGCAAATTGACGGTGCCGTCGTCGAGCCAGCCGCAGGCGATGGCGGTCATCACCCCGGGGGTGTTCCAGGTGGTCGCGCGGATGATCCGCTCCAGCGCCGCCACCTGTTCGACCGGCGCGGCGATGAAGCCGACACGCAGGCCGGTGGCAATGTTTTTCGACAGGCCTGAGACGTAGACCGTGCGCTCCGGTGCCAGAACCGCCAAGGGAGGTGGCGGGTTATCGACCAGAAAGGCGTAGGCCGCGTCCTCGATGATTGTCAGATCATGCCGGCGGGCAATCGCGATCAAGTCCTCACGTTGCTCCAAAGGCATCACCCAGCCCAGTGGGTTGTGCAGGGTAGGCATGCTGTACACCGCACGCACCGGTCGTTGGCGGCAAAGTCTGTCGAGGGCCGCCAGATCGGGGCCCTGCTCTTTCACGGGAATCGCCACCACTTCCAGGTGCAGCGCTTCGGCCAGCACTTTGAATCCCGAATAGGTCAAGGCGTCGGCGGCAACCACATCGCCGGGTTTGAGCAGCGCCATCAGCGTCACCGCCAACCCTTGCTGCGCGCCGTTGACGATCAGCACCTGCTCGGCCTCGACACTCAAGCCCCGTGTTTGCAGGTGCCGCGCCACCGAGGCCCGTTCATGCTGGCGACCGGCGTGGGGCTGATAGCGCAGCAGCGCTTCAAGGTCGCCGGACAACGCCAGCTGCCGCAACGCGGTGCGCAGCAGCTCGGCCTGCCCCGGCAATGACGGGTAGTTGAAGTTCAGATCGATCATGCCCACCGCGACGTCTTTCTGGTCGATGCCCTGCCCCGGCAACAACGACGTTTCCCGCACGAACGTGCCGCGCCCGGCTTCGCCGCTGACCAGGCCCATGGCCTCGAGCTCGGCGTATACGCGCGAGGCCGTGACCAGCGCCAGCCCTTCGCTGGCTGCCAATTGCCGGTGAGTCGGCAGCCGCGTGCCGGGCAACAGGCGGCCGGCGCGGATATCGGCAGCATAGGTGTCGACGAGGGTCTTGTAGCGGGAGCGCGGCATGTCGGCTTGTATCCATGACAATTTTTTGATTGTGCTGATTCTCAGCCCTAGGATCGATCCAACGCAACCCACCTCCGAGCGCCACATCCATGGAACGAACCACCCACCTCGGCACCCCGGCCCTGGAAAAAACCAGCGGCTGGATCAATGGCTTCATCGGCGTCGTGATCTTCAGCGGCTCGCTCCCCGCCACGCGGTTGGCGGTGCTGGAGTTCGACCCGGTGTTTCTCACCGTCATCCGCGCGACCATCGCCGGCACCCTGGCGTTGTGCTTGCTGTGGCTGTTTCGCGAACCACGTCCGACGCGGGATCAGTGGTTCTCGTTGTTGATCGTGGCGCTGGGCGTGGTCGTGGGTTTCCCGCTGTTGACGGCCCTGGCGCTGCAATACGTGACGTCGGCGCACTCAATTGTGTTTGTAGGATTGCTGCCGCTGGCGACGGCGATTTTTGGTGTGTTGCGCGGTGGCGAACGGCCGCGTCCGGTGTTCTGGATTTTTTCGGTGCTGGGCAGTTCGCTGGTGGTCGGCTTCGCGATCTCGCAAGGCCTGACTGCCTCGCCCACCGGCGATCTGCTGATGCTGGCGGCGATTCTCGCCTGCGGCCTCGGTTACGCGGAAGGCGCAAAACTTTCACGAACTCTTGGCGGCTGGCAGGTGATCTGTTGGGCGCTGGTGCTGTCGTTGCCGGTGATGGCCGTGCTGAGCGTGTGGCTGGCGCCCGCCTCGTTCAGCGGTATCAGCGTGTCGGCATGGGTTTGCCTGGCTTACGTTTCGCTGTTCAGCATGCTGATCGGTTTTGTGTTCTGGTACCGCGGTCTGGCCCAGGGCGGGATTGCGGCGGTCGGGCAGCTGCAATTGCTGCAGCCGTTTTTCGGCCTGGCACTGGCCGCGACCTTGCTCCATGAGCATGTCAGCGTGGGCATGCTGGTGGTTACGCTGGGGGTGATCCTGTGCGTGGCCGGGGCAAAGAAATTCGCCAGATAGTCTTCAACTCGCGCCAGCCTTCCATTCCCGCGGACTGAGCCCGGTCTTGCGTCGAAACGCCCGGGCCAGCGCCGAAGGACTTTCATAACCGACTTCTTCGGCAATCAGGGCGATCGGTCGTCCCTCGCGCAGGCGTTTCTGCGCGAGGCTGATCCGCCAGTTCACCAGATAATCCACCGGCGTCTGCCCCACCACCCGCCGGAAGTGGTCGGCGAAACCGGCGCGGGACAGGTTGGCGGCGCTCGCCAGTTCGGCGACGCTCCAGGCCTTGGCCGGTTGCTCGTGCATCAGGTTCAAGGCTCGGGAAATCTTCGGATCGGCCAGCCCGGCCATCATGCCCGGCTGCTGGTTGCGACTGCTGATTAGATGGCGCAACAACAGAATCACCAGCAACTCGAACAATCGGTCCATCACCGCTTCGCGCCCGCAGTGGCCGTCGAAAGCTTCCTTGAACAGCCACTCCAGGGTGCTGGCCATTTCCGGCAGGTCGGCGAGTTTCAGCACCAGATAATCCGGCAGCGCTGCCGCCAGCGCGTTACCCGCGCCGCCGTCGAAGGTCAGCGAAGCGCACACCAGTTGCGTGCCCATGACTTCGTTGGCGAACAAGCGATGGGCCATGGGGCGCGGGAAAAAGATCAGGGTCGGTTCATTGAGCGAGACTTCAGGATCATTGCCCGGTTTGAGCAACAACTCCCCCGCCTGCAACAGGTGCACATGCCCGCACACCTGGTCGCCGCCGTAGGCGCTCACTCCACAGAACGTGCCGCTGTGAAAGGTGCCGGCATTGACGCCGAAATGGCTGAGCAACGTAGAAAGGCGATCCATGACTGATTCTCGCAAGGACAGGTTTGGACGATCTGTCGCATATCCTCGACGATTTGCACCCAAAGCACCAGCCGCGCTCAATAACATGACCTCCATCCCCGGCGCACTTCGCACCGGACTTTCGGAGAATCACCATGAGCCGCATCGCCCCTCTCAGCCTCGAAACCGCCACCGACGCCACTCGCCCAGTGCTTGAAGGCGTACAGAAAAAAATCGGCTTCCTGCCCAACCTGTTCAAGACCCTGGCCGTCGCACCTGTCGCGCTGGATGCCTACGTGCAAATCTCGGCAACCTTGGGCAAGACATCCCTGAGTGCCAAGGAAAAAGAGGCGGTGTACCTGGCCACCTCGCAAGTCAACGGTTGCGACTATTGCCTGGCGGCGCACACTCTGTTCGCCAGCAAGGCCGGGCTGGCAGCAGAAGAAATCATCGAAGCGCGTCATGGCCGGCTCAATGCCTTTGCCACCCTCGCCCATCAACTGACCGAAACCCGTGGTCATCTGAGCGATGAACAGATTGCCGCCGCCCGCGCTGCCGGCATCGACGACAAGAAGATCATCGAAGTGATCGCCCTCGTCGCTGTGCAAACCCTCACCAACTACCTGAACAACGCGGCACTCACCGACATCGATTTCCCTGCTATCGATGCCTGACCAGTGACCGGGGTCGATCTCAGTCGTGATCGACCCCGGCGCGTTTCAGCAATTTCTTGCAGCGCTCGGACAGGTGAAACACCTGCAACTGCTTGCCCGCCTTGGCGTAGCGTTCGCGCAGGGTTTTCAGCGCAGCGATGGCCGAGTAATCGACAAAGCTCAGGTGCCGGCAATCCAGCGTCACCCGTTGCGGGTCACTGGCCGGGTCGAACTGATTGAGGAACGGCGTGGTCGAGGCAAAAAACAGCGTGCCGTGCAGGCGATAGAGTTTGCTGCCGTCCGCTTCCAGATGCTCATCGGCGTACAGCTCGCGCGCTTGCTGCCAGGCAAAATTCAGCGCGGCGATGATGATCCCGCACAGCACGGCCGTGGCCAGGTCGGTAAACACCGTGATGGTCGTTACCGCGATGATCACCAGCACATCGTTGAGCGGCACTTTGTTCAGCACCCGCAACGAAGCCCAGGCAAACGTCTGCTGCGACACCACGAACATCACCCCCACCAGCGCCGCCAGCGGAATCCGCTCGATCAGCGGCGACAGAAACAGAATGAACAGCAGAATCAACACACCCGCTACCACGCCAGACAACCGTCCGCGTCCGCCGGAACTGAGGTTGATCACGGTCTGGCCGATCATCGCGCAACCGCCCATACCGCCGAATGCACCGGAGACCACGTTTGCCGCCCCCAGCGCCACGCATTCGCGATCCGGGTAGCCACGGGTTTCGGTGATTTCGTCGGTGAGGTTGAGGGTCAGCAGGGTTTCCAGCAAACCGACCAGCGCCATCAGAATCGCGTAGGGCGCGATGATGCGCAGTGTGTCGAGATTCCACGGGATGTCCGGCAGCGCAAATTTCGGCAGGCCGCCGGCGATGTGCGCCATGTCGCCGAGGGTGCGGGTCGGCAGGCCAAGCAGATAAACCAGCAAGCCTACGCCGAGGATCGCCACCAGTGCCGGCGGCACCGCGCGGGTCAGGCGCGGCAGGATGTAGACGATGGCCATGGTCAGCAGCACCAGCCCGGTCATCAGGTACAGCGGCGCGCCGCTGAGCCACTGTTCGCCGCTCTTGAAATGCTCAAGTTGCGCCAGCGCAATGATGATCGCCAGACCGTTGACGAACCCGAGCATCACCGGGTGCGGCACCATGCGCACCAGTTTGCCCAGCCGCAACAGCCCGAACGCCATCATGATCAAGCCGCCGAACAAAACCGTCGCCAACAGGTACTGCACGCCGTGCTGCACCACCAGCGCAACGATCACCACCGCCATCGAACCCGCCGCTCCGGAGACCATGCCCGGCCGGCCACCGAACAGCGCGGTCAGCGTGCAAATGATGAAGGCGCCGTACAGGCCCATCAGCGGATTGAGGTGAGCCACCAGCGCAAACGCAATGCATTCGGGCAACAGGGCAAACGAGGTGGTGAGTCCGGCCAGGACATCGGCGCGCAGACGAATCGGTTTCATGGCTTACCTGACAGAGTGGCCGACGGGCGCGGCCGCATGCATTGGCGCAAAAGAGCGCCGCGGAAAAAGAGGGTTGCGGATGTTACGCAAATGCACCGGCGTGGGCCAGTCATCGCTGACAACCGTCGGCACGCGCTTTATGCTGGCGCGCAGTTTTTGCCAGTGGAGCCTCGGATGCCGAGCGAATTGACCAGCCGCGAAGTGTGCCAGCGCTTGCGCGATGCCGCGCTGGGCGTGTGTGCCTTGCGGGTGATGGACGCGCGAGCGGATCAGGTTGCGGTCGACATTGAAGGCTGGCGCTTGCAACTGGACTTCGACGGCCAGCGCCTGCATCACTGCGCTGATTGTCTGTGCCCGGACGGTCGCGAATGGACGCTCGACACCCGGCAGCGCTTCGGCACCGATCCGGTCAGTCTGTTGAGTACCTGGGAACTGGCGCAGATCGAAGGCTTGTTGCGGCAACGTGAATGAGAGACGGCAATCAGAGTTGCTCAATGATGGCACTCTGCCCATAATTCGCCCCCCTCTTCTCTACGCGCAAGGAACTGCCGTGAAAAAATCGCTGTTGTTGATCCCGTTGTTTGCCCTGCTCCTGCAAGGCTGTGGCATGACCATGGCCCGTTACGAGCCAAGCTTCGACAACGTTCAGAAGCTCAAGCAAACCCCGCCGCTGCACGCGATCAGCAATCCACAGGTTACCGCCGAGTCGGGTGAAGGCTCGTTGATGGTCCGCGCCAACCCGATCAAGTCGCCGACAGGCAGCATCCCGGCGCATATCCAGGACGCGATCACCGAAGAACTGCGCAAGGCCGGTCTGCTCGACCCGCAGGCGACCCGTCATCTGCAAGTGCTGGTGGTGAAAAACCAGTTGAACGCCGGCATGGGCACAGGAGACGGCACCATCGCTGCGCGCTTCACCCTGCGCAATGGCAACGATGTGGTGTACGACGCCACCAAAGATGTCAGCCATCAGTGGAACAGCAGCTTTTTCGGCTTTATCGCGATTCCCAACGCGACCAACGCCTACAACCCGATGCTGCAGGACTTGCTGAAGAATCTGTACAGCGATCCACAGTTCATTCAGGCCCTGAAGTAAGGGCAAAAAAAAGAGCCGCGATTGCGGCTCTTTTTTTGCCCACTCGCTGGAGTGAGTCAGATACCCGAATACTTCGGACGGTTGCTATCGGCCCATTCCTTGAGCAACGCATTGACCTGCCGAGTGAATGTATCGGTCACCGCCGCTTTCGGCGTATTGAACGCCAGCGGGAGGAACCAGATGCCCATCCAGGTGCCGACCGCGTCGTGGTTACTCGCGGTGGACAGCGGCTGGCCTTGCTGATCGAGGGTTTCCAGGCTCATGGTGTACTGGTCGGTGGCATAGGCTGGAATGATCGTCATGCTCAGACCACTGATGAACGCCAGCACCAGCTGACCGCCATTCGGTGGATGGTTGTACATTTTCAGACGCAGGCTGTAGTCACCTGGCTGCTTCTCGAACTGGTCGAAGGTCACACGACCGAACAAACCCGAATCCTTCAGGACGGTTTGCAATTGCGGTTTGAGCATGTCCCGAGCTTGTGGCATTTCCACGGCGGAAGCGCTTTTCGGCTCGCCCTGGTAAAAGTCGAAATCGACATAGATGTTTGGCTTGTTGGCATAACTGGCCATCGATGGCAGCGTGACCGGAGCCACTTCGTCCTGGGTGAAACTGGCACAGCCGCCCAGCGCGAGCACCAGACCCAGCGCCAGGATTTTCCCGAATTGCATGATGTCTTCCCTAAAAGTGATATCAAAGAGCCTCCATTGCGGAGCACCGGGGCGGATTCTAGTGATCGTCTACGTTCAGGAAAAGACCTGATTCGGGAAAAACCTGAAAAAGAGTGCGCCAGCTCAGCTTTGGCGCAAATCGAGGGTGTACGTGTAATAGCCCGTATCGCGCACCCAACCGAGTGATTCGTACAAACCCTGGGCGCTGAAATTATCGGTGGCGGTTTCCAGCACCAGTCCCTTGGCGCCGGTTTCGACGGCGAAGTCGCGGACGGTGTTCATTAAAAGCCGCCCCACTCCACGGCCACGGGCGGCCGGCGTGGTGAACAGGTCGCTGAGCAGCCAGGTGCGATGGGCATCAATCGAGGAAAACGTCGGATACAGCTGGACGAATCCGAGCGCCTCACCGCTTTCATCCTCCACCAGAAAAATCGCCGATTCATTGCCGGCCATGCGCTCGGCAATAAAGGCTCGCGATTGCTCGAGGTTCGACGGCTGGCCATAAAAGCCGCGATAGGCGTCGAACAGCTTCGCCACCGCGTCGAGGTGAGTCGTCGTGGCGCGCAGGGCCCGGAGAGTCATTGGCCTTTTCCTGACGTTATTGAAATTGAAACCAGCATAGCGCCGAGAAACGAGTTCGCTGGCTTAATCGCTATATAGTTTTGTATATTTCGAACCCGAAATGGCCAGACCTCCATGCCGTCCATGAGCAGCATCCGCGCACGCAACCAGCAACTGATCCTGGCCGCCGCCAGTGAAGAATTCGCCGCCAACGGCTTCGACGCGACCCAGACCCGCGACATCGCCGCACGCGCCGGTGTGCCCAAAGCCAACCTGTATTACTACTTCCAGAGCAAGGAAAACCTCTACGGCAAAGTGCTGATCGGCTTCGTCGAACCGTTGCTGGAAGCCTCGGCGGTGCTGCGCGAAAGCGACGACCCACTGATTGGCCTGCGCGCCTACGTTGCCGCCCGCATCCGCATCGCCCGCGAGCATCCGGCGATCGCCAAGGTTTTCAGTAGTGAGTTGCTGCTCGGCGGCCGTCAGTTGCCCGACGAATGCCGCGACCTATTGCACGGTGAGGCACGGCGGAATGTCGAGTGCCTGCGCAGCTGGATCGACCGTGGTCTGCTGGCGCCGGTCGATCCCGAGCATTTGATGTTGTTCATCTGGTCGGCGACGCGCACCTACACCAACATTGGCTGGCAGATGGGGCGCATCACCGGGCGGGAGGTGCCGCAGGATGAGGATTATGCGGTGGCGGCGCAGACGATTACGCGGCTGGTGTTGAGCGGTGCCGTGTCCGAGCCGGTGAGTGATGTTCGCAGGTTGATGTTTGCGACCTGAACGTGAGAGTCAGGGCATCAGGTCCAGGGGCAGTGTCGCCTCTCCCGCCAAGCGTTCATGCCACGCCAGCAGCACATCAGGCACCCGCTTTTTCCATTTGGGAACGTTGGTGTAATACCGCGCCCTGACTTTGCGTTGCTCATCGAAAACCAATAGCACCAGCCAAACTCGGCCTCCCGGCGCGCTCATCAGAATCGCCGCGTTGCTGGAAGCCAGACCTCGCAGCCAGAACTCATTGACCTCACCCCCCGGCACATCACTAGAGGTCTCGCCGGCTGCCATTGAGCCGCTATTTTGCAGCAGCGTCTGATAGTCATTTTTGAGCAACGTGCGTAATGCCTGATCTTCTTGCTGCGTACGCACGACGCCAAGGCTCAGCAAGTCGTATTCAATCGCGATCGGTTGGTCAGATGCCACATACCTTCCATCGTAGTAAACGCCCATCCCGCCACCACAAGCCCCCTCACCGCCATCGGAATCAACATCCAGCAAACCGTTGAGGGCGCTGAATTTCAGGGTGCAGTTGCCTTCAGCGAAATGCGCTACGGCACCGTCGATTGTGGCCACACCGTCCATGTCACCAGAGTTGCCACCATTTGACGCAGAAACATCAAAGGCAATATGCGTGGCGTCCACACGCTTGGTTATGACTTCTGCCGCCGATGAAACGCCCCACGGAATCATCTGCCAGGTGGCATCCCAGCTGAAAGGCTTGGCCACGTATTCAAGCGCTTTCAGACGCATCAAATATTCACGGCGCAGGCAGGAGCTATTGGCAGCGCATTGATTGCGCTGTTTCAACCATGAACGCTGATCAGCCTTGAGCGCTTGCGGGTCAGCCACCTGCGCCAACGTTGTCCGCCAGAGCGCCCCGAGTTTCTCATCGAGACTCGAGGTATACGGATCCGCACAAACGGCCTTTTCAACGGGGCTGGAAGCGCCGGCGCAGTCAAAACTGGCAGCGTGGGACGTGGTAGCAAATACGAGACACGTCAGCAGCAAGGCGTGACGGAGATTGAAAGCGAGCATCGACAGATTCCATTCCTGAGGCGGCGGCAGTATGCCGGGCTCGGGCTATCGATGCTCTGGATTTTTCACTGGTTGCTGGCGGACAACCGGGCTCTAGCGCAAGAAAGAGTCAGAATGTGATCCCGGCCGCCGGCTTCACATCGATCCGCGCCACGGAACCGGTCAGGTGCGCCCAGTCCTTGTTGTGTTCGGCGATGATGTCTTCGGCGCTCATGTTGCCGTTGTCGACCGTCGTATGGGCGTCGGCCGCCAGCTCCACGTCGTAGCCCAACTGGTGGGCCTGACGCACGGTGGCGTTGACGCAGTAATCGGTTTGCATGCCGCAGATCACCAGGCGGTCGAAGTCTTCCCGGGGGATCAGTTTCTGCAGATTGGTCTGGTAGAACGAGTCGTTGGCGGTCTTGTCGACGCGCAGATCGCCAGGTGCAGTGTTCAGGCCTTCAGCCAATTGCCAGCCTTCGGCGCCGTGGGCGAACGGGCTGTCCTTTTCGTTGTGCTGGATCAGCACCACCGGCACACCCGACTGGCGCGCACGGGCGCTGAGGCCGTTGATGGTGTCGATTACCCGTTTGGCGTCGTGGCACTCGTATTCGCCCGCGCACAGGGCGCGCTGGACATCGATGATCAGCAATGCGGTGGTCATGGTGAGCCTTCCTTGATCGGTCCTTGGACAGGGGCGGACCTGTGCCCGCCCCCTTTTTACTCCGCTCAGTAACCCAATGACAACCCGGTGTTGCGCCGTGGATCGTTGGCGCCGTAGAAGCGGTTCTTTCCGACTGGTTTACCCCCCAGCGACGGTGCACCGACCAGAATCGCAGCGATGTGGTTGGCGTCCTGCGGACCCGCGAACTTGTGGCCCCAGCTCTCGAGAATCTTCTTCGTGTCGGGGCTGGCGGCGAAGTCTTCGAGGTTGGTTTCCTCCGGCATCCACTGCTGGTGGAAACGTGGCGCGTCGACCGCTTCCTGCAGGCCCATGCCGTAGTCGATGACGTTGAGCATGGTCAGCAACGTCGCGGTAATGATGCGACTGCCACCCGGCGTACCGACCACCATCACCACTTTGCCGTCCTTGGTGACGATAGTCGGGCTCATCGAGGACAGCGGCGCCTTGCCCGGAGCAATGGCGTTGGCCTCACCCTGCACCAGGCCGTACATGTTCGGTACGCCGACCTTGGAAGTGAAGTCGTCCATTTCATCGTTGAGGATCACCCCGGTCTTGCTCGCCATCACACCCGCGCCGAACCAGTCGTTGAGGGTGTAGGTGACCGAGACCGCGTTGCCCCACTTGTCGACGATCGAATAGTGCGTGGTGTTGCTGCCTTCATGGGGCGCGACGCCGGGTTTGAGTTCTGCCGACACACCGGCCTTCTGCGGCTGGATCGCGTTGCGCAGCTTGGTCGCGTAGTTCTTGTCCAGCAGGTGTTCGATCGGATTCTTCACGAAATCCGGGTCGCCCAGATAGCTGTTGCGATCCACGTACGCGTGGCGCATCGCCTCAATCTGGTAGTGCATGCCTTGGGCCGAATGGAAGCCCAGATCCTTCATTGGATAGCCTTCGAGGATGTTCATGATCTGGCAGATCACGACGCCACCGGAGCTTGGCGGCGGTGCCGATACGACGTGATAGCCGCGATAGTCGCACTCCACCGGGGCCAGTTCGCGGGTCTTGTATTTGTCGAGGTCGGCCTGGGTAATGATGCCCTTGTTGGCCTGGCTGGAGGTAACGATGGCGTCGGCCACCCAGCCTTTATAAAAACCGTCGGCGCCTTTTTCGGAAATGGTGCGCAGGGTTTTACCCAGGTCCTTCTGCACCAGTTTCTGCCCGACCTGCATCGGCTCGCCGTTGCTCAGAAAGATCGCGCCGGAATCCTTGATGTCTTTCTTGAACACGTCCGTGGCGTACTCCAAAAGCTCGACGTCGCCCTGTTCCAGTTCAAACCCTTCTTCAGCCAGTTTGATGGCCGGGGCAATCATTTCCTTGCGCGGTTTGGTGCCGTACTTGCTCAGTGCCAGCTCCATGCCGGACACGGTGCCCGGAACGCCGACCGCGAGGTGGCCACGGGTGCTCAGATCAGGGATGACGTTGCCGTCCTTGTCGAGGTACATGTTGGCCGTCGCGGCCAGCGGGGCTTTTTCGCGGAAGTCGAGGAAGGTCTTGCGTCCGTCCGCCAGTTGAATGGTCATGAAACCACCGCCACCGAGGTTGCCCGCCGCCGGGTAAACCACTGCCAGTGCATAACCCACGGCGACCGCCGCATCCACCGCGTTGCCACCACTTTTCAGCACGTCGACACCCACGTGAGTGGCCAGGTGCTGCGCGGTGACCACCATGCCGTTTTCGGCGGCCACCGGGGCAACCGAAGCCGCATGGGCCATAAGGCAGCTGAGCGCCAATGAGGTCGCAATCAGCGATTTGGCAAAAGGTTCGTACTTCATGAGTCGGTCTCTTCTTTTTATAAGGTAGGAAAGCGCTTCAAGAGCATCAGCCAGTATGGTCGCGATTACGGTTTGCGCCTCCCTGATCCGGCAGTATGCTGGGCGCAGTTTTCGCCCCCGTACCGGAGTTTTTCCCATGGCTTACACGTTCATCACCCTGCCCTCGCCCGTCGGCGAGTTGAAGCTGGTCGCGAACGGCTCACGTCTGGCCGCCATCCTCTGGGAAAACGACAAACCGAACCGGGTGCGCCTGGGGCCGATGAGCGAGGCACCGGACAATCCGCTGTTGCTGAAAACCGCGCGACAGCTGGAAGAATATTTTGCAGGAACGCGAAACGCGTTCGATCTGGAGCTGGACTTTGCCGGCACCGAATTCCAGAAAAAGGTCTGGGCCGCGTTGCTGACCATTCCGTTTGGCGAAACCCGCACCTACAGCCAGATTGCCGAACAGATCGGCCACCCGAGTGCGGTGCGTGCGGTCGGCGCGGCAAACGGGCGCAATCCGATTTCGATCATTGCGCCGTGCCATCGAGTCATCGGCGCCTCAGGCAAACTGACCGGTTTTGCCGGAGGCCTGGAAGCCAAGGAGCGTCTGCTGACCCTGGAGGGTGGCCAGTGGTCGAACATTGGTAAAACCGGTGACTTGTTTTAACTGCCAAACAGGTTATTCATCGCCGCGTATTGCAGCAGCATGATGGTCTTGGCATCGCAGATCTCGCCTCGCTGGAACGCCGCCAGCGCGTCGTCGAAACGCCACTCCAGCACTTCCAGTTCTTCGGTCTCTTCTTCCAGACCGCCCCCTTCACTGACCTTTGACGAGGCATCGTACTCGGCGATGAAAAAGTGCAATTTCTCGGTCACCGAGCCGGGGCTCATGTAGGCCTCGAACACCTTCTTCACGTCATGCACGCGGTAACCGGTTTCTTCCTCGGCCTCGTCGCGGATGCGCTGCTCCGGCGCCGCGCCTTCGAGCAGTCCGGCCGCCACTTCAATCAGCAAACCGTCGTGACCGTTGACGAACACCGGCAGGCGGAACTGTCGGGTCAGCACCACGGTGCGTTGCTCGCGGTTGAACAGCAGAATCGCCGCGCCATTGCCACGGTCGTAGACCTCGCGCGTCTGGCGCTGCCAGTCACCGTTGTTGCGGTGATAGTCGAAGGTGATTTTCTTCAGCAGATACCAGTCGTGGGACAACACCTGGGTATCGACGATGTTGACCCGCTCGGCTGTGTTAGACATGACGCCTGATCCTTTTTTGTCATCGGAAGATGGCCATGGTAGGTGAAATGATGCGAACCGCCGACGAAAAAAAGCCCGGCAGCGCTACCGGGCTTTCCTTCATTGACTACTGATGTGCCACGTTCACCGTCGCTGCATCAGCACCCTGTGCCGCAGAGGGCGCGCCGTGAATCAGCGGCCCATAACGCCGACAGAACTCCCAGTTGTACGGCACGCGATCCTTGCTGGTGCCATTGTCCCAGTTCACCGACCAGGTCATCAGGCCCTTGATCGGATGCCCTTTGACCGCCAGGCGTTTCATCGCGTTGCCGACCACGGTCTTGTCGATCACGTAACCGGTGGCGGCGGCATCGACGTTGGCCGGCAGGCCGATGACGAACTTGTCCGCCGGGATCCTGGTGAAACCGCGAGTGCCGGTCACCAGGCTCTCGGTCAGGTAATAGAGGAAATCCTCTTTCATCGCGTCGTTGTTCTGGGCGATCCACGCTCCGCTGCCGTTATTGGCTTCCGGCACCCAGACCCCGTCACCACCCTGGTTGTAGAACTGCGGAGCGATGAAGTCGTAATAGCCTTCCAGCGCCTGCAGATATCCGACGTATTTGCCGGAGGCGGTCAAGTACGGAAACTCCGGCGCCATGCTGATGATGAAATGCTTGCCTTCGCCTGCGTAGTGATCCTTGACCAGTTTCAGCGCGGCCGGCAGGACGGTCTTGTTGGCAGCGAAATCAATCGCGCTCTGCTCAAGATCGATGTCCAGGCCGTCAAAGCCGTAGGTTTCCACCAGACGGATGATTTCGTTGGCCAGCGGTTGCTCCTGACCGGCGCGCAACTCGATGTGCGCATCGGCACCGCCCAGGGAAATCAGCACCGCCCGCCCCTGACTGTTGAGCACGCCGACCTGACGGCGAAACTCGGCATCGGAGACGTTGAACGGCTTGAAGGTCGGAATCCCGCTGCCCTTCATGAAGGCCACCGCGACCACGTTGTATTCCTTCGGGACGTTTTCCAGGGTGATGTTGGCGAACTGGCCGCGCTGGTAACCATCGCTCGGGCCGGCCGGCCAGTTGTGCCAGAAACCCATGAGGATCTTCTTGCCGGCAAGGCTCGGCATCAGCGATGCCGCATCGCTGGCCTGGTTATTCAATAGGGTGAAGTCAATGTTTGACATGTTCTAATCCTTCAGAACGTGTGGGTGGACGTTGCGGACTTATTTGAAGTCCACATCGAAGGCCTGATAGAAGGCGTTGCCGGTGTTGGCGACGATCCACATCAGAACGATGACGTGATGCCCCTGCTTGTTGCCCGGCAGTTGCACCGTGTGGGTGACCTTGGCTTTCAATTCCGCCGCATGACTGTAGTACGGCACTTGCGGATAGAAATCCTCGGCAAACGGTTGCGCTTCCAATTGCGCTCGGGTGATGCGTTGTTTCGGGTCCCAGCCATCTCTGGTGATCAGCCAGCGGTAACCGCGAGTGGTGTGCGGCGCGGTGTATTCCCATTTGACCTCAAGGGTCTGGCCGGGAGTGACATTGAGCAGTGGCCAGGAGAACGGGCGCCCGAGTTTCTTGCTCATTTCTTCTGCGGTGAAGTTCACACAGTCACGTGCGTCGTTCTTGCCGCCACTGAGAATATAGCCGTCAGCGGGCGGTACGACGCTCGGGTTGTCGCTTTCGAACGGCGCGGGGAACGGACCAGCCGCGAGTGCCGGGAAGTTCTTGCCGCCCTCCATTTCATTGACCTGCCAGCCACCGAGCAATCCTTGCTCGATGGCCACCGCGCCGCGGCTTGCAGGGGAAATGACGCGACCGTGTCGCAGTTGGGTTTGAGCTTGTGGTTGGTTCATGTTTTTCACTCCGTTGATTTAAGAACTCTCCAGTCCGAGGAGAGGCCTTCAAGCTAACGGAGGGGGATTTTTTGTCCATCGGCGGTTTTGTCGCAGTCGGCCTCGGCGAAACTTCAAAAATGCCGAAAACACTGTATATAAACACAGCTCATTGCGACGACGCTCACTCAACGCATGGCAAAAAGACTACACCGCGTCATTACAAACACCTGCGTTCACCGGTTCAGGGAAGCTGCGCTCTGAACTCCTTTTCATACTGCCCGGCGAGCTGTTCCTTTTGCTTGTCGTCGAGCAGCTTGCCGGCCATCTGGAAGAATTTCTGCTCTTCCTCCTGCAAGTGGTGATGGACCTTATCCGCGAGCTTTTTTGCCATCGCCAGCCAGGCCGGGCTGGACATGTCGGTCTCGTCGAGCTCTTCCATCATCTCGTCCATTTCATGGTGTTCGGCAATGGCATGGCGACTGAGGTCGACACCCTTGTCGATCTCCATCAACGGGATATAGAAGTGGCGCTCTTCGGCGGTTTCGTGGGCCTGCAGCTCAGCTTTCAGCTGTTTGTAGGCCTCAACCCTTTCCGGGGTGTCACCGCTGGTCTTGATCAACGATTTCGCGTAGGTCCGCTGACGATCGTGGCTTTCACGCAGGGCTTCGAAAATGTTCATGGAATCTCCCAGGCAAACGCGTACCGGATGGACGCCCTGAAGGGCTAGACCGCGGCGCAGGAGCGACGGTTCCAAGCGATTGCTTCAATCGGCTGTGGCGCGATAGGCTGCCGATTCATTACTACAAGGAAGACAACATGACGTTGCGGATCGAGCTGTCGCAGGACCCCACCGAAGAACAGCGCGCGGCCATCCTGGCGCCGCTGCGTGCCTACAACATTGCCAAGGCCGGGCCGTCGCTGTACGAACCGGTCGCGCTGCTGGTGCGCGACGACAACGACGCGATCCTCGGTGGCCTCTATGGGCACACGTTCTATCGATGGCTGTTTATCGAGTTGCTGGCGGTGCCGGAACAAGGCCGGGGACAGGGCATCGGCTCGAAGCTGATGAACATGGTCGAGGAATTCGCCCGGGAAAAAGACTGCGTGGGGATCTGGCTCGATACCTTTGATTTTCAGGCGCCCGGGTTCTACAAAAAACTGGGTTATAGCGAGTGTGGCGAGATTGTGGATTATCCGCTGGGGCACAAGCGGCATTTCTTCCAGAAACGCTTGATTGATTGATTTCAGCGACCCTCGCCCGCAGGCTGGTGAGGGTCGCAAAATCAACGCATCCAGCCGCCCGTTACAGACAGGTCGCCAGCGCCGCCAAGCGGCGCTTGGCCACAAAATCATCCTTCTGCGCGTAATAATTCAGCACCGTGCCGGACGCATCCGTGCTCAAGTCGACAAACGACTCCGCCGAGCGCGTATAGACCGTGGAACCGCCCTTCTTGCCCGGTTGCAGATACGCCGCCGCGTCCACGCCGAACACCGCTTCGTCCTGCCAGGCAAATTGCACGCACTGGGCCACGACTTTTTCGGGTTTGTCCGAATTCAGGGTCTTGTAAGGGGTTTGCGTGCGGGCGTCTTCCATCGCCGAACCCGCGCAACCGGCCAGCAGGGCTGCCGCCAGTGCCACCATCAGCATTCGCATTGCATTCGCTCATTCGGAAAAAAGCGGACTGTATCACCGCACCGGCAAAAATCGTTCTGCTTTACTGCATTTAAAACGCGACACATGCCGGCGCCTGCGGCACATTAACGGTGACCAGCCTCACAAGGAAAGCCCATGGCGCCTACTGACCAGCGACACGAACAAGCCTTGAAACTGTTTCTCGATGCACGCCCCGAGCTGCGCGAAGCCCTCGACCACCTCAACCCGCTGCTGGCCCAAGCCAAGGGCGAAACTCCGGCGCAGTACCGCGAAGAACGCCTGCACGAAGCCTTCGAAGCCGAGGCCGAAAGCCAAGGTTTGTTTGCCTGGGAACTGACGTTGCAGCTCACCGCCGCGACGCCCGAGGAGTATCAGGCGCAACGCCTGGAAGTGCATCGTGAAGTGGCGGAAATGGCCGGGATGGACTGGCTGGAATATTGCGATCTGTATGGCATAGAACCGTAAACCCCGCTCAAGGACGCTGCCTCGATGCTGCCTTCCACCTCGACCCACCGCGCCAGCCCCGGACATCTTCACATACAGAAATGGCGCGGCCGTGTGGGCCTGGCGCTGGTTGCCAGCCTGTCGGTACTGGCCGGCATGACCGACGCCATCGGCTTCATGGCCAGCGGCGATTTCGTTTCCTTTATGAGCGGCAACACCACGCGGCTGGCGGTGGCGATCAGTGATGGCGACAGCGGACTGACATTAAGGCTGATCCTGCTGGTCGCGACGTTCATTGTCGGTAATGCACTCGGGGTTGTGGTCAGCCGACTGGGTGGTCGGCGGGCGCTGCCCTTGTTGTTGTCCATCGCCGCTCTGCTCTGCTTGGCAGCCTGGCCCTTTGACACGCAACTGCCGGCCCTGCTGGCGGCGATCATTGCGATGGGCATGCTCAACGCGGCGGTGGAAGAAGTGAACGGCCTGCCGGTCGGGCTGACGTACGTCACCGGCGCCCTGTCCCGATTCGGCCGTGGATTGGGCCGCTGGGTGCTCGGCGAACGGCGAAGCGGCTGGCGGGTGCAACTGGTGCCGTGGAGCGGAATGCTGGTCGGCGCCATTCTGGGGGCAGCGCTGGAACATCATCTGGGACTCAAGGCCATGTTGGTCAGCGGTATGTTCGCCGCCGTACTGGGGCTGCTGACCCTGAAAATTCCGCGGCGCTGGCAGCTGGGCTACATGCCGCGCTGACGGACGCCTGCTCGTATCGAGACGGGCGCGGGAAACATCCACTTCGCCGCCCCGCCGAGAAAGCTTTATCATGGCCGCAGTTTTGCTGATCGAGTCCGTCATGAAGTTCGCCATTGCGCTGTTTTCCGCCGCCCATGCGCCCTCCTCGCGCCGCGCCCTGCTGTTCGCCCAGGCTGCGCTGGCCGGCGGGCATGAGATTGTCCGGCTGTTTTTCTATCAGGACGGGGTCCACAACGCGTCCGACGCCGTGGTCACGCCGCAGGACGAACTGGACCTGCCCAAACAGTGGCGAACCTTCATCAGCGAACAGAACCTCGATGGCGTGGTGTGCATCGCCGCCGCCCTGCGCCGTGGCGTGTTGAATGCCGAGGAAGCCGGGCGTTATCAGCGTGATGCCGTGGCCGTCAGCGCGCCGTGGGAATTGTCCGGCCTCGGTCAGTTGCATGACGCGGTGCAGGATGCCGACCGCCTCATCTGTTTCGGAGGCGCATGACATGGCCAAATCCCTTCTGATTATCAGCCGTCAATCGCCGTGGTCCGGTCCCGGCGCCCGCGAAGCGCTGGACATCGTGCTGGCCGGCGGCGCCTTCGATCTGCCGATCGGTCTGCTGTTTCTCGACGACGGCGTGCTGCAACTGGCAGCCGGGCAAAACGCCAAGGCCCTGCAACAGAAAGACCTGAGCGCCAACCTGCAAGCGTTGCCGATGTTTGGCGTCGAAGAGCTGTTCTACTGCGCCGACAGCGCCAGTGTTCGCGGCCTCGGCGATCGTTCGCTGGACGAGGCGCAGCCTTTGGCCGCCGAGCAAATCACCGCCCTCATTGACCGTTACGACCAGGTGATCACCCTCTGATGTCGACTTTGCATGTGTTGTCCCACTCCCCGTTCGGCGACGAACGCCTGACCAGTTGCCTGCGCCTGCTCGGTTCTGCCGATGCACTGTTGCTGTCTGGCGATGCCGTTTATGCGCTGCAGCCTGGCACCGCGCCGTTCAGTGCGCTGGAAATACGTCAGGTGAAATTGTTCGTGCTGGCCGAAGACGCGCAAGCCCGTGCCGTGCAGGTTCCGGACTGGGCCGAAGCCATCGATTATCCGGCCTTCGTCGAGCTGTCGATCCACCACGACAAGGTCAACAGCTGGCTATGAATGCGTTGACCATCGGCGCCCGCGCCATTGAACTGGACAAGGACGGCTTTCTGGTCGACCTCAACGACTGGTCGGCCGAAGTCGCCAGCGCCCTCGCCGCTGCCGAAGATATCGAACTGAGCCCGGAACACTGGGAAGTCCTCGAATTGCTGCGCAGCTTCTACGCCGAATTCCAGCTGTCACCGGCCACCCGGCCGCTGATCAAGTACACCGCACTCAAGCTCGGCGCGGAGAAAGGCAACAGCCTGCACCTGAACCGACTGTTCAAAGGCACCCCTGCCAAACTCGCCGCGAAACTGGCGGGCCTGCCCAAACCGACGAATTGCCTATGACCGACTATCCAGCGCTGACCCTCGAAACGCCCGCCGAGCATCCATTCGCCCAGTTCGTGCGCATCCTCGGCAAGGGCAAGCGCGGCGCCCGCGACCTCACCCGCGAGGAAGCCCGGCAAGCCATGGGCATGGTCCTCGACGAAGCGGTCGAAGAAACCCAGCTCGGCGCGTTCCTGATGTTGCTGCGGCACAAGGAAGAAAGCGCCGAGGAGATGGCCGGTTTCACCGAGGCCCTTCGCGAGCGCTTGCAGGCCCCGGCGCTGAACGTCGATCTGGACTGGCCGACTTACGCCGGCAAGAAGCGTCACCTGCCGTGGTATCTGTTGGCCGCCAAGTGCCTGGCGCAGAACGGCCTGCGCATTTTCATGCACGGCGGCGGCGCACACACCGCCGGGCGCTTGTACTCCGAACAATTGCTCGGTGAGCTGAACATTCCGCTGTGCCGCAACTGGCAACAGGTTGGCGCGGCGCTGGACAACGGTGGTCTGGCGTTCATGCCGCTGGTGGACTGGGCGCCGCAATTGCAACGGATGATCGACCTGCGCAACACCCTCGGCCTGCGCTCGCCGATTCACTCACTGGCGCGGATTCTCAATCCGCTGGGCGCGCGTTGCGGCCTGCAGAGTATTTTCCACCCCGGCTATCAGGCGGTGCACCGCGATGCCAGCGGCCTGCTCGGCGACACGGCGATCGTGATCAAGGGCGACGGCGGCGAGATCGAGATCAACCCGGATGCCGACAGCCACTTGTACGGCACCACCGGCGGCGAGAGCTGGGACGAGGAATGGCCGCAGCTGTCGGCGCAGCGTCACGTCAAACCGGCGTCGCTGGATATCGAGCATTTGAAGGCCGTTTGGCGCGGCGATGTGGTCGACAGTTACCCGCAAATGGCGTTGATCTCGACCATGGCGTTGGCGCTGCGCGGCCTCGGCCAAAGCCGTGAACAGGCTTTTGAAACCGCGGAGCAATACTGGGCCGCGCGGGATAAATCGATTTAACCGATCATTAACGCCCGATCTTTGCGCTTTTTGTTCGAACTCATCGGAATAGACTCAACTCCAACGAATTATTGGTTTCTGGAGTCTTGATCATGGGTTTACTCGTCGACGGCCGCTGGCAGGACAAGTGGTACGAAAGCAGCAAGGACGGCGCGTTCCAGCGCGAACAGGCGCAGCGCCGCAATTGGGTCACTCGCAATGGCGAGCCGGGCCCGAGCGGTGAAGGCGGTTTTGCCGCCGAAGCCGGGCGTTATCACCTTTATGTCTCTCTCGCCTGTCCGTGGGCGCATCGCACGCTGATCCTGCGCAAGCTCAAGGGCCTGGAAAGCCTGATCGACGTTTCAGTCGTCAGCTGGCTGATGCTGGAAAACGGCTGGACCTTCGATCAGAACCTCGGCTCGACCGGCGACAAACTCGACCATTTCGATTTCATGCACCAGCGCTACACCGCCGACACCGCCGACTACACCGGCCGCGTCACCGTGCCGGTGCTGTGGGACAAAAAGCTCAAGCGCATCGTCAGCAACGAATCGGCGGAGATCATCCGCATGTTCAACAGTGCGTTCGATGACTTGACCGGCAACGATCTGGACTTCTACCCGGCACCGTTACGCAGCGAAATCGATGCGCTGAACGAGCGGATCTACCCTGCCGTGAACAACGGCGTGTATCGCGCCGGTTTCGCCACCTCGCAAAAAGCCTATGAAGAAGCGTTCGATGACGTGTTTGCCGAACTGGATCATCTGGAGCAGGTGCTGGGCGCCAACCGTTATCTGACGGGCGAATACCTGACCGAGGCGGACGTGCGCTTGTTCACCACGCTGATTCGCTTCGATGCGGTGTATCACGGGCATTTCAAATGTAATCTGCGGCGGATCAGCGATTATCCGAACCTGTCGAACTGGCTGCGTGAGATGTACCAGTGGCCGGGCGTTGCCGAGACCGTGGATTTCCAGCACATCAAGAATCACTACTACGGCAGCCACAAGACCATCAACCCGACCGGGGTGGTGCCGAAAGGGCCGGAGCAGGATTTCAGTGTTGCCCATGACCGGGACCGGTTGGGCGGGAAAGGGGTTTGGCGCAGAGGTTGAGAGCAGGATCGTTCCCACCGCGTGGGAACGATCCTTTCAGAGTCGTCAGATTTGACCCTGAGCGCCCTCGAACCACGCCAGTTTCTCGCGCAATTGCACCACTTCGCCGACGATCACCAGCGTCGGCGCATGCACTTCATGCTCCGCCACCAGCCGCGGCAGATCGGCCAGCGTGCCGGTGAAGACCCGCTGATTGACCGTGGTGCCCTGCTGGATCAGCGCTGCCGGGGTATCGGCCGCACGACCATGCTTGATCAACTGCTCGCAGATGATCGGCAATCCCACCAACCCCATGTAGAACACCAGCGTCTGAGCCGGCGCGACGAGGTCCGACCACGGCAGATCGGTCGAACCGTCCTTCAAGTGCCCGGTGACGAAACGCACCGACTGAGCGTAGTCGCGATGAGTCAGCGGAATCCCGGCATATGCCGCGCAACCGCTGGCCGCCGTGATCCCCGGCACCACCTGAAACGGGATGCCATGGGCCGCCAGTTCCTCGATCTCTTCGCCGCCACGGCCGAAGATGAACGGATCCCCGCCCTTCAACCGCACCACACGCTTGCCGGCCTTGGCCAGATCCACCAATTGCTGGTTGATCTGATCCTGCGGCACGGCGTGATCGGCGCGACGCTTGCCAACGTAAACCCGCTCGGCATCGCGGCGGCACAGTTCAAGAATCGCCGGAGCGACCAAGCGGTCGTACAGCACCACATCGGCTTGCTGCATCAGGCGCAAGGCGCGGAAGGTCAGCAGATCCGGATCACCGGGCCCTGCCCCAACCAGATACACCTCACCGGTCGTGACCATCGCCTCGCCGTCAATCTTGGCTTGCAGCAAACGTTCGGCTTCGGCGCCCTGTCCTGCCAGCTGCCGGTCGGCGATCGGCCCCTGGAACACGTCCTCCCAAAAACCGCGACGCTGCTGCACATCCGGAAACAGGCCTTTGACCTGATCGCGAAACCGCGCGGCCAGACCGGCCAGATGGCCGTAGGTCGAAGGAATCCAGGTTTCGATCTTGGCGCGGATCAGCCGGGCCAGCACCGGCGCATCGCCGCCGCTGGAGACCGCGATGATCAGCGGTGAACGATCGACGATTGCCGGAAAGATCACGCTACACAGCGCCGGCGCATCGACTACGTTGACCGGCACGCAGCGCCGATGGGCATCGGCAGAGACCTGCGCATTCAACGCTTCGTCGTCGGTGGCGGCAATGATCAGCCCGCAGCCATCCAGATCCGTTTCGGCGTAGCCACGCAGCAGGCATTCGCCACCGCTGGCGGCGACCAGTTCGCGCAGTTGCGCTTCGATTTCAGGTGCGACCACCCGCAGCAGCGCACCGGCATCGGCCAGCAGGCGGGATTTGCGCAAGGCAATCTCCCCCCCACCGACGACCAACACACGACTGCCGCGCAGGTTGTGAAACAGCGGCAGATATTTCATTTAGCCGATGACCTCAAGGCCACCCATGTACGGCTTCAGCACGTCCGGCACACGGATCGAACCGTCGGCCTGCTGGTAGTTTTCCAGCACGGCCACCAGGGTACGACCGACTGCCAGACCGGAACCGTTCAGGGTGTGCACCAGCTCAGGCTTGCCGGTTTCCGGGTTGCGGAAACGCGCCTGCATGCGGCGGGCCTGGAAATCGCCGCAGTTGGAGCACGACGAGATTTCGCGGTATTTGTCCTGGCTCGGAATCCACACTTCCAGGTCGTAAGTCTTGACTGCGCTGAAGCCCATGTCGCCAGTGCACAGCGCCAGGGTGCGGTAAGGCAGCTCCAGCAGTTGCAGGACTTTCTCGGCATTGGCGGTCAGGCTCTCGAGCGCTTCCATCGATTTCGACGGCTCGACGATCTGCACCATCTCGACCTTGTCGAACTGGTGCTGGCGGATCATACCGCGAGTGTCACGACCCGACGCGCCGGCTTCGCTGCGGAAGCACGGAGTGTGGGCAACGAACTTGATCGGCAGCTGTTTCGAATCGACGATTTCACCGGCCACGATGTTGGTCAGCGACACTTCGGCGGTCGGGATCAGGTACAGATCGGCTTCGCCTTCGCGCGCGATCTTGAACAGGTCCTCTTCGAACTTCGGCAGTTGACCGGTGCCTTGCAGCGCCGGGGCCTGAACCAGATAAGGCGTGTAAGCCTCTTCGTAGCCATGCTCGGTGACGTGCAGGTTGATCATGAACTGCGCCAGTGCGCGGTGCAGACGGGCAATCGGGCCGCGCAGCAGGGCGAAACGTGCGCCGGACAGCTTGGCGGCGGTTTCGAAGTCGAGCCAGCCGAACTTCTCGCCCAGAGCCACGTGGTCCTGAACCGGGAAATCGAAGGCGGTCGGCGTGCCCCAGCGACGCACTTCGACGTTGCCGTCCTCGTCTTCGCCAACCGGTACCGATTCGTGCGGCAGGTTCGGAATACCCAGCAGGATCGAATCCAGTTCGGTCTGGATCGCGTCGAGCTCGACTTTACCGGCGCTCAGTTCGCCCGCCATGCGCTCGACGTCCGCCATCAGCGGCGCAATGTCTTCGCCGCGCTGCTTGGCCTGACCGATGGATTTGGAACGCGCGTTACGCTCAGCCTGCAGTGCTTCGGTGCGGGTCTGGACGGTCTTGCGCTGTTCTTCCAGCGCTTCGATGCGCGCGACATCCAGGGCAAAGCCACGGGAAGCCAGGCGGTCCGCTACGTCCTGGAGGTTGCTACGTAACAGTTTGGAATCGAGCATCTCGGTTTCTCGTTATCAAAGTTTGGTCAGGGACAGGCCAGCCCAGGTCGCGAGCAGCCCGCCGAATACGCTGATGGCCGCATAGCCCAGGGCCAGCGGCACTTGCCCGCTTTCCAGCAGGCGCACCGTATCCAGTGAAAAGGATGAAAATGTCGTCAGCCCCCCGAGGAAGCCGACCATCAACCCGGCACGTACCTCGATCGGTACTTCCGGGCGTATCAAAAACAGGCCGTACAACACGCCAATCAGCAGACAGCCCACGATATTAACGGCCAGCGTCGCGGTATAGAAGTGCCGCGGCCAATTGGCGTTGACCCAATTGCCGGTAGCGAAGCGCAACAAAGTGCCGGCAATCCCGCCGACGGAGACTGCAACAATCAATGGAACCACTATTTTCTCCGCTGCCGGGGGCTTAAACGATCAAGTTGGGCGAGGTGGTTGAGCTTTTCGCCGATCTTTAATTCCAGGCCACGGGGCACCGGTTGGTAGAACGGAATCGGGTCGAGTTCTTCCGGGAAATAGTCTTCGCCGGCAGCGTAAGCGTCCGGTTCGTCGTGGGCATAACGGTATTCGTCGCCGTAGCCCAATTGCTTCATCAATTTGGTCGGCGCATTGCGCAGGTGCAGCGGCACCTCCAGCGAGCCGTGTTCGGCGGCGGCGCGTAGCGCAGTCTTGAAGCCCATGTACACGGCGTTGCTTTTCGGCGCACAGGCCAGATAGGTGATGGCCTGCGCCACTGCCAACTCACCTTCCGGGCTGCCGAGGCGTTCCTGCACTTCCCACGCCGCCAGGCACAGGCTCAGGGCGCGAGGATCGGCGTTGCCGATGTCTTCGCTGGCCATGCGCACCACCCGCCGGGCCAGGTACAGCGGATCGCAGCCGCCGTCGATCATTCGCGCAAACCAGTACAGCGCGCCGTCCGGATTGGAACCGCGCACCGATTTGTGCAGCGCAGAAATCTGGTCGTAGAACGCTTCGCCGCCCTTGTCGAAACGCCGGCGAGTGTCGCCGAGCAGGCTTTGCAGCAGCTCGGTGCCCATCTCGCTATTGTCTTCGGCCAGGTCCGAGGCGTTTTCCAGCAGGTTCAGCAGACGCCGGCCATCGCCGTCGGCGGCGGACAGCAGCATCTGGAAGCCTTCATCACTGAGGGTCAGATGTCGCTTGCCCAGGCCACGCTCTTCAGTCAGCGCGCGGTGCACCAACTTGCGCAACGCCGCTTCGTCGAGGCTCTTGAGTACGTAGACCCGCGCGCGCGACAGCAATGCGTTGTTCAGTTCGAACGAAGGGTTTTCGGTGGTGGCGCCAATGAAGATCAGGGTGCCGTCTTCAACGTACGGCAGGAAGGCGTCCTGTTGAGACTTGTTGAAGCGGTGCACTTCATCGACAAACAGGATCGTGCGCTTGCCGTACTGGCCGGCCTGCTGCTTGGCGATTTCCACCGCCTGACGGATCTCCTTGACCCCGGCCAGCACCGCCGAAACCGTTTCGAAGTGCGCATCCGAGACTTCCGCCAGCAACCGCGCCAACGTGGTTTTGCCCACGCCCGGCGGGCCCCAGAAGATCATCGAATGCAGGGCACCCTGCTCCAGCGCCTCGCGCAGAGGCTTGCCGCGAGCGAGCACGTGTTCCTGACCGACGTACTCATCCAGATTGGTCGCCCGCAAACGGGCGGCCAGTGGCTGGGCAATCGGTGCACTGCGAAACAGATCCATCACGTACCGTTGAAACCTCTGTGTTTATTCCTGGATCACATCGGCACCCTTGGGGATGTCGAACTTGAACTTCGAGGCCGGGACCGCTTCGTTGGCCTTCACACCGGTAAACAGGATGTTGGTGCGCTGGCCGACGCTGTCGATCAGTTGCATGTCATTGACCAGACCGTTGCGGAACGACAGGCGCAGACTGTCGAACAGCGTGTCCTTGGTTTTCGGCTTCAGGGTGAAGTCGATCACGCCGCCGGCCTCTTTCGCGGTGATGTCAAAGCTCTGGCTGATCTTCGATACGTCGCCAGACAGCAACAGCGCCGGCGTCTGGGTCAGGCGTTCATCAAGTTTCTTGATGGTGGCCTGCTCCAGGTCCGGGTCCCACAGCGTGACTTTCTTGCCGTCGGACACCATGGTCTGCTCGGCTGGCGCATTGGTATGCCAGTAGAACAGGCCCGGACGCTGCAGGGTCATGTCGCCGGTGGTTTCCTGCAACTGGGTGCCGCTGCCGTCGAGGGTCAACTGGGAAAAATTGGCGGTCAGGGTCTTGGATGTTTCGAGCAATTGGGTCAGGCGAGCCACATCCTTGTCATCGGCGTGAGCCGTGAGGGTGGTCAGAGCCAGTACCGGCAGCAACATGCGGATAAGACGCATGGGAGTCCTCTTGAATACTCGTGGGAAAGTGGACGGCGCTTCATGCACCGTCCATTGCATTTGGATCAGGGTATCGAATCAGTCGCGTACCGGGCCAGGGGCCAGGACTTCGCGGGAACCGTTGGTGTTCATCGACGTCACGACCCCGGCCATTTCCATGGCTTCGATCATGCGCGCGGCACGGTTGTAGCCGATCTTCAGCTTGCGCTGTACAGCGGAGATGGAGGCACGGCGGCTTTCCAGCACGAACTGCACGGCTTCGTCGTACAGCGCGTCGGCTTCCGGATCGTCGCCGTCACCGCCGCCGCTGCTGCCTTCGAAACCACTGCCCGCCTCTTCGACACCGTTGAGGATGTCGTCGTTGTATTCCGGCGCGCCGCGCAGTTTCCAGGCTTCAACCACCCGGTGAACTTCATCGTCGGACACGAATGCGCCGTGAACCCGGATCGGCAGGCTGGTGCCCGGCGGCATGTAGAGCATGTCACCGTGGCCGAGCAGTTGCTCGGCGCCGCCCTGGTCGATGATGGTCCGGGAGTCGATCTTGCTCGATACCTGGAACGCCATCCGCGTCGGGATGTTCGCCTTGATCAGACCGGTGATCACGTCCACCGATGGCCGCTGGGTCGCAAGAATCAGGTGGATACCGGCCGCACGCGCCTTCTGGGCGATACGGGCGATCAATTCTTCTACCTTCTTGCCGACGATCATCATCATGTCGGCGAATTCGTCCACGACTACGACGATGGTTGGCAGCTTCTGCAACAGCGGCGCTTCGTCGTGGATGCTTTCGCGTTTGTACAGGGGATCGCTCAGCGGCTCGCCGGCGTCCTGGGCTTCCTTGACCTTGGCGTTGAAGCCGGACAGGTTTCGCACGCCCATCTTCGCCATCAGCTTGTAGCGACGTTCCATCTCGGCCACGCTCCAGCGCAGGGCGTTGGCGGCGTCCTTCATGTCGGTCACGACCGGGCACAGCAGGTGCGGAATGCCTTCGTAGATCGACAGCTCAAGCATTTTCGGGTCGATCATGATCAGCTTGGCGTCGTCCGGGCCGGACTTGAACAGGATCGACAGGATCATCGCGTTCACGCCCACCGACTTACCGGAACCGGTAGTACCGGCCACCAGCAGGTGCGGCATCTTCGCGAGGTCAGTGATGACCGGTTTGCCGCCGATGTCGTGGCCCAGGGCAAGGGTGACCGGCGATTTGAAGTTGTCGTACTCAGGGGTCGACAGCACTTCAGAGAAGCGCACGATCTGCCGGTCTTCGTTGGGAATTTCGATGCCGACCGTGGTCTTGCCCGGAATCACTTCCACCACCCGCACACTGGTCACGGCCAGCGAACGTGCAAGGTCTTTCGCCAGGTTGGCGATTCGGCTGACCTTCACGCCCGCAGCAGGCTGGATTTCGTAACGAGTAATGACTGGACCGGGGTGGATCGAATCCACGGTGACTTCGACGCCGAATTCCTTAAGCTTGATCTCCAGCAAGTGGCCGACCGCCGCCAGGGATTCAGGCGAATAATTGAGTTGTTTCTTTTCCGCAGGATCGAGAATCGAGATCGGCGGCAAGGTGCCTTCCACGGCACTGTCGACGAACAACGGCACCTGCTTCTCTTTCTGCACGCGCTTGCTTGGCTCCGGCGCCTTGACCGGGGCCGGGGCGATGACCGGCGGCACCTGTTTCTCACGCTCGGACATGTGTTTGCTGAGGGCCTGCTCGCGCTCGATCAGACGTTCCTTGACCTTGGCCTGCTCGCGCTTGTCGGTGACCGTCGGTGCAACCACGTCATGCACGCGATCGTCGACTTCACGCAGCTGCGCGACCAGTTGCTTGCGCTCGGTACGAGCCGACCACCAGCGGTTTAGCGCGCCCTGGAACAGTTCGAACAGGTCAAGCGTGATCTTGCCAGTGATGTCCATCACCTTGAACCACGACAGGTCGGTGAACACCGTCAGGCCGAACAGGAACAGCGCGATAAACAGCAACGTGCTGCCCTGAATGTTCAGGGCGTTGCGGGCCAGGTCACCGAGGCTTTCACCCAGCGCACCACCCGCGCCGGCCGGCAATCCGGTGGCTGCATGGAAATGAATGTGCGCCAGCGCAGCGCCGGACAACACCAGAAACACCAGACCGATCAGGCGCCAGGAAAACAGCCAGCCGCTCCACTGCCACGGCTCGTGACGCTGACGGAAGATCTGATACGCCTTGATCGCCAGCAGCAACGGGAATATGTACGCGAAGTAACCCAGCACCATGAACAGGATGTCGGCGCTGTAGGAGCCCGCCGGGCCACCGAAATTCTGCACGTCATCGATCTTGCTGTTGTGGCTCCAGCCCGGATCGTCCTTGCCGTAAGTCAGCAAGGCCATCATCAGGAACAGGCACAAGGCGCCGATGGCGATCAATGCACCTTCCTTGAGCCGGTAGTGCAACTGTTGACGCCAGAGCGGAACGACTGTTTTTGGTGCTTCCGTGGATTTCTTCAAAACGCTTCTTTTCCTGCGCCAGAGGCGCGTCCATCTATTGAATGACGATAAAAAACTGCCCAATCCAGGCAGGTAAAAAAATTGACGGGCGCAACGGAGACTACTTTTAACACTGCGCCCCGCCTTTTATAAACACGGCACGCGGCGAATATTCTGTAACAGCCCGGCATTGTACGGGTTTGCGCGTTCGATGCCATGCTTCGAAGCCCCAGGTTCAAGCATAGCCAAACGCACAACACCCGGCGTTCAATTTGAGCATGCATTACCTTTTGTGACAAAGGCTTATGAGGTGTATTTGATGAACGTAGCGAAGCATTCGCGCCTCATCTCCCCTGAGTGCAACACATTGGCATCGGCAACCTTGCCTGCACCGGTGCAACGCCCGATTACGACCGCATCCGGATGCTCAAGTTGCAGCGGCACAAACGCAGCACCGCAATGGAGGACATTCGCCTCATTTCCCGGCACACTTTACCGCGGGCCCAGCGCCCACCGCCCTCCCCTTCTGCAAGCCTGGACGCCATGCTGACTTGGTTACAACGCAACTCACTGACTTTCCCGCCACTGGAAAAGGCCATGCGCGATCCCAACGGATTGCTGGCGGCCGGCGGGGACCTGTCCGCCGATCGCCTGATCCAGGCCTATCGCCACGGCTGTTTTCCGTGGTTTTCCCAGGGTCAGCCGATTCTCTGGTGGTCGCCGGATCCGCGCACCGTGCTTTTTCCCGACGAACTGCACGTCTCGCGCAGCCTCGGCAAATTGATGCGCAAACAGCGTTATCAAGTGACCTTCGATCAGGATTTCGACGCCGTGATCCGAGCGTGCGCCGCTCCCCGGGATTACGCCGACGGCACCTGGATCACTGAAGCGATGCAGGACGCCTATATCGAACTGCATCGACGCGGCTTTGCCCATTCGGTGGAAGTCTGGGATCAGGGCGAACTGGTCGGCGGTCTGTACGGCCTGGCGATGGGGCAACTATTCTTCGGTGAGTCGATGTTCAGCCGCGCGGACAACGCGTCCAAGTACGGTTTTGCGACGCTGGTGCAACATCTGAAGGAAGCGGGCTTCGTATTGATTGACTGCCAGATGCCTACCGATCATCTGCACAGCCTTGGCGCCCGGGCAATTTCCCGTTCTGCATTCGCCGACTATCTGGCCCGACACCTCGATCAACCCAATCATGCGACCTGGGTTTGCTGAGCGACTTTTGCGCGCGTGGCTTACACTTAATTCACCAGCTTACCCTTGAGGGTTGATCATGACCGAGTTGGCGCGTTTGAAGTTTTATGCCACTCAGCCTCACTCTTGCAGTTATCTGCCCGAGGAACAGGCGACGACCCTGTTTCTCGATCCGAGCCAGCCCATGGATGTGCATGTCTACGCAGATCTGTCAGAAATGGGCTTTCGTCGCAGCGGCGATCATCTTTACCGCCCGCATTGCCAGAACTGCAATGCCTGCGTGCCTGCGCGCATTCCTGTGGCGCAGTTCAACCCCAACCGCCAACAAAAACGCATTTTCAAGCGCAACATCGATTTGCAGGTACGTCCGGTCAAGCCGGCGTTCAGCGAAGAATATTTCGATCTCTATCAGCGCTACATCGAACAGCGCCACGCCGACGGCGACATGTATCCGCCCAGCCGCGATCAATTCTCGACTTTTCTGGTACGCGACCTGCCCTTCTCACGCTTCTACGAGTTCCGGCTCGACGGACGGTTACTTGCAGTCGCCGTCACCGACCTGCTGCCCAACGGCCTGTCCGCGGTCTACACCTTTTACGAGCCGCAGGAAGAACGCCGCAGCCTGGGGCGCTACGCCATCCTCTGGCAAATCGCCGAAGCCCAGCGCCTGGGGCTTGAGGCGGTTTACCTGGGCTACTGGATCAAAAACTGCAAAAAGATGAACTACAAGACCCAATATCGGCCCATTGAACTGCTCATTAATCAGCGCTGGGTCATCCTGAACTGAATGCAAACCCTAAACCCCTTGGCGTAAACCCCATTTTTCGGGCACAATGCACGCCGCTTTTGCCTGGCGCAGTTGCACCGGGCCATTCATTGGATACCGAGGGCTTTACTGCATGTCGAAAGAAGACAGCTTCGAAATGGAAGGCACTGTCGTCGACACCCTGCCCAACACCATGTTTCGTGTGGAGTTGGAAAATGGGCACGTCGTAACCGCGCATATTTCCGGCAAGATGCGCAAGAACTACATTCGTATTCTTACCGGTGACAAAGTGCGCGTCGAGCTGACGCCCTATGACTTGAGCAAAGGGCGTATTACTTACCGCGCTCGCTAATCAAGTCAATACAAGACGCCCGGCTTAATGCCGGGCGTTTTTGTTTGTCTGGGATTTGGTGTTTTGGGTTTGTGCTTGAGTTTTGGGGGTATATCCGTTGCTGCGGTAACGGCTTCTCAGGGTTCCGCCCTTACGGCGGGTCACTTTTTCCAAACGCCGAAAAAGTAACCAAAAAGGCTGAGCCCCGGCGTACGGCACTTCGCTTAGGCTCAGTGTTCCCTCGCTACGGTGTCCATCAGGGGGCATCGCCTACGGTTTGCTTCGCTGCACCTCCTCTCGATGTATGCGGCTTCGCCGCACGGCGCTACGCGCCTACCCCCTGATGGACACCT